>NZ_CP055263.1:2297500-3497500 GCF_014217835.1 Metabacillus sp. KUDC1714
AAAGAGTGCGTAATAGCTCACTGGTCGAGTGACTCTGCGCCGAAAATGTACCGGGGCTAAACGTATCACCGAAGCTGTGGACTGTTCTTTTAGAACAGTGGTAGGAGAGCGTTCTAAGGGCTGTGAAGCTAGACCGTAAGGACTAGTGGAGCGCTTAGAAGTGAGAATGCCGGTATGAGTAGCGAAAGAGGGGTGAGAATCCCCTCCACCGAATGCCTAAGGTTTCCTGAGGAAGGCTCGTCCGCTCAGGGTAAGTCGGGACCTAAGCCGAGGCCGAAAGGCGTAGGCGATGGACAACAGGTTGAAATTCCTGTACCACCTCCTCACCATTTGAGCAATGGGGGGACGCAGAAGGATAGGGTAAGCGCGCTGTTGGATATGCGCGTCCAAGCAGTTAGGCTGACAACGAGGCAAATCCCGTTGTCACATAAGGCTGAGCTGTGATGGCGAGGGAACTATAGTACCGAAGTTCCTGATTCCACACTGCCAAGAAAAGCCTCTAGCGAGGTGAGAGGTGCCCGTACCGCAAACCGACACAGGTAGGCGAGGAGAGAATCCTAAGGTGAGCGAGAGAACTCTCGTTAAGGAACTCGGCAAAATGACCCCGTAACTTCGGGAGAAGGGGTGCTTTTTAGGGTGAATAGCCCGGAAAAGCCGCAGTGAATAGGCCCAGGCGACTGTTTAGCAAAAACACAGGTCTCTGCGAAGCCGCAAGGCGAAGTATAGGGGCTGACGCCTGCCCGGTGCTGGAAGGTTAAGGGGAGAGGTTAGCGTAAGCGAAGCTTTGAACCGAAGCCCCAGTAAACGGCGGCCGTAACTATAACGGTCCTAAGGTAGCGAAATTCCTTGTCGGGTAAGTTCCGACCCGCACGAAAGGCGTAACGATCTGGGCACTGTCTCAACGAGAGACTCGGTGAAATTATAGTACCTGTGAAGATGCAGGTTACCCGCGACAGGACGGAAAGACCCCGTGGAGCTTTACTGTAGCCTGATATTGAATTTTGGTACAGCTTGTACAGGATAGGTAGGAGCCTGAGAAGCCGGAGCGCTAGCTTCGGTGGAGGCGTCGGTGGGATACTACCCTGGCTGTATTGAAATTCTAACCCACAGCCCTTATCGGGCTGGGAGACAGTGTCAGGTGGGCAGTTTGACTGGGGCGGTCGCCTCCTAAAATGTAACGGAGGCGCCCAAAGGTTCCCTCAGAATGGTTGGAAATCATTCGTAGAGTGTAAAGGCACAAGGGAGCTTGACTGCGAGACCTACAAGTCGAGCAGGGACGAAAGTCGGGCTTAGTGATCCGGTGGTTCCGCATGGAAGGGCCATCGCTCAACGGATAAAAGCTACCCCGGGGATAACAGGCTTATCTCCCCCAAGAGTCCACATCGACGGGGAGGTTTGGCACCTCGATGTCGGCTCATCGCATCCTGGGGCTGTAGTCGGTCCCAAGGGTTGGGCTGTTCGCCCATTAAAGCGGTACGCGAGCTGGGTTCAGAACGTCGTGAGACAGTTCGGTCCCTATCCGTCGTGGGCGTAGGAAATTTGAGAGGAGCTGTCCTTAGTACGAGAGGACCGGGATGGACGCACCGCTGGTGTACCAGTTGTCTTGCCAAAGGCATAGCTGGGTAGCTATGTGCGGAAGGGATAAGTGCTGAAAGCATCTAAGCATGAAGCCCCCCTCAAGATGAGATTTCCCATAGCGTAAGCTAGTAAGATCCCTGAAAGATGATCAGGTTGATAGGTCTGAGGTGGAAGCGCGGTGACGTGTGGAGCTGACAGATACTAATCGATCGAGGACTTAACCTAATAAAAGCGTTAAATGAAGTGAATTGAATTGTGAATCGTTATCTAGTTTTGAAGGAATATCCTTTCAATTTCATAAATTATCTGGTAATGATGGCGAAGAGGCCACACCCGTTCCCATGCCGAACACGGAAGTTAAGCTCTTCAGCGCCGATGGTAGTTGGGGGTTTCCCCCTGTGAGAGTAGGACGTTGCCAGGTAAGAGAGAAAAAGATCAGTAGAGATACTGGTCTTTTTTTATTACGTTGAAAAAATTTAGAAAATATCCTCCTTTCTAATTAAGTTAAAGGTTTGATGTGTAAAGATAATCATTGGGTGGAAGATTATAAAGAACTGGGTTATTGGTTGTAAAGCCTTAAAAATATGATTAGGAACAGTGACATTTTTACAGGTCTTTATTTAATACCTTTTATAGAGTTTAATAAGTTTATGTGCATTTAGTTATTTTAAAATATCTTTTCTTCACTTTACATATCTGAATATTCAGTAATTATTAGGAAATCATATTAGTATTCTTAAGCATCGTAACTTTTTTCAAAAGATTAACTTTGACCCATTGTATCAGTGAAAATATTTTAGTAAAATATAGCCTACTTTATTGTTATCTGAGGAGGAGTTGTGTTGCTTCACAACAGCATTACTATGGTTATAATCATTTTGGTCATTAATATCGTTTATGTCTCATTTTTTACGATCAGAATGATTTTAACGTTAAAAGGTCAGCGTTATTTAGCTGCATTCATAAGTATGTTTGAGGTTGTTATTTATGTTGTTGGTCTTGGCTTGGTGCTTGATAACTTAAATGAGATTCAAAACTTAATTGCATATGCAGTAGGATATGGGATTGGTGTTATAGTAGGGATGAAAATAGAAGAGAAACTAGCTCTGGGTTATATTACGGTTAATGTTATTACAACAGAACATGATAAGGACTTGCCAAAGCAATTGCGGGAAAAAGGATATGGAGTTACAAATTGGATGGCAAATGGATTAGAAGGTGATCGTTTATCGATGCAAATTCTTACTCCACGAAAATATGAGCTTAAGCTTTATCAAACAATAAAAGAGCTAGATCCTAAGGCGTTTATTATTGCCTATGAACCAAAAACGATTCACGGTGGCTTCTGGGTGAAAGCTGTACGGAAAGGGAGAATTAAGGCATGACTACTAAGCCTAAAAAGCAAAAGTTTATTGTTGAAGATAACGAAACCATTGATGACTGTTTAGATAGAATGCGTCAAGAGGGCTATTTTCCAGTTAGAAGAATGGAGCAGCCTATCTTCAAGGAAGAGATTCGAGATAATATCGTTGAACATGTACCTTGTGGTAGGATGATCGTATTTGAAGGGAAATTGCTGTAAAAGACGAACATTAACATACTAATAAAATAAATCGTTCGATTTTACGTTGACATTGATAGTCTTCATTGTTAAGATAATACATGTAAATAAGCGATAACGATAACCTCATATAAAATTGGGAATATGGCCCAGAAGTTTCTACCCGTTGACCGTAAATCATCGGACTATGAGGGAAAGTGTACGTATATACGATTCGGATGAAAAATGATTAATCCGGGCTCGATATACTGTACTTTCTCTATAAAAGGAGAAAGTACAGGTATCGAGCCTTTTGTGTTTGTATAGAATAACCATTTGTATCAAAGTAAGTAATCTAAAGGTGGGGAAAAGATGAAGCCGCTTGTTGGGGTTATTATGGGAAGTACATCTGACTGGGAAACAATGAAGCATGCATGTGAGATATTAGATGAGCTAAACGTACCATATGAAAAGAAGGTAGTTTCTGCACATCGTACTCCTGATTACATGTTTGAATATGCGGAAAATGCTAGAAATAGAGGTTTAAAGGTAATTGTTGCTGGTGCAGGTGGTGCAGCACATCTACCGGGAATGGTTGCAGCGAAAACAACACTACCTGTTATTGGTATTCCAGTTCAATCAAAGGCATTAAATGGTCTTGATTCATTACTATCAATAGTCCAGATGCCAGGAGGAGTCCCAGTAGCAACAGTTGCTATTGGTAAAGCCGGGGCAACGAATGCTGGATTGCTTGCAGTTGAAATTCTTTCAACAGGAGATCAAAGTTTAGCTGACAAACTTGATACTAGAAGAGAAGAGCTTCGTATAAAGGTCCTAGAGAGCAGTGATGAACTTGAATAGTAAAAGAATCCTTCCAGGTCAGACTATAGGAATTATCGGTGGTGGACAGCTTGGGCGAATGATGGCGATCGCTGCAAGACAACTTGGCTATCGTATCGCAGTATTAGATCCAACAGAAAATTGCCCATGTGGCCAACTTGCTGATATAGAGATTACAGCAAGTTATGATGATTTGGATGCAATAAAAAAACTTGCTGAAATTAGTGATGTTATTACTTATGAATTTGAAAATATAGATTATACTGCTTTGACTTGGTTAGAGGAAAATGCATATTTGCCTCAGAAAAGTTCATTATTGCTGCTTACACAAGATCGTGAAACAGAAAAGGCAGCAATTGAAAAAGCAGGATGTGTAGTAGCTCCGTATCAGATCATTCACAATGAAGTAGAGCTAACAGATGCAATTAAGCTACTTCAATATCCTAGTGTCTTAAAAACGTGTAGAGGCGGTTACGATGGAAAGGGTCAGGTTGTACTTCGTACAGAACAAGATTTAGCTGAAGCAAAAAAACTTTTATTACTTGGAACATGCATTTTAGAGAAATGGGTTCCTTTTGATAAAGAAATTTCAGTTATCGTCACGAGATCTGTCAATGGAGAAACAAAGACATTCCCAGTAGCTGAAAATATCCATAAAGATAATATTTTATATCAAAGCATTGTACCTGCAAGAGTTACAGAAGAGATCATAACTAAAGCACAAAAGTTAGCAATAAAGCTTTCAAATAGCTTCGAACTTGTTGGAACACTTGCGGTAGAAATGTTTTTAACAATAGATGGAGACATTTTCATTAATGAATTAGCTCCACGCCCACATAATTCTGGTCATTATACAATTGACTTATGTGAAACAGATCAATTTGAACAACATATTCGAGCAGTGTGTAACCTTCCTTTAGGGCGTACTACATTACTTCAAAGTGGAATGATGATTAACCTTTTAGGGGAAGATTTAAGTATTATCAATGACCATATCTCGTTACTCGAAACTGCTAAGCTCCATCTTTACGGTAAGAAGGAACCAGTTGCTAAACGTAAGATGGGACATGTTACTCTTATAAGTGAATCAATAGAAAAAGACATAGAAAACATTAACCATATATGGGGCCAAAAATAGAACGGAGGCAAAAAGATGATTGAACGTTATACAAGAGAAGAAATGGGATCTATTTGGACGGAAGAAAACAAATTTAAAGCATGGCTAGAGGTTGAAATTCTTGCTTGTGAAGCTTGGGCTGAATTAGGTGTTATTCCTAAAGAGGACGTTGCTCTTCTTCGCAAAAACGCTTCATTTGATGTTAATCGTATCAATGAAATCGAACTAGAAACCAGACATGATGTAGTAGCATTCACTAGAGCTGTATCTGAGACGTTAGGTGAAGAGCGCAAGTGGGTTCATTATGGCTTAACTTCAACTGATGTAGTAGACACAGCGCTTTCTTACTTGCTTAAACAAGCAAATGATATTCTTTTAAAAGATATTGAGAACTTTATTCAAATTTTAAAAGATAAAGCACAAGAGCATAAATATACAGTTATGATGGGGCGTACACATGGTGTTCATGCTGAACCTACAACATTTGGCTTAAAGCTTGGTCTTTGGTACGAAGAAATGAAGCGTAACCTAGATCGCTTTAAACGTGCGGCATCAGGTGTTGAATTCGGCAAGATATCTGGAGCGGTTGGAACATACGCAAATATTGATCCATTTGTAGAAAAGTATGTGTGTGAGAAATTAGGAACACAACCTGCGCCAATCTCAACTCAAACGCTACAACGTGATCGTCACGCAGATTACATGGCAGCATTAGCTTTAGTAGCAACTTCAATTGAAAAATTCGCGATCGAAATCCGTGGATTACAAAAGAGTGAAACACGTGAAGTTGAAGAATCCTTTGCAAAGGGTCAAAAGGGATCTTCTGCAATGCCACATAAACGAAATCCAATCGGATCAGAAAACATGACAGGTCTTGCACGTGTGATTAGAGGCTATATGTTAACAGCTTATGAAAATGTGCCGTTATGGCATGAAAGAGATATTTCTCACTCATCTGCAGAACGTATTATCTTACCAGACGCAACAATTGCATTAAACTACATGTTAAATCGTTTCGGAAACATTGTGAAGAACTTAACTGTTTTCCCTGAAAATATGAAGCGTAATATGGACCGCACACAAGGCTTAATCTATTCTCAACGTGTATTACTAGCTTTAATTGATACAGGTATGACAAGAGAAGAGGCTTATGACCTTGTTCAACCTAAAGCAATGGAAGCTTGGGAGAAACAAGTACCATTCCGTGGGCTAGTTGAAGCTGAGGAAAAGATTACATCACGCCTTTCTGCTGAAAAGATTGAAGATTGCTTTGATTATAACTATCACTTAAAAGGTGTAGATGCAATTTTTGAACGTTTAGGTCTATAAAAACAATAAAAAATAGCAAGGGTCTACTAAAAAGCCCCTTGCTATAACTTTGATTACTTTACAGGGTTAGATTATCTTACAAATAATACGTACTAGCCTAAAAGTTCCCAATATTCTGTTTAGGAGGGCTACCATGATTACTGATAAACTTGAGTTACTTTACGAAGGTAAAGCCAAACGCATTTATAAAACGAATGAACCAAACATCTTACTAGTATCTTATAAAGATTCTGCAACAGCCTTTAACGGTGTGAAAAAGGAAGAGATTACTGGTAAGGGCCGCTTAAACAATGAGATTTCAACATTGATATTTGAAAAGCTTACAGCTAATAATATTGAAAATCATTTTGTGAAGCGCCTATCTGAGACAGAGCAACTTGTGAAAAAAGTGACAATTATCCCACTTGAAGTTGTTGTTAGGAATGTTGTTGCTGGAAGTCTTTCTAAACGACTTGGTATTGAAGAAGGAACAGAAATCAAAGAAACACTTGTTGAGTTCTACTATAAAGATGATGAATTAGGTGACCCACTAATTACTGAGGATCACATTGCACTATTAAACCTTGCAACGAAGGAGCAAGTTGAAACGTTAAAAACACTTGCTAAGCAAGTAAATGAAGTATTAAAGGCTCACTTTTTATCATGTGATGTACGATTAATTGATTTTAAACTAGAATTTGGAGTCACTGAAGAAGGAAACATCATTTTAGCTGATGAAGTTTCACCAGATACTTGTCGTTTATGGGATATTAAAACAAATGAAAAATTTGATAAAGATGTATTCCGTCGAGGTATAGGTAGCTTAACTGATGCATATGAAGAGATTTTAACTAGACTTGGAGGCCAATCATAATGTACAAAGTAAAAGTTTATATCACGTTAAGAGAAAGTGTATTAGATCCACAAGGAAGCGCAGTTAAGAGTGCATTACACAGTATGTCTTATAATGAGGTTCAAGATGTTCGTATCGGAAAATATATGGAACTAACAATTGAAAAGTCAGATCGTGACCTTGATGTAGCCGTTCGTGAAATGTGTGAAAAATTACTTGCTAATACAGTGATTGAAGACTTTAGCTATGAGGTACAGGAGGTTGTCACAAAGTGAAATTCGCTGTGATCGTTTTCCCAGGATCTAACTGTGATGTTGATATGTATCATGCTATTAAAGATGAGCTTGGTGAAGAAGTAGAGTATGTATGGCATGACGAAACAGATTTAAGTGGTTTTGATGGAATTTTATTACCAGGTGGTTTCTCTTATGGAGATTACTTACGTTCAGGTGCTATTGCTGGTTTTTCTAATGTTATGAAAGAAGTTGTAAAAGCAGCTGAAGCAGGTAAGCCTGTCCTTGGCGTATGTAATGGATTCCAGATTTTATTAGAAGTAGGATTACTTCCAGGAGCGATGAAAAGAAACGAGAACTTAAAGTTTATGTGTCGACCAGTAAATCTAAAGGTTGCCAATAATGAGACAGCTTTTACGTCTACATATAAACAAGATGAGATTATCTCCGTTCCGATTGCACATGGAGAAGGGAATTATTATTGTGATGAAGAAACACTTCAAACGCTTAAAGCAAACAATCAAATTGTGTTTACGTACGAAACGAATCCAAATGGGAGCTTAGTGGATATCGCTGGTATTACTAATGAACGTGGAAATGTTTTAGGAATGATGCCACATCCTGAACGTGCGGTTGACGAGTTACTAGGAAGTGCAGATGGATTAAAATTATTTCAATCAATTGTGAAAAACTGGAGGGAATCTCATGTCACTACTGCTTGAACCAACTAACCAGATGATAAAAGATGAAAAAGTCTACAGACAAATGGGTGTAAGTGATGATGAGTTTGCCCTTATTGAAAAGATAATCGGTCGTCTTCCAAATTACACTGAAATCGGAATTTTCTCAGTTATGTGGTCTGAACACTGCAGCTATAAAAATTCTAAGCCTATTTTGAAGAAATTCCCTATAACAGGAGAAAAAGTATTACAAGGTCCTGGTGAAGGAGCGGGGATTGTCGATATCGGTGACAATCAAGCGGTTGTGTTTAAAATTGAAAGTCATAACCACCCTTCAGCAATTGAGCCATACCAAGGTGCAGCAACTGGTGTGGGTGGTATCATTCGTGACGTATTCTCTATGGGAGCAAGACCAATTGCAATCTTAAACTCTTTACGCTTCGGTGAATTACAAACGCCACGTGTTAAATATTTGTTTGAAGAGGTTGTTGCTGGTATTGCTGGCTACGGTAACTGTATTGGGATTCCAACAGTAGGTGGGGAAATCCAATTTGACAGCTCATACGAAGGAAATCCGCTTGTTAATGCAATGTGTGTTGGGTTAATTAATCATGAAGATATTAAAAAAGGTCTGGCAAAAGGCGTTGGCAACACGGTTATGTATGTTGGAGCTAAAACTGGTCGTGATGGAATTCATGGTGCGACATTTGCATCTGAGGAATTGACTGAGGATTCTGGCGAAAATCGTCCAGCTGTTCAAGTTGGGGATCCATTCATGGAGAAACTATTACTAGAAGCTTGTCTTGAAGTCGTAAAAAATGATGCTCTAGTAGGTATTCAAGATATGGGTGCTGCCGGATTAACAAGCTCATCAGCTGAAATGGCTAGTAAAGCTGGATCTGGTATCGAAATGAATCTAGACCTTATCCCACAACGTGAAACAGGCATGACGCCATATGAAATGATGCTTTCTGAATCACAAGAAAGAATGCTACTTGTTATTGAAAAGGGAAGAGAGCAGGAGATCATTGACCTGTTTGAAAAATATGATTTAGAAGCTGTAACAGTAGGTAAAGTTACAGACGATAAAATGCTTCGTCTTTTCCATAAAGGAGAAGTAGTTTGTGAGCTTCCAGTTGATGCACTAGCTGAAGAAGCACCAGTTTATCATAAACCTTCAGCAGTACCTGCGTACTTTGAAGAGTTCCAACAAATGGACGTAGCGCCAATTCAAGTGGATAACTATAAAGAGACGCTTATTAATTTATTAAGCCAACCGACAATTGCAAGTAAAGAATGGGTATATGATCAATATGATTATATGGTACGTACAAATACAGTTGTAGCACCAGGCTCTGACGCTGCAGTTGTTCGTATTCGTGATACGAAAAAGGCATTAGCAATGACAACTGACTGTAATTCTCGTTACCTTTATTTAGATCCTGAAGTTGGCGGACAAATTGCAGTAGCTGAAGCTGCACGTAATATTGTTTGTTCAGGTGCAACACCATTAGCTATTACAGATAACTTAAACTTCGGTAATCCTGAAAAGCCTGAGATTTTCTGGCAAATTGAAAAAGCGGCAGACGGTATTAGTGAAGCATGTCGTGTGTTAGATACACCTGTAATTGGTGGAAATGTATCGTTATACAATGAAACGAACGGAACGGCAATCTATCCTACACCTGTTATTGGTATGGTTGGGTTAATTGAAGATACAGACTATATTACGACTCAAGATTTCAAAGCTGCTGGAGATCTTATTTACTTAATTGGGGAAACTAAGCCTGAATTCGGTGGAAGTGAGCTTCAAAAGCTAACTTACGGAAAAATCTTTGGTAAATCACCAGAGCTTGATTTAGAGAAGGAAAGAAATACATTAGGACAGCTTTCAAAAGCGATCCGTGCAAATACAGTAGCATCTGCTCATGATGTATCAGAAGGTGGAGTTGCTGTTGCCCTAGCAGAGCCTCTATTTGGTGGTAACGGGCTTGGAGCAACTGTAACACTTAATGGTGATGCAACAACTGCATTATTTAGTGAATCACAAACAAGATTTGTTGTTTCAGTGAAAAAGGAAAGTCAACAAGCGTTTGAACAACTGGTTAATGCGGTTTGTATTGGCGAAGTAACTGATACAGGAAAACTTATCATAAATAACGAAAACGATGAATCACTTGTCGATGCATCTGTTGAAGAATTGAAGGATGCATGGAAAGGAGCTATCCCATGCTTGCTGAAATCAAGGGATTAAATGAAGAGTGTGGCGTTTTTGGAATTTGGGGGCATAAAGAAGCGGCTCAAATTACGTACTATGGTTTACACAGTCTTCAGCACAGAGGTCAAGAAGGTGCAGGGATTGTTACAACTGATGGTGAGAAGCTAACAGGCATGAAGGGGTTAGGCCTAATTTCCGAGGTTTTCGGAAATGGTAAATTGAACCAGTTATCTGGTAAAGGGGCTATAGGACATGTTCGTTATGCGACTGCAGGTGGAGGCGGATATGAAAATGTCCAGCCTTTACTTTTTAAATCACATAGCGGAAGTTTAGCACTCGCACATAACGGAAACCTTGTTAATGCTAATCAGCTTAAACATCAGCTTGAGAGCCAAGGTAGTATTTTTCAAACAACTTCGGATACAGAGGTGCTTGCACATCTAATAAGAAGAAGCGGCTATAAGGATATGAAGGAAGCTGTCAAAAGTGCGTTATCAGTGATTAAGGGAGCATATGCTTTCTTAATTATGACTGAAACAGAAATGATGGTTGCGCTAGATCCTAATGGTTTGCGTCCTTTGTCAATCGGTGTAATGGGAGATGCTTATGTCGTTGCTTCAGAAACATGTGCCTTTGATGTTGTTGGAGCAAAATACGAAAGAGATGTTCAACCAGGAGAGCTGTTAATAATTAATGATGAAGGAATTCGCTCTGAGCGTTTCTCAATGAATATTAATCGTTCAATTTGTAGTATGGAGTATATTTATTTCTCTCGTCCAGATAGCAATATTGATGGAATTAATGTTCACACAGCTCGTAAAAACCTCGGTAAACGTTTAGCTGTCGAGTCTGAAATTGATGCTGATGTTGTAACGGGTGTACCGGATTCTAGTATTTCTGCTGCGATTGGATTTGCTGAGTTAACTGGTATCCCATATGAGCTAGGCCTGATTAAGAATCGTTATGTAGGACGTACTTTTATACAACCTTCACAAGAATTACGTGAGCAAGGTGTAAAAATGAAGTTATCGGCTGTACGTGGTGTTGTTGAGGGAAAACGAGTTGTTATGGTAGATGACTCTATTGTACGTGGAACAACTAGTAAACGAATTGTAACAATGCTTCGTGAAGCTGGTGCAAAAGAGGTTCATGTTCGAATCAGTTCACCGCCAATTGCGAATCCTTGTTTCTATGGAATTGATACTTCCACACACGAGGAACTGATTGCATCAAGCAATTCAGTAGAAGAAATTCGTCAAATGATTGGGGCAGACAGCTTAGCCTTTTTAAGTGTAGAAGGTTTACTTGAGGGCATTGGTCGCACATATGAAGGTGAAACCAAAGGGCAATGCCTAGCATGCTTCACAGGTCGTTACCCTACAGAAATATATCAAGATACTGTGCTTCCACATGAGAAGGCGTAAATAAGAAAAAGCAAAAGCACACGTTTAGCGTATGGGAGTTACAAGTTCACTTCTGCTTTAGTGCTAGAGCTGGATAATAAGCAAAACCAGATAGGAATCGACATTTCGATTCCTGTCTTACTTTAACATAAATTTATCATTTTAAGAGATTGCTGAGGAGGAATCAGACATGTCCGACGTTTATAAACAAGCCGGTGTGGATATCGAAGCAGGCTATGAAGCTGTTTCAAGAATGAAAAAGCATGTTGCCAAGACAATGCGTGCGGGAGTAATGGGTGGACTTGGTGGCTTTGGTGGAATGTTTGATTTAAGTGAATTAGATTATAAAAAGCCTGTTCTCGTTTCAGGTACGGATGGCGTAGGAACAAAATTAAAACTTGCATTTATGGCTGATAAGCATGATTCTATTGGGATTGACGCCGTAGCAATGTGTGTAAATGATATTTTAGCTCAAGGTGCTGAGCCATTATTTTTCTTGGATTATTTAGCATTAGGAAAGGCTGTTCCAGAAAAGATTGAGCAAATTGTAAAAGGAATCGCCGATGGTTGTGAAGAATCTGGTTGTGCATTAGTCGGTGGAGAGACTGCTGAAATGCCTGGATTATATGAAGAGGACGAATATGATGTAGCTGGTTTTTCAGTTGGAGTAGTTGAAAAAGATCAGATTGTAACTGGAGAAAATATTAAGCCAGGACACGTTTTAATAGGTCTTTCATCTAGTGGCTTACACAGCAACGGATTTTCATTAGTTCGTAAAATTCTTCTAGAGGATCAACAACTTGATTTAAAAACTGTATATGAACCATTTACTAAAGACTTAGGTGAAGTTTTATTAACACCAACAAGAATATATGTTAAACCGGTACTTGATGTTGTTAAAAAATCCCAAATAGACGGTATGGCACATATTACAGGTGGCGGATTTATTGAAAATATCCCACGGATGCTTCCTGAAGGAACAGGTGCTGAAATTGATTATGGTTCATGGCCATTCCCAGAAATTTTTGATTTCCTCAAAGAAAAAGGCGAGCTTAGCCGTGAAGATATGTTCAATGTCTTTAACATGGGAATTGGGTTTGTTTTAGCTGTTAAAGAAGAGCTATTACATGACGTCATTCAGCAGTTAGAAGGAAATGGTGAAAAGGCATATATCATTGGCCGAGTGACAAAAGGATCTGGCGTTTCGTTCGGTGGAGGCGCGCTTCGATGAAGAAAATAGCCGTTTTTGCATCAGGAAATGGCAGCAATTTTCAAGCGATACTTGATCAAATACAGCTCGGTGCAGTGAAAGCGGAAATTGGTCTTGTTGTTTGTGATAAACCTCAAGCAGGCGTAGTAGACCGTGCGAAATCAGCTGGTATACCAGTCTTTTGTTTTGTCCCAAAGGAATTTAAAACAAAAGATGAATTTGAAAGTGAAATTTTAGCTGCTTTACAAAAACATCAAATTGATTTTGTTATTCTAGCTGGTTATATGAGGTTAATTGGTTCTACATTGCTAGGTGCGTATACAAATAAAATCGTGAATATTCACCCTTCCTTATTGCCGGCTTTTCCAGGGAAAGATGCTATTGGCCAAGCTTTTCATGCAGGTGTTAAAGTAACCGGTGTTACAGTTCATTTTGTTGATGCTGGTATGGATACTGGACCAATTATTGCTCAGCAAGCAATTGAAATTACAAATGAAGATACTGCCCTAACAATCGCGGATAAAATTCATAAAGTTGAACATGCCTTGTATCCAAAGGTGATCGGGGAGTTAGTGTCAAAATAAAGCTAAGAGGTGAATGAAATGACAGTCAAACGCGCGCTTATTAGTGTGTCAAATAAAGAAAATCTCGTTCCTTTTGTTAAAGAGTTAATAGAGTTAGGTGTTGAAGTCATCTCAACAGGTGGAACGAAATCATTACTAGAAGAAAACGGTTTGAATGTAATTGGTATTTCTGAGGTTACTGGATTTCCAGAAATTATGGACGGACGTGTAAAGACGCTTCATCCTAATATCCACGGTGGTTTACTAGCTGTCCGTAACAATGAAAGTCATATGAATCAACTTAAGGAAAATAACATTGAAACAATCGATATGGTTGTTGTGAATCTTTATCCTTTTAAAGAAACAATTTCAAAACCGGATGTTAAATTCCAAGATGCAATTGAAAATATTGATATCGGTGGTCCTTCAATGCTACGTTCTGCAGCTAAAAACCATGAAGATGTAACTGTTTTAGTTGATCCACAAGATTACAGTGTTGTTTTAGAGGAATTAAAAGCATCTGGAGCGGTTTCATTAGCACAAAAGCAACGTCTTGCTGCAAAGGTATTTAGACATACAGCAGCATATGATGCATTAATTGCAGAATTTTTAACAAACACGATTGGTGAAGAAGACCCAGAATCAGTCACATATACATTCGAGAAAAAGCAATCTCTTCGTTATGGAGAAAATCCTCATCAAAAAGCAACTTTCTATCAGAAGCCTTTCGTACCAGTTGCGTCAATCGCAAATGCGAAACAGTTGCATGGTAAAGAGCTTTCATTTAATAACATTAAAGATGCTGATGCAGCATTGCAAATTGTCCGTGAATTTACAGAACCAGCTGCAGTTGCCGTTAAGCATATGAATCCATGTGGTGTTGGTGTTGGAACTTCGACATTTGAGGCATTTACACGTTGTTATGAAGCTGATAAAACATCGATTTTCGGTGGCATTGTTGCTTTGAACCATGAGGTTGATTTAGCAACAGCTGAAAAGCTTCATGAAATCTTCCTTGAAATTGTGATTGCACCTTCTTACAGTCAGGAAGCTTTAAACGTATTAACAGGAAAGAAGAATCTTCGTATTTTAACAATTGATGTTTCAGCACTTTCAAAACCAGAAAAACAGCTTCAATCTGTCCATGGTGGATTATTAGTACAGGATGAGGATATACTGTCTCTTGATGATGTTGAGGTGACAATCCCTACGAAGCGCGAGCCTTCTCCTGAAGAGTGGAAGGATCTAAAACTAGCTTGGAAAGTAGTAAAACATGTAAAATCAAATGCAATTGTTCTTGCTAAGGATGAAATGACAGTTGGAGTTGGAGCAGGTCAAATGAACCGAGTAGGATCAGCGAAAATTGCTATCGAGCAAGCTGGTGAAAAAGCACAAGGTAGTGCACTTGGCTCTGATGCATTCTTCCCAATGTCTGACACAGTTGAAGCAGCAGCAAAAGCTGGTGTAACAGCTATCATCCAACCTGGTGGATCAATTCGTGATGAAGATTCAATCCGCATGGCTGATGAATATGGAATCACAATGGTATTCACAGGAGTACGTCATTTTAAACATTAAGAACAAAAGCGCAAGCGCCTTGATCAGCGACGAGAAACAAGAGCACTCCGTATGAGATAAAGGAAACACGAAGAGCGTAAGCGATTCGATGTTGACTTAGCGTATAAGGAGTGTGAAGTTCACTAGGCGCTAGGCGCTGGAGCTGGATGTCAAAGCGCTTATCCAAAGTACAAGAATTATAATTTTTTAAACATATAAAGAGGTGTTAACATGAAAGTTCTAATAATTGGACAAGGCGGGCGTGAGCATGCACTTGTATGGAAAGCTGCACAAAGTAACCTTGTAGAAGAAGTCTTTGTTGCACCAGGTAATGATGGTATGGATGAACTTGCAACAAGGGTATCAATAAGTGAGTCAGATAATCACGGCTTATTGGAATTTGCGAAGGAAAAAAACATCGACTTAACAATTGTTGGTCCTGAAGTACCGTTATTAAATGGAGTTGTAAATGACTTTGAAGCTGCAGGCTTAAAGGTGTTTGGGCCAAGAAAAGAGGCAGCTCTTATCGAGGGTAGCAAAAACTTTGCTAAGGAGATCATGTTTAAATACAACATTCCAACAGCAGACTATCAAACATTTACAGATTTAGAAGAAGCAAAAGCATATGTAAAAGAAAAGGGTGCTCCGATTGTTATAAAAGCAGATGGATTAGCTGCTGGAAAAGGAGTAACTGTTGCTGAAACAATTGACTTAGCGATTGACAGTCTAACTGAAATGCTTGAGGATGGAAAATTTGGAGACGCTTCTTCATCAGTTGTTGTTGAGGAATTTCTTGCAGGAGAAGAATTTTCTTTAATGGCGTTTGTTAAAGGTGAGAAGGTGTATCCGATGGTGATCGCTCAAGATCATAAGCGTGCTTATGACAATGATGAGGGTCCTAATACTGGTGGTATGGGGGCTTATTCACCAGTACCACAAATTTCTGAACAAGTTGTTAATACAGCTGTTGAGACAATTTTAAAGCCAGCAGCAAAAGCACTTGTGAGCGAAGGACGTTCTTTTACAGGGATTTTATATGCTGGACTTATCCTTACAACAGATGGTCCAAAGGTAATTGAATTTAATGCACGTTTTGGTGATCCAGAAACACAGGTTGTTCTTCCAAGATTAGAATCTGATTTGGTGGAATCACTTTTAGCAATCCTTGACGACAAACCTGTTGAACTTGTTTGGACTTCTAAAGCTGTGTTAGGAGTCGTACTCGCTTCGAAGGGCTATCCAAACGAGTACGAAAAAGGACAAGCTATTGGCCAACTGACAGAAAAACACGATGAAGCAGTTATTTTCCATGCTGGAACAAAAAAGGTTGAGGATCAATTCGTAAATAACGGTGGTCGTGTACTTGTTGTTTCAGGATATGGTGATACGATTAGCGAAGCTCAAGAAAATGCGTATGAGCTAGTAGAAAAAATAGCAGTACCAGCTCTTTTCTATCGTAAAGATATCGGTAATAAAGCTATTAAGCACGGCGTTTCTTAATATAAACGAATAATAACGCAATAATCCCGCCAACTAATGCTATCAATATAAACGACATATCGGTTAAATATTCAAAAAACATGGGAACACCTCCAAGATGAATAAATAAGGGGCTGGCTTTTTAAGCCAGTCCCATTTTGATTAATAATTACGATGGATTAAATACAATCTTTTCATCATCTTCTTCATAGCCCTCTTCGTCGTCAAAGAAATATCCATTAGAATTTTCAAACATATAAGTGATTGGACAGAAACGTAGAATTCCCTCTCCGACCTTCATTGCCCCAAGTACGATAACAATTAAATATGAATCTCTCCAAGGTTTTTTACAATATCTAGATGTAGCCCAAGCTAGTATGGACAGGCCACATGTAATACGTATTAAAGAATTGACGATGCCTATATTTGGTCGCATCAAATTTACCTCCCTAAAATTGTCATAAAAATGCAATAAAACTTTAATGCGTTAATAAATTCCATATGTTAACATAGTATTAAGTTAGTAACTAAAATTGGAGGGTTTTTTATGCCCGAGAGAAAATTTCAATGGAAAATTAGTCAAATCCGAAAACAAATAGATGTTTTATCAAACAAATGTGCACCAACTATTGTCTTAAAAAATGCAACTTATCTTAATTCTTACTTGCGTCAATGGGTTAAAGCTCATATTTGGATAGTCGAGGATCGAATTGTCTATGTGGGAGACAATTTACCAGAGTATACAAATCAAACCGAAATGATTGATTGTACAAACAAAGTGGTAGTGCCAGGATACATTGAACCACATGCTCATCCATTTCAATTATATAATCCCCATACGTTAGCAAAGTATGTATCGCAAACAGGTACAACATCATTTATAGGTGATAATCTTTTTTTTCTTTTACAATACGAGAAAAAGAAAGCGCTTACGTTTTTGGATGATATGGGGAAATTACCATATCACTTTTATTGGTGGGCTAGATTTGATTTGCAAACAGAGGTACATGGTGAGGATAAAATTTTCTCCCATGATTTTCTTAAAACGTGGTTAGAGCATAAATCTGTTGTTCAAGGAGGAGAATTAACGAGTTGGCCAAAGCTACTAGATGGTGATGACTGGATTTTATATTGGCTAAGAGAAACTAAGCGAAGAGGAAAACGGATAGAAGGACATTTTCCAGGAGCTTCAGATAATACTTTAATGAAAATGAAACTATTTGGTGTTGACAGTGATCATGAATCTATGACAGGTAAAGATGTGATAAACCGTCTGAAAATGGGGTATACTGCTGCCTTAAGACATTCATCAATTCGTCCAGATCTCGCAATCCTTCTTAAGGAGATACAGGATGAGGGACTAACAACATATGATCATTTATATTATACTACTGATGGGGCAACCCCTACTTTTTATGAAAATGGAATGATTAATCGTTGTATAGATATAGCTTTAGATTGCAATGTTCCTTCAATTGATGCATATAATATGGCAGCATTCAATGTAGCGAAATATTACCAATTGGAAGAGCAAATAGGTGTTATTGCTCCAGGAAGAATTGCTACTCTAAATATTTTAGATAGTATTGACAAACCTGACCCATCTTCTGTTATGGCAAAAGGAACATGGGTTCTAAAAGAGGGTCATTGTCAGGAGGATAAAGAAGTTGTTGAATGGGCTGAATATGGTATTCAATCAGCAGATATAAAATGGGATCTAACAATAGATGATTTACAATTTTCAATGCCTCTTGGGATGAAGATGAGGAATGCTGTTATTATGGAGCCGTACTCGATTACAATCGATAGCTCTGTTAATGAGCTATCCGAAATACATGACGAAAGCTTTCTAGCTTTAATTGACCGTAATGGAAAATGGAGAGTAAATACAGTGATAAAAGGTTTCTCCAAACAGGTACAGGGCTTTGCAAGTTCCTATTCCACAACTGGAGATATCATTATCATTGGTAAAAATAAAACTGAAATGCTTGCTGCCTTTACTCGAATGAAGGAGATCGGCGGAGGAATTGTGTTGACTGAGAATGGAAATGTTACATTTGAAATGCCGTTAGAGATAAATGGAAGCGCTTCAATAGAGGAGCTTGAAGAGGTTATGAGAAAACAGAATCAGTTGAACACTCTATTAAAAGAAAGAGGGTATGGCTTCGATGATCCTGTTTATTCCTTGTTATTCTTGTCTTCAACGCATTTACCATATATTAGAATAACACCTAGAGGTATTTTTGACGTAATGAAAAAAACGGTACTCTTTCCATCGATAATGCGTTAAAATATAAAAGTGGAAAAGTAGATAAGGTTGTGTTTTTGTGTTTAAAGGAAAATTTTCAATTGCTATATTTTCAATGCTTATAATAATAAGCGCTTGCAGTAATAAGGAAGAACAACGTTCAGTTGAAAATATAGATTCTAATCAGAAAGAAGAAAAGCCAGTTGCTGCTGAAGTTGAAGAAAAAGTGACTTACCCGCTCACTGGAGTAGAAGCAGAAGAAACTGAACTAAACCAACGTCCGATAGCTGTTATGATAAATAATCATCCAAGTGCAAGACCACAATCAGGCCTTCATAAAGCTGATGTTGTGTACGAAGTTCTTTCAGAAGGAAGTATTACAAGATTTTTAGCAATCTTTCAAAGCGAAGTACCTGACATAATCGGACCTGTAAGAAGTGCAAGAGAATATTATGTTGATTTAAGTAAAGGCTTTGATGCACTTTATATTAGTCATGGTTGGAGTCCTACTGCTAAAGAAAAGCTTGAAGCAGGCGAAGCGGATTATTTAAATGGATTATTTTATGATGGTACTTTATTTTGGAGAACTGATCATCGAAAGCCTCCCCATAATTCCTATATTTCAAGCGAAAATATAGCGAAGGGTGCAGAGGACAATCATTATGAAATAACCGCTGAAGTTGAGCCTTTTGAGTTTCTTTCTGAGGAAGAAGTGGTAAATTTAAAAGGTGAACCTGTAAACAATTTTGTTATTAAATATGACAACTCTCAAACATGGCATGCGACATATGAGTATAATCAAACTAAACAAAGTTATAGCAGATTTAGTAATAATGAACAAACGGTTGATTTAGAAAGTGAAGAGCCGATCCAACTATCAAATGTGTTTGTTGTTGAAATGGAACATAATGCTATCGATAATTATGGAAGACGGGGAATTAATTTAACTTCTGGAGGAAAAGCTTTACTTTTCCAAAATGGACTTATGCAAGAAGTAGAATGGGAAAACCGTGATGGTAGAATTCTCCCTGTAAAAGATGGAGAACTTATAAAGTTTGTACCAGGAAGAACGTGGATAAATGTAGTTCCAGACATTGAGAAAGCATTTCTAATTCAATCGTAATAGTAAAAGGAGAATGTATATGCAAATAGAGAAGCTACGTGGAAAAGAACTTGATCAGCTTTTTGAATCTATTTTGTCATTAAAAGATTTAGAAGAATGTTATCGATTCTTCGATGATCTTTGTACAGTAAATGAAATCCAATCGCTTGCACAAAGACTTGAAGTAGCGAGAATGCTGCGAGAAGGATATACTTATCATAAGATAGAAACCGAAACGGGAGCGAGTACTGCAACCATTTCTCGTGTAAAACGTTGTTTAAATTATGGGAATGATGCCTATACAATGGCATTAGAACGAGTGCACGATCAGAAGGAACCAACCGAATAAATTTGGAAAGCACCGAGGATATCGGTGCTTTTTCTTTGTGTAAAAGTAAATAATAAAAGGATATGCACTTTATAAGGAAAACCTCCTTAGTAAAAAACAGCGTTTGTCTACGCCTTTTTATTTCATTTTGATGAAAGCGAAATGGATCATCCGTATTTAAGTTTTTTGCCTCCATGTTATTTGCTATAATAATGAAATGGATGTTTTTGAATGGAGGAATCCTACATGTATGATATTAACGAGTGGAAACATGTGTTTAAACTCGATCCAGATAAAGTAATAAGTGATGAGGACTTAGAGAAAATTTGTGAATCTGGAACAGATGGTATTATTGTTGGGGGAAGCGATAATATTACGGAAGAAAATGTTTTGAACTTAATGTCTAGGATCCGTCGCTATCTTATTCCCTGTGTTTTAGAAGTATCAACAGCTGAATCAATTATTCCTGGCTTTGACCTATATTTTATCCCTACAGTATTAAATAGCAGAAGCACAAAATGGATGATTGATTTACATCATGAAGCAGTGAAGGAATATGGAGAAATTATGAATTGGGACGAGCTAATTGTTGAAGGGTATTGTATTTTAAATCCCGATTGCAAAGCTGCGGCACTAACAGATGCAAATACTAATCTCTCACTTGATGATGTAACAGCATACGCAAGAGTTGCTGAGAAAATGTACCAGCTCCCTATTTTTTATCTAGAATATAGCGGAATGCTTGGAGATCTAGCAGTAGTTGAACAAACTAAGAAGGTATTAACAAAAACAAAGTTATTCTATGGTGGAGGCATTACTTCAGCAGAAGAAGCTAATCGTTTTGCTCAATTTGCTGATGTTGTAGTAGTAGGAAATGTTATCTACACTGATTTAAAGGCAGCTCTAACAACAGTAGAAGCTGTAAAATAAATTTTTTTGAACTCAACCTCAATCTTTTGATAAAATAGAACATATGTTTGTTAAGGTGGTGAAGAAGTTGCAATTCTTATCAAATCAATTACTTTCAGGTTTGAATGACATGCAACAAGAGGCAGTAAAAACAACGGATGGTCCGTTATTAATCATGGCGGGTGCGGGTAGTGGTAAAACCCGTGTGTTAACCCATCGGATTGCATATTTAATGACTGAAAAACAAATTGCTCCATGGAATATTTTGGCGATTACATTTACAAATAAAGCAGCACGTGAAATGAAAGAGAGAATTCAACGGATTTTAGGACCTGGTGCTGATGAAATTTGGATTTCAACCTTTCACTCTATGTGCGTTCGAATTTTGCGTAGAGATAGTGACAGAATGGGAATTAATCGTAACTTTTCTATTCTTGATACGACAGATCAATTGTCGGTTATTAAAACGGTGCTTAAAGAAAAGAACCTTGATCCTAAAAAATATGAGCCAAGAAGCTTATTAGGTTCAATCAGCAGTGCGAAAAATGAACTGATAACACCAGAGGAATATGATAAATCAGCTAACAGTCACTATGAACAAATGGTTAGTGATGTATACAGGGAATACCAGAAGAAACTACGCAAAAATCAATCTCTTGATTTTGATGATTTGATTATGACAACCATTCAATTGTTTCAACGTGTACCTGAAGTGCTTGAATCTTATCAACGTAAATTTCAATATATTCATGTTGATGAGTACCAGGATACGAACAGAGCTCAATATATGTTAGTAAAGCTTTTGGCCTCACGGTTTAAAAACCTTTGTGTTGTAGGTGATTCAGATCAATCAATTTATCGCTGGCGTGGTGCAGATATTGCGAATATCCTTTCCTTTGAAAAGGATTATCCTCAAGCGAATGTAATTTTGCTAGAACAAAACTACCGTTCAACGAAGTTAATTTTAGAGGCTGCAAATGAGGTTATTAAAAGGAATTCAAATCGTAAGCCGAAGAAGCTTTGGACTGAAAATCAACAAGGGGCAAAGATTACGTACTATCGTGCAGATAGTGAAGCAGCAGAAGGGCAATTTGTTGCAGGGAGAATCAAACAGCTGGTAGATTCAGGACAAAGAAAGCTTTCAGAAATTGCAATTCTTTATAGAACAAATGCACAATCAAGGATTATTGAGGAAGTATTACTTAAATCAAATCTAAATTACACAATCGTCGGAGGCATTAAGTTCTATGATCGTAAAGAGATTAAGGACTTACTCGCTTACTTACGATTAATTGCAAACCCAGATGATGATATTAGCTTAGCTCGTATCATCAATGTACCAAAACGTGGTGTTGGTTCGACATCTGTTGATAAAATAGCTAATTATGCAATAGACAATGATTTATCTTTATTTCAAGCATTAGATGAAATTGAACAAATAGGTGTTAGTGCAAGAGTTATAAACGCTTTAGTTGAATTTCGTGAATTGATTCGAAACCTTGGTAATATGCAG
The DNA here is from genome assembly GCF_014217835.1 of Metabacillus sp. KUDC1714. Classification (NCBI taxonomy): domain Bacteria; kingdom Bacillati; phylum Bacillota; class Bacilli; order Caryophanales; family Bacillaceae; genus Metabacillus; species Metabacillus elymi. Next base: position 2,320,180 of record NZ_CP055263.1, read on the forward strand.
GATTATTTATCTGTTACGGAGCTCGCCGAAGAGATCATTGAGAAATCTGGTTATCGAGAAATGCTTAAACTAGAAAAAACAATTGAAGCACAAAGTCGTTTAGAGAATATCGATGAGTTTTTATCGGTCACTCAAACCTTTGAAAAGCAAAACGAAGATAAAAGTCTTGTGGCCTTTTTAACAGATTTAGCACTTGTATCTGACATTGATAAACTTGAAGAAGATGAGCAGGAACAAAGTGATGCACTTGTGTTAATGACCCTTCACTCAGCAAAGGGATTAGAGTTTCCTGTTGTGTTCTTAATTGGACTTGAGGAAGGGGTTTTCCCTCATAGCCGTTCATTAATGGAAGAGGATGAGATGGAGGAAGAACGTCGTCTTGCTTACGTAGGGATTACTCGGGCTGAAAAAGACCTGTTCATTACAAATGCACAAATGCGTACGTTGTTTGGGCGGACAAGTATGAATCCTGAGTCACGATTTATTTCTGAAATTCCAAGTGAGTTGATTGAGAATCTAAATGAAGTAAAGAAATCTACTTCTCCTTCTACCCTTACCTCTGCTTTTAATTCAGGTCGTCGTCTTGAAAAGCGCCCACCAGTTGCAAAACCTATTGCCGCTTCAACTGGCGGGGACGGAATTTCTTGGGCTGTTGGAGATAAAGCTGAACATAAAAAGTGGGGAATTGGTACTGTCGTAAGTGTAAAAGGTACAGGGGAAGGAAAGGAATTAGATATTGCGTTCCCAAGTCCTGTTGGAATAAAGCGTCTGCTTGCAAAATTTGCACCAATTAATCGTGTTTAAAGAGAAGATAGTTCGGTAGAAAGGATTGGACATCTGAATGGATAAACAATCAGCAAATAAACTAGCTCGCGAGCTCCATGAGCTAATTAACACTTATAATTATGAATACAATGTTTTAGATAAACCAAGCGTGCCTGATTCTGAATATGACCGCCTTATGCAGGAACTATTAAAGCTTGAAGAAGCATTTCCTGAATTGAAAACCTCAGATTCCCCGACACAAAGAGTCGGGGGTACTGTGTTAGCTGCTTTTCAAAAGGTTGTTCACAAAACACCAATGCTAAGCTTAGGTAACGCTTTTAATGAGGCTGATTTACGTGATTTTGACCGTCGAGTAAAACAGTCTGTAGGTGACGATGTTCAATATGTTGTTGAATTGAAAATTGATGGTTTAGCGGTTTCTCTAAGATATGAAAATGGACTGTTTGTACAAGGTGCTACGCGAGGAGACGGTACAACAGGTGAGGATATTACGGAAAACCTCAAAACGATACGCTCCATTCCACTTAGATTGAAGAAGGAATTGTCCTTTGAAGTACGTGGTGAGGCATTTATGCCGAAAAAGTCCTTTGAGAAGTTGAATGAATTACGATTACAACTTGAAGAAGAGCCATTCGCAAACCCACGTAATGCTGCAGCTGGTTCCATTAGACAGCTAGACCCTAAAATAGCTGCAAAGCGTAATTTAGATATCTTTGTATACAGTATTGCAGATTTAGGTGGAACAGGTGTTGAAAAACATAGTGAAGCACTAGATCTACTAGAAGAAGTAGGATTTAAAACAAATCAAGAACGAAGAAAATGTGAAACGATTGAAGAAGTCCTCACCATCATAGAAGATCTTCAAGAAAAAAGAGCAAATTTATCTTACGATATTGATGGTATCGTTATTAAGGTGGATTCTCTCGCTCAACAGGAAGAGCTTGGGTTTACTGCTAAGAGTCCACGTTGGGCCATTGCTTACAAATTTCCAGCAGAAGAAGTTATGACAAAGCTAGTGGATATTGAATTAAGTGTAGGTCGGACTGGTGTCATTACTCCAACAGCTTTATTAGAGCCAGTTCGGGTTGCGGGGACAACTGTTCAACGTGCCTCACTTCATAATGAAGATTTAATTAGAGAAAAGGATATTAAAATTGGTGATACGGTTGTTGTCAAAAAAGCAGGTGATATCATACCTGAGGTTGTCAATGTGCTAATAGATCTGCGCACTGGTGAAGAACAAACCTTTTCGATGCCTACACATTGCCCTGCTTGTGAAAGTGAGCTAGTTCGTATTGAAGGTGAGGTTGCCCTTCGTTGTATTAATCCACAATGTCCGGCTCAAATTAAAGAAGGTCTTATTCATTTTGTATCAAGGAATGCAATGAACATTGATGGTCTTGGTGAAAGAGTTGTAGCACAATTGTTTCAAGAAGGATTAATTAAGGATGTTGCAGATTTATACAGATTAACGAGAGATCAGCTTCTCGAGCTTGAGAGAATGGGAGAAAAATCTACCGATAATTTATTAAATGCAATTGTACAATCAAAAGAAAACTCACTTGAAAGACTATTGTTTGGTTTAGGGATTCGCCATGTTGGTGCTAAAGCCGCAAAAACATTAGCTCAAGAATTTGAAACAATTGAAATTCTTCAGCAAGCCACAAAGGATGAGCTTATTGCGATAAATGAAATAGGAGACAAAATGGCTGATGCAGTTGTCACTTATTTTGATAACCCAGATGTGCAGTATTTAGTAAATGAGCTTAAATCTTTAGGTGTAAATACGACATACAAGGGACCAAAGCTGATTAGGGTTGAAGACAGTGATTCATACCTAGCTGGAAAGACTGTTGTATTAACAGGGAAGCTTGAACAGCTATCAAGAAATGAAGCAAAAGAAGGTATTGAAGCACTTGGTGGTAAAGTAACCGGTAGCGTAAGTAAAAGTACAGATCTTGTGGTAGCTGGTGAATCAGCAGGAAGCAAGTTAAAGAAAGCCCAAGAATTAAATATAGAAATATGGGACGAAGCTCGGCTCTTTGATGAACTAAATAAATAAGAGGTGTGGAATCACTTGAAAAAGAAACTAATTATGGTGTTAACAAGCTTTTTTGTATTAACAGCTTGTGCACCAAACTTTGGAGAGCAAGAAGAAATCGTGCAGGAAATAGAGGACGAGTCAAAGGAACAGGCGATTATCCCAAAATACAATATTTCAGATTCGTATTACAAGATGATTTTGCCATTTAAACCAGGGGAAGCAAGAGGACTTGTTTCAGAACAATTAAATACCCGCTTAGATATTGATGAATTTGAAACAGGTTTAATGAGGGTTGCCCAAGACACATTTTCTCCTGATAAATATTTATATCAAGAAGGTCAATATTTAACTGGAGAAGTCATTCAAGGTTGGCTAAATCGAAAGCTAACCGGTGAAAAGTTAAAAAATGAACAAGAAAAAGCGAAAGAGGCAAAGAAAGAATATACTGAGATCGGGCTAAATCCAGCATTGCCTGAGGAGGGGAATCTTGAGGAATTACATTCGGAAAATCCGATCTACTTATCCCACATTCTTGAACATAATTATTTAATCCGAGAGGATGATACAGTTGAATTAGGTGGAGTTGTCATTGGTCTAGCGATGAACTCTGTTCATTATTTTCAACAGGAAGACGGGTATGCTCGTGAGAAGCGAATAAGTACAAGTGAGCTTTTAGCAAAAGGGAAAGAATATGCTCAACAAGTGATTAATCGTGTAAGAAACACAAAAGGATTGGGAAATGTTCCAATTGTTATTGCGATATATGAACAAGAAAAAAAATCTTCGATTGTTCCTGGTAATTTCGTAACGAAAACGGTTGTGAAGGCGGGAAGTAATAGTCTTGGTAAGTGGGAAGGAATTGATGAGGATTATTATTTCTTTCCATCAGATGAAGCGACAAGTGATTATCGAGATGATGCACAAATGTTCAATCGTTTTAAATCTGATGTTGAGGAATTTTTCCCTAATTACACAGGTGTAATTGGAAAAGCCTTTTATAAAAACGGAGAATTAAATTATTTAGATATAGAAATTCCGATGCAATTTTACGGAAAAGCGGAAGTGATCGCCTTTACACAGTTTGTAACAGGTAAGGTTATGGAATATTTCCCTGACTATGTAACACTTGAAGTTAATGTTATGTCTACTACAGGACAGGAAGCGCTAATACTGAAAGAGCCAAACCAAGAAGAGCCAACTGTTCATATTTATAAGTAAATGTAAGGTGAGGATGCAAGCTAAGGACAAAATCTTAGCTTGCATTTTTATGTTTGTAAGAAAATAATAATATGCTTTTACTTTGGAAAAGCGCTTTGACATTTACCTCAGTGCTAATTTTTTAAAGTCAACACCGAACGCTAAAGGAACTAGAAAGAAAAGATACTCATTTCTATCAATAGGTATGCATACGAATGAAGCATAAGAGCTCAAACACAAGATCAGTTTTATGTGTGAGTTTGAATGAAGGAAATGTCATGATCTTAACGCTCTATCTTAAAATTTAAAGGAGGCGTTCGAAAATGGTAGTACCTTATAAGCACGAACCATTTACAGACTTTTTAGTAGAAGAGAATAAACATGCGTTTGAAGCAGGTCTTAAAGTTGTTCACTCCTATTTAAATCACGATTATGACTTGGTTATCGGTGGAGAGCGTGTGGCAACAAAGGATAAAATCATCTCTATAAACCCTGCAAATAAGGAAGAAATTATTGGTTCCGTATCTAAGGCAACTAGGGAGCATGCGGAAAAAGCGATGCAGATTGCAGATGAAACGTTCAAATCTTGGCGAAAGTCTAAGCCGGAAATGAGAGCAGATATTTTGTTTCGGGCCGCTGCTATTGTTCGGAGACGTAAACATGAGTTTTCGGCACTTCTTGTAAAAGAAGCAGGGAAGCCTTGGAATGAGGCAGACGCTGATACTGCTGAGGCAATTGACTTTATGGAGTATTACGGTCGACAAATGTTGAGCTTAAAGGATGGGATTCCTGTTGAGAGTCGACAAATTGAATATAACCGTTTTAACTACATACCGCTTGGAGTAGGTATCGTTATTTCTCCATGGAATTTCGCATTTGCGATTATGGCTGGGATGACTTCAGCTGCATTCGTTTCTGGGAATACAGTTTTATTAAAGCCAGCTAGTACAACACCGGTTGTTGCAGCAAAATTTATTGAAGTATTAGAGGAAGCAGGATTACCGCCAGGTGTCGTTAATTATGTACCGGGAAGCGGTGCTGAGGTAGGAGATTATTTAGTTGATCACCATCGAACCAGGTTTATTAGTTTTACTGGCTCGCGTGAGGTTGGTGTAAGGATATATGAGCGGGCTGCAAAGGTTCATGAAGGGCAAATTTGGTTAAAGCGTGTTATAGCAGAGATGGGTGGAAAAGACACGATTGTTGTTGATTCATCTGCTGATTTAGAATTAGCAGCACAATCAATTGTCGCATCTGCTTTTGGATTTTCAGGTCAAAAATGTTCTGCATGCTCTCGCGCTGTTATTCTTGAAGACGTATATGATCGAGTGTTAACTCGAGTTGTGGAAATCACAAAGAATCTAACAGTTGGTAATACAAAGGAATCAACGATTTATATGGGTCCTGTCATTGATCAGGCTGCCTATGAAAAAATACTAAGCTATATTGAAATCGGTAAAGTGGAAGGGAGATTAGTCGCTGGAGGGAATGGTGATAACTCACAAGGCTTCTTCATCGAGCCGACCATTTTTGCAGATGTTAGTGAAAATGCCAGAATTATGAAAGAAGAAATTTTTGGCCCAGTCGTTGCCTTTTGTAAGGCGAGAGATTTTGATCATGCAATTGATATTGCCAACAATACAGAATTTGGACTCACAGGTGCTGTTTTAACAAATAATCGTTCACATATAGAAAAGGCTCGAGAAGACTTTCATGTAGGAAATCTCTATTTTAACCGTGGCTGTACAGGAGCTATTGTAGGTTATCAACCATTTGGTGGTTTTAATATGTCTGGGACTGATTCAAAAGCAGGGGGACCTGATTATCTACTGCTGCATATGCAGGCAAAAACAACGTCTGAAATGCTATAAACAGTAAAGGGACTGACTAAATTTTGAGTCAGTCCCTTTATTCCTTTTTTTAAAGGTAAGAAAGTATAAAATTTTGTACTTAGTTTTGGTGGTCTAGCTCCAGCGCTTAGACCCTCTTGGGTCTAAGCCACAAATGAATTGAAGACAAAGAACTCTTCTATTCATTTGCGTCTTATGCTTGTCGGGTCTGAACAAGGCGCTTGCGCTTTTCTTATTAACCCTTCCAAAAATACCGTTCATCATCCTGATCTACAGAGAGTTCAACATCGGTTTTTGTAGTACTGATGACCTTAGTGTTTGTATCTTTGTAATCCTCGCGAGTTGAATTGTGATTATCTGTTTTTTTCTCACTTTGAATCGACCGTTGTTCAGTGAGTGCTTGAATTAATTGGGATGTTAGCTCGCTACGCTTTTGATACTCATTAAGGAAGAGTGTAATGGCGATGATCATTCCTCCGCCAATTATGCATGATATGTAAGGTCCAATGGTTGAACCAGTCATTTGAAGAATCATGAAGGGAATGGATCCCCCATAGATTTCCTGTTCTTCTTGTACCGCCTTTATGGCCATTGAAATATGATTTATAATTCCGGCTGCACCTAGAAGGATTAAAAAGCCTCCAAAGCCGAACAAAAATTTCTTCACAAAGTCCACTCCTGACAATGATTCATTTTGTACATCTTATCATGTTTCAGAAGAATCTTCTAGAAATTCAAATCATCTCCAATTAAGTTTACGAGAAAAATAAATGAAGAAAATAAAAAAAGTTTTATAGCGAAATTACTTTGGATTTTTTTCTTGTAAAAGACAAACTTCTGCAAAAAAACAAGCTGATTTTTTAGGAGAATGCAAACTTAATTTTATGAATTTAAATGAATAGATATAATGAATAATAGGATATAGTGTCTAATCGATACGTTTTTATGAATAAATATACATTTGAGAATAATTTATGAACGAGTAAATTTGTGAGGTCTGTCATATTGTGTTACGATTGTAAACGTCTTGTGGGCATCGTCAACCTACTAAACTATTATGGTTAATCATCATGAAATTGCATAAGCTTGCATAAGGATTTGTTGATAGCATATTTAGGAGGTGAAGCATCGATGGAACATGCATTAACAGGAGCAACTATATTTTGGTTATTTGTACCAATGCCATTGCTTATTTTATTGTCACTTGTAACATACTTTACTGAAAGGAGAGATAATTAATAATGGAAATTAATTTGCCAACATTAACAGCAATTATCATTTATTTAATAGGAATGTTAGTAATCGGGATAATTGCAGCAAAAATGACAAGTAATTTATCTGATTATGTATTAGGTGGAAGACGTCTAAGTGCAGGAGTTGCTGCTTTAAGTGCGGGTTCATCCGATATGAGTGGATGGCTAATGCTAGGTTTACCAGGTGCTATGTATCTTGGTGGAATGGGAGAAGCATGGCTAGCAATTGGTTTAGCAGTTGGTGCATACTTGAATTGGCAATTTATCGCTAAACCCTTTAGGGTATATACTGAAGTTGCAAATGATTCTATAACTGTACCAGACTTTTTTGAAAATCGCTTTCGTGACGGTTCAAAGATTCTTCGAGTAGTTTCTGCTATTGTTATTCTTGTATTCTTTACATTCTACACATCGTCAAGTCTTGTAGGTGGTGCGGTTCTTTTAGAAAGTTCATTTGGAATGGATTACACGTTAGCTTTATGGGTTGGAGCAGCCGTTATTCTTTCATATACGTTTTTTGGAGGGTTTTTAGCTGCAAGCTGGACTGACTTTATTCAAGGGATTTTAATGTTATTAGCCCTAATTATTATACCAATTACTGTTATATATGAACTTGGTGGTTGGGGTGAAACAATACAAAAGGTCGGAAATATTGATCCATCTTATCTAGATATAACAACAGGTGCAACGTTTATAGGAGTCGTTTCACTACTAGCTTGGGGCCTAGGGTATTTTGGTCAGCCTCATATCATAGTTCGCTTTATGGGAATCAAATCGACAAAAGAAATTCCAAAAGCGCGTTTAATTGGGATGACATGGATGATTATTTCACTATTTGGAGCAATTTTTATCGGCTTTTCGGGAATTGCTTACTTTGCTGAAACTCCTCTTGAGAACTCAGAAACTGTCTTTATCATGTTTTCACAAGTGTTATTTAACCCATGGGTAGCTGGTTTCTTACTTGCAGCCATTCTTTCGGCAATTATGAGTACTGTGGATTCTCAGTTACTAGTTTCTTCAAGTGCTTTAACACAGGATTTTTATAAAGCAATTTTTAGAAAAGAGGCAACACAAAAGGAAGAAATGCTCGTAGGTAGAATTGCAGTACTTGTTATCGCGGTTATTGCTATCCTACTAGGATATGATCGTGATAGTAAAGTTCTGGAACTAGTAAGCTATGCTTGGGCTGGTTTTGGTGCTGCATTTGGTCCAGTAATAATCTTGAGCTTGTTCTGGAAGCGTATGACGAGAAATGGTGCATTGGCAGGAATTATTGTTGGTGCTGTAACAGTAATTATTTGGTCAAATCTTACAGGTGGAATTTTTGATCTGTATGAGCTAGCACCAGGATTCATATTTGCATGGATTGCAATTATGATTGTAAGTTTAATAGGAAAGGCGCCTTCAGAAGAAGTCCAAAATGAGTTTGATATGTTTAAAGAAGAATTGAAAAAATCCTAATATAGAATTAAAACATCCTTCTTCTATTTATTTAGAGGAAGGATGTTTTTTTTGTATCTAAAGTAAAAGTTGGAAATTATATAGTTAGTTGAAGGAGGACAATAGCTTTAAGTTGGCTTGTTATATGCTTTTCTTAGGAATTGTTGATTAAATAGTCCTTAGTTTGGTATCATCAGAGTATTGTGAATGAACGATTTTGTGGAGGTGAAAGGATATGTCAAGAATTTCAACTGATCAAGTTAAACACGTAGCTAATTTAGCACGCTTATCAATTAATGAAGAGGATGCGGAGCTTTTTGCTAGTCAGTTAGATGCAATCATCACGTTTGCTGAGCAACTAAATGAAGTAGATACTGAAAATGTTAAACCAACGTCACATGTATTAGATATGAAAAATATTATGCGCGAGGATATTCCGAAAAAGGGATTAGATAACGAAGAGGTTGTTAAAAATGCTCCAGATCATGCTGATGGGTATATTCGTGTACCATCAATTCTAGAATAAGGGAGGGACAAGCATGGCGCTTTTTGATCATAAAATATCAGAATTAAAAGAACTTTTACATAAAAAAGAAATCAAAGTTTCTGAACTAGTTGATGAATCTTATAATCGTATTCAAGAGGTAGACGACAAAGTTGGCGCGTTTTTAACTTTAAATGAGGAAAACGCACGTACATATGCGAAGGAATTAGATGAAGCATTAGGTAGTCGTGACGAGTTTGGCTTATTAGTTGGTATGCCAATTGGAATAAAAGATAATATTGTTACAAAGGGTTTGCGGACTACATGTGCAAGTAAAATTCTAGAAAACTTTGATCCTATTTATGATGCTACCGTTGTTAAACATCTTCAAAATGCTGAAGCTGTTACAATCGGTAAATTAAATATGGATGAGTTTGCGATGGGTTCTTCTACAGAAAACTCAGGCTACAAACCAACGAGAAATCCTTGGAATCTTGAAACAGTACCAGGTGGTTCAAGTGGTGGATCAGCAGCAGCGGTTGCAGCAGGTGAAGTTCCTTTTTCATTAGGCTCTGATACAGGTGGGTCGATTCGTCAGCCAGCAGCTTTTTGTGGAGTTGTTGGGTTAAAGCCTACATATGGTCGTGTTTCACGCTTTGGATTGGTAGCATTTGCATCTTCTTTAGATCAAATTGGACCAATTACACGAAATGTTGAAGATAATGCATTCCTTTTACAAGCAATTTCTGGTGTTGATGAAATGGACTCTACATCGGCAGATGTTGAAGTGCCAGACTTTCTTTCATCATTAACTGGTGATGTAAAGGGATTGAAAATTGCCGTGCCAAAAGAGTATCTTGGTGAAGGTGTTAAGGAAGAAGTAAAGCAATCTGTTCTAGATGCACTTAAAGTGTTAGAAGGACAAGGAGCAACATGGGAAGAGGTATCATTACCACACTCTAAATATGCTCTTGCTACTTACTATTTATTATCTTCATCAGAAGCATCTGCAAATCTTTCTCGCTTTGATGGTGTGCGCTACGGTCACCGTTCTGATAATGCAGAAAGCTTAATTGAGTTGTACAAGCAAAGTCGTGCAGAAGGATTTGGTGATGAAGTAAAACGCCGGATTATGCTTGGCACATTTGCGTTAAGCTCTGGTTACTATGACGCATACTACAAAAAGGCTCAAAAGGTTCGAACATTAATTAAAAAAGATTTTGAAGATGTTTTTGAAAAATACGATGTTATTATAGGGCCAACAACACCGACACCAGCATTTAAAATTGGTGAAAATGTAAAAGATCCGTTAACAATGTATGCAAATGACATTTTAACGATCCCAGTGAACCTAGCAGGTGTACCTGGTATTTCAGTTCCTTGTGGTTTATCCAATGGTTTACCACTTGGGTTACAAATTATTGGTAAGCATTTCGACGAGAGTACAATTTACCGAGTTGCCCATGCGTTTGAGCAAGCAACAGATCATCATAAAGCAAAACCTGAACTGTAAGGGGTGAGAAACCAATGAATTATGAAACGGTTATCGGACTAGAAGTCCATGTTGAGTTAAAAACAGAATCAAAAATCTTTTCAAGTGCACCAAACCATTTCGGAGCGGAACCTAATACAAATACAACTGTTGTCGAATTAGGTTATCCTGGTGTTTTACCAGTATTGAATAAGAAGGTTGTCGACTTCGCTATGAAAGCATGTATGGCACTAAATTGTGAAGTTGCCACTGAAACAAAGTTTGATCGTAAAAATTACTTTTATCCGGATAATCCAAAGGCATACCAAATTTCTCAATTTGATAAGCCGATTGGTGAAAACGGATGGATTGATATTGAAGTAAACGGTGAAACGAAAAGAATCGGGATTACACGTATTCATATGGAAGAGGATGCTGGTAAGCTAATCCACTCTGGTGACGGCTACTCATTAGTTGACCTCAACCGTCAAGGTACACCACTTATTGAAATCGTATCTGAACCAGATATTCGTACACCTGAAGAAGCATATGCTTATTTAGAAAAACTAAAAGCTATTATTCAATATACAGAGGTTTCTGACTGTAAAATGGAAGAAGGCTCACTCCGCTGTGATGCTAATATTTCACTTCGTCCAGTAGGGCAAGAAGAATTTGGTACGAAAACAGAGCTGAAAAACTTAAACTCATTTGCATTTGTACAAAAAGGTTTAGAATATGAAGAAAAACGTCAAGAAAAGGTTCTCCGCTCAGGTGGTGTGATTGACCAAGAGACGCGTCGCTATGATGAGGCCACAAAAAAGACGATCTTAATGCGTGTAAAAGAAGGTTCTGACGATTATCGTTATTTCCCTGAACCAGATCTTGTTGAGCTTTATATTGATGAAGAATGGAAGGAACGAATTCGCGCGTCCATTCCCGAGCTTCCAGACGATCGTCGTAAACGTTATATTGATGAGCTCGGTTTACCTGAATATGATGCACAAGTATTGACGATGACAAAGGAAATGTCCGACTTCTTCGAACAAACTCTAGAGGCTGGGGCGGAAGCAAAGCAGGCTTCTAACTGGATCATGGGTGAAGTATCAGCATACTTAAATGCTGAAGGTAAAGAGCTGAAGGATGTGGCTCTTACAGCAGAAGGATTAGCTGGTATGATCAAACTCATCGAAAACGGAACCATTTCTTCTAAAATTGCAAAGCAGGTTTTCAAGGAGCTTATTGAAAATGGCGGAGACGCTGAAAAAATCGTAAAAGAAAAAGGCCTCGTTCAAATTTCTGATGATGAAACACTTCGTAAATTTGTTACAGACGCTTTAGATGCAAATCCACAATCTGTCGACGATTTTAAAAATGGCAAGCAAAAGGCTATTGGTTTCTTAGTTGGTCAAATTATGAAAGCGACAAAAGGACAAGCCAATCCACCAATGGTTAATAAGTTGTTGATGGAAGAAATTCAAAAACGTTAATAGTTTAAAGTAGCCTGTCAGCCTGATAAAGCAGTGGAACTTAAAGTCCACTGCTTTTAATTTTGGGTTATATATTAACAGGCTCTGGCCTGTAATGACTAACTGCTGATTTTTTGCACTTTTGTAGCGGATACGTAAAATTCCTTCGAGTGTGCGAGTCCAAGGGAGACCCAATGGTGCAAAACACAAAGGAGGCTCCTTGACGGCCGGCAGAAAGTGAACGCATGTCTCGGAAATCACAACCAAGTTTAACAGAGCCTATTAAAAGGTATTAATAAGTTGAAAGTTTGTTTAGATTCTATTAAACTGTTAATATAAACTATAACGTTTTGGTTTTGGGGTGATAACATGGGGCAGAGAATCTAAGAATCGGTGAATTAGCTGGAATTACTAACGTGACGAAAAGAACAATTGACTATTATACAACAATAGGTTTGTTGAAGGCAGAACGTTCTGCTTCGAATTATCGGTACTATGATCAATCCGCTATAGAGCGTCTACACTATATTGAAAAGTGCAAAGCAGAGGGAATGTCTTTAGACAAAATAAAAAAAGAAATGTTAGAGAAAGATGCGGAGGAAATAGATGTTCACGAATTAAGATTGAGAATTAGAGGGCTAGAGAATGATGTATCTGAAATTCTTACCCATCTCGATAGGAATGATCCAAAAAGTCAGGAAGAGATGAAAAAGCAAATATCTCATGAAAGCCTTTCGTTAATACAAACATTGCTACTATTAATCAATTAAAACTTATTTAACAATAATAGGAGGTGTAGGTCTTACTCTTGTAAGACTACTCATTGGCCACGATAAACTTATTTTTACTTGCTTTATTAATAGCTTTCACTGCATTTTTTGTAGCAACAGAATTTGCTATTGTGAAAGTACGTACGTCTAGAATTGATCAACTTATTGCTGAAGGGAAAAAAGGTGCAGTTTCTGCTAAAAGGGTAGTATCTCATTTAGATGAGTATTTATCAGCCTGTCAATTAGGGATCACTGTAACTGCTTTAGGAATTGGTTGGTTAGGAGAACCTACGTTTGAAGAGCTGTTACATCCTATTTTTGAATACTTTCATTTGAATGAATCAATTGCAAGCATTTTATCATTTGGAATAGCCTTTGCGATCGTAACATTTTTGCATGTAGTAGTTGGTGAGCTAGCTCCTAAAACGGTTGCTATTCAAAAGGCTGAGGCTCTAACCTTGTATTTATCTGTTCCAATTATTTGGTTTTACAGAATTATGTATCCTTTTATTTGGTTGCTTAATGGTTCGGCTCGTTTGCTTGTTGGGATCTTTGGATTAAAGCCTGCCTCAGAGCATGATTTAGCTCATTCAGAGGAAGAGCTTCGTATCTTATTATCAGAAAGCTACAAGAGTGGAGAAATTAATCAGACAGAGTTAAAGTATGTAAACAACATTTTTGAATTTGATGAGAGAATTGCGAAAGAAATAATGGTTCCTCGTACTGAAATGGTGAGTATATCGATTGATGATTCTCTTGATGAAATATTGAATATTGTAAGAGAAGAAAACTATACAAGATACCCAGTAGATGATGGAGATAAAGATAACATACTTGGTTTTGTGAATATGAAGGAATTGTTAACTGACAAGGTTATGAATCAAGATCGTGTAAAAGAGTTAAAGCTATCAGCCTATATAAATCCAGTTATCAGTGTTATTGAGACGATAGCCATTCACGATTTATTAGTTAAAATGCAAAAAGAACGTACTCACATTGCTATTTTAATTGATGAATATGGAGGTACTTCTGGCTTAGTTACTGTTGAAGATATTTTAGAGGAAATTGTTGGAGAAATTAGAGATGAATTCGATGAAGATGAAATACCTGAAATTCGTAAATTGAAGGAAAATCATTTTATTTTAGATGGAAAAGTTTTAATTGGAGATGTAAACAATCTACTAGGAACAAACTTATCGGATAAAGAAATTGACACAATTGGCGGTTGGTTCTTGACTGAAAATATCGATGCTAAAGCTGGAACGGAAGTCGAAAAGGAAGGTTTTATATTCAAAGTTAGTAATATTGATGGACACCATATTCAATATTTAGAAGTTCAAAAAGTGTAAAGATTGTAGGTAAAGACGTTCCTTTAATGGAACGTCTTTTTTTAGATATTGTTTTAATCTTTATACAGATTGATAGGAATTACTAGTTTCCTCATCTATTTGATCTTGTTTCTCTTGAAGAATTTGTTTTAACTTTGGTTTACTGCTCTTGGATGCAAGGATATAGAGAAAATCTCCTAATTTAATCCTTGTGTTTCCGGTTGGGGTAATGAGTTGATCATTTCGAATGATTGCGTTAACTAACGTACCATCTGGGAATGGAATATCAAGAAGTGTTTTACCTACTAAGTTTGAGTCTGAATCAATTTCATATTCAATCATTTCTGTATTTACTTTTCCAAGAGATACAAGCTCAAGTGAATGCATGGGCGTAGCCTTTTTAGGACCAGTTAATCCTAGTTTGTCAGCTAAGTTCGTAACGGTTGCTCCTTGTATTAAACAGCTAGTAAGAACGACGAAAAATACAACATTAAAAATGAGTTGGCTACCTTCAATATCTGCTAATAATGGGAAAGTCGCAAGTACAATTGGTACTGCTCCTTTTAAACCTGCCCATGAAAGAAAGACTAATTCTTTATTTGTAAACTTCATCTTTATCGTTGACACATAGACGGCGACTGGTCTAGCTATAAGCATAAGAATCGCTGAAATTAAGATGCCCTTAAAGATAATATCCCAAGTGAATAGGTCAGATGGGAAGACGAGAAGTCCCAATATAACAAACATTGAAATTTGCATCATCCATGCAAAGCCCTCTGAAAAGCGGAAAATTGAATGTCTATAAGCAATTTCTGCATTTCCAATAATGATAGCTAATACATACACTGCAAGAAGTCCGCTTCCGTTCATGAAAGCTGTAATTCCGTATGTGAGTAAGGCAAAGGCGATGGCGAAAATGGGATAAAGACCACTAGAATCAAGGTTTATCTTATTTAATGCTTTAACTGCTAATTTACCTGCGATAAAACCAAATAATACACCAAGACCCATTTGGACAAAGAACGAACCGATCATCGTTATGATGCTAGTTTCAGGAATAGTAATCATTTCAATCATAGCAACTGTTAAAAATACGGCCATAGGATCGTTTGACCCTGATTCAGCCTCTAATGTCGTACCAATTCGTTCATTAATATTTTGTCCTTTTAACACAGCAAATACCGCTGCAGCATCTGTCGAACCAACAATGGCTCCAAACAAAATTGCTTCAAGCCAGCCTAGATCAAGAATAAGCTTTGCTGCGACGGCAACAATACCAGATGTTAAAAGAACACCAACTGTTGCAAGGGAAAGGGAGGGAATTATGACAGGGCGAAGAGTTTTCCATTTTGTTTGAAGTCCACCTTCAAATAGAATAACAACAAGTGCAAAGACACCAATCATTTGGGCAGTACTTGCATTATCAAAATAAATAATACCTAATACGTCGCTTCCCATTACCATACCAACCATCATAAATAAGACAAGGGCAGGTACGCCTAGCCTTGCGGAAAATTTTGTTGTTAACACTCCTGCTATTAATAGAATGGCTGTTAGTAAAATAAATGTGTCTGTGTGTAAAATATCAGCAAACATATACATCAACTCACTTTCTATAGATTTACGTCAAGCTTGATTTGTACTGCGGATTGGGTTGTCACTCCTATATATTGTCGTGTTTCCGATGGGGTGGAGTGCTGGAGTCTTTTTTGAATGAGAGAGATTGCAATTCCCTTTCGATAGGCATGGTATCCGAATGTTTTGCGAAGCGTGTGTGTCCCAATTGATTCGTTAATTCTTGCTTGTTTAGCGGCCTCATTAATAATTCGATAGGCTTGCTGGCGGGTAATTGGATCGTTGGATTTTCTAGATTTAAAAAGGTAATCGTTAAAATCTAGTGACCCATCTAAAATACAGGATTTTAATGCGTTACGAACTTGTAAGTTAAGGTATACCGGAGGATTTGTGTGTACCGACGATTGGAGGTAATGATAGTATTCACCAGTTTCGGTCATAAAATCTTTTACGTGCAAATGTAATAAATCATGGATTCGAATACCTGTATTTATGCCGAGCATAAACAAACAGTAATCACGGGGTGAGCGACACTCTAAATATGACTTAATAGAAAGAATTTGTTGTTCATCTTTAATTGCTTCTACAGTTTTCATTCAAAATTACCCCTTTATGTTACATAATATGATTATAACATAGGATTATGTTACATGATATGAATAAGCCTCAGAGTTGTCTGGAAAATTTCAAGTAAATTAATAAAGTATTTATTGTTTAAGGTGCCCAAAGTGATTTACAACATTGCGAAATTAAAGGTACTATTAATATGTAACTTAAAATACGAAGGCTCATGTTTCGATATGGAGTTCTTATTGTTTTGGAGTATTTGAGAGGGGAAAGTTGATGGAAAATTCACGTCATCCAAAAGCTGAGATATTTAAAAAGCTAATATTAAATAATCGTTTTGTGCTTTTTTTAATGATTTTATTATTAATTGGAATAAATATATTAATCTTTAGAGAGGTCTCGTTTATCTTTACACCATTAGAAGTTCTGTTTAAAACAGTGCTTTTACCTATTATGATGGCAACAGTGCTTTATTATTTGTTAAATCCAATTGTTAACTATCTTGAAAAATTAAAAGTTAAAAGGGTCTATTCAATCCTTTTGTTATATCTCATTATTATTGGCTTAATCAGCATTTTAATTGTATCTGTTATCCCTTTTTTACGAGAGCAAATTATGAGTTTAGTTCATAGCTTTCCACAATATACGAAAGATGTAGAGGAATTGATAGAACAGATTGTTGGAAGTCAGTTTGTTAATGAGGCCCAAAAAACATTAAATATTAATGTACCTGATCTAGCAAATAATATTTCTAATCAGGTTTCAAAAATTGTAAACAATACATGGATGGGAATTGGAGTTTTTGTAGGAGCAGTCAAGGACTTCATCTTAGCATTAATTATCATGCCATTCATTTTGTTTTATTTATTAAAAGACGGAAAAAAACTGCCTAAATATATTTTAAGTTTATTGCCAGTGTCATTTCGTAGCCAGACATTTGATGTTATGAAGGAAATCAATAATAGTATTAGCCTTTATATTAGGGGACAAATTATCGTCAGTTTTTGTATCGGGTTTTTATTATTTATCGGTTTTTTAATTATAGGTCTTGAGTATGCTTCCTTGTTAGCTCTCATAGCAGCTTTTACAAGTATTGTCCCTTATTTAGGACCTGCAATTGCGATTACTCCAGCATTAATTATCGCGATTGTTACTTCACCGATCATGCTACTAAAACTAATTATTGTTTGGACAGTTGTCCAACTAATAGAGGG
This sequence comes from Metabacillus sp. KUDC1714, assembly GCF_014217835.1. Lineage (NCBI taxonomy): Bacteria > Bacillati > Bacillota > Bacilli > Caryophanales > Bacillaceae > Metabacillus > Metabacillus elymi. The sequence goes on from NZ_CP055263.1 coordinate 2,337,625, forward strand.
GAAATTTATTTCTCCACAAATTATGGGGAGAAATCTTCATATCCATCCAATTACGATTATCTTTGTTATCCTAACAGCAGGAAATCTATTTGGGGTAATCGGGATTATTTTGGCGGTCCCAGGATATGCCGTTTTAAAGGTTATTATTACCCATTTGTTTGAGGAGTTAAAAACTAGAAGTGAATTATATAATGATTAATCGAATCGATAATTTTAGCAGAGGTGTAAAAGCCTCTGTTTTTTTGCCTATAAAACGCATGTATGAGTAACCGTATTTTTGGGAAAATAATCAAAACCAAAAACCCTAATGTAAAGGTTTTGTAAATTTTATATAAATATATTGTAAATTCGACAAAATGCAATAAAATAAGACATTGGATGAAGAAAAAAATAGATAGAATCTATGGAGGGTTTTCTAATGGTGTTTGGATCAAAAAAAGATGTGTTTTTTGAGAAGATTTTAACGGTTGCTAAAAATGTAGAAGAATCTGCAAAATATTTAATTGATCTAAAAGTAAAAAATGTTAGTGATCTAAAAGAAATAGCATCAGTAATGAAAAACTATGAGAGTAAAGGCGATACTTACATACATGAGTTGATTGTTGATTTAAATAAGACCTTTATTACACCAATTGAACGCGAAGATATTTTACAGTTAGCAATGAAAATGGACGATATATTAGATGGCTTAGAGCAATGTGTAGCCTATTATGAAATGTTCTCTTTTACAGAATTTGATGAGCACATCGATAAATTTGTAGCTTATATTTATGATAGTACTATCGAAGTTACTAAAGCGATGGAATTATTATCAAACAAGAAATTGCTTGATATGAGAGCACATGCAATCAAAATTAAGGATATCGAATCAAAAAGTGATGAGCTTTTAAGGGTATCAATTAAAAACTTATTTGCTACACAAAAAGATCCTATTAAAATCATGCAACATAAGGAAATATATGAAATGCTTGAGAAAGTTACAGATAGCTGCCAAGATGTAGCGAATACAATCGAAACTATTATCATGCGTAACGCATAAGGGAGCGTTAATAATAATTATGGATACACTTCTATTACTAACAATCTTAGTTGTTATTTGTGCGTTAGCATTTGATTTTATCAATGGGTTTCACGATACAGCAAATGCTATTGCAACTTCTGTGTCTACACGTGCTCTGTCACCAAGAAAAGCGATTATTTTGGCTGCTGTAATGAACTTTGTCGGTGCTTTAACTTTTACCGGTGTAGCTAAAACGATAACAAAGGATATTGTGGATCCTTTTGCACTTGATAATGGTTCAGTTGTCATTTTAGCGGCTCTTATTGCCGCGATCGCTTGGAATCTTATCACATGGTATTATGGTATACCGAGTAGCTCCTCCCATGCGTTAATTGGTTCTATAGCAGGTGCAGCTATTTCAGCAGCAGGTTTTGGTATCCTGAATTGGAATGGATTTATCAAAATCCTTCAGGCGCTACTTATTTCACCATTTTTAGCTCTAGCTTTTGGATTTGTCATGATGAGTCTGTTTGCTGTTCTATTCAGAAGAACGAATTTATACAAATCTAATAAAGGTTTTAGGTTATTTCAAATTGGGACAGCTGCTCTACAATCATTTACACACGGAACAAATGATGCTCAAAAGGCAATGGGGATTATTACAATGGCGCTTATTGCTGCTAATTACCAAACATCTTCAGATATTCCGATGTGGGTTCGTCTTTCAGCTGCGACTGCAATGGGAATTGGTACGTCCATCGGTGGATGGAAAATCATTAAGACAGTTGGCGGTAAAATTATGAAAATCCGTCCGGTAAATGGAGCGGCCGCTGATCTAGCTTCAGCACTAATTATTTTCGGGGCAACTACTATTCACCTCCCAGTTAGTACAACTCATGTTATCTCTTCTGCTATTATGGGGGTTGGTTCTGCTCAACGTGTAAAAGGCGTAAAATGGGGAGTAGCTCGAAAAATTGTTATAACATGGGTAATCACTTTACCAATTTCAGCTATTTTAGCAGGAATAACTTATCAAATATTAAATTTATTTTTTTAAGATGAAATACAATCCGTACTTATAGCATTGATTTTTACTATATAAATGATAAAGGACTCTACTTCTTTTAAGTAGGGTTCTTTTTTTTCTTGATAAGTGCTTAGCTCAGTCTAGTGGCTAGTAGCATTGGTCGAAGACGAACCCTTTAATAATTATTCCTTTAGTAAATGATGGATTAATCGCTCTCTATCATCAAAAAATTGCTTCATAATCGAATAATGATTTGTATCCTCGAGCCTTGATTCATTGATACCTGATTCTGTTAGTTCTAAAATTTTCGCTTTAGGATAGGACATAATAATTGGCGAGTGTGTAGCAATTATAAATTGTGAGTTTTCATTCACCAAATCATTAATCCTTGTTAACATGGATAATTGTCTTAATGGCGAAAGGGCTGCCTCTGGTTCATCTAAAATATAGATACCGTTACCCCGAAAACGGTTTGTAAAAGTTGCGAAGAAGGCTTCCCCATGTGATTGCTCGTGAAGTGATACTCCACCGAAGGAGTCAATAATACGCGGTCCGTCCGATTCTGGGTCATTGTCTAATTCTTCAATATTTGAAGCAACATTGTAAAAGCTTTCCGCACGAAGGAAAAAGCCATCTTTTGGCTTCGTTACCCCTTTCGTTATACTGAGGTAATTTTCGAGGTTTGAATGAGAATCATATGTTGTGAAATTGAAGTTCAAAGATCCTCCCTCTGGATTAAACCCAATTGAAATCGCGATAGCCTCTAATAATGTAGATTTACCCATACCGTTTTCACCAATAATAAAGGTTACGTTAGGGTGAAGGGATAGTTCATTTAAGGACTTAATGCTAGGTAAAGTAAAAGGATAGATATTGAATGAAGGAACCTCGTCTTTTTTGAGTTTTATACCTCTAATATATTGCTGATTAAACATACTCATAATAAGCCTCCGCTCAAAATTACCTTTTCTCCTATTTTAGCAAAGTTTTCAGATTACTTCTGTGCTTTTCTCCATTCATAACAATTAAAAAGTAATCTTTCGTTCTGTGGGGATAAGAAACATTATAAAAAGAACAATTGGTGAAATTGATAATTAAAAACTTTACTTTTCTTTAAAAACATGGTGATAATAATAGTTGGGCATTTAACGGAAAAGAAGTTTTGTTGTCTCTTAAATTGGGCACATTATTGATATAACTAATATTTGCGATTCTTGTACATATTGAATAAAGTTATTGCTTAACCACCATAAAATTTTGGCTTATTGCAGAGTCTATATGGTGAGTGCATTAGTTTATATTTTTTATCGGTTAAGAAAGTATAAAATTTTGTACTTAGTTTTGGTGTCTAGCTCCAGGCGCCATCGGCTCGAGGTCATAAGTCAAGTAGGAATTGAAGGTATAGTGCACCTTCTATTCCTACTCGCCTTATGCTTGTCGCCGATAGGCGGGCGCCTTGCGCTTTTCTTATACTATCTCGGTAGTGTAAATATGCAAAATACATTCTTTAGATAATAGGATGATGGGGATGAAAAAGGCAAGAATTATCTATAATCCAACTTCAGGTAGGGAGCTTTTTAAAAAGCATTTACCAGAGGTATTGCAAAAATTTGAACAAGCTGGGTATGAAACGTCATGCCATGCAACAACTTGTGAAGGAGATGCAATTCAAGCTGCTAAGGTTGCTGGTGAGCGGGGCTTCGATTTGATCGTAGCAGCAGGTGGAGATGGGACAATTAATGAGGTAGTTAATGGAATAGCTGAGCTTGTAGAAAGGCCACAACTTGCAGTCATTCCAGTTGGAACAACTAATGACTTTGCAAGAGCGATTGGGATTCCATTAAACAATGTTATTCAGGCAGTTGAGGTGATATTAAATGGTGAGCCTCAAAAAATTGATATCGGTCGTGTAAACGATCATTATTTTATAAATATTGCAGGTGGAGGTCGTTTAACTGAGCTTACATATGAAGTGCCTAGTAAGCTAAAAACAATGGTCGGGCAGCTTGCTTATTATTTAAAAGGAATGGAAATGCTACCGTCTATCCGTCCTTCTGAAGTGGAAATTGAATATGATGGTAAGCTTTTTCAGGGTGAAATTATGCTATTCCTAGTGTCACTAACGAATTCAGTTGGCGGCTTTGAAAAGCTAGCTCCAGATTCCAAGTTAAATGATGGAATGTTTGATTTATTAATCTTGAAAAAAGCGAACTTGGCAGAATTTATCCGTGTCGCTAGTTTGGCTTTAAGAGGCGAACATATAAATGATGAGCACATTATTTATACAAAAGCGAATCGGGTAAAGGTTACAAATAATGATAAAATGCAGTTGAACTTAGATGGTGAATACGGTGGCCTGCTTCCAGGAGAATTTGTTAACCTCTATCAGCATATTGATGTGATGATGTCATCTGACAAAGCTAGACAAATGGAGGAATAGAAACTTGGCAGAATGAGGCCAGGTTTTTTTCTTGATTGCGCATTATACTACGATTAAATAAGAAAATTAGTTTGCATGAAAAGGAAGAACAAAATGCCAAAATTACAAGCACCCGTTATGAAAAATGAATATTACGAAGTAACCTTTGAAGACTTAACTCACGAAGGTGCAGGTGTTGCCAAAGTAGAGGGATTCCCTATTTTTGTAGAAAATGCACTCCCAGATGAACGTGGGAAAATTAAAGTGATTAAGGTGAAAAAGGGATTTGCTTTTGGTCGTTTAATTGAACTATATGAAACAAGCAAAAATCGTATTGAAGCACCTTGCCCAATCTACTCTCAATGTGGAGGGTGTCAGCTTCAGCATTTTAGTTATGAAGGTCAACTTAACTTTAAGAAAAAGCAAGTAGAACAAGTGCTTGTACGAATTGGGAAGCTAGATCTTAACAACGTAAAGGTTCATCCAACACTCGGAATGAATGATCCATGGAATTATCGAAATAAGGCACAAGTCCCTATAGGAGAGCGGGAAGGTGGACTTGTAGCAGGCTTTTATCAAAAACGAAGCCACGATATTATTGACATGGAACGATGCCTAATTCAACAAGCTGAAAATGATAATGTAGTTCAGGCTGTAAAGAAAATATGTGAACAGTACGGGATTCGCGCTTATAACGAAGAAAAGCATAAAGGATGGTTACGTCACATAATGGTGCGCTATGGCCTCGTTACAAAAGAAATGATGGTCGTATTCGTAACGAAAACCAATGACTTTCAGCATAAGCATGAAATCATTTCACAAATTACCGAACTATTTCCTCAAGTAAAATCTATTGTACAAAATATAAACAACAAACGCACGAACGTTATTTTCGGCGATGAAACAAAGGTACTCTGGGGAGAAGAATATATCTATGACAAAATTGGTGATGTGAAGTTTGCCATTTCAGCTCGTTCCTTTTATCAAGTAAATCCTGAGCAAACAAAAGTGCTTTACGATAAGGCTTTAGAATATGCAGGGCTTACAGGTGAAGAATCAGTTATTGATGCATACTGTGGGATTGGAACCATATCACTATTCCTTGCCCAAAAAGCTAAAAAAGTATTTGGTGTTGAGGTTGTCCCAGAAGCAATAGAAGATGCAAAGCGAAATGCAGAGCTAAATGGAATTACAAATGCTGAGTTTGCAGTTGGAGAAGCTGAGGCTGTTATTCCTGAGTGGAATAAGCAAGGGAATAAAGCAGATGTAATTGTAGTGGATCCGCCACGAAAAGGCTGTGATGAAACCTTACTTAAGACAATACTGGACATGAAGCCTCATCGGGTAGTGTATGTTTCCTGTAATCCTGGGACACTTGCGAGGGATCTGAATGTACTTGAGCAAGGTGGGTATGAGACGATTGAGGTGCAGCCGGTGGATATGTTTCCGCATACGACACATGTGGAGTGCTGTTCACTACTTGTAAGAAAAGATAATTAAAGATGTAATAGTGAGTAGAGAGCCTTCCCTGAGTTGGGAGGCTCTTAATTAATTGTCATGAACTACGGAGACAAATAGCCTGACCTTTAGAGTAATCACCTGCTTGTTCCCTAATAAAAAAAGACTTTTCTAAGCCTGAGACTCAGTAAGTCTTAGCATATTTCTTAAAATGAATAAATATGTTCAATTAGCGTTTTTACAGTTTCCAATTCCATCCTTGAATCTGTACGATCTTCTTCCTCAATTAGTATCCTTAATCTGCTAATAGTCTCATAAAGATCCTTATATTCAGCTTCCCCACCTACTAATTGTACTTTCCAAAGATTTTTATCATAATAACTACTCAAATCATCCATTTGTTTTTTTGCAAGAACCCAATCCTCTTTATTTAAGGAGTGTTCCAAGTTAGCAATTTTTTCATTGAATTCATCTTTGCCAAATTGATTTGTACTTACTAATAAGATAATGGCTATTAATAAAATCGGATACATTTTCATATCAGCCTCCTAAGTCATTCCTCTTTTAACGTACCCCAAGCCTTCTTTTACCAAAAACTCGGTATGAAATAAAGTGGTCTTTTTAATAAAGCTAAGCATAAACATTTAGGAGAGATAATAATAGAAGGGTGTTAAGGATGCATGAGATGTCGCTTATGTCGGAAATTATTAACATAGTTTCAGAAGATGCTAGACTACATGGTTTTAACAAAGTGGATAAAATAGATGTGATTGTTGGTGATTTATCAAATGTACTGCCTGATGCTCTAGAGTTAGCATTTTTGCATTTTCGGAAACAAGGATTAGGCATTCTAGATGAAAATACGAAATTACATTTTATACGTGAAGTGGCGAAAGCAAAATGTCAAAGGTGTCTGTTAGAGTTTACCCCCGACTATAGAATAGCACTATGTCCCAAGTGTGGACTAGCAAATTGTATACTCGTTTCCGGTGAAACCTTTAGGGTTGAATCATACGAAGGAAGTGATGAATAGTGAAAATTAAGCTGCAAGAAGATGTGTTAAAAGATCAAAACTTGGCTGCTGCATTCAATAGAGAAACCTTTAAAAAAACCCATACTCTTGTCATTAACTTAATGAGCTCTCCAGGAGCGGGTAAAACGACTTTACTTGAAGAAACAATGAAAGTGTTAAGGGATGAGTTTCATATGGCTGTGATTGAAGGTGATTTAGCAACGGATAGGGATGCAGAAAGATTACGTCTTCTAGGAATCAAAACGGTTCAAATCAATACGGTAGGAGGCTGTCACCTTGATGCAAGGATGATTGCAAAAACATTACCAGAATTTGACCTAGAATCGGTCGATATTCTTTTTATCGAGAATATTGGGAATTTAGTTTGCCCATCTGGTTACGATTTAGGACAAGATTATAAAGTGGTGGTTTTAAGTGTTCCTGAAGGAAATGATAAAATCCCGAAATATCCTGTCATGTTTAGACGTACAGATGTAACCATCATTAATAAAATCGACCTCCTACCTTATGTATCTTTCAATTTAGAAGAAGCGATAAGAAATTTACAAGAAATTAATCCACAAGCGCAATTGAAAGCATTATCCGCCAAAACGGGTGAAGGGATGGAAGAATGGATCAATTGGATAAAGGATGCTTATCGTCAATGTACAAAGCGATAAAAGTAATCGTGAAAGGAAAGGTGCAGGGAGTTGGTTTTCGCCCATTTATCTACAATCTTTCAAAAAAATATCATCTCAATGGATCAGTCCAAAATAATTTCGATAGGGTCGTCATCATTGCAGAAGGAGAAGAAAGGCTGGTAAAGAAAATGGTGGACGAAATCAAAAAGTCTCCGCCTAAATTGGCAAAAATTAATGAGATCAACATTCATCAAATTCCACTCGCTCATTATAAAGAATTTACGATTATTCCCAGCGTGAAAAACGGAAGGTCTATTCCCTGGATACCTGCGGATGCGGCGATTTGTGAAAAATGTTTGGAGGAAATGAACGACCCATATAATCGACGTTTTCACTATCCATTTATTAATTGCACTCAATGCGGACCGCGCTATACGATTATCAGTCGTCTTCCATATGATCGTTCAAATACGACAATGAAGGAATTTCCTATGTGCCTTGATTGTGAAGTGGAGTATGAAGATCCATGGAATCGGCGGCACCATGCTCAGCCTATTTGTTGTTCAGATTGTGGACCAACACTTACGCTTTATAACCAAGGTGGGAAAACATTGGCTGAAAATCAATCAGCCATTACGCAAACGGTTGATCTAATCAAAAAAGGAAAGATTGTGGCCATTAAAGGAATAGGTGGCTTCCATTTAGCTTGTGATGCTTATCAAGAGAAGGTAGTTGACCAATTAAGACTTAGAAAGAAACGACCACAGAAACCGTTGGCGATCATGGTTAAATCTATAGAGGTGGCAAGAAATCTTTGTTTTATTTCCAGCCAAGAAGAAAACCTCCTAACGAGCCCTGAAATGCCGATTGTTATTTTAAAAAGAAAAAGAGAGGGAGTAGTACCACCAAATATTTCTCCCGGTTTATCGACTATTGGGGTGATGCTGCCTTATACGCCTTTACATCATCTTTTATTTGAAAATCATAAATTAGAATGTATCGTGATGACGAGTGCTAATCCTTCTGGTCTGCCCATGTTATATAGTGATGATCATTTAGAACACCTACAAAACATATGTGATAACATCTTAACTCATAACCGTAAAATTGATTTTCCCATTGATGATTCCGTTGTTCAATGTGATGCAGAAAATGCGATATTTGTACGGCGTGCTAGAGGATTTGTTCCAGAGCCGCTTAAAACAACATCCAATGTAGATCATATTATTGCATTAGGTGGAAACCAAAAGAATACATTTTCTGTTGGAAAACAGAATAACATTGTCATGAGTCCTCATGTAGGTAATTTAGAAAACGAAGAAATGATTGACTCTTTTGAAGAACAACTCCATCATTATAAAGAATTTCTAGGGGTTAAAGAAAAATATATGGCTATCGACAAGCACCCATTATACGCATCCACTTCTATTGCAACAAAACTTAACCGTAAAATCATATCCATTCAACACCACCATGCACACCATGTATCTTGTATGGAAGATAACGGTCTTAACAAACCTTGTTTAGGGATTATATTAGATGGTACAGGATACGGAGAAGACGGAAATATTTGGGGATTTGAATTTCTATATGGAGATGCAAAATCTTTTGAACGACTGGCTCACTTGAAATCCACTCCTCTTCCAGGTGGAGAAAAAGCCGTGAAAGAACCGTGGAGAAATGCAGTTGGGATGCTGCTTTATTACTGGCCGCAAGAGGGAAAAGAATTATGTATGAAACTTTTTCCTGAGAGATTAAAAGAAATAAACATTATGGAACAAATGATAGTCCATCAGATGAATACGCCTATGGCTGGAACATGTGGCCGCTTATTTGATGCCATTAGTGCCATTCTCGGTATTTGTTCGATTTCAACGTATGAAGGAGAGGCAGCGATCAAATTATCTGATTATATGAATAGAACCGAACTTGAAAGTACAGGGGAGATGTATTCATATCATTTAATAACACACACTCCAAACCAAATTCAACTTGACTTATCTCCTATGATTTATCAAATCATTCAAGACAAATTTCAACAACAATCCATTACTACAATCATACAGAAATTTCATAACACATTGGTGTCTTGCTGTGTACAAATGGTTTTAAAAGTTGTGAAAAACAGACCTGATCTAAATAGAACGGTCGTACTGTCAGGAGGATCCTTCCAAAATGTTTTTCTTGCCAGAGAGATTCAAAAAGGTCTTGAGAAAGAAGGATTTAACGTCTATACACATAAACATGTCCCATGCCACGATGGAGGCTTATCATTAGGACAAATCATCATTGCTGCTCATCAGTTGTAAGATGACAAAAGAAAATGAAGGTGGTGAATTCAATTGTGCTTAGGAGTACCCGCTAAAGTCATTGAAATAGAAGAGCAAAGAGCTCTAGTAGATGTGATGGGTTCGAGGATGTATGTAGGGATCTTTTTTGTTCCAGAGGTTAGGATAGATGATTATGTTTTACTCCATGCTGGGCAGGCCATGACCATAGTGGATGAGGAATTTGCCAAGGAAAGTATAGAAGAATGGAGGAATGTGTTAGATGGTAAACATGGAACTTTTTTCGGAACCGACCTTAACTCGTGAGTCAGTAGAGGCTGTTATCGATTTAGCGAAGAAATTTAAAAAAGAAAAAGGTAGAATCCCGGTATTTATGGAGGTATGTGGTTCACATACGATGGCCTTAGCCAAAACAGGAATAAAAACTAGATTGAAAGATTATGTACACCTTATTGCTGGGCCGGGATGTCCTGTATGTGTCACAGATCAAAAGTCGATCGATGCGATGATTCAATTATCAGAAGAGTCTAACACGATTCTTTGTACATTTGGCGATATGATGCGTGTTCCTGGTTCTAAATTTACCCTAATGAAAGCGAAAACAGATGGAAAGGATATCAGAGTCGTTTACTCTCCGTTAGATAGTGTGAAAATAGCAGAAGAAAATCCAGATAAGGAAGTCATTTTTTTAGGAATTGGATTTGAAACAACGATTCCAATTCTCGCTCTTGCTGTTAGAGAGGCAACAAGAAAGGAGTTAAAGAATTATTCGATATGGATGACAACAAAATTGGTGGAACCTGTTTTAAGAGTCCTTCTTAGTTCAGGAGATGTAAAACTTGATGGATTTCTTTTACCTGGTCAGGTTTCCATTGTTATAGGAAAACAGAGCTACCGTTATTTAGCGGAAGAATTTGATATTTCGGGGGTCATTACTGGTTTTGAACCCGTTCAATTGCTCAGTGGGATTTATAAGCTGCTACATCTTCTGCTGGAAAAAAGGGTTAAGATCCTTAATGATTATACATATGTTGTAAGTGATGAAGGAAACGTAGTTGCTCAAAACTTAATAGAAGAATATTTAGAAACTCATGACGAGGCATGGAGGGGGATAGGTACCATCCCAAAAAGTGGATTAGTGCTTAAAGAACAATACGCGCTATACGATGCGAAAAAGAAGTTTAAAATTTCGATAGGGGAACCGAGAGTAACAAAATGCCGCTGTGGTGAAATCGTTCGAGGATTAATTACACCAGAAGAGTGTGTGCTGTTTAATAAAGGTTGTACTCCCACCCACCCTATTGGTCCTTGTATGGTATCAACAGAAGGAACCTGTGCGGCACATTATCATTTCATGAGGGAGGTGTAACCTTGGTGCAGCGAATTAGTCTTGCTCATGGAGAAGGTGGAGAATTAACACACCAACTCATTCAAGACATCTTTATTCAATCATTTGGACATTCAGAGCAAACACAGTTTGATTCTGCCATTCTTGCCATTCCTTCACAAACAATCGCTGTAACAACAGATAGTTACGTGGTAAAACCTATTTTCTTTCCAGGTGGAAATATAGGGAAACTGGCGATCACAGGAACAGTGAACGATTTAGCTGTAAGTGGTGCTATTCCTCACGTGATAACTTCCGGATTTATTATCGAAGAAGGGTTTCCAATAAAAAGTCTAAAAGAGATTGTCAACACGATGGCATGGGAAGCAGAAAGAGCCGGGGTAAACATCATCGCCGGTGATACAAAAGTAGTCGAAAAGGGGAGTGTGGATGGCCTATTTATTAATACGACAGGGATCGGTGTAATGCAAAAACAACATCGATTGAAACCTGAAGCGATTCGAGAAGGAGATTCCGTAATCATTAGTGGAACAATCGGGGATCATGGGGTCGCAATTTTGAGTGCACGTAACGAGCTTGGGTTGCTAACAGATGTTAAGAGTGATTGTGCATCATTAAACCACCTGATACATGAACTCTTGGAGGAAATCAAAGGGATTCGGATCATGCGGGATCCGACAAGGGGTGGCTTAGCCACAGCACTAGTAGAACTATGTGAAGACTTTCGTATTACAGTTGAAGTAGATGAAGCTTCAGTTCCAGTACGTAAGGATGTTCAAGGTGCCTGTGATATTTTGGGTTATGATCCTCTTTATCTAGCAAATGAAGGGAAAGTAGTGATCATCGTGGATTCAAATGATAAACAAAAGGCGCTTGATATCTTGAAGAATCATGAGATGGGAAAGGATGCAAGTGTGATTGGTCAAATTACTTCCTGTCATATTCAATCAGGGAAATTACTTTTAAAAACAGCTGTTGGCACAACAAGAAGACTTAATCGCCTGTCTGGCCAGCTTTTGCCTAGAATTTGTTAAATCATTTTGATATGTAAGCATAGGATAGGAGGAAACCGCCTAAAGGGGAGAACATCATGAATAACATCGAAATGATTAGAATGCAAATAAATTATCTTGTTACACAAGCCCGTCATGATATCTATACGTTATCTACATTGAGTGACACTTCCATGAAGCCGCAAATTCTTCAACGGTTATGGGATGCACTATCTACTATCCATTTTCTGAGTGATTGGCTGGCAAATCAAGCTAAGACTAGTTCTCATAATTTATCTTCTCAACCATCTATTCCAGGTCTTTCAGGGGCATTATATCAGTCACAAATTCCTCCCATTACTCCTTTACCCACTCCACCTATATCACAGTCTAATCAACGTACGTTTACTATTGGAGAATTGGCCACATTTACTGGGAAAAATGGGAGGCCTGCTTATGTTGCGGTCAATGGCATTGTCTATGATGTGACTAACAACCGGGCCTGGGCTGCTGCTACCCACTTTGGCTTAATTGCAGGCAAAGATTATACGCAGGAATTTGCTTCTTGTCATGCTGGGCAACAATCAATCTTAGCTGCACTACCCGTTGTAGGGAGGTTGGTTTAATGGAAGGACAAATTTTGCCGCCAGAATCTTTAACAAATGAAGCCATTGCGGAAAGGTTAACAAGTACGGCACTAAAGAGCCTTAAAAAGGGGACTATTAAGAAAAAAAACCTGATTTATTTAGAATTAAATGGTTGTTCCGGTAATATCATTTCCTTGTTAAACGGGCAGAATCCCGACTTTGAGTACACGTTAAATTCGATGGTTGATCTTAAGTTTTGCAATAGTTTAATGGCTGCTGAAGGAGAGCGGGCCATCGAGAAACTAATAAAGGCGATGGACGAAGAGTATATTTTAGCAGTTGAAGGAGCTGTGGCGTTAAAAAATAATGGTTTATACAATATTATCGGCAACTGGCAAGGAAAGCCTCTTACAGGCCTTCAAGCAGCACAGATGCTCGGAGAAAAGGCTTCACATATTTTTGCAGTGGGGGCTTGTGCCACACATGGAGGGGTATCAGCAGCAAAACCCAATCCATCCCAATCTGTTGGGCTGCAACAGGTCCTGCCAAACAAAAAGATGATTAAACTTCCCGGATGTCCTGTTCATCCAGACTGGTTTTTAGGGACATTAGCGCATCTTTTATTATATGGGGAGCCGGAAACAGATAACCTAGACCGGCCTTTAATGTTCTATAGCACGCTTATCCATGATCGTTGTCCAAGAAGGCCGTTTTTTGACCGTGGGATTTTTGCTGAAAAGTTAGGAGAAAAAACATGTCTATTCAAGCTTGGATGTCGAGGACCCGTGACGAGAGTAGATTGTCCAACAAGGCAATGGAATGGTCATGTGAATTGGCCGATAGGAGATAATACGCCATGCATTGGCTGTGCTCAGTTTGGTTTTCCAGATGCCATGGCGCCGTTCATTAGCTATGACACGACAAGGGTGGTGAAGAATGAGTAAGAGAATCGTGATTAATCCGTTGACACGAATTAGCGGTTTTATGGAAATTGATGTGATGATCGATCAGAATCAAGTCGTTGATGTCAAAACAAAAGGAAATTTATTTCGCGGCTTTGAGCAAATGTTAGTAGGCAGAAGTCCGTTCGATGCCGTTTATTTTACTCAGCGAATATGCGGCATTTGCTCTGCAGCCCACTCCATGGCTTCATCCCGTGCTTTAGAAGATGCTTTAAACATTGAACCAATGGAACAAGGAAAATATTTACGAGATATCATCCATTGTTGTGAGTTTTTACAAAATCATATCCGCCATTTTTATCAATATACTGTTCCTGACTTTGTAAAGATTGAACAAAACTCTCTTTTCCAGTCCGACCATGACGACTTTCGATTACCCAAAAACATTAATGACCGGATCACACAGCATTATTTTGATTCCCTCAAGTTCAGTCGTTTAGCTCACGAGATGTTAGCTGTTTTAGGCGGGAAAGCTCCCCATAATCATGGGGTTTTTATTGGAGGGATAACCACACAGGCAACAGCAGAGAAAGTCGTTCATATCGATTCTATTTTGGATAAAATATCCAAATTTATTGATGAAAAAATGATCCCGGATGTATATGACATTGCGCGCTTCTATGCAGACTATTTTCGCATGGGCGGAGGGTATGGCAACCTTTTAACCTACGGGGCTTTTAACCATTATAAGGAGTTAGGCACACTATATGTGGATTCGCTTGTATCCACAATGGAATCTGTTGAAGCATTTGATGAAAGTAAAATTCAAGAAAAAATAGATTACTCCTATTTCAACTCAATAAATAACAGCAATCAACCAAATGAGGCAGTGACAGAGCCGGATATGGACAAAGAAAAAGCCTATTCCTGGGTGAAGGCACCAAGATATAAGGGTCTCCCTTTTGAGGTCGGGCCGTTGGCCAGGTTGATATTAAGTGGATCGTATAGCAACGGAATCTCCGCTATGGACCGAACGATTGCCAGAGCACTAGAAGCAAAGAAAATCTCAGAAATTATGAAAATATTACTTCAGCAAATCATTCCAGGAGTAGATGTGCAAAAAAAATATGAACTTCCAGAATTGGCATCTGGAAGGGGGTTAGTAGATACAACGAGAGGAGCACTAGGCCATTGGTTAAAGATTCAAGATAAGAAAATCTCCTTCTATCAAATCATCACTCCTTCCACATGGGATTTTTCAACGAGGGATGATAATGGTTTTAGAGGTACGGCTGAAGAAGCCTTGGTCGGTACACATATTCAGAATCCAGATAAACCTGCAGAAATTGGCAGAATTCTTCGTTCCTTTGATCCGTGTATGTCATGTGCGACTCATGTATATAGTCCAGGAAAACAAGTAAAAACGATAAAGGTGTTTTAATGGAAAACATAATCGTTTTAGGTATTGGCAATATATTAATGATGGATGATGGAATTGGAATTGATCTAATTGAGCAACTATCCAAGCTGAATCGTACACCTCATGTATCTTTTTTGATTGGAGAATCAGATATTGATTACTGCATGGATCAAATAATGAACGCTACATTTGTAATCATTGTGGATGCTGTATTTTCAGGAAACGAACCAGGGGAGCTTACCGTTTATCCACTTGCCAATTTACATGAATATCAAACTTTAGACATCTCAGCGCATAACTTTCACTTGTTTCAATCATTGTATCAACAGAAAGAATCAATAAAGGGGTATCTCATAGGAGTGGAACCTTATGAGATCAGGTTCCATATTGGATTAAGCAAAACTTTAAGAGAAAAATGGAAAACGATTTTACAAGATGTATCACAGACTATTGATAGCTTGATTGCTAAGAATTGAGTGTGTTATATAGATCTTCAGATTATAAGTTAAAATAAATAGAAGAACATTCCCTAAGCATAGGCATATGATGTTTTTGTATATCTGTGAAGGGAATGAAAAAAATGTACAATGTCCCTAGTATGTATCCATATCAAAATCAATATCATTATTATGTTAATGCACCAATGCATAACTATGAAAGACAGTCTGTTTACAGGAATATTCCTAATGGTACTAACCAATATGGTTTTAAAGATTATGGACCAGAACCATTTGTAGTTAATATCAATGAGGCTACGAAGCGAAACAAAACCTATCGTACCGCTTTATGGACAGGGAATCGTTTGCAAGTTACTTTAATGAGTCTCAATGTTGGCGAAGATATCGGTTTGGAAATGCATCCTGACGTTGATCAGTTCTTACGTATTGAACAAGGACAGGGAATTGTTCACATGGGCAAGAGTAAAGATAATTTTGACTTTGAAAGAAATGTCTATGATGATTTTGCAATAATGATACCTGCTGGAACATGGCATAATCTAACCAATACAGGAAATATTCCGTTAAAACTTTACTCGATATATGCTCCTCCTAACCATCCATTTGGTACTATTCATGTTACCAAATCAGATGCAGTAGCTACGGAAGAAGCTTATGGTCATCGTAATGACAAAAATACAATTATAAAAAATTCAAATATGTTTAGACCCAAAAATATTGATACAACAAATTCAAACACCTCTAAAACTAGCTTTTCTAAAGAGGAAGCATCAGCAATAGCTTTACTTTTAGGTATTGATTTTACCAAAAGTAAATTTGATTTAAATGAGTTTTGGATGGGAGTAAATACCGAACTTGAACATGGAAGAAAATACAATCAGACTAATGTTACTGCGGATGAACCTATCACTACTGGGAAAATTGCACTAGCTCATCTCAACGAATTTCCTGATTATTATAAAAGGTTAAAAGTGCTTGAGGAAGAAGCAAAAGCGTATTGGAACAAATAATATACCAGATAAAAAAGGTCAAGCAGAAATCTGGTTGACCTTTAGTTTAAGAAAGATTGCAATTTATTATTTCCACCTTAATTGATTAAAAAAACAAAAACCAATAAGAAGGAAAATGGACTGACCCATCTAAATGAGACTTAGAAAAAACACTTAAGCTGCCTGTTCTCCAAACTCAATTGAGACAGGTAGTATAATTTTGCCTGAATACGTATTTGGTTATAATAATACATGTATTGATTTACTATTTGCACTACTTTAGAATTAGATATAGATGCTCTTCTTTGAGTATTGAATCCTTCCGACTTTAGCGAGGAGTGAAAGGATTCTATGACGGCATTATCATGGCAGTTTCCTTTTCGGGACATGCTTGTGATGATGCCTTTTTCTTTAGCTAAATTTTGAAAAGCATAAGATGTATAAACAGAACCTTGATCAGTATGAATCAGTATCCCTTCTTTTGGTTTTCTTTTCTCTACAGCTTCACTAAGTGTATCTTTAACCAGATCTACATCCTGACTCTCACTCACTTTGTAGGTTACAATCTCGTTATTATAAAGGTCTGTTTCATTATCGCTTTATTACTCATTCCTTGTAACTTTAATTCTACAGCTTGCCACTTTACTTCCTCGGGGTAGTGAACTCTTGTGCCCATAAAGAAAAACACCTCCAAAATCGTTTAGATAACTAATACGACTCAAGGGGTGTTTTTTCCTTGTCTCATTTTACTGGGTCACTCTAACTAGAATCTGAGGGGTTTTTATAATCTGATAATTGATGCTAATAAGAAAGGTGTAGAAATATCTATAGTTCTAGATAATTAGCACAGGCAACATGTCCAATATATTAATAGAATGAATGTAGATTCTGAATTAGGAGGGATATTTATTGGAATTTTGTACGAATTGTGGTTTTAACGATGAGTTATGTAGATGTTCATCAAACTATAACCAGCCTTTTAATTATCAGTCTAGAGCCCTAAAAAGATCGTGTAAAGAGTATAATTGTTCCTGTTCTAGTTGTTGTCCAAAACCAGGAACTCCAGGACCACAAGGACCTCCGGGACCTCCAGGACAGACAGGTGCGACAGGACCACAAGGACCTCCGGGATCAACAGGTGCGACAGGACCTCAAGGCTTAACGGGTCCTCAGGGACCAGTAGGACCACCGGGGCCAGCAGGAGGACCAGTAGGACCAGCAGGACCAGCAGGACCAACAGGCCCAACAGGGTCACCAGGAATTCCAGGACCAACAGGGCCACAGGGGCCAACAGGGGCACAAGGAACTCCAGGAACAACAGGAGCTACGGGAGCTACGGGTCCACAAGGACCTATAGGCCAAATAGGACCACAAGGACTAGCAGGTCCAACAGGCCCAACAGGCCCAACAGGACCACAAGGACCACAAGGAATTCCAGGACCTGCAGGGGGATCAGGGGGACCACCGGGTCCACAAGGACCAATAGGACCACAAGGACCAACAGGAGCAACAGGACCACAAGGAGTTCCAGGACCAACAGGTCCGCAAGGAGAACCAGGAGAACCAGGAGCAACAGGAGCAACAGGAGCAACAGGACCGCAAGGAGTTCCAGGGCCAACAGGGCCACAAGGAATCCAAGGGCCTGCAGGACCTGCAGGAGCAACTGGACCACAAGGAATAGCAGGACCAACAGGACCACAAGGACCAGCAGGAATACAAGGACCAGCAGGAGGAGTATTAGACTTTGCAGATTTTTATGCATTGATGCCCCCTGATAATGCCGCAACAGTTGGAGCAGGTGGAGACGTAGATTTTCCGAGGAATGGACCTACTATTGCTGGTAGTGGTATTTTCCGCCAAACTGCCGATTCATTTTTCTTGTCTGCCATTGGAACTTATCAGGTCTTGTTTCAGGTGAGTGTCAGCGAAGCAGGCCAACTGGTTTTAACTCTCAATGGGAATGACCTAGCCCATACAGTGGTCGGGCGAGCAACGGGTACTTCTCAGATAGTAGGAATGGCTCTTGTGGAAACGACAAGCATCAATTCAATACTCACTGTACGAAATCCTGCTGGCAATTCCCCGGCACTAACCATCACGCCTCTCTCTGGAGGAACAAGACCTGTTTCAGCACACCTTGTTATCACGCGACTCCGATAGTCGGGAAAAAAAGAATGACATACTCTATAACAAATCAAGCTGTAGGTTTGTTTGGTAGGCAGCTTTCGAGCCTCTAACAACTCGTTACTCTCAGTGTTCTAGGAAGCGCTCGATTCTTGAAATAGAGGGGAGGTTTGAACTTAAACCTCCTCCAATCAAAGTTATTCTTTATCAAAGATCTGAATCGCAATATACGTATAAACATTTATTTGAGGTAATAACAATTTGACCACATGACCACCCAATGACCACATACTTAAGTTTTTATAGTGCTCTATTAATCTATAAGCCAGAAAGAGGTTTGATTTACGCACTTAAAACAATTTAATAATATTAAATAAATTAAGGATTAAAAAATATCCAATACAACGCACACTGAATGCGTTGCACAACTCATGTTAAAAGTTGAAACCCCTAAATAAACACCCTGAATCCAGTTGAAAATCTTTTTTTCTTCGGGGTTTTTTCGTTTACAACCTTATATAAGTTTATGGGGGAAGTGTCAATCGGTCTTTGTAAGGTAGGGAGTATAGATGGAATCTTGAGAGTTACCTGTTTAATGATCTCATTTTACTTGATAATATTGTAATTCCAAAGATTGTGAAAAATGTTGATGCTTCCCCTCAATTCATCCACTTGATGTGAAATAGCTGGTCAAAAAACAGAATATGCAATATTTATATTGGTTAGCTCAAGAGGAAGTAAAACAAATGTGTTGACTTATGGTTATTATTGCATTTCAATTAGGTGAAATA
The DNA here is from genome assembly GCF_014217835.1 of Metabacillus sp. KUDC1714. Lineage (NCBI taxonomy): Bacteria > Bacillati > Bacillota > Bacilli > Caryophanales > Bacillaceae > Metabacillus > Metabacillus elymi. Next base: position 2,357,081 of record NZ_CP055263.1, read on the forward strand.
GTTATAATAATCCTTTTGAATTCAATATAATCATTAGCCATGGGGGAAAGATATGAAAAAAGAGAATGTAACAATATATGACATTGCTAAAGAAGCTAATGTATCTCCAGCAACGGTTTCGAGAGTCTTAACCGGAAATGCAAAAGTTCGCCCACAGACAACGCGGAAAATAGTTGATGTGATTGAAAAATATAATTTTAGACCAAATAGTTTAGCAAGAAGCTTATTCCATAAGCAATCGAAAACAATTGGCTTTATTTTACCAGACATAAATCATCCGTTTTTCTCGACATTGGTTCAAAGTAGTGAGGCTCATGCATTGGAATTAGGGTATACAACATTTTTGTGTAATACGAGGAACAACTCAGAAAATGAATCTAAATACTTGCAAAGCCTAGTAGAAAAACAGGTGGATGGGATTATCTATCTTGGTGGGAGAATTAATGATACTGACACTGATCAGGAATATGCAGAAGAAATGAAGACAGTGATGGAAAGAATTCCAGTTGTTTTTGTTAATGGCCAAATGAACGGGGTAGATGCCCATATTGTTAGAACTGATGAAGAGTCAGGGATTGAAAAGCTTGTTGAATTGTTATTAAATTTAAATCATAAAAAGATTGGTTTTCTTGGTGGAAAAGAAGGAATAAGTTCAACTGATGTAAAAAGGAATACATTTGTTAAAATGATGGAAAACAAAGGGATAAGTGTTAACGAAGATTGGGTTTTGGGTACTGGGTTTAGTATTGAATCTGGTGAAGAAGTTGCTGGACAATTGCTCAATCTAAAAGATAGGCCTACAGCGGTTATCTGTGCCAATGATTTTGTTGCGATCGGGGTAATAAAGGTTCTTACCAAATTTGGGTTAACGGTTCCAGATGATGTTTCCGTTGTCGGGTTTGATGATATTTACTTGGCGCAGCATTTTCCTCCAGGAATTACGACTGTAAGCCAGAATTATGATCATTTGGGTCAAACTGCTATCAATGTACTTGTAAATTTAATTAATGAGAAAGAAGCAGAGAGAGAAACGGTTATTCCAACATCACTAGTATTAAGGGATTCTTGTAGAATATTTTCAGAATAATAAATTAATATTGCTTCTTTTCAAAATTCAAGTTACGATAAAAAAGTAATGGGTTTCGTATTTAAAGGAATATAAATGTATAGTATTCAAACTTACTACACTAGATTTATGTTCTTTTATTCTCGGCAATAATGAAACGGGTTTCAAAATGTATGAGTTGAATGAGAAAGAGAAATATAAATTCATAGAAGAGAGGTATTCTTATGCTCAAACAGTTGAATAAATATAGGTATACTCCACCTGAAAATGGATATCCGGAATGGAATAACAACCCTGAGATTTTTCAGTTGAACAGATTAGATGCTCATGCGACTTTAATGCCGTATAAGACAGTTGAGGAAGCGTTAAAAGGGGATCGAACTTCATCTGAATATTATCAGTCATTAAATGGAAACTGGAAATTTGCATTTTATGAGAATCCTGAAATAAGAAATCAAGCTTTTTTTAATGAGGATTATGATGCTAGTGAGTGGAATGAGATTAAAGTTCCTTCACACTGGCAGTTACAAGGTTATGATTATCCTCAATATACGAATCTTAGATATCCTTGGGAAGGAAAAGAAGATATAAAGCCACCTTTTGCTCCAATAAAGTATAATCCGGTTGGACAGTATATTCGGAATTTTACAATCTCAGAGGATTGGAAGGACCAACCGGTTTATATTAGTTTTCAAGGAGTAGAGTCAGCTTTTTATGTGTGGGTGAATGGAGAATTTGTTGGATATAGTGAGGATACCTTTACACCAGCAGAATTTGATTTAACACCTTACTTAATTGACGGAGAAAATAAGGTAGCAGTAGAGGTATATCGTTGGTGTGATGCGAGCTGGTTGGAGGACCAGGATTTTTGGAGGATGAGTGGAATCTTTCGAGATGTCTATTTATATTCTACTCCAGATGTCCATATAAATGATTTCTTTGTAATCTCGGAATTGGATCATGAATATAAGGATGCAAAATTGAATATCGAAGCAAAAATTAAAAATACGTTTGAGCGGGTAGTTAAAGGTTATGCTGTTGAAGCGATTCTCTATGATCAAGAAAATAACCCAGTTTTAGAGGACTCACTTCAATTAAAGGTTGACATGAATAATCAATCCTTTATTTCGATCAATGCGTCAACGGATGTAAAAGCTCCTTTTAAATGGAGTGCAGAGAGTCCATACCTATATACTCTTGTTTTAATTTTGAAAAATGAAAGCGGAAACATTATTGAAACAGAAAGCTGTAAGGTAGGATTCCGAACATTTGAAATTAAAGACGGTCTCATGAAAATTAACGGTAGTCGAATTGTCTTCAAGGGTGTAAATCGGCATGAATTTGCATCGGATAAAGGAAGAGCAATTGGCTATGATGATATGATTCATGATATTAAACTAATGAAGCAACATAATATTAATGCAGTCCGTACATCCCATTATCCGAATAATCCGTTGTGGTACGAATTATGTGATCAATATGGTTTGTATGTCATTGATGAAACAAATCTTGAAACACATGGGTCATGGAAGTATGGGCAAAAGGATGAAGGAGATACGGTGCCAGGAAGCAAGGTTGAATGGCAGGAAAACGTACTTGATAGATGTAATTCAATGTTTCAACGTGATAAAAACCATCCTTCGATTATTATTTGGTCGCTTGGAAATGAATCGTTTGGTGGAGATAATTTTATTAAAATGCATGATTTTCTTAAGAAGAATGATCCTACTAGAATTGTTCATTATGAAGGGATTTTTCATTACCGTAAATCAGAAGCAGCTTCAGATATTGAAAGCACCATGTATATAAATCCTGAAGGTGTAAAGAAATATGCTGAAAATGCAGAAAATCCAAAACCATACATTCTATGCGAATATAGCCATGCAATGGGAAATTCTTGTGGAAATCTTTACAAATATACAGACTTATTTGAAAAATATCCTATTATTCAAGGTGGATTCATTTGGGACTGGAAGGATCAAGCTTTAGAAACAAAGACGGAGGATGGTGTGCCTTACTTAGCCTATGGTGGTGACTTTGGGGAAACACCTCATGATGGGAATTTTTCAGGTAATGGTCTAATTTTTGCTGATGGTACAATTTCGCCAAAGATTATCGAGGTGAAAAAGTGCTATCAGAATGTTCGTTTTACAGCGATTAATATAGAAGAAGGCCATGTTGATGTGGTAAATAACTTTCTGTTTACAGATCTTCAAGAGTTCGAACTAGTTTGGCAGCTAGCAAAAAATGGTGTGTTCATCCAAAAGGGAATCTTAGAAATAGAGGTAGAACCATGTTCCATAAAAACTATTAAACTAGATTACTCTCTTCCAGAGGTCAGTAAACAGTCAGACGAATACATTTTAACTGTTAGCCTACATTTAAAAAAGAGTTTAATTTGGGCTCAGAAGGGTCATGAAGTTGCTTTTGAACAATTTGTGATTCCTACAGTGAAAGCAACATCAGAAAATATTATTCCTGTCAACACACTTAAAATAAAAGTACTTCAAGAAGAAAATTATGTAACAATAAATGGTGCTAGTTTTAATGTTGTTTTTAATAAAAATAATGGAAGCTTAGAATCATATAGTTTCAATGGCGTCTCTCTTATTGAGAAAGAATTAGGTTTAAACTTTTGGCGTGCGATGACTGATAATGACCGTGGGAATAAATTGCATGAACGTAGCTCTGTATGGAGAGAAGCGGGGATGAATAAAGTTCTTACATCATTTTTAGTTGATGAGAAAAATAGTTCGACTACAGAAATTACAACTGAATACAGTTTGCCAACAACAATGTCATCTTGCAAAATCGTTTACACCATTAAGGGTGATGGAGAAATACTGATAAACTATGAGTTAAATCCAGGGAATGGACTTCCTGAGATACCTGAGATTGGAATGATGACAACATTGGATGGCTCGTTCGACACCATCACCTGGTATGGAAAAGGCCCTTATGAAAATTATTGGGATAAAAAGAAGGGTGCAAAAATTGGATTATATACTGGAAAAGTAAAAGATCAATATGTTCCATACTTAAAACCTCAGGAATGCGGAAATAAAACAGGCGTAAGATGGGCATTACTATCCAATCAACAGGGAGTAGGATTAAAAATATCCGGAAGCCCTACAATTGAGGTGAATGCCTTACCATATACTCCATTTGAGCTTGAGGAACATGATCACGGATATAAATTACCACCAAGTACTAAGACTGTAGTACGTATGAATTATAAACAAATGGGTGTAGGTGGAGATGATAGTTGGGGACAAAAAACACATCCTGAATTCACGCTTTTTGCAAATCAATGTTACTCTTATACGTTTAAGCTTAAGGGAATTAATATAAAAGATATGTAGCAGCTTATTTATCAACCTTTTCACTTTTATCAATTATGATGGAAGTTACGGTAACTAGATATAAACTTCCGTTGTGTTCCCTTGGATTCTTATTTTTAAACCAAGGGAACATGCATCTATAACAATAATAAATATAGTCCTGAAACCCATTTCAAATAAGCTAAGTGGAATACTAAAAAGGGTCTTAAAAGAAGTTATTTGAATAATTTTTAGAATAATATTAATTTTTAGAATAATTGTATTTACTTTTAATGGGCGTCCGAATATAATGAAGTTAAGGTAACCGCTTTCAATAAATAAATCCTAAGAAATTAAAAGAATTACTTAGGTGTTTTGAACAAAAACTGTACATTTGTTTCGAATAAATGAAACCCGTTTCATCTCTCTGCACAAAACCATACATAATAAAATAAGACTAATATAATGTGAAGGTATTGTTTAAATATTATTGAAACCCATTTCATTTTCCTTCTACTTTATATTAGTTTATAACATATATCATCTTCATATAAAAAGCCTTTCATAAAAATAGAAAGCTTTTTTTAGGTAGATAGTATGGTAATAGATAACTAATTTACGAGATCACCTAGTCGCTACATTTTGTAAAGTTGGTTGCTGTTTTCTTAGTCAAGATCATGTTGTTTAGGGGGGAATTATATGAAAACCGTTACAGTGCAATCACAGACACCTATTATTGAAAAACAAGCTAAATTGTCTGTATTTAAAAGAATGTGGAAGAATCGAACCCTTCTTCTTATGTGTATGCCTGCAATTATTTTCTTTGCAATATTTGCTTATCTACCAATGCCGGGACTATATCTTGCATTTGTAAACTATGATTATTCACTTGGAATTTTTGATAGCGCTTTCGTAGGGCTTGATAATTTTCGGTTTTTGGTGATGACAGGTGATTTATGGAAGCTAACATTTAATACGATTGCTTATAATCTTGCTTTCATCGTTCTAGGAAATTTCCTGCAAATTGCTGTAGCCATCATGCTGAACGAACTGACAAGTAAATGGTTCAAAAAGGTATCACAAACAATTATGTTTCTTCCACATTTTATTTCTGCAGTTCTTATTGGACTATTAGCCTATAACATACTTAGTTACGATTATGGTGTACTTAATTCATTTTTAAAAATGATTGGCATGGATCCGGTACAGACCTATTCTAATCCGGCGATTTGGCCTTATATTATTGTCATTACTTTCCTATGGCAATCAACAGGTTATGGATCGATCGTCTATTTTGCAGCGATCATGGGTCTTGATAAATCCATTTTGGAAGCAGCGGAAATCGATGGGGCCAATGCTTTCCAGCGTATTAGACATATCATCATTCCTTGGCTTAAGCCAACCTTTATCATTTTACTACTGTTCTCTTTAGGTGGAGTATTAAAAGGAAATTTTGGTTTGTTTTATAACCTAGTGGGTGCTAATAATACAATGCTCTATCCAACCACAGATATTATTGAAACCTACGTGTTCCGAACATTAATGACGAATTTTAACTTTTCATTAGGTAGTGCGGTAAGTTTATACCAATCTGTTTTTGGATTCCTTATTGTCATTATCGCTAACTGGATTGTTAAAAAGGTTTCACCAGAAAATTCATTGTTTTAAAGGAGGGACGTATTTATGGAAAATACAGCCAGACGGAATATAGATTTTTCTACTATTATTGTTCGTATTATTGGATATGGTTTTATTGGTCTTTTTGCTCTATGTTGTTTATTGCCCTTTGTCCTAATTGTGTCGTCTTCCTTATCATCTGAGAAGGCGATTATGGAAAGCGGATTTGCTTTATGGCCGAAGGAGTTCTCTACATTTGCTTATGAAATTGTTTTTAGGAATCCAAAACTTGTTATTGGATCATATATGGTAACAATGGGGATTACGATTGTTGGGACTGCGCTAGGTTTATTTATTGTAGCGATGACAGGTTATGCCTTACAACGTTCTGACTTCTTGTATCGTAATAAAATATCATTTTATATCTACTTTACAACACTTTTTTCAGGTGGACTTGTCCCGTTTTATCTTTTAGTCACGCAGTATCTCGATCTTAAAGATAATTACCTAGCCGTACTGCTACCAGGTTTGTTGAGTCCTTTTCTAATCATTATGATGAAGGCATTTACAAAGTCAATTCCATATGAGATTACTGAATCGGCGAAGATGGATGGTGCGGGAGATTTCACGATCTTTTTAAGATTAATTCTACCAATGTCTACTCCAGCCTTGGCGACAATAGGACTATTCATTGCCTTAGGGTATTGGAATGAATGGTATAATTCAATGCTTTTCCTTTCACCTAATATGGACTATAGACCGTTGCAGTTGTTTCTTTATAACGTTATCACAAGTGCTGATTTCATAAGAAACTCGGCTGCGGCTTCCAATGTAGCACCACAAGAAATACCATTGGAAACCATGAAAATGGCAACAGCCGTTGTGGCTACTGGTCCGGTTATTCTATTTTATCCATTTATACAAAAGTACTTTATTCAAGGGATTACAATTGGAGCAGTTAAGGGCTAATGGAATATGAGTGAGGAATCTTCCTTGTTTCATAGATGTAAGGAATGAAAACAGATAAAGGGGAGGAAGTAAAATGTTGAAGATGAGAAAGTTTTTGGTACTATTCTTAGTTATGTTGTTGTCATTTACTCTTGTGGCCTGCAATGGATCCAGCAAAACAAGTTCCGAAAACTCTAAATCAGATCCAAGTACAAAGGTAAACGAAAATGGGGAAATTGATACTTCTGAATTTGTCACAATTACCATGATGGCGTTGGGAGATAAACCGACCAATGGACAATTAGAAAAAGTAATGGAACAAGTAAATGCAAAATTAAAAGAAAAAACAAACGCTCATCTTGAAATAAAATGGATTGAATGGGCGGATTATATGACAAAGTATAATTTAACACTAGCTTCTGGTGAACCTGTTGATTTAATTATCACAGCAACTGACTGGCTAGACGCTTGGGGAAATGCACAAAAAGGCGCATTCATGGATATCACTGAACTTCTACCAACATATGCACCACAGACATGGGGAGAAGTTTCCGAAGAAAATTGGGAGCAAACAAAATACGAGGACAAAATTGTCATGATTCCTGAGGACTCTTATACTCAATGGGTTAACCACGGCTTTTTCTATCGCACAGATTGGGCAAAAGAGTTTGGAATCACTGAACCTATTAAGGATTTTGAAACATTAGGTGAATACTTCCAAGGTATCGTCGATAATAAGCCGGGTGTGATTCCTTGGGATACACCAGGAACAAACGTTACAACAGCGTGGGGGTATACAACTTCTTATTCAGATGCGATTGAACTTCCAATCGCTACAGGAGTATTTCCAATTTACTGGGCTCAATCTTATGATGAAGCGTATAACGTTATGAGTCCTGTGTTCGAGGATACTTTTGTAGATTATGCAAAGCTTATGAAGGATTGGGCAGATAAAGGCTACTGGCGTGCTGACGTATTAAACTATAAAGGAGACACTCGAGCTTTATTCCAGGCAGGAAAGACAGGTGCTGACCAGCATCATACGGAAACATTCTCAGGCTTACGTACACAAATGGACTTGAAGCAACCAGGCTCAGAAATCGATATGTTTGCTTGGTCTGATACACGTGACAACTTAATTTCTATGTCAGTTACTCACGGTGCTACTGCTGTTGGAGCTCATAGTGAAAACCCAGAGCGTGCCTTAATGGTATACGATCTACTTCGTAACGATGAGGAAATTTACAAATTATTTAACTACGGTATTGAAGGAGTCCAATACGAGATTGCAGACGGTAAACGTGTTCGTCCTGAAGGGTATGATGAGACAAAAGATTCATTCGCTAGTAACTTCTGGGGTGGTCGTGTAGACAAGTTCGAAATCCCAAGCTCTGACAAATGGGAAGGGGTTTCTGAGATGTACGCGGAGTACGATAAAATTAAGAAGCCGTATCCATATGGCAGATTTGTTTTTGATAGTACTCCTGTAGAAGCTGAACTTGCTGCTCTATCACAAGTGACTGCACAAATGGTACCAGCGATTGCATTCGGTAAAGCAGGCGATCCAGAAAAGGCTGTTAAAGATTTACGTAATAGATTAGAAGCAGCAGGTTATGAGAAGGTTTTAAAAGAAATCCAAAAGCAAATGGATGAATATAAAAAGCTTGTAGAAGGAAATTAATCAGAGATTACATGTAAGTTAGAAAAGCTCAGGGCGCCTTGATCAGCCCCGACAAGCATAAGACGCAAATGAATAGAAGACGTTCTTTGTCTTCGATTCATTTGTGGCTTATGATCTCGAGGGGCTAGGCGCTGGAGCTAGACACCAAAACTAAGTACAAAAACTTTTACTATCTTACCTTGTGAAAAGAGGGCTATCAACATAATGATAGCCCTTTACCTATCATTCTTCTAATTCGTACTATTAATAAATAAGGGGTGTATGCTGGATATGGTAAATGTCATAACTCAAGAATGGAATTTGTCTGTTAAAAGTAGAAAGTTTAACTTTGATTGGAAATTCTTAAAGGATGATAATCCTGATGCATTTAAAATTCAGTTTGATGATTCAGGTTGGCGTTCATTAGACTTGCCACATGATTGGAGTATTGAGGGTCCTTTTAAGCAGGAATATGCAAGTTCAACAGGGTATTTGCCAGGAGGAATTGGTTGGTATCGGAAGAAATTTATTATACCTGATAGCATTAAGGGAAAGAAAATAGTTATTCAATTCGACGGAATTTATAAAAATAGTGAAGTATGGATTAATGAACACTATCTTGGTAAAAGACCCTATGGATACAGCTCATTTCATTATGACTTAACCCCATTTTTAAATTTCGAAACACAAGAAAATGTGATTGCTGTGAAGGTAGATCACTCAGATTTTGCTGATTCTCGTTGGTATCCAGGATCGGGTATTTATCGAAATGTATTTATTAATTTGACTGATCACGTCTATATCAAGCCGTATGGCATATTTGTCACAACTCCGAATATTTCAACATCAGAAGCAGAAATCCAAATTCAAACAACTGTGAAAAATGAATATAATAACGAAGCTAATTTCAAAATTGAACATCAAATAAAAGATGCTACTGGTAAAGAATTAATCACTTGTTCATCTGTGGAGTCAATTACAGCAAATGGTGAACAAGACTTTTCTCATTCTATTTTCCTTGAACAGCCTAATCTCTGGTCACCGGAAAATCCGTATCTATATCGTGTTGAAACGAAGGTGATAAAAGATGGTGAAGTAATAGATTTAGAGATTACTCCACTTGGTATTCGATCTTTTCATTTTGATGTAGACTCGGGATTTTATCTTAATGGGAAGAATATCAAAATGAAAGGTGTATGTATCCATCATGATGCAGGTTGTCTCGGAGCGGCTGTTCCTGAGAAGGTCTGGCATAGACGTTTGCAACTATTAAAAGAAGCTGGTGTAAATGCGATAAGAATGAGCCATAATCCACCTGCACCAGAGCTACTAGATATGTGTGACTCTTATGGGTTTTTAGTCCAAGATGAAGCATTTGATGAGTGGGAACATCCTAAAAATAAGTGGGTAGAGGGGTGGAATAAAGGAGAACCATCACTAGACGGATATGCTTCCGATTTTACTGAATGGGCTGAGATCGATTTAAGGGATATGGTTTTAAGAGACAGGAACCATCCGTCAATCGTTTTCTGGAGTATTGGCAATGAAATTGATTATCCAAATGACCCTTATTCACATCCAGTCCTCGAAGATCGTTACAAAGCTGACAAATCTGAAGCAAAGGGAATGGGTGATATTGCTAAAAGGTTGGTGAGTGTTGTTAAGAAATATGATCCATCGCGACCTGTTACAGCAGCTCTAGCTAGTGTCATTATGTCAAATGAAACGGAATTTCCAGATGCACTTGATGTGGTTGGATATAACTATCAAGAATTTCTTTATCCTGAAGACCATAAAAAGTACCCAAATAGAGTGATTTACGGAAGTGAAAACGGAAGGCATCACGATGCATGGTTGGCTGTCGAACAGAATGACTTCATATCAGGACAATTTATTTGGACTGGGATTGACTATTTGGGAGAAGCCCGTGGATGGCCTGTTCGTCATGCAACACCTGGAATGCTTGATCTTGCTGGTTTCAAAAAACCTTTATACTTCTTTAAACAAAGTCAATGGTCAGAAAAAGATATGGTCCATTTAGGCTTGACTTCTATTAAGAAAAAAAATCCTGAACAAATTTACTGGGACCACGAAGTCGACTGCGAGTGGAGAGGAAATGAAGGAGAAATCGTAAGGGTGGCTTGTTGTACAAATTGCCCTGAAGTGGACTTACTGTTAAATGGTGAATCAGTTGGTGTCAAAAAATATGAAGACTTCCCAAGTGGAACGATCTATTGGGACATTCCATACTCTGAGGGTACGTTAAAGGCAGTAGGAAAAAGAAACGGAAACATTTGTTGCACACATGAATTAAAGACAGCTGGTGAGCCTACTAAATTACAATTACACTCGGATACAATAACGCTTAAAGCTGACAAACAGGATGTAGCACATGTAGAAGTAAATATCCTTGATCAAGATAATAATCTTGTCTATGATGCAGATAACCAAATTGATTGTGTTATTGAGGGGCCAGGTGAAATTATAGGAATTGAATGCAGTAACCCTGCTAGCCATCAGAATTATAAAGCAACCTACAGAAAGGCCTACCACGGGAAATTATTAATTTATGTGAGGACTACAGATCAGCCTGGGACCATTACATTAAAGACATCTTCTGTTGGGTTGGAAAGTTCATTTATAGTAATAAAGGTTAAATAAAGCCAAAACAGAACCATAAAGCCCTCGGGTACCAATCTAACCAAATTGGTACCCGGAGTTTTTTATAAGTAACATGCATCCAAACATTCGCAAAGTTTTATTTTAAAAAATTGTAAGGAGATGCTTAAATGCCATATAACAATGCGTCTGATACATCTAATCCTACGGATAGGCACACCCTAAGAGATATTCCCGCTCATGACCCGTTTGTCTTGTCACATAAAGAAACAAATACCTACTATTTATATACAACTGGAATTCCAGAATTAACAGATCTAGAGAGAAATGGAGTACTAGTTTATAAAAGTAAAGATTTACTAGATTGGGAAGGACCTTATGTTGTTTTTGAGATTCCTGATGGAACGTGGGCACATCCACAGCATGGCACATGGGCACCAGAGGTTCACCAATACGATGGGAAATATTATTTGTTCGTTACCCTTCATAACAGAGATACGATACTGGCAGAACCACCAGAGGTTTGGAAAACTAATCATCTTCGTGGTACAAGCATTGCAGTATCTGATTCGCCAGAGGGGCCGTTTGAACTGCTAAAAACGGATGGGCCAGTACCACCGAGAAACTTCATGACATTAGACGGAACCTTATATGTGGATGAGGGTGGAAAGCCATGGATGGTCTATTGTCATGAATGGATTCAAGTATTAGATGGTACTTTTGAGGCTATTCCACTTAAATCTGATTTGTCTGCAGCAGATGGTGAACCACAACATCTTTTTAAAGCTTCGGATGCTCCATGGATCAATACTGAACGAAAGCCAAATGTGAAGCATTCAGCTTACGTATCTGATGGGTGTCAATTGTATAAAACAAAAGGTGGTCACCTTGTTATGCTCTGGTCAAGCTATAACAATGAAGGATATGTCCAAACGATTGCTAGATCAAGGTCTGGTAAGCTAGCGGGACCTTGGGAACAACTGGATCCGTTAGTTGAAGGTGATAGTGGACACGGCATGCTGTTCAAAACATTTGAAGGTACTTGGATGCTTATTCTTCATCATCCATTCAGTACACCTGAATCTCGAGCGAAGATTTATGAAGTAGAGGAAACTGAGGATAGCTTTAAGGTTATTAAACCTAGAGTTGATCTACATGATTAAATAAATATTAGGATTGAGGTACAAATGGACAGATAGCTTGTCCTGTCTTTTAAGCAGACATGGGCAGTGTTTTTGAGAAATCAAAAACACTGCTTTTTCTTTGTTTCAGGAAATTATAAAATTCTTGAACTGTGGATAAGCGCACGACATCCAGCTCCAGCGCCTAGCCCTTCTAGGATCTTACTAATTTAGAATTGAGGTCAAAGAACGCCTTCTGTTCTAAATCATCTTATTTGCCTGAGGCTGAACAAGGCGCTTGCGCTTTTGTTCTTTTCATATAAGTGTTACAAATATTAATTCAGGTAAAACTATAAAACATGTCTTTAAAGTGTTAAACTTTTAATTTGATAAGCATTCGCTTAAAAGTAGTAGTTTTTTGTATTGTTAACGTCGTTGGAGATACAATATTAAGGCATATTTTCAATTACAAAATTATTTAACATGATAACTGTTGGGTTTTAGAGTATTTTGGAGAATATGCTTTGACTGCTGTGTAAATTGGAGGGTTTAAAGATGGATATGAATAATAATGATATCTTAATTCGATTAAGATATGCTCTAGATATAAAAAATACAGATATGGTAGAGATATTTAAACTTGGTGGAATTGAATTAACAAAAGAAGAAATGCTTAAGATGCTCGTAAAAACAAAAGACAGTTACCATGATGAAGTTGACTATGATCGTGATATAGACGAAGACGAAGAGAATATAAAATGCGATAATTATATGTTAGAGTCATTTTTAAATGGCCTTATAATATTTAAAAGAGGGAAACAAGAATCCAAACCAGGGCAACCTGAAAGACCTGCAATGTCGATAAAGAATAATGCAAGTGTCAATAATGTATTGCTAAAGAAATTGAAAATAGCACTAGCATTAACAAGTGAGGATATGCTTGATCTATTAGAAGAAGCAGGAGTCTTTATAACAAAAGGTGAATTGAGCGCTTTATTAAGAAAAGAAGGACATAAGAATTATAAAGTGTGCGGAGATAGATATGCTAGGAATTTCTTAAAAGGATTGGCTATAAAATATAGGGGATAAATCATTAGGATACTCTAGGTGATTACATGATACATACACACTCAGGTGAGAAAATTAATTTTGATATAAAATACAAAAAGCGGACATCCATGGGCATTTATATAGATCCATTTGGGAATGTAGAAGTCCAGGCTCCTAAAGGGACACCTATTGAAAGTGTGCTTCAATTATTAGAAGAGAAGTGGGATTGGATTCAGCAAAAGTCTAAAGAAATGAAGGATAGAGCGCTTGGACCAAATGTTAAGGTCTACGATCATGGTGAAAGCTTCCTTTATTTAGGGAACGCATATCCCATACAGATCTATCTAGATATAAATATTAAGCAAGACCATGTGGTGTTTGAAGGGGATAGTTTACATATTTATGTGAAGCAAGTTGAGGATGAAAAAATAAAACAAGCCCTAAAACGATTTTATTATCAGCAGTGTAAAGCGTTAGTAGAGAGAAGTGTTCAGTCTTTTCAAAGCAACTTTAAAATAAAACCACGTTCTATCCGTATTTCTGATAATAAAAGAACCTGGGGAACCTGTGATTCAAAGCTACAGTTAACCTTTAATTGGAGGTTGGCAATGGCACCTCAAAGGGTGATCGATTACGTAGTCGTTCACGAAATGTGCCATATGGTCCATCTAAATCATGATAGATCCTTTTGGCGTCTTGTTGGAAGAATAATCCCTGATTATAAGGAACAGGAAAACTGGTTAGCATTATCAAGTTGGAAAATGACTGTTTAGCAGTGGAGGTTTCTTTGTCTCAATGAAATTGACATTTTTCTAAAGTGCTAGTAAATGCAGAAAAGGAAATATTTACGCCAAACTTATAAAAGAACAACAAAAGGTCCTTGAGGGGGCCTTTTCTTTGTTTTTAGATGATCAATAGCACCCTTCGATATTCCCCTAGCATTAGACCGTACAGGACACATAACGCAACCACTTTAACATCAGCTAGGATATATCCAGACAAATTAAGAATCGCATAGGTATATTCTTCATACCATATTTCAAATGTAGTTGTTTGCTTGGCATGTTTAATTAGTTCATTATGGCCATTTTTTAGACTAGATTAAAATTATTGTATTCAAAATCTTCCCAAAATCACAGTTTATATGTTAACTTATTGTATATTAAGGTTAACATATGAGGGGAGCTTATGAAAAAATCTTTTTGGGTAATAGGAACAGATACAGGGGTCGGAAAAACATTGGTCACTACATATTTTTTGCTTTACTTTCAAAAGAAGGGAAAGGCCACACCGTATAAGCCTGTTCAAACAGGAATTATTGAAGATGATTTGAAGTCTTATTATGGTGATACACAATTCTATCAAGCTCTTAGTGAAGAAAGATTAGTAGAAGCGCATTTGAATAGTTATTCCTTTAGAGAACCTGCCTCACCTCATTATGCTGCGATGTTAGAAGGCGAAAGTATTGATGAGGAAGTCATTCTTCAGCATATAGAGGATTTAAAGTCTATGTATGACTTTGTGATATGTGAAGGGGCAGGTGGATTGTATGTTCCATTAGATGCACAAAGGAACTATCATTTACTTCAGTTGATTAAAGAATCACAACTACCGGTAGTACTTGTCACTCGTACTGAATTAGGTACCATCAATCATACATTACTATCAATTGAAGCGCTTAATAATAGAGCTATTCCAATTGCAGGTATTGTATTTAATGGTTATGGGGGTGCAAAGCTTGAGATTGAAAATATGAAAGCCATTCATCAATTCACACGTTTACCTTCTCTTGTCATGCCAAAACTAGAACATCTATCAGACTTAAAAGATCTCCAGATAGAAAACACGAAGTTTTTCGAAAGGTTGTTAAGTATATGATTCCAACCATTTCAAGCTTACAAAAAAGAGATTTAAACCATGTTTGGCATCCCTGTTCTCAGATGAAGGATTATGAAGATTTTCCTCCTATCGTGATAAAAAGCGGGAAGGGTATTTATTTGTATGATGAAAATGGAAAGCAATACATAGATGCAATTTCTTCTTGGTGGGTGAATTTATTCGGGCATGCAAATGAACGAATTAGTACCGCCTTAGCCAATCAAGCTTTTCAGTTAGAGCATGTGATATTTGCAAACTTTACTCATGAGCCAGGTATTTTTTTAGCGGAAAAATTGGTAGAAGTAACTCCGGATGGTCTAACAAAAGTATTCTTTGCGGATAATGGATCATCTGCGATAGAAGTTGCTTTAAAAATGAGCTTTCAATACCATATGCAAAAAAACAAACCACAAAAAAAGCGTTTCCTAGCTTTAACAGATGCTTATCATGGTGAAACCCTTGGAGCACTATCTGTCGGAGGAGTAGGTTTATATAACGAAGTCTTTCAGCCACTACTGCTAGATACTGTTAGAGCACAAGGGCCAGATTGCTTTAGATGTCCATTTAACGAAAGACCAGATAGCTGTTGCACACAGTGTATGTCCTATGTCGAAGAAAAATTCAAGACGCATCATGAAGAGTTAACCGCTATTATTATTGAGCCATTAATACAAGCAGCAGCAGGTATGAAAATGTATCCTCCTACTTATTTAAAGAAGTTAAAGGAGCTATGCTTGCAATATGATGTTCACCTTATCGCAGATGAAGTGGCAGTAGGATTTGGTCGAACGGGAACTATGTTTGCTTGCGAGCAAGCTGGTATTACACCCGATTTCATGTGTTTATCCAAAGGGTTAACAGGCGGTTATTTACCATTGTCTGCTGTCTTAACGACAGACGATGTTTACGATGCATTTTATGATGATTATGAAACGATGAAAGCATTCTTACACTCTCATAGTTACACAGGCAACCCTTTAGCCTGCCGAGTAGCACTAGAGGTGTTACATATTTTTGAAGATGAACATTACATAGATGAGATTCATGTTAAAAGTACATACATGAAAGAGTTAGCTTCTAAAAGATTTGATCACCATCCATATGTTGGCGAATATAGACAAACGGGTATGGTAGGTGCAATTGAATTAGTAAAAAACAAAGAAACAAAAGAACCCTTTCCTAGTGGAGAACGAATTGGCTATAAAATTTACCAAATCGCGTTAAAAAAAGGATTACTCTTGCGGCCATTAGGAAACATCCTTTATTTTATGCCTCCATATGTGATTACGAAGGAGGAAATCAAAATGGTGATTGATACAACAAATGAAGCGATAGAGGAATATTTTGAACATGATCACGCTTGTATGAAGGTACATGAATATGAGTAAAAACTCAACGATTTCATTAGCAGTAGCATCTTTGTTCGCATCTTTAACAGCAATTGGAGCATTTATTAAAATTCCATTACCCTATGTTCCCTTTACTCTACAAGTTCTGTTTGTCTTTTTAGCAGGGGCTTTATTAGGAAGTAAAAGAGGTATGCAAAGTCAACTTGTTTATGTCGCGATTGGTCTAGCGGGAGTCCCTGTCTTTACACAAGGAGGTGGGATTGGCTACGTTCTGCAACCTACATTTGGGTATTTAATTGGCTTTATTGCCGGAGCGTTTGTAGTGGGTTGGATAACAGAACGTATAACTAATCCAAAAACGTATCAATTTGTTTTGGCCAACCTTGCTGGACTCATAGTCGTTTACTTATTTGGTGTAACCTACCTATACATTGCGCTTAATACATGGATGGATGTTGAGAGCAGCTGGTCACATGTAATCATGGTTGGTTTTCTATATAGTATTGCCGGTGATATTTTTATCGCAATCATTAGCGGATTACTTACGATGAGATTATATAAAACATTCTCTAGCGTTCGCACGAGTAATAAAATAAATATACAAAAGGAGAGGATATTGTGAATTGGTTACAGTTAGCGCAAGAGGTTGTTGAGGGAAAAGTCATTAGTGATCAAGAAGCAATTAGCATATTGAATTGTGATGACGATGAATTACTACTTTTGTTAAACGGTGCTTTCCATATTCGCAAGCACTATTTTGGAAAGAAAGTTAAATTAAATATGATCATCAATGCTAAGAGTGGCTATTGTCCGGAAGACTGCGGATATTGTTCACAATCTTCAATTTCTACTGCCGAAATTGAAAAATACCCATTTATTACGAAAGAAGAAATTTTAGAAGGTGCAAAGATAGCGTTTGAAAATAAAGTAGGTACATATTGTATCGTTGCTAGTGGTAGAGGACCTACTAGAAAAGACGTGAATGTGGTAAGTGAAGCAGTCGAAGAAATTAAGGATAAATATGGTCTGAAAGTGTGCGCTTGCTTAGGGATCCTAAAGGAAGAGCAAGCAGCTCAATTAAAACAAGCAGGAGTAGATCGTTACAATCATAACTTAAACACTTCTGAGCGCCATCATTCCTATATTACAACCTCACACACTTATAAGGACAGGGTAAATACAGTTGAAATTGCCAAAAAACATGGCATTTCACCGTGTTCAGGAGCCATAATTGGAATGAAGGAAACGAAGGAAGATGTAATCGACATTGCCCGTGCCCTTCGCCAACTTGATGCTGATTCAATACCGATAAACTTCTTACACGCAATCGACGGAACAAAGCTAGAGGGTGTAAATGAATTAAATCCTAGATATTGTTTAAAGGTGCTAGCATTATTTCGTTATATCAATCCTACTAAGGAAATCCGCATTTCTGGGGGACGGGAGGTTAACTTAGGCAGCTTACAGCCTTTAGGTTTATATGCCGCTAATAGTGTTTTCTTAGGAAACTATCTAACTACTCAAGGGCAGGAGTCTAATCAGGATCATAAGATGTTAAGCGATTTAGGGTTTGAGATTGAATTGGTAGAAAAGCAGGAAGGGGTATTTTCTCTTTGAAGAGTAATAACATAAGTAAGAACATTCTAGAGAAATAGTGTATGTGGAGTGTATCACGCAACACATTATTAATTCTTGACTCGGTTTTTGCGAAAAAAACCGGGTCTTTTGTCTATTCCTTGGGACAGCAATCTTTATTCTAATTCCTAACATTGCTTGTAAAATTCATACGAAATAGTATGTAACTGGTGTATCTTTCTTTCATTAATACATATCCGTCCATAATTGGCAGGGTAAATGCTCTTTTTTGTCGAAATAATTCGTGAAGGGAGAGTATTTAATGGTTGAAGTTAAATCAGTAAAAATAGATGGAGAGAGTATCCATGTTTTTAATAGTGCAATATATATCTTTGAGAATAGTACGGGACATACTTTGGAATTGGGTATAATCGTGAGTGAGGTTGTTGTAAATAAATATAGACATGAAGAAAATTTAATTTTAGAGATAGAATTACTAGATGGTAGAGTGATAAATACAATTATGCATTTACAAGACTTGTCTGGAGGATTACCTCGGCTTAATTTATATTGTGAACTGAATGAGATTGAAGAATATCAGGATTTCTTAATGGTTAACGAAGATCATTTAATGTTTCCAAACATAGAAGAGGGCATCACACTTGAGGAGATAAGAAAATATGAAATGCCCGATGAAAAAGTAATCTTAAAAATGAAGCTACCAATCGTTCAAGTTGAATGGATAAAAAAGCAAAAGAACGCGGATTTAACTGAAATTTTCAAAGAAGCTATCTATGATTATTGGAAAAAACATAATAATTAGATAGTGATTTTTCCTATATTCTAAAACTAGACAGCTTTTCATTACAAAAAACTGGTTGCAACTATGGGTGAACTTAGAGATCTTAAGTGCACCCTTCTCTAATGTAATCAACAAATTTTAATTAGTAATTTCCTTCAACTTCCCTACTAAAGCTTTAAACAGCTCTTCATCTCGATCATCCAATGCTTTATTAATCTGACTTTTAAGTAACGCAATTTCAACAACAATATCAGTTGCTTTTGCATCTTTTTCAGATTGCTCATATTGTTTAATAGACTGTAGTCTTCGTGTTTCAACTAATTCTTTAAAGCGGTAATTAGCTTGTTTTCCAAAGAAGTGGAGGATGATATTGACTTTGTCTGTAGGGTTATTAATTAAGGATCCCAATGCCTTAGAGACTTCTTCTGTTTTCATGTTATTAGCATAAAACAGAAAGCCGGCTTCATCTGAACTTATACTTGATATAATAATGGTTCGTTCAGTTGGATGAACCGTCTCAATAAAGGATAGATTCTTGAGGATATGGTGATTATTTTGAATGTATTCTATGAGCCTTCGTGCTTCTTTATTCTTTAGTTGATGATGATTTAAAAACCATTTGAGAAAATCGCCTTTTTTAGTGGTTGATACCCAGTTCATTAAATCCCACCTTTTACCTTCTAGTAATATTTCTTTCTATCATAACATTTTGCTTAGCATTTAACATATCGAGTTTTGATAAGTTTCTTTATGATTAAAATAACTTTACGTTTATAATAAAGTTTATAGAAAATAGGTAAATACATTTAGGAGTGCAAAATGAAAGAACTATTTTATGATAAACTGCTAAACATAAAGACAGGTGGAGATCAAAAGGGGTTTAATAAGTCTTTCCATTATCATCGATATGAGCCAACACCATATAGTGCCCTGCAACATTTGCTTCATCATTATGAATTAAAAAGCAGTGATCGGATTGTTGACTTTGGGTGTGGAAAAGGAAGGCTAAACTTCTTTATCAATTATTTGATTAATACAACAGTTATAGGGATAGAAATGAATGAGGATTTTTATATGGAAGCGGTTGAAAATCTTACTCGTTATTTAAAGAAAACGAAAAAGAGTGCCGATAAAGTTCATTTTCATTGTTGTTTAGCAGAAGAGTATCAGATTGATCCATTAGACAACCGATTTTACTTCTTTAATCCCTTTTCGATCCAAATTTTTATGAAAGTCATTAAGAATATATTGATTTCTGTGGAAAATACGGAGCGAGAAATAGAGCTTATTTTATATTATGTGTCAAAAGAATATATCTTTTTTTTAGAAAACCACAGCTCTTTTGAATTAAAAAAGGAAGTCAAGCTGCCAGGATTATATGAACATAATCCTAATGAAAGATTTTTAATCTATCGATTGGTCCGGTAAGTGTTAATTTGATTCGCTTCGTATGAATGGCGACAAAAATCAACAAATACCGGGGGGTGACAGGCACCCAACAAAAGGAGGAAATCATGGAAAACAAACAACGAGAGCAATGGTCATCCAAAATAGGCTTTATCCTTTCCTCTGCTGGAGCTGCAATTGGCCTTGGCGCAATTTGGAAGTTCCCTTATGTTGCAGGGATGAATGGAGGGGCTGCTTTTTTCTTAGTCTTTCTCGCCTTTACAGTCCTTATCGGGCTACCGATGCTTATTTCAGAGTTTATTATTGGACGAGGGGCGAAGCGGGAGGCAATTTCTGCGTATAAAATATTAGCACCGAAGGGCCAGTGGGATAAAATCGGTAAGCTTGGTGTGATTGGCTGTTTTTTATTGCTATCATTTTATTGTGTTGTTGGTGGATGGGTTTTAATTTATAGTTTTCTTTCCATTACTGGTCAAGTGATTCATAGCGGGGCAAATTATCCCGAGCTCTTTGGAAGGATTACAAGCTCACCAAGTATAACTCTTCTTGGGTTAGCTCTTTATTTACTAATCAATATTGTTGTTCTTACGTTTGGGATAAAAAATGGTATTGAAAAAGCAAGTAAGTATATGATGCCGTTATTATTTATCTTTTTTATCGTCCTTGTTATTAGATCTCTTACATTGGATGGTGCTATGGAGGGTGTACAATTCTTTTTAAATCCTGACTTCTCAAGCATAACAGGTGAGGGTATTTTGTATGCATTGGGTCAATCATTTTTCGCATTGGCAGTTGGATTTTCATGTATGGTTACTTACAGTTCCTATTTAGATAAAACAGTAAGTATTCCGTCCTCTGCAGGCTCAGTCGTCCTTATGAATATTTTTGTGTCATTGCTTGCAGGATTAGCAATATTTCCAGCTGTCTTTGCGCTTGGGCTTGAGCCTACTGAGGGACCTGGGCTGTTATTTATCGTTCTACCAACAGTATTTTCTCAAATCCCATTTGGAGAGTTCTTTTTAAGCTTGTTCTTACTACTTTTCTTATTTGCAACTTTAACATCTTCATTCAGTTTACTAGAAATTATCGTATCTGCTTTTACAGAAGGCGGAAAACGCTCAAGAAGGTATGTTTCATGGGTAGCTGGTTTAGCTGTTTTTATTGCTGGAATCCCAGCTGCTTTATCAATGGGCCTCCTAGGTGAGTTTCAGATTTTCGGTAAAACAGTTTTTGATGCAACTGATTACCTTGTTAGTAATATTATGTTGCCGCTGGGCAACTTACTAATTGCGTTGTTTATATCATTTAAAATGAATAAAACAATCGTTGAGCAAGAATTTAGATTGGAAAATTCATACTCTCCTTTATTGTTCGCAACATGGAGATTTTTAATGAAATGGATTGTGCCGCTTACAATTATCATTGTTTACCTTCATACACTAGGTGTGATATAAAAAGGATTCGATTTACAATGTAAAAGATATTCTATAAGATATTTAGGCTTAATTCAGGACTTAACGTTAAATTCTGTATTAAGCCTTTTTATTTGGCACTTGTGCTTTTGTTATTTATTATGAATACAAAATAATTGCATAGGATTTTGTGTAAAATATAGGGAAATGGGGTGTAATCCCCCGCTAAGGTTACCTACAATCTGACTAATAATAGATAGAGTGTATAAGGGAAAGCTGTCCTTTTCTATACCTTTAAAAATACTTGCAATCAATCTTAATGAACATGAAAGGGGATAAAAAGGATTTGAATATAGAACCTTTTTTAAAGCCTTTACCACAAGCATCTTATAACCAACCAACATTAGAATTGGCCCAAATGCTACTCGGATGTTTACTAGTGAAAGAAACAAAGGATGGTATTGCATCTGGAATGATTGTTGAAACAGAAGCTTATAAGGGGCCTGAAGACCGTGCTGCTCATAGCTTTGGGAATAGAAGAACAAAAAGAACGGAAATAATGTTCGGGGAGCCTGGATATGTGTATACATATGTCATGCACACTCATTGTCTCGTTAATGTCGTGAGTGGACGTGTGGGGAAACCAGAAGCAGTGCTAATCAGAGCGGTGGAACCGTACTCCGGAATTGAGCTTATGAATAAAAGACGGCCTGTAACAGATCAAAAAAACCTTACCAATGGGCCTGGAAAACTTACTAAGGCATTAGGAATTGGAATGGAAGACTATGGACACCCAATTTTTAAGCCACCTTTATATCTTGCTGAGGGATCTAAGCCTGAAGGAATATCTTGTGGAAAGAGAATTGGAATTAATAATTCAGGTGAGGCAAAAGATTATCCTTGGCGTTACTGGATATCAGGAAACAAATTTGTGTCTAAATAAGACTTAATTAAACGTTTGTTTAATGTGATTAAAGTCAGTTAAGATGTATCAAAAATCACTGAATGGAAGGTGGAATATGGTACACTTTAAATGATTTAAATTGGATTGTAAATAGAGGTGTGCATAGGTGAAAACAGTAATAGTCATTGGTGGCGGTATTACAGGATTATCTACGATGTATGAATTGTATAAATGGAAAAAAGCGAATCAATCGGATATGAGGCTTATTCTTGCAGAAGCATCTGCAGAGCTTGGTGGGAAAATTCGTACAGTAAAAAATAGTGGTTTTGTGATAGAAGCGGGAGCGGATTCAATTGTAACTCGGAAAGCGAATACGATGACATTTATTGAAGAACTCGGTTTGCAGAGTGAAGTCGTATACAATGCTACAGGCCGTTCGTTTATATATACAGAAGGTGAATTAAAGCAGATTCCTACTGACGCAGTTTTCGGAATTCCAGCAAGTGTTGAGTCGTTAGCGAAAAGCACACTTGTTTCTGCAGAAGGAAAAGTTGAGGCCCTGAAAGATCTTTATACAAAAAATGAGACGTTCACCAAAGATGATTCTGTTGGAGCGTTTCTTGAACATTTTCTCGGAAAGGAATTAGTGGAAAAACAAATTGCACCAGTTCTCTCGGGTGTTTATTCTGGGAAACTAAGCGACTTAACACTTGCTTCAACATTGCCATATCTGCTTGAGTATAAAGACAAATACGGTAGTATTATAAAGGGTTTAGAAGCGAACAAGGAGAAATTCCAGATCGGTGGAGAAAGGAAGTTTCTTTCTTTTAGAAGCGGTTTAGATACACTTGTTAATGCATTTGAAAATAAGCTTGGGGATGTTGAAATTTTAAAGAACACCAAAGTAAGTGAAATTGAAAAAGAGAATAACAGGTATAAGGTTTCTTTTGCGAATCAGGAAGTAATTGAAGCAGATCATGTGGTATTGAGTATACCCCATACAGCTGCGGGGGAAATTCTCAATGATAAAGAAATCATAGGGGAGTTAGTCAAACTAAAAAGTAGCTCTTTGATCAGTGTTTATGTGGGATTTGATGTTCCTGATTCACTACTTCCAACAGAAGGAACTGGGTTTATTACTGCAAGCAATAATGAGTTGTCATGTAACGCATGTACATGGACAAGCAGGAAATGGGAGCATACGTCAGAAAGTAAAAATTTGCTTGTAAGGCTGTTTTATAAAAGCAGTCATCCGGCATTTCAAGCTTTACAAAAAATGAATAAGGAAGAAATTCTTCAAGCTGCACTGAGCGATATTAAAAAAGGCCTTGGTATTTCAGCTGAACCGATTACAAGTGAAATAACAAATTGGTCAGATCAGATGCCTAATTATCGAATTACTCATTCGAAAAGTGTGGAAGCGATTGAAAATAAACTTGCTACAGCTTATCCAGGAATTATAATTGCTGGTTGCTCCTACTACGGTGTAGGCATCCCAGACTGTATTGAAAATGGAAAAAATACTGCGCGAAAGATCATCGCATTACTATAACTTAAGGCTATGTAAAAATCTGATTGTTGTTTTTGTACTTTGTTGATTTGAGCGGAATCAACAACCAAGTTTTACAGAGCCTACGTAAAAAAGCAGGACAGTTTATGTAGAACTGTTCTGTTTTTTATTACGTAGATTCAAGCATCAGAAACTTCGACAAGTATCAACAAAAACTGGGTAGTGACAGGCACTACGCTTGACCTACAATTTTAATAACCAATTAGTAAAAAATAGTACGTTTTGCACAATACAATCGCGGATATTCTAAGTAGAATGGATATGTGTTGGGAATGAAGTAAAAATTTTACAGGTTTGTTAATTTACTGAGAAAGGAAAATAAATGTGGAATATTTAAATCCTTCTGTTAACAAGATTATGGGCCTATTTCATTTGAATAAAGTTTTTACAAAAGGGGAGAGCTACTACATATTTGATGGAAAACAAAGATATACAGATTTCATCGCGCAATATGGCGCACTTCCTCTAGGTTATAATCATGAAGAAATTTGGCAAAGTATAACCCAATTTAAAGAAGATAAAACTCCGAGCCTTTGCCAGCCTTCAATTCCATTGGTAACTCAAGAGTTAGCTAGTCAACTAACTAACTTATTTCCTGGTGATTTAAATATATGTACTTTTGCCCAAAGCGGAGCAGAGTCGATTGAAGCAGCTATAAAGTTAGCTCGAGCAAAAACAAAGAAAGAAAAAATTCTGTCTTGTCATAAAGGTTTTCATGGCAAGACACTAGGTGCACTTTCTGCAACTGGGCAAGCACAATATCAAGAGCCATTTTTTATTCAGCAAGATGTGTTTTTAAAGATTCCATATAATGATCTTCTAGCACTCCAGGAGGCTCTTGAACGACATAGTGAGGAAATAGCTGCATTTATTGTTGAGCCTATACAGGGAGAAGGCGGCGTAAGGATTCCTCATAAACAATATCTCTCTAAGGCTATTGAATTATGCAGACAATATGATGTATTAGTGATAGTAGATGAAATTCAGACCGGTTTAGGCAGACTAGGGAATTGGTCTGTTACGACTGAGGAAAACTTATTGCCGGACATGGTAACCCTATCAAAAGCATTAGGGGGAGGCCTTGTTCCAATATCAGTATGTATTAGCCGTTCTTCCATTTGGACAGAAGATTTTGGATTTAACCATAGTTCCACATTTGCAAATAATAATTTCACCTCTAGTGTGAGTTTATCTTTTATCAATTATTTGAAAAAAAATGATGAATTATTTACAGAAGTAAAACAAAAGGGCTCGTATTTCAAAGCGAAACTGGAGGACATACATAAGAAATGGCCTTGTGTAATTCGCGAAGTGCGCGGTAATGGATTGATGCTTGCCGTTGAATTTGAAGTAATTGATGCTGGTGACTCATTTGAGATCGCAAATATGACAAGTGCTGGGGGAATCGGATATTTACTAAGTGGCTATTTGTTAAATGTTCATCAAATACGGGTGATGCCATTTTTAAATGACTCTCTTACAATTCGAATTCAGCCACCGCTAATCATCAATAAACAAGAGATTGATCGATTTATAGAAGTATTTAACGAATTATGTGAGATTTTATACAGACGAGATTTTTATTTAATTTATCGCTATACAACTGGTGATTATAGAAAGCCTGAGTTCATTAAAGATTACCGTCACTATTATTCACCAATTATATCATCCTTATTAGATGAAAGTGATAAGCCAAAGACTTCCTTTGCCTTCTTATGTCACTATCCTTCACCACAAGACTTAGTAACTAATACACCATCTTTTGAAAGGTTTTCAGATCATGAGCTCAGTAAAATATTTGAATGGCAGGCAGACTACTCTGGAGCCGGGGTACTATGTCATATGCCATCAGTTCGTACACCTGCAGGAGGCTATGCAGAGGGGTGGTTGATAGGTCTAACCTATGGAGGAAAAGAGATTTTAGAAAGACCAAGGAATGAAGTAGTAACTGCAATAAAAAAAGGCATTAAATTGGCAAAAGAACTCGGTGCCAATGTTGTTGGTTTAGGAGCATATACCTCAATAGTTACTCGTGGTGGCTATGATCTACTTGACCAAAATATTACGTTAACAACCGGAAATACATTAACGATTATTACTGCCGTTGAAGCATTGATTGAATCTGCCAAAAAAAAGGGGCATGACATTAATACAGCCAAAATAGGAATTTTAGGTGCAAATGGTTCAATTGGAAAAAAATGTGCGATGATTTTAGCTCAAACTACTTCAAATATAACGTTGATCGGTAGAAATAGTAACCCTACTAAAAATATCGAAAGACTAAAACAGTTAGCCAACCTTATTTACGTGCATGCGTTATGCATAAATGAGGAAGATGAAGGGGTTCGTAAGGAAGTTTTGTCAAAGCTTGAGCTAATGAAAGGTAAAAATCAATTAAATAATACTCCTTCAACAACAGCAATAGAACAAGTACTCATGCAAAAGAATCCTGGTGAAGAGATTGAGTCTATTAACGTGATAGATGAAATAGAGGAGGTTTACAAGTTTTTAAAATTACAACCACCAATTCATTATAGCGTAGAGATAAAAAATGAGATTAGTAATTTAGACATGATGATTACAGCAACAAGTTCGATGGAGGAAATAATTCCTGTTGATCAGATAAAATATGGGGCTATTATTTGTGATGTATCACGTCCAGCTAATGTAGGACCATTAGTTAAAGAGCTAAGGAAAGATGTGCTAGTGATTGAAGGTGGCCTTGTCCAATACCCTGAACCTATTTCATTTGGGCAAAATCTAGGATATAAGCCTGGTGTGAATTTAGCTTGTTTATCTGAAACAATGCTTTTAGCTCTAGAAAATGAGAAGAAGAACTTTGGGATAGGTGGAAGAATCACAATGGAGGATATCTACTATATACAGAAAATTGCTAAGAAACATCAGTTTACGTTAGCAGAATTAGATAGTTTAGATCTAAGCACAGAAATGGTGAAGGTTTAAAATGGAAGGAGATCATAAATCTAATGTCAATTCAGACGAATCATTCTCTTAAACCAGACCAGATTACATGGACTGAAGAAAAAATGGAAAATAGCATCTATCGTGATCAATGGTTGCTTTACACGACTAGTGATGAGGACTCGGAGTCAGAATTAAAGGCTTTACAAATTAAACCAAGTGACACAGTAGTATCAATCACTGGAAGTGGATGCCGGAGTCTATCTTTATTAGTTGATGGTCCTAAAAAATTAATATCTGTTGATGCAAATCCGAATCAAAACTTTCTTTTGGAATTAAAGATAGCCGCAATAAAGGAACTTAATCATGATGAGTGCCTATCCTTTTTAGGTATTAAACAAAGTGGAGTTTCTAGAAAAGAAGTATTTTACACCTTGCAACATCATCTTTCACCCCCTGCTCAAAAATTTTGGCAAACACATCTTTCAAAGATCGAAGAAGGAATTATCTTTTTAGGTAAGCACGAAATGTTTTATAAAAAATATTTAGGTTCACTTATATTTCGTGTGAAAAGGCCCCAATTTGAAAAACTATTAGAATGTGAAAGTATTGAAGAACAAAGAAAATTTTACGAAGAGAAATGGAATACCCCCTTTTGGAGATGGTTAGTTCGAACATGTAGTAAAAAGAAATTTTTTGAAATATTTTTGGGAGATCCAAGTTATTTTAACCAAGTAGAGGATGGTTTTTCTATAGGGGATTATATGCTATCTCGTTTTGATCAATCATTTAAGGAACATTTAGTTAGAGATAATCATTTTATGACTTTTTTATTTTGTAGCAAATATATGAATGAGGAAGCACTGCCAGTATATATACAAAAGAAACATTATGAAACGATCAAAAAAAACATAGATTGTGTTGAGATTGTGACAGATAGAATCGATCAATTTTTAACACAATGTCCAAATGGTGTATTGGATAAATATTCACTTTCAGATATTTCAGGATGGATTCCCAAAGAGGAGTTTGAAAAAATCCTATTCCATGTTGAACGTACGATGAGAAATAATGGGATTGTATGCTTTAGAAATTTCCTTGCCAAAAGGGATATACCTGTATCTAAGTTTCCTAGTCTATCAATTCAAAATGAAATGATGGAAAGATTAAATAAAGAGGATTGTGCTTTTGCCTTTACGTTTCAAGTAGCAAAAAAGGAGGTCATCCAATGAAAGCACAATATGAAATAGAACTGTTTGATCCTCAAAACAATACAAGAGCTTTTATTGTTATTGATAGGCTTATTGGTGGGCTGGCTGCCGGTGGTATTAGAATGAGTCCAAATGTAACAATGGATGAAATTCGTAGTTTGGCAGAAATAATGACTTATAAACATAGCATGATGGATATTCCTTTAGGTGGAGCTAAAATAGGTATTGTTGGTGATCCAAATTCAAATCATAAACTGGAGAAAATAACAGCATTTGCTAAAATGGCAGAACCTATTTTACGTTCCATGCTTTTAGTTGGTGAAGATATGGGGATGACGAGTTCGGATGTGAAGCATGTTTATAATAGCATTCAGTTTGATCCTAGCTCGCTTGTTATTGATCAGTTAAGTGAAAAAGGAATTGATATTAAATTACCAGAGGGAAAATCAATTGATGATTTATTAAGTGAAGAATTTATGGATTACTTAGCAGGATTTGGCTTAGTAGAGGCCATCGATGAATCAACAGATTTCTTACATTTAAATCTTCAAACTGTAAAAGTAGCAGTACAAGGGTTTGGAACAGTTGGTAATGGAATTATTCGCTTGCTTGCAGCAAAGGGTGTAAAAATATGTGCAATCAGTGACATAATTGGGACGGTTTATTCTGAAAATGGTTTTCGTTTTGAGGAATTAGAAAATGCTAGAACAGATAATGGCTTGATTCGTCGAGATCATTTGAGGCAATATACATTCTTAGAACCAAATGATATTTTAACTTTACCAGTTGATATCTTAATTCCTGCAGCTGTATCTAACGTAATTACAGAAAAAAATGCAAATCAAATAACGGCAAAATTAATTGTAGAAGGCTCCAATATGCCAACAACAAAGGAAGCTGATTATATATTAAAAAACAACCAGATTACAGTATTACCAGACTTTATAGTGAATTCTGGTTCCGCAACTGGTTTTGGTTTATTAATTACAGCTCAAGCTAATGTTGAGAATGTTCTTGATGAGTGTTCAAAACGGATTAGACAAAAGGTTAAACATCTTTTAGTGGAAAGTGTTAGGAAGGACAAAACAACTAGAGAGATAGCAATGGAAATGGCTACTACTAACTTACAGCAAATCATTGATGCAGAAAGAGAAAAAAATACAACCAAAGCGAGTAGATAAACGATGGAAAAGACTATGGGAATTTCACAAAAAATTTATCTTTGGATGATTGGTCTTAGTGTTTTCTTTGTTATGCAGGATGGAACATTGCTTTATGTTTTGTTGCCTATCATTCAGACAGATCTTCAAATAGAAATGTCTCATACTATTTGGATTATGAATGGGTATATATTACCTTTTGCTTTATTAATGCCGTTAGTAGGAGTTCTGTCCCAACGAATTGCTAATCAACGACTTTTCTTTTTGGGTATATTGTTGTTTAGCTTTGGCTCTTTGTGTGGAGCATTGAGTCCATCTTTTATATACCTGTTAATTGCACGTATTATTCAAGGAATTGGCTCGTCTATCATAGTTCCGATTAGCCTTGTACTCATGCTAAATCAGAGTGAAAAAGAGGATTATACAAAGGTAATTGGAATATGGGGAGCACTTAGTGCATTAGCAGCGTCAGCCGGGCCAATTTTGGGTGGAATCATAGGACAATTTGGACATTGGAAAGTCATTTTTTTCGTAAACTTAATTGTCTTTTTAATCATTCTCATTTGTTCAATCAGCATGCAAAAGCACTCTGATTCAGAATTGTTGGGAACGCTTGATTTTAAAGTTGTATTGAAACGGTCAATTTTACTGTTTACTATGCTTTTAAATTTCGGAGTAGGATTTATATTAAATAGTATTTTATACGTTGAACCATTTATTTTATCCAACTTTATTGATTCAACTTTTGGTATTGCAATCGGTGTGGTTCCTTTATGTATAAGTATTATTTTAGCAGCTGTTTTGATCAGAAGGCTGGAGAAACGATTTTCATTATTAAACCTGGCGATAGCAGGGGTGGTCTTCTTACTTTGTGGTTTGCTGTTTATCATCCTATCTGCGAGCTTTAATATATTAGCAATAGCGTTAGCTAACTTGTTTGTTGGATTAGGGTTGGGGCTCATTATCATAAGTAGTACATCACAGGCAATGATAGAGATGGAAATAAAGTATCATTGCTTTGTGTCATCCATGATAAATATGTCACGCCTTCTTGGAGCAGTGATAGGAAGTACAATTTCTTCACAGGTTTACAACCATTTTGCGTTAAGCGACGTGAAACACGGTGCAAATACCTTTTATACTTCCTTACTACTTCCGGCGACGGTGATTATGCTGATTCTCATTTACCAAGCATATTGGCAACGTAAAAATAAATCCTTTAATAATATCCAGGAAGAGATGTAAAAATGAGTAGGATAAACGTTTAATAGAAAAAGGATTATTTCGGGCTTTAAGGAAATGAAGGGGAGAAATAGATATGGCTAAACCAAATGTTGTAACGAAAGAAGAATTAATCGAAGCTGCGAAGCGTTGTATCGTTGAAAAGGGAATTCAAAATGTAACATTAAAATCTGTTGCAGAAGTAGCAGGAATTTCTCAAGGTACAGTCTATTACCATTTTCGAAGCAAGGATCAATTGATGATGGAGATTGTGAAGGATATAAGCACAACTTCTTGGAATAAATTAGATAGTCTTGCTAAACAAAAAGAAAAAAGTAAAGAAGATTGGATGGAAAACGCACTAGATTCAGCTCAAGATCGAATCACAAAGGATAGTTACTATCATAAGTTGTTTTTGTCTTTAGCAGTTACTGGATTTAATAATGAACTGATGCGAGAAGAATTGGGAAACCTATTAAGTTATGAGAACCATGTCTTAAAACAACAAATAAACACATTTATAGGAGATTCAACTCTACATGGGGTATCCACTGAGGTTTGGAGTGTATTACTTAACGCATTATTTGACGGTTTAGCCATTCAAGCTTTAATGCGCGAAGATACAGATTTTGATGGTGTTTTTCGTGATTTGCAATTTTTAATAAAGAATCTATTGGATAAATCATAGTATATGTAAACGAAAAATAATAGAGGAGTGTTCTTCATGTTTTTTCTGTTATGGGGACTATTAGTTTGGCTTGGAGCGACATTGATTTTTAGATTTGGTGGTCAATTCTTTTTTCTACATGAACAACCAATGCTAATGATTATGTCATATATTTTGGTTGTACCATTAATTCTTGTTTTAACATTGCCAATATACAAGTGGAAAAAGGTTACAGCGAGTCAAAGAATAAAGGCTGCGATCTTTATTGCCCTACCTGGTATGCTGATTGATTCTATTGTTCTTATTTATTTCCAAGACATATTTACGAATCTTAGTCCTAATACGGATAAATTTTTTGCTTCATGGTTGCTTTGGGCATACTCACTAATTTTATTATCTGGTTTTATTGGTAATCGTAATGAGTTAGAATAGCCAGAATCTACACTAGTGGAATATCAGAAGGAATAAAAAATAGCTAGGGAGAGTGTAATCATGTCATTACTATTAGCAAAGGAACGTTTAGTACTTGATGAGTATTTTCCAGGTTTGGATGATAAACTAGCTTCTTTTACTTTTATGGAAAGAGAGTCTCAAGGAAATGAGTGTATAGATCTAATAAAACAAATGGGTGTTCCGTCACTTATGATTCCAAAAGAGTATGGTGGAAAAGGTGCTAGCGCCTTGGATGCCATTTATATTCAAAGAGCAATTGGCTCTAGATCTCCTTCTTTAGCAATAGCATTGACAATGCATCAATTTTCAGTTGCATCATTAATTGGTGCAATAAGCGTACAACCTGAATTAGAGCGAATCTTAACTATGATTGCAGAAGAAAACCTTTTATTGGCTTCAGGGTTTGCTGAGGGGATTAGCCAAAATATTTTTTCACCTACAGTAGAAGCAATACCTGTCAATGGAGGGATAATTGTTAATGGTAGGAAAAAGCCATGCACTTTATCTCACAAAATGGACTTATTGACAGCAAGTGTTAAGTTGCCCAATGACCAACTAGCTATCATAATCATTCCTAGTAACACACCAGGAATAAAAGTAAATGATTTTTGGAATCACTGGATTCTTAAAGGTACTGATACTCATGAGGTGGTTCTTGAGGATGTATTTGTATCAAATGAAAATGTTTTTCATGCCGGAACTGAGCAAAACGTAAGTCCGGTCATTATGAATGGGTTAATTTGGTTTGAATTACTTGCTACAGCATCTTACATAGGTGTAGTTTCTTCCATGGTTGAAAAGGTTCTACAATCGGATAAGGCTCAAAATTTAGATAAAATACATGACTTGACTGCTGATTTAGTTCTGACGATGAATTCTCTTGAAGGTTTAGCATATAAATTTATCAATAATCAATTTTTAGACGTGTTGTTAAATGAGGTTTTATTAGTTAGAGATAGCATTGAAAGGAAGATTGAGCAAATTTCAACTCAATCAGCAAAACTATTAGGTGGTATGAACTTCTTAACATCTTTAGATACATCATATCTTCTTCTGGTGTCTCAACTTCTTACATTTCATCCACCTTCCAAACAAGATTGCTTTGCGCTATTTGAACAATATATTCATGGTGGTGAGAGTCAACAAGTAGGTGAACCAACAGTACTAAAATAATGGCTCTTTGCAATATTTATTTTATAGGCTATGTTATAGCGACACTGTTGATTTTGGCACTTTGTTGATTGAAGCAACACTTGCAGCGGAAATCAACAACCAAGTTTAACAGTGCGATTCTATAAAAAGATGATAAAAGCATCTACATTAAAAGAATGTAGGTGCTTTTTGTTGTCTAAAAATACATCATTTAAAAAATTACAAGTATACCTGTGACGAAATAAGGTTTGAGCAAATAAGATATAAAATACAACCGCCTAGTAACTATCATGTTCC
The DNA here is from genome assembly GCF_014217835.1 of Metabacillus sp. KUDC1714. Taxonomy (NCBI): domain Bacteria; kingdom Bacillati; phylum Bacillota; class Bacilli; order Caryophanales; family Bacillaceae; genus Metabacillus; species Metabacillus elymi. Next base: position 2,390,462 of record NZ_CP055263.1, read on the forward strand.
GGACAAGGGGGATAACAATGAAAAAAGAAGGCACATATCATTTTGAAACAAAGGCAATCCATGCAGGTTATACTTCGAAAGAGCACTCAGATAGCTTAACCCCACCAATTTATCAATCATCAACCTTTACTTTTACATCATTAGAGCAAGGAGCTAATCGATTTGCAGGTGTAGAGGATGGCTATATTTATTCAAGGCTTTCAAATCCTACAGTTACAGTTTTAGAAAAACGTATGGCCCAGTTAGAAGAGGGGGAGGCGGCACTTGCATTCGGGTCAGGAATGGCTGCAGTATCAGCAGTTTTAATTGGATTAACAAAGGCGAATGATCATATTTTATGTTCAAGAGGTGTTTATGGGTGTACCTTCGGCCTGTTAAGGATGCTACAAGAAAAATATCAAATCGATCATACCTTCTCAGAATTAGCTACAACCGAAGAAATTATTTCAAAAATTCAAGAGAACACAACGTGTATTTATATTGAAACGCCAATTAATCCTACAATGAAATTAATTGACTTAGAACTAGTTGTAAAGATTGCTAAAGAAAAGGGAATAATGGTTGTTGTTGATAATACTTTCTCAACTCCTTATTTACAAAAACCTCTAACATTAGGCTGTGATATTACCATTCATAGTGCAACGAAGTACATTGGTGGGCATGGTGATGTAATTGCAGGTATCATTGTCGGAAATCATGAAGTTATAAGTCACTTAAAGAAAACGACTCAAAAGGATATTGGAGGAGTCATTTCTCCTTTTGATGCTTGGTTACTGCTTAGAGGAATCAAAACATTGGCTGTAAGGATGGATCGCCATTGTGAAAATGCAAAAAAGCTTGTCGATCTATTGGGTAATCATCCAAGGATTAAGGCAGTTTATTACCCTGGAGACCAAAATCACCCAGATTACGAAATAATGAAGAGACAAATGAAAAACGGTGGAGGTCTTCTATCATTTGAAGTTAATGGGACATATGAAGAAGCTGTAAGAGTGGTAAATCAATTAAAACTAATCCCAATTGCGGTAAGCCTAGGTGATGCTGAAACACTTATCCAGCATCCTGCTTCAATGACACATGCAGTCATTCCTGAAGATGTTAGAAAGGATATGGGGATTTCAAATGAATTACTTCGTCTCTCGGTAGGACTGGAAGCATGGGAGGATATTTGGGAGGATTTAAAGCAGGCTTTAGATTCATTGTGACAATAAAAAAGACCTGTTGAAATGCTAAGTGTGAGCAGGTCTTTCCTAATTCTATATGGACTACATATGTTTTAAACGTATTTAATACGATCGACCTTTTTCGTTATTTGTAATAATTTGAACACCTATAGTAATACGCTCTAAGAAGGAGGCTGGTTTTAAAGTTAGAAAAATAAACTAATGCCTAGATTTACTGAATACGAATACCAATATCGTTTGTCGTGCTTTATTATCAAAAAATCTCGATGAAAATAAAGGTTTTTAGGAATTAGGTAATATGCTAATATAGTAAAAGTGTATATCTGTAGACGATTGTGCATCATATGAAAGTCTAGAGTAAATAAAGTAAGGGGTGTTGTGAATTGAACATAATTGAAACGTTTATTAATGGAACTAATACATTACTTTGGTCATATGTTTTAATTATATTGTTAATTGGGACTGGTCTTTATTTTACTTTTCGAACAAAGTTTGTACAGTTTCGTTTAATTGGCGAAATGTTTAGGCTCTTAGGTGAAGGTGCAAGGGCTGATAAAAAAGGTGTCTCATCCTTTCAGGCTTTTTGTATTAGTACAGCTTCACGCGTAGGTACAGGTAACCTTGCAGGGGTTGCAATAGCAATCACAACTGGTGGTCCAGGAGCGGTGTTTTGGATGTGGTTGATTGCCTTAATTGGTTCAGCTTCTGCATTTATAGAAAGTACACTAGCTCAAATTTATAAGGTTAAAGATGGTAACAATTACCGAGGCGGTCCCGCTTACTATATGGAAAAGGCGTTAAATGCTCGCTGGATGGGTGTAACATTTGCTGTGTTAATTTCTCTAACGTTTGGATTAGCATTTAATTCGGTTCAGGCAAATACAATTACAAGTGCGTTAAATGGATCTTTTGGAATAAATAAAATTATCATTGCGATCGTCTTGTCTATCATTACAGCCGTTGTTATCTTTGGTGGGATAAAACGAGTTGCAACAGTATCAGAAATCATGGTACCAATCATGGCAGGAGGATATATATTAATTGCTCTGTTTATCATGATTATGAATATTTCCGAATTACCTGGTGTAATCGTTTTAATATTCGAAAGTGCTTTTGGTGTCAGTGAAGTGGCTGGTGGAGCTTTAGGTGCTGCGATGATGAATGGAATAAAACGTGGTTTGTTTTCAAATGAAGCAGGTATGGGTAGTGCTCCGAATGCTGCAGCTACAGCTGATGTCAGCCATCCTGTAAAACAAGGATTAATTCAATCTCTTGGTGTATTTGTGGATACACTTTTAATCTGTAGCTCAACAGCATTTATTATTCTTTTGTCAGGTCTTTACACATCAACAGAATCAAATGGTATCCTGCTTACACAAAATGCACTTGAAACAACAATGGGTTCTTGGGCTGGGATATTCCTTGCAATCATTGTTTTACTATTTTGCTTTAGTTCAGTTGTTGGGAACTATTATTATGGTGAAACAAACATTGAGTTTATCAATACAAGTAAACTATGGCTAAATATTTACCGTATTGCAGTAGTTGGCATGGTCGCATTTGGATCTCTTGCATCGTTAAGCTTTGTCTGGAGTCTTGCTGATTTACTAATGGGCTTAATGGCAATCATTAACTTAATTGCGATTGTGCTACTTGGGAAGATTGCGATCTCAGCACTCAATGACTATTTGAAACAAAAAGCGAGTGGAAAAAATCCAGTCTTTCATGTTTCAAATATTAAAGGTCTAAAAAATGTTGAAGCATGGGGTGGAACTTCAGAAAAGAGAAGTGCCGGTAACAAATAAACTTTCTTGAAGATCATGTAAGGTAAAATGATTAGTCAATTTATAGTGCTAAAAAAATAAAAGCCTTAGCTCGATAATTTTTCGGGCTAAGGTTTTTGTTTTAAGACTGTGGATAAGTGCTACACATCCAGCCCATCTCCTAGTGAATCTCCTGAATTTCACGAAGGGCATCCTCTAATCCCTTAAATCCTTTCAAATCCTTCCTATCAGGTTCATCAGATTCTATTGTCCATTCTTTTTTCTCAGGAGCTAAACCCCCATGATTGTTCTTTAAATAAGATGAATGGATATGATAGGTCTTTCCTTCTTTACGAACTGTATAGCCTAAATAGTAATGATTATCTTGACCTTCTTCTTCAAAAATACCAATGTCCTCTATTCCATACTTATTAATAAAAGGTTGAAACGAATCCTGTAGTTCGTTAATAATTTGCTCTCTTGATAAAAAATCCATCTTTTCAACTCCATTTCAATTTTCCTCTTATCTTAATATGTCTTTCTTTTTTGTTGCTAAACACCTTTTTTTGAAAGGCTATGGTAAAGCTACTGTTGATTGGAGCGGAAACGTGAGACTTCTGAGGGAGTGCGAGTCCAAGTGAGTCACTCCAGGTGCTTGTACGTGTTTAGCCTAATCTGAATGTACAACATTTCTTGTAAATATACTTGTCGTAATGCCAACAAAAAGAATGGTGATAATCGAAAGCAAAAGAGTTTCGGTTGAAAATAACAGGCCACCAGATAAAATAACAACTGCATCAATAATAAAAATGAGGATACCCACATTCATACCTGTTTTATCAGAGATAAATTGAGCGACAAGATCTGTTCCACCAGTACTCGTTTTATATTTCAACATTAGCCCAATTCCTAAGCCAACTAAGATCCCGCCAATGATGGAGCTAGGAACAGCTTCAATACGAAAAAATGCATGGATTGGGTTTAAGATATCGATAAAAAAGGAAGAGATAACCATACCATGTAAGCTATTGTAAAAATAATCTCTATAGCCAAACCAAGCGATGAAAAAGATAGGAATACTAAAAATGATAATCATCAGGCCTGCTTTAAGGCCCCATAAATAATTTACAATAAGACCGATCCCAATGATTCCTCCATCCAACACTTTGTAGGGGACCAAAAAGTAATTTATTCCTAAGGATATTAAGATGCTGCCAATAATAATGATCAAGCCTTTTCTAATAAATTTCATTGATAACCCCTCCAAAGTAATTGGACATGTATTTATCATATGTACGTATTTGATTTTAAATGAAGTCTGCATTTTATTATTTGGCTGTTTTCGCAAACCTTGTTGCTTTTAAAATAGTATTGGGTTGGTTGATTGGCACTCCAGGATGCTCGCTTTCCGTGGGGCGGGCGATGAGCCTCCTCAGCGCGAGCGCCTGCGGGGTCTCATCTGTCCCGCTACTCCCACAGGAGTCTCGCACCTTCCGCACCAATAAACCTAATCAGTTTTGTTCAAAAACAACAATCTTTTAGAAAAGAGCCTATTATTTTTATATGAGCATTGGAATGCAATTTCATGTTCAAAAGTAATAATCCACGAATTTTAAAGAACAATAAACATATTATAAAATGCTGATTTATGGAGGCGTTAAACTTGAGTAATGAAACAGACAATAATGGATTTATATCACTAATTAAAAAGGGGAATAAATCATCAGCAGTTGCAATGATTGGTAACGGGATTATTGCAGCTTGTAAGGCTATCGCTTATGTAATAAGTGGGAGTGGGGCTATGTTTGCATCTGCTATGCACTCACTTGCAGATGCAGTAAATCAAGGGTTTGTGTTTATTGGTAGTGTTCTATCAGAAAAACGGCCGACGCCACAATTTCCAACAGGCTTTGGACGTGTAATCAACATATTTTGTATGATCGCAGTCATAGTAGTGACCATCATGGCTTACGAAACAATCAAAGAAGGCTGGCACTTACTGCATCACCCAGTAGAAAATACCGGTGGGTTTTGGTTAAGTATAGGTGTATTAATCATTAACCTGGTTATTGATGGTGGAATTTTACTAAAAGCAATGAAGGAAATTCTAAAGGAAGCTAGAGTAGAAAAGACAAAAGGATGGGGAATAGCCAAAGCGGCATTTAGTAACGTTGGTCGTGCAGCACCGCCTACTCGTTTAGTTTTTTATGAAGACATCGTAGCTGTTACAGGGGCATTATTAGCCTTAACCGCAATCATTGTCACAGCATTTACTGATTTCACAAGCTTGGATGGTATAGCTACAATTCTAATTGGCTTTTTAATGATTGGAGTAGCCTTCAGAGTAGGATTTGATAATATGGTTGGACTTATCGGGGTAGCTGCGCCAAAGGATATTGAAGAAAAAGTGTTCAGAACAATATTAAGTGATGAAGATGTTACAGATATTAAAAAACTCAGGATAATACAAGAAGGTCGATATTATCATGTTGAGGGCCTAATTGAATTAAGAAAAGGACTTTCACTTGCAGTTGCTGATGATATAAAATTTAGGGTGCAAGATAAAATTATATCTGATCAAGATATTACCGATGTTACTCTCGGTATTATAGAGGATGATGGGATTATGGATCTGTCCCCAGATCGGTTAAATGGTCTGATTTGAAACTAAACGAACTCAAGCAGTTTTCTTGCTTGAGTTTATTTGTGTCGTATTTTTTTAGCGCATGCAAAAAAATACATTATTTAAAGAAATATGATTTCAATTCCATATAATTCCTACATATACTGTTTATTAGCTTATTTGGGAGGTATTATTATGAATAGCAAATATAAATTGTATGTAGACGAAATTTTAAAAACATGGCAAGAAAAATTGAGAGAAGGTGCTTTTAAGCTAATAAATAAGTATGGTTATCCTGATGAAGCGTCAGCAAGTAAACTTATTTGGTATAACAATGGGGATTGGAAACGAACGATTGCCCACCGTGATGCAATAACATATCTACTGTCCAATAATCAATCAAACTTTCTTGAACAAACGTTTGAATATATGCATTCTTTGGATGAAATGAAAATAGATAATGAAAATATTTATGTAAATAGTACAAATAAGGAAATAACAATTTTTGGTGAAAAAGAAGAGGTGAATCTTATATCCCTAAATATTCTTCTTGAAAAGGATAAAGAGAGTTATAAAAGCAAAAGTCAAAAGGTACTTTGAATGTCTTTTAAAAAGATGAAAACTACTGAATGAAAGTGGTTGCTACCCGAGGGAGTCCATTTTCGTTCAGTAGTGGATTTTTATTATTGTATAGATGATGAGCCTACTAACGATTCAGTAGTATGACCAAGAAGTAATAAACTAATCTTTGCATAGCCAACATTTTTATTAGCAACAAATAAGTCCTTGAGAACTTGTGAATCTATATCATTGATCAATTTTTGTACTTCTTTCTTATATAAGCGTAAAACAGATCCATAAACAAAATTAGGTGTGCAATTATGAACATCTTCATCCATAATTAAACAACCCATATATTGAAATTTGAATTGGAATGCTCTTGTTAAATTTACGACATGCAATAGTTTGTCAAAAAGTTGAGGAAAGTCCCGTTTTAATTGTTTAACCGCTTCTTCGGTGGCCTTCAATTCATCATGACTAGATATGGTAATCATTATTCGCCCTCCTCTTATTTATCCCAAGGTTTTCTAACTGTAATATATTCTGCTAGTTCCTTACTTTTCTTTCTTCTTAATCTACGCATTTCCGCTCTATCTTTAGCAGTGTTGTAGAGAAACTTTTCCTCTTCTGTTTCTGGGATAATACCAGGAACTTCTACCGGTTGTTTCTTTTCGTCTAATGCAACAAAGGTTAAAAAGGCTGTTGCAGCCATTCTACGTTCGCCTGTCATCATATCCTCGGCGATTACTTTACAAAAAATTTCCATAGATGTTTTTCCTGTATAGGTAACAAATGATTCAATGCAGACTGAATCAGTTTGGTGAATTGGACATAAAAAGTCGATAGAATCTGTAGATGCTGTTACACATTCCTTTACTCTAGAATGTCTACGTGCTGATAACGTTGCGACATTATCTAGTTTTTTCATCAGAACTCCACCAAAAAGAGTATTATAATTATTTAAATCACATGATAATACTTGGTCTGTACTAACAATGCGGCTTTCTTTTGTTTTTATTGCTTCCATTTTTAATCCATCCTTTCATATTGGATTTACACAGAAATTTGCTGTCTTCTGCATTTCTTCATAGAGATGATAAAGTGATGCTGAAAAAAGTTATTGTTTACTTGTTACAAGTGTAGACCTGAGTTTTTGTTAAGTAAAATGGTTATATTTTATCTGAAGTATAGCTTTTGTCTATGTAAATGCTTCCAAGTATAAATTAAGTGAATGAGCTGGAAGGGGAGGATTTTCAAGTATGGGCAAAAAGAATGTTTCTCATTTTTTTTCAAATAAAATAGACGACCTTAACTAAGGATCGTCTATTTGAAGTATTCATGAATTTTTATTTGTCAGATGTTCCTTCGTAAACTGTAACCATTCCTTTGCTGCAGTAGAAAGATATTTGTTTTTTCCCCAAATGAGGGCGAGGTTCCACCTGATCGAAGGATTTACTATTTTTACAGTTCGGACATTCTTGTTTAAATAACGGCAAATGCTTTCTGGTAAAAGGGATATTCCAAGCTTTGAGGCAACCATTTCTTCAATAAAGGACCATTGGGAACTTTCAGAAATAATATGTGGATTAAAGCCAATATTATTACAAGCATTTATGATCCTGTCATTTAAAACAAAGTCCTTATTAAAAAGAATAAAGGATTCATTTGCTAATTCTGCTAAATTAACTTCAATTTGATTGGCTAATGGGTGTGTTGGGTGGAGGATTAGTTTCAAGTCCTCCTCCATAAAAGAAAAATGTTCAAACATTTCATTGTTAGTTGGAAGGACCACAACACCTACATCAAGGAGATTGTTATCCACATCATCTTCTATCTTCTTTGATCCATCTTCAACAAATTGAAAGGTAATCCCTGGATACTTTTCGTGAAAACAGCCAATTATTTTAAGGAAAAAGTGAGCATCAAATATAGGTGGTAAACCAATTCTAATATGTCCTTTATTCAAGCCTAAAAGATTATCTAACTCTATTTCTAAATTCGTAAACGCTTTGTCGATCAACTTTGCTTGTTCTAATATCGTATGTCCTGCATCGGTTAAGAGAAGCTTTTTTCGAGAGCGATCAAATAATGGCACACCTAATTCTGTTTCAAGGTTTTTAATCATTTTACTAATGGTAGGTTGAGTTATAAATAGGTGCTCGGCTGCCCGGGAGAAGCTATTATTATTTGCAACTTCAATAAAGTATTGTAATTGTTTGATATCCAATGAATTCCACCTACTTGTATAATCTAGTACAGGTATTAATGTATCATTAATCTGCGACAATTCAAGTAATGTGGAACTCGATAGATAAATTTTAACTGCAGGATTTTAAAAATATCTGTGTTTCAAAAATAAGTCTATCTAATTCCTCACTATATTTAATTGTTTCAGGATTATTGAATCCCTTTGTTTGTGCTGTGACAATCATAAGTTTTCTTACTAGATTTATCTTATATGTTAATTCAGAGTAATATTTTGTATTCATATTTCATAGCTCCCATTAAAAGGTATGTTAAATATATCTATATTATTAATGATTTTGGTGGATTTTGAAATACCTTCGACAATTCTTCTATTAAAAAGACATTTTCTTTAAGTTCTTCATAGTGAGTCGACTAAAAACGATTAAATATGTTTAAAATCGAGAAACCTTCCATATTGTTAGCGGAAGGGTTTTTATGTTTAAGAATAAAAAGTCTGAATCAGTTGCTAATATATTGGCGTTATCAATTTAAAAATTGTAAGAAAACGCATAACAAGGATTAAATCGGAAAAGATAAATTTAACCAGAGGCGAAAATTTATGGTAAGGAATTGGTGGGAGTGACAGGTGGAAAAGGAAAAAATAAGCTCACTTCAACTTTTTTATATTCTCATTGGATTTGAATTTGGAACATTATCTTTATTAATAGGAAGAGACTTTGTAACACATTTAGAAATAGCTTTTAAGTATCTTAACATATATGTTCTTACTTTGATGCACATCATCTTACCGATTTTATTTTTCTGTATTGCATTTATTCGTAAAAAAGTTCTGTCGTAATATTGATCATCCTATTGGGAGGTGCATGGAAATGAAAATGAATAGATGGATGAAACTTCTAAGCTCTACTCAAAAAGTTATGAATAAAAATAGCAATACCCATACCAATAAGGATGAGACTGATTATTTAACAGGAACTCTTGAAGAAGATTTTTATAAAATTAGAAGAATGTTTGAAGGATCTTCAGACTTTACTTATCGGAAATTTGACATAAATAAAACGTATACTGCAATTATTCTATACCTTGATGGACTAGTAGATATGAAAAGAATGGAAAATAGTATTTTGGAGCCATTATTAAACCATAATCAAGATTTACAAAAAAAAACTCACCTAACTATTGTAGATATTGAAGATGTAATAAGCTCAGGACAAGTTGAAAAAGGAGAAACTATTCAACAACTTGCTGATCATTTATTTATTGGTGGGACAGTAATTCTCATTGATGGGTTTAAACAAACGCTTTTAATAAGTGAACAATCATGGGCACAACGATCAGTCGATGAGCCAGCTTCAGAAGCAGTAGTACTAGGGCCAAGAGAGGGCTTTACTGAAAATATACGAACAAATACAAGCATGCTTCGTAGGAGGATTAAATCCCCTCAACTTAAATTGGAAAGCATGAAGTTAGGAAGACTTTCTAAAACGGAAATAGTTATAACCTATATAGAAGGTATTGCAGAGTCGTCATTGGTTGAAGAAGTACGAAGTAGACTAAGACGGATAGACATTGATGCCATTGAGGATAGTGGATATATTGTAGAATTTATTGAGGATAATCCTTACTCTGTATTTCCACAAGTATTACAAACGGAAAGGCCGGATCGTGTTGTTGGGAACCTCCTTGAGGGAAGAGTTGGGATAATTGTTGAAAACAGTCCATTTGTACTTGTTGTACCAGTTACTTTTTTTCAAATGATGGCTTCTCCAGAAGATTATTATGGAAGATTCCTTATGGCATCGTTTATACGATGCATCAGGTATTTATTTTTATTAATTGCATTGTTGTTTCCGTCCATTTATATTGCGGTAACAACCTTTCATCAGGAATTATTACCAACAAATCTCTTGTTTAGTGTCGCTGCCTCTAGAGAGAAGGTACCGTTCCCGGCGGTAGTAGAAGCATTGTTAATGGAAATAACATTTGAAGCTTTAAGGGAGGCTGGTTTGCGGCTACCTAGACCAATTGGATCAACAGTTAGTATTGTCGGTGCATTAGTAATCGGTCAGGCAGCAGTTGAAGCAGGGATTGTTTCCGCTCCCTTGGTTATCGTTGTTTCCATTACAGGGATTGCTTCGTTTATGTTCCCTAGTTACAGTTTGACAGGGGCGATTCGTCTTCTTCGTTTTTTGATGATGTTCTTAGCTGCACTGCTCGGATTTTATGGGATTCTGTTAGGCGTATTTTTTATATTGGTTCATCTTGTCCAGCTCCGTTCATTTGGGGTTCCTTATTTGGCACCTATTGCTCCTTTTAATTTCAATAATCTTAAGGATGTCATAATTAGGGTTCCATGGTGGGGAATGAATGAAAGACCAGAACAAACTGCTAAAAGGAATTTAAAGAGGTTAGCTTCAAAGAGACGTAAATATTAAATCGCTTCTAAGAGGGCAGGATGGTACAGATGAAAACAACTAGAATATTGGTCATTTTAGCAATGTCAGTCTTCTTGCTATCTGGTTGCTGGAATCGAATTGAAATAAATGATATTGCAATCGTTACTGCTGTTGGTTTAGATCTAGAGGACGATAAAATTCGTTTATCACTTCAAGTAGCGGTCCCATCAAAGCTAGGTCCAACTAGTGGTACAACAGGTAGTGGTGAAAATAGTACTTTTATGATTTCAGATACTGGTGACACACTTTCTGAAGCATATAGACATCTTCAAGGAAAGTTATCAAGACGCATATTCTTTTCTCATAGTAGGGTTTTAATAATAGGGGAAGAACTCGCTAAAAAGGGTGTTTCCCATATTCTTGATTTCTATTCAAGGTTTCATGAACCTCGTATGAATAGCTATATTATGTTTACAAAAGGTAAAGCCTTTGAAATTATCAAGAATAGACCTACATTAGAAAGTGTCACAGCTGAAGAAACAAGGGAGCTAACGAAGCTTAGTGTGGGGTTGTCTGTAAATATTAAAGAGTTTCTCGATATGCTTCTTACTGAAGGCTTAGAGCCGGTAGCTCCTCAATTTGCGTCAGAACCAATGGAAAAAGGAGGTAGTGGTAGTGCTGAGACTGATAAAACACAAGCAATCATTGGAGCAGCAGTATTTAAAGATGATAAATTGGTTGGGTGGATGAACGATTCGCAAACGAGAGGGATTTTATGGTTGCGAGATGAAATGGAACTTGGAGTCATTACCGTCAAAGTCCCAGAAGAAAAGGGTGGTGGCCATATTAGTACGAATATTATTCGAACGGAAACAAAAATTGTTCCTAAAATTAAAAATGGAGAGATAAAAATAGCTGTAAAAACTACATCAGAAATGAATGTAATGGAAAACGCTTCTGAATTAAATTTAGATGATTCGAAAAACATCGATAAGTTACAAATTGAGATCGAGAAGGAAGTTAAAGACAGAATTCAAAGTGTATTAGATAAGTCAAAAGATGATCTTGGTACAGATATATTTGGTTTTGGAGAAGCTGTATATAAAAAATATCCAAAACAATGGAATGAGAAATATAAAAAAGATTGGAATGAAAGATTTACAGAATTAGAAGTATCGATTCATCCTACTGTTTACGTAAGAAGAATCGGTTTAACAAAATAGTATCATATCACTTAGTAAGAGAAGGTTTGATATATGTCTAAGTTTTTGTTGATTTTCGTCATTTTTGTCATCATCTTTGCGTTTGAAATCCCAAGATTAGTTAGGAAAAAAGAAATAAAAGAATTAATTGTTTTTTCCTGTCTTGGGTTGATTGGGTTCATTTTAAGTATCATGTTGGTTATTCGATCGTTTATTTAAAAGGCTGTTTTCGCAAACTTTGTTGCTTTTTAAGAAAAGACTGATCATCGATCAGTCTTGACGACGTGAAAATACGGTTGTAGGAAGGTTTCGATGAGAGTATTCATGTTTCTAATGATCCTGACAATTCTTACTGTCCTTGTAGCAAGAATCGATGCATTTATATATAAGAGTGATTTGATAACCGAAATACTCAAAATCCTTAGTTTAGCACCTGGTACAAATAAATGGATGGTGTTTGTTTTTTTATTCATTGGGTTTCTTTATACAATTGTAGCCGGAATTAAGGGAAAGCTTCAAAAGAATGGAATGAAATCCTAGTATGAGTAATCTTGTAGAGAAGATATCTCTTTGGCAGTTATACATTATTATTATATGCTTTCAAATTGGCAGTGCAGCCTTGGTTGGGATCGGTAATGATGCGAAGCAAGATGCTTGGATAGCTGTTATTCTCGCCACATTAATAGGGATATTTATTGTACTTTATTATGTATTTTTATTATCAAGGCTACCTGGGAAAAATATTTTCGAAATATATGTCTTTTGTTTTGGGAAATGGGTTGGAAAGCTTATCACTCTTTTGTATGTAATCTACTTTTTTTATCTTTCAGCAAGAGTATTAAGAGATTTTTGTGAGCTACTAGTTTCAACAATTTTTGAGTTTACTCCAATCGAAGTTATCTGTATTACGATGATGCTTGTCATCATTTATATGCTACAACATGGTTTAGAAGTGTTAGGACGTACAAGTGAAGTTTTCTTTCCATATGTTGTGACATTTATCGTTACAACAGGATTAGGCATATGGTTTTCAGGAGGCTTAGAATTTCATCATTTATTGCCGGTGCTTTCAAATGGGCTTGGGCCTATATTTAAAGCAATATTTCCGCAATTGCTAACCTTTCCATTTGGTGAAGCTATTGCCTTTACAGTTATTATCGTTTATGTAGGGAAAACTAAGAAGGTTGGAAGGGTAAGTGCCGCAGCTGTTTTAACTAGTGGTTTATTGTTAACATACGGCTCTCTTGTTCAAATTGCAACGTTAGGAATAGATTTAAAAGAAAGAGCAAATTTTCCCTTACTAAGTGCTTCACGTGAAATATCATTGTTGAGTTTTATAGAACGGGTGGATTTGATCATTGTTTTTTTCGTTATGTTTGGAATTATTGTAAAGGTAAGTATTTTCTTTTACGGTGGATTAAAAGGGCTTGAGCTTATTACGAAAAGACCTTATCGTACCATGACCATTCCGATGGGTACCATAATTGGGTTTCTCACAGTAGTTATTAGCAATAACTTTGTAGAACACATAGAGGAAGGTCTCAAGTTTGTTCCCCTATATATGCATATTCCATTTCAGTTTGTTTTCCCTGCTATAGTGCTCCCTATTTTATTATGGAAAACGAAGAAGAAGCAGGAAAAGGAGTCTAGTCTATGAGTAAACTTTCTTATATGTTTCAGCGGAGAAAAAATAAAAAAAGTGGAGAAACAACTGAGAAAGAGATTTTTGACAAGGAAGGTATTCCAAAGGATTATGACCATAAGCTAGAAATTAATTTAAAGAGTTTGCATGAGTTATTTTATCAAACATCTGATTATCAAAATATTGATATTAAAATAGGAAGCAGGAACGGTTGTGTTTGCTATTTAGGTACGACACTGAATAAAAATGAGCTTAATTCACAAGTATTAGAACCTTTAAGAGATGCATTTAAAGAGGCTAAAGAAGATGATAAAGATATCGATAAAATAAGGGAAGCCTATTTTCCAGCAGTTGCATATGAGTATGCAGAGACTCTTCATCAGATTGTTTGGCAGATACTCAATGGCTTTGCAGTTATATTAGTAGATGAACAAATAAAGGCCTTGGGTTTGAACATTGGTGGTATGGAAAAAAGATCAATTGATGAGCCAAGTACACAAACGATAATTCGAGGACCAAAAGATGGTTTTGTAGAAGATATTGATACAAATATCGGTTTAGTTAGAAGAAGAATAAAGAATCCACGACTAGTGTTTGAAAATTTCCATGTTGGAAGTGATTCACATACAAAGCTAGTAATTGGTTATATGAAGGGAATTGTTAATGAGGATATATTAGATGAAGTTAAACAGAGAGTAAAAAAAATAAAAACATCAGGTGTGTTAGACACTGGAAATATAGAGGAGTTTATTGCAGATGATAACTTTACCTTTTTTCCGCTCATTTTCAACACTGAGCGTCCAGACAGTATTAGTGGGAATTTGTTAGAAGGGAAAATTGCTATTTTTCTTGATGGGACTCCATTTGTATTAATCGTTCCCTCTGTTTTCACTGATTTCTTTCAGTCAGCAGAAGACTATTACCAACCTTTTTTTATGACAAGCTTTATCCGAATCATTCGCTATATTGCTTTTATGATCGCCTTAACATTTCCCTCTTTGTATGTGGCGATAACAACTTATCATCATGAGCTTTTACCGACTCCGCTTTTAATTAGTGTTCAAGGTCAAAGGGAAGGTGTACCATTTCCAGCTGTTATTGAAATATTAATAATGGAGCTTACATTTGAAGTATTGCGCGAAGCGGGGGTAAGGATGCCTAGAGCAGTTGGGCAAACGCTATCCATAGTTGGAGCACTTGTAATCGGACAAGCTGCGGTTGAAGCTGGATTAGTTTCCAATGTATTAGTTATTGTTGTATCATTCTCTGCTATCGCCAGCTTTGTATCTCCAATATATAATTTTTCAATCGCTGCTCGCCTTATAAGGTTTATTTTAATTTTTATGGCTGCTTCCTTAGGGTTATATGGAATTCTTATCTCTCTCATTATAATGGTTATTCATTTGGTAAGTTTACGAACATTTGGAGTCCCGTATTTAACACCTGTAGCTCCATTTAAATTAAAGGACCAGAAAGACGTCTTTATAAGATTCCCTATTTGGTCAGATAGAAATAGACCTTCCTACTTAGTAACAGATGCTCCAGTAAAAGAGGAAGGGGCGTCACCACCTTCTCCACCGGATTCGAGTTCAAGGGGAGAGAATACAAAATGAACAAAAAAATGATTGGTTTTTTTGTGTTAATGTCCTTCCTATTAACCGGTTGTTGGGATAAAGAAGAGTTAAATGACGTATCAATTGTTACAGGAATTGCTGTTGATCCCGGCGAAGAAAAAAAGTATAGGATGACGGTTGAATTAGTTAATTCCCCAGAGTTTGGAAAACAAGGATCTCTAGGAAATACACCAGTTATTACCTATTCATTAGAGGGAAACTCTCTATCGGAATTATCTAATAAAATGAATGTTGGATTGGCTCGTAAGCTAATTTATTCTCATACGCGAGTTGTTTTTATCAATGAAGAAATCGCACGAGAGGGATTGTTTGGCTTTTTAGATTTTTTAGAGAGGAGCGGGCATTTCCGTAATGACTTTAATATCCTTATTACTAAGGGAAATCCTGCCTCTGATTTCACAAAAATCACATACCCTATTCAAAAAAGTCCATCTTTAAAACTCCATAAACAAATTAATACGTTTCTTGAGGAATGGGGAGGAGATCCCCGCGTGCGATTGACAGATTTTATAGCTGCTATTATTTCCAAAGGCAAAAATCCAGTTGCGGCAACTGTTGTATTAAAGGGTGATGTGGAGAAGGGGAAAAATGTAGAGAATAATAAATCGTTAGATCCAGAGGCGCTTATCCTCATAGATGGGATTGCTATTTTTAAGGATGATAAAATGCTGGGGTCTATACCATTGAAGGAAACAAGAGATTATTTATGGACTCAAAAGTTAAAACATACGAGCTTAAGTATCCCGTGTGAAGAAGGGAAAGTGGAGGAACAACCTTATTTCGATGTAAGGGTTTCTAGGTCTAATACTAAAATTAACGTAAGTTACAAAAATAACAATCCCAAGCTTATGGTGAAGATTACAGGGGAAACAAAAATACAAGGATCTGAATGTACAAATGATCTAACGAAAATTGACGTTTTTATGGAATATGAGAAAAAAATTAATGAACTAGTAAAAAAAGATATTACGACTATGATACAGAATATTCAAGAAGAATTCAGTGTAGACATCTTTGGATTTGGTGAAGCATTATATCGCCAAGACCCGCAAAAATTCAAAAAACAAGAAAGCAAGTGGGATGAAGTATTTTCAAAAGCTGAGGTTGATGTTGAGGTTGATCTTCATTTATTACGATCAGGCATCAAAAATAAAAGTTTTATGACTGACCTAGAAAACTTGAAAGAATAATAATAGATAATTAAAGATAAAGCCAACCATCTTCGTCACGCTACCATTAAGGTGTTACGCCGAGGTTTGGTTGGCTAAAATTTTATCAGCATTCTATTAATTCCGATAGGAGGATCTTTGCAACGCCATGCTCATCATTTGTCAAAGTAATTTCATCGCTAATTTCTTTAACTTCTAACCTTGCATTTCCCATCGCAATCCCTTTACCCGCTAGTTTTAGCATGGAAACATCATTCATGCTATCACCGATTGCAATTGTTTTAGCAATAGGAATATCGAGCTTATCCGAAAGGCGTCTTAAGGCATTCCCTTTAGATGCTCCGCAGTGTTCAAGCTCAAAGTTATGATGTGCTGAGGATACGATTGTTAGTCCATCTATGTTTCCGTATTTTGCCCATCCAGTTTCTAACTTTTCCTCGAAGAACGAAAAAGCAAGGATGTTATAAATCTCTGCAGAAGCATTTTTTATATCTTTATAAGAATCAATAAAGCAAAAGCCGGTTTGACTAAATTGCTTCACTAAAGCTTCCTCTAAGCTTGAGCTATTAACCTCGGGATTTGCACTTTTCATTCGATCAATTTCTATTTGCAAAAGCTCTCTTCCATTCTGAGATGTGAAAATACACTCCTCGCTAAAGACTTCATAGTAGTAGCCATCTTCTTCTAAAGAACGCAGGATATCATAGGCTAGCTCTGGTTCGATTGGTTGTGAATAATAAAGTGAACCATCTGGGGCATGGATCGTAGCCCCATTAGCTCCTATAATCCACGTTTTTACCCCAGAGTTTTTAAAAAGAGCTTGCACGTCAAAATGAGCACGGCCAGTAGCGATAACAACCTCAATCCCAGCATTTTGAGCATTTTTAATTGCTTCAAGATTTTCAGTGCTTATTTGACTCTTACTATTTAAGAGAGTCCCATCTAAATCGATTGCAATCAATTTCGTCATATTATCGACCTCCATCATGTGTCTGAGATACAATCAGTAATTCTACTCCATGCTTCTCAAGAAGCTCTTGAAATTCTTCATCTATTTCCTGATCAGTGATAAATAAATCAATATCGTTTAAGGTTGCACAGCGAAAATAACCAGTAACACCAATCTTTGTATGATCTGCTAGGAGGATCACTTGATCAGCTTGCTGCATCATTTTTTGCATGACCATCCCATCCTCTTCATGGGCAACTGTTAAACCTTTTTCAGAAATACCAACACAACCAATGAATGTTTTGTCTACATGGTAATGTGAAAGTTTTTCAATGACAGAAGTTCCGTATAAATAACGATGTTCTTTATGGAATTCCCCACCAAGTAATTGAATATGAGCTTGTGAATTCTTCGCTAAAATATCAGCTTGATTTATGGAATTCGTGATAACTGTACATTCAATATCCTTTATATGTTCTGCACATGCTTGAACGGTTGTTGATGTATCTAGAATAATGTAATCGCCAGGCATTATTAGTGAGGCAGCCTTTTTTCCAATCCGTTTCTTTTCAGATGAGACTAAGCTTAAACGATTAGAGTAATCCTTAATCACATGCTGCCCTGAAGGAAGAATGGCTCCTCCTCGTGTTCGGATAATCGCTTTATCTTCCTCGAGCTTTACTAAATCTCTTCTTGCTGTATCTCTTGATACATCAAAAAGGCTACAGATTTCATCAACAGATATTCGTTTCGCTTTTTTTAAATAATCGATAATGGAGCGTAATCTTTCTTCTTGGAACATTAAACCAGCCCTTATTTAAGTGTTTTTAAGTATATATAAGTATTTATAATTAATTATAAGTGTTTTTTAGCTGTATTACAAGTTAAATAATGAATAATAAGCAATATGGCTGAATGACATATATATAAAGCAAATGAATTTCGTTTCTGTTTTTGTTAATAAGGAACTTCTTATGGTATAAATGGAGTAGATAAATGTAAGGCGTTACAACAAGAAATAGGTGAAAAGAATGAATGAAAGACAAAAGGAAATTTTAAGAATATTAGTAACTAAATCTGGAAAGCCACTATTTGTGCAGGATATCGCGGAACGCGTAGGTTATTCTGAGAAAACAATTCGAAATGATTTTAAAACAATTGAGATCTATTTGCGAGAAAACACAAGTGCAAAGTTGATTCGCAAGCCTGGTCTGGGTGTATATATCGATATAGATGATCTTGAAAAAGCTCAGCTTTTTCAAATGCTTCAGTTAACTAGCTCAATGACTAAAGATGAAGAGGATTCAACTCGACTTTTACATATTGCTTATGAACTCATTATGGGCAGAGAGCCAATTTCTGCGCAGGAACTTGCAGAAAAACATTATGTTAATAAATCTATTATAAAAAAGGATCTAGAAAAACTTGAGAAATGGTTAACTCAAAAAGAATTATCCTTACAATCAAAACAAAAAATTGGCCTAAGCATTGAGGGTTCTGAAACAAATAAAAGAAGGGCTTTAGCAAACTTGTCTGATTTAAACAAGGAATCAGCAACAGGGTTGGTATTTTTACTAAACAAGTTTTCACAACATGAAATTAAAATAATCCAAAGAGAATTACTAGACTTTCAACGGTTCCATTCATTATTTTTCACTGATGAAACAAATGACAGACTTTTAACTCATATACTTCTAATGATCAGAAGAATGAAATTAGGGCAACCTATTTCTCTCGCTAATGAAGATATGAACATCGTAATGGATAAGTTGGAATTTCAATGGGCACATACATTTCTAAAGAAGCTTGAAATTATGTTCGTTGTGCACTTTTCGGAGGAGGAAATTGCTTATTTTACATTGCATTTACTAGGTGGGAGGTTTCGAATACAGCATAACCAAGAAATTAATGAGCTCTATGAAAATCCCCAAATGAATGCTCAACTTTCGGCTATTATTAAAGAACTCATATCAAATATGACTGAACTAACTAAGGTTGACTTTAAGAATGACAACTCGTTAAAAGAAGGTTTGCATATCCATTTATACTCAGCCTTAAATCGTTTAACTTACGGTCTTACAGTCTCTAACCCAATGCTTAATGAAATCAAAAGGATGTACCCATATGTATTTGATTCGGTCATCCATGTATTAGAGGAAATCAATCATTCGTTTTCAATTGCAATTCCAGAGGAAGAAGCTGCATATTTAACGATTCACTTTCAGGCTTCAATTGAAAGGCTTCGTCAAACTATAGGAAATGACCAAAATGTGATCATCGTTTGTCATATGGGCATTGGAATGTCGCAATTATTAAATGCGAAGATAGAGAAGAAAATCCAATCAGTAAACATAATTGGTTGTATTGCAAAAGCTGATTTACGAGACTATTTAATTGACCATGAGGTAGATCTGATTATATCAACGATTGATCTACCCGATGTCATAATTCCTCATATTGTCATTTCACCTTTATTAGAAGGGGCAGAAGAAAATAGGCTTAAAGCATTTATTGCACAACAAACGTCAGCAACTGAAGAAAATCAACATCATAGTATGTTAAATCAGTTTATCGAAACTTCCACACTTTTTCTAAATCAAGTCAGTGATCATCGCTTTAAAATTATAGAAAAACTGGCAAACGCATTATATGAAGCAGGATTTGTGGAAAATGAGTATGGTCATAGTGCTATCATTAGGGAAAGGATGTCAGCAACAACGATTGGATCAGGCATAGCCATTCCACATGGTAACCCAAAGCTAATTAGAAAGCCTGCTATCGCAGTAGCAACCTTAAAGCATTCAATAGAATGGGAAACAGAAAAGGTTTCACTAGTCTTTATGCTAGCAGTTCCCAATCAAGATCAACAAGCTACAAAGCAACTATTTCGGGAATTATCGTCTATTAGTGAACAGCCTAGGTTAATAAAGAAATTAACTGAATCAACATCGATCGACCAATTTTTATCGCTATTAAATAAGTGAAAGAGAACGAGAAAAACCTGTTAAATGATCGTCAATTTAACAGGTTTTTTATAAAAGGCTGTTTTCGCAAACTTTGTTGCTTTTAAAATAGTATTGGGTTGGTTGATTGCAGCGAGAGGATGCTCGCTTTCCGTGGGGCGGGCGATGAGCCTCCCTCTAGAAATGTTGGTATATCAACGCTTAAAACTGTTTTAATAGACAGAAAAAAAATTTTCACTTACTGATTTTCACTACAGATTATCATCAATTTCCAAAAGTTCAAAATATTGTTATTCTGAGGTTACGCTTCGCTAGAGTTAATTGGAAATGATTAACTCTAAGTGCTTATATGATGCACTTCGGATCTCTGCGAATCTTATGATGACGTACCCTCCCATGTCTCTTGGCGTCTAACGCGTACATTCCTTCGTTCGGTCTATTCATAAGGCAGAGGCTGGCTATGCTCCTCGAGGGACTCTTAGTCTAATGGCTCATTTCGTGCCAACTTCTCCGTGTCATCCTATTGTCTAGATTACAAACTAGGAAGTTGCTTAGGCTGCCTCTTTGAGGCAATGGAGATCTGTTAACATATGATTTACATTAAAGTGCACTCGTTTTGTACACAAAGCGTGTAGAATTTTTAGTAATTTCCCGCATAAAACAACCATGGCTTCTTTCTTCTTTAATGGATTGACAGTACGAGTCGTATAGTAATGGTACAAAGATTTAAACGCTATGTTGTGTTGAATTATAGGGAGGATGACTCTAAATAATATAGCCCGTAACTTCCTCCTACCTCTTTTGGAAATTTTCTTTTGACCTTTGTGTTGGCCAGAAGAGTTTTCTCTAAGCGTGAGCCCCGCTAATTTAATTAATTGGCGTGGGTGCTGATATTGCCTAAGAGAACCTATCTCAGAGAGTAGTTCAACAACAGTATTTTCGCCTAAACCAGGAATAGATAAAATATACTCATAGTCTGTCAATTGTTGAGCGAGGTCATTTAACCTTGATGATAAGACCTCCAGTTGGTTTGAAAGAGCTTTGTACTGAGAAAGTAATGTATCCATTTCAAATCGGGCCATTTCTAGCCCCTCAGTTAAACCAATGGACTGACCGGCTATTGATTTTAGCTTTTGTATTTTAGAAACGGAAAGACACTTTATTCCTTCAACCCTTTTGTAAAGTGAGATAAGTTCTTCATCATTTTTCCCATCAAAATCGATTGGCAAAGGTGTCACCTCGAGAACAGCGCATGCGTTTTTACCGAAGCTTTTGAATACATGATGGAACTCAGGGAAATAAAGATCTGTCCACCGAATCATTCGATTCTTAAGTGATACGATGTCTTCCTGCATTTTAGTCCGAAAACTCGCCCCATTACGAAGTTCGGCTTCTGTCCCTTCTAAAATTCGTGTATAGTTGAACCGGCCATCGCGGATTAAAGAAGCGATAACGCGAGCGTCCTTTTGATCATTCTTAGTTTGAAGGTTATCATCTAATTCCTTCGTTCTATTCACATGCATAGGGTTAACCATGACAAATTGAATATTATTTTCGACTAAATAAGCAGCTAAGTTCATCCAATAATGCCCTGTGGGCTCAAAGCCGACTAAGACATCTGTCTTTTCATGTGATTCTAGTAGAGAATGAATCATATTGTGTAGTTGCTCAAACCCATCAAGGGATTGTATGAACGGAAACGGTTTTTGCAAAATTCGTCCACGATCATCGATAGCGCATGCGTAATGTTTTTTCTTCGCAATGTCTATTCCAATAACAAGTGTTTTTTCAGATACTTGATTAATTTTGGTATTCATATTACTATTCATCATATGGTCCTCCTGTATGGTGATGAGTCAATTTAGTCGTTGATACTCAAGCATCATACAAGAGGACTTTTTGTTTTGCAAGAAGCCTTAAGGATATTAAACAGGAATGCTCCTCAGCGCGAAGCGCCTGCGGGGTCTCATCTGTCCCACTACTCCCACAGGAGTCTCGCATATCCGTTCCAATCAACCTAATCAGTTTTGTTCAGAAACAACAATCTTTTAGAAAAGGGCCTTATAAAAAGAGTTAATGAAATTCATTTCAGTAGTTAATTATTTAAAACGCTCTCTTCTAAAACAGTAGATTTATCTCCGTACACTTTTGTGATATGTTTTTCTCCCCAATCACATAGGGATGACAAGATACTGTCTAAACTCTTTCCATAATCACTTAGTTCATATTCAACTTTTGGCGGGATTTGATTGTAAACAATGCGATTAATAACCCCATCTTGCTCTAATTCACGTAATTGTTGAGTTAGCATTTTCTGTGTAATCGTTGGCATAAGACGTTTTAATTCACTTGTACGTTTTTTTCCATGTGTGAGATGGCAAAGAATGACGCATTTCCACTTGCCGCCGATAACTTCTAGCGTTGCTTCGACTGATATATTGTATTTCTTTTTCTCCATATAACCCCTCCTAAATATAGGTACTAAAAAGTACCTATATAACTTTTAGGTGCCTTCAGCACAAAAAAGTGCGTACTTTCCAATTGAGTTTCCATAATTCATAATAACATTTGCAAGCCGATAGCTACTATTCATTTTATCGTTTGTTTCTATTATTAGTAATTTAAACGAAAAATAGGAGGAGAAATTATGTCGATAGATAAAAAGCGTAGTACTCTGGCATTGCTTGCATTAGCAGTAAGTGCATTTGCCATTGGGACGACAGAATTTATTAGTGTAGGATTACTACCACTAATAGCTGAAGATTTAAATATTCCTGTGACCACTGCAGGGTTAACTGTTTCTTTATATGCGTTAGGAGTGACCGTTGGAGCACCTATCTTAACATCTTTAACATCAAGCATGTCGCGTAGATCCTTATTGCTTTGGATTATGGTGATTTTTATTATAGGTAACAGTTTAGCTGCTAGTGCAACAAGTATTGGTGTCTTACTAGTAGCTCGGATCATTTCGGCCTTGTCACACGGTGTGTTTATGTCCATTGGCTCGACAATTGCAGCAGATTTAGTACCAGAGAATCGAAGAGCTAGTGCTATTTCAATTATGTTTACAGGACTTACAGTTGCAACGGTTACAGGAGTTCCATTTGGAACATATATCGGGCAACAATTCGGCTGGAGATTTGCCTTTTTCGCGATTATTGTCATTGGTATTATTGCATTTATTGCCAACAGCATCCTTATTCCATCTGATTTACGAAAAGGACTTCCGACAAGCCTTCGAGATCAAATCAAACTTGTGACAAACGGTCGTTTATTACTACTATTTATTATTACTGCATTAGGCTATGGCGGAACATTCGTTGTATTTACGTATTTATCGCCATTATTACAAGAGATTACTGGCTTTAAGAGTGAAACAGTTGCGATTATTTTGCTAGTTTACGGAATTGCAATAGCAATCGGGAATATGATTGGTGGAAAGTTATCTAACCGAAATCCACTTGGTTCATTGTTTTATATGTTTATTGTCCAAGCTATTGTTCTTGTTATTTTGATGTTCACAGCACCATTTAAATTAGCTGGTCTTATTACGATACTTTTAATGGGGTTACTAGCTTTCATGAATGTACCAGGCCTACAAGTATATGTCGTGATTTTAGCAGAACGTTTTGTACCAAGTGCGGTTGATGTGGCCTCTGCAATTAATATTGCTGCATTTAATGCAGGCATTGCAATCGGCTCGTATCTGGGTGGATTGATTACAGATTCTATTGGACTCATTCATACTTCATGGATCGGTGCGATGATGGTTTTAATAGCCGCAATTCTAACTGGCTATAGTCGAGCTCTTGAACGAAAGGATCAGGTAAGTAAGGCGGCGTAGGAATTTGTGGGAAATGTTTTTTTAAAAGGAGGTAATTCTTCTTTAGTTAGAAAATATTTTGAAAAAACGTAGCTAAAATAGGAGGTTTATATAGAATGGTTAATCATTTACAAGATACAACATCTTTGCATAACGGGGTAAAAATGCCTTGGTTTGGTATAGGGGTATTTAAAGTAGAGGAAGGCCCTGAGTTAGTAAATGCTGTGAAAACAGCGATTAAACATGGCTATCGAAGTATCGATACAGCAGCGATCTATGAGAATGAAGAAGGTGTAGGACAAGCTGTTCAAGAAGTTTTGAAAGAAACGGGCATTACTAGAGAAGAATTATTTATTACATCAAAAGTCTGGAATGCAGATTTAGGATACGAATCTACGATTGCAGCTTTTGAAACTAGTTTAAGAAAACTTGGTTTGGATTACTTAGATCTATATCTCATTCATTGGCCTGTAGAAGGTAAGTATAAAGAGGCATGGAGAGCGTTAGAAACTCTTTATAATGAAGGGAAAGTAAAAGCTATTGGAGTAAGTAACTTCCAGGTACACCATCTTGAAGAATTAATCAAAGATGCTAAAGTAAAACCAATGGTAAATCAAGTTGAGTACCATCCACGTTTGACACAAAAGGAACTACAAGCATTTTGTCAAAAGCATGGAATCCAGTTCGGGGCTTGGTCACCTTTAATGCAAGGTCAATTACTAGATAATCAAGAACTACAAGAAATTGCCGATAAATATAAAAAATCGATTGCTCAAGTTATCTTGCGCTGGGACTTACAAAATGGTGTTGTCACGATACCTAAGTCAACGAAAAGCAATCGTATAGTTGAAAACGCGAATGTATTTGATTTTGAACTATCAATAGAAGATATGAAACGAATTGATGGTTTAAATCAAAATATAAGAGTTGGCCCAGATCCAGACAATTTTGATTTTTGATTTAGTGAAGGTTGAAAAATGGTAGCATATAGTAGCAAGGTTTAGCACCGTTCGAAATTTGAACGGTGCTTTTTTTAGTCCGAGATTAAAAAGATTGTCTAAATGTCATTAAAAGAGGTTTATAAATAGGTGTTGGTTCAAAAGCATGGTGAAGTGGTTCAATAACCGTATGAAGTGATTCAATCTAAGAGCGAACCGGTTCAAAAAAATAGAAAAGTGGTTCAAATGTCAACAAATAGAGGTTGAAAGTAGGGGTTAGGTTCAAAATCATGGTGAAGTGGTTCAATAACCGTATAAAGTGATTCAATCCAAGAGCGAACCGGTTCAAAAAAATTAAAAAGTGGTTCAAAAGTCAACAAATAGAGGTTGAAAGTAGGGGTTAGGTTCAAAATCATGGTGAAGTGGTTCAATAACTGTATGAAGTGATTCAATCCAAGAGCGAACCGGTTCAAAAAAATAGAAAAGTGGTTCAACTGTCAACAAATAGAGGTTAAATAGAGTTCAGTTTCAAAAGCATGATGAAGTGATTCAAAGTAATTCAATCGGGCGGAGAACTTTTTAAATTAAATGAAAATTTGAGAATAAAGATTCCATAAAAAAGAAACCTAACCAATAAGGTGAAATGTTAAATTCTCATTTTCCGTAGCTGCGGTAAAAATCTTATCTTTTTTTGTCGAATTCATGAAGTATAGTATATGTAAGCGATTCATAAACACATAAGGAGGTTATTTCATGAAGCTATTAGCGATTACATCATGCCCGAACGGGATTGCACATACGTATATGGCTGCTGAAAATTTACAAAAAGCAGCAGATAAAATAGGTGTTTCAATGAAAGTTGAAACTCAAGGTTCCATTGGAGTAGAAAATGAATTTACCGAAAAGGATATTATTGAAGCTGATGGAATTATTATTGCGGCTGATAAAACTGTTAATAAAGATCGTTTTGTAGGGAAAAAGGTATTAGTTGTCGGGGTTCAAGACGGAATTCGTAAGCCTGATGAGCTCATCAAAAAGCATATGAATGGTGAAGTTCCAGTTCTTCAAGGTGGATCAAATAAAGCTAGTGATGAAAATAGCTCAAAGAAGGATAAACAAAATCCAATTTACCGGCACTTAATGAATGGAGTATCTTATATGATCCCATTTATCGTAATTGGTGGATTATTAATTGCCGTTGCCTTAACACTTGGTGGAGAAAAAACTCCTGGTGGCCTAGTGATTCCAGATGATTCTTTCTGGAAAACAATTGAAAAGCTAGGTGCAGCATCATTTACATTCATGATTCCAATCTTATCTGGTTTTATTGCCTATAGTATAGCTGATAGACCAGGACTTGCACCAGGTATGATCGGTGGTTATATTGCAGCCAATGGCAGTTTTTATGGAAGTGAAGCAGGTGCAGGTTTTATTGGAGGGATCATAGCTGGTTTCCTTGCAGGGTATGTTGCTTTTGCTATTAAGAAGATGAAGGTTCCTAGAGCTATTCAACCAATCATGCCAATCATTATTATTCCCGTTATAGCTTCATTAATTGTAGGTTTAGCATTTGTATTTATTATTGGTGCACCAGTTGCACAAGTGTTTGAATCATTAACAGCTTGGTTGGCAGGTATGCAAGGCTCAAGCTCAATTCTTTTAGCTCTTATTCTAGGTGCAATGGTTTCCTTTGATATGGGGGGACCCGTAAATAAAGTTGCTTTCCTTTTCGGATCGGCAATGATTGGTGAAGGAAATTATGAAATCATGGGTCCAATTGCAGCTGCGATCTGTATCCCACCAATTGGAATGGGACTTGCAACATTTTTAAACAAAAAGAAATTTCAACCTTCTGAAAGGGAAGCTGGTAAAGCATCCTTTACGATGGGATTATTCGGAATAACAGAGGGTGCGATCCCATTCGCTGCCCAGGATCCACTTCGAGTTATTCCAAGTATTATGGCAGGTTCTATGGTAGGTTCTGTTATTGCAATGATGGGGAATGTTGGAGACCGTGTAGCACATGGAGGTCCAATTGTTGCTGTACTTGGTGCAGTAGATAATGTGTTAATGTTCTTTGTAGCCATTGCAGCTGGAGCATTTGTTGCAGCTATTATTGTTAACTTCTTAAAGAAAGATGTCGCTTTGATGGAGGCCTCAACAGGAGCAGAACTAGTAGATACCGAGGAAAAGTTTGAGCAACAACGAGAAAAGGACAAAGAGGTAGTAGTTGAAGAGGTCAAAAAGTTAACTGATATTACGAGTCTCGACCTTATTAATACGAAATTAAAAGGAAATACACGTGACGAGATCATTGATGAAATGATTGCAAAGCTAGATAGTGAAGGTGCATTAACTTCAAGAGAAGAATTCAAACAAGCAATCATTAATCGTGAAAATGAAAGTTCAACTGGTATTGGAATGAACATCGCGATCCCTCATGGAAAATCAGATGCAGTTACTAAGCCAAGGGTTGTATTTGGAATTAAGCAAGATGGTGTAGACTGGAAAAGTCTTGATGGTACAGAGGCAAAACTAATTTTCATGATTGCTGTACCGAAAACGGGTCAAGGTGATGCACACTTAAAAATTCTGCAAATGCTCTCACGTAAGTTAATGGATGATACTTTTAGAGATCAATTGTTAGCAGCTCAATCAGAAAAAGAAGCATTTGAACTTCTTGGTGAAATAGAATAAACGAGAAAAAATATTTACTTTTTAAGCCTTTCCTTATAATCTTTTTAGGGAAGGCTTTTGTTTGTGCATTGTAATATTTCAAGGTGTTTCAAAATATACTTCAGTATTTCTAAAGGAATGATAAAAATGTATTTAACGATTAAAGAGACAGCTGATTACTTGTCTTTACCAGAGGAACTTGTAAAAAGCTTAGTTCTCCAAAAGAAAATTAGATCCCTATATGATGGTGAAGAATACTTAATTTATAAAAATCAGTTTCAATCACACTTAGAACAAGTTGAGAAATATAAAATGTTATATGATGAATATATGAAAGAGCCAATACCAGAGGATATAGATGTCAAAGATGAGGATTAATTAGAAACTTGTAAAGAAAAATTTACAAAAAAAGTCTATAACTTTCTCAGGATTAATGTTATCATTATTGATAATGAAAACAAAAGGAGATTGTCACTTATGAACTCTATAATAGAAGAATTAGTTAGTATCAAAAGTGATGTAATATTAAAAGGAACACTGGCATTGCCGAACACTGATCTTGATCAGTATCCAGCTATTGTCATCATTAACGGTTCAGGTAGTGCAGACAGAGATGGGAATATGAAAAAGCCGGCACTTGTTACAAATTTATATAAGGAACTTGCCCACTTTTTAACGAATTTGGGCTTTATCACACTTCGTTATGATAAGAGGTCTGTTGGAGAAAGTGAAGGCGATCCGATCAGAATTGGAATGCTGGACCTTGCTAATGACGTAAATAGTACAATTTCGTTTTTAAAGCAGCATAGTAAAGTTAATAGTGAAAAGATCATTTTGCTTGGACACAGTGAAGGATGTATTCTAGCCACAAAGGTAAATGAAACAACACCTGTTTCAGGATTAGTTCTGATTGGTGGGGCAGCAACCAATTTAAAAGAGCCAATGATGTATCAAAATCGTCAAACACTTGAGGAAATTAAACGACTAAAAGGGATTAAAGGCAAGCTGTTAAGGTTTCTTGTAAAAGAACATAAAATAGTAAAGCAGTCAGAAGAACTTTTTATTAAAATGGAAGGCTCTGAAGGTGATACGATTAGGTTTAAGCTGAAAAAAATGCCTGCCAAATGGTTTAGAGAGCACTTTTTATATCGTTTAGAAAACGTTCTTGACGCTTTAAGACAGGCAAATTGTCCAATATTGGCTATAACAGGTGACAAGGATGTCCAAGCGAATTCAGAGGATTTAAAGCGAGTGGATGATCTTGGAAAGCTAGATGCAAAGACAGTCGTAATAAAGAACATGGATCATATGCTTAAAGAGTATAAGGGTGAAAAAACGATATTAAATCTAATGAAGCAATACAAGAAAGAGGCAACAGCTCCAATTCACATACAGTTGAAAGCTGAACTAAGAGATTGGTTAATAGAACAATATTTATGAGGGTCAGTCTCTTCAGCGAGCTCAAAGCTGGGGACTGACCCTTAGTTTTGTGAAGGTTTTGTCGAATTGTGTAGATATTTTTAGATATTTGTAGATTGATTGTGTTTGGTTCGTTATAATGTTTGAAGGAGAATAGTACTATAGTTAGGGGAGAAAAAAGTTGCAACAATCCAAACAACTAAGAATAATAGGGTTTATCACCTTGATTGTTGTTATTGTAATAGTAGGAACAATTATCCTTCAAACAAAAGGGATTATGTTGGAGGCCGAAACTAGCTCTGGCAATAGATTAGAAAAAACAAAGGTAACAATTATTACTTCAGATATCGTTGCAGATCAAAGTTGGGGTAGTTTAGCATATAAAGGGCAATTAAAGATAGAGGAACAGTACCCAGTTGATGTTAAGCTTTATAGTGAGATAGAAACAGATAAATTGATGAGTGAAACAATAACTGCTGCAATTAACGAAGGATCAAAACTAATAATAGGACATGGTCGGGAGTTTTCTGATGTTTTTACTGCAACAGCACTAAGTCATCCAGATGTTCAATTTGTTACAATTCATGGGTCATCAAAATATCCTAATCAAACCGTTTATACGTTTGATCAAGGTGAAATTGAATACTTTGCAGCACTAGCTGCTGCTCTAAAAACTAAAACCAATAAGGTTGGGGTACTTTATCCATTTGAACCAAAGGAAAACATTTCTGAATTTGAGAGAGGTTTAGCCTATTATTCTCCTAATTCAAAATCTTACTATAAAGCGGTTGGAAGTAGAGATGATGGTGTCAAGGCAACTCAACTTATGAAGGAGTTAATTGCAGAGGGTGTAGATGTTATTTATAGTAAAGGTAATTCATTCAATCGAGATGTCATAGATTTGGCAAAAAAAGAGAATGTGTATGTCATTGGTTACCTTGATGATCAATCATATATGGGGAAAGAACAAGTTTTAACAAGTGTGATGAATGATGTTTCACAAGCATATGTGGCCGTAATGGAAGATTATTTTAGCGGGTCTGGTATGCCATCAGGAAAAGTAATTCTAAATGAGAGCCACGGAGTATATAGCTTGGCTCCTTTTGGGCCAATGTTTTCTGCACAAGATATAAAGTATATTGAAGCTGAAATGAAGAGATATAGTAGTGGGGAACTAACGTTTCCTTAGAAGGAGGTAAGGAAATTGTGATGAAAAAAATAATAAGAGATATGTCTTTTCGGAGCAAAATTCTCACAATTCTCCTTATATTTACTTTAATTTTTAGCGGATTTTCTCTTATTCTAGTCCAGTCGATTGAGGATATAACTCAAGTAAGTAATAAGATTAAGGGGACAAACATTCCAGAGCTTTTTTGGCTTTCTCAGATAGAAGAGGAGTTAGATGTAAAGGAATATATTGTTGAAAGTGTTATTGACAATGATATGTGCTGTAACTTGGTAGAGGATTATCAGAATTATGAAGCACAAAGTTCTGAAGAGTTAGAAGAGAATTCATTACCAAAATCCCTTGATAACTTTAATAAAAGAGTGGACTTACTTGATTTTGTGATTGTTAACAATGTTCAAGGACTTCTTAACTACAATGATAAAAAGGGAGCAGAAGAATATATTAAATTTAATTTCCTCCCACAGCTCACTAAGCTACAGCAAGAGATACAAGCAGCAAAAGAAGCATCTTATTCAAAATTAAATGGGCATTCTAATACGTTTACCGATATAATTAAGGGTTCACTATGGCTATTGATGTTTGTAACTACTTTAGCGATTGGGTTATCGATTTTAGTCTCGTATCGGATTAGTGCTAGCTTAACAAATCCAATTGAAACAATGATAGGTAAAGTAGATCGTATTGCTAATGGGCAATATGGGTTAACACTTCACTCAACGAATCAGTTAGAGCTTCAGCATTTAACACTTTCGATTAATCAAATGTCCAGACGACTTAAAGAATCATTTAACACAATAATGAATGATAAAATTTATCGAGAGCAAATATTAAATTCATTGCCAGTAGGTATTATTACGATCAATGATAAAACCTCAGAAATTTCATTGAATACATCAGCAATCAAACTGCTTAATAAGAATAAAGAACAGGTAAAAGAGCTTGTTTCTATTCAAGGTGATGAAGTCAATGAAGAGTTTTGGCGGATTTTGTCATCGAAGAAGGCTTGTAAGCATACTAAGGTTCCATTTAGCACACCAGGCGGTCAAAGATTTTTATTAGTCTCTAAAACAGAGCTATTAAATCAGCATCACTGCGTCATTGGTTGGATAATGAATTTTATTGATATAACGGAAACAGACGAATTAGAAAAAAGAATACATCAGTCGGAAAAGTTGGCTGTTGTAGGAGAAATGGCTGCTGGTGCAGCACATGAAATTCGTAATCCGTTAGCGGTTGTACATGGTTTCTTATCATTAATGAATCAGTCATTTTCAGTACAACATAGAAATCAATATCATATGCCGCTCATCATGAAGGAAATAGAACGTATCAATGTGATTATTGAAGAAATGCTACTGCTTTCAAAACCTGGAGCACCGATTAAGAAGGAAGCGTATCTTGAAGATATTTTAGCTGAGTTTTTGCCGCTTATTATTCAGTCCACAGAGGAGATTGAATTTAACATAAAATTGGAACGTACACCGTTGTATGTAGATGCAAAACAGATAAAACAGGTATTCCATAATCTGATTCGAAACAGCATTGAAGCAATGGGCGGAAAAGGAGTAATCGACATTTATTCACAGGTGACTGAAAAGGACTATCAGGTCTTTTTAAAGGATTGTGGTACAGGGATTTCTCCTTCGATGTTGAAAACGATCTACGATCCTTTCTCAAGTTCTAAGGAAAGCGGCACAGGATTAGGGTTAATGATTGTAAAACGAATTGTTGAAAACCACCAAGGAAGTATTGATTTGTTTGAAACATCTGACTCTGGCACAACCTTTCTAATTCACTTACCGTTACCTAAAAAAGAGTAAAAAAAGCAGATTCCACTTATATCTAGTAGGGAATCTGCTTTTTTATCGTTAGAAATTTTAAAATTCTTGTACTGTGGATAAGCGCACTACATCCAGCTCCAGCGCCTAGCCCCTCTAGGGTCTAGCTAATTTAGAATTGAAGGCAAAGAACGCCTTCTATTCTAAATCATCTTATGCTTGTCGGGGCTGATCAAGGCGCTTGCGCTTTTGTTATATTACTTCAATTTAAAAGAGCTCTTTAACGAAACGATACGATTAAACACGATTTTTTCATTAGTAGAATGCTTAGGATCTACATTGAAGTAACCATGACGGAAAAATTGAAATTTATCGTGAGCTGCTACTTCCTTCATATTAGGCTCAACAAAGCCTTGTAGAACTTCTAATGATTGATCGTTAACAAAGTCAAGGAATGTTTTTTCTTCAGAGCTTACTTGTTCCGTACTGTCCTCTTCATTCTCAAGCTTATCAAGAATAAGTGGTTCATATAAACGAAATTCAGCTGGTAACGCATGTTTAGCGTCGACCCAGTGGATCGTTCCTTTTACTTTTCTTCCTGTAAACCCTGAACCACTCTTTGTTTCAGGATCATAAGTGCAATGAATTTCAATGACATTTCCATCAGCATCTTTAATCACATCTTCACATTTTATAAAGTATGCGTGTTTCAAACGCACTTCATTACCAGGGAAGAGACGGAAGTATTTTTTTGGAGGATCCTCCATAAAGTCTTCCTGTTCAATATAAATTTCACGTGAAAATGGAATTTGTCTTGTACCCATCTCAGGAACTTCAGGATTGATCTCAGCATCAAGCATTTCCACTTGATCTTCAGGATAATTTGTAATAACTACCTTTAATGGTTTTAATATCCCCATCGTACGTGGTGCTTTTAGCTTTAAGTCTTCTCTCACAAAGTGCTCAAGCATTGCCTCATCAACTGTTCCAGACCCTTTTGATACACCAGTTTCTTTAACAAATTCACGGATGGATTCTGGTGTGTACCCTTTTCTGCGTAAACCTGAAATTGTTGGCATGCGAGGGTCATCCCAGCCATCAACAAACTTTTCATCAACAAGCTGCTTTAATTTACGCTTACTCATTACTGTATTTGTGATGCCTAAACGACCAAATTCAATTTGTTGTGGCTTATGCTCCATTTCACATTCTTCAATTACCCAGTTATAAAGTGGGCGTTGATCTTCAAATTCTGTTGTACATAAAGAATGTGTTATTCCTTCAATTGCATCTTCCAGTGGATGTGCAAAAGCATACATCGGATAGATACACCAAGCATCACCAGTATTATGATGTGTCGTATGTGATACGCGGTAAATAACTGGATCACGCAAGTTTATGTTTGGTGATGACATATCAATTTTTGCACGAAGCACCTTTGTTCCATTTTCAAATTCACCTTTACGCATGCGCTCAAATAAATCAATATTTTCTTCTATAGAACGGTTTCGATAAGGGCTTTCTTTCCCAGGCTCTTTTAATGTCCCACGATATTGTCTGATTTCATCAGCAGATAAGTCATCAACATATGCTTTTCCTTTTTTTATGAGGAGTATTGCGCGATTATACATTTCTTCAAAATAATCGGAAGCAAAAAACATGCCATCCCATTCATAGCCTAGCCATTCTACATCTTCTTTAATTGCTTCAACGTATTCTGTATCTTCTTTTAATGGATTTGTGTCATCAAATCTTAAGTTTGTTTTACCATTAAAATCATCTGCTAGTCCAAAGTTAATCACGATTGATTTTGCATGACCAATATGGAGATAGCCATTTGGCTCTGGCGGGAAACGTGTGTAGACATTATCACGTTTTCCAGTTTCAAGATCCTCTGTAATAATACTTCTTATAAAGTTTGAGGAATTGTGTTCCAAGTCAGATCAAACCTTTCTTTTATATGTAAAAATAAGTTCTGTCTTCCATTATACCAATAGAAAGGCAAAAGGTTAATTTACTAAGTTAATTTCGTCATAATAGTATATATACTTACATGAATACTTAATCTGTATACGGGATTAACGATAAAATAATTGAAACTTCATCATATAAAAGGAATTATTTGGGATATGTGGAATTATTATATATGGTGCGTGAATTCATTTTTAGATTGCTGAATAGTGGAGGATAAAAAGGATGAAACAAGAAACAAGCTTTAAGGAGTTTTTGGGAAATCGGTTTGTAAGAGCGATATTACTTTCTGGCTTATTCTTGCAGCTTGGTATTTGGGTAAGAAATTTTTCTGTTTTATTATTTGTCATGGAGCAAACAAATGAAGATCCATTTGCGGTTTCAATGATTTCAGTTGCAGAGTTTGCTCCGATTTTTATTTTCTCAATCATTGGCGGGACATTTGCAGACAGGTGGAAGCCTAAGAAAACGATGGTTTGGTGTGATATTTTAAGTGCTATTTCTGTTTTTGCTGTTTTACTAACATTAATATTCGCAACTTGGAAGGTCGTCTTTTTTGCGATGCTTATTTCCTCAATTCTCTCTCAGTTTTCTCAGCCTTCAGGTATGAAGTTATTTAAGGTGCATGTTCCTGAAAAACAACTGCAAATGGGAATGTCAATTTATCAAACGATGTTTGCTTTATTTATGATTATTGGACCTGTTATTGGAACAGTTGTATTTCAGCAATATGGGATAGAAGTATCTATTGCAATCACAGGTGTCATGTTTTTACTTTCAGCAGTAGCGCTTATGTTTTTACCTGCCGATAAGTTGGTAGAAAAAACTGATGAGCAAACAACAGTTTTAGAAGAATTTGTGCAAGGATTTAAGTATGTTATGAAAAATAGATTTCTCACCATCCTAGGTGCTAATTTCTTCGTAGCAGGATTGGCTGTTGGTTTAATACAACCATTAGGTATCTTTATTGTGACAGAACAGCTTCAAATGGATAAGGAGTTTGTCCAATGGTTTATGGCGATAAACGGAATTGCTATGATTATTGGAGGTGGAATCGCGTTAGCTTTATCAAAGAAAGTAACACCGATTCGAATGCTCGCAGCGGGTATGTTTGTAAATGCCCTAATGATTTCAGTCATTGGGTTCTCGGAGATTTTATGGCTAACTTTAATAGCCCAGTTTTTCACAGGATTAATGATGCCAGCTATTCAAATTAGTATTAATACAATGATTCTTCAAAATGCTGAGGAATCTTTTGTAGGGAGAGTAAACGGGATCATGACACCTCTTTTTATGGGCGCGATGGTGCTGATGATGAGTTTAGCGGGAATCTTAAAACAACAGGTTGGTCTGGGGATTTCATATCAGGTATCAGCTGTTTGCATGGTCATTGGAGTTATTCTTGTTCTGCCGCTTGTTCTTGACCGATCTATAAAAAAGCGCGTAAAAGTTAATGTATAGGATTTGATCGCTTAGAGGTCTCTAGAGGCTGGGACATAACTAAATTGACCATTCTTAAAGCCGAATAATTTTTAATTTAATTAAGCGATATAAATAAAAAACCCAAACTATTACGAAACTCTAAATTAGAATTTCGCATGATAGTTCGGGTTTTTCTTTGGCTGAAATACTTTTGTCCCAGCCTCTTTTACTTAGTGGACTAGATCCCTTATATTCTGCAAATAAAATAAGGCAAGCACAGTAAAATGCTCACCTTTAACATTAAGTATACAATTATTTTTTTCCTTGACTTCTCGCACGGTTCCTCTCAAGCTCAGCAGCATACTCTTCTTGAGATTTCCCTTGTTTCGCGCTTTCAGATTCAATTTTTCTAAATTTGTTATCATTTCGATTTGGCATTCTTCCACCTCCTTTTGCACATCATTATTCTATACAACCTCTTTACTTTTATCCTTATTAACATAGGCTTAAAGGGAGATGAGGAAGAATTGGTATATTTTCCAACTAATTATATCAAGATAAACATAAAAGATAATTGATTTGAAAATAAATGATAATAAGGTGATTTAATGGAATTAATGAAGTATGAAGGTGAATGGTATGTATGGACCTTAGTAATAACAACAATATTATTCGTATTAATCATGCCAAAAAAAAATCTAACATGGGTCGGTATATTTATTACTATTGTTTTCTTAAGTGGGTTTTCTTGGATTTCTGATAGCATTGCAGGGGCAGTATTTGATTTATTTGACCTAGCAAAAAAACAAACAATCGAGCCAAGTGATTCTATGTTAATTAGCTTTGTACCTGCGAGCATTGCTACTATTTATGTTAATTTTTATAAACCTCAGAAGAAATGGGTTTTTGCTTTTGTTTTTACATTATTATGTTTTGTCTTAGAATTAGGATTAGTTAAGTCTGGATACATGGTAAATAACGATTGGAATACATGGTATGGAATTCCTGTTTATTTTACACTTTTTAGATTCTTCTTCCCTTGGTATTTACAGTTACTATCAAAAAAATTTATCAAATAATTAATTTAACAAACTGAGATTTACCACCTGTGTCTGTGGGGGAAAGCATTAAAACTGTAAATGGGAGTAATAATCAAATGGATACATTATTATTTTCCTATAACATAATAAGAGGTATTTTTTTAAAAAATCATTTAATATAAATATTCAAATAATAGTTGACATTAATGCTATACACTATTAAAGTATACATATTCTTATCTTTACTTAATTGCATATTCGATCTCTTATCAAGAGTGGCAGAGGGACTGGCCCGATGACGCCCGGCAACCGTTCTATTATAGAATTGGTGCTAAATCCTGCAAAACCGTTACGGTTTTGAAAGATAAGAGAGGAGACTCCTATATATTCTTGTGGCGAAACCTCTCTATCTTAGAGAGGTTTTTTGTGTTTATAAAGTAAAAATATACAAAAAAAGAAAAAGGGGAGTTTACAATCATGAATAACAAAATTTTTCACTCTGCATTTATTTTTATTCTAGTATTTACACTATTACTAACAGGTTGTGCTTCAAATAGTGGAGAAACGACTGAACCTGAAAAAAGGAAAGGCAACCCAGATGTTTCATTAGAGAATGTTCCAGAACGCTTTGCTGGTGGTGAGAGGGCAAAGATTAAAGTCATCCGTAAAATCGGTGGAGATGATCATACAGCACAATTTTTAGCTGGTGCGAAGGAAGAAGGAGAAGCATTAGGCTTTCAAGTAGATGTATTTACAGCTAATGGAGACACGGCAAAATTTCATGATGCCATAGCACAAGGACTAGAAGAAGATTATGATGGATTTATTATTTCTCACGGAGATGACGCTGCAACTGTTAATGCGGTTCAAAAACTAGTTGATGCTGGGAAAAGTGTTGTTACATTTGATTCAACGGAAAAATTAGCACAAATTGAAAATGTAACATTAACATCTCAGGATGATGAAGCACTTGCAACATTAGCATTAGACCAACTTATTAAAGATACTAATGGTGAAGCAAATATTGTGTATCTTTGGGTAGATGGCTTTCCTCCGATGGTTAGACGTAATCAAGTTTACCAAGAGAAATTGGCTAGTAACTCTGGTATTAAAGAAATTGAGCGTTTTGGAGTGGCAGCAGCTGATACTTCTGTAAAAACGCAAAATGCTGTAGCAGCAATGCTTAATAAACATCCTAAAGGTGAAATTGATGCAATCTTCGCGACATGGGATGCATTTGCAATCGGTGCAGCACGTGCAATTAAAGAAGCTGGTAGAGATGAAATTAAGATTTACGGTATTGATGTATCGAATGCAGATCTTCAAGAAATGCAAGATAAGAGTAGCTCTTGGAAATATACGGCAGCAGTTGATCCAAAGTTAATTGGAGCAGTTGACATGAGATTGTTAGCTAAAAAGCTAGCTGGTGAAGAAACGCCAGCAACGTATAACCTTGAAGCATCACTTATTTCTGGTGAAGTATTAGGGAAATCAGACGAGCCTATTAATATGGTAAATCTTGCAGATACTGTTGAAGGTTGGGGGCAGTCTACCGCATTTGAAGAGGAATGGATGAAGAGATTAAAAGAGTATTATAAAAAGTAAGAACTATTCTATGAAGAAAATGAGCGAACACTCTCTTGGTCTAGTATAAGAGGGTGTTTGCTTTTATCCTCCATATACTGGTAGAAATCTCCACAGATGAAAAATTGGTTTTGATAGAATAATAGCAAAATTTTCTCCATTAACATCAGAGGAGGTAAATGATGATTCATACAGTATTAAAAATGAAAGAAGTCTCAATCGAATTTCCTGGTGTGAAGGCATTAGATTCTGTAGATTTTACAATGAAAAGTGGTACAACCCATGCTCTAATTGGAGCAAATGGTGCTGGGAAATCAACGTTAATGAAGGTTTTATCAGGTACCTATGACCATTACACTGGTGAGATCTTAATTGATGATCATAAAACAAATATCCGTACCCCAAAGGAAGCACAAGGCTGTGGTATTCAAATTGTTCACCAAGAGGTAGATACTGCGCTCATACCAAATTTAACAGTAGGGGAAAATATTATGCTATCAAATACTGTTAATGGGATGGGGAAAAGACAATTTGTAAGGTGGAAGGATCTTCATAAAAAAGCAACAGTTATTTTGAACAGCCTAAACATTCATGTTTCCTCCAAAAAATTAGTTAGCGAGTTAACCTTGGCAGAAAAACAAATGGTACTGATTGCTAGAACAGTCTCGACAGATTGTAAATTTCTTATATTAGATGAACCAACAGCCCCGCTTAGCCATTCAGAAACAAAAGAGTTGTTCAGGATCGTGCAAGAGCTTAAAGCGAAGGATGTAGGAATCATCTTTATTTCCCACCGGCTCCCAGAAATTTTTGAAATCTGTGATGAAATTACAATTATGAGGAACGGTAAGTTAGTTTCACATGAGTTTGTTGCTGATACCACGACAGGTAAGGTAGTGGAACAAATGCTAGGTAGGGAATTGCAAGAACAATTCCCGAAAAAACCTTCTCAAATTGGTGAAAAGATCTTTGAAGTAAACACTCTTTCAGATACGGATAAAATAAGAAATATTTCTCTGTCAGTTCATAAGGGTGAAATTGTTGGGATTGCAGGCTTAGTTGGAGCTGGTAAAACGGAATTTTGTAAAGCTTTATTCGGAGAAGCAAAAATAAAGTCAGGTGAGGTAAAACTACGAGGTAAGGTGTTAACTTTATCAAATCCATATCAAGCAGTAAAACAAGGAATCGCATTAGTACCTGAGGAAAGAAGAAAAGAAGGTATTCTTGTTATGGAGTCAGTTGCAACAAATCTAACCGCAGCAAATCTGGGTGCTTTTACAAGGCCTTTTAGTTTCTTAAATCGTAAGGCAGAAAAGCAAAAGGCATTAGAGCTTATTGACAGTCTAGGGATTAAAACACCTTCAGAAGAAGCTAGAGTCCAAAATCTGTCTGGTGGTAATCAACAAAAAATTGCCATAGGAAAATGGTTAATAGCTGATGCAGACGTTTATATCTTTGATGAGCCAACTAAAGGCGTGGATGTCGGAGCGAAAAAAGATATTTTTGAGCTTATATGTGAGCTGGCACAAAGAGGAAAGGCAATTATCTATGCCTCCTCTGAGTTATCAGAAATAATGGGGATTACCAATCGATTATATGTTTTATATGATGGACAGGTTGCAAAAGAATTAGAAACGGACTTAACCAATGAAGAAGAGCTATTATTTTATTCAACAGGAGGCAACTAAGGATGAATCAATCAAATCCTGTACAAGCGAGTAATCCTTCAAAAAGGACATTTGATCTTTTTCAATTTTTATATAAATATGGGACAATTTTAACAATTTTCATTCTTATTATAGTTTTCGCTATATCTAATCCAACGTTTATTCAAGGCAATAATCTTATTAATATATTACGTTCTATTTCTATTGTAACGATTATCGCAATTGGAATTACGATCTCGTTATCAGTAAATGGTTTTGATTTGTCAGTTGGATCAGTGGCTTCATTATCAAATGCAATTGTTATTTCAATGTTTGTGTGGTTTTCTCAAAATACGTTTATTGCGATATTTTCCGCAATTGTCGCATCATTACTTGTAGGAGTGTTAAATTCATTTATTATTGTGAAACTAAAGGTTCCTGATATGCTAATTACATTAGCGACAATGTTTATTGTACAAGGAATTGCACTCACATACACAAAGGGTGCAACTGTTTCGCAAAATATGGTGATGCCTGATGGAACGTTTTCAACAGGAATCATTAGCCCGATATTTGAAAAAATTGGTCAGGTTCCTTGGATTATCTTGATCATGGTCATTGTTGTGGTGGTTGTACACGTTTTTCTTAACTTTACAAAGCATGGGAGATACATGTATGTGATTGGTGGAAATATCGAAGCGGCAAGATTATCTGGGATTCCAGTTAATAAGTATAAGATAGCAGCTTATCTATTATCTGCTCTTTTTGCATCAATTGGTGGAATCGTTCTAGCTTCCCGTGTTATGACAGCAGAAATTAATGCTGGTTCCCCGTACTTAATGGACTCTGTTGCTGCAGCATTTATTGGTTTCTCAGTATTAGGGGCGGGAAAACCAAATGCGTTTGGTACATTTATTGGAGCAGTGTTAATTGGG
Source organism: Metabacillus sp. KUDC1714 (assembly GCF_014217835.1). Classification (NCBI taxonomy): domain Bacteria; kingdom Bacillati; phylum Bacillota; class Bacilli; order Caryophanales; family Bacillaceae; genus Metabacillus; species Metabacillus elymi. Next base: position 2,431,177 of record NZ_CP055263.1, read on the forward strand.
ATACTTCAAAATGGCTTAGTTATGATGTCAGTACCATATTATGCAATGGATATTGTAAAAGGTACAGTACTTGCGTTTGCACTGGCACTTACGTATTATAAAACAAAATAAACGGGCATTATCGAATATCTAGCAGTAAATTTGCTGTGGAGATAACGCAAAAGAGGTTGTTGGCATTTTAGCCAGCAGCCTTTTTGAATGAAGCAGGAAACTATAAAAATCTAGTACTGTGAATAAGCGCTTTGTCATCTAGCTCCTAGTGAACTATGGAATATACATTTTTAACGTGCATAAATATTAGTGATTTTATAACATTGGTTTTTTATTATTTGATAAAAATTAGCGTCAGGTTTACTCACAAATAGATTGACAGTTTTCTACAAATTCTTAAAATTAGAGGGAAAGTTGAAGTTTTTAAATAATAGATTGAAAATAAACCCTATTCTAATAAAAGATTTTTATACATTATATTGTATTTAAATACATATACTGATATACTTCATACAAGCATATGTTATATCATGACACGTGATAACAAATGTAATAAATGAAAAGTTGTTTACTATGAATCAGAGTAAGGGTACATAGCAATTATAGTTTTCTGAATTATTAAATTACAATAATAACAAAGGGGGAAATTAGTTTGAAAAAAGGGTTGTTTACATTTGTATTGGTACTTGCATTTATGATGATTTTATCTGCTTGTGGAACAAGTCAGGAGACTTCAGGTGGAGAGGGAAGCGATTCTAAAGAAGAGAAAAAGGTACTAAGAGTTGCAACAGAAGCAAATTATGCACCATTTGAATACCAAGATAAGGGAGAAGTCGTAGGCTTTGATATTGATTTTATTCAAGCTGTTGCAAAAGAAGCTGGTTATGAAGTCGAAGTAGTAAATGTAGGTTGGGATCCATTATTCGTAGAGGTGAAAGATGAGATAGCAGATATAGGTTTATCTGCAATAACAATAAATGATGACCGTAAGCAAACATATGACTTTTCAGTACCATATTTCTTATCAACAAACAAAATTCTAGTGCCTGAAGGTAGTGATATTAAGACTGCGGCCGATTTAAAGGACAAAGTAATTGCTGTTCAAACAGGAACAACTGGTCAAGAAGCTGTTGATAGTATTGTAGGAGAGAATAATCCTAAAGTTAAAAAATTTGAAAATAATAATCTAGCAATAATGGAGCTTAATAGTGGTGGAGCAGATGCAGTTGTTGCAGATAATACTGTAGTTGAAGAATATGTTAAAAATAATCCTGACAAAAAATTAATTGTTGTTGAAGATGAAGATAGTTTTGATGCAGAATACTACGGATTAATGTTTCCTAAAGGAAGCAAATTGAAAGCAGAATTCGATGAGGCTATTAATCAAGTATTAGATAATGGAAAATATACAGAAATATACAATGAATGGTTTGGTTCTGATCCAGATGTTGAAAACTTAAAGGCACAGCAATAAAGGATAATATAAATTGCGTACCATCCTTAATAAGGTGCTACGCAATTTTTTTCCTTAAAGTAAGGAATTGATGATTTTTGAAAATTATTTCTTGTGTTTAGCTCCAGCGCCTAGCTCACCCGGGTCATAAGCCACTCATGAATTGATGGTAAAGACATCTTCAATTGATGAGTGTTTTATTTTTTCAGAGCTGATTCAAGGTGCTTTTGCTTTTCGTATGAGGAGGAGATTAAATGGACTTTCGCTTTGATATTATTATTGAATATGCTCCGTTTTTACTTAAAGGGACATTATTAACGATAGGTTTATCTCTTGCAGGGATTATTATAGGCATGGTTCTTGGACTTGGGATTGGTCTTGGTAAAATGCTGAATAACAAATTGCTAGCGCTTCCTTTTAAATGGTACATTATTTTCTTTCGAGGAACACCATTATTTGTTCAAATTTTAATTGTCCACTTTGGTGTGGTGCCATTATTTACTGGTGAAACAAATGGAATAGCTGCAGGGATTATCGCGCTTTCATTAAACGCAGCAGCTTATATTGCTGAAATTTTTAGAGGTGGAATTCAATCGATTGATCGAGGGCAGATGGAAGCAGCGCGTTCACTGGGGATGAATCATGTTCAAGCAATGACACATGTTATCTTACCTCAAGCGATTAAACGTATGATTCCTCCATTTGGGAATGAGTTTATCGTTCTAATAAAAGACTCATCTTTGATATCTGTTGTTGCGGCACCAGAAATCATGTATTGGGGACGAGCAATGTCAAGTCAATATTACCGTGTATGGGAGCCATATATTACGGTTGCACTGATCTATTTAGTACTAACTCTATCACTAAGCTTCCTGCTTAATTTACTTGAAAGAAGGCTGAAGACTGAATGATAACCGTAAAACAATTGAAAAAGTCATTTGGAGCAAATGAAGTCCTAAAGGATATCAATGTAGAAATTAAACCTCAAGAGGTTGTTGTTGTTATTGGACCCTCTGGATCTGGAAAATCAACGTTTTTACGTTGTCTTAATTTACTTGAATCGATTACAGGTGGTCAAGTTATCATCAATGGAATCGACCTTACGGATAAACAAACAAATATAAATAAGATTCGTGAGGATGTTGGAATGGTCTTTCAACAATTTAATCTATTTCCACATAAGACTGTTCTTGAAAATATTATTTTAGCCCCGATTAAAGTGAAGAAACTGAATGCAGAGCAAGCGAAGGAAAAGGGCTTATCACTGCTTCGTAAGGTAGGATTAGAGGAAAAGGCCTATGCCTATCCTAATTCATTATCAGGCGGACAAAAACAACGGGTAGCCATCGCGAGAGCTTTGGCAATGGAACCAAAAATCATGTTATTTGATGAGCCAACATCAGCTTTAGACCCAGAAATGGTCGGTGAGGTATTAGAGGTTATGAAGCAGCTTGCTAGAGAGGGAATGACAATGGTGGTCGTCACGCATGAAATGGGTTTTGCAAAAGAAGTGGGGGATCGTGTTATTTTTATGGATGGTGGTTATATTGTAGAGGAAAATCAACCACAACAGTTATTTGATCAACCGCAACAAGAAAGAACAAAAGCCTTTTTGAGTAAGGTTTTATAAAAAGATAAGAAAGTATAAAATTTTGTACTTAGTTTTGGTGTCTAGCTCCAGCGCCTAGCCCCTCGAGGTCATAAGTCAATTTGGAATTGAAGGCAAAGAACACCTTCTATTCCAAATCGCCTTATTTGCCTGAGGCTGAACAAGGCGCTTGCGCTTTTCTAATTCGAATTTTTACTTATTATTATAAGGAGATAGCACATACTTAAAAGAGGAAAAAGGAGACTATAGTGGTTAGTCTCCAATTTGTTCTAATATCAGAATTTATAACTTCTCTTACTCAGTTTTGGTGTCTAGCTCCAGCGCCTAGCCCCTCGGGGTCATAAGCCAATCAGGAATTGAAGACAAAGAACGTCTTCTATTCCTGAGCGTTTTATGCCTGCCTTAGTCTGATCAAGGCGCTTGCGCTTTTCTAATGTCCTTTATAAAAATACAAATGTGTTTCTCTGGAAGAAAACCCTTGATTATTTAGTGAAAACAAGAGATAATAAAAACTAAAATTTGACTGAAAATTTTAAATAGTAGGAGTTGTGGAAATGAAGGTCGTAAAGTTTGGGGGTTCTTCTTTAGCATCTGGAGAACAACTTAAAAAGGTTTTACAAATCGTTGTATCAGACCCGGAAAGAAAGGTAGTCGTTGTCTCTGCTCCAGGGAAACGTTATTCAGATGATATTAAAGTAACAGATTTATTAATAGAATGTGCGGGGAAGCACTTAGCAAATGAAGAGGCTGGGGAAGTTTTTGAAGTCATCATTGATAGATATGCAAGTATTGCTAAGGAATTAGGGATTTCTTTAGAAGTTGTTGAGACGATTTCAAGTGATTTAAAGAATTTACTTAATGGTGATAAAAGCAAACCAGAAAGCTATTTAGATGCAGTAAAGGCAAGTGGTGAGGATAATAACGCAAAGCTCATTGCTGCTTATTTTCAGCATAGCGGTGTAGACGCACAGTATGTTAGTCCAAAGGAAGCTGGTTTGTTAGTATCTGATGAACCAGGTAACGCACAAGTCTTACCTGAATCATATGAGAAATTATATAAGCTACGTGACCGATCAGGAATTATCGTCTTTCCAGGGTTTTTTGGCTACAGTAAAAGTGGAGAAGTTTTAACTTTCTCACGGAGCGGATCTGATATTACGGGTTCAATTCTTGCTAATGGAATTAAAGCTGATTTATATGAAAACTTTACAGATGTAGACGCTGTTTACTCAGTAAATCCTACGATTGTGCAGAATCCAAAGGAAATCCGTGAACTAACGTATCGCGAAATGCGTGAGCTTTCCTACGCTGGTTTTTCAGTTTTTCATGATGAAGCCCTAATACCAGCATTCCGTGCCGGAATCCCAGTGAATGTAAAAAATACAAATAACCCATCTGCTCCAGGAACACTAATTGTAAATGAACGCGCAAATTCGAACGGTCCTGTCATTGGAATTGCTAGTGACGAAGGCTTTTGCAGTATTTATGTAAGCAAATACTTAATGAATAGAGAAATCGGCTTTGGTCGAAAACTCCTACAAATTTTAGAGGATAATGGTTTGACGTATGAGCATGTACCTTCTGGAATTGATGACATAACTGTTATTTTAAGACAAAATCAAATGGATAACAGGATTGAAGAATCAATAATTGAACGGATTATGACAGAATTACAAGCAGATGAAGTCATTATTGAGCATAACTTAGCACTTATTATGGTCGTTGGAGAAGGAATGCGCCATAATGTAGGTACAACAGCTCGAGCTTCCAAAGCACTTGCAGATGCAGGCGTAAACATAGAAATGATCAACCAAGGCTCTTCAGAGGTAAGTATGATGTTTGGAGTTAAAGAGCCTCAGGAAAAACGTGCTGTACAAGCACTTTATAATGAGTTTTTTGTAGCTGTTCCAGTGTAAAAAGACTAAAATGATATAAAGTTGAAGTTAAGACGCTTGGTTTTGTTACCCTGCGTCTTTATTTTCATGAATACGATTGTTGCTGGTGGTTTTCTGATTGGGGATCAACAACCTATTAACAGTACAAGACTTGTTTATTGACGGGATGTCACTTGTTGAGGCTGAATGGGGGTAGTGCAACTTCATTGCTGAAAAATGGGATTAATAAAGGAGAGGTGAATGGTAATGGCAAAGTTATTTTCGATTGGAGAAGTGCTAATAGATTTTATTCCGGCACAAAAAGGTAAGGCGTTAAAAGATGTGGTTTCGTTTGAACGAGCACCAGGTGGGGCACCTGCAAATGTTGCAGCAGCAGTAGCAAAGGCTGGAGGAAAAGCTTCAATGATTACAAAGCTTGGTGTCGATGGCTTTGGTGATTTTTTAGTAGAGACATTAAACAATGTTGGCGTAAACACTGAACATGTACTCAGAACAAACGAAGCAAACACTGCATTAGCTTTTGTTTCATTGAAAGAGGACGGGGAAAGGGACTTTTCCTTTTATCGAAAGCCTTCTGCAGACTTACTCTTAAATGAGGATGAGATTGACTCGAACTGGTTTGATGCTGGAGATATTCTTCACTTTTGTTCGGTTGATTTAGTAGAAAGCCCTATGAAGCAAGCTCACATAAAGGCTATTCGTTCCGCCAAAGAAAAAGGTGCAATCATTAGCTTTGATCCAAATGTCCGGTTACCATTATGGGAGGATCCAGAAGATTGTCGTAAAACGATTCTTCAGTTTATCCCTGAGGCACATATTATAAAAATTTCAGATGAAGAGTTAGCGTTTATTACGGGATTGAATGATGAAACAGAAGCCATTCAATCATTATTTGTGGGAGATGTAAAAGGAGTTATTTTTACTAGAGGCTCTGAAGGTGCAGATCTTTATGTCAATGGAGAACGCTATTGTTCATCTGGCTATCGTGTTTCTGTACAAGATACAACAGGAGCAGGTGATGCATTTATCGGAGGTTTTTTATATAAATTATTAGAGAAAAATGCAACTGTGTCTCGATTAAGTACAATCTTACAGGAAGAAAATCAGGATATTCTTTCCTATGCTAATGCAAGTGGTGCTTTAACGACAACTGGTAAGGGAGCCATCTCTGCTTTGCCAACAAAGGAAGAAATTTTTCAATTAATTAAAAGTAACTCATAAATTTAAGTTTCGTGTTTTTTTAAAAGGGTATTAATAAGATGAGATTTAAAATGTTAGGTTTGGATTAACATTCTTAAATGCCCTAATTGATAGCTTCCATTAACAAAACTGACATTTGTTTTCAATAGTAGAATGTGATAGAATAATGTCGATTAATGTCTAGCAGTCATTAATTTTTGCTAATCAATCTATTTATACAATAATAGGACATTCAATATCTATGTAACTATAAAAATCAAATAATACATTGGTAAATGGAAGAATTAAAATAAGTCTATCCGTGGCCTAACTTCATCTTTTGAGGTTAGGCCATTTTTGCTTTCTTAGGAAGCTATCTAAAGGCTAAAATGCACTTAGAATTGTGTCCTGTATTCTGGTTGATAGGATTGGGGGAATTGGATATATGATAAAAACAAGGAACAATCATGAGGATATCACATATTTAAACAGTTATATTAGTAAGGTTTTAAAAAGAAATTTCGGTAAGGGACCAGCAACCTGCTTTACATCACTCACAAACGATAAAATGTTTATTTATATGAAGCATTTTATTACACCAGCTGAAGAGGTTTTATTTAAAAAGAATGAACTTCACTTAGCTTATAAAACACGTTCAGTAGTTTTCGAATCAATTTTTGACGAGATAAAGGATGAAATAAAGAAAGTATTGGGGATTGTTTTTACTTCAATACAGCATGATTGGGATTTTTATAATAATACTGGAATCTTGTTATTAGAAAAGGATTCGACACTTAATTTAAACAAATTTACTCTAAAATGTGATCAAATGTATAGTGAAATTCAAAAAATATGTTCAGAGGTACATAAGCTGCCAGATCAAATAAATATTGTGAATGCCACACCTTCAATCTATTATATAGAATACTCCGGTTTTAAGTCGCGAATTGAACATGTCCTCTATACGAAAGGGTACGTTGATTTACTGATTGATTGGAGTAATGAGGTTAAAAAGACTTATAGAAAAAACAAACGCTTGTTTGAAACATGTTTAAATGCTTCTATTGAAGATATCTTTACCATAATGGACTATGAACATGATCGCGGTACAATCATTTTTTATGTGAAATGACAAATGCTATATCATCAAGACTAGTAATGATAGTTCAAAGGTGATTGTTTTTGGATGAAAAAATTTTCTTTAAAAACATTATAAAAAAACTAAGTTATAGAAACACTTACTATAAAAAGGGAAACGGCATAAATTGACGTAAAATAGGGACATATATCACTTTACTGTAAATAAGTTCCTGTGATACCATAAACAAGGTTAATGTTTTATAGGCATTAATTATTTTCAGTTCCCGTATTTGAAAGAAGTGTTTCTATGCAAATTCAGGACCAATTAAGTTATATTAGCGGGTACACGAGCAAATTGCTAAGGCAAAAGTTCGGAAGAGGACCTCAATCGTGTCAGGCTACAGTAAACCAAAATCATTTAGTGATCTATATCCGTGGATTTCTGTCGCCGATGGAAGAAGTTTTATTAAGCCAAGGTAAAAATGATATGATAGATCTAATTAGAATTGCTATTATTAAGTCTGTATTAGAAGAATTAAAGGGTGTCATTCAAGTAACGATTCAATCAGAAGTTTGCGATTTCTACCACGATTGGAATATCCCGAATAATTCAGGGATCTTAATGTTCGTCTTAAATAATCCAATAAATCAAGAAAATGAACACATCCAGCTAGACACTAATGTGTTTGAAGCCGAGATTTCTAGACTCAGTGCCCTTGTTCAAAAGATACCTGATCGAATCATTCTTTATCCTATATCTAGACAGATTCTACTAGTAGAGAGAAAAGGAATCTTAGTTCCAATCGAAAAGGCTCTCATTGCGAAAGGATTTGATGAAGAACTTAGATTGGCAAAGGATGAACTTGAAAAGAAGTATTTTCATCGTGAGGGTAGATTTGATGAAATGTTTAAACAAAGTGTTGTTGATATTTTTATTGATTGGAATCTTAAAGAAGATAAATCCTTAATGGGCTTTATTATACATAATAGGTAAATAATGTGAATAAGTCATTTTTTAAATGATGAAAGTCACATATGGCCTAGCCTCTGACATTAATCAGAGGTTAGGCCTTTTTTATTAAAAATAATTAATCGTCTAGAGAGGAGGACCAAGCCTTCGATCCCATCTCGAAGCAAGCAAAGATCGCATATTTTATATAGTAAGTCATGTTCTTAATTAGACGAACCTAGGAGGTACTTTATGCTATTAGGAAAATTGCTTCAGGATCAAAATAAGTTTCTGATTTTTTCAACTTGCTTGACTGGATTGATAGGTATAGTAGGTTTATTACTTCAAATCCGAATTTCTATTGCAATCTTGATTGTCATTATCATGGTTATACAATTGGTTCTTATTCTTGATATAAATAGACAAAGGTCTAAGACCGCACAGAAAGTGATCATAGATGATATCCCATTGCCTGTCATAATAACAGACAATGAGAAACTTCTAGATTTAAATACAGCTACAGTATTAATGATTGGTGCAAAAAATAAAAATGAATTAATTGGAAGAGCTGTTAATGAGTTTATAACGTTTCGAGAAAGAGGGCATAAATCTTTACATGTCCAAGATTTTCAACATGCTCAGTTAAGTATAAAAGGGAAAATAAATTGCATGAATGGCAGAGTACTCGATATAGAACTCCTTAGCGGTGACCGCACTAATGAACTGGATGGAAGAATATGCTATGTAATAAAGGATATTAGTGAATATATTGAAAGTGAGAAGAAGCTCCAGCATTCTGAACAGCTTTCAGTTCTTGGGGAGCTTGCTGCAGGTATTGCTCACGAAATTCGAAATCCCTTAACAAGCTTAAAAGGTTTTTTACAGCTTTCTATAGGTACAAAGGAAAATAGAGAGATATACAATAATATCATGCTGTCAGAAATTAATCGAATTAATTTAATTGTAGGAGAATTGCTGCTTTTGTCCAAGCCTAAGGAGATGGTTTTTCAACCCAGTCATCTTTTATCGTTAATAAAGACTGTCGTAACAATTGTTAATACACAGGCAATCTTATACAACATTGAGATCATAACTGAGATCGATGATGAAGTGCAACAGTTAAATATTAGCTGTGAAGAGAATAAATTAAAGCAAGTGTTTATTAATATTTTGAAAAATGGAATTGAAGCAATGCAAATAGAAGGAAAAATGTACATAAAGGTTAAGAGGTTAAATAATGATGTTCACATCTCTTTTATTGACGAAGGGAACGGGATTCCAGAGGAAGAACTTGAGCGATTGGGTAAACGATTTTATTCAACGAAGGAAAATGGAACAGGGTTGGGGCTTATGATTAGTTTCAATATTATCGAAAATCACAAAGGTAAGATGAGTATTTCAAGTGAAGTTGGGAAAGGAACCGTAATTGATATTGTTTTACCAGTTTAAACAAAATGATAGAGGCTGATGATCATAGTTAAAGGGTTCTGTTTTCGGGTGCTGGTATATTGAAAAAGTTGTTTTCCTTCTTCAATTAACTGGTGCAAGAGCTGGAGAATAAAGTGCGGTAAACATGCAAATCCTTAATTAATGAAAGGTATGAACATTATTTGCGATAGAAAAGAAGGTCGCTTGTTCAACCAACGCGGTGCTTTAGTTGATTAAAGATCCAGAAAACTAAATTAAAGAAAACTCGCTAATACAGCGGCGAGTTTTGCTTTTTTATATACCCTTAGCTATGTCAAAACGACTGTCGTTTCGATTTGAAATTTCATAAAAGCACCTCAAATCGGAAACCTTTATTGTCATAGTGAGTCAGCCTTTTTTTGAAGTTATCTTTTGTTTTCAGAAGAATTTTTTAATGATCTGCCTTTAAAAGTATTCTGCCTACTTAATAGCATTTTTGAGGAACGAATACTTTTAGCTGGTAAATTGTTATTAGGTGCAGCTTGTTCATTCCAATCTGACATTCATCATCACCTCACTTTATTCTTCCACTTTTTTACCGCTCATTAGCTTTTCGAATGGAGCCATAGTTGGATTCGGTTTAAATTGATGATCAAACGGGTTCTTTTCTTGAGTAAACTCTGGATCAGCATCAAGTTTTATTCCAATCTGCGAACCAGCAGTAGATAAAGGATCATTAATGATTGATTCCTTTTCACCATCAGGATGAGGTGTTACCTCAGAATGTAGGTTTCTTCTATCCATGATTTCATCTCCTTTTAACTGGATACTCTTAAGATAACGTATATGGTCAAAAACTATTCCTAGGTAAAAAATTGCAAACTTGTTTTTTATCGTTTTAAAAAAATTATAAAATTCTTGAACTGTGGATAAACGCACGACATCCAGCTCCAGCGCCTAGCCCCTCTAGGGTCTAGCTAATTTAGAATTGAAGGCAAAGAACGCCTTCTATTCTAAATCATCTTATTTGCCTGAGGCTGTTCAAGGCGCTTGCGCTTTTGTTCCTAAACAACAAAAGGATAGATAAGCCAGATGTAATCTGGTTTATCTATCCTTTCGTTACATATACTCTTTATTTGAACATCTGTGAATTTAATCTAAGATAATAATTTTTACTGTTTTACGTCCCCATTGCTTTGCGCGTGCGCTTGAAGGCATTAATACATCGATTTTATGGCCAATAATTGCACCACCAGTATCACCAGCAATAGCAGTGCCATAACCTTCTACCCAAACTTTTGATCCAAGTGGAATTACACCAGGGTCAACAGCAATAAGCTTCATGTTAGGATTCTTTTTAATATTATAACCTAAATAGGTTAGATCGCTTTTGGTATCCTCGTGGCTATAGGCTGTTGCAGTAACGTACATTTCTTTATTATTTGTCTTAGGTGTTTCACTTTTGTTAGAAGTAGAAGTTGATTTATTTTTAGTTGAAGGAGGAGGTGCAACAGCTACTTCTACAGCAGCAGCTTCTTCTTTCGCTTTTTTAGCTTTAGCAAGCTCAATTGCTCTTGCTTTTGCAGCAGCTTCCTCTTTTTCAATCTGAGATTGAATCGTTTTTATTTGTGATTGGATATTATTTTTTTTCTGTTCGGCAAGACTAATTTCAGATGCTAGCTTTGTATATTTATCCTGCATCGCAACTAGTGCTTGATTTCTTTTCACACGATTTTCTTCAAGGTTTGCCTTTTGGGTTTCAAGGTCTGCTTGCTGACTAATAAGGAGTTGTTCTTGTTTATCGATTTCTTGTTTATCTTCCTCAATTTGCTTTAAGTCAGCTTCTTGTTCAGCTAATATTTTTTTATCGGCATTTAATAGTGTAGTAACTGCGCCAATACGTTCAAAGAAATTTCCGATATTTTCAGAGTTGATAAGTGTTTCAATCACAATTGTTGTATGGTCGTGGTGTTGGAGAGCGACTAGTCGCTTTTCCATAATTCCTTCACGCGCATACACCTTGTCCTGTAAGAGCACAATCTCTTCTTTTTTTTGTTGGATGATTTGTTGAATTTCATTAATTTTACCTTCAACTTGTATTAAGCTTTGTTGATTTTGTGAAATTTCACTTTCTAAAGCTTGTACATTTTCTTGAATGCTTTTAACTTCTTCATGAACAGCTTGCTGTTCTTTTTCCTTTTGAAGAATGGTTTGTTGATTCTGCTCTAGCTGTTCTTCAGCACTATGTAAAGTGTCTTTAGTAGATTCTGCGTTTGCCACATAAGAAATAGGTAAAGATAATAGAAGGATACCAAGTGTGGCAAGCGTTCGCTTTAAAGCTCGCATAAAGCAACCCCTTTCTCGTCTTACTAGTTATAACATAGAAAGGGGGTTGTGTAGGTTACAAATAGATTAAATTTTCCGGAAATTTTTTCCTATTATTCTATTATTTCTCTTGTTGCCACTCGTATAATTTTCTATCTGTTGGTAATAAAAATGCAAGAATTCCAATTAAAGGTAATAGCGCGACACCAATCATAGTAGGTGTTAAGCCGATAAAATCAATCATAGCTCCTAACGCAACCGAGCCAATTGCTCCCATACCAAAGGCTAGCCCTACTGTTAGACCTGACATTGTACCAATCTTTCCAGGAACAAGTTCTTGAGCGTAAACAACTGTTACCGAAAAGCTTGACATTAAAATTAATCCAATTAGTGCTAAGACAATAAGAGATATAGTAGAACCGACAAATGGTAATAATAAAGTGAGTGGTGCTGTTGCAAGTAAGGAAACAATAATAACGTTTCGTTTCCCGAATTTATCAGCTAAAGGTCCACCAAAAAATGTACCGACGGCACCCATTAATAAAAAGCAAAAAATATAAACTTGTGATCCGGCAATTGTTAAGTCATATTTTTCGATTGCATAAAATGTATAAAAGTTTGAAATAGCACTTACATACCAAGAACGAGCAAAAATAAGAAAAATAATGATTAATAGTGCATTCCTAATCGCTTTAGAAAATGATTGATTTTTCATTTGGGCTTTTGGCTTTGATTTAGTAGTAGGTTTTATATAATTTAATTTGCTAGAATACCAGTTTGCGATATAAATCAAAAATGCAACTGCAAGTGCTGCTACAATCGTAAACCAGATCGCACCAAATTGACCAAGTGGTACAAGAATTAATGCCGTAATAATCGGGGCAAGTGCCTGACCACTGTTACCGCCAACCTGGTAAATGGATTGTGCCAAGCCGCGTCGTTTGCCTGCAGCCATATAGGCCACTCGCGAACCCTCTGGGTGAAAAACCGCTGACCCTAAACCAATAAATACAACGGAAAGCAGGATTGTTAAAAAGGATGGTGCAAATGCCAATCCTAAAACACCGAGCATACTGCATGTTAATCCAATCGGAAGAGCGTATGGCATTGGACGTTTATCAGTATACAGTCCTACAACTGGTTGCATGACAGAGGATACCATATTTAGCGCAAATCCGATCAGACCAAGCTGGGTAAAGGTAAGGCCCATTGATTTTTCTAAAATTGGAAACATTGCAGGAATAACCGATTGGATGCTATCGTTTAAAAGATGACAGAGGCCAATAATGAATAATATATTATAGACAGTTCCTGTATCTTTTTGATAGGGTGCAGGTTGCTTTGGAATAGAAGCAGTTGACATAGTATATTCTTCTCCCTCGTAGTAAATAGTTGTTTCGATCCTCGAAATACTCTAATAGTCATATTATTGTCATTAGCAGGAAAAAATTCAAGTGAATTATGAGAATATTAGATTAAAAGGGGAAATTAATGTTTATAGATCGATCTCTTTTTGTTTTTAAGGGAGAAAAGAGCTTGTAAATCTGTCTTTTTTAACAGGTCTACAAGCTCTATCTAAGGTTAAATAGTGATTAGGGAGGGGGCATTATTTTTCTGGTTAAGGTTAACATAGACCGTATCACCAATATAAAAAGGTTTATTTTGAGAATCTTCATGAATGGCGATGAGGTCAGAACCAATATTTACAGTATAATGGATTTCCTTACCCTGAAATTGTACGTTCATAATTTCTCCTTCAATTCCTTCACCTGTATAGGATAAAGAGAATTGCTCTGGCCTAATTGGACAAAGATTTTTAGCTCTTAAATCTGATGAAACTTCAATATTCATCCAGTTTGATTGGATCGAAACTGAATAAGGCTTGAATGTAACCTCATTCAACCATTTTCCATGAATAAGGTTTGCTTTGCCTACAAATTTGGCAACAAATTCAGTATTCGGTTTACGGTAAATTTCTCTAGGAGTACCTACTTGTTGAATTTGTCCATTGTTCATGACAACAATTCGATCTGCCATCGCAAGGGCTTCTTCTTGATCATGTGTCACATAAACAATTGTGGCTCCAGTCATTCTATGGAGACTTTGGATTTCTCTTCTCATTTCCATTCTTAATTCTGCATCTAAACTGCTTAAAGGCTCATCCATTAGAAGCAGGGCTGGTTTTGGAGCAATTGCTCTTGCTAATGCAACCCGCTGTTTTTGACCACCTGATAATTCATGTGGCATTCTATTTGCATAAGTTTGTAGCTCAACAATGTTTAATACCTCATCAATTCTCTTTTCAATGTTGTTTTTTAGATCGTTTGCTAAAAATTGATGGTGAAGCAAAGGGAATTTTATATGATCCTTCACGGTCATATGCGGCCATAATGCAAAGGACTGGAATACCATACCAATATTACGTTTCTCTGGAGGTGTTGAATTGTTTTTCTCACTTACATTTTGATGATCAATCATAATAATCCCATCAGTTGGTGAATCAAATCCTGCCAAAAGTTTAAGTAATGTTGTTTTTCCACATCCAGAGGGTCCGAGTATTGCGATAAATTCACCATCTTTAATCGATAAATTTATTGTTTTTAATGCTTGTGTTTTCCCGAAAAACTTAGTTATATTTTTAATCTCTGTTGCCATTATGAAACACCTTTCTTTCCCAAAGCTTTTGAATGAGGAAAATAGCTAAAAATCCTACGAGGATAAGTAATAAAATAATCGTCGAAAAGGCGGTTGAATGTGTTGTGTATCCGGCCTGTTCAAAATTAAAAATCACGAGGCCAATTGTTTCTGAACCACTAGACCATAATAGAGACGATACAGTAAGTTCAGTTAAGGCAGTCAGAAATACAAGAAATGCCCCACTTAATACACCTGGTAATATGAGTGGAATTAGAATCTTCCTCCACTTAATATAAGAAGAAGCTCCACTTGTCATTGCTGCATCTTCCATTGATACATCGATCTGTAAAAGAGATGTTACACTTCCTCTAATTTGCAGAATGAGAAATCTAGTGAAATAAGCGATATACATAATCCAAATTGACCCATATATACCAGGATTCCAGCCAGGTAAAGGTTCTAACCATGTGAAGATCATAGCTAATGCCAAAACAGTCCCAGGAAGTGCATATGGAATACTAATCATACCTTCTATCGTTTTATTGAAAAAGGAAGGCTGTCTAACACGTAAATAGGCAATAAATGTACCAATGAATAAGCCTACTAGTGTGATAATTGACGCAAGTTTTAGGCTGTTTTGAATAGCTTCTTGTGATTTGGTGCTAGAAAATAGAATAAATTCATAATGTTTAAAACTAATATTTTGTAATGAAAAGTCTAATCCGTATGCTTTTATTAATGATGTAGAAGTCATAGATAAAAGAGGGACAAGACTTGTTGAAATTAAGAAAAACCATAACCCACTTTCAATTATTACTCTTTTTTTCGTAGATAGAATGATGCGAGGTTCATGGTCTTCTCTGGATGTTTCAAATTGCTTTGAACGTCTAAGCAGCAGCCATTGAATAAGCGTTCCGATGATCGCGAAAATCCCTAAAATAACAGAAAGTGTAGCTCCTTTTGCAAAAGCTGATGGGCCGAATCCAATGATTTGTTCATAAATATAGGTGCTTAGAACACGGATATTAGCGGGAATTCCTAAAAAAGCGGGGATTCCAAAGTTATCAAGGCTTGCAAGAAAGGCTAATAACCCACCACTTGCAATCCCTGGAAGTGCTAGTGGCATCGTGACTTTTCGAAATGAAGTGAATCTCGAACCACCAGAAACTTTAGCTGCCATCTCAAGTTCTCTTGGGATTTTTCTGAGTACACTAATTGTTAGTAAATACACTAAAGGGTAATGAGAAAATCCCATTACTAGAATTATTCCTGTAAGACTATATAAATTCATAGGTTCTAAGTTGCCAGGAAGGCTATTTAGTAGTAAAGCTACTGGTCCATTGACCCCCATAAATTGCGTCCAGGCTAATGTTGTTATGTAGGATGGAATGACAAAGGGTAAAAAAATAAAAGCCTGCAATAGCTTTTTATTTTGGATATTTGTATAAGCGACCAACCAGGCTGTTAGCAAACCTAGTATAACTGAAAGAATCGTAGATCCGGTAACGATTATAAGGGTATTAAAGAGTGTTCTCCATGTCACAGGACTATGTAAAACCTCATAATAGTGTTCTAAGCTCAAGCCGCCTTCAGATGTGAAGCTTAAAAATATTAGCCTAACAATTGGGATGAAAAAGATAAGTATAACGACAATAAAACCAATTATTTTCAAAAAAGAAGGGGAATACATAAAAAGACGATTCCCCGTATTTGTTGCTGAACGAACCATTCTTGACGCCTCATTTCATTCTATTGATCACCAAACATGCTGTTGAACTCTTCTTTATCTGTTTCACGTGCTTGATATAAATCGGATAATTCTGCTTCTAAAACGTCCATTTCTTCAATCGATTTAAGTCCTTCAGGAGCATCTACCCCTTTACGAATAGGTGTATAGCCTATTTCTGCTGCTAGTTTTTGCCCTTCTTCAGAAAGTACGAAGTCTACGAATGCCTTCGCAGCAGCTTCATTACTAGTATTTTTCATAATTGCAATAGGTTCAGTAATAACCGGTACACCTTCTTTAGGGTAAATAAGATCGATTGGTGATCCTTCAGCTTTTGCACGAGCGATAATAAAGTCAACAACCATTCCATATGATTTTTCTCCAGCTGCTACAGCTTGTTGAACAGCACCGTTTCCTTCTGTTATCATTACTTCATTTTCTCTTAATTTCTCATAAAAATCCCAATTGAATTCGTCATTCCTAGTAAAAACACCTAGGTTATAAGCAGCAGCACCAGAGTATAATGGGCTAGGCATAATACTTTGTCCCTTAGCTTCTTCAGTAGTTAAAACATTCCATGAATCTGGTAAGTCTGTAACCTTTTCTGTATTTACCGCTAAAACCGTTGCCATAACTTTTGTTCCTGTATACATTCCATCTTTATCTACAAAAGTTTCTGGAATCTCACTTGTTTCTTCGGATTTATAAGATAACAATAGGTCTTCGCTTTTTAAATTCTCAAATGTTACAGCATCTGCTACTAATAGAACATCAGCTTGTACTTCACCAGCTTGATTTTCTGCTTGGATTTTACTTATTACTTCTTCAGTGCCAGAGCGGAAAATCTCTACATTTACATCAGGGAATTTTCCTTTAAAGGCATCTACAAGTTTTTGAGCATCTTCGTCAGGCTGTGAAGTATAAAAAGATAAATCTCCTTCAATTGCTGTTTGCTCGTTGTTTTCAGTTCCTTCTTCAGCCCCTGTTGGTTCTGAATCATTACTACTACAAGCTACTAAAAATAAAAAAATGATTACAAAGCTGAATGTTTTTTTGATTGTGATCATGTTTAGTTCCCTCCTAGAAATGGTGAAGTTTCAGTTTTGATCTTGAATAGTAAAAAATGGAAAGGGTATGTACATTTACTTTTGCTACTTACCTCCTGTAGTTACTAGTCTATTGATTTATTATTAAGACTAGGTAAAGGCAAGGTTCTTGTTTTGTTAAATAAATGTAAATATAATCATAATTTGCAAAGGTATTAGTTGAGAGGGTTTGAAAATACTAAAAAAAGACTGTCTTTATTAGTAAATACCAATAAAAGACAGTCTATCGGAAGTTGATATTTTCGATTAATCATCTGAGCAACCAAATTACATATTAATGAATGAAAGCAGCCAACCACCAACAGCACCAGATGCTACAATTACCCAAGGTGGAAGCTTCCAAAAAACAAGCATGCTGAACAAAATTGCAGCAAAAGCAAAATCGATTGGATCTAAAATTGAGCTTGTCCATATAGGGTGATAAAATGCTGCAATTAAGATCCCTACAACTGCTGCATTTACGCCCATTAATGCTCCCTTCATTGCAGGGTTCTTACTTAAAATTGTCCAAAAAGGTAATGTACCTAAAATAAGCAGAAATGCTGGTAAGAATATTGCTAGTGTAGCTAATAATCCGCCTTGCCAGCCATTTATAACTGCGCCAATATACGCAGCAAATGTAAATAATGGACCAGGGACTGCTTGGGTAGCACCATAGCCAGTCAGAAAGGCTTCCTCGCTTAACCACCCAGTTGGAACAAATTCTCTCTCAAGCAAAGGTAAAACAACATGTCCTCCACCGAATACTAATGCACCAGAACGATAAAAGCTATCAAACATTGCGATCCAACTAACTGAAGTCATTTCACTTAAGATAGGTAGTAGAATCAATAATCCAAAAAATAAGATTAAGCAGATTATTGCAAAGCGACGAGAAACTGGAAAACTTATGGTCGATTCTTCTTCACTTTTATGATGTTTATAAAGGGAAAATCCGATAATTGCAGCTATTAAAATAACTGCTACTTGAATATAGGCTGTTTGCCAAAGCAGCGTTGCCACTAGTGCAAATAAAGCAATTGCTTTTCTTTTTAAGTCTGGAGTCAATTTTTGGGACATACCTAAAATAGCATGGGCAACAACTGCGACTGCAACCAGCTTTAGTCCGTGTAGCCAACCAGCATCACTAATATTAAACCCTTGTAAAACGAGTGCAAAGATAATAAGTGCAAGAACTGAAGGGAGTGTAAATCCAATAAAAGAAATGATGCCACCTAGAACTCCAGCCCGCATGACTCCGATTCCGATCCCGACCTGGCTACTTGCTGGACCAGGTAAGAATTGACATAGAGCAACTAAGTCTGCATAGCTTTTTTCATCCATCCATTTCCTTCTACGAATATATTCTTCATGAAAATACCCTAAGTGAGCAATTGGTCCACCGAACGATGTGAAGCCAAGTCTTGAAGAAACAATAAGTATTTCAAAAAGTGTTTTTAAAGTTGTATTTTTCTGGTTCATTTTTGAGCTCCTTTTACTCTTTTATTTCCTTGAATAGTTCATAGGCTTTTTTCCTAGCTTCTACTAACACTGTATTTCCTTTTGCAGTTGTGGAATAATACTTTCTAATTTTCCCCTCTACATTTTTATCTTCTCTTACTAAAAGACCATCTGACTCCATAGTGTGGAGAATAGGATAGAGAGTGCCAGCGCTTATGTTATAACCGTGTTCCTTTAATTCTTCAAGCATCCATAACCCGAAGATTGGATGTTCCCTCGCATGATGAAGGATGTGGATATGAATAAATCCGAGAAACAGCTTTCGTAATACTTTATCTTCCATTAGCTCACCTTCTTTTAATATCGAAATCCAATATCGGAAACCGATAATGTGTTTCGATTGAAATTATACCAGTTGAAAATCTATTATCATAGCAAAGAGAAGGAAATTTACAAAACTTTAATAAAGCAAGTTATAGGTTGTACTTATTTTATATATCTCAATCAAGGATAGGAATCAATCTTTTATCCAAACTAGATAAGGAAAACAAATAACTGTATAGTTAAACGTAAATCAAATGATAAAGTGACAAGGAGTAGGAACGAAATGTATATAAAGAAAGAGTACAAAGAAGGAAATCTGACATTTATAGAACTTCGCAGTGAAGAAAATTCTTCATGGTTAAAAGTGGTTCCTGAGCGAGGAGGAATCATTACGAGTCTAGGGATTCATAGTGAAGAGTTACTATTTATCAATGAGGAAACATTACATAATGTAGATAAAAACATTAGAGGTGGTATCCCGATTCTATTCCCGATTTCTGGTCAACTTACAAATGGGCAATATGAGTGGGACGGTAAAACTTATACAATGAAAAACCATGGTTTTGCTCGTGACTTGCCTTGGGAAGTTGTTGAAATAAATACTTACGAGGAAGAGGCTTTAATAAAAATAAAGCTTGAAAGTAATGATGAGACGAAAACAGTCTATCCATTCGAGTTCGAGTTGGTATTTACATACATATTACGAGAAAATGAGTTAATTATTGATCAAACTTATCTAAATAAATCTACAAAAGATATGCCGATTTATGCTGGCTTCCATCCTTATTTTAAAACTGAGAATAAACAGCTTAAGTTTGAAACTGATGCAAGTGATTATCTTGATTATAATGACATGCAGAAGAAGAGAATAGAGGGAGTTATCAGCATTGACCAAAAGGAATCATATGTATTAAAAAGTGATATCAGGTCGATTCGTTTTCCACTGGAAGAAATAGATAAATTAGTATCGATGAATTATGATGAGGAATTTCCTTATATTGTTCTCTGGTCAGAAGAAGGTCAAGGATTTGTCTGTGTCGAGCCATGGATGGCGAAAACCGATGAACTAAATAAAAAAGATGAATTAACAATGATTCACCCTGGAAAAACGATTCATACGAAGGTAAGTATATCTATATAAGATTATAAGCTGTTATCGTTTCTTGAAAAGTGGACGATTACAGCTTTAATAATTTAAAGCCAAATAACATATGGATTAAAAGCGGATGCTTTTAGAAACCAAGCATTCTGCTCGGCATTCAATTCATTTACTGGTAAACTATTAACATAGAAAACTATTAATATAATGGAACTTTATGATGTGATCACTAAAATGAAAGCCCTTACTTATATACTATTTTTCTGCAACTAATAGCTTGGAGGACTCATATGTTAAAGTTTAGCTCATTTCTTAAACCATATCGAATATCAATGTCAATCGCACTTTTATTAATGCTTACTGAATTAGCGGTTGAACTCCTTCATCCACTTTTAATGGCGAAAATTATTGATGAAGGTATACTTCAAGAGGATCTATCCGTTGTCATACGTTGGGGCGGAGTAATGATTGGGATTTCACTTTTTGCATTTGCTTCAGGAATGATCAATTCATTTTATGCTGCACATGTAAGTCAAAGCTTTGGGTTTGATATTAGAAAGCAAATTTTTGTTAAGGTACAACAATTCACATTTGAAAATTTAAGCCGTTTTCCAGCAGCCTCTCTTATTACACGGATGACAAATGATATAACCCAGCTACAAAACACGTTATTTATGGGGCTAAGAATCATGTTGAGAGCACCTCTCCTTGTTATTGGATCGGTGATTATGTCGTTTTTCGTAAACCCAGTATTAGCAAGTGTTTTTGCTTTTGTTATTCCTGTAGTTATAATGATGCTTATTTGGATTATGAAAAGGGGTAGCCATGTATTTAATAAAGTACAATCAATGTTAGATAATGTAAATGATGTTTTACGCGAAAATTTAATTGGGATGAGATTAGTTAAAGCCTATGTCAGAAGAGAGCATGAAATAAAAAGATTTTCACTTGCTACTAATTCATTAAGAGATTCCACGGTTACTGCTTTACGGATGATTGAAACGTCAATGCCTATTTTATTGTTCATCATGAATATCGCGATTCTTTTTATATTGTGGACTGGGAGAGCACAAGTTGTAAACGGCAATGTTCAGGTAGGAGAAGTAGTTGCGATTGTAAATTATGGGCTTAGAATAACTTCAGCCTTGTCGATGTTCTCATTTATTATTATGTTTCTTTCGCGCTCTCATGCCTCAGCATCGCGGATTTCAGAGGTTTTAGAGACTAAGATTGATATTGAAAGTCATGAAAATGTACACGAGTTCAAACATGGTAAAGTAACCTTTGAACATGTTTCATTTACATACCCAGGTACAGATCAAGTTGTTCTAAAGGATATTTCATTTACTGCAAATGCAGGAGAAACAATTGCTGTAATGGGGGGGACAGGTTCTGGTAAATCATCACTTTTTCAGCTGTTACCACGGCTTTATGAAGTAGATTCAGGGAGAGTCTATATTGATGATATCTCTATTGATTCTATTAATATGCAGAACCTGCGAGGGCAAATCGGCCTTGTTCCTCAAGAAGCTGTCCTGTTTACCGGTTCAGTAAAGGAAAACGTTGCGTGGGGGAAGGAGCATGCGTCCTTCGTAGAAATAATCGAAGCGGCTCAAGCAGCACAGATTCATGAAACGATTGAAAAACTACCTGCTAAATATGAGACTAGGATAGGACAAAAAGGAGTAAATCTATCAGGAGGACAAAAGCAACGAATGTCTGTTGCAAGAGCATTAGTTCGAAAGCCTAAGCTACTTTTATTAGATGACAGTACAAGTGCATTAGATGTAAAAACAGAAATAAAGCTGTTAACGGCGTTACGTGATTATTCTTGTACGATATTTTTAATTACGCAGAAAGTTAGTTCTGCAAGGGAAGCAGATAAAATTCTGCTATTAGACGATGGTGTTTTGATTGCAGAAGGTAGTCATGAAGAATTAATAAAAACATCATCTCTTTATCAAAAGATCTATCACTCTCAGATGATGGAGGAACTAACCGATGTTAAAGCAACTAACTAGCCCATTTAAATATGAAAGAATAGCAGTCCAAGAAACAAATGTTAAAACTAAGCAAAAACAAAAGGTAAATGTTAAAAGTGGTTTCAAAACATTACGTAGATTATGGGCGTATTTATCTGCAAAACGAGCTCAATTTACATTTGTACTATTCATGGTAGTGGCAAGTTCAGGTCTAGGTTTACTTGGTCCGTATCTAATCGGAACAACGATTGATGAATATATTGTTACTCGGGAAAGCGAAGGTATCATCTTTTTGTTAGGTGGCCTTATTGTCGTCTTTGCTTTTCATTCACTATCATTGTTTTTGCAAAATTTCTGGATGATTGGCATTTCACAGTACACAGTAAATCAAATGAGGAAAGATTTGTTTCAGCATCTACATATGCTTCCGATTTCCTATTTCGATAAAAGACAGCATGGTGAATTAATGAGCCGTGTGACAAATGATATTGAAAATGTTAGCTCTACGTTAAATAGCTCTGTTATTCAGGTCTTCTCAAGTATATTAACGTTAATAGGTACAGTTTCGGTCATGATTTTGCTAAGTCCATTATTAACTTTGATTACTTTGCTTATTGTTCCATTAATGGTCCTTGGGATGAAGTGGATTACAAAACGAACAGGTACACTATTTAAGCAACAACAGAAAAACTTAGGGGAACTTAACGGTTATATTGAAGAAATCATCTCAGGACAAAAAATGATTAAAGCATACTCTCAAGAGGAAAAAGTGATTGCTAGTTTTATTGAGAAGAGTAACACTCTTAAACAATCAGGCTTTTGGGCACAAACAATATCAGGCTTTATTCCAAAGGTTATGAACATGTTAAACAATCTAAGCTTTGCCTTGATTGCGGGGATAGGTGGGGTGTTGGCGCTTAATGGTATGGTAACAATTGGGGTCATCGTAATCTTTGCTGAATATGCTAGACAATTTACTCGTCCATTAAATGACCTTGCTAACCAATTTAATACCCTTCTTTCTGCGATTGCCGGTGCGGAGAGGGTGTTTGATATCCTCGATGAGAAGGTAGAAAGAGATGCAAAAATTGATTCTAATCAGCTTCCTTCTATAAAAGGAGAGGTTGTTTTTTCAGATGTCTCCTTTTCATATGAAGAGAAAGAGGACAAACAAACTGTAGAGCATGTTAGTATAAAGGCATCTCCAGGTGAAACGATTGCCTTAGTTGGGCCAACTGGTGCTGGGAAAACAACATTAATCAATCTTTTATCACGATTCTATGATGCTGATACTGGAGTGATTACTGTTGATGGAATTGATATTAATCAAATTCGCCGTGATGGTCTTAGAAAGCAAATGGCCTTTGTGTTACAGGATACATTTCTTTTTAGAGGTTCAATTCTAGAAAATATTCGCTATGGAAGACTAGATGCAACAGATGAGGAAGTGGAAGAAGCGGCTAGGCTAGCAAATGCTGATTCATTTATTCGCAAGCTGCCACATCAATACCAATCTATGATTAGCTATGATGGAAATGGAATTAGTCACGGACAAAAGCAGCTCCTAGCAATTGCTAGAGCTATGCTTGCTGACCCTAAAATATTAATCTTAGATGAGGCGACAAGTAGTATAGATACAGTTACGGAATTACGAATTCAAGAGGCATTGACTCGTTTAATGTCAGGTAGGACGACCTTTGTGATTGCACATCGTCTAAACACAATCCAAAAAGCGGATAAAATTCTTGTTTTAAAAGATGGAAGGATTATTGAGAGTGGGACACATAAGGAACTTTTGCGGCAGAGAGGATTTTATTTTGAGCTTCAAAATAGACTGTAGATTGGTTCCTAAACCCGTTATTACTCAAAATCGCTATCTTAAATGAATTGGTGAAATTTGAATAGTTTAAAGTTAGGCAGTGGTAATCTTAATAGATTTCACTGCCTTTTTTATCCCATTTTTAACGGACGTAAGATTGCCACCCGAAAAAACCTCACTGAAATGATGTTTCACTTTATCTACCTAACTTCAATGGGACAAAAATTTACAATTTAAAACAAATTATTAACAAATATATACATAATGTTTATACAGGCTTTATATTCCATTAGTAAGATAAGGCAGTGAAGAAAAGGGGAATTATACTAGGCTGTGAATATGAGAAACCATAAAAAAGGAATAGGTGACTTACATGCGTAACTCTCTTGTTTTTTTATGGTTTTTATTATGACAGATACTGCATTCCGATGGTACCTTCTCATATTTAATTTCTATTTTAAATTTAAAGGACAGTCTAAGAGGAGGAATAAAGAATGAAACGTGTAGAGCTAAAGGGAGTTTCAAAATCCTACGATGGAAGGGAAAATGTCATTAAAGAGATTGATGTAACAATAGAGCCGGGTGAGTTCTTTGTATTAGTTGGACCATCTGGTTGTGGGAAAAGTACAATGCTTCGTATGATCGCGGGACTTGAGGAGGTTACTGGAGGAGAACTGTCTATCGGTGATCTAGTCGCAAATAATCTGCAGCCAAGTCAACGAGATTTGTCTATGGTTTTTCAAAATTATGCGCTGTATCCACATTTAAGTGTTAAACAAAATATTACCTTTGGATTACATACAAAAAAGATAGCTAAGAAGGAGCAAAAGCAAAGGTGTTTAGATGCAGCTGACATGTTAGGTTTAACTGAATTATTGGATAGAAAACCGCGACAATTATCAGGTGGACAGCGACAAAGGGTTGCACTTGCTCGAGCGATCGTTACTCATTCACCGATTTGTCTTATGGACGAGCCCTTATCAAATTTAGATGCAAAACTTCGTGCAAAGATGAGATCGGAGATTCGCCAAATTCAACGTAGACTAGGAATTACAATGATTTACGTTACACATGACCAGACTGAAGCAATGACAATGGCAGATCGCATGATGATTTTACATAACGGAGAAGTACAGCAAATCGGACGACCTTTAGATATTTATAACGTTCCTGCTAATACGTTTGTTGCCTCATTTATTGGAGCTCCGCCAATGAATCTAGCTGATGGAAAAATGGTGGAGGACTCATTTTTACTAGAGGATAATTTCTCAATTTTGATAAATAAGGAGATTGTGAGCTCGGTTCCTTTGGGCCGAAAAGTAACAATGGGAATTCGTCCAGAGAGCATTCAGCTTGCAAAGAACGGTCAAAAAAGCTTTTTTGCTGACACAGTAAATGTAGAAGTTCTTGGCACTGAAACACTTATTACTTTTGAAGTTGGTTCACAGCAATGGGTTGCAAAATGGAACGGCCAATGGAATATCGAAATTGGAGAACAGGTGCCATTATTTATTCATGAATCAGATTTATTCTTTTTTGAACCAGAAAATGGGGAATGTATTTGGTACCAAACAAAAGGTGATGATAAACGAACTCTTAAGGAGGCTGTGTTATGAGTAGTTTACCAAATGTCTCCAATCCTCCAATAAAGGTGAAGGAAAGGTCACTAGGTAAAGGAAAAGAGTTGCCTAATGTACTTGTAGGGCTACTCTATTTATTACCATCTATCTTCTTATTTGGATTTTTTCTCTTTTATCCAATGCTTCGGACTTTATATTTAAGTTTTTTCTTAACTGATGGTCAAGGGGTGCCGATTACGTTCATTGGTCTTGAAAATTTTACTTATCTATTACAATCTACTAGCTTTCAAAAAAGCCTAAAGGCAACAATGCTCTTTGTTGTTTATACGGTTCCGATGGGAGTTATTCTCGCTCTATTTTTAGCGCTTATTGCAAATGAAAAGGTTAGAGGAATTTGGTTTTTTCGGACAATGTTTTCTTCAACAATGGGAATGAGTGTTGCTGCGTCTTCTGTTATCTGGATGTTTATGTATAACCCATCTATTGGTATTTTAAATAAACTCGTTAGTGCTGTAGGAATTTCAGAGATTCAATGGCTACTAGATCCAAAGTTTGCTCTTATTTCAGTGTCGATATCAACAATTTGGATGAACACTGGTTTTGCTTTTCTTATTTTATTAGGTGGGTTACAAAATATCGATGAGCATCTCTATGAAAATGCAGAGATTGCGGGTGTAAGCTATTGGTATAAACTGCGAAGGATTACAATCCCAATGCTATCACCAACACTTTTTTTTATCATCACTGTGTCATTAATAAATTCCTTTCAAACCTTTGGTCAAATAGACATCTTAACAAAGGGCGGACCTGTAGAATCAACAAATGTCATCGTTTATTCCATATACAAGGATGCCTTCATTAATTACAATGTCGGATCAGCCAGTGCTCAAGCAACAATTCTTTTCTTCTGTATATTAGTTATTACCATTCTTCAATTTAAGCTTGGAGAAAGGAAGGTGCATTATCAATGAGCATAGTGAAAAAAATCATTTTATATGGACTTTTAATCATTTCTGTTGTGTTCATGATGTTCCCCATTTTCTACACGTTTATGATTAGCTTTATGCAAGGTGGGGAGGTTCTAAAAGGAAATCTTATCCCTGATAACTTGACAATGGATAATTATATATCAGCCTTTGAAAAGGTACCGCTTGTTCGTTATCTCTGGAATAGCTTTTACGTTTCAATGGTTGTTATGATCGGACAATTATTAATTTCAGGCTTAGCGGCATTTGCATTTGTATTCATACCGTTTAGGGGAAGGGACATTATATTCTTTTTATTCATTTCAACGATGATGATTCCTTGGGAAGCAACGATGGTTCCTAACTTTTTAACGGTTCAAAAGCTTGGATGGATAAATCAACCTGCAAGTTTAACCATTCCTTTTTTCGCATTAGCTTTTGGAACATTCTTGTTGAGGCAGCAATTCAAAACAATTCCAAACGAATTGTTTGAAGCCTCACAGGTAGCAGGGATTAGTCGATTTCGCTTCTTTTGGAATATTGTCTTACCTGTTTCCAAAACAAGCTTAATGACATTAGGAATTTATAGCTTTTTAACAACGTGGAATATGTATTTATGGCCATTGCTCGTAACAAACAATGAAAGTGTGAGAACAGTACAAATTGGTTTAAAGCAGTTACAATCACAAGAAATTTTAACTGAATGGGGGGTGGTGATGGCAGCAGTAGTTGTTGTGATACTCCCAACTCTCATTCTATTGTTTTTAGGGCAAAAAAGCCTACAAAAAGGACTAACACAAGGTGCAATCAAATGAAGACTTATAGAGTAACTTGCTTTTGAAAGAGGCTTGCAAATATAGTCATTAAGTAAAAAAAGGAGGCGTTATCCATGAAACAAAAATTTCTTATCGTTTTATCCGCATTTCTTTTATTGATATTAGGTGCTTGCTCTAGTACAAATGCTGGTACAAATGGATCTGGAGCAGAAGGTGAAGGAACAAACACAGAGGAAACGGCAGGAAAGCAAGAGGTTGTATTCTGGCATGCGATGAGTGGAGAGCTTGAGACAGTTTTAAATGATATTGTTGCTGACTTTAATGAATCACAAGAGAATATTGAAGTGAAGCCAATTTTTCAAGGTACATATGAAGAGGCTCTAACGAAATTTAACACAGTTGCTGGTACAGAAGATGCTCCAACCATTATGCAGACCTTTGAGGTTGGTACAAAATACATGATTGATAGTGGTCACGTACAGCCAGTCCAAAAGTTTATAGATGAAGATAAATATGATACTTCACAATGGGAAGAAAATATTTCAAATTATTACTCAGTAGATGGTGAGCAGTATTCAATGCCGTTCAATTCATCAACTCCAATCCTTGTATATAACAAAGATGCATTTAAGGAAGCAGGTTTAGACCCTGAAAAAGCACCTATGACTTATAGTGAATTGAAGAACGCTGCAAAAAAACTAACAAAAACTGAAGGTGGAGAAACAAGTCAATATGGATTTTCTATCTTAAACTACGGTTGGTTCTTTGAAGAGATGCTAGCAGAGCAAGGTGGTCATTATGTGGATAATGAAAATGGCCGTAGTGGTAATGCAACAAAAGCAACGTTTAATGATGAACTAGGTTTAAACGTATTTAATTTAATAAGTGACATGCACAAAGAGGGAACATTCTTTAATGTAGGACAAAACTGGGATGATATGCGTGCTGCGTTCCAATCAGGTAAAATTGCCATGTATTTAGATTCTTCAGCAGGTATTAAAGCGATGGTTGATAATTCTGATTTTGAAGTAGGTGCATCATACTTGCCAATCCCTGATGATGCTGATCGAGAAGGAGTTATTATCGGTGGTGCTTCAGTTTGGATGTCTAGTGGTATTAATGAAGACAAGCAAAAGGCTGCATGGGAGTTTATGAAGTATTTAACAACTCCAGAGGTGCAAGCAGAATGGCATGTGAAATCAGGTTATTTTGCAATCAACCCTGCTGCTTATGATCAAGATATCGTAAAAGAAGAGTGGAAAAAGTATCCACAGTTAAAGGTTACAGTTGATCAACTCAGTGAAACTAAGAAAGGTACAGCTACACAAGGTGCATTGATTTCTGTATTCCCTGAATCACGTCAAAAGGTTGTATCAGCAATGGAAAGCTTATATCAAGGAATGGACCCAAAGAAAGCGTTAGATCAGGCAGCTGAAGAAACAAATCGTGCATTAGAGGTCGCGAATAAAAAGCAAGGTAACTAGATAACAAATAAAGGTGACCCTTGAAGGTGAATTTCTTCAAGGGTCATTTTTCTAGTTAATATGATAGGATTGATTATCTTAATATAGAAGAAAAGGTTTTGTTAATATTATATCAATATAGGGTATTTCACGTGATCAACTACCATGATTTCTTCTTATTAGAAGAGCCGAATGGCTGGACTTTAAAAGTTCAGCCTCTTATTTTTATTATAATAAAATAAAATGTGAGATTTCCTAACATTGCTATTGTGTTATAGGGACATATTGATTATAATCTTAAAAGATAGAAAATTCTGCATTCAAAGAAGGGGGTAAGGTTTTTGGAGCAATTTGTTACAGGTTTAAACGGGATTTTATGGAGTACACCAGTGATCTATATCTTACTTGGTGTAGGTTTATTGTTTTCAATTTTAACTCGTTTTCTTCAAGTGAGGCATATTAAGGAAATGGTTGTACTCATGTTTCAAGGGAAGAGCTCCGAGGCAGGTGTATCATCATTTCAGGCACTTTCAATTGCCCTTTCAGGACGAGTCGGAACAGGTAATATTGCAGGTGTTGCAACCGCAATTGCTTTTGGTGGTCCTGGTGCCGTTTTTTGGATGTGGGCGATTGCCTTTATCGGTGCATCAAGTGCATATATCGAATCAACTTTAGCACAAATTTATAAAGTAAAACAGGATGGACAATATCGTGGAGGGCCTGCTTATTACATAGAAAAGGGGATTGGTTGGAAATGGTTTGCTGTCCTTTTTGCTTTTGCAGCTCTTATCGCAATGGCAATATTAATGCCTGGTGTACAATCTAATTCTATTGCACTTGGAGTAGAAAATGCATTTGGAATTCCGAAATACATCACGGGTGCTGTTATTGTCCTTTTATTAGCTTTTATTATTTTCGGTGGAGTTAAACGAATTGCACATGCTGCTCAAATTATCGTTCCTTTTATGGCTTTAGGATATATTATTTTATCTGTTGTTATAGTGTTAATGAATATTCAAGAGTTACCAGGGGTGATTTCACTTATTTTCCGAAGTGCTTTTGCATTAGATTCTGCCTTCGGTGGATTAATCGGAATGGCCATTGCTTGGGGAGTAAAACGTGGGGTTTACTCAAATGAAGCTGGACAAGGTACTGGTCCGCATCCAGCGGCTGCTGCAGAAGTTTCACATCCGGCAAAACAAGGATTAGTACAGGCATTTTCTGTTTATATAGACACTTTATTCGTATGTTCTGCTACAGCTTTTATGATTTTATTTACTGGAATGTACAATACTGAAGCACCAGATGGATCATTTATTGTGAATAATTTGGAAGGTGTAGAGGCTGGTCCAGGGTACACACAAGCAGCAATTGACAGTGTTCTTCCAGGATTCGGTGCAGGATTTGTAGCTATAGCATTATTCTTTTTTGCCTTTACAACCATTATGGCTTATTACTATATCGCAGAAACGAATATGACTTACTTAATTCGTGGTAGCAATAAAAAGCTGTCATTGTTAATATTAAAGTTTGTAATTTTAGCTGCAACATACTATGGGGCTGTAAAAACAGCATCACTAGCATGGGCATTAGGTGATGTAGGACTTGGAATTATGGTGTGGCTCAATGTTATAGCCATTCTTATCCTTGCAAAACCAGCGATAATCGCACTAAAAGATTACGAACAACAAAGGAAACAAGGACTTGATCCAGTCTTTGATCCAAAAGCTTTAGGAATAAAAAATGCTGACTATTGGGAAACAGAATATAAAAAAGATAAAGATCAAGCATCTTAAAAAATGGGTTGACCGTCATCTCGGTCAACCTATTTTTGCGTTTAAAATGAAAATTTGAAAGAAATTCCTACAAACAGTACATATTAAGAAAGATCGTAACATGAGGAGGTTTCAAAATGTCTAAACAAGGTAAACAAAACGCTGAACAAACTAGTCAACAAATTGCAAAACAGCAGGGTAGAAACGATATCGAATTTGGTAGCGATATGCAAGTAGGAAACAGCAAGAATCAAAGTCAAAAGAAAAGTGGAAAACAAGTGAATAAGAAGTAGCTATAAGACAACAAGAGGCTAAGGTCCCTTAGCGATTCAGCCTCTTGTTTTCTTATAGTAATAATAATTTTCTTGTACAGTGTATAAGCGCTTTGACATCCAGCGCCTAGCCCCTCGGGGTCATAAGCCACTCAGGAATTGAAGACAAAGAACGTCTTCTATTCCTGAGCGTCTTATGCCTGTCGGGTCTGAACAAGGCGCTTGCGCTTTTCTAATTTACTTAAGTTTATTCTTTATATCAGTCGGAATAGCTTCAGCTGGAATAGAACCATACCATTCATTTCCGTCTTTTAAAGTAAATTTAATAAAATACGTATGGTCTTCCGAATACTCAGTAAACTGTTCAAGTGCGTTTAATAAGAGTTTTTTATCTGTTATTGTGGAGAATTGTTCTCCCGAATTGAATAGTTCATCAGGGTTATAGTATTCCAAGTCCTTTGGAAGATTCACTTTAGTAATTTCGGCTTTTAAGAGATCTTCAATATTTATTCTGGCATCGTCTAAATACCCATGTTCATCAAGCCATTTAGTAGTTTCATCAAATGATTTCTTCCATTCAATTGGATAGCCTTCATATAAATGCTCTTCAAATGTTGCTTTTGAAGAAATTTCAATATAGCCCCATGGACTTGTGGATTGAACTAAATCATCCAATGTCTGTGAGAGTAAATCCTTCTCAATTGCATTGCTAAATTCCTCAATTTCCTTTTGATCTGTCAGCATAACCTGCGTTGCAACAGGACCATTAGGGACAATTTTAATTGAAAGGATATTTTCTTGTAATTGTGTGTACTCTGGGAGGATTTTCTTGTATGAATCAGCTTCCATGACAGGCGTTAATTTTTCTTTCATCAATTCAACTGGCAATCTATATTCACGTATAAATGTTCTACCGTCGTTTAAACGATAAGCGATTACCATATCTTGTCTATATTTCTCGTCAGTTTGGGCTTCAATAAGATCCTGCTGACCAATAATATATTCATGGAGATTTCTTATATCCTGAATATAGAGCTTTGAATCTGAGTAAACCTCTATATCATCACTCAACAATTCCTGCATTTGATATTTATCACCAAAGTAAACCTCACTAATTTGATCCATGCGAGGGAGTTTCTTTTCAAAATCAATTAAATCAGTTTTAATGCTAAAAAGGATGATTATAAAAATGATACTGTAACCTATAAACCCAGTAAATACACGAAAGTGAAAGATCCTCCAGGTTTTTTGCAAAATCATCTCAGCTACAACATAGCCGATTAGTGCGCCACTAATATAACCGAAAATGATCCAACCCCAATTAAGTGTACCTGTAACAGAAAAATATGAACCACCTAAAGTCATGCTACAAAATGTCACACCGTATTTAAAAACAGGCTTTAAAAATGGAAAAGCAATTACATCGGTTGCACTTTCCAGCTGTCTTGCTTTATAAAGGCCTAAACCAATAAAGAAGGAACAAATGACGATGATAATGTAGATGAAAATTTCAAGGGTCGAAAACGGATCTTTTGTATTCCAAATATCAACGAATCGTAGAAATGGTGATAAGTAGGTAAGTTTCTCATCAATAAATATAGAAGAGAATCCAAAGAGCAAAAAGGATAAATTATAGCTTACCATTGCAACCATTCCAATTGGTAGAAAGAAAAAAATATATGTTAAGATTGCTTGGGCACTAGACATACCTGTCATCATTCCGACCGCAACAGTAGCAAAAAACACCATGCATGTTAGTAAAGTGATAATACCTGTCCATGATAATAGTTCTGAAGGCGTCAGGATTGAGTGAAATTCTTCAATTGATTGTGTAACAAAAAATGTCACACATGACATAAGAACAATTGGGAGCAATAACAATATTAATCCACTTATGATATGACTTACATACAATGTCACTCTTCGAATAGGTAAGCTGTGAATCATATCAACTGATGCTTCGTTCTGTAGATATCGGAATAGTAGTAAACCTGCTGCGACTGGGATCGTGAATAGGAAAAGTATTTGTAGTTCTGTATTTACATATAAATAGTTCTTGTAATCTTCGAACACAACATAGTCTCTGGTTGCTAGCTGCATTAGCTCTAAAGGTATAGCGAACATTAGACAGATAAAATAAACAATACTAATCCATCCGTGCTGTCTGAAGTCTTGTTTAATGATGCCGTTCTTAAAGAAGGATTTTTTCGATTTCATATCCGACATCCTCCATTTCGTAAATGAATATCTCTTCAAGTGTTAATGGTAATAGATCAAATAGAATAACACTTGTAGAATGTATAGCTTTTTTTATTTGTTCTTCATTGCCTCTAACAATAAGAAGCAAAACACTTCCTCTTTTTTCGTGGTGTAAGATGTTTAATTTATTTAAAAGGTGCTCTTCATGAGTAGGATCTGACAATGCAAGTTGGACTTTATGTGTATCAGATTTTAAATCATCAATTTCCTTCTCAATAATGATTTTCCCCTGGTGCATGATACCAACATGGTCGCATAGATCCTCAATTTCACGAAGGTTATGAGATGAAATGAGAACAGTCATTTCCCGCTCAGCAACATCCTGAAATAGTAGGTTTTTGATTTTTTGTCTCATAACAGGGTCAAGTCCATCGATCGGTTCATCTAAAATTAAGACATCGGGCATTGCGGATAGTACGAGCCAAAATGCTACCTGACGCTTCATTCCCTTAGATAAGCGGTGAACTTTTCGATTTAATTCAATATTAAATGCAGGCGTAAGTTGTTCAAATCGCTCTTGGCTCCAGCTAGGATAATATTCTTTATATTGGGAAGCCATTTGTGCAACAGTAGCTTGTGGGAAAAAATAAAGCAAATCTGGAATAAAAACAACCCGTTCTTTTATTGCTACATTTTCATAGGCAGTTATGTTATCAATTTTAATCGTCCCTTTATCCTGACGGTTAATTCCTGCAATCATTTTTAAAAGAGAGGTTTTACCTGCTCCATTAGAGCCTAGTAAACCATAAATTGACCCTTTATTTACTGTCAGTGAAAGATCATTTACAGCAAAGTGTTTATTATATTTTTTACTAACGGAATGAACCTGTATCATCACTGTTTATCCCCTTTGTTTGTTGATGTGCTTCATGAAACAGTACATAAATATCATCTTTTGTTAAACCTAAATAAATGGCTTCTGCAATAAGCCTTTTTAAATCTGTTTTAAGTTCGGCTAATTTCTGTTCATTGGGTTTTAGCTCAATTGCTGCGACAAAATTACCTTTGCCTTTAATAGAATAAATGTACCCTTGGTTTTCGAGTTCGCGGTAAGCTCGCTGAATCGTATTTGGATTTACTGTTAATTGACTAGAAAGCATTCTGACTGAAGGTAATTGTTCGTCAGGCTTAAGAATCCGATTAATAATAAGCTCTTTAATCTTATCGACTAATTGCTCATAAATGGGTTTCCTGCTTCTTACATCTAATTGAAACATAAGTTACCCCCTTTGTATTAACTGTATTAATATTGTTAGTACAGTTAAATTGTATAGGATAAAAAGGGAAAATGCAATGATAATAATTAGAAAAAATAATACATTTGGCTGTCAGGAATATGAGATGATATTAAGAGAAGGGTTAGGATATATACATTAGTGAAAGAAAGGTGTGAATCATTACATTGCAGCATAGAGTAATTGAATCTGTTGTGAATGAATTACTGCTACGGTCTTGTTCATTAGTTAAAGTTAAAGTGGAATCAACATTTCCAGATGGACGTTTAGTAGGGGGCAAATATCACTTGGGAACTCATACCATTACCTTATACATTGATGAAATAAAAAAGCAGTGTGAACAGTTGTTTTCTACTAATAAATATTTCATTGACTATCTATCAATTGTACTTGCTCATGAAATTGGTCATGCAGAAGATCAGCAATTAGGTGATTTATGTGATCAGCTAGATGAATGCAGGACTCAATCTGAAAGAGATAAAATTGCCTTAATAATTGAAGAAAATGCATGGCGGTATGCTGAATCTCTTTTAGCTGGGATTAACTATAGTATATTTGAGGAAGTTATTTTTCATTCTTTGCAACCGTATCGTGAGAAAATTAAAATGGATATTGCATAATAAGAGTGATTTTTTTTGTAAGAATAATTTTGTTAGCTATACAGGGATATTGGAAGATTTAAGGAAAAGGTTTTGCCATGTTCATAAGGATTGATGGCAAAACCCCTCAAGGATGTGTTCTTGACTAACGTAAAAGTATTCATTATTTGAATTTTTCCTCACTAGATGAGTTATTTTTTGTTTTGTGTTTTTGTTTTTCTTCACGTAATTCCATTTTTAGATCTTCCATTGGGATGGGGTCTACATTTTGTTCACTTTCAAAACGGTCAAATAGAGTCTCTTCCTTTGTTTTATATTGCTCAGGATGATCAGTTTCTTTTCTTCTATTAGATGCCTTCATTCTTATCACCACCTTCATGTCTATGTTTTCATTTACCACAAATATAGAGTAGAAAAACATAGGATAGACTATTTTTTTAGCATAGAGTCCTGTTATGCTATACAATAGAACAATACTGTGTAAAAGGATAGGATAAACAATGAGTATTTTACATGTTGAAAATTTATATAAAACATATGGTGAGAAAATATTATTTGATCATATTTCCTTTGCTATCGCCGAAAAGCAGAGAATTGGTTTAATTGGTGTGAATGGTACTGGGAAATCTACATTATTAAAAGTAATAGCTGGTCTTGAAACTGCGGATTCGGGTGAAATCACTCATGCAAATTCAATGCGGATTGAATATTTACCTCAAGACCCTGAGCTAACTAAAGGCTTATCTGTACTTGAGCAAATCTACTATGGTGATGCACCGATAATGCAGGTAATGAGAGCGTATGAACTTGCGTTAAGTGAGCTTGAGAAAGATCCTGAAAACGAAACAAAGTTAAAGCAGTTAATGAATATGCAGCAAAAAATGGATCAGCAGGATGCATGGGAAGCGAATACAATTGCGAAAACTGTGTTAACAAAGCTTGGGATAACTGATTTTTCTAGCCCAGTTACTCATTTATCAGGTGGCCAAAAGAAGCGAGTTGCGATTGCAAAGGCACTCATTCAACCAGCAGATATATTAATACTAGATGAGCCTACCAACCATCTTGATAATGAAACAATTGAATGGTTAGAAGGATTTTTAGCGCAATATAAAGGCTCGATTGTCTTAATCACACATGATCGCTACTTTTTAAATCGTGTCACAAATCAAATTTTTGAGTTGGATCAAGGGCATTTATATACGTATTCAGGAAATTATGAAGTATTTCTGGAAAAGAAGGCAGAGAGAGAAATTAATGCTGAGAATTCAGAAGAGAAAAGACAAAATCTATTAAGACGTGAACTTGCTTGGCTCCGCCGTGGTGCAAAGGCAAGAACTACAAAGCAGAAAGCACGAATTGGTCGAGTGGAAGAGCTTCAGGAGCAAAAAGGACCAGCCTTAAGTAAGGATCTTGATTTTGCAATCGGCTCTACACGCTTAGGGAAAAAGGTTCTTGAGCTTGAACATATTTCCAAAGCATATGACGGAAAGAAAATGATTAATGATTTTAGTTACTTAGTTACACCAGGTGAAAGATTAGGCATTATTGGTCCAAATGGTAGTGGGAAATCAACGCTACTAAATATTATGGCTGGTCGTATTAAGGCTGATCAAGGTTCGATTGATATGGGTACAACTGTAAAAATTGGATTCTATACACAAGAGCATGAAGAAATGGATGAAAATCTTCGTGTGGTTGAATACATTAAGGAAACAGCAGAGATCGTCCATACAATCGATGGCGAGGTAATTACTGCAGAGCAAATGCTTGAGCGTTTTTTATTTTCAAGATCAGCTCAATGGACGTATATTCGTAAATTATCTGGTGGAGAAAGACGACGCCTTTACTTATTAAAGGTATTAATGGAAGAACCAAATGTTCTTTTTCTTGATGAGCCAACAAATGATCTTGATACACAAACGTTAAGTGTTTTAGAGGATTATTTAGATCAATTTCCGGGAGTTGTTTTGACTGTTTCACATGATCGCTATTTTCTAGATCGGGTAGTTGATCATTTAATCGTTTTTGAAAGAAATGGGCAAATAAGTCGTTTCCAAGGTAGTTACACAGACTATATGGAAGAAACTAAGTCACAAGAACTGAAGCAAGATAAAGAGACAGTCTCTGATAAAGCAAGCTATAAAAAAGAGAAGAAAAAACGTCTTTCATATAAAGAACAACAGGAATGGGAACAAATTGAAGATAAAATTGCCAGCCTTGAGGAAAGAAAAGAACAGTTAGAGCAAGAAATTGCAGCTGCTGGAAGTGACCTAGGGAAGGTGCAGGAGTTTTATAAGGAACAAGAGCAGATTGAGGAAAAGCTGGAGGAAACTATCGAACGTTGGGAAGAATTATCTCTTCTCGTTGAAGAGATTGAGCAGGGAAATTAAGTATCGGCAGGACTTAAGCAAATGGTTTAAGTCCTGCTTTTCTATTTATTATGACAGTCAGTAGATTTATTAACTTTTTCATCTCTAAATATACGAATAATCGCTTTTCCATCACTAGGACTCCCATCAGGATAATCCATTGGTATTAAGGCAAAGAAAACGGTATAGATGGAAAAGTAGATAAATTGATAGGTTATATTTGAAGCCTCTATTAGATCTAGCTTAATAAACATGTGGACAATGAATATACCTAACATGTTAAAAAGAGCTCCACCAAAATAAATCAATATATACTGAAATTTATTGTTCACCTCAATATGTGATAACTCACAGCCACCATACCAAAAGTAAAACTTTCGAACTTCAACTTTTCGGAAGGTAAAGAGCTTTTTTCCGCACCCAATAATAATGAAAACATCATGACAGCCATTGATTCTAGCAAACAGATAATGACCAAGCACATGAATGAGTGTAACGATCGGAAAGACAATGAAAAAGGCTCGAAAAAACACAAGGAAGTCGTCTAAGCCAAACATCTGAAAGCCCCCATTTCATTTTTAGCAAGGTGAACAGAATCAATCTTATATTCACTTTCAGTACTCTACCCTGCTTGTCAGACTTATAACAAAATCCTTGGAAAATATGAAAATAGTCTTAGTGAAAGTAAGGCATACTGCATTTTGATAAAATAGGCAAAGCTGTATGGCGCATAGTGACCATATAGCTTTGCCTAAATAGATTCAGCATGTTCAAGAGTCTTTTTTTCAACCTTCTGGAACATTAGATAATATAGTGCTCCACTAAAAACAGCTAAAGCTCCAAGTAGCGCAAACGTAATCGGATAGCCAAACCACAGTGACATTGGTATTGCAATCGGTGCAATTGTTCGTCCAATCGTATACCTGAGACTTGCAGCTGCAAAATATTGACCGCGCATATGATCAGGAGCAATTTTTGAAACAAACGTTTGTTGAATTCCTGCTGTCATTAGCTCAGCAAAAGTGAATAATCCCATGGCAACAATAAAGACCCATATGGATCCTGAAAGACCAAATGTAATAATTGATAATCCGTAAATAATTGAAGAAAGAATAAAAACATTTCTTTCTTGATACTTGCCCATCCATTTTGTCACACTAATGGTGAATAGTGCTACAAGCAGACCATTTTCTGAAAGAATGACTCCGAATGCTTGCTCGCCGTTTAGTGATAACGACCAGTCCCCTAGTTTAATCATTTCTTGATGGTGGACCATATCCGTAATATAAACAGGGATGATCATATCAAGCTGCATAAAGGTTATGGCTACAAGAACACCAGCGATAATAAAGAGTAAAAAAGTGCTGTCCTTCATGATAATACGATAGTCTTGAATTTGCTGGACTATCGCATAATACCATTTTCCAGATGCTTCGTTGCTCTTGGCTTGAAAAACAGGTGCAGTTTCACGAATTTGTTTGGCCAATAAAAGTGAAAGAAGCATACAAACAATACCTGCAATTAGCAGAACCTCAAATGGATAATGAACATAGAAAATCGCTCCTAAAATTGGACCAATTACTACTGCAATATTAATTGATGTATAAAATATCGCAAACACACTACTACGGTCTTTCTCATCAACAACATCTGCAACCATTGCTTGTGAAGCCGGCCAATAAAAAGCACCAAACACACCAGCGAAAGAAAAACAGATAAACCCGAGGATGGGTAAATCCAGCCACGGTGAATTTGAAAAGGCAAATATAATAAACGCTAATCCTTGTCCAAAGGCTGAAAGAACCATCATTGTTTTTCGACCAAAGCGGTCAGCACAATAACCACCCATTAAATTAGCCAGGACAGAAAAAACTTGAGAAATGATAAGAAATAATCCAGCCTGTTCTTTTCCAAATGCATCAGCAAAATAGATGGTTAGAAAAGGAAAAAACATCCAAAATGTGATGTTCATCAAGGCCTCACCAAATAATCGAATTTTAAGGTTATAATCCCAATCTCGTATTCTCATTGCTGCTACCTCAATTCTAGTAATCTACCGTACTCATAATACTCTTTCGGGTCTCGAAATACAATAGAGTCGTCACAGCCTTTTGCGTTTTAAAAAATCTGAGCAAATTCACTTAAAAAATTTTATGAAATATGGCTTAGATAATGTTCATAAATTCAATAACACTGAAAATTTTAACGCTTTCATTTTACTTTTAGAATAAAATGGCTGTGATGAAGAAATGATTTCTAACATAAACCTTGTACAAAGATAACTTTCTACAGTTTCTAAAACAGGAATTTAAGTGGCCTCTAAAGAAGAGGTTAGAGAGTTTAAAATAAACAATGAGGAGGAGCACTATGAAAAAAATTATTTTTACATTATTGCTTTTGACCGTGTTTATTACTGTAACAGCCTGTGGGAATCAAACTTCAAATGAAAATGAACCAAAGAGTGAAGATTCTAACCAAGTTGAAGATGAAGCTAATAAAGAGGATACATCAAGCTCTGAAGAAGTTGAAAATGATGAACAAACAGAAGAAGAGGCAAAGGAAATCATCATGGAGAAGGCTGATGAAGTTTTGAAGCTTTTAAAGGAGAAAAATGCAAAGGAATTAGCAAATTATGTGCACTTTGAAAAAGGTGTTCTGTTTTCCCCTTATTCATTTGTCGATAAAGAGGCAGTAACATTCGATATAGAAAAAGTTGAAGGATTTTTTGAAGACGCGGAGACTTATACTTGGGGAACTCAAGATGGCAGCGGTGAACCAATTAAGTTAACATCGAGTGATTATTATTCTAAATTCATATATGACAGTAAATATGATCAAGCAGACGAGATTGAGTTTGATCGCAAAGAAGCAAGAGGTAATACGATTAGAAATATTGCTGAGGTATTTCCAAATTCACATTCTGTCGAATACTATGTGAAAGGTACAGAGGAGAATGGGAATATGGATTGGAAGGCGTTAAACCTTGTGTTTGAAAAAGATGCAGAAGGTGAATGGAAGCTTGTAGCGATTGTGCATGATCAGTGGACGATATAATATGTGAAACCACCGCAAAATGTTGACCACGGGTTCGGATTAAGAGTACAAAGCATTAATTAATTAACTAGCCTTTAAGCATTCCAATTAACACATTAATTGGAATGCTTATTTTCACTGATTTAACAAGGTTTAAATAAATTCCACCTGTAAAACATAGGTAAATGGATATTTATGTTGAGATAATGTAATGAGAATCTTTGTACTTAAACTAACTGACAGAGTTGAAGAATGATTGTAATCCAATGCACTCTTAAAAGCCCGTTTTTTTTAAAAAAGGGGGCTCTATTTCTCAGCGTCCAGCTCTGATAGATGCTCTTTGTATTGAAGAAGCATATTTATATACATACTCAGACTCAGTAAAATGACTCTGATATAGTGTCTTTTGAAATGGATTTCGTGTAGCTGCTGCCTTTAGTTTTTGAGGCTTTTCTACTACTGCCCATCTTTTCAAACGACTTTTACATAATTCCTTTATTCTATTAGCCAACGTTGTCTTGTAAGCTTACGAAGGTTCAAGAGTTGAATCCCACGTTTCTTGTATGGCTCTAAATCGTCTTTGTAGTAAAGCTCACTAAGACGATAGGAATCAATGGCATCTGTTTTTACTTTTCGTAAATTAGAACTTTTTTGCTCTGTGAGAGATCAAAGGATTAACAATGATTAATAAATACTGATGTTCCTCTAGAAATTGAACAACTGGTGTATGATAATGTCCAGTCGCTTCTAAAACTACCGAAGGTTGTACATCATGTTTGATACTAAAGCTTCTACGGAAAGGTTTTCCCTAATCAAAAAATGGCTGAACTTCACTTTCCCTTTTTGAAACATCCAGACCAATGACTGGATTCATTTTAAATCTCCTCCTCAAATGTACTTGCCAGTACCCCCTAATTCCTCCTAGTAGTATCATAGCTTCACTTGTTATACGAGATCTCATGTCAGTCCCAAGCAGCCTCAAACATGTTTCTACCAGTAGGGGGTGAACAGTTTAGTTGACGGGATCTAAGTCCAACGGATGCACATAAGGATTTGGTCTTTTTGCTAACTTCTTTATATTGACATTATGTTAACTGGTTTTGTATATGGTATTCATTAGAGACATCGGGAGCTTGTTCGTCTAGCATAAAGTGTTTGCACTTGGTAATAATAAGCAAAAATAAAGTTTCGTTTTGATTTGGAATAATCGAAAGCTTTTTCATACTGAGGAGACAAAATGAGCCAACAAAAAATAAGTGCCCTTCAACTTTTCTATATCATTATTGGATTTGAAGTAGGAAATAAGTTTATTTTCGGAGGAGGCGCACCCGCAAAACAGGACGCCTGGATAACAATCTTATTAGGTATGTTATTCGGATTAATATTAATGTTAATCTATGTGAAATTATCTGACTATTATCCAGGTGACACATTAATTCAAATGATCCCAAAAATCATTGGGAAGTATCTTGCATATCCAATCATTTTATATTATCTCTGTTATTTTACTTTTCTTGCCGCAACTGCCTGCCGAGACTTCAGTGATTTAATATATACAACCATTTTAACGGAGACCCCTATGCCGATTATATCCGTAAGTTTTATGGTGTTAATGATTTATTGTCTCAGGGGTGGTGTTGAGACATTTGCCCGTATGGGAGAAGCAGTCTTTCCCATTTATATTTTCTCACTTATCGTGATTTGGATCCTTTTATTAACTGTTGAAGACTTTAACATGACGAACCTTGCCCCTATATTAGGTAATGGTGTAGAACCGGTATTAAAGGAAGTTTTTCCGTATGCTATTACGTTTCCATTTGGCGAAACAGTCTTAATTACAATGTTTTTTCCAATGCTAAATAAAAAACAGCATGCTAAAAAGGTAGGCATGGCTGTCATTTTGATTGGGGGTATTTTGTTAATCATTAATTCAATGATTAACATTGCAGTTTTAGGACCAGAAATTTATAGTAAGCAATCTTATCCTCTTATGTCTTCAACACGAATGGTTTCTATCGCAGATTTTCTTGAACGATTCGATGTATTAGTTATTTTAATGATGGTGGCAGGTGTGTTTTTTAAGGTTGGAGGGTGGATGTATGGCGTTTCTGTTGGTATTACACAATTATTTAATCTAAAGGATAATCGTTCCACACTGCTTGCAATCGGTACTATAATTATTCCTTTATCATTTTTATATTCAGCTAATTATGTGGAAGCCAGGGAATTGGGTACGAATATTATTCAACCTTATTTACATATACCGTTACAAATTATCATACCAATACTATTGTTATGTATCGCATATATCCGTAGAAAGTTCAATCCTGAAAACTCTTCTGTGTAAAGCTAACTTTATGCTAAATATAATGTGATTAACCTAGTCAATTTGATTGTTAAAACTGATGCGTTTTCAGCTTATAATTGTAATTTTTTACCTTAAAACTGAACCCGTTAAAAGGTTGACCGCGGTGGTTTTTAGTTTGAATTGAATGAAATAGAAGTAAGAAAGTTTTTCACACCCTTCAGTCTTTTTTAATAGGATATAAAAAAGCCTAGAAGGGAGGAGAAGTAGATGTTGCATTGGCTTTTTCAATCAATTCTGATTGTTACTTTAGTCAGTATGCTGGTTGTGTGTTTATTATGCCGTCTTCTTCTTTCACCAAAACGGGTGTCATATGAAAAA
The DNA here is from genome assembly GCF_014217835.1 of Metabacillus sp. KUDC1714. Classification (NCBI taxonomy): domain Bacteria; kingdom Bacillati; phylum Bacillota; class Bacilli; order Caryophanales; family Bacillaceae; genus Metabacillus; species Metabacillus elymi. The sequence goes on from NZ_CP055263.1 coordinate 2,474,213, forward strand.
ACCTATAAGTTAGGGATTCAAAAGGGAGAAATTGATGATAGCATTTTTCATTCGATAATAAAAGAAGAGTTATTTATTCAGTCATATCATGGATATAAGCTTCATGGAATGTTTTTTCCTGTAGAAAAGGGAAAAAAGGTTATCATAATTGCACATGGTATTACATGGTCGTTGTTCGGTAGCTTTAAATATGTAGAAATGTTTCAAAAAAGAGGCTTCCATGTTTTGTTATGTGATCATAGATATCATGGATTAAGCGGTGGGAAATATACATCATATGGTTTTTATGAAAAGGATGACCTAAAAGCATGGATTGATTATTTAACCGAAAAAATGGGGGCAGGGGTATTTATTGGATTATCGGGAGAATCGCTAGGAGCTGCTTCAGCCTTAGAGGCTAGTAAGCGAGATCGTCGTGTGAAATTTTGCATTGCGGATTGTTCGTTTAGTGACTTTCAATCTCTATTAAGATTAAGACTTAAAATGGATACAAAGCTAAGATTATATCCTCTAATTGATTTGGTAAGCTTTTTTGTAAAGCTTCGTCATGGCTGGAGTTTTCCAGATATCTCACCAATAAAGGATCTAGAAAAAACAAAAACTCCGATTCTTTTCATTCACGGTAAAGAAGATTCGTTTATTCCGCTGCAAATGACTTTAGATATGTTTAAACGTAAGAAAGATAATAAAAAGCTATATTTGGTCCCTCGAGCTGGGCACGCTGAGGCTTATAATACAGATCCTAAAGGCTATGAAAAAAAGGTTATTGAATTTATTAAGGACATTGAACAAGCTTGGCTAAAGGAAAATGCCAACTTATTATAAGTTGGCTTTCATATCCCATGAAGTGCCATCAACTCCAATTTTTTTGAAATTAAATCGTTCGTATAGGCGTAAAGCAGGATTCGCTGGGTCAACGCTAAGGGAAACAGCTTTGTACCCATTTATCTTGGCAAGAGTGCATATCTCTTGAATGAGCCTTGTGCCAATACCCTTTCCGCGATATTTGGGTAAAATATCCATACTAAGAATAGGTATATTTTCATTAACATAACCATACGTTTTGTTTTGCTCACTAAAAAGTCTGATCCAAATAGCTCCTACTTTATTGTCGTCAGAATCTATGGCAATGAGAGCATGATCACCATGCCTTCCCCAGTTTTCAACACTATGTGCAAGCTCCGGCTTATCTAAAATACTTCTTGGAGGCCTTACTTCACCTTCACCAACATAAATCGCTTCGTATAACATGTCCCATAAGAAGGTGATATCCTTTTTGGTTGCTTGTCTTATTTTAATATTCATAACATCAGCTCGTTTCCTTTTTAATTACTAATTCTTTATAAGATTTGGAATTCCTTTTTGGAGGTTTAGAAAAGGAGTGGTTTAATTTATATAATCAGCTTGTTCAATCCGGTACCGAATTGAGGGTTATAACCAAGAGAAGATTCAAAAAAGATGAAAATTGGTTCAATAATTATAATAAGTGATTCAATCCTCTTGAAAACGGATTTAATACAACGTTAAGATGGTTCAATCGGTAACAAAATAAGAGGTGTAAAGATAGGTTGAATCAATTATGTAAGAAAAAACCATTAATTACACAACCCTACAAATTTAGATGTGAAAAAATTTAAATGTTTATCCCATACAAGCCCGGGTATAGATCAATATAAAAATAAATTGGAGGTTATGTACAGCATGTCAAAAAAAATCGCCGTATTATTAACAGATTCATTTGAAGATGTAGAGTATACTGATCCAGCCAAAGCATTTAAAGAAGGAGGACATAGCTTAACCGTGATTGAGGAGGTAAAAGGTAAAACGGTAGAAGGCAAACAGGGGAAAGCAAGAGTTGAAATTGATGCTGGAATTGATGATGTCAGCCCAAATCAATTTGATGCATTATTCATTCCTGGTGGATTTTCTCCAGACATATTAAGAGCAGACGAGCGTTATGTAGCTTTTACGAAGGAGTTCATGGATGACAAAAAACCAGTGTTTGCAATCTGTCATGGTCCACAGCTTTTGATTTCATCTGAAACATTAACGGGCCGAGATGTAACAGGCTACAAATCCATTCAGATTGATTTGAAAAATGCAGGAGCAAACTTTCATGACAAAGAGGTAGTCGTTTGTGGAAACCAGCTTGTAACAAGTCGAACTCCTGAGGATCTTCCTGCATTTACAAGAGAAGCTTTGAAATTGATTAATTAACATTTAAACAAACGTTTAATTAACGCCTGAAAGCCATCTAATTAAGCTATTTGTTGGAAATAAAACCCCCTATTGAGCAAGAATTAAGCTCAATAGGGGGTTTTCAATCATTACTTATTTTCGGAATCGTCATTAGGTATTGGATCCACACGATATGCATCATCCGAGCTGACAGAACTTTTTAAGGTGTAAAGAACAAGACCAATTGAAATTACGAGGAATCCGCCTAAACTGATTGTTGCTAACCACCAATTTAACATAAAAACCTCCCCCTTATTCCATTAATATGTAGATAAGGGAGAGGTCAGAATAATAATACTAACCTTTGCGAAGATTTCCTAGTTCTTCAACGATCGCTTGCATTTCATTCGGGCTGAATGAATTTTTTTTCATAACAAGGTCGTAAATATCTTTAAGCTCTTCATACATATTTTCGTCAAAGTGTGAAGGCTTAATTGCACCAAAGTTAAGAACTCGAAGCTTTTCTTTAATTTGCTCGATCATATACTCGACGTTTTCAACAGATTTTTCTGTTAGGTTCAACTTACTTCATTCCTTTCTCGGTATCCACTAGAATTACTGTTATTGTAACATGATTTATTGACAAGCATTCAAAAATTTGTGCAAAAGCCTAAACAACGAGTTACGAGACAGATCCTTCTTTTTCTTGTTTCTTTTCTTCCTTGACTACTGCTAGGAATCTTTTCGTTTCTGCTACAACTACTCCTGATAAGCCAAGGAGTCCAATTAAGTTAGGGAAGGCCATTAGTCCGTTCATAACGTCTGCAATACCCCAAACTATGTCAATGGTTGTTATGGATCCTAAGAATACTGCCAGAACAAATGCATAACGATAATATTTAATAACGGATTCGCTAAAGAGATAGGAGAAGCATTTTTCCCCGTAATAGGACCAGCCTAGTATGGTGGAATAAGCGAAAAATAGCATTCCGATTGCTACAATGATTGAACCTGCTGGGCCGAGGAATTGTTCAAATGTAACTGAGGTAAGGGCATTTCCTTCTGCACCACTTGTATAAAGATCTCCCATAACAATCGTAATACCTGTTATTGAGCATATTAAAATTGTATCGATAAATACTTGAGTCATTGAAACGAGAGCTTGCCTGCCAGGGTAGTCTGTTTTTGCAGCAGCTGCAGCAATTGGTGCTGAACCTAAACCAGCTTCATTCGAGAATACACCACGTGCAACACCCCAGCGGATGACGGAGCCTAGTGCACCACCGGCGACTGCTTCACCTGTAAAAGCATCTGTAAAAATAAGACCAATTGCATCCGGGACAAGGTTAGCATTCATAATTAAAACAATTAATCCGGCAATTAAATAAAATAAAGCCATAATTGGTACGAAGTAGGCAGTTACTCTTCCGATCGATTTTATTCCGCCTAAAATAACTAAAGCAGTAAAGATCGTAATAATGATACCTGTGACAAAAGTAGGTACAGAAAAGGTAGCCTTCATTACACCAGAAACAGAGTTAGATTGAACCATGTTTCCGATCCCAAACGCAGCGACCGCACCAAAAATAGCAAATAGCACACCGAGCCATTTTTGTTTCAATCCATGTTCTAAATAGTACATAGGACCACCGGACATTTCTCCGTTTTTATCCTTCACCCGATATTTTACAGCTAAGATAGCTTCGGAATATTTCGTTGCCATTCCAACTAGTGCAGTAACCCACATCCAGAAGACTGCTCCTGGTCCACCCATTAAGACAGCTGTTGCAACCCCAACAATGTTACCAGTTCCAACTGTTGCGGCCAAGGCAGTCATGAGTGCTTGGAAGTGAGAGATATCTCCTTCTGACTTTTTGTCCTGCTTTTTTGAAAAGGCAAGCTTTAATGAATAAGGCAGCATCCTAAATTGGAGAAAGCCTAGACGGATTGTTAAATATAAACCTGTACCAACCAATAAAATTAGAAGCGGTGGACCCCAAACAAAGCTACTCACATCACCGATGAACGCTTCAAATTGTTCCATAACATCCCCCTAATTGATTGTAATGTGACCTCTTGTCAAGACTGTCCTTTTAGGCCACTTAATGAAGGATATTCTTAGAGTGTAACGTAAATGTCTACAATTTAAAGAATGAATTAGGGAAATCTTAAGAGAAAAATATTATGATTATAAGGAGCTGTCGTTTTTTCTTAATAAAAAATGGGTAGATAAAGATAGGAGGAAATATAATGATAAAGATATTATTTGTTTGCTTAGGAAACATCTGCCGATCACCAATGGCTGAAGCTGTTATGAGACATTTAATCCAAAAGGAAGGATTAGAGAAGGAAATCGTTGTCGACTCTGCTGGAACAGGTGATTGGCATATTGGAAAGCCACCACATGAGGGAACTTGTCATATTTTAAACAAGTACCATATATCTTATGAAGGACAAAAGGCAAGACAAGTAATAGCAGAGGACTTAACTAGCTTCAACTACATTATTGGCATGGATATTGAGAACGTTGGGAATATTAGACGACTAGCAGGGTATGAACAAACAGGTGAAATTGTGCGACTTCTCGATTATCTTGAAGATTATCCTATTGCAGATGTACCCGACCCTTACTACACTGGTAATTTTGAAGAAGTATATGAAATGGTTAGTAAGGCTTGTGAAAATTTGTTAGATGAAATAAAAGCAAAATATCATCTATAAAGGGGAGACAACTTTATGGCAAATGATAATAAGTTGTTAACAGGAATGCTAGTAGGAGCCCTTGTCGGAGCAGCAGTATCACTTTTGGACAAACGTACTCGACAAGATGTTGTTCAGTCCGGAAAAAAGGTCTCTTCTAAAATTAAGGATTATATTGAACAACCTGCAACTTTTGCAAATGATGTAAAGCAAAAAATTGAGGATGTAAAAGATACTGTAAAGGAAGTATCAGAGGATGTAACATTCATTAATGAGAAGGTAAACGAGCTAAAAGAAACAACACCACAAGTAGTAAATATGATTCAAGAAACTAGGGACAGATTCATTCCAAAACGACAACAATCGTGAGGTGAATACATGATAAGTGAAGGCTCGTTTCTAAAGGAATTAATCAAACGATTTACTAGTGATGAAGTGCCTGGGTTATCTGCACAGCTTTCTTATTTTTTCCTTTTGTCGTTGTTTCCATTTCTTATATTTTTGATTACTTTAATTGGATATTTACCAATTTCACAAGAGGATGTACTTGTTAATATTAGGCAGTTTGCACCAGGAGAATCTTTAGAATTAATTGACAGTACCTTAAACCAAATTATAAATAAAAAAAATGGTGGATTACTCTCATTTGGTATTATTGCTACGCTTTGGTCAGCCTCCAATGGAATTAATGCCATAGTAAGAGCTTTTAATAAAGCATATGATGTGGATGAAACTAGATCATTTATTGTTGCGCGTGGTATGGCAATTTTACTGACAGTTGCAATGGTCTTTGTCATTGTTGTTGCGTTATTATTACCTGTGTTTGGTAGGGAAATTGGGTTATTTATCTTTTCGAACTTTGGTTTTTCTGAGGAGTTTTTAACAATATGGAATACTTTACGATGGCTCGTTAGTGGCATCATTTTATTTATTGTCTTTACTGCACTTTACTATGTAGCACCTAATAAGCACCTACATATTAAAGATGGATTACCGGGATCCTTTGCAGCAACGATAGGTTGGATCGTTGTATCCTTGGCTTTTTCTTATTATGTAGGAAACTTTGCAAACTACAGTGCCACATATGGGAGTATAGGTGGTGTTATTGTGTTAATGATCTGGCTATATTTGTCTGGAATGATCATTATCTTAGGTGGAGAGCTAAATGCACTGTTATATAAAAGGAAGCATGCAGCTTAAAAGGTTTCCATTTATTAATTCACATAAAGTCACAACTCCTGTGGAATAGTAATTATTGAAGACAAATAGTCTTTACTTCCATGAAAGCGGGGGATTAAGAATGACAAAACAAACGAAAAAGGGCGGAAGCCACAATAAACAAAATTCAAAACACAAGCCAAAAAATAAGACAAGTGGTAGCGCAAACGGACAAAATGGCTATCATTAAATAACAAAAACGGCTGACAATGGAATACTTCCTAGTCAGCCGTTTTTTTCTATTCAGCAAGCTCGATATAACTGTTATATACTGCGCTATAAATATGTTCGATATCCGCATCTGTCATATAAATAAGTGAGTCTTTGTCAATGTCCTTCATTCTTTCAATAAATTGGATCATATTCTTTCGCTCTTGTCTGTTCATCATTTCAACCAACTCCCTTTATTGTTATGGTACAGTTTATTATTATTAATTGTATTATATAACAGTTGAAACAAAATGTTCAAACATATTTTGTAAATATTGAAAAAAGTTTCGGAATAAAAAGAAGCTGACGGATTGTCAGCTTCGATCTTAATTTGAGAGTGAAACTTTTTCATTCTTCATTTGACTTTGTGAGACTTGGCTAGGTTTAAAGGCCGTAATTGCGATGAAAATCATTAATAACATACTACTAATAATGAGGAAATAGCTAATGTTCTCTGTATACTCGATAAAAACTCCACCAACATAGGGACCTGCTAAGCTACCGACACTAAATGCGACTCCACATAATAAGTTCCCTGTAGGTAATAGATTTTTTGGCATTAGGTCGGTCATATAGCTAATTCCTAGGGAAAAGGTTGAGCCAACGACCATTCCTGCAATAAAAAGACAAATTGTTAATGCGATAACAGACTCTTCAAGAAAACTTGCGGACGTAAAGCTAACGAAGCCAAGGAAAAGTATCGCCATTAAAATCGTTCTTCTTCCAAATTTATCACTGAGTAAACCAAGTGGTAGTTGAAAAACAATTGCTCCTATGGCAAATGAAAATAATAAGATAGAAATACTAGAAACTTCTAGTCCGATTCTTAATCCATAGATAGGAAAGCTTCCATTCAGTGATGATTCCAAAAAACCGTAACCAAGAGGAGGTAAAAATGCCACCCAACCATATTTAAGAGCATTTCGAAATCGTTTCATCGTTTCATTTATTGAATTTACTTCAATTGTTTGTTCAGGAAAATCATTTTTTAACAGGAATATTAAAAGCCATCCGATAAAGCAAAGTACAGAAGATACAATAAATGGTAATGTCTCATGTAAGTGTAATAAAGGAGTCATTAATGGTCCCATTGAAAAACCAATTCCAAAGAATAAGCCATAAAGAGATATGTTTCTTCCACGTTTATTTTCTGGTGAAAAAGATGTAATCCATGTTTGTGTCCCGAAATGTAAGGCATGATCACCAATTCCAATCAAAAGACGGAGAATGAACCAAAACCAAAATGAATTCCAAATTGGAAATAACCCAAGTGACACGGCAACTAATAGTCCGCCAAGGAGAATAATTGGTTTAAAGCCAAATTTTCGAAGAGGATATTCCATAAAAGGTGATACTAAAAGTATACCAATATATAATGCAGTTGCGTTCAAGCCGTTTAACGCAGATGAAACGCCATTGTTTTCAAAAATAACTGCAATTAAAGGAAGTAGCATTCCTTGGCTAAATCCTGATATACCAACAATCGATATCAGTATCCAAAATCTCATGCGCTGTTTATTCATTGTAGTTACCCCTGTTTCTAAAAATATAGGTTACCATCTGAATAGTATAATGAAATAAGAAAGATTACAAGAAACAAAAGAATCAACAAACTTTCCTATAAAAAATTTTTCATATACAATTATGTTAAAAAAGCAGGAGTGAATAGTGTGGAATTTAAAATGAAGGAAGTCGGCTTTCATACAACAACAGAATATGGCGAATTGCATGTAGCTGGAGATGAGGCTTATGGTTACCGTCCTTATCAGCTTATGGTAGCCTCAATCGCCGTATGTAGTGGTGGTGTTTTGAGAAAGATATTAACGAAAAAAAGAATTGAAATAGATGATATGACGATCTCAACAAAGGTTGAACGTATTGAAGCAGAAGCAAATCGAATTGAAAAAATACATATCCATTACCGTATTAAGGGAAACAATTTAAACCCTAATAAGATCCAACAGTCAATTGAACTAGCAAGTAAAAATTGTCCAATGGCTCAATCAGTTAAGGAAAGTATTAAGATTGAAGAAACGTTTGAACTAATTTAAGGCTACTCCGTTATAGGGACTGAACCATTCCTCTTTAGATGGTCAGTCCCTTTCATTTCTTCCTCGATTAATTCTTTGGATAAATTTCTTATTTATTCCATAAAATATCATGACAAACTGTTTACACATAAAATTTTATATTGGTTAATAAATACTTAAAAGGATATTACTTCCTGTATAGACGAAAACAATTATAATACAACTTAAAGTGCAAATGTTACATCAATCGTATTTATAGGTTTTTAAATTATGTAGAAAAGGTATTGTCTCAATTGTAGAAAAGTATCATTTTAAATGTGAGGATAGGTGAATCTATTGGTAAATCGAATTTTTACGCTTGTTGTTTTAATTGGTATTCCACTTTCAGTTTTAGGGAGCATATTTCACTGGCCCTCAGTAGTTATGTTTGGTGTTTATTGCCTAACAATTATTGCCCTCGCTGGTTTTATGGGTAGAGCAACAGAAAGTTTGGCAATCGTAACAGGTCCGAGGGTCGGCGGATTGTTAAATGCAACGTTTGGAAATGCTGTTGAGTTAATTATTTCAATTTTTGCTTTAAAAGCTGGGTTAGTGGGGGTTGTGTTAGCTTCCTTGACTGGTTCTGTATTAGGGAACCTTCTTTTAGTAGCTGGCTTAAGTTTTTTTGTTGGTGGATTGAAATTTAAGCGCCAGGAGTTTAATGTTTATGATGCTCGTCATAATTCAGGACTTTTAATGTTCGCGGTAATTGTTGCATTTGTTATTCCTGAAGTATTTGCGATGGATATGAACGAAACAAAAACGTTATCACTGAGTATAGGGATTTCTGTCATTCTAATTATTCTTTATTTAGCTGCATTGTTCTTCAAGCTTGTTACACATCGTGGAGTGTATCAGCATAAGACAGATCTTGTTGAAGAACATGAGGAACCAGAATGGTCAAAGATGAAGGCCCTTGTTATTTTATTGCTTTCAACAGTTGCAGTAGCATACGTATCTGAAAATCTTGTCCATACGTTTGAATCGGTTGGTGAGAAGTTTGGATGGTCAGAGTTATTTATTGGTGTTATCATTGTAGCGATTGTTGGAAATGCAGCAGAACATGCATCTGCAATTATTATGGCCTATAAAAATAAGATGAACATTGCTGTAGAAATTGCTGTTGGATCAACATTGCAAGTAGCAATGTTTGTTGCTCCAGTATTAGTGTTAATTTCACTTTTTTTTCCTCAAAATATGCCGCTAGTCTTCACGTTACCAGAATTGATCTCTATGGTTACAGCTGTACTATTAACGATTTCGATAACAAATGATGGAGATACAAACTGGTTTGAAGGTGCAACACTATTAGCAGCTTATATCATTATGGGGATTGGATTTTATCTACTATAGAAATGTTAATGCTACTAAATGATTATGTGAATAACCATATTGAGAAAGAAGTGTGAATCAATAAGATTTTCACTTCTTTTTTATTTGTGCAGCCACTTTAGGAATTTAAGGTGAAAAACAAGATTACTGCTTGTCATTTGTTTACATAATGCTGATAGATTTGGATAATTAAGCAATATTTACTGTGGATTTGTAGAAGGATATGATAGTATTAGAAGATAAAAAGAGACTCTGTGCAAATGCACAGAGTCTTACAATGTGTAGGACGAAACAGATAACTAGAGATATTGGTAACGCTTGCAAAAAAACATTGCCAAATTACTAGGTGATAATCTTTCGTATGATATTATCATACATCATTTTATAAGGTTTGTAAATATTCTGTTTATTTATTTGAATAACATGTCTTAAAGTAAAATGCTACGCATAATGTATAGCATTTGCAAGAAAGGAAACTGATGATGAAAATAAGAATTTTATTTTATTTAATTGGCCTTTTTTTAATGGGGTTTGGAGTAACTTTAACAATTAAAGCTGATCTCGGCGCAGGAGCATGGGATGCATTGAACGTTGGACTTTCTACTAAAATAGGACTAACAGTTGGTAGTTGGGTCATTATTATAGGAATTGTCTTAATGTTTTTAAATGCATTTATTGTGCGTGGGAAGCCTAAGCTACTTGCGTTAGCAACAATTTTACTAATTGGATTTTCAGTTGATTTTTGGTTGTTGGTTGTATTGGAGAATTTTCAATTTGAGTTGCTTATATATAAAGTTTTTTCACTCATAGGTGGTATTGTCTTTATTGCAATTGGTGTAGCGATGTACCTTCAAACTAAATTCCCTGCAAATCCTATTGATCAATTAATGATTTCATTACATGAAAGGTTTCATTTAAACTTCATGGTGTCTAAAACAATAGGTGAGGTATGTGCGTTAATACTAGCATTTTTCCTACAAGGCCCAATTGGAATAGGGACGATTATTATTACATTCCTCATCGGACCTATTATTCAATATATTAACATTCCAGTATCAAAAAGATATGAAATGTTACTCAAAAGATAAAAAAATTGGATAAACAAATTCACACTTGAAAACACTAATGGTAAGCATTTTGAAAGGAGTAGAAAGTATGAAAAAATGGTTGCTCGTTTCTCTAGTATTGCTTTTATCATTTAGTTTTTCAAGTGCTGTTCTAGCAGAGGGAAAACAACAAAAGCCAAAGATTCCAAGTTCGGTTATGGAGATATCAAAGGAAAATACGTATCCGAATCCAACACAGGATTTGCCATATCTTCAACCAAGTGAGCTAACTAAAAGCTTAATTGATACGTCAGATGTTCCAATTGAAAACCCCGATTTAATCAGGATCCTAAATGAGACGACGATTTCCGATGCTCCTCTTGCATTTGGATATCGCGCAACGATATTTTTAGGACAATGGGCGCTAAATTACGAATCCACTGAAACTGCAACAAATTGGGAATATCAAAAAATTAATACAAACTATCAAGATAATCGTGGTGGGAAATCACCTGTTCAGGTACATTATAAGCAGGAAGCACAGAAGTCTATTAAAGGTGGACTAACTGCAAAAGTACCTGAGTCGGAGCATGTGAAAAAAATGATGCTCTTAAAGGCGATGCAGAAAACAAATCTGCCACTTTCATTTGAGACGATTATTGGTGCTGGAACGAAAAAGGACCAAGTATATAATATTCCATCAAAAAAACTTGGCTATTTATATGCATATGCGCCTGCAGTTAATGAAAAAGGAAAAGTAACATATGGAGAAGTTTACTTAGTGCTAAAAGGAAACAAAAAAAGCATTGTTGTAAAAAATATTACCTCACAAGGAATTGGTGCTTGGATTCCATTGCAAGACCATGCATCTTTTGGTTTTGTGACATCAGACCGACCTAGATAAAAACAAAAAGGAGATCAATGCGCAGTGCGTGTTGGTCTTTTTAATAGGCTTTTTATGCAAAAATCGTATCTTTTAATGTCTATATGGTTAAGGAGTGCAAGAGAGTGTATAGAGTTATTTTCTTTGTCATTATTATGGCAATACTTTTTCCAAATATAATAGTAGCTGGAGGTATATCCGAACTAAAGGATCTTAAAATTGCGTTTATACGTGATGGTGATTTGTGGACATTGGTTAATGGGGAAGAAAAACAAATTACGAATACAGGGAGAGTTTATCCAACTCTTCAATGGTCACATGATGGAACCTGGCTAGCATATCAAATTGAAAACTCTTCTGAAGCACAAGATAATGGACAACAGGTTGAAGTATGGGCTTATCATATTGAATCTGGTGTAAAGAAGAAAATTTTTTATGATGGATATTCTCCTTCATGGTCACCAAGTAAAAATGTCATAGCTTTTAATGCAAAGGGTATATTAAATATTTCAAATTTTAAACGATTTTATAATATGGCAACTGGTGTTGACAGTTACACCTGGTTACCTGATGGAAGTGGATTTTTACTTTCGTCTGCGGGAGTACTCCGACCAGATGGGTGGACAAGTGCGATTCTTTATACTAAAAAGGTAAATGAGTCTTACGATGATATTATTTTATTTGGTGGAGTAGATCATTTTTTTACTCTTCCAAAAGAGATTGGCATTAATAAAAAGAAAATCATTGCTATATATGCCGATAATTTTGAATTCTCACCTAGTAACAAGTGGATTTCCTTCATTGTTTCACCAACAGCTTCCTGGTCGATGGATAGCAATATGCTTTGTGTCATTTCAAGAGAAGGGGAAAAATTTGAAGTATTAGATGAAGTAATCTTTGGAGTTGGTGAACCAAAATGGGCACCAACAAAAGATATCATCGCCTATATTGCTGGAGGCGGTAGAATTGTATTTGGTTTTAAAGATAAAGACTTGAAGATTAAGGAAATGCCAGTATCAGGCTCACTTACCCCGCAAAATTACACAGAGCTAGATTTCACATGGATTAATGACCATTCAATTGTTACTTCCAGAGTAAAAGAAAAGGAGTGGTCAAATGACTTTAATGAGCATCCATTACCTTCTCTGTATTCAGTAAATATTGATAATAACAAGCAGGAGAGAATATCCAAGCCACCAGTGGGCTTTGGCGATTATAATCCAATGAGTATTCAATCTGCTAAAAAGCTCATTTGGTTTAGAGGGAAGTCAATAACCGATGAGAATCGCGATATATGGATTTCAGATACGAATGGTGCCAATGCTAAAAAGTGGTTGGAAAATATTGATGTGATTACACTTTACGATGAATAGAGTAGGTAAATAAAACAATAGAACTGAATCATTTTCGGATTCAGTTCTTATTTATTTCACTAATCATCTTGAGCTAGAGTCTTCATGTTGATTCAGTAAGATTTGCTCCTCCGCAAGACCAATTTTTTCATCATAGAGTGTTTGGGCAATTATCTTTCTTGCTTCTTTAGCAGTACTCCAATAGGCTTGATCATCAACAAGTCCAGTAATCGTATATTCATATCCACGATATCCTGAATTTAATGAAGTTATTCCGTATAGTTGAAAGGGCTCAATGACACAATCCTCTTGATCTCGCTTTAAGCAGTGGTCATATTCTTGATTAATTTTTACACATGCCTTCTCAAGGACAGACCATACTTTTTCAGGATTTTCTCGAAACCTTACAATCACTCGTTCAATTACCCTCATTCTGTCGATATTATAATTTTGGATTTGTTTAATTTCCCCGTTACTAATGGTAAGAAGCTTTCCACTCCATTCACGTACCTTTAAAGAGCGAAGGCCAATTTCTTCAACTGTCCCATTAAACGTATTATTAATTGTGATAAAGTCACCTTGATGAATCTGTTTTTCATAGATGAAAAACAATCCGGCTAGAATATCCTTTATAAGGCTTTGTGCACCAAAACCAATGATAATTCCAGCAACCCCAGCACCAGCGATAATTGAGCCAAAGTTATCAACAAATTGAGAAACTACATACAAAATAAAACTAATTGAGGCTGTATACTTAGTTAAAGACCGGATCATACTCTCAATTGTTTTTTCTTTTCGTTCTTCAATAAAGTTTGTCTTTTGGAAAAATTTACCGATAATAATATTTATGAGAAAAACACTAATCCATAAAATAACGGCAACAAGTAAAATATGAAAGACTTTCAAATCCATGAGTTCCTTTAATTGCTCCATTTGGTCACCTTATATATTTGATTTTCGTGTAGAAAAATCAACATCTTGATAATAGCTATTCTTTACAAGTATATTTGGTCCTAGACATTTTACTTCAGGACAATGGCAATTAAGCGACTTCGCTAATTTAGACTCCATCCACTTATCGTATGCAGATTGGAGTGTATTATCTTGAATATTACCTAATGCAGGTGCATCACCAAAGTCAGTAACGATAATACTTCCATCGAAAATATTAACATTAAGACGTGAACGGCCGTCAGGGTCATTTCGAACCGTTACGTTTTTACTTTGACGAAGGCGATTAATTAATTCTAAATCAACCTGCTCATTACTGCATGCATAAAACGGTAATGTTCCAAATAGCATCCAAACATTTTCATCACGGATATCTAATAAATGATGAATTGCATTTCGCATTTCTGATAAGGATAGCGTTTCTAAGCTACTTGCAAAATCGCTTGGATACATAGGATGGATTTCATGGCGCTGACAAAGCATCTCTTCAACGATTTGTTTATGGATCTTTTCTATATAGGGGAGTGTCCGCTTATTAAGCATTGTTTCAGCTGATACAATCACACCTGCTTTAACGAGAGCGCGGCTATTTTCGATCATTCTTTCAAATAATGCAGCTCTTTGCTGATAAGTTGGTTTTCGATCCATTACAGCAAATCCAACCTCTACAAACTCTTCGATCGTTCCCCAATTATGAGAAATATGTAATACATCTAAGTAAGGAATGATTTTTTCATATCGCTTTAAGTCAAGTGTTAAATTTGAATTTATTTGTGTACGCACTCCACGTTCATGGGCATACTTCAAAAGAGGAACAACGTATTGCTCAACTGATTTTAACGAGAGCATCGGTTCTCCACCGGTAATGCTTAAAGAACGGAGTGTAGGTACTTCATCTAATCTTTTTAATAGAAGCTCAAGTGGCAGAGCGTTAGGATCCTTAGGTTGTAATGTATAGCCAACAGCACAATGCTCACAACGCATATTGCATAGTGTAGTAGTTGTGAACTCAATATTTGTCAACGACATTTTTCCATATTGCTCAACATCTAAGTAAGCTTCCCATGGGTCAAATGAAGTTGAAATTTGTTTTAAAGATTTTATAGCATTCATGAGGATACTCCTTTATTTATAGCATAACAACCATTTTATCATGAACCCTATTCGTTATCATAGGTGGGAGTTGGAAATATGGTTGTCAAAAAATTACGTTTAAGCTACGATTAAATTATCTGAAAGGAGAGATAAGATGGGTAACGCAGTTCAAGATAAAGATTCACAACTATCTTATTTAAAAAATCGCTTAAATATGTTTTTAGAAGTACTTGACTCAATGGATCCTGAATCTACAGATGTAGATGATATAGATCGTTTATTACAAATGCTTGATGACCTTGAATTTAAGCATGATCAGTTTAAAAAGGGTTGGGAAAAATAAGTGGGAGAGCTGGACACAATTGTGCCGGCTCTTTTTTATTTGGTGGAGAGATTTTCGAGAAAGGTGTAGTTTATTGTGGAACGGTCGATATCTTAGTTAAGCTGAAAGCGCTTTGAATACATCTTTTCAACAAATATGGGAAGGAGTATAATAAAAATTGAGAGAAAAGACCGAAAGTTAACAAAACTGAAAATGAGACTAAATAAAGAAGCAGTTCATCGTTCACTGACAAAATGTCGTGACGCTTGCTGTTCTATAAGGGGAGAATCGAGATGGAGAACTTTTATGAAAGTATGTATCAATTAATTGTAGAAACATCGACTAACTTACCAAAAGACGTAAGACGAGCAATTGCAGCTGCAAAGCAACGAGAAAGCGCTGGAACTCGTTCAGCGATGTCACTTGCAACAATTACGAATAATATAAAAATGGCTGATGACAATATTTCACCTATTTGTCAGGATACAGGCCTACCTACATTTAAATTAAAGGTTCCAGTTGGTGCTAATCAACTAGCGATGAAAAAAGAAATAAAGCGTGCAATCGAACAAGCAACGAAAGATGGAAAACTTCGACCAAACTCAGTAGATTCAATTTCAGGTGATAACAGTGGGGACAATCTAGGAGATGGAACACCTGTTATTAAATTTGAGCAATGGGAAAATGACTATATTGATGCTCGTCTTATTTTAAAAGGCGGTGGCTGTGAAAATAAAAATATCCAGTACAGCTTACCTTGTGAACTTGATGGTCTTGGGAAAGCTGGACGAGACCTTGATGGTATTCGCAAATGTATTATGCACTCTGTCTACCAAGCACAAGGACAAGGCTGTAGTGCCGGGTTTATCGGAGTAGGAATTGGCGGAGATCGTACTAGTGGCTATGAACTAGCTAAAGAACAGCTCTTTAGAAGAGTAGATGATGTAAATCAACGTGAAGACTTACGTCAGCTTGAAGAATATGTAGTTGAACATGCTAATGAACTAGGAATTGGTACAATGGGCTTCGGTGGAGAAACAACATTACTTGGCTGTAAAATTGGTGTAATCAACCGTATCCCAGCAAGCTTCTTTGTATCGGTTGCCTACAATTGTTGGGCATATCGTCGACTTGGTGTATTCATTGATCCTGACAATGGTTCAATTAATGAGTGGCTATACCAAGATGGAGAAGAGATTGATTTTGGTCATGATGAAGTGGCAGCTACTGAAGAACAAACCCTTCAAACGAGAGAAGTTGTTCTTGAAGCACCAATTACAGAAGAGAAAATTAGAGAGCTAAAAGTTGGAGACGTTGTTCGAATTAACGGCATGATGTATACAGGACGTGACGCGATCCATAAATATCTTTCTGAAAATGACTCACCAGTTGATTTAAATGGACAAGTTATTTACCACTGTGGTCCTGTAATGATGAAGGATGAAGACGGCAACTATCATGTAAAAGCAGCTGGACCAACAACAAGTATTCGCGAGGAACCTTATCAAGGTGACATTATGAAGCGCTTCGGAATTCGGGCAGTTATTGGAAAAGGTGGCATGGGACCAAAAACACTAAAAGCCCTAGGTGAGCACGGTGGAGTGTACTTAAATGCTATTGGTGGAGCCGCGCAATACTATGCAGATTGTATCAAATCTGTTGAAGGTGTCGACCTTATGCAATTCGGTATCCCAGAAGCAATGTGGCACTTGAAAGTAGAAGGCTTTACCGCTGTTGTTACAATGGACTCTCATGGTAATAGTCTACATGCAGATGTTGATAAATCTTCATTAGAGAAGCTTGCGCAATTCAAAGAGCCAGTATTTAAATAAATAATTGATTGAGAAGAAGACTTTGGGTGACCTGGGTCTTCTTTTTTGATGTGAGTGGGAGCATATCATTAAACTAAATCATTAGACCTCTAAAATCTAGAACAAATAATCCTTGGAATTTTTTTTCAGTATGGAAATTCTCTCTAAATAAACACTATACATAATGACAATAATGAGGAGAGAACAAAGATGAAAAAATGGTCCATCGCTGTTAGTTTATTTTGTCTCATTTTTCTTTCTATGAGTACTGTTTCCGCCCAATCCAATAAACCAATTCATTGGGGATTTAAGAAGAGTCAAAATCATGAGCCTGCTTCTGCTGGTAAGGAATTAGATGACCTCTTAAGCAAATATGGTTCGTTTTATTTAGGTGATCCTACAAAAAAGGAAATTTACTTAACGTTTGATAATGGATATGAAAATGGATATACAGCTAAAGTACTTGATGTATTAAAGCAACGAAATGTTCCTGCTACATTTTTTATCACAGGTCATTATTTAAACACTGAACCAGAATTGGTAAAACGGATGGTAAAAGAAGGGCATATCGTTGGGAATCACTCTTGGTATCATCCGGATTTAACAACACAAAGTGATCAGCAGCTTAAAGAGGAACTTGAGTCCGTGCGAATAAAAGTTGAGGAGCTTACTGGGCAAAAAGGGATGAGCTATCTGCGTCCACCAAGGGGGATCTTTAGTGAACGAGTTCTCGCTAAATCTAAGGAGCTTGGTTACACAACTGTCTTTTGGTCATTAGCATTTATAGATTGGAAAGTTGATGCACAAAAGGGTTGGAAATACTCTTACGATAATATAATGCGCCAAATCCATCCAGGGTCGATTCTTTTGCTTCACACAGTTTCGAAAGATAATGCTGAAGCGCTTGATCAAGCAATTGTTGATTTAGAGAAGCAAGGCTATATTTTTAAAAGCTTGGATGATTTGATGATCAATAAAATGATCGATCACCCTTATTTATTTTCCCTTTGATAATCAACGCCCGCACACCCGTTACTTCAGTGATGGGTTAGGGCGTTTTTTTTAATTTTTTTTAAAATAAAATGAAAAACTAAATACAAACAAGTGTTCCTATTGTTATAATTTAACTATCTTATATCTTATCGAGCAAGGGGTGTGGACATGGCACGTAAAACAGTAAAACAACGTAATAAAGAACTAGCGAAAGATGGAGTTCAATTACACCATTATGGATTTAAAATGCGTGCCATAGCAACGCCTGAACAATTAGAGAAAATGTATCAATTTGCTGGTTGTGCTCGTTTTGCATATAATTTTTACCTTAATGAAAAACAAGAGGTTTACCGTAAAACGGGAGAAACTCTCAAATATGGTGAGTTCAAAAAAGCGTTTAATGGACTGAAAGACCATCCTGAATTTCTTTGGTTAAAACAAACAGATAAATTTGTTTTAGAGTGTGGGATGGAACAAGTGGAGGATGCGTTTGACCGCTTTTTTAAAGGGCAAAACAAATATCCGAAGTTTAAATCAAAACATAATTCTAAACAAAGTTTCTCTACCAAATCAACAAACGGAAACATCAAACTAGATGTTGAAAATAATCAAGTCAAACTCCCTAAAATTGGGTGGGTTAAAGTTAAATTTTCAAAGAAACAACGTAAATTGTATCAGGAAAATGGCTTTAACGCTCAAATTAAAGGTGCTACTGTTTCCATTCATAGCAGTGGCCAAGTCCATATTTCAATGAAATTAGAAGAAGTAATCCCAATGAAACAAGAAACAGATTGGTCTTCTATTTCTGATGACCAAATCATCGGCTGCGACTTGGGTTTAACCCATTTTTTAATTGACTCTAATGGGAATAAAATCGATAATCCCCGTTATTTAAAAAACGATCTGTACAAATTAGCAAAATTACAACGTCAATTAAAAAACAAAATAAAGGGTTCTTCTAATTACAAAAAACTGCAAAAAAAGATAGCAAAACTACACTTAAAAATCAGTAATACTCGAAAAGACTTTTTGCACCAACAATCAAGGAAACTCGTTAACGAAAACCAAGTTATCGTGTTGGAGGATTTAAATGTAAGAGGTCTCATTAAAAACAAAAAATTGGCTCGTAGTATCTCCGATGTAAGTTGGTCAATGTTTGTTGCCTTTGTTTCTTACAAAGCTAATTGGGATGGTAAAAAAGTTGTACTCATTGACCGTTTCTTTGCCTCTTCGAAGCAATGTAATAGTTGTAAAAGTAAAAATACACTTTTATCCCTTTCTAATCGTATTTGGGTGTGCCCAAACTGCGGTACAGAACATGATAGAGATGAAAATTCAGCGAAAAATATAAAAGAAGAAGGCATTCGCATATTGCAAAACCTTCCATAACCAGCATAATATTTTCTATTTCACCGCAGGAACTGCGGGGTGTGCCTGTCAGCATCAAAGGTGCTGTTTAGTGAGCTCCGGCTTACTAATGGAGAGAGTGTAAGACGTTCTATAATGGAATGCAGTTCTCAATGAAACAGGAATTTTACGGCATAAATAAGGTCAAATAATCGAGTTATTTTCAGTCCGAAGGGCTGTTAGAAACTCGCGACTTTAGTCGTGAGAGGTTCATGATAGATCTCACAGGGTTTTTTGTTGGTCATAGAAAGCAAACATTACGTAATGCTATAATAGGCAATAAAAAGAAGCAAAGGATGCGAAAGCAATGTGGAAGGAAATTGTTGCAGCCGAAGGCCCATATGATTTTGATCGAGTGTTAGATCGACTTTCATTAGATCCTGTTATTTTTCTTAATAAAGATGATAGATTTGTAAAGGTTCCAGTAGTCATAGACGAAAATCCTTTTGTCATAAAAGTACAAGCTGTTGGTTCAATAATGAATCCTAGCTTTGAAATTAGTGGAAGTGATGAAAGTGTGAAAGAACTTGCGTTAAAGGCAGTGCAAAGGATCTTTCAGTGGGATTTTTCATTACATACACTTGGATTACACTTTCAATCAACAAACATTGCAGAAATCTTTAGGCAGCATGCAGGGACACCAATTGTGTTAGAATTTAATCTTTATAGCTGTTTAATGAAATGTATCATTCATCAACAGTTGAATTTAGCGTTTGCTCACACATTAACAAAGCGATTTGTGACTACATTTGGCTATCAAGTTGACGATGTTTGGTTTTATCCAAAACCGGAAACTATAGCAGCTTTAGAGTATGAAGACTTAAAGGCTTTGCAATTCAGTGGTAGAAAAGCAGAATATGTCATTGATACTTCACGACTTATCTCACAGGGGAAGTTAAATTTATCCGAACTGGACATGCTGTCTGATGAAGAGATTATGAAAAAGCTAATCAAAGTACGGGGGATTGGCCCTTGGACAGTTCAAAATCTATTATTAGCAGGATTAGGGCGACCAAACCTTTTTCCGAAAGCTGATATTGGGATTCAAAAAGCCATTCAAAAGCATTTCAACCTTGAGAGAAAGCCAACAAGTGAGGAAATGGATCAATATAGTAAGCTATGGGCGCCATATTTAAGCTACGCTACATTATATTTATGGAGAAGCATTGAGTAGAAACGGAGCGTTTTAATAATGAAAGATAAAAAGCAGGACAATCAAATAAAAATAACCCAAGGTCAAACCTTTCCGTTAACAATTAAAAGGCTAGGAATCAATGGGGAAGGAGTTGGATATTTTAAAAGGCAGGTTGTCTTCGTACCTGGTGCACTTCCAGGCGAAGAGGTACTAGTTGAAGCTACAAAGATTCAACCGAAATTCGCAGAGGGAATAGTAAAAAAAATTCGTAAGCAATCACCTTTCCGGGTAAAACCACCATGTCCAATTTATGAAGAATGTGGAGGATGTCAGCTTCAGCATTTAGCTTATGACCAACAGCTTAAGGAAAAACGGGATATCGTTTTGCAGTCGATGGAACGTCATACAAAGCTAAAGGTAGATAAACTCGATATTCGTCCTACCATTGGTATGGAAGAGCCTTGGAATTATCGCAACAAAAGTCAATTTCAAGTCGGCCAACAAAAAAATGGGAAGGTAATTGCAGGCTTATATGGTCTTGACTCACACCGATTAATTCCAATTCAAAATTGTATGGTTCAGCATCCACTAACAAATAAAGTATCAGAGGAAGTAAAACAAATTCTCGAAGACTTCAATGTACCAATCTATGATGAACGAAAACGGAAGGGTATTGTCCGAACAATTGTGACCCGTGCAGGTTTTCAATCAGGTGAAGTTCAAGTGGTTCTAATTACAACGCAAAAAGAAGTTCCGCGTAAAAAATTAATTATGGCTGAGATTCAGAAAAGATTACCAGAAGTAAAATCACTCGTGCAAAACATAAATGGAAATAAGACTTCTCTAATCTTTGGAGAAAAAACGATTCACCTTAGTGGTGAGGAAGTAATCCAAGAAACACTTGGAGATCTTAGCTTCGAACTTTCAGCACGTGCCTTCTTCCAGCTAAATCCTGTTCAAACCGTTAAGCTATACGACGAGGTGAAAAAGGCAGCAAACCTTACTGGTAAGGAAAAAATTGCTGATGCATATTGTGGTGTAGGAACAATTGGGTTATGGCTAGCAAGTGGTGCTAGCGAAGTTCGTGGGATGGATACAATTGAAGCCGCGATTATTGATGCCCAGTATAATGCAAAAAGGCATGAAATTGAGAATGCGACCTATGTAACAGGAACTGCGGAACATTGGCTTCCAAAATGGGTTGATGAAGGATGGCGCCCAGATGTTGTAGTTGTCGATCCTCCAAGGACCGGATGTGACCGTAAGTTGTTGGATGCGATAAAAAAGGTGAAGCCGAAGAAGTTTGTTTATGTTTCATGTAATCCTTCAACGCTTGCTAAGGATATAGATTATTTGTCCAAGGATTATAAGGTTGAGTATATTCAGCCGGTGGATATGTTTCCGCATACGGCACATGTGGAGTGCGTCTCGCAACTCATTTTAAAAGAAGGCAACTAACAATCGCTAGTTGCCTTTGTGCGATTTTCTCAATAGTTTTTAACAAATTATAAATGTTCAAATGTACTTGTGTTTGATAATAAGTTATTAAGCATGATATAAGTGTAAAAGAAATAGAACATTTGGCTTTATATCTTTGGACCGAGAGTTTGAAGTTGTATCCATAGTGAGAGGATTTGAGTTTGAAATGATAGATAATTTTTGGCGTGATTTACCACGACCATTTTTTGTACTTGCACCAATGGAAGATGTGACAGATGTTGTTTTTCGTCACGTAGTTAGTGCAGCCGGTCGACCGGATGTATTTTTCACAGAGTTTACAAACTCGGATAGCTATTGTCATCCAGAGGGCATGAAAAGTGTGCGTGGCCGTTTGACTTTTACAGAAGATGAACAGCCAATGGTGGCACATATTTGGGGGGATAATCCCGAATATTTCCGTCAAATGAGTATTGGCATGGCAGAGCTAGGATTTAAAGGCATCGATATTAATATGGGCTGCCCTGTACCGAATGTAGCATCGAGAGGGAAGGGTAGTGGCCTAATTCTGCGTCCAGACGTTGCCGCAGAACTTATTCAAGCAGCAAAAGTGGGCGGACTGCCTGTCAGCGTGAAAACACGACTTGGCTATAAGGACGTTCAGGAGTGGGAGGAGTGGTTAACGCATATTTTAAAACAGGATATTGCGAACCTTTCTATTCATTTACGTACAAGAAAGGAAATGAGCCAAGTAGATGCGCATTGGGAGCTAATTCCGGAAATTAAAAAATTACGTGACCGTATCGCACCAAATACGCTGCTAACAATCAATGGAGACATTCCTGATCGTCAAACTGGGCTGCAGCTTGCTGAACAATATGGAATTGATGGCGTTATGATCGGGCGAGGTATTTTTAAAAATCCTTTTGCTTTTGAAAAAGAGCCTAAAGAGCATAGCAGTAAAGAATACCTTGATCTTTTAAGACTGCAGCTTGATCTTCAAGATCAATATGCGGAAGCACTACCACGTTCAATCACAGGGCTTCATCGCTTTTTCAAGATTTATGTCAAAGGATTCCGTGGAGCTGGTGAATTAAGAAATCAATTGATGAACACGAAATCAACAGATGAAGTGCGTGCATTGCTTGATAACTTTGAAAAAGAATGTTGATGGAACGGGGACAGTGAAATGATGTAACTCTCAAAAATTTAGAGAAAAAATGAATCACATCAACTCATATGTACTTATTTTATTCAGTTTCAAGTTCCTTTGCAGCGGCAACTTTTGTTTTGATAAAGTCTGTTTTCTAAAAAGAAAAAGATCTTAAGAATGTAATAAACCCACCAGCACCTTTGTGTTGCCAAATGCATCTGCCCATGTGGAGTGTGTGTCACAGTGAGTTTTAAAAATGTAACCTATAAATAAACTCTTGCTAAACCGACCCTGATTTCGTTTGAAAAATCTTTTGCGATTTCGGGGTCTTTTTCTGCTCAAAACCTTGCCGATTCAGTATTTCATCGAATTTCTATTGTCTCTAATGTATACTGTAAATATCCTGTTAACAAACTAGGATAATCTTTTTCTAGGAGTTTTACGATGAAATTAGATTGTTTGATTGTTGATGATGAGATTGCTTTAGCTGAAACAACTTGTGAATATTTTAATATGTTTGAAGTCAAAACGGCATTTGTGACAGGTACTGAAGAGTGTGAACGTTTTTTGAAGGAACATGAACCATCATTGATTCTTCTTGATATTAATCTTGGGAATTCTTCTGGATTTGATTTATGTAAAAAATTGCGCCGAACAACGCAGGTTCCGATTCTTTTTATCAGTGCACGTTCTAGCGATGATGATGTTCTAATTGCGCTAAACATAGGTGGAGACGATTACATTCAAAAGCCATATACATTAAGCATCTTACTAGCAAAAGTAAAAGCAGTACTCAAAAGATATGGCAGTGGTTCTAGTAACCTACAAGAAGTTTTAGAGTTTGGACAGATCCAAATTGATACAAAGCTGCACCGTGTACGAGTAAATGGTGTTGTTATTCAACTAAAAACGATGGAATATAAACTTCTGTCTTACCTTGCAAAAAATAAAAACCGGATCATCACAAAAGATGAATTGTTTCAAAATGTATGGGAAGATTCTTTTGTAGGGGATGGGACCCTAAATGTTCATATTCGCCATTTACGGGAGAAAATTGAGAGTAATCCAAAGGATCCGCAATTTATAAAAACTGTTTGGGGAACAGGATATGTTCTAGAGGATAGCAACTAATGAAAATAAAATTTCTAATTGTAACAATTCTGGTTGTTTTTAGTGTGAGTATTGTTCTCTCCGTAATAGTTATTAAAAATAAAAATTTTACAGATGTAGATGTTGTAGCCATAAATGATGTGATTAAAACTGTCGAGAAAAATTGGGGACAAGTTAGTGAAGAAACTTTTCAAAACAGTGACTTAAAACAACCATTTTCTATAATAGATCATTTGGGAAACGTGATTTATCAAACATCAGATAATCACTTTATCGATTTATACGATTCCATAAAAAATAGGGACACAATTATAGATCTGAAGCAAGATGACGAGAGTGTAGGGAAAATAATTATTCACAACAACGAACAAGAAATAGTGCAACAAATGAAAAGTGAATTGGTCACATTTGTAAGTTTGATATTTGGTGTATTAATGATTTTTAGTATTCTTTATATTATCTATATTTATAGAACGATATTGAAACCATTTCAGCAGCTTCAAAATTTTGCAGCGAGCGTTGCTAGAGGGAATCTAGATATACCTTTAAATATGGACAAGAACAATTACTTTGGTGCGTTCACGGAAAGTTTTGATTTATTGCGTGAAGAACTAGGGTGTGCACGCCAAAGAGAGTATGAATCCAATCGTAGTAAGAAAGAGCTTGTGGCTACATTAAGTCATGATGTTAAGACACCTGTCGCTTCAATCAAAGCGATTAGTGAATTAATGCTAATGCAGGCAAATGAGGATAAGGTGATTAAGCAAGTGAATACGATCTATTCGAAAGCAGAGCAAATTGACTTACTTGTTACGGATATGTTTCACGCCACATTAGAAGAACTGCAACAATTAAAATTAACGGTAACTGAAGTATCGAGTGAAATGCTTGTTGATATGATTGAGAACGTCAATTATGATGATCAAATCTTCTATGATCCAATTCCACAATGTATTATTTTAACGGATCCCGTCCGTATGCAGCAGGTAATAGACAATATTATAAGTAATTCATATAAATATGCAGGTACAAAGGTCACTATTAAGTCTCAAATCTATCAGGGTTATCTTGAACTCCACGTTATAGACTTCGGATCAGGAATTAGTGAAGAAGAATTACCTCTCCTGTTCAATAAATATTATCGAGGAAGAAATGTGAAAGGTAAGAATGGTTCAGGACTTGGTCTATATATATCAAAGTACTTCATGGAAAATATGTATGGCCATATTAGCTGTTACAACCGAGAAGATGGTTTTACAGTAGCATTGAAAATCAAGCTTGCATGATGAATTAAGAATTAGTTAAGAATTGCACAAAGACTTAATAAGAACTCATTTTGTATGATAAGACTGTAATCTACTTTACAGTCTTTTTTTTATAGCGCGAAAATAAGAAATATTAAAATAAAGGGGGATGGGAGCAAATTATGACAAAAACAATTATTAGAACGGAGAAGCTGTGTAAAACCTTCTCTAGCGGTGGAATTCAGCAGCATGTTTTAAAAAACCTAGATATCAGTTTAGTAGAAGGGGATTTTACAATCATAATGGGGAGTTCAGGGTCTGGGAAATCTACTTTACTTTACGCAATTAGTGGTATGGATAAACCGACATTAGGTGAAATCGATTTTGCTGGAAAAAATTTAGCTAATTTAAGCAACGACCAATTAGCGGTATTTAGAAGAAATCATTGTGGCTTTGTCTTCCAACAAATTTATTTACTAGACAATATGAGCGTACTCGATAATGTACTGGCAAGTGGTCTTTTAATAAATAAAAATAAGCGGGAACTCGTTAAAAAAGCGAAAGAACGATTACTACAAGTAGGGATTAGTGAAAACTCATGGTCTAAATTTCCAACTCAGCTTTCTGGTGGTGAGGCACAACGAGTTGGGATTGTAAGAGCAATAATTAACAGCCCGAAAGTATTATTTGCAGATGAACCAACTGGTGCGTTAAATTCTGCATCTAGTGATCGTGTTTTAGATGTATTAACGAATGTAAATCGTAATGGACAAAGTATTGTCTTGGTAACTCATGATATTAAAACTGCATTACGTGGAAATCGAATTATATATTTGAGAGATGGCGTAATTTGCGGTGACTTGCATTTAGGTGTATACAGTGAGAATGAGAAATTTGAGCGCCATGGAAAGCTCAAACACTTCCTTGCAGAAATGGGGTGGTAAGGTGAAGATTATGAATCTAGCTATGGCGAATATTAGAAAAAGTAAATCTGCTACAGCTTCTTTATTTATATTTATTTTGGTGGCTTCGCTACTACTAAATATAGGACTAATGGTCATTACTCAACTAAATACATTTTTTGATAATAAAATTGAACAATTAAAAGATCCTCATGTAACGTTTGTTATGGATCATGAAAGTTATCAACCGACATATAGGGAATTTTTAGAGAACTATCCTGGGGTAACAGAGACGGAAATAGAAGATATTATAAATATGGACATTGCTAATTTTACATTTGGTAATGGTGAATTAACGAGTAGTGCCATTATTTTTAATGCGGATACAAATCGTAATATTGGAAAGTTAAAGTTGGTTGAAAAGCTAAATACATCGAGTACCAATGATATCTTTGCTCCTTACAGTTTTAAAACAAATGGGGGGTATGAATTAGGTGATCATTTTACCCTCACATATCAAGACAAGGAATATGAATATCGAATTTCTGGATTCTTTGAAACAACGATGATGGGTACAAACAACATAGGTGTTATGAAATTTATGTTACCAGAAACTTCGTATCGACAATTAGCAGACGAACTGGATAATCGATCAAAAGCGTTGATACTTTCTGCAATGATGGAAGATAAAATACAATCTTCAAATTTAAATAATGATTTTATACAGGAAGTTCAATCTCAAGCAAATGAATCAACTTCATATATTTTGGGATTAGATATTGGATTAGTGAAAAATGTCAATTCATTGACCATTAATATTATTGCTACAATATTAGTAGCTTTTGCCACCATTATCGTGCTCGTATCACTAATTGTCATTAGATTCCGTGTTTCAAATAGCATAGAAGATGGGATGGAAAATATAGGAGCACTTAAAGCTATTGGCTATACAAGTTGGCAAATTCTCTCATCAATTATTTTACAGTTTATCTTAATTGTTCTTTGTGCGAGTGTGGTTGGGATTGCATTGTCATATGTACTAATGCCATTCTTCGGAGGAATTATTTAACTTTAACTGGCTTAATATGGGTTCAAGAATTTGACATCATCATAAATTTAGTCAGTATCAATCTTGTTAGTTTTTGTGTTGTAATCGTTACATTACTATCCGCCTTTCGAGTTCGAAAAATTCTCCCTGTTGCGGCACTTCGTGGAGGTATTCATACTCATAGTTTTAGAAAAAATCACTTTCCTTTGGAGCAAGCGAGAGGTGGCCTTCATTTCTTACTTGCTATTAAATCAATGCTAGCAAATGCAAAACAAAATATGATGATTCTTTTAATTATTATTGCTTTAACTTTTGCTACAGTCTTTTCAGCGGTACTGTATTACAATGTTGCTTCAGACAAAACCGCATTTGTTAACATATTCGGATCAGAACCGGCAAATGTGTTTCTGACTGTTAAGTCGGATGCAGATACAAGAGACCTTTTGAGTGACATTGAACAAATGGATCATGTACGGAAAGTAAATATATTCGATTTAATTGAAACAAAAGTTGATGATCAAACTGTATATACAAACGTTACTGACCGTTATAAACAATTAGAGAATAATATCGTCTATGAAGGGCGACAGCCAGTCCATGAAAATGAAATATCTATCTCATGGGTTGTATCAAATCAAATCAATAAAGGAATTGGCGATACGGTTGAAGTAGAATATGGGAATGAAGCAAGTAGTTATATAGTAACTGGCCTCAGTCAATCAATTGGTAATTTAGGGCAGGTAGCTGCTGTAACAATGGAAGGCATTCAGCAATTACATTCAGATTATAAAGGTAAGTCCCTTTATGTATATCTAGATGGTATATCGAACAAAGACTTTATCAAAAATGTCCAGTCTCAGTACGGGCATCATATTGTTGAAACGTTAGATATCGATGAAAATATAGAAAGCCAGACAGGTATGTATACAACTGCAGTGTTTGCTGTTATGGTGATGGTTTTGACAATTACCGTTCTAGTCGTTGTGATGATTCTGTATCTTGTTATTAAAACGATGATTATTAAGCGTAAGAAAGAGTTTGGGGTGATGAAAGCTATTGGCTATTCAACGATTCAACTGATGAATCAAATATCCATCAGTTTTCTGCCTGTGATTATTACAGGTGTTGCAATTGGTGGTGTGCTAGGGTTTTATTTCACTAATCCTATGCTTTCCCTATTACTATCAAGTGCAGGGGTTAAACGTTTGGATTTTACTATTCATTTACCAATTATTCTACTACCTTGTGTAGGCATCCTTATTTTAGCCTACCTTGTCTCAATGTTCGTATCTAGAAGTATTAAGAAAATTTCTGCTTATGCGCTAATTACAGAATAGTTTGAAACGATGAACTCAGGTATTTATGGAAATAAATAATTGGTGACTAGCACCTAGGATAGCGGCATTGTTTTTAGTAATTAAAAGCACTGACCGCTATTTATTTTTACGAAACGGTGATTCGTGGATGTGTACATGGAATCATTAAGGTTTTATGTTATTGGGAGTTATAAGTTCTTTTAAGATAACAAAGAGATAATAAATGCAAAGTGTTACTATTGTATTTATGTGAATATTTTAACTATTATGAATATATTAATTTATCATAATAATATTGTAATATACCAAAAAAGTCAGTATAATACTATTAATTAGAAGGACATATGTCTTTATGGAGTGGAAAGTTAGTGTATAATCTTCAAAATTAATCCTCCTTAAAACTATTTATTTATATTATGACCTTTATTAGATGAAGGTTTTAAAGAGAACTTCATTACTTTGGTAGGTGCTACCCTTATAAGAGTCATTTACTATTTAATTGCATGCACTTGAATAGACTGCATTCTTATCGAAGGGTTATTAGAAATATTAGCAATGATGGGCAATTATACATTAAACAAGTGGGGGAACATTTATGAAAAATATAATGAAAAAGTGGAGTCAATTGAGTCTGGTTAAACAAATAATTGTAGGTTTGATTATTGGTATTATCCTGGCTGTAACGGTCCCTGAAGCAGCAAAGCCTGTTGCTATTTTAGGCTCTTTATTTGTAGGTGCTTTGAAAGCAATTGCACCTGTATTGGTGCTCTTCTTGGTTATGTCGGCCATCGCTCAACATAAGAGTGGTCACCAAACGAATATGAAATCCATTATCTTCTTATACCTTTTAGGAACCTTTTTAGCTGGATTAATCGCCGTTATAGTAAGCTTTATTTTTCCAGTTAGCATAAATCTTGTAGATAGTGCTGAAGGTTTGACAGCTCCTGGTGGTGTTGTAGAGGTTCTCAAAACATTATTGCTGAACGTTGTTGATAACCCAGTTAGTGCAATTTATAATGCGAACTATATTGGTATTTTAGCTTGGGCAATACTCCTTGGTTTGGCCTTAAGAAATGCCCCTGATACGACAAAAACATTGATTTCTAATTTTTCAGATGCTGTATCAAAAATTGTTACATGGGTGATTAAGATTGCACCATTAGGAATCATGGGGCTAGTGTTTGAATCTATTACGACAAATGGAATTGAGTCGTTGTTAAGCTATGGGAAATTACTTGCTGTTTTGATCGGTTGTATGGCACTTGTGGCATTGGTTGTCAATCCAATAATTGTGTTCGCATATATACGTCAAAACCCTTATCCACTAGTTTTTAAGTGCTTAAAGGAAAGTGGAATTACAGCATTTTTTACACGAAGCTCAGCTTCAAATATTCCTGTAAATATGAGATTATGTGAAAATCTAGGTTTGAATAAGGATAGTTATTCAGTATCCATTCCTTTAGGTGCAACCATCAATATGGCTGGTGCTGCTGTTACTATTTCTGTTTTAACACTCGCAGCGGTTCATACACTTGGTATTGAAGTGGACCTCCCTACAGCAATCATTCTCAGCTTACTGTCAGCTATAAGTGCTTGCGGTGCTTCAGGTGTTGCTGGTGGATCCTTATTACTAATTCCTCTAGCATGCAGCTTATTTGGAATTCCAAATGATGTTGCTATGCAGGTAGTTGGGGTAGGCTTTATTATTGGTGTCCTACAAGACTCTAGTGAAACAGCACTTAACTCATCTACAGACGTACTTTTCACAGCAGCTGCTGAATATAAAGAGTGGCGAAAAGAAGGAAAGAAAATAGAAATTCACAAAACAGCATAAAGAGGTAATCTTCTTATATGCGGTTGAACTGCACCCAAATTGTTAGACCAGACTAACAATTTGAAGTGCAGTTTTTTTATGGGGAAATTTATTTAGGCTTCACCTTGATGATAGAGACGGGGGATAGTAAATAGCACTTTTCTATGTTTAAAAAACCAATTTAAATGGAAAATAGTGATAGGAGGGTTGCGGATGAAAATTATAATTATCGGCGGTGATGCAGCAGGGATGAGTGCTGCTATGCAAATTGTACGGAATAGCACTGGACACGAAATTACCGTTCTTGAAAAAGGCGGAGTATATTCTTATGGGCAATGTGGTCTTCCTTATGTGATCAGTGGGAAAATTGATTCAACAGAAAAGCTAATTGCCCGCACTCAAGAGACTTTTCGTGATAAATACGGAATAGATGCACGCATTTTTCATGAGGTACTTCAGGTTGATTCGGAAAATAAAACGGTGAGTGGGATAGATCATTCAAATGAAGAATCATTTAGCTTGTCTTATGACCGTCTTCTTATTGCTACTGGTGTAAGTCCGGTGGTCCCGGATTGGGAGGGTGCCAGTCTTTCGGGTATTTTTTCGTTAAAGACCATCCCTGATGCAAAGGAAATAATCGATTATATGCAGAGGGATATTAAAAACGTTACAGTCATTGGTGGTGGATACATAGGTTTAGAGATGGCTGAGTGTTTTGCTGAATTAGGTAAAAAGGTGACAATAATTGAAAGGAATGAGCAATTAGCAAAAATTTTTGATCATGAAATGGCGCAGTTTATCCATGAAGAAGCAGAGAAACAAAACATTATTCTCAAAATGGGGGAATCTGTTGAAGCATTCTCTGGAAAAAACCAAGTTGAGTTTATTAAAACCGACAAAGGAGAGTATGAAACAGACCTTGTATTGATAGCTATTGGAGTAAGACCAAATACTACCTTTTTAGAAGGTACAGGAATCATAAAAAGTGTAAATGGTGCTATTCAGGTAAATGCCTATATGCAAACAAGTATAAAAGATATTTATGCTGCTGGAGATTGTGCAATACAATATCATCGTATTAAAGAAAAGGATGACCATATTCCTTTAGGTACACACGCAAATAAGCAGGGTCAAATCGCTGGATTAAACATAGTCAATATTCATAAAACATTTAAAGGTGTTGTAGGAACGTCGATTATTAAATTTTTCAATTTAACACTTGGTCGGACGGGTATATCAGAAATGGAAGCAAAGTTGTTAAACATCCCTTGTCAATCAGTCACAATTCAATCTTCTGATATTGCTGGCTATTATCCTAATAATAAAAAGCTGACTTTGAAATTGATTTATCATAAAGAAACTCATATGATTCTTGGTGGACAAATTATTGGTGGGGACGGAGTGGATAAACGTATAGATGTGTTAGCAACTGTGCTATTTAACTCAATGACTACCGACCAATTGCTTGACTTGGATTTGGCCTATGCCCCGCCATATAATGGCGTATGGGATCCGATTCAAAAAGCTGCTAGAAGGGTAAAATAGTAAAAGTAATCTTACTTCAGTGACCCCAACAATAGAGTACAAAAACCATTTCGGATTTTTGTTCAAATTTAATTGGGAGTATCACTTTAACAAAGATCTTTAAAATCAGTTATATTATCCAATATATCCCATTAATTCACATTGTGCTCCCTAAGATTTCGACAGATATCTACAAAAACCGAGTAATGACAGCCGATTTTTTAAATAGAACTGAAACCGGTAATACAAAGCCTTTCCATTTGGGAAGGCATTTTTTATTTTATTAATTATAAAAGGAATAGTAATAGATGAAAAAAATAATTGTGTAAAATTCGACAGTTATCTACAAATTCCGGGTGGTGACAGGCACAACACTTTAAAGTATTATTATAAGAAAAATATTAATTTGAATATTAAAATTTTATATAGTTCGAACTAAGTATAGAAAGAAAACTGTTTGGTAAATACGGAGGTCATATGAAATTTAAAACAAAGCTCTATGCGAGCATAGGATCATTACTTTTATTGATTTCGATAATTGTTGTTATTTTAATGAATTTACTTCAACAATCAACAGTGAATATGCAAGTGGTTGTTAATGAATTGTATGACAGAATTGATATGGCTTCTGATATTAAGTACGAGACCTCTAATATTGGTAGAGAATTAAGAGAGATTACGAGTGTTCAATCCAGTGAATACAAACAAATTGCAACAAATGCATGGGAAGAATCACATATAAATATGCAGCTTGCGATTGAGTCACTTGAAAAGAGGGATACTCAAGAAAAGTCTCAGGAACTGATTGCTAAGTTTAAAACATTGCATAAGTCCTATCAGAATATGGCCCAGCAAGTCATGACTACTCAAAATATAGATAGTGAAGTCGATATTCAACCTTCATTGTGGAATGAAGCTGAGCTTACTAGACAAAGAATGCTGCAAATTGCAGACCTTCTTCATGGCTTACAGGAACAAGAAATGAAAAATGAGCTCTTAAGGTCGAGAGAAACATACAATTGGGCGGTCACCGTTATTTATATCTATTTAGCCATTTCCTTGACTATTGGAATCGGATTTACAATATGGATCATTAGTCGCATTACAAAAAATCTTAACAATGTTACATCGGTCATGAAACGTGTTTCTACTAGTGATTTCGGTAAATTGCCAAGAATTGAGATTTTTTCTAAAGATGAAATAGGTGAAATCGCTGTCGCGTTTAACAAAATGGCAAAGGCGCTTGAAGAGCATAGTAAGCTTGAGAAGAAATTCATAGACGAAGCAGAAGAACATAGCTGGCTGAAAACAAAGATTGCCGAAATAGCAACAATGTATCCAGAAGTTGAAAATATTCAAATGCTAGCGGAACTGTTAATTGCCAAGCTTGTCCCGATGGTGGGTGCTAGTTTCGGAGTTTTCTATATTAAGGAAGTTGAAGAAAGTGAGCAGTTTTTAAAAAAGCTATCCGCATATGCCTTTTCTGATGAAAATAAAGAATTTGAGCGTTTTCGAATTGGAGAAGGACTAATTGGGCAATGTGCGGCTGAAAAACGTCCAATCTTACTTAACCAGATTCCTGAAAATTACATAAAAGTCCGTTCAGGTATGGGAGTTGGCTCACCAAAAAATATCATTATTTTACCTGTGCAATTCGAAGATGATGTACTTGCAGTTATTGAAATTGCATCCTTTGAACCATTCAGTCCTTCTCAAGTAAAGCTTCTTGAGGAAGTGAATAGCAATATAGGTATTACAATCAATAGTATTTCAAACCGTATGAAGGCAGAAAGATTATTACAGGAATCCCAAGCTTTAACAGAAGAACTTCAAGCGCAATCTGAGGAGTTACAGCTGCAGCAAGAGGAATTAAGGACAACTAACGAAAAACTTGAAGAGCAATATGAGACCTCAGAACAAAAGAAAAAAGAGGTAGAAAAGGTGAGAGAGGCACTTGAAGAAAAGGCTCAGCAACTAGAGCTAAGCTCTCAATATAAATCCGAGTTTCTAGCAAATATGTCCCATGAGCTTAGAACACCACTTAATAGTTTATTAATATTGGCGCAAATCCTCTCTGAGAATGGACAAGGCAACCTAACAGCAAAACAAGAAGAATATATCCGTACGATTTACTCCTCTGGAAATGATTTACTACATTTGATAAACGATATTTTAGATTTGGCGAAAGTGGAGTCAGGTAAATTAGAGGTTATCCCTAAAGAAGTAGAGTTTCAAAAGGTGAGAGATTTTATTACTAGCCAATTCTCGCCAATTGCACGTCATAAAAATGTTCAGTTTTCTGTTGAATTGGAAACTGATTTGCCAGAGAGTTTCTATACAGATGAACAACGTTTACAGCAAGTGTTAAAAAATCTCCTTTCAAATGCATTTAAATTTACTGAAAGTGGGAGTGTGTCCCTAGTTATTAATAAAGTAGTAAAAGAAGGCAATGGAAGGCACTTATTCGAGGGAGATAAACAGGTTAAACCTATGCTAGCCTTCTCTGTAATCGATACAGGAATTGGTATAGATAATGATAAACAAGAAACAATATTCGATGCCTTTAAGCAGGCAGATGGAACGACAAGTCGTCAATATGGCGGTACTGGATTAGGTCTTTCTATTAGTAGAGAATACGCTCAATTATTAGGTGGGTTTATAGAGGTAACGAGTAAGAAAGGTACAGGAAGTACCTTTACATTATATTTGCCCTATTTCGAACAAAGCGGCAAAATTGATGAGCAAGCTACTTTAAAAGAAGTAGCAGTTGGACTTGAGATTGAGAATTATCAACTTAACTTAACGACCAAAGATAATGCAGAAGTTACGATGAAGCAACATGGTAAGTCATTGTTAAAAGATAAGAAAGTTCTTATCGTAGATGATGATATCCGAAATGTTTATGCCTTAACAATTGCTCTTGAGAAGTATGAAATGGATATTATTGTCGCAGAAAATGGTCGTGAAGGCATAGATGTGCTGCGGGCCAATCCTGATACCGATTTGGTTCTAATGGACATTATGATGCCT
This sequence comes from Metabacillus sp. KUDC1714, assembly GCF_014217835.1. Lineage (NCBI taxonomy): Bacteria > Bacillati > Bacillota > Bacilli > Caryophanales > Bacillaceae > Metabacillus > Metabacillus elymi. The sequence goes on from NZ_CP055263.1 coordinate 2,509,492, forward strand.
GAGATAGATGGGTTTGAAGCAATGAGAAGAATTCGCAAGATCCCAGAATTTGAAACAATTCCAATTATAGCTCTAACAGCAAAAGCAATGAAGCATAGTCGAGAAGAGTGCCTAAATGCTGGTGCAACAGATTATATTAGTAAACCGATTAATTTAGATCAGTTATTCTCTCTCATGCAAGTATGGTTGTATAGTAAGGAGGGGTAGAAAATCACGAGCGAATTTACAATACACAATCATAATAAAGCAGAAGTAGAAGAGGTTGAGAAAATTGAAATAGATTTACTTCTAGAGGCCGTGTTTCGCTACTATGGATATGACTTTAGAAATTATGCTACTCCTTTTATTCAAAGAAGAATCTGCCATCGTGTTAATAAGGAGAATTTAACTAGTGTATCTGCTTTACAGGAAAAGGTTTTACGTGATCCTGTCGTTATGGAGAGCCTAATTTCTGATTTCTCAATAAACGTTACCGAAATGTTCCGAGATCCCGAATTTTTTAAATCTTTTCGGACAAAAGTTATCCCATTAGTAAAAGACTATCCAGATATCCGTATTTGGCATGTTGGCTGCTCTTCTGGAGAGGAAGTTTATTCAATGGCTATTCTTTTGCATGAGGAAGGGATTTACGAAAAAACGAGAATTTTTGCCACCGATATAAATGCAAGTATTTTAGATAAGGCGAAGAAAGGTACTTTTCCATTAGATGGAATGCAGCGTTATACAAAAAATTACTTTGAAGCAGGCGGGAAAAGGGCCTTTTCAGAATATTATAAGGCAGTGGATGATAAGGTTTTTTTTCATCCCTTTCTTCAAAAAAATGTTGTATTTGCACAGCATAATTTAGTAACAGATCATTCATTTAACGAGTTTGATATTATTATTTGTCGTAATGTCCTAATCTATTTTAATAAGTGTCTTCAAAATGATGTCCATAAGCTATTTTACGATAGCCTAAGCTTATCTGGTTTTCTTGGACTAGGTAAAAGAGAGGGGATAAAGTTTACAAGTTATGAAAACTGTTACGGAGAATTTGATGCATCGGAAAAACTCTATCGCAAAATTAAATAGTACACCTACAAAAAAGGTTAATATTTTAATGGTGGATGATCATCCAGAAAATCTATTAGCATTGGAAGCTGTACTCATATCTCCAAACTATCACTTAGTTAGTGCGAACTCAGGAAAAGAAGCTTTAAAGTGTATGCTTAAACATGATTTTGCTGTTATTTTACTTGATGTACAAATGCCTGGGCTAAATGGTTTTGAAACAGCTAAACTTATTAAAGCTAGAGAAAAAACCAGACATATACCGATTATTTTTATAACGGCAATTAGTCAAGATATGGAAAATGTTCAGCAAGGTTATTCTGTAGGTGCGATTGATTATATTTTTAAGCCATTTCATCCAGAAACGCTTAAACAGAAAATTGAACAATTTGTGAAAATTCACAAAAAGCATGAAGAGAATATTATTCAAAGTGACTTAGAACGTAATGTCGAACTTAATGAAGTTAATAAAAAACTTGATCGAACAACTTTAAATTTACGCCGCACGGAAGCATTAGCAAAAGTTATTGGTGAAACCTTAATGGATACCATTGTGACTTTTGATGAACAAGGCTTTATTCTATCGGTTAATCCAGCTGTAAAAACCATGTTTGGCTATGAAGCTGAAGAAATAATCGGTAAAAATATTGTAATGCTATTTCTAAAGATGAAGGATGACAATGAGAATAAATCATCATTTTCTATCTTTTCCTCTATAAAAAAAGCTGTAGGCAAGGTGATTGAGTCTGTTTCATTACGAAAGGATGAAAGTTACTTTCCTGCCGATATTCAAATTGGAGAAACGACAGTGGAAGATCAACAGATTTTTGTCTGTACAATTCGTGACATCACTGAAAGAAAGCAAATAGAGGAAGTTAAAAGGCAAAAGCTACATAATATGGAGCATATAGTCGAAGAACGGACCTTTGAGCTTTTAAAGGCTAACGAGAAGCTTCAAAAAGAGATAGAAGAACGAAATAAGATAGCGGATCATCTTTATCTTTCTCAAGAAAGATTTAGGAAAATCTTTGAATCTAGTCCTTGTTTAATGGCGATTTTTTCACTTAAAGATAAAATGTTTATCGACATAAATACAAGCTGGGTGAACATTATTGGATATAGTTATGAGGAGTTGGTAAACAAAAGTATTAATATACAACATTTTATCGATGAATCAGATGGCAGCTATATCGATCTCAATCAGACCATACGTAATAGGAAAATTAGCTACAAAACGAAAAATGGCGAGATTCGGGCAGGGTTATTGTCAACAGAAATGATAGATATTCATCCAGAGCCATGCACCCTTATTGTTTTGACTGATATTACGGAAAGGGTTCATTTGGAGAAGGAAATGTATCGATTAGATCGTTTGAATTTAATTGGAGAGATGGCTGCTGGAATTGCCCATGAAATTCGAAATCCGATGACAACGGTTCACGGCTTTTTACAAGTTACTAGGAATGACCGTGATAATTTACCTGTAGAAATTGTTGATTTAATGTTAGAAGAATTAAATAGAGCGAACTCAATCATTACCGAGTTCCTTAATTTGGCTAAGAATAAGGTTAGCGTTAAGATGAAGCATAATTTAAATACCATCATCGAAGCTTTATCACCATTGATTCAAGCAGAAGCATTGCGTTCAAGTAAGCATATATATCTTGATTTAGGAAAATGTCCAGATATTTACCTTGACCAAAAGGAGATTCGTCAGCTTATTTTAAATATTGCACTCAATGGACTTGATGCAATGTCATCAGGTGGAAAACTTACGATAAAAACGTATATAGAAGAACGAGCAGTCATTTTGGAAGTAAAAGATCAAGGTTCAGGCATAAGCCCTGAGGTTTTAGAGAAAATCGGAACACCTTTCTTTACTACTAAGGAGAAGGGAACTGGATTAGGGCTAGCTATCTGCTATAGTGTAGCGGAACGCCACCATGCTGACATTGATATCGAAACGGGTAGTATGGGAACAATTTTCTCGATTCGTTTTGACTTAAATCATAATTAAAATAACTTATTGAGTAATTGTATGAAGGTGAATAGACTAAAACCTTCGCAAATTTATTAGACCTACTTTCTTTCGACATGAATCAATACAGAGAGGAGAGGATGGCGTGTTTAAAAAAAGCAAATTACTTTTGCTTATTGTCTTTGTCTTTTCTGCCATTATTATAGGATTTATCACGAAATCATTTGCAGACGAAAAGCCAAAAGTAGTCGTTGTTTTTAAGGATTTAAATTCTCAGTATTGGGAAATTCTTAATGCTGGTGTTATTAAAGGGTTTCAAGACTTTGGTATAGATGGTAAAGTACTTGCACCTCGAGTCGGGACAATTGAAGAACAGAATGCAATATTAGAACAGGTACTTAAAGAAAAGCCTGATGTATTGGTCGTTTCGCCAATTGTACCATCCGAGGCCATACCAATATTGGAAAAATTTGTTGAAATCGAAATTCCTGTATTACTTTTGGATACAGATGATCCGTGGGCAAATAAAACAAGTTATATTGGTACTAATAACTTTGAATTAGGTGAAAAAGCAGGATCATTAATAGCATCCCACCTTCAGCCTGGAGATGAAGTAGCTCTTATTGGCGGCGACCTATCAAGCCCTGTATCTGGTGATCGAATGAGAGGAGCTAAACAAAGTTTAGAAGATGCTGGGATCATAGTTGCGGCGCAAATTACTGAATTATCCAATGATTCTAAACCAGTAAGAAATGCAATGACAACAATTTTAAAGAATCACCATGATATTAAAGGAGTAATGGCATCAAATGACGAGATTGCACTAAAGGCTCTAGATGTTATTAATGAGCGTGGAATGAACATACCGGTTACAGGAGCAGATGGAACTACCGAAATGCTTGAATTAATTAAAGATGGGACGTTACCTGGTACAGTAGCACAAAATCCATATGATATGGGTTACTTAAGTGTTGAAAACGCATTAAAAGTTGCAGAGGGAGAAAAGGTTGAGAAAAACATTGATAGTGGTGTAGATATCATTATTAAAGAAAATGCGGAAGGTAGACTGAAATTTCTTAATAAGTTGTTGAAGTGATATACCTTAAGTAAACAATGCAAAATTAAAGAATCCTTGCTTAATTGCAAGGATTCTTACTTTTTATAAAAGGTATGACTCAACAGCCAAGGTTTCAAGTCATCCTTCTACTCCCTAACGACGATGTTGAACAAGGTCAATGGCTCCTAATACAACGTGAGCTAAACCAAAACCAAAAACAGTGTTTGCAACCATTTTATTAGAACCACGTTTTTGCTTTAACACATAACCTGTAGCTGTTACTGCTGAGCCTAATGCAGTTGGAATTAACCCTTCACGAATATTCATAGTCATTTTCCTCCACATCGTAGTTAGTTGGTGTATTTACACCGTTTTTTAATATTCCCATTATTGAATGTGAATATTAAATATAGTATTTGGTGGTTAATATGACCTGAGATCATCAAGCATAAACGTCAGTATTTCGTTGTATACTTGATTTTGGAAGCCTTCTCTAAATCTAATATCTAAATTGAGTACAATGTAAATGTTCTGTAAAATAAAAAAAAGTCATTATAAAATGAAGGTGTATTGAATGAGAAAATTTATCGTAGTAGGGGCAGGGATTCTCGGTGCATCGACCGCATATCACCTTGCAAATGCAGGGGCTGATGTTACAATAGTTGATCGTCATGACCAAGGTCAGGCTACAGATGCAGCAGCTGGGATTGTTTGTCCATGGCTTTCACAACGACGCAATAAAGCATGGTATCAGCTTGTAAAGGGTGGAGCAAAGTATTATCCTGAATTGATTAAAAAATTAGAAGATGACGGTGAAAAGGAAACAGGGTATAAGTGTGTTGGGGCAATTAGCCTCCATACGGATGAGGAAAAGCTAAAAAAGATGGCTGAACGTGCACAGAAACGACGTGAGGATGCACCAGAGATTGGTGAAATTACAATTTTATCGCCGGCTGAGACAAAAAAACTATTTCCTCCACTTTCTGAGGAATATGGCTCTGTTCATGTGAGTGGAGGAGCACGCGTAAACGGACGAGCTATCCGTAAAGCTTTAATAAATGCTGCTATAAAGAATGGTGCTGTATTTCACCTAGGTGACGCCAGTCTAGTACATAAAGATGAACGAGTCAGTGGAATCAAACTGAATGAAAAGGTTTTAAATGCTGACCAGGTTATTGTCACTGCTGGAGCATGGTCAAAGGAATTAATTGAGCCATTAGGTATCCGGTTTTTAGTAACCGCTCAAAAAGCACAGATTGTTCACCTTGAAATTCAAGGTACGGATACGAGTCATTGGCCAGTTGTAATGCCACCAAATGACCAATATATTTTAACGTTTGAAGATGGTCGAGTTGTTGTCGGTGCAACACATGAAGATGAGGTTGGACTAGACTATAGAGTAACAGCTGGTGGACTGAATGAAATTTTTGGAAAGGCCTTGGCAGTTGCACCAGGCTTAGCGAATTGTACGATGCTTGAAACAAGAGTAGGTTTTCGGCCGTTTACTCCTGGTTTCCTTCCTGTTATAGGTGCTTTACCGAATTACGAAGGGCTCTTACTGGCTAATGGGTTAGGTGCCTCGGGGTTAACAAGTGGTCCATATTTAGGATCTGAGCTTGCAAAACTGGCACTAGGGGAGAAGACAGAGATTGATGTATCTCTCTATGATGTAGCTGGAGCTCTTGGGATTTAGTGTTAGGTAACTATGCCTGGCACTTTTTTATATAAAATATAAGGTTTAATATCGCGAATATTGCTATAATTAACTCAAATTCAGCTAGATTAAAAGAATAGGATGGACGATGTGAAAAATACTCAATTTTATTATGTAGGCCTTATCCTCGTGGCCATAATCTGGGGTGTTAATTTTGGAATTTCTCGTTTTGCAATGGAAGTGTTTTCTCCTGAGGTGTTTGTTTTTCTTAGGTTTGGCTTAGCTCTACCGATTTTGTTTGGAGTATTGAAATGGACAGAGGGAAGTGTGAAAGTAGAGAAAGGCGATCTACTAAAGTTGGCAATTATCGGTTTCTTTGGGGTAACTGTTTTAGAAATATTAGTGATGTATTCAATAAAGTTTACGACACTTGCAAACGCTTCATTATTAAATGTTGCACCATGGCCAATCTTTGCCGCTCTTTTTGCACCCCTTTTTACAAAGGAAGTGATGACACCTAGATTAGCGATTGGTGGATTTGTAGCATTAATCGGGGTGTTCCTTATTATTTTAGGTGGTAAGGATGGATTTGATTTTAGTTCTCAGTATATGCTGGGAAACATACTTGCACTGTTGATTAGCTTAATAGGAGCATTGTTTAATTTAGCCTGTATGCCTTTAATGAAAAAATATTCACCCTTACGTGTATCAGCATGGTATATATTATTTGGTTCATTGCTCTTATTTCCTGTAACTTTGGGAGGGTGGCAAACTATACAGTGGAATGATTTTACAATAGGTGTATGGGGGGCAATTGCCTACAACGTTATACTATGTACTGTTGCAGCATTCGTTATTTGGAATCTATCAATGAATAAAGTAGGTGCAGCAAAATCGAATTTTTACAGATATTTTGTACCTGCTGCAGCCGCGGTAACTGGTGCATTCTTTTTTAATGAGCAAATATTGATTACACAAATAATTGGTGGCATTGTCATCATTTTCGGTCTTGCATGGATTGCGATGGAGAGAAAGCCAATTACGGCAGAGGTAAGCGGCTAAAAATGAAGGGAAGCAGCATTTGATGCTGCTTCCCTTCATTCGTTAATCACTATTTTCACATTCTTGGTGTACTAACTAGATATTGATTTTCTAGCCATGCTTGTTAATCTCTATAGTGCAAAAACCATAACTTTAACAGTGAATATACTAAGTTGATAAAGAAAATACAAACAAAATCCAACAAGTGTAAAAAATACTAAAAAAGTAGCAGGTAATATACTTTTCATTTTAGTAACCTCACAATCTCTTAAGTATAAAAAACATTATTACCATTTTTATAGAGTATATACATTGAAAAAGTGAGTAAAAAAATAATAGCACATTCATCAGCGAGATTATTGCCAACAAGACATGCAAATGAACTTAAATGCTTTTGTGAGTATTTGTTACATAGGTGGCAAATAAGAAGAGTAATTGAATAAAAAACCATGTTACATAACCTGACGTGAATACTTACAAGTACTTTTGGATGCTGTATTGTTAAAGTATCAAAGGTAAAGGGGCTGTCAAAATGAAAAATTCAAAGGTAGGATTCCTAACATTTATTATTTTAACAGTGAAAATTGCATTTACTTACTAAGGTAATCATTTTATTAAAATTCGCTTAGGGTTTGAGGATTTTAGCTTTATTATAAAAGGTATGTTATAGAAAAATCACACTCTTTAAAATTGGAGTGTGATTTTTCATTTCATTATTTATGAAGTGGAAATGTGGTTTAAATATCTGAGCAGCTATAAGTATGTCAGAAAGTAGGATTTAAAGAAGTTTTAGGATCTTAAAAGAAAATGAAAAAAGTATCCTAGTTTAAAATTTCCTTCACCCTTCCAACCTGTCCATCTTTTAGCCTTACCTTAATACCGTGAGGATGAAAACTCGAGTTAGTAAGGATATCTTTTACAACACCTTCAGTTAAAGTACCAGTTCTTTGGTGTTGCTTCAAAACAATTTTGACAGATATCCCAGCTGTGATGTTCTTTCGTTCTTGACCGTTCAATGATCTGCCTCTTTTCTTTTTTTGAATTGTATCTCTATAGAGTAGCCTAAACCCTCATAGGTGTAAACTAGATGAATCTTTTTCTTTTTTAGGCTGACTCGCCAAACTTTGTTGCTATTTACCAAGTTGTGCAGCGTGGTTGATTGCAGCGAGAGATGCTCGTTTCCGCGAGGAGGGAGGTGAGTCTCCTCGGCGTAAACGCCTGCGGGGTCTCACCTGTCCCGCTACTCCCGCAGGAGTCTCGCAATCCGCTCCAAACAAACTTAAACAGTTTTCGTTTTAAAAGCAACAACCTCTAAGAAAAGTGCCTTTATTTAATAAAATCAAAAATAATTTATTGAACTTCTAGGCAGGCTATTATATAATCATCTTAAAGTTAGTTAACCGCTTAACTGGAGGCAATATGAATCAAAAAATAACGATACGAGATGTAGCAAAACACGCTGGAGTTTCATCTGCAACAGTATCCTATGTGCTAAATGGAGTAAATAAGGTATCAGAAGAAACAAAAGAGAGAGTTCTTTTAGCTATTGAAGAGCTAAACTATCAGCCTGATTTTACTGCAATTAGCTTATCCAAACGAAAGTCAAAAATGTTAGGCGTTATTATGCCTTTAGTAAATGATTCATTATCACCAATTTTTAAAGAAAATCATTACTTTAGTGAACTGCTCAGTGGGGTAGAATATGTATGTCGTAAAAATGGCTATGATTTTCTAATCTCTGGTATCTCAAAGCCAGAGGAATGCAAAAACTGGGTTATGAAACGAAATTTAGATGCACTTCTTGTATTTGGAAGGTTTCCTCTTAAAGTATATGAAGAAATGAAAACGTTATCCACACCTTTAGTGTTTGTCGATTCGTTTGAAGAATATGCAAATTTTTATCATAATATCCGAATAGACGACGAACATGGAGGATATTTAGGAACGAAGCATTTAATTGAATTAGGACATAAGAATATTAGTTTTGTTCCGAATGGGAGAGTAGATTGTAATGTCGATGGACAGCGCTTCCAAGGGTATAAACGAGCATTGTCTGAGGCGAATATTGAATTTAAATCAAGTATGATCATTGAAGGAAAAGCTAATTCTTTTGAAAATGGCTATAGAATAGGAACAGAAATTGCCAAAAACCAACAGATGACCGCAATATTTACGTCATCAGATATTACTGCACTAGGAATAATGAAATCGCTTAATGATTCTGGTAAAAGGATACCAAAAGATATTTCGATTGTCGGTTTTGATGACTTGATGATTAGTAGATATTCATCGCCAAGTTTAACGACTATACGTCAAGATGTTTTTCGTAAAGGAGCGGTTTCAGCAGAGACTGCAATTGATGCCATTGAAAATAAGGATCTTCAACCAAAACAAATTATGCTGCCTGTTGAACTTGTTGTTCGAGATTCTACGACAAACATTTAAGGGGGTGAGTTCATCTAATCAAGTTGTAAAATTATCAGTTGTTAACCGGTTCACTTATGAATGTAAACACGATATATAAAAATAATAGATTAGGGTGAAAACTATGACAAGAGTAACTGTATGGAATGAAAATAGACATGAACAGAAAAATCCTGTAGTAAGTGAGATTTATCCAAAGGGAATTCATGGAGCAATTGCTGAATTTCTACAGTCAGATAACTATGAAGTAAGAACAGCTACACTTGATGAACCAGAACATGGACTTACAGAAGAAGTGTTAGAAAATACAGATGTACTAGTTTGGTGGGGGCATCTTGCACACCATGAAGTCCAAGATGAAATTGTAAAAAAGGTACAGCAACGCGTACTTGATGGAATGGGTCTTATTGTCCTTCATTCAGGCCATTTTTCAAAAATCTTCAAAGTGTTAATGGGAACAAGCTGTGATTTAAAATGGCGTGAAGCAGATGAAAAAGAACGCCTATGGGTAGTTGACCCAACTCACCCAATTGCAGAAGGTATTGGGGAATACATTGAACTTGAAAAAGAAGAAATGTATGGAGAACACTTTGATATCCCAGCACCAGACGAGTTGATTTTTACTAGCTGGTTTGAGGGTGGAGAAATTTTCCGTAGTGGATGTACGTTCAAGCGTGGAAACGGTAAGATTTTTTATTTCCGTCCGGGTCATGAAACATACCCAACCTATTATAATGAACAAGTACAACAAGTAATTAAAAATGCGGTGAAATATGTAAAACCAGTAGAACGTAAACGCCCTGTTTATGGAAATGCACAGCCGTTAGAAACAATTTCAGCAAAATAAAGAATTGAACAGGATTTTTAAAATTTATATAGAAAATGGTAGGGGAGGAATGGAGCAAAGGGCTCCATCTACTCTCCACAAAAACGGGAGGAAAATAAAATGGCAAAATTAAGAATCGGTGTTATTGGTTGTGGAAGTATTGCGCAATATCGTCATCTACCTGAGTATTCTTTAAATAATGAGGTTGAGCTAGTTGCGGTATGTGATATAGTTGAGGATCGTGTGAAGGAAGTTGCTGAAAAATATAACGCAAAAGCATTTACAGACTACAAAGAACTAATACAAAGTGGAGAAGTTGATGCCATAAGTGTGTGTACACCAAACTATTTACACGCACCTATTTCAATAGAAGGACTAACTAATGGTCTACATGTTTTATGTGAGAAACCAATGGCTACTTCTCAAGAAGAAGCAGACGCCATGATTGAAGCAGCGAACAAAAGTGGCAAAAAATTAATGATTGCTCACAATCAACGTTTTGTACGTTCACACCAGCTTGCTCGTCAATTAATTGAAAGCGGTACAATTGGGAAAATTTATAGCTTTAGAACAGCATTTGGACACCCTGGCCCAGAAGGCTGGAGCATTGATGGAAAAGAAAGCTGGTTCTTTGAGAAAGAGAAAGCGTATATCGGTGCAATGGGTGACTTAGGAGTCCATAAAACAGATTTACTCCGCTATTTACTTGGAGAAGAGATTGTTGAAGTTGGTGCATTTATTGAAACAACTGCAAAGGAATTTGCTGATGTAGATGATACTGCAGTATGTGCATTAAAAACAGAAAGCGGGATCATCGGTACACTGGCTGCTAGCTGGTCTTATACAGCAAAAGAAGATAATTCAACAATTATTTACGGAGAAAAAGCAATTATCCGTTTAGAAGATAACCCAACATATTCACTTGTAGTTCAATATACTAATGGTGAAGTTGTTAACTATGAGCTTGGCAAAATTCAATCAAATGCTGAGGGCGGCCAAAACACAACACATGTAATTGATAACTTTGTGGCATCTATTGTTGATAACACAGAGCCATTAATTAATGGAGAAGAAGGCATGAAATCTTTAGCCGTTATTCTTGCAGCAATTAAATCGAACGACACGAAAACAATCGCAAAAGTATTTGAGTGATTACGATGACTAAATTACGAATTGGAATCATCGGGGTGGGAGGCATTGCGCAGGGACGTCATATCCCAGCCTTTCAAAAACTTAATGAAGATTGTGAGATTTCAGCAGTTAGTGATGTGAATAAAGAAAGAGCACAGGAAGTTGCTGCTAAGTATAACATTGAAAACGTGTATGAAGATTATCGTGATATGTTTCAAAAAGTAGATGCTGTTTGTATTTGTACACCGAATAAGTTCCATGCAGAGATTACCATTGCTGCATTAGAAGCAGGTGTGAACGTTCTTTGTGAAAAACCGATGGCGCTTTCTTCAGAAGAATGTGAGGAAATGCTAGAGGCATCAAAGCGTTCAAATAAAGTACTAGCGATTGCCTACCACTACCGATTTATGAAGAACTCTCAAGCGGCAAAACAAATGATGCAAGATGTTGGAACACCCCTTGTAACAAGAGTACAAGCATTGAGACGTCGAAAGGTACCGGGCTGGGGTGTGTTTACGAACAAATCCCTTCAAGGTGGAGGTAGCTTAATTGATTACGGCTGCCATTTGCTAGACTTAGCCATTTGGTTAATGGGTAGTCCGAAACATATTTCTGTAAATGGTAGTACCTATAATATATTAAGTAAAACCCCTAATAGTGTTAATCAATGGGGAACATTTGACCATGAAACATTTGATGTAGACGATCATGTCACCGCCTATATTAAATTCGAAAATGGAGCATCACTTTTACTCGAAACCTCTTGGGCAGCTAATATATTAGATGACCAAGAGCACGTGAGTATTTCTGGTGTTGAAGGTGGATTGAGTGTGTTTCCACTTGAGCTTTATACAGCAAAAAATGGAATGCTTATGAATAGTCAAGCAGCCTGGGTACCTGGTGAAGATGACCCTGGACTTGCCCAAGCTAAAAACTTCATTGATACTTGTCTCGGAAAAGCTGAACTTGTTGTCAAGCCTGAGGAAGCGTTACAGGTATCACAAATTATCGATCAAATATATAAGTCTGCTGAAGTGACAAAATAAGGAGGAAATACTATGAAATTAGGTGTATTTACAGTTCTGTTTAATGATAAATCTTTTGAAGACATGCTAGATAGAGTGAAGGCTTCTGGACTACATGCAGTAGAGATCGGCACAGGCGGTTATCCAGGGAATACACATTGTGATTTAGATACTCTATTAGAGAGTGAAGAAAAGCGTAATGAATACTTGGCTAAGATACAAGAACGCGACTTAATCATTAGTGCATTTAGCTGTCACGGAAATCCTGTTTCTCCAGATAAAGAATTAGCACAAGATCACCATGAAACATTATTAAAAACAATTAAACTAGCATCTTTATTAAATGTTCCTGTTGTTAACACATTCTCAGGTACACCTGGAGACAATGAAGATGCGAAAAATCCGAACTGGCCTGTTACACCATGGCCAAATGAATACGGCGATGTATTAAAATGGCAATGGGAACAGAAATTAATCCCTTATTGGAAAGAAGTTGGCCAATATGCACAGGAGCATAATGTGAAAATTGGTTTAGAATTACACGGTGGATTTTTAGTTCACACACCATATACATTGCTAAAACTTCGCGAGGCAACATGTGATGCGATCGGAGCTAACTTAGACCCAAGTCATCTTTGGTGGCAAGGAATTGACCCAGTTGGAGCAATTAAAATTTTAGGTAAAGCAAATGCAATTCACCACTTCCATGCAAAAGATACATATATCGATCAAGACAATGTGAATATGTATGGATTAACAGACATGCAGCCATATGGAGAAGTTCAAACAAGAGCTTGGACATTTAGATCTGTTGGATGTGGTCATAGCCTAACTGAGTGGAATGATATCATGAGTGCGCTTCGTACATATAACTATGATTATGTTGTGAGCATTGAGCACGAAGATCCTATCATGTCAATTGATGAAGGCTTTGAACGTGCTGTTACAAATCTTAAAACTGTATTAATTAATGAAACGCCATCACAAATGTGGTGGGTATAAGCTGACACTACCCCTCTTGAAAACAAGAGGGGTTTTATTTTTCTAGCAAAAATGGGTATGATGGAATAGTTGGAAAGGGGTCATACCCCTAAATAAAAGAATGATTGGGTGAATAAATGACTAAAACAATCAACTTACAGGTGAAATCAGATTTTGTAAAGTATTTCAAATCAGGTTATCCACTTATAAATAAGGATGCAATTAAAAATAGTGAAGTATTAAAAGTAGAAGGAACAATTATCGATCTTTTTGATGATAAAAATCAATTTCTTGCAAAAGGATATTATGGTACGCAAAACAAAGGAAGAGGTTGGGTTCTAACTAGAAATAAGCAGGAAGAAATTAATCAAGTTTTTTTTCAGGGGAAAATAAAACAGGCTTTGGATTATAGAAAAGCTCTTTTTGAAGATCCTGAAACAACTGCATTCCGAGTGTTTAATGGTGAAGGCGATGGGATTGGTGGCTTAACCATTGATTATTATGATGGCTATTATGTCACGAGCTGGTATAGTGAGGGGATTTATCGGTTTAAAGACTATGTGATTGAGGCACTGACAAACCTAGTGAGCTTTAAGGGACTATATGAAAAGAAACGATTTGACGATAAAGGTACATATATAGAAGATGATGATTTTGTAGCAGGAGAGAGGGCTAATTTTCCCTTAATAGTGAAGCAAAATGGAATTCACTTTGCGACTTATTTAAATGATGGTGCGATGGTTGGGGTCTTCCTTGATCAAAGAGATGTACGTAAAACGATTCGTGATAAATATTCAGAGGGTAAGCATGTACTAAATACATTCTCTTATACAGGTGCTTTTTCTGTTGCAGCAGCATTAGGTGGAGCATCAAAAACAACGAGTGTTGATCTAGCAAATCGCAGCAAGCCTAAGACGATTGAACAGTTTAGTGTAAATGGACTAGACTACGCGGCACACGATATTATTGTTGAAGATGTCTTTAATTACTTTAAATATGCTGTAAGAAAGCAATTAAAATTCGGTATGGTCATTCTCGATCCACCAAGCTTTGCGCGTTCAAAAAAACATACGTTTAGTGCAGGTAAAGATTATCCGGATTTATTAAAGCAAGCGATAACCATTACAGAAAAAAATGGAATCATTGTTGCTTCCTCCAACTGTAGCACATTTGGAATGAGTAAATTTAAAGGCTTTATTGAAAAGGCTTTTAAAGCTTCTGGGGAGACATACAAAATCCTTGAGGAATTTAGCCTTCCAAATGATTTTAAAACAATAAAGGAATTTAAAGAGGGTAACTATCTCAAAGTGGCGATTATTAAAAAGGAGTCATAAAGAAGTAGTGGCTTTAATGGAATTTTAACCTGATCTCACATATGTTAAGCTAACCCACTTTCCTACCTGCCTCAGTTAACACAAAGATGCTGACACATTTCTCTTCTTAGAATTTAGATATAAATGTGTCAGCTATTTTGTTTTTAAATTCAACAAGAGTGTTTCTTTTTTTGTGGGATCCATAAAAAAAGAGAAAAATAGAATACTAGTAAAGAAAGATGTGAATGGTGTAAAAATCGGGTGTAGGTTGCACGGAAATTATCAAAAATTCTGGATATGAGGTTTTTCTTCTAGAGAAAACTAGTAAATAATTTGTCATTGTTTTCTGTTTATTTGCAGAATGATAATTATTTCTGGGGAAATATGCCGAAATATTGTTTTGAGGAGAATATATGAAAATTGGTTTAGTTCGTCATTTTAAGGTTATGAAAGGTTACCCAAGTGCTAGTTTAACTCAAGAGAGGCTATTTCAATGGATACAGGAATATGATTCATCAGATATAGAAGGTAAAGAAGTCAATTTTAAAGGAACCACATGGGATAGATGTTTTTCAAGTGACTTATATAGAGCCGAAAAAACAGCAAGGCAGATCTATAAAGGTGACATTGATATAATGGAGGAATTAAGAGAAATACCTATCTATCCTTTATTTAAACGAAATGTGAAAATGCCATTTCCTCTATGGATGCTATTAATAAGACTCTCATGGATGGTGAATCATAAATCTCAACTGGAAAAGAAAGTTGATGTAATAAATCGAATTGAATATGTTGTGAAAAAGGCAATGGAAAATGAAGAGGAGAATATCCTAATTGTCAGTCATGGTGCATTAATGATATATATTCAGAAATACCTTGTTAAAAATGGTTTTAGTGGTCCTAAAATTACTAGGGCGAAAAATGGCGTTCTTTATCTTTTTGAGAAATCTTGAGGTTCCAAAAACATACATAGATTTTGTTGCGTTATAGAATCCCTTTGCTTTTATTGTTATTTAGCTGTACTATAATGGTTGACTTTTATTCTGTTTATCCCATTGTTAACGGGCAGTAAAACTCCCAGCACCTAAAAGGGTGACCAATAGTTAAAAATCGGTTTTGCTAGAGTTAGCAATTTATAAAATAACGTGAAGACTACATAATTTTATAGGTAGTTTATCATCATGAAAGTAACGAATTTTGTTAAGTAAAGGAGATAGCTTTTCATGACACAAGCGAATTTTTTAACGGATATAAAACCATTCCTTCAAACAAATTGGGAAAAGGCAAATTTTCAAGAGCCAACTGCGGTTCAAATTAAAACAATTCCCCTTATTTTAGAAGGGAAAGATGTTATTGCTGAATCTCCAACTGGGACAGGAAAAACACTAGCATATGTACTACCACTGTTAAATAATATTGATGCAAATAAGAAGAATGCCCAAATCGTGATTCTTGCCCCTTCAAGGGAACTTGTTATGCAAATCTTTGATGAAATTAAAAAGTGGTCTGAAGGTAGCGGATTAACAAGCGCTTCTTTTATAGGTGGTGCAAATATTAAACGACAAGTTGAGAAGCTGAAAAAAAGCCCGCAAGTAATTGTCGGAACGCCAGGAAGAATTCATGAATTGATTAAAATGAAAAAGTTAAAAATGCATGAGGTGAAAACAATTGTATTAGATGAGGGGGATCAGCTACTCACTCCTGAACATAAAAATACAATGAAAGATATTATTAAAACAACACTGAATGAACGCCAAGTAGTGTTGTTTTCAGCTACCTTAAATGAAAGCACAGAATCAAAGGCGAGAGATCTTATGAAAGGTAATCCTGAGATCATAAAAGTTGGCTTAGAAGAAGTGCCTGTAGGTGATGTGGAGCATGTTTATCTTGTTTGTGAGCAGAGAGAAAAAATAACCATTTTAGAAAGATTAGCTAAAACAGTTCGAATGAAAGCTTTAGGGTTTGTGAAAGATATAGGCAGTCTTGATGTGCTCGCTGAAAAATTAGAGTTCAAGGGCGTTGATTTACACCTCTTGCACAGTGATACTAAAAAAGAAGAGAGAGAAGCTGCTTTAAAAAGCTTAAGAACAGATACACAAGGACTTCTTCTTGCAACAGATGTAGCTGCAAGAGGCTTAGATATCGTTGGGCTTTCTCATGTAATCCATTTTGACCTTCCAGCTAATGCATCACAGTATGTTCATCGTTCAGGAAGAACAGGGAGACAAGGGGCTTCAGGAACAGTTGTGTCAATTGTAACAGAACGAGAAGTAAGAGAATTGAAGAAATTGGCAAATGAGCTAGGTATAACTTTGAAAAAGAACAGATTATATAAAGGTGAATTAGTTGAAGCATAGGCTTGAATGGTCTGATATAATTTGTCAGACCTTCAAGCTTTTTTTATTGTTTAGAAAATTCTTAAATGCTTAAACTGTGGATAAGCGCACGACATATTTAGAATAGAAGACGTTCTTTGAATTCAATTCTAAATTAGCTAGACCCTAGATGAGCTAGGCGCTGGAGCTGGTAGCTAATTTGCCAGAGGCTGTTCAAGTCGCTTGCGCTTTTGTGACAATAAAACACGCCACTCTATATGAGCAGCGTGCTTTCTAGAAACGTGGTGTAAGTTCTGAGTTGTAATAATACTTTATGTTGCATTGGCGATAGTTATACATGAAATTTTAAGAATTAATCATCTAATTCCATTCTTATATATTTTCGTGTATTTGGACCATAAATACCATCATCAGCTAGTGCTCTATACATTGATTGAAATCTTTTTACGGCATCTTCCGTATTTGGTCCGTAGATGCCATCGATTGATCCGGGATTAAAATTTATTTGTTTTAAAGCTCTTTGAATTTGTTTAACTGCATTTCCTTGATCTCCACGACGATAAACACCTGTTGGTAATGGGAAATCTGAGGCAGATACTCTTTGATGATTAACCTCTTGTAGTCGGTTTAAAGTAACGGGTCCAACCAAACCATCTACAGCCAGATTATTATCTCTTTGAAATTTCATTACAGCATTTTCAGTTTCTTCTCCGAATTTTCCATCTGCTCCAAATCTGGGAAGTCTGTAACCAGCTTTTATTAATTCTTGTTGAATATCACGAACAAAGGGACCGGAATCTCCTTCACCAATCGGTAATGTAACGGTTGTACCTTTAACAACTGAAGCAGGTGGTTTAGAAGTTTGTGGTTTTGAAAGTGCTGACGGTGCAGCAGGAGCTGATGGAATTGCTCCGTTGAAGTTCCGAAGTACTTCAACAACATCATCGATAAACATCGACCAGGAAATTCCGTGTGTTCTTAATATATTTATTGGATCTGTTCTTCTTGAGGGATCTAAAGTTGCGTGTGCAATAATATCTGATTTCGGATTTAGATTAAATCTATCACATAGATATGCGTGATACCAGACATAGCGATTGTAGGCTTGTTGAAAATTGATTTTCCCGCCGTGACACAATTCCACTCCGATGGCAGCATCGTTTGAATTAGCACCATATCGACTATTGTCACCTGGTACATTAGAACGAACATGCCAAGCCTTTTCGCTTAAAGGAATAATTTCAAGTATATATTTATCATCAATAAAGGTGTGTGCAGATGCGGAAGGTTGCTGATTATCGAAATAATTGCGATTACCATAAGCTGTAGAGCCTGGATTTCCAGTATCATGGCTGACAATAAAGCGTACAGTCCCAATACGTTGCCCAGACCGAGAATTACCAGTACGAATATAATCTCGAGTGATCTCGTATGCCAACTAATAAACACCCCTGTCATTTTATTAATACAAACCAATACGTTATAGATTATGAAAAAGGAGTATTTATTGTGAAAAATATGAACAATGTGAAAAGTTATTAACATTGTCCACAGCATATTAGGTTAGGGTGACAACGCTTATGGGATAAAATTGTGGATAAAATGAAAACGATTGCTGGAGATATTAACAAGTTATTAACAATATTCACAATTTTTAATTAAACTTATCCACATTTTCGACAATAGTTATTCACATAATAAAAAGGAGTGGGTTTTCCACTCCTTTTCTACACTATTATCACTTTCTGTTTGTTTGTTGACGTTGATTAGCAGCGTTAGCTCTAGCTTGAGCTTCCATATCTGCTTGGTCTGCGATCTCACGAGAGAATTCCTCGTCTACACCGTCTCTTTTTAAATTTTTGGGAGTTTGAGGAAGCGTTACTGAATTTTTATCACGAGCTTTATGATTATGTTGATGTCCACGACCCATGAAAAAGCCCTCCTTTGTTTGTTAAAGAATTTTTAAAATTCATTGTACAGTGGATGAGCGCTTGACATCCAGCTCCAGCGCCTAGCCCCTCTTGGGTCTAAGCCGCTCATGAATTGAAGGTAAAAAACACCTTCTATTCATGAGAGTCTTATTTGCCCGTGGCTGTTCAAGGCGCCCTGAGCTTTTGTACTTGTAACTGTCGTACAAGATTAGGATGGCTTTTTTTCATGATTTCATGTTGGAAGTTAGTGTCTTGATTTACTTATGTATCCACCAGCACGGTCAGCACTTTTAAACTCTCTAGAATAAGTAACTTCTTGCATACTAGATAGAGTACTTTTTGTCTTATCTCGCTTCTTTCTTTCTGATGCCAATGTAATCATCCTTCCAAAATATAGTATTCATCATTAGTTTTGACAAATGAGGGTGGATTCATACAATTTACCTCTTAGCTAAAAAATATTAAATCAATAAAATAGGTGAGATCAATGATCTCACCTGGCCTGGTATATTAAGCTTCTTTAAGCTGATTGTCATCCGCTTCTGAAGTTTGGTGGTACGTGTTGAATGTATAAAGGTCTTTTGTAATTTCAAATAAATTGAATAAATCTTCACCTTTGTTTATTTGCTCAAGTAAGCTTGCTCTTGTTTCATTAGCATTAACAACATACGGCAGTTTTGCGGCTGCTCTTGTTGAACGAACGTTTTGTTTACGTATTCGTAAGAAGATTGTTTCAATATCTAATTCATAAAATAATTCATGAAAAAAAGCATCCTTAGCAAGCTTATTATAGCCTTTTCCATGGTATGGCTTTCCTAACCACGTTCCTAAAAAGCCAGCGTTATCCTGGATATCAAACAAACTAATTGTTCCGATTGGAGAGCCCCATTCGTCTAAAATGGTACGTGAAATCAACTCACCACGTTCTTCAGCTTCAATTGTTTGTTTCGTTAAGAATAGATATTCCTCAAAAGAATTTGCTTTATGACGGACAAATGGGAAAACATCAGGGTGAACCATGTGATCATAAAGTGCATGACTATCATGAATATCACGTTTTTTTAGCATCTGGACCCCTCCAATATGAGGGCAGACTCCACGTGATATGGTCGTCTCCACCCTCGAAATTTTTTATAAAAACATTACCTTCAAAAAATTTCGGGGTGGGAATCGAACCCACTAGAACCAGTAAAGCTGGTGGCGCACCATTTGCCTTCCCATTACTAGATTTAATTGTTTTTTTAACTTGCTCCATGGAGTATAATACGTCATTTTAAATGAAAAAGATACTCCTTTTTTGTCGAATTTCAAAAAAAATAATTTATCTTAAAATAGTAGTTGATATTACTGAAATCCTACTATTTTAGTGGAAATTACGTACAGAAAAAAACGGTGCTAATCTTCTAATTTAATGCGTTAATCAAATATAGTAAATGGGCTTTTAAATTGAGATTCCTACCAACTAAAGGAACAAGTAGTATCTAGTTCTATACAATACCAAAATAACTTTTTGGTAATATTATCCTTTTGCGTCATAGACTACTTTTCCATCTATCATTGTTAATTGTGGTTTTGCAAGATAATGAAACGGGTGATAATTCCATATAACTAGATCTGCATCTTTTCCTACCTCAATACTACCAATTCGTTTATCGACCCTTAGATTACGTGCAGCAGCTATGGTAATTCCTTCTAGCGCTTTTTGTTCATCAAACCCTTCTCGAACTGCAATTGATGCGCAAATATTTAAGTATTGTATAGGAGTGTAAGGGTGATCGGTTGTAATTGACACCTCGACACCTCTTTCAGATAATGCTTGATAGGTTGACCAACTTTTATTCTTGAGTTCAATTTTCGACCTTCTAGTTAATGTAGGTCCAACACATACCTTTGCTTGCTTGCCTATTAATTCATCTGCAATTAAGTGCCCTTCAGTACAATGCTCAATTCTGTAGTCAAGTTCAAATTCTTCGGCGAAGCGTATAGCGCTCATAATATCATCTGCACGATGGGCGTGGATTCGAACCGGAATTTCACGGCGGAGAGCCTTCTTGATTGGAATTAATCGAAAATCCTCAGTTTCATCACTGTATTTCGCTTTGTAAAATGCTTCACGAAGCATACCCATAATTCCCATTCTTGTGATTGATTCTTTATTTCCATGACTATGCATCCGTTTTGGGTTCTCTCCCAAAGCAATCTTTAACCCAGCTGTTTCCTGGATAATCATATTTGCAACGTTTGCGCCGTAGGTTTTAATAACAGAAGTTGTGCCACCAATCACATTTGCACTTCCTGGCATTACATGAGCTGTCGTAATCCCGTATTTAATGGCATCCGTAAAAGCGGGATCAAGCGAATGAACACCATCAAGTGCACGAATATGGGGAGTTAGTGGTTCAATCGTTTCATTGGCATCATTCCCCGCCCAGCCTGTACCTTCGTCATATAAACCTAAATGGGTATGAACATCGATAAAGCCAGGAAATAATAGCTGATCCTTACAATTAATCACGATCGTATCTTCAGTACTTTCTAAATTCTTTCCAATTGCAACTATTTTCCCGTTTTCAACAAGTACATCTGTTTCGTACTTAACAGCAGAGGTAACAGGATAAACCGTTGCTTGTTTAAAAAGTGTTGAATTCATAACAATGTCAAGCTCCCATCAAGATTGTTTTTTTGTTTGGCTGTTTTCGCAAACTTTGTTGCTTTTAAAATAGTATTGGGTTGGTTGATTGCAGCGAGAGGATGCTCGATTTCCGGCGGGCGGGCGATGAGCCTCCTCAGCGCGAAGCGCCTGCGGGGTCTCATCTGTCCCGCTACTCCCACAGGAGTCTCGCACCTTTCGCACCAATCAACCTAATCAGTTGTGTTCAAAAACAACAATCTTTTAGAAAAGAGCCTTTTGTTTTGAGCATAAGACTTCTTTATTAACTGCGTAGAAGATTTACCAATGCTTTATCAAGAGTTGGAAATAAAAAGTGATAATGATGCTGTAGAGCCTTTTCAGGTATTACCTTTTGACCTTCTAAAATTAATATACTCATCTCACCTAATAATGTTTTTAAAGCAAAAGATGGTCCTCGCAACCAATTAGGTTTTTTTAAGACATCAGCTATTGTCTGACTAAATTCATTCATTCTAACTGGATTCGGTGCTGTAGCATTAATTGGACCAGAGATAGCAGGGGTGTGAATGATATAATCAATAAGTTTTACGAGATCGTCAATATGTATCCATGACATCCATTGCTGTCCTGATCCAAGATTTCCACCTGCAAATAATTTATAAGGTAAAACCATTTTAGGAAGGGCCCCTTGCTCACCTAAGACGATGCCGAATCTTGCGTATACTGTTCTTACGGATAAATCCGCAACTTTTGCGGCTTCTGATTCCCATTGCTGCACGGTCTTAGCGAGAAAATCAGTACCAATTTCCTTTGTTTGTTCTGTAAATGTTTTTTCTAATGATGTACCATAAATGCCAATTGCACTTGCGTTAATAAACACAGAAGGCTTATTTGGAATGCTTTTAATCATAGAATAGATCGCATTAGTTGAACTAATTCTACTCCCGACTATTTCTTTTTTAGCTTTTTCAGTCCAGCGGTCATTTATTGATTTTCCTGTTAAATTTATGACAGCATCTACACCAGCCAAATTAGCAGACGGTTTTGCTGAATCAGTTAACCATTTAACAAAATGGAGGTTTTTTTCTGAAGAAGTTATTTCACTTCGTGTTAAAATAAAGACATCATGACCTTTAGATAAAAAATGACGAGTTAAGTGCTTTCCAATAAAACCGGTACCACCGGCTATGGCAATTTTCAATTGATCACTTCCTTTGAAATAGCTCTATTACTTATATACCCTTTTTATGAAAAATCTCCTCTTTTTAATATATTTTTAAAACGATTAGTAGGTGAGAATATGGCTATTATTACAAAAATCACTGCGCAAAAGCATTCTGAAGATCGATTAAATATTTTTTTAGATGATGGAACGGGAGAAAAATATGCTTTTAGTGTAGATCAAGATGTGTTTATTAAATACAATCTTCAAAAAGGAAAAGAACTTGATGAATTTGATATTAATGAAATCCAATTTGGTGATGAAATTAAAAAGGCATATAATAAAGCTTTAGAATTTTTAAGTTATCGGATGCGCTCTATAAAAGAAGTGGAGGATCACTTACAAAAAAAGGAATATAACGATGCGATTATTCAAGAGGTCATATTTAAGCTTAAGGAATATCGCTATGTTGATGATCTTGAATTTGCTTTAGCTTATGTCAGAACACAGTGGCAAACGAATGGAAAAGGGCCAAGTGTGATAAAGCGAGAGATGGCAGGTAAAGGAATCGAACAAGCATTTATCGAACAAGCCCTTATTCAATATACGCAAGCTGCTCAAATTGAAGAGGCAGTTAACCATGCTGAAAAGGTATTGAAAAAAAATAATAAGCTATCTAGTGTGCAGCTAAAGCAAAAATTAGAGCAGCATCTGATGAGGAAGGGCTTTTCTTATGATATTATTTCAATTGCATTAGAAGAAGTGAATGTAGAGCAGGAAGAATCAGAGGAATGGGCTGCATTACTAAAACACGCAGAAAAGGCTAAAAAGAAATACCAAAATGAGGATTCATATCACTATAAACTAAAGATGAAACAATTTTTATTTCGTAAAGGGTTTTCCGTTGAAATCATTGATCAATATTTAGACGAAGAATAATTATATGACTAGGGGAAATTACAGTGAATACTAAACGATATAGTGAAATGACTGAATATGAACTAAAGAACGAAATTGCGTCCCTTAAGGAAAAGGCGAGAAAAGCAGAACAGCTTGGAATTGTTAACGAATTTGCTGTTTTAGAGCGTAAAATTTCAATGGCAAAATCTTATTTATTGGATCCAACCAATTATAAACCAGAAGAAATATATGAAGTGGAAGGTGCACCTGGAGAATCATTTAAAATTTCGTATATGAATGGAATTTTTGCATGGGGTTATCGTCTGTCAACACCAAATGTTGAGGAAGCATTGCCAATTTCAATGTTAATTAAGGACTGACAAGCATATAAGCTGTCAGTCCAAACTTACAAGTTAAGATTGTTTTCTTGTTTGTCTTTTTAGAATGATGAGGTCTTGAGATTGTTGGGTTTGACCATTTACTTGAGCGTGGGCATGTTTTGGATTAGCCCAGGGCTGATTAAATGGATTAGAATACAAATTGTCATAGAATCTTTTCTTTGTACCCATTAGGAAGCACCTCCACAAGTTTTAGCGTATTAAGAGTAAGGGTTTTCTCGACTTCCAGAAGCTCTCATCCGTTCTTGTGGATGAGTGTTAATGGTACCGTCTGCTCGTTTAGAAGCATATTCAGCTTTAGCTCTTGGTTCGCCTTCAAACTTGTTGTTGCTCATATTAGGAAATCCTGCTTCTTTGTTACGCAACACAATCCCCTCCAAGTCATCATTCATTAGCTTCCTAAAAAGAAGCGTACTAATAGTATGGGTGCTTTTGATTAAAATATAAGTAACGATTCCTTCCTAGAGGTGAGAATAATGGAAATATATTTTGAACGATTAACGAATGAGTTGTTAAGTAAAAACACAAGCCTTTCATATGCACAAGCAAGAACGTGGATTGAATTATTTTGGGAAGACTTTGAATCAACACAAGCTAGAACTGGTAGGGAATATCGTGGTAAAGAAGTGACCGAACAGGTAGTTAGACAATTAATTACTCATTATGGTGACAAGCTTCATGAATTTATCGCCACAAATCCAAAATATAGTCATTTGTTGAATAATGAAGATTATTTAAAGCATTAATTAAACGTTTGTTTAAATAAAAAAGGCTGGCTCATGAGTTATGAATCCAGCCTTTTTCTTGGTTTTGGGAACTGTAATAATCCGCATCACAACAAGCGTAAGCGACTGAACCCAAGTCGCTTATGCTTTGTTCATTCAGGTATGAGCTCCAGCTTTTTACGAAGCTTTTCTTCGCTAAATATCCAGCCTGTATAGGAGCTTACGATGTTTAGTTCTTGATCGAGCTGTACAATTGCAACGAAAGGATAATACCCTTTACTTCTGTATCGTAAGTCAATAAAACGTACCTCATAATGATCTGTATACTCATCGACTTCCCACCGATAAACTGGGGAAAAGGATAAAAATGCTGATATGTTGTCATCTTGCTCTGCGGCTCTGATTACATCTGTCTGTGGGACAGGTATTCGTTCAAATTCATCAAGGAACATAATTTCACCATCAACAGCTCTTGCTACATGGAAGCTTGTATCGGTCATAATTGCAATATGCCATCTACGAAACCTCATTGTTGGTGAGATAATAACTTGTTCGATTTGAGGTACTAGCTTGTGTAAACGATGAATAATCCTTCGTTGCATAGAAAATCGAATAATATAGTACCCAATCAATATGATATAAACACTTAAAAATGTGTAACCAGGATGACCACCGATTAACCAAATCGCTATGCCAACTAAGTGAGCAACAAAGATAAATGGGTCAAATGTGTTTATGATGCCTAATGCAATCCATTTCTTCGTAAATGGCCTTAGTGCCTGGGTACCATAAGCATTAAAAATATCAACAAAAACATGGAGCACAATCGCGAGTAGTGTCCACAGCCATAAATGAAGCAAATTGCTTTCAGGAATAAATATCGTTATCATCCCTGTAATTAAAAAAGACCAAATAAAAATTGCAGGGATGGAATGAGTAATTCCACGATGATTTCGGATATACTTTGCGTTATTTCTAAGTTTTAAAATGGTATCTAAGTCGGGTGCTTGAGAGCCGAAGATCGCCCCAAGCATGACTGCATGTGCTGTCGGATTATCGACTCCTATAGCGGGATCTAATGTTGCTAATCCTCCTAATGCAATTCCCATGACGACATGTGTTCCAGTATCCAACGAAATGTACCTCCTTGTTTTTACTCGAAAGGAGTTTTTTTTTAATTACTAAGGAATTTATATGTCATAATACTGTCCAATGTGTTCAATTCTTATTACTTTTAAACATAAAGGCTTTATTAATATTTAGTCTTATACTATCCTGATAAAAGTGAAACTGCAAAAATAGAAGCAAACTATTTATATTCTATTTTCCCGATTATTATGGAAATTAACATCCGGAGGAAAATTCACATGGATAACGATTTACAAAATAAACTCAGAAGCTTTTCAATACATGAATTTCAAGATGATTTGATTAACTGGTATTTGACTGAAAAAAGGGATTTGCCATGGCGTAAGGATCAAGATCCTTACAAGGTATGGGTTTCAGAAATAATGCTTCAACAAACTAGAGTTGATACAGTTATCCCTTATTTTACTTCATTTATCGAAAAATTTCCCACAATAGAAGCATTAGCTGATGCCAATGAAGAGGAAGTGCTAAAAGCTTGGGAGGGGCTTGGTTACTATTCCCGAGTACGTAATCTCCAATCAGCTGTTAAAGAGGTAAAAGAAAGTTATGGTGGTGTGGTTCCAAATTCTCCACACGAAATATCAAAACTAAAAGGCGTCGGACCTTATACTAAAGGGGCGATTTTAAGTATTGCTTATAACATACCTGAGCCTGCTGTTGATGGGAACGTTATGAGAGTTCTTTCGAGAATATTATCGATTTGGGAAGATATTGCTAAGCCGAAAACAAGAAAGACTTTTGAGGATGTCACCTATGAGTTAATTTCAAGAGATGATCCTTCTTCTTTTAATCAAGCACTTATGGAGCTAGGGGCATTAATATGTACACCAACTTCTCCCTCTTGTTTACTTTGTCCAGTTCGAGAGCATTGTACTGCTTTTGAAGAAGGTGTTCAAGCTGAATTACCGATTAAAAGTAAGAAAAAGAAGCCAAAACCATTACAGATGGCCGCAGCAGTTTTACATGATTCAGATGGAAATCTCTATATTCATAAACGACCATCTACAGGCTTGCTTGCAAATTTGTGGGAGCATCCGAACTTTGAAATAGTAGCAACAACAGGAAAAACTTATCGTGAACAGTTAGCTGATTATTTACAAACAGAATATGAAGCAAAGGTTGTGTTATCTGAATTAGCAGGTACGGTGGAACATATTTTTTCTCATTTGATCTGGAATATCTCTATTTTCATTGCAGAAGTAAAGAATAGTCCGAACGAAAATCTAGTTGCAGTATCACCAGAAGAATTGAGCAAGTTTGCTTTTCCAGTATCACATCAGAAAATTTATCAAATTTATAAGGGGCAGAACCTAGCCTGACCCCTAAAAAATCAATCATATTGTGTTCTTGTCCCTTGGGTATAAGTGGCTTCACTTCTGTTAAGACCGCCACGGGATGTTATTTCTTGTACAATTTCTCGATGAATTGTTTGTCCTTCTACGTTCAAGTAAGGTACAACCTGTTGAAGAGAGTGATGGAAAAAAGCAAGTTCTTCATCCTTCCACTCTTTCTTTGACATCATGGATAGTTCAGTCATATCACGGCCTACGTACATGGGTATCCTCCTTATGAAATGGACGATGTTCGTTAAAGTTATTAGGAGAAAAAACACCCCTAAATAGTAGTTTCACTATAGTATCTGATACAATAAATTCATCTATACGATTTATTACATATAAGGAGCTGACAAAATGAGCCAAGAGAATAAAGTAGCACTCATTACAGGGAGTAGCCGTGGGATTGGTAAGGCGGTTGCTATACGTTTAGCTGAGAAAGGCTATGACATCATTGTTAATTATGCACGTAGTAAAACAGCAGCGTTAGAAGTAGTAGAAGAAATTGAGAAGCTTGGTGTTAAAGCGATTGCTATAAAAGCAAATGTTGGAAAGCCAGAAAAAATCAAAGAGCTCTTCGCACAAATCGATGAGCAGTTTGGAAGACTCGATGTTTTTGTCAATAATGCCGCTTCAGGTGTGCAAAAGCCTGCCATGGAGCTTGAAGAAAACCATTGGGATTGGACAATGAATATTAACAGTAAGGCACTTCTTTTCTGTGCGCAAGAGGCAGCAAAGCTTATGGAGAGAAATGGCGGAGGATTTATTGTTAGCACAAGCTCGCTTGGTTCTATTCGCTATCTGGAAAATTACACAACTGTTGGTGTTTCTAAGGCTGCACTTGAAGCACTTACAAGATATTTAGCTGTAGAATTGTCTCCTAAAAATATAATTGTAAATGCAGTTTCTGGTGGTGCAGTTGACACTGATGCACTTAAGCATTTCCCAAATCGAGATGAACTTTTAGAGGATGCAAGAAAAAATACTCCAGCAGGCAGAATGGTTGAGATTGAAGATATGGTAAATGCAATTGAGTTTCTTTTAACTGAAAAAGCATCCATGGTAAGAGGGCAAACCCTAATAGTAGATGGTGGTCGTTCGTTACTCGTTTAATTTTTTTAAAAAAATTTTAAATTTCTAGGATATAAAGATCATCTCCGGGACAATCTATATTTCGTGGAGGTGATATTAAAATGGCACAAAACAACAACCAACAACCTGGTAAAACATCAGCAGGTACTAACATTCAACAAGTGAGACAACAAAACGCTCAATCAGCACAAGGCGCTGGAGCTCAAGCGGGTGCAGGTCAATTTGGCACTGAATTCGCTAGTGAAACGAATGCTCAACAAGTAAGACAACAAAACCAACAAGCTGAAGCTAAAAAGAACCAAAACTCTTAAGTTAGCTATGCAAAAGACACCTTTCCCAATTCGTGGAGAGGTGTCTTTTTTTGGTGGAATTGCTTTAATTTAAGAGATTGTTGCTTTTAAAACAAAAACTATTTCAGGTTAATTGGATCGGAAATTAACCACCGTATTACTTTGTAAATAGCAACAACGTTTGCGAAAATAGCCATGTAAAAAGTGAAATAGTCTATTAAAAATAGTTATAAGAATTGACCTAGTAGCATTGTAAATGAAAAGATAACACTCAAAACGACAAAACTTCCGTTTCCTCTACATAAGTAGTCAAAGGAAAGAACGATGTTACGGAGAATTAAACACTATCACAATTTTTGATGATTTCTCTTTAACAGAAAGGAGTGTTGCTATGAATTTTGATCAATTGGTAGGTGAGCAGTTAAAAACTATGGATAAATTATTATATTTGCAGTCTGAAATTGAACGGTGCCAAGATATAATGAAACAACTGATTGCTTTGCAGGACGAAGCAAAGATACAATCTGTGCAAGATGAGATTGAGCAAATGAAGCTGGAATTAAATAGAATTCAAGAAATATTTGAAAAACAAACAGAAGAGGTTATTCGATCCTACGAAAATCAACAATTCGAAACCGTTTCTTGAATACAATTGGGGTCATTTCCTACGAAATGACTCTTTTATTTTCTTTTTTAATTCACAAACGGTATAATGATAACAAATAAATTACGAGACGACGTTTGTGAGATAAGAGATTTCACGAAGCGACCATTTGAAAGAAGGGGAGAAACGTGGGCTTTCCCAGGGAAGGAGACAAAATCCAAATTCATAGTTATAAGCATAATGGTTACATCCACAGAGTTTGGGAAGAATCAACTGTTTTAAAAGGTTCACAGCATTGTATTATTGGTGGTAATGACCGAACAGTTGTAACAGAATCGGACGGAAGAACGTGGATAACGAGAGAACCTGCTATATGCTATTTTCATGCGAGACATTGGTTTAATATTATCGGTATGCTTAGGAATGATGGTGTTACCTACTACTGTAATATAAGCTCACCATTCGTTTGGGATGATGAAGCGTTAAAATATATCGACTATGATCTTGATGTGAAGGTGTATCCGGATATGACTTATACGATATTGGATGAAGATGAATACGAGCAGCATAGCAAGATTATGAACTATCCAGAAGTAATCGATCTTATCTTAAAGAATAATTTAGAAACTTTACTGCGGTGGATTCGCCAGAAAAAGGGGCCATTTGCGCCTGAATTTATCGATGAATGGTATGAACGGTATTTAACCTATGTAAAATAATAGTGTGTAAGTAAGGGTGGCTCAGGTAACGTTTCAACTTTGGCAGTAGTTGAAACAAATGTAAGAGTCAGCCTTTTTTCTGTCCATAATAGGATATCTTTATTAAAGAATGTTTTCGCAAACTTTGTTGCTTTTAAAATAGTATTGGTTTGGTTGATTGGCGCTCCAGGATGCTCGCTTTCCGTGGGGCGGGCGATGAGCCTCCTCAGCGCGAAGCGCCTGCGGGGTCTCATCTGTCCCGCTACTCCCACAGGAGTCTCGCACCTTCCGCACCTTCCGCACCAATCAACCTAATCAGTTTTGTTCAAAAACAACAATCTTTTAGAAAAGAGCCTTATTAAATAATATCAATTTAAAGAAATAATTTTATCTTTCTATAAAGTCTATTTGTTAAACTTGGTTGTTGATTTCCGCTACAGGCGTTCGCTTTAATCAACAATGTGCCAAAATCAATAGTGAGCTTTAACAGAATCTATATAAAATAAGAAGGAAAAATAGTAAGTAACGTTTATAGAGAGAAACGAGGGGTTAACTTGGGGTCTGTAAAGCGGTATATGGCTTTTGTAAAGCCTTATAGGCTTCAGATTGTGGGAACAATTATTATTGGTGTCATTAAATTTTCAATCCCACTTCTTTTGCCTTTACTAATAAAATATGTAGTTGATGACATTATTGGTGGGACAGGTTCTGCTGATGAGAAGACAAAAACCTTACTGACTATTATGGGCGGCATGTTTGTCTTATTTGTTGTTATTCGTCCGCCAATTGAATATTTCCGTCAATATTATGCGCAATGGGTAGGAAGTAAAATTTTATATGATATTCGTGACCAGTTATTCACGCATTTACAAAAATTGAGTTTACGTTATTATGCAAATACACGAGGGGGAGAAATTATCTCACGTGTAATAAATGATGTTGAGCAAACAAAGAATTTCGTTATAACTGGGTTAATGAATGTCTGGCTTGATGTTGTTACGATTGTAATCGCAATAGGGATTATGTTGACTATGGATGTAAAGCTAACACTAGTGTCAATCGTTTTATTTCCATTTTACGGATTGTCTGTGAAGTACTTTTATGGAAAACTTCGTCATTTAACAAGAGTTCGATCACAGGCACTTGCAGAGGTTCAAGGACACTTACATGAGCGTGTTCAGGGTATGCCTGTTATTCGAAGCTTTGCTACAGAGGAATTTGAGCAGAAACAGTTTGCGAAAGAAAATTCAAATTTTCTTACAAGTGCTTTAGATCATACGAGTTGGAATGCTCGAACTTTTGCGATTGTTAATACGCTGACAGATATTGCACCACTTGTAGTGATCAGCTATGCAGGCTACCAGGTGATTCATGGACAGCTTTCAATTGGTACAATGGTTGCGTTTATTGCTTATATCGAACAGCTATATAATCCACTTCGTAGATTAATTAATTCTTCAACAACACTAACACAGGCCTTTGCCTCTATGGATCGTGTATTTGAGTTTATTGATGTTCCTTATGAGGTTGTTGATAAGCCGAATGCAGTAGTAGCAAGTAATGTAAGGGGAGAGGTTGAATTTCAAAACATTTCTTTTCGCTACCAAGAAAACGAAGAGCTTATTATAGAAGATCTTTCTCTTCGAGTAAAACGAGGGGAAACAGTCGCACTTGTAGGAATGAGTGGTGGCGGGAAATCTACACTTGTTAGTTTACTTCCTCGTTTTTATGATGTGACAGACGGAAGAATTCTATTAGATGATATCGATATTCGTGATTATCAAGCACAAAGCTTACGTGGACAAATCGGTATGGTCCTACAGGATACGTTTTTATTTAGTAATACAGTTCGAGAAAACATCTTAATTGGGAAACCAGATGCAACCGAAGAAGAAGTAATTCATGCAGCAAAAGCGGCAAACGCACATGACTTTATTCTAAAATTACCAAATGGTTATGATACAAAGGTTGGAGAACGAGGAGTTAAGCTTTCAGGAGGACAAAAGCAAAGGGTTTCTATTGCGAGGGTGTTTTTGAAAAACCCGCCAATCCTTATTTTGGATGAAGCAACCTCAGCTTTAGATTTAGAAAGCGAGCATTTAATACAGGAAGCACTGGAAAACCTAGCAAAGGATCGTACTACCTTTATTGTTGCTCATCGACTGTCAACGATTACACATGCCAACAAAATTGTTTTGATTGAGGATGGTAAAGTTGTTGAGCAAGGAACACACCAAGAGTTAATGGAAAAACAAGGTCAGTATTTTAAGTTATTTCAAATACAACAATTAGACTGAAATCAATGCTATATTCACTTTTAGATGAAGTGGGTATAGCTTTTTTTATACCAGCATTATTACGGTTGTTTGCTATCCTTTGGGAAAGTATCAGAATAAAAGATCTAAAAAAATAAGGCTAGCAAATGCCAGCCTTATTCCTCCGTAATCTTTACTTCATTATCTTCTTTATGAAAGCTTTGGAAGCTACTAATTAACGTATCTAAGTGCTCAAGCTGTTCACTATAATCGATGATTGCCGATACTAGTGGTAATAGGTGATAAAAGCAGGATGAATCTTGCTTTTTATAAAATTCCATGAACACTTCAGTAAGCTGTTGTTTATTAAACTTATTTTCCCTCATCGGTTCGGATGGAGGTTGGGTTTTAATTTTCCCGATAAAACGTAACAGGGATTCTTCGTGAACATAAAGTAAGTAATCTAATTCACTTATTAACACTTTTTGAAAGTTTTCTGGCATTTGATGAAGTTCATTCTCTAAGCGATGAAGCTTCTTTAGTGTTTCAAGTGCACGATTTGTTGTTACAATCATCTGTCTAAAGAGAACGAGCTTTCTAGATTTTGCATATGATTCTCGTTTAAAATAATTTCGTTCCTCTTTATAATTCAAGTAGAGTTGATCGAGCTTTATCATGTGTTCTTTAAGCTTTACGATTTCATCCTTTAAGACATTATGTTCTGATGCCTGGCGAAGATTAATTCGAATCCATTTAATAATATCCTCTGTATTTTCTGTGATTCTCATATAAAGCTTTGTTTCATATTTTGGTGGAATAAATACTAAATTTACAATAAAAGCAGCTAAAACCCCTAGTAAAATTGTAAAAAAGCGAACGAATGCTACTTCAATGAAATCATCGCCTGGGCTTTCTAATATCGCAATAACCGTAACTAAGGCTACTGGAATCGTGTTTTCAGCCTTAAGCTTTAAATTGATTGCAATCACAATAATGGCAGTTAAACCAATAATGATTGGGTGTGAGCCGAATATAAGGCCAAAACCAATCGCTAATCCTGCACCAATAACATTTGCCTGGATTTGCTCAATAATCGATAAGTAGGAACGGTAAATCGTCGGCTGTATCGCAAAAATCGCTGAGATTCCAGCAAATGCGGCAGATGGCAGCTGAAAGGCTGTAGCTAAAAATAAAGCTAGTGTAATGGCAATCCCTGTCTTTAGGATGCGTGCACCTAGTTTCATGTATGCTTAATGACATTCCCTTCTTAAAATCATATAGTCGTTAAACTATCGTACATAGTTTTAGTGTCTAGCTCCAGCGCCTAGCGACTAATGAACTTCACACTCCTTATACGCTAAGTCAACATCGAATCGCTTCGCTCTTCGTGTTTCCTTTGCCGCACATTAACGGGCAGTAATTGATATAACTGCCCATAAAGGTCCGATAAGTCTCGCTATCCATCAGAAACCCACTGATGTAAGTCTCGCTTTTCCCCACCTTAACGGGCAAGTAAATGAAAACTGCCCATAAAGGTCCGATAAGTCTCGCTATATCTCATACGGAGTGCTCTTTTTTCTGCGTCGCTGAGCAAGGCGCTTCCGCTTTTCCTATAAACCAATATCGTACTATACAGGCTTTAGCTACTTTATACAAGGTACAATTTCCCTTTTTAACAAAAATTTAAAACGTAAATATATTCTGAAAATAGAAAGGTAGTGAAAATTTAAGACAAGGTACTTTTGTACACTTGTCTCAAAGGTAAAACAACCCCCAATGAATGAGGGCTCACAGTATCTATTATATTAGTTTGCTAAATGCGTATTCCACAGCTTTTAGTGTTTCTGATAAATCCTCTTTTGTATGAGCAGTTGTTAAAAACCATGCTTCATATTTAGAAGGTGCTAGATTAATTCCTTGATGAAGCATTAGTTTGAAAAACCTGGCAAACATTTCACCATCTGTATTTTCCGCTTGTTCATAGTTTGTTATTTTTTCATCAGTAAAGTAAATCGTTAATGCGCCTTTTAATCGATTAATTGTTATCGGAATATTATATGTACGAGCGTGTTGTAATATACCTTCCTCAAGGATTGCTCCTAGTTCATCGAGGTTTTCGTACACCTTCTCTTGCTTTAATACTTCTAAGCAAGCAATTCCAGATAAAATGGATGCTGGGTTACCAGCCATTGTCCCAGCCTGATATGCTGGTCCTAGAGGTGCAACAGTCTCCATTATTTCCTTTTTCCCACCATAAGCTCCAATTGGGAGCCCTCCACCAATAATCTTTCCTAATGCCGTTAAATCTGGATATACTCCTAATAGATCCTGAGCACCGCCATACATAAAGCGAAAAGCGGTTATAACCTCATCGTAAATAACGAGTGCACCTGCATCATGTACCAATTCATTCACTTTTTCTAAAAAGCCAGGCTTTGGTTCGACGATTCCAAAGTTACCAACAATCGGTTCCACCAATATTGCAGCTACTTGGTCTCCCCATTTTTCTAATGCTTCTTTTAATGGTTCAATTTCATTAAAAGGGACAGTGATGACTTCTTGGGCGATGCTTTTTGGAACACCTGCAGAGTCTGGGGTACCTAATGTTGATGGACCAGAACCAGCAGCAACTAGGACTAGGTCTGAATGTCCGTGGTAACAGCCTGCAAATTTAATGATTTTGTCACGACCAGTGTAAGCTCTTGCCACACGAATTGTTGTCATGACAGCCTCTGTTCCGGAATTAACGAAACGAACCTTATCTAAAGCAGGCATCGCTTCCTTAAGCATTTTTGCGAATGTAACCTCATGTGGAGTTGGAGTTCCGTATAACACGCCACTCTCGGCGGCCTTTTGGATTGCATTTGTAATATGAGGATGAGCATGTCCTGTAATGATTGGACCATATGCTGCTAAATAATCAATATATTTGTTGCCATCGACATCCCAAAAATAGGCTCCATTAGCCCTTTCCATTACGACTGGTGAACCGCCGCCAACCGCTTTATAAGAACGTGAAGGGGAATTTACCCCGCCAACTATATGTTGTAATGCTTCTTCGTGTAATTCATTCGATCTTGTAAATTGCATGATAGCCTCCTAGTATGTATCTAATATCAAAATTTATTTTATCATGAATGCTTATTCCTTAAAAAATTATTAATTTTCTCCTAATAGAAAAGACATAGCATTTGTTGTAATCCTAAAGTTTCGTTAAACTATTCGTTGTGGTGAAAGATGGAGGGATAAAAAATGACAAACATTATTGAAGTGAAAAAATTACGCAAAGAATTTAAATCGTACTCTAGTCGTCAAGGTTTAAAAGGTGCTTTTCGCGATTTATTAAATCGTCAATATAAAACAATTCCAGCTGTAAATGATGTTTCGTTTACGGTTAAGCAGGGGGAAATGGTTGGGTATATCGGTGAGAATGGTGCTGGGAAATCTACCTCAATAAAAATGCTGACTGGAATTTTAACACCAACTTCAGGGGAGGTTCTTGTCAATGGGATGAATCCGCATAAAGAACGAGAGCGGTTTGTTCAATCAATTGGTGTTGTTTTCGGTCAACGTTCTCAATTATGGTGGGATATTGC
The DNA here is from genome assembly GCF_014217835.1 of Metabacillus sp. KUDC1714. Classification (NCBI taxonomy): domain Bacteria; kingdom Bacillati; phylum Bacillota; class Bacilli; order Caryophanales; family Bacillaceae; genus Metabacillus; species Metabacillus elymi. The sequence goes on from NZ_CP055263.1 coordinate 2,545,074, forward strand.
GGTACAAGAATCATTTCGTTTATTAAAAAAGGTATATAAGGTGTCTGATGCAGATTATAACGAGCATATGGAGCATGTAATCACCACGTTAGATATAGGACCATTGTTAGATAAGCCTGTAAGGAAGCTGTCTTTGGGACAAAGAATGAGATGTGAGCTTGCTGCGGCCCTTATTCACAATCCACCATTATTATTCCTTGATGAGCCGACAATTGGGCTAGATGTTTTAGTGAAATTGAAGATTCGTCAGTTTTTAAAAGAGATGAATGAAAAATACAAAACAACAATTCTTTTAACTACTCATGACTTATCAGATATTGAGGCACTTTGTGAACGCGTTGTAATGCTTGATGAAGGAAAGGTTATCTATGATGGAGCATTAGAGGAATTAAGATCTCACTGGGGAGAGGGAAAACAAATTCAATTCCAATTCGCGGAAGCAGTAGTTGAAAACCAGCTATCATTTTTAACAGCTGATATTGAAGTTTTTTGGCAAAAAGGTGATAAATTGAATGAATGGACTGCACTTGTAAGTGATAAGGAAGCTCAAATGTCTGAACTAATTAGTCGGGTAGTGGGTGCTCATCAAATTACGGATTTAAGTGTTACGGAAATCTCCACAGAAGAAGTCATTCGAAACATTTATGAAAAGGGAGAGGCATTAACTAGCTGAGGTGAAATATGGATAAATATTTAGAAATGATTAGGATTCGTTTTTTAATGATGCTTGCATATCGAACAAATTATTATAGCGGAATCTTAATTTATAGTATTAACATCGGTGCTTATTATTTTTTATGGACAGCTATTTATGGTGGGAAAGAATCTATTGAAGGCTTGTCTGCGCTTCAAATGACAACATATGTGGCCGTTTCATGGATGGCAAGAGCGTTTTATTTTAATAATATTGATCGTGAAATAGCACTAGAGATTAAAGAAGGTAAAGTGGCTGTTGAATTGATTAGACCCTATAACTATTTAGGGATGAAGACAATGCAGGCATTTGGAGAAGGTATCTTTCGTTTAGTGTTTTTCTCTGTTCCAGGATTGGTTATTGTCGGACTGGTGTTCCCGATGGAGTTTTCTTCAAACGGGACAACGTGGTTTATTTTTGCATTTTCGTTATTATTTAGTTTTATTATTAATACCCAAATTAACTTGGTTACAGGCATGCTGACATTTTTCTTATTTAATAATGATGGTCTCATGAGGGCGAAACGAGTGATTATCGATTTGTTTTCTGGTCTCCTCCTGCCAATTAGCTTTTATCCAATGTGGGCTCAAGACGTTATGAAGTATTTTCCTTTCCAAGCAATTAGTTATATTCCAAGTATGATTTTTACAGAGGGAATGAAAGGGAATGAAGTGCTTCAAGCCCTTCTGTTACAAGGTTTTTGGGCAATTGTATTACTCATTCCAATCCAACTGCTGTGGGTCTTAGCGAAAAAACGAATGATTATACAGGGGGGGTGAGGGTATGTTCTATTTTTCAATGTTTACTCAATATATCGGACAATATATGAAAACAAGAATGCAATATCGGGCAGATATGGTTGTAGAGCTTCTATCTGATATGCTTTTTCAAGTAACAAATCTTGTTTTTATACTTGTTGTTTTTGGGCATACACAATTTTTAAGTGGTTGGTCACGTGATGAGATTATTTTTATTTATGGTTTTTTCTTAGTGCCATTCGCTGTGTTTGGGGCATTCTTTAATATTTGGGATTTTAATGAACGTTATATTGTAAAGGGGGAAATGGATAGAATTTTAACGAGACCGATTCATAGTCTGTTCCAAGTGATCTTAGAACGGATGGAGCTCGAATCGTTGTTCGGTGCAATAACAGGAATCTTGATTATGGGGTATGCCTCAATTCAATTAGATTTAACTTTTCAATGGTATGATTTTATCTTATTTTTTGTATTTGTCATTAGTGGTGCTCTTGTTTATGCAGGTATTTTCGTCTCGTTAGCCAGTATTGGCTTTTGGTCAGATGCCAGAACCTCTTTAATGCCTATGATGTATAACATTGGTAATTATGGGCGCTATCCAGTTGATATATATAATTCAGTGATTCGCTTTGTCTTAACGTGGATTTTGCCGTTTGCATTTGTTGGCGTATATCCGGCTGCATTCTTTCTAGAGAAAGAAGAATGGTATGTTTACTCGTTTTTAACTCCAGTAATGGGTGTAGGTTTCTTTGTATTATCGGTCTTCCTATGGAATTCAGGTGTGAAAAGATATCGAGGAGCAGGGAATTAGGGTGTGGAATTGAATCTTAAGGAGAGCTAGGGAAGAAGCCTGGTTCTTCTTTTTACTTTTGGCTGTTTTCGCAAATCTTGTTGCTTTTAAAATAGTATTGGGTTGGTTGATTGGCACTCCAGGATGCTCGCTTTCCTTGGGGCGGGCGATGAGCCTCCTCAGCGCGAGCGCCTGCGGGGTCTCATCTGTCCCGCTACTCCCACAGGAGTCTCGCATATCCGTTCCAATAAACCTAATCAGTTTTGTTCAAAAACAACAATCTTTTAGAAAAGAGCCTTACTTTTTTAGTAGGTTCAAAAGTCATTTGAATATCATATCAGCCTCCATGCTTGTATATATTGTACAAAGCAGTATCAGTTGGGTGGGGGTTGATTTGGAACTATTATTTTGTGTATTCATCGTAGTTTGTATTTTCATGAGCTTTAAAAGTGTTGTAGTTGCTTGTTTTCAGAAAAACTTTCTATCTTTTGAAACAGTTATTTTGATTACATATCTCTATTTATCTCTCCTTATCGGCTTCGGCATGATATATCTAATTTTCATTCAAAGTAATCTGCATGTATTAATTGAATCAGGAGCCCCTATCTCAGGAGATTACTTTGATAAGCTTGTTACCTCGCTCTATTTTAGTGCTGTTACTTTATTTTCAGTAGGCTACGGTGATGTTGTGCCGATCGGAATTGGACGATTTCTTGCAGTATTTGAGGCTTTAATTGGTTATATCCTTCCAGCGGTATTTCTGGCGCGAACGGTGATTGGAATTGAAAAACAGTAAATAGTTGTACGATAGGCTAAAGTTGGTTAGGCTTAGTTTAATTAGATATTTATTGGAGGGTAAAACAATGACAATTGATGTTGGCAATAGTGCACCAGATATTGAATTAGTTGCTGATAATGGTGAAAAAACGAGATTAGCTGATTTTAGAGGGAAATATATCGTTCTATACTTTTATCCAAAGGATATGACCCCAGGTTGTACAACTGAAGCTTGTGATTTTAGGGATCAACATCAAAGCTTTGCAGATGTTAATGCTGTAATTCTAGGCGTTAGTCCTGATCCTAAGGAGAAACACCAAAAGTTTAAAGAAAAACACGATCTGCCATTCCAATTATTGGTAGATGATGAGCATATATTAGCAGAAGCATTTGGTGTATGGAAGTTAAAGAAGAATTTTGGAAAAGAATACATGGGGATTGAAAGGTCCACGTTTATTATTGATCCTGAGGGCACTTTAATTAAGGAATGGAGAAAGGTAAAAGTGAAGGATCATGTCCAAGAAGCTCTTCAGTACATAAAGGAAATATCATAATTTAGAAGGTGAATAGATGAGAGACGAAAGAGTTAAGAAGTTAGCATCCGTTTTATTAACGCATTCTGTCAAAGTGAAAAAAGCAGAAAAAGTCTTGATTCGTGGGTCTATAATTACGAAGCCACTTATTACAGAGTTAATTGACCAAGCTTATTCGATGGGAGCCTTTCCTTATGTAGAGCTTTTTGATGATGAAATTAATCTCCATTTAGCGAAAAACTACAAACGGGCTCAACTGGAAACACAAGCAAATTGGCAAATGCAGGTGTATAAAGATGTTGATGCGGTGATTGTCATCATCGGTGAAGAGAATGATGCAGAGATGGCTGGGATTCCTAAGGAAATGCACCGATTACGTGGTGAGATCATGAAGCCGGTTTCTGAGTTTTATGTTAATAATCGAAAATGGGTTTTGCTCAATTACCCTACAAAGGGGCTAGCTCAAAAGGCAGGTATGAGTACAAGGGAATTCGAGGATTATTTATTTGCTGTGTGTACTGTAGACTATGAAAAAATGGCAAATGCAGTTGCTCCTCTTAAAAGGTTGATGGAGAAAACAGACCAAGTACGTTTAGTAAGTCCTGGAACTGACTTGCGTTTTTCCATTAAGGATATACCTGTCATACCTTGTACAGGGGAAGCAAATGTTCCAGACGGGGAGATTTTCACGGCTCCTATTAAAGATTCAGTAAATGGAACGATTCTTTTTAATACACCATGTCCATATCATGGAACAACTTTCCGAAATGTGAAATTAACCTTTGAAAACGGGAAAATCACTGAAGCAACTTCGGATAACACGGATAAGTTAAATGAAATCCTAGATACAGATGAAGGTTCGAGATATATAGGTGAATTTGCAATCGGGTTTAATCCTCATATTGAAGAGCCTATGGGAGATATTTTATTTGATGAAAAAATCTGTGGCAGTCTACATTTCACACAGGTGAAGCATATGAGGAAGCTGACAATGGGAATAAATCTGCTGTCCATTGGGATATGGTTCTAATACAAAGACCCGAATATGGCGGGGGAGAAATTTATTTTGACGATGTTCTAATACGAAAAGATGGAAAGTTTGTCCTACCAGAGCTTGAAAGCTTAAATCAGGAAAACCTAAAATAGGCTGCCTATTTTTTAAAAGCAAGGCAAACGTCCAGCCAATTTGATAATTAAAGCGTAATCTATAGGGAAGGCATTACCTCCTCAAATGTTAGCGCCGGACTAAGTGCGGACACGAGTTCCGCACTCTTTTTTGTGTGAAAAAGTGGTTAAGTTACATAAAAGATAATGATCGCATGAATATTTGTGAAAAGTAAACAATATTGATAAGTACTACCTACTGTAAACGGGGAGTAACTGTCACCATAGATTATGGCTGTGGTAGTCAGGTTTCTCTATTTTTTCCGTTATTCTTAATATTGAAGAGTGATATTACTACTAGTTAATGAATGACTAATAAAGAACGTTTGACAAAAGTCTTAGTCACAATGTACACTATTTATAAACATTATAAAGTAATAATATTTATTAAGGTGAGGTGCATGGCGGATGTCTGAACATCAATTAAAAGATGCGTTAGAAACATTGAAGCAAACAGGAGTTCGAATAACACCTCAACGTCATGCTATACTTGAATTCTTAGTCGATTCCATGACACATCCTACAGCCGATGATATATATAAAGCATTAGAAGGGAAATTCCCTAATATGAGTGTTGCTACTGTTTACAACAATTTAAGGGTATTTCGTGAAGTTGGACTTGTAAAGGAATTAACGTATGGCGATGCATCAAGTCGGTTCGATTTTGTCACGTCTGATCACTATCATTGTATTTGTGAAAATTGTGGTAAGATTGTTGATTTTCATTACCCCGGACTTGATGAGGTTGAGGCGTTGGCTGCACATGTAACAGGATTTAATGTAAGTCATCACCGTATGGAAATATACGGATTGTGCAGCAATTGTGAAAAGAAAGAAACTCATTAAACAAGCTCAGGTTTAAACCAGAGCTTGTTTTTTTGTGAAATTTTTTTCTGTTGTGATGTTTTTATAATTTTGGAGCAAAATACGGCTAAAATAAAAAAAGAGGGTGACTCACTTATGGACAGCCCCCTCTAATTCGATATATAGCATCATAACAAATGAATACTGTATAAATGAATTTTGGAGGGAACTTAGTTGTGAGTCAGCCTCTTTTCTATTTGGTCTTCATCTTTTTACGATTATAATCCTCGTCAAACTCCTTGCCTTCTAAATCCTTGTCCAATGTTAAAGGTTCTTTACAATACATACACATATCAACACGGCCAAGTATTTTTGTCGGCTTTCCACATGATGGACAAATAACTTGAACAGCTTTTGTTGAAAGCATTCCAATCCAAAAGTAAACAACTGTACTAGCGATGATCGAAAGCATTCCCAACAGCATGAAAATCGTCATTACCCACATATTCGTACGGAAGAAAATACCTAAATACATAATTATAAAACCTACAAAGACTAAGCTAAGGGCAAAAGTTCTTATTTTATTTATTTTACTACTATATTTACGCGCCATAACATAAACCTCCTTTGTTTAATATAGCACATGATGAATTTTAGATAAATTGTTAACTAATTTTCCTAATAAAACTTCCATAAGTGTTTAATGATTGTTTTATATGTTGATCTTACTTTATACTATCAGGAGTTAAATTTTAAGGATCGTATAATAAAAACCAAAACTTTCGACATTGGGCAATTTTTATCGTGCAATTTTGAAAAGGGTTTTTGCTTTTATATGTAGAAACAATAATATAGCCCATATAATGGAGGAATCATGATGGAAAATATTCTCCGTCCTATATATCAAGAAAGAGCAAGTCACTCAAATACATTAGCAATCATCATGATAGAAAAAAGAAATCAAACTTCTCCTTTAACAGATAACTTAGATGTTGCTTTGTTAGTAATTGTAAATGACTCAGATCAGTCATCATTTGTGAAACATTATGAATATGAAGATAAAAAGGCATCTTTAACAGTCATGACAAAAGATGAATTAAATGAATCCATTTTATTAGGAACAAATAGAAGGATTGTTGATTGGGTTTTAAATGGGAAAATACTATTTGATAGAAATGAATACATAATAGGGCTTATTGATCGCTTGCGAACCTTCCCCTTTTCAGAGCGCAAACTGAAAATTGGGATTGAATATGGAAAATTAATTCGAAGATATTTAGAAGGAAAGGTATTTTTTGAATCTAAGCAGCTATTAGATGCTTATAACCATATTGTTCACGCCCTTCATCATTTAGCAAGACTAGAAGTCATTGATCGGGGATATTATCCTGAAGTGACAGTATGGAACCAAGTAAAACATATCGAACCACAAATTTATAAGCTTTATAAAGAATTAGTAGAAAGTGATGAATCGTTAGAGAAGAGATTAGAGCTTTTGTTTTTAGCAAGTGACTTCTTAATTCATTCTAAAACAGAAGTTGGTGCAGCACATATCCTGACGATAATGTCAGAAAAGGAATCGTGGTATTATAATGAGTTATACCATCACCCGGAACTAAAGTATTACTCTGTAGATCTTAGTGTTCTATTAGAATTCTTAGTTGAAAAAAACTATGTTTCAATAGAACGAATTGAAACAAAAGGTAAAGAGGTTTTTCATCGTTCATATTTTGTTGCGAAAAAGTATTGACTTAGTTTTTTCGAGATGATATATTAGTAAACGTCGCTGCTACCGAAAAGGTAAACAGCGGCTCTCATCTCAGTTTCAACTTAAAAAGATTTTAAAAAGTTGTTGACAGAGAAAAACGAAAATGTTATATTTATAAAGTCGCTTCTAGACGAAATGACAACACAATGATCTTTGAAAACTAAACAAAACCAAGCGTGCCAACGTTAATTTTAATTAACAAAACAACGTACTATATAGTACAAATTTATGAGCTATATCAAACACTTTATTGGAGAGTTTGATCCTGGCTCAGGACGAACGCTGGCGGCGTGCCTAATACATGCAAGTCGAGCGAATCGATGGGAGCTTGCTCCCAGAGGTTAGCGGCGGACGGGTGAGTAACACGTGGGTAACCTGCCTGTAAGATTGGGATAACTCCGGGAAACCGGAGCTAATACCGGATAACATTTTGAACCGCATGGTTCAGAATTGAAAGATGGTTTCGGCTATCACTTACAGATGGACCCGCGGCGCATTAGCTAGTTGGTGAGGTAACGGCTCACCAAGGCAACGATGCGTAGCCGACCTGAGAGGGTGATCGGCCACACTGGGACTGAGACACGGCCCAGACTCCTACGGGAGGCAGCAGTAGGGAATCTTCCGCAATGGACGAAAGTCTGACGGAGCAACGCCGCGTGAACGATGAAGGCCTTCGGGTCGTAAAGTTCTGTTGTTAGGGAAGAACAAGTACCAGAGTAACTGCTGGTACCTTGACGGTACCTAACCAGAAAGCCACGGCTAACTACGTGCCAGCAGCCGCGGTAATACGTAGGTGGCAAGCGTTGTCCGGAATTATTGGGCGTAAAGCGTACGCAGGCGGTTTCTTAAGTCTGATGTGAAAGCCCACGGCTCAACCGTGGAGGGTCATTGGAAACTGGGGAACTTGAGTACAGAAGAGGAGAGTGGAATTCCACGTGTAGCGGTGAAATGCGTAGAGATGTGGAGGAACACCAGTGGCGAAGGCGACTCTCTGGTCTGTAACTGACGCTGAGGTACGAAAGCGTGGGGAGCGAACAGGATTAGATACCCTGGTAGTCCACGCCGTAAACGATGAGTGCTAAGTGTTAGAGGGTTTCCGCCCTTTAGTGCTGCAGCAAACGCATTAAGCACTCCGCCTGGGGAGTACGGTCGCAAGACTGAAACTCAAAGGAATTGACGGGGGCCCGCACAAGCGGTGGAGCATGTGGTTTAATTCGAAGCAACGCGAAGAACCTTACCAGGTCTTGACATCCCACTGCCCGGTATAGAGATATACCTTTCCCTTCGGGGACAGTGGTGACAGGTGGTGCATGGTTGTCGTCAGCTCGTGTCGTGAGATGTTGGGTTAAGTCCCGCAACGAGCGCAACCCTTGATCTTAGTTGCCAGCATTTAGTTGGGCACTCTAAGGTGACTGCCGGTGACAAACCGGAGGAAGGTGGGGATGACGTCAAATCATCATGCCCCTTATGACCTGGGCTACACACGTGCTACAATGGATGGTACAAAGGGCTGCAAGACCGCGAGGTCAAGCCAATCCCATAAAACCATTCTCAGTTCGGATTGCAGGCTGCAACTCGCCTGCATGAAGCTGGAATCGCTAGTAATCGCGGATCAGCATGCCGCGGTGAATACGTTCCCGGGCCTTGTACACACCGCCCGTCACACCACGAGAGTTTGTAACACCCGAAGTCGGTGGGGTAACCGTAAGGAGCCAGCCGCCTAAGGTGGGACAGATGATTGGGGTGAAGTCGTAACAAGGTAGCCGTATCGGAAGGTGCGGCTGGATCACCTCCTTTCTAAGGAAAATGAGGCACACTTGGTTTTTGTTTAGTTTTGAGAGATCATACTGATCTTTCAATATGTAAGAAAAGACATAGGAGTTTAAATGCATCTAGCATTTGCACATCCTGTGCTTTATGTTCCTTGAAAACTAGATAACGATAACAATTCAAGTAATTCACTGAGTTTAAACGCTTAGTTTAGTGATTCTCTTAGTAATATTAACGGATATTCAGTAAGTACTGATATCCTGAGACGAAGGAGAAGCGATAAGTTCGAGGCGACGAGTGGTCGAGGAGCGGAATGTACGTTTTGTGTACATGAGCACCGCAGAACACGAAGTCAACGAAGAAATTCGAAGCTTATCATTCGTCGAAGAAGGTTAAGTTGTTAAGGGCGCACGGTGGATGCCTTGGCACTAGGAGCCGATGAAGGACGGTACTAACACCGATATGCTTCGGGGAGCTGTAAGTAAGCTTTGATCCGGAGATTTCCGAATGGGGAAACCCACTGCTCGTAATGGAGTAGTATTTTTACCTGAATACATAGGGTAATAAAGGCAGACCCGGGGAACTGAAACATCTAAGTACCCGGAGGAAGAGAAAGCAAACGCGATTTCCTGAGTAGCGGCGAGCGAAACGGAATTAGCCCAAACCAAGAGGCTTGCCTCTTGGGGTTGTAGGACACTCTATACGGAGTTACAAAGGAACGAAGTAAATGAAGAGGTCTGGAAAGGCCCGTCAAAGAAGGTAACAACCCTGTAGTTGAAACTTCGTTCCCTCCAGAGTGGATCCTGAGTACGGCGGGACACGAGAAATCCCGTCGGAAGCAGGGAGGACCATCTCCCAAGGCTAAATACTCCCTAGTGACCGATAGTGAACCAGTACCGTGAGGGAAAGGTGAAAAGCACCCCGGAAGGGGAGTGAAATAGATCCTGAAACCGTGTGCCTACAAGTAGTCAAAGCCCGTTAATGGGTAATGGCGTGCCTTTTGTAGAATGAACCGGCGAGTTACGATCCCGTGCAAGGTTAAGTTGATGAGACGGAGCCGCAGCGAAAGCGAGTCTTAAGTAGGGCGAAAGAGTACGTGGTCGTAGACCCGAAACCAGGTGATCTACCCATGTCCAGGGTGAAGTTCAGGTAACACTGAATGGAGGCCCGAACCCACGCACGTTGAAAAGTGCGGGGATGAGGTGTGGGTAGCGGAGAAATTCCAATCGAACCTGGAGATAGCTGGTTCTCTCCGAAATAGCTTTAGGGCTAGCCTTGAATTTAGAGTCTTGGAGGTAGAGCACTGATTGGACTAGGGGCCCCCAACGGGTTACCGAATTCAGTCAAACTCCGAATGCCAAAGACTTATATTCAGGAGTCAGACTGCGAGTGATAAGATCCGTAGTCAAGAGGGAAACAGCCCAGACCACCAGCTAAGGTCCCAAAGTATACGTTAAGTGGAAAAGGATGTGGAGTTGCTTAGACAACCAGGATGTTGGCTTAGAAGCAGCCACCATTTAAAGAGTGCGTAATAGCTCACTGGTCGAGTGACTCTGCGCCGAAAATGTACCGGGGCTAAACGTATCACCGAAGCTGTGGACTGTTCTTTTAGAACAGTGGTAGGAGAGCGTTCTAAGGGCTGTGAAGCTAGACCGTAAGGACTAGTGGAGCGCTTAGAAGTGAGAATGCCGGTATGAGTAGCGAAAGAGGGGTGAGAATCCCCTCCACCGAATGCCTAAGGTTTCCTGAGGAAGGCTCGTCCGCTCAGGGTAAGTCGGGACCTAAGCCGAGGCCGAAAGGCGTAGGCGATGGACAACAGGTTGAAATTCCTGTACCACCTCCTCACCATTTGAGCAATGGGGGGACGCAGAAGGATAGGGTAAGCGCGCTGTTGGATATGCGCGTCCAAGCAGTTAGGCTGACAACGAGGCAAATCCCGTTGTCGTATAAGGCTGAGCTGTGATGGCGAGGGAACTATAGTACCGAAGTTCCTGATTCCACACTGCCAAGAAAAGCCTCTAGCGAGGTGAGAGGTGCCCGTACCGCAAACCGACACAGGTAGGCGAGGAGAGAATCCTAAGGTGAGCGAGAGAACTCTCGTTAAGGAACTCGGCAAAATGACCCCGTAACTTCGGGAGAAGGGGTGCTTTTTAGGGTGAATAGCCCGGAAAAGCCGCAGTGAATAGGCCCAGGCGACTGTTTAGCAAAAACACAGGTCTCTGCGAAGCCGCAAGGCGAAGTATAGGGGCTGACGCCTGCCCGGTGCTGGAAGGTTAAGGGGAGAGGTTAGCGTAAGCGAAGCTTTGAACCGAAGCCCCAGTAAACGGCGGCCGTAACTATAACGGTCCTAAGGTAGCGAAATTCCTTGTCGGGTAAGTTCCGACCCGCACGAAAGGCGTAACGATCTGGGCACTGTCTCAACGAGAGACTCGGTGAAATTATAGTACCTGTGAAGATGCAGGTTACCCGCGACAGGACGGAAAGACCCCGTGGAGCTTTACTGTAGCCTGATATTGAATTTTGGTACAGCTTGTACAGGATAGGTAGGAGCCTGAGAAGCCGGAGCGCTAGCTTCGGTGGAGGCGTCGGTGGGATACTACCCTGGCTGTATTGAAATTCTAACCCACAGCCCTTATCGGGCTGGGAGACAGTGTCAGGTGGGCAGTTTGACTGGGGCGGTCGCCTCCTAAAATGTAACGGAGGCGCCCAAAGGTTCCCTCAGAATGGTTGGAAATCATTCGTAGAGTGTAAAGGCACAAGGGAGCTTGACTGCGAGACCTACAAGTCGAGCAGGGACGAAAGTCGGGCTTAGTGATCCGGTGGTTCCGCATGGAAGGGCCATCGCTCAACGGATAAAAGCTACCCCGGGGATAACAGGCTTATCTCCCCCAAGAGTCCACATCGACGGGGAGGTTTGGCACCTCGATGTCGGCTCATCGCATCCTGGGGCTGTAGTCGGTCCCAAGGGTTGGGCTGTTCGCCCATTAAAGCGGTACGCGAGCTGGGTTCAGAACGTCGTGAGACAGTTCGGTCCCTATCCGTCGTGGGCGTAGGAAATTTGAGAGGAGCTGTCCTTAGTACGAGAGGACCGGGATGGACGCACCGCTGGTGTACCAGTTGTCTTGCCAAAGGCATAGCTGGGTAGCTATGTGCGGAAGGGATAAGTGCTGAAAGCATCTAAGCATGAAGCCCCCCTCAAGATGAGATTTCCCATAGCGTAAGCTAGTAAGATCCCTGAAAGATGATCAGGTTGATAGGTCTGAGGTGGAAGCGCGGTGACGTGTGGAGCTGACAGATACTAATCGATCGAGGACTTAACCTAATAAAAGCGTTAAATGAATTGAATTGAATTGTGAATCGTTATCTAGTTTTGAAGGAATATAAAAAGTTTAAAAAAACACTTGAAATATTCTTCTAAAATAGTATAATAGTCTTTGTCACAAATGTCTGGTGATGATGGCGAAGAGGTCACACCCGTTCCCATGCCGAACACGGAAGTTAAGCTCTTCAGCGCCGATGGTAGTTGGGGGTTTCCCCCTGTGAGAGTAGGACGTCGCCAGGCTGTTATATTATATTATTCCGCAGTAGCTCAGTGGTAGAGCTATCGGCTGTTAACCGATCGGTCGTAGGTTCGAGTCCTACCTGCGGAGCCATTTTGGAGAGCTGTCCGAGTGGCCGAAGGAGCACGATTGGAAATCGTGTAGGCGGTGTAAGCTGTCTCAAGGGTTCAAATCCCTTGCTCTCCGCCACTACTTATAATAAATAATGGCCCGTTGGTCAAGCGGTTAAGACACCGCCCTTTCACGGCGGTAACACGGGTTCGAATCCCGTACGGGTCACCATATGGAGGATTAGCTCAGCTGGGAGAGCATCTGCCTTACAAGCAGAGGGTCGGCGGTTCGATCCCGTCATCCTCCACCATTTTAAAACCTAGAACAACTATTATTATCGCGGGGTGGAGCAGTCTGGTAGCTCGTCGGGCTCATAACCCGAAGGTCGCAGGTTCAAATCCTGTCCCCGCAACCAAATGGTCCGGTAGTTCAGTTGGTTAGAATGCCTGCCTGTCACGCAGGAGGTCGCGGGTTCGAGTCCCGTCCGGACCGCCATTTTCTTAAGTTACTTTTCTCAAGTAAAAGGGTTTCGATAAACGAGAAGATCAAGGAAGCGATTGAACGATCACCGGAGCGTATGTCAATACGTGAGGATGTGAGTGAAAGAGCTGACGCAGAGGTTCGAAGTTTAGCGGAAGCCGTAAACTCAATATGGCTCGGTAGCTCAGTTGGTAGAGCAATGGACTGAAAATCCATGTGTCGGCGGTTCGATTCCGTCCCGAGCCACCTTTAAAGAAAAGATTTTGAAATTTAAGTACGCCGGTGTAGCTCAACTGGTAGAGCAACTGACTTGTAATCAGTAGGTTGGGGGTTCAAGTCCTCTTGCCGGCACTGTTTCACACATATGGAGGGGTAGCGAAGTGGCTAAACGCGGCGGACTGTAAATCCGCTCCTTAGGGTTCGGCAGTTCGAATCTGCCCCCCTCCACCATTTAAAATAGGGGCATAGTTTAACGGTAGAATAGAGGTCTCCAAAACCTTTGGTGTGGGTTCGATTCCTACTGCCCCTGCCAATTTAAAATATAGTGGCGATTGTGGCGAAGTGGTTAACGCACCTGATTGTGGTTCAGGCATTCGTGGGTTCGATTCCCATCAGTCGCCCCATTTATTTTATATTAAAAATAACTCTCATGAAAATTCATCGATGGGCTATAGCCAAGCGGTAAGGCATCGCACTTTGACTGCGACATGCGTTGGTTCGAATCCAGCTAGCCCAGCCATTTCTTATACACATTTTCGTTTCTCTTGCATAGGCTAGAGTATACGGTTAAATAAGTTAGATTGCGGAAGTAGTTCAGTGGTAGAACACCACCTTGCCAAGGTGGGGGTCGCGGGTTCGAATCCCGTCTTCCGCTCCAGTTTTATGAATGGCGGCATAGCCAAGTGGTAAGGCAGAGGTCTGCAAAACCTTTATCACCGGTTCAAATCCGGTTGCCGCCTCCATTTAAACTACACCCTTGCCGGGGTGGCGGAACTGGCAGACGCACAGGACTTAAAATCCTGCGGTAGGTGACTACCGTACCGGTTCGATTCCGGTCCTCGGCACTTTTGATTTTATTTTTTTTGCCAGTGTGGCGGAATTGGCAGACGCGCACGACTCAAAATCGTGTTCCGTGAGGAGTGTCGGTTCGACCCCGACCACTGGTATCAAATGGAATTCTCGAACGTTATAGCGACGTTATTTCAGCGTAATTATTCGCAGAAATAACGTCGCTTTTTTGCGTTTAAGGCTATGATAAATGTAGATATATATTCAAACCCGTAAATACGAATTTATAACTTAAGCAGCATTTACTAAAAAATAAGAATCACATAACTATTGCTTTATTAGAGGATAATAATCTAAGAGGTGATAATATGGAAAAAGATAAATTAAAACTCACATCTTCCGAAATAGGAACATTGTGGGGAGAATATGTAAACGGAACAATGACAGATGTAGTAAATAGATATATGTTCTCTATAATTGAGGATGAGTCAATAAAAAATATTTTTGAGGATGCTATCAAGACCTTCGAAAAACAAAAGAAACAAATCGTGATTATTATGGAAAACGAAGGGTTTCCAGTTCCAATTGGATTTACTGAATCTGACCTCAACAAAGGTGCAGAAAGACTGTTTACTGATATATTTTGCTTAAATTATTTACATATCATGACTTTACATGGTTTGCTCGGTCATATCACTTCATTAGGTGTTTCTGTTAGAAAAGACTTACGAGATTATTACGATTCATTCGATAACGATGCAAAAAAAATGTATCATCAAACTATTGAATTGTTGCTTGAGAAAGGGAATTTTCAAAGAGACCCTTTATTTTATCCTTCGAGGAACCCTGAATTTATTTCTAGCCAAGATTTCACAGATGGATTTTTCGGAAAAGGGAGACGTTTAGCTGCAACAGAAATCATCAGTATTTCTTTCAACCTTAAAAAGAGTATTATGGCTAAAACTCTTTCTATTGGATTTAGTCAGGTCTCTCAATCAAAAGAAGTAAGAAAGTTTTTAGAGAGGTCTGAGAAAACAGCTGATGGTCAAATACAATCCCTTACAAAAATAATGCACAAGGATAATTTACCAGCTCCTAAGTCGTGGGAAACAGAAGTGACAACTTCAACGGACTCTCCTTTTTCTGATAAGTTAATGTTGTATCATATGGGCTTCTTGTTTCAAGCTGCACAATTGTATCACGGGGCAGGTTTAGCATCAGCCATGAGAACAGACCTTGCAACGGTTTATGAAGGTGTCATACTTAAAAATCTAATTGTAACAAAAGAATGGTTTAATATTATGGTGAAAAATAAATGGTTAGAACAACCACCACTTGCTCCTAATAGAAAAGAAATTGCAAAAGAAAAATAATAAATACATTGTTACATGGTATGTATAAGTGAATAAGAGTCCATTTGAAAGACTTATGTGGAGCATCGCACTTCCTGGATTTGGAGTATTTAAAGGGTAAGTATTTTAAAGGCACAGTTTTATTGATACTAAAATTTCTGATTAATGTACAAGCCAATTTTAACCAGGTAATACTTCTAAGTTTTCATGGTGAAATTTGTGGTGCCATAAAAGATGCAGATTATCAGTGGTTGATGTTTTATTCTTATTGGTTCCTGTTTGGTTAGCCAATGTTATTTTTGATTCGAGGAATATCGATTGGAATAGTTATTCAAAAAATCATGATATTAACACTTCATAAAAAATGCTATATTTATTCGCCTTTTTCCGCTCATTACACACGTAACAGCATAAATAAAAGAGCCTATTAACCATGATTGTAAATATGCCAATGGTTGTAGGCCTTTATTTAACTTGTCACTACTTACACTTTATGATTATCGGTGTGGCGGAATTGGCAGACGCTCACGACTCAAAATCGAATTCCTCGGTTAAATGCTCAAGAAATTGATATTGCCGTTGAGCTAATCGAGTTTAATACGCGGACATTTGAAGGTACGAAGTCGGTATTGATAGCCGATGCCGTGCGGGAAAGTTTATTTGAAGATACAATAATACTCCGGGGGGTTAAGTGCAAAGAATATTTGAAACTTATTTGGCTTTAATACGTATTAGTAATAAGTAATTATTAAGAATATGTTACTTAATACGAAGAAGTCGGAAAGTCCGCGAACTAGAAAGGTGATGGTTATACATTGAACAAACAAACAGTAAAAACGTTAAAATGGATATCTGGTGGAATCGAAGCGATTCTAGGTATACCTATTATAGGTGGAAGTATTGTAATAGGCTTAGGTTGGACGCCATTATGGGTTATGCTTATTTTTCATATAGCAGTATTAGTACTTTCCAAAAAGGTCGGAGTTAAAGCATATGGTAATATTCTCGGAATTGTAACTTCAGCTATCGGATGGATTCCTATTGTCGGTATGTTTATGCACATGTTATCTGCGGTATTTATTCTTATTGATGCAGCACGTAAGGATAAAAATTCGGACATAATCGAAATGTCCAAATAAAAGAAAAGCCTCGACGTTTAAGTCGGGGCCTTATTTATACTGACGATAATTCTTGTTAACTACATATAGCCTCTGTTATAGCAATGCAGCAGGACTTGATGTATGTTATGTTAAATATAATTAAGAACAAATTAATTTCAGGAAATAGTTTAAAGTGAGAAGAGAACAATTAAAATGAGGATTAAATAACAAATTTAAATGATTGCTGTAAATACTACTTTTTTAGGAGGATATAAGCTTGAGTATCCGTTTTGAAGTGAAAAGAACTTTTCATGTATCCCAGGAAAAAGCATATAAAGGACTGCTTGATCTTGAGGCTGCTAAGCACTGGATGCAAGGTTTAGTCAAAATAGAGCGATTGGATGATGGACCTTTGCATATTGGAAGCGAATGGAAAGAGACAAGGAAAATGTTTGGAAAAGAGGCCACAGAACATTTTGAAGTTGTTGGACTTGAAGCTCAGGAGAAAATTGTACTACGTTGTGATGGAACGAAAGGAACAACGGGCAAAGGGGAATTTGTGTTTACATACATTCTCGCTCCATCGGCTGATCATACAACAATTACTTTATATGGTGAGATTAATGGTCTTACAGGCTTGGCAAAATGGTTTGGGAAAATGATGGCAGGAACCTTTAAAAGTGCCTGTGCAAAAGATTTGGATGCGTTAAAAAGCTATTTGGAGAAATGAATATAATTGTATACGGAAAAATTGAATAGGAGTTAGTAGTGAATAGAGCCCTACCCCAATAGGTAGGGACTCTAAATGAAGCTTCCGTTCATAAAAGGGAAGACCGTCTAATGTTCCGACTTTATTAAAAGTTAGCAACATCCTGGTTTGACACTGTACGACGTCGTTCAAGCTCTACATCCATCACTGCACGTTTTTCATCAAGCTTATAGAACATCATTGTAAGTCCAATGAGTAAACAAATGGCTAGAGGCACCCATATAAAGATGATTTCAATATAGGTTAAAGCGGTTGCAGTTTGATTAGCGTTTGGAATATAACCACCCATACTAAGAACAACTCCTATAAAAGCACTCGCAAGTCCCATGCTTCCTTTTACAAAAAATCCTTGAAAAGCAGCAATCATACCAGCAATACTTCTATTCTTTTTGTACTCTGAATAGTCAATGATATCCGGTTGAATGGCAAAGGTTGTGCCAAAGATACCGTAAATACCAAGTCCTGTTATCGCGAGTCCCGCTACTAGCAAAGGAGCTGATGATTTTCCAAAAAAGATCAGTAAATCTCCTGCAATAAAAATAGCAGAACTTAATAGCATGACATGCTTCTTTGCCATTTTCTTTTGAAGCCAAGGTAAAATAAGTAACATCGGAAGTCCCGATAGAATTCCGAATAGCCCCACAAATACTAGCCAGTCGGTACGTCCAAGATTATACGTAAAATAATAGATCACGGTTGTATTTCGGATGACAAAAAGAGCAAAATAAAGAAAATTAATGATAAAGAAAATGTAACTCTGATCCGTCAACCCTTTTAAATCTTGTTTAAAAGAGGATTTCTCATGTTTGACCGACGGTGGGACAACCTCTTTCGTGTTCATGAATGTATAGACAAATAATAACATCGCTATAATGCCATAAAGACTCATGGTAATTAAAAAGCCTTTTTGTATATCTCCTTGACCGAATAAATTGACAAGTGGCATTGTAATGGACATCACTAAGGCTGTGCCTATTAATGCACATATCATTCGAGTCGATACTAACCAGTTTCGTTCATGGTTATCTGAGGTTAACCTCGGTACAATCGTATTCAATGGTATATTAACCACAGTATAAGCGGTACATAACAAGCAATAAGTGACATAAGCCCAAATAAGTTTTCCTGTCATATCGAAATTAGGAACAATAAATGTCATGACAGTAAATATAGCGAAAGGAATAGCTCCTATTAAAAAATAGGGTCTTCCTTGCCCCCATCTAGTGTTAGTACGATCAACCAATATTCCCATACCGGTATCTGTTAACGCATCAATAATTTTTGTGACTAGCATTAACGTACCTGCAGCTGCTGCTGTTATTCCAAAGACATCTGTATAAAAAAACATTAAATAAGACGCCATTGTACTAAATACTAGGTTGCAGCCTAAATCGCCAACCCCATATCCGATTCTTTTTTTCCATATATTCATTGCATCACAACCCTTCATTAAGCATTTGATATTTATTTGAGTCTTGTTAACGTTTTCATGTCTTGCTTTAAATTGTGATAGATAGATTTGTAAACAGTGTAATATTCATTATATTTTTCATGGTTCAGCTTATTTGGCATAATCTTTTCATCTAAAACCTGCCATTTCTTCACATCTTCATAAGATAGAAGACCTGTCCCAATTCCAGCAAGGATGACATCTCCCATATTCGCTTCTACATCATGAACAGGACACACTACTGGATAGCCAGTTACATCCGCAAAAATTTGTCTCCACAATTTTGACTTTGTCACACCACCGGCAAGCAAAATATATTCACCTAGATTTTCCCCAGTCGCAACCATCGCATCTCTTAAGGAAAACGCAACAGCTTCTAGAAATGCACGGTAAATATGAGCTTTTGTATGCGCCAATGAAAGTCCAACAATTGTTCCTTTTGCATCTGAATCCCAAATAGGACTTCTTTCTCCCATAAAGTAAGGAAGTACTATCAGACCTTCGCTTCCAGCTGGAATATTAGTTGCCTGTTCATTTAATACATCATAGGCATTTTTTCCTCCAGCTTTTTCCGCTTCGATTTCAAATTGACACATCGTTTGACGGAACCATTTCACAATTGCCCCTGCTGTAGCTCCACCAGAAAAATAATAGGACAGTCTTTTGGCATCATATAAATATGGCCAAACAATCAGATCTTTTCCTTTTACAGGTTTATCAGAAATTAATGCTGCACACATAGACGTACCAATTGCTGCTGCATAAATACCAGATTCAAAAACACCGAGGCCGATATTGGCTGCACCACAGTCAATACCACTTGCTATTACTGGCATTCCTTCAGAAAGACCCAGCTCAACTGCGACTTCTTTTGTAAGTCTGCCAACAATATCAGTTGATTCTACGATTTTTTCTGGCATCATTGACAGAGGAATTCCCATCGCATCCATCAATTCTTTCGACCAGGTTCTATTATTCATATCAAATATGCCGCCGATATTTCCTGCAGAAGAATAATCAATGGCAATTTCTCCGGTCAGTTTATAAATGACATAGTCATTTGGTGGGAGAAAGAGCTTTGTCTTCTTCCAATTCTCAGGCTCATGATTTTTTAGCCATAATATTTTTGTATAGCCATAATAAGGATCTGCCCCATTATGGGTAATTTCTAAAAGTTTTTCTTCTCCAATATGGTCTAAGACCCACTTTGTTTCTGCTTCTGCTCTGCGGTCCATCCAAATCATACAAGGCCTAACAGGTTCCATTTTTTCGTCTAATGGAATTCCAGAACCTCCATACAGACCACTAATGGCGATCCCTCGAATTTTCTCCGCTGGAATTCCTGCATTCATAACTGTATTTTTTATCGAAGTTTTCGCAGCATGTAGCCATACATCTGGCCATTGCTCCGCCCATAAAGGCTTTGGAGTCAATACATCATATTCCTGTAAATCCTGAGCAATCAGATTGCCATCTGTGTCCATTAAAATGGTTTTGGTACCAGATGTTCCAATATCTGTTCCGAGTAGGTAGTTCATAGATAGTCTCCTTTTCACAAAAAATCAGATTCTTTCAATCTATTAGATGCTAGTAAAAGCTCCGTCAATTACAAAGTCAGAACCTGTAGTAAAGCTGCTAGTGTCTCCTGCAAGATAAACACAAATGGATTGAAGTTCTTCAGGTTTACCCATTCGCCCGAGCGGTGCCATTTCATTCCATTGTTGGATCAATGGCTGTAGACTTGGAGAATTTAATGTAAGTTCTGTTCCAATATATCCTGGACTGATACAATTTACGCGCACATTTCTTTTTGCCCATTCGACTGCAAGTGATTTTGTTAACTGGATCACTCCTGCTTTCGAGGCGTTGTAAGAGCACTGTGGTTGTGGCACATTCACAATATGTCCTGACATGGAAGCAGTATTAATAATAGAACCGCCACCTTGTTTTAACATAACTTTTCCAGCTGCTTGTGCCGTTAAAAATACACCAGTAAGATTAATATCAATGACTTTTTTCCACTGGTCGTACGTCATTTCTTCTGCAGGAATATTCATGCAGATTCCGGCGTTACAGAAGGCTACATCTAAACGTCCAAACACATTCAGTATTTCCTGAATCATGGCATCAACATCTTCTGGTTTTGTAACATCTGCTTTGATTGCAATCGCTTTAATTCCATTGTTTTCTTCAAGCTCTGTTGCTGTTTTTTTTGCTTCCTCGATATCTAAGTCGACAATCGCTAAATCTGCTCCTGCTTCAGCAAAGGCGGTTGCGACACTTTTACCAATTCCTCTTGCGCCACCAGTAACAAAAATTTTCTTTCCGTCTAGTCTCATTTTTTCTAAAATACCCATATTTATCTCTCCTTTAGTAAATTCATTTTGTAAAATGGTTTTATAAAATTAATTTATATATTAAAACTATTTTCTGCGATAGTCAACAAAACAAAATTAAGAATTGGCAAAATACATCTTGCCAAAGTTGTTATTGCATTATCTTCTGTGATATATTTTAAAAAGAATTAAATGAAATATTTTTATAAAATTACTTTATATAAAGAGGTATTTTCATGGATCATAGCATCACATTTAAAGATATAAAAAAGAATAATTACTCACTGATTTACCATCTCATTTATCAAAATGAGAAGCTTTCTAAACAGGAAATCGCGAACCAACTTCACTTGAGTTTACCAACTGTAACCCAAAACCTAGTTCGGTTGGAAAAGGAAATGTTGATTGAGAAGAGTGGACAGTTTGAATCTTCAGTTGGTAGGCGCGCAACTGCATACGCAATTTGTCCTCAGGCACGTATTAGTATCGGTGTGGAAATTCTGAAAAAGACAGTACGAATTTTAGCAGTTGATTTACTTGGTATTGCCTTTAAGAAAGAGGAGTTGTCACTTTGTTATTCAAATGTAGACAGCTATTACAAGGAGTTAAGCCATGCTGTACAAACGTTCATCACTTCTCTTAATGTGGCAGAAGAACAGATTCTAGGTATCGGTTTTGCAGTTCAAGCATTAACATCAATTGATGGGCAAAAGATTACATATGGAAAAATTTTAAACTGTACAGGATTGGATATTCATGTTTTTTCACAATATCTTAATTATCCTTGTATGTTTGTTCATGATGCAAAGTGTGCGGCAACAACAGAATTGTGGGTAGGTAATAATATTGGAGATGCTGTTTATCTGTCGATTGGTACGCATCTTGGGGGGGCAATTATCTTAAATGACCAAATTTATATGGGTAAGGAAGGACATAGTGGTACAGTAGAACATATGACGATTAATCCTAATGGTTCTTCTTGTTACTGCGGAAAGAAAGGGTGCATGGAAACATATTGCTCTGTTAGTGCGCTTTTAGAAGAAGGGGAAACACTGGACTTTTTCTTTCAGCAGCTACGCTATGGTACCCTTTCATATGTGGAGAGATGGAATTGTTTCTTAGGTAATTTAGCATTTTCGATTAACAATATACATCTTGTCATTAATAGAGAATTTATTCTGGGTGGACATATTTCTCCTTATTTGAAGAATAATGATATTGAAACTCTACATGAAAAGGTTTATGAAAGAACTGCATTTCCAGGAAATGAGCCATTTATATCGATTAGCCGTTCACCTGAGAATGGGGTACCTATAGGTGCAGCCATTCCATTTATTCAATCATTTTTGAATACGATTTAATCATCGGGGATCCTGCTAATTTTTCTTCCTGAATAATTTATCTTCGATTCTGATGATTTTATCTGCGATTATTCAAATATATCTTCTATTCTTATTATTTATCTTCGATTATAGAAATTAATCAACGATTAGCCATAATTCATCAAAATTCGACAAACAAAACCTTGGATCTCACAAAAATGTGAGGTCTTTTTTATACTTGTTTGTTTAAAGGAAAGTCAAAGGTCAAAATTGTGCACCTTTTTAGTCAATTCAGTTGATCGAAACTAATTACTTAGGGCTATATAATTAGAACTAAGAAAGCGCTTGCAAATAAGCAGTTAGGTGGTGTAGATCAGGTGAGTGCAAAGTTAAATGTGAAAGAGTTAGATACAAAGGAAAGATATGTAGATGTGGAAAAACAAGCAAAAAGAAAGGTAAAGCTAAATAAGATCTTATCTTATGGAGCTTTCGTAGGGCCTGCACTTTTATTTTTTATACTGGTTCAAATTATTCCATTTTTTATGGGCGTATATTATTCGTTCACTTCCTGGAATGGAGTAAGTTCGGCGGTTGAGTGGGTTGGTTTAGAAAACTATATAACTGTCTTTACAGATGATGCTAAGTTTTTCAATTCATTTTTGTTTACGACTAAGTTTATGCTAGCCGCAGTTTTAATCAGTAATGTGATTGGGTTTGGATTAGCATTAATCTTAAACGCAGCGTTAAAAACGAAGAATATTTTACGAACTGTGTTTTTTATACCTAATGTAATCGGAGGACTCTTACTAGGTTTTATCTGGCAATTTATCTTTGTAAAGGGATTTGCATCAATTGGTAATATGACAGATATAGGATTCTTTAAACTACCATGGTTAGGTGATGAGACAACTGCATTTTGGGGGATTGTCATTGTATTTGCTTGGCAGATTAGTGGCTATATGATGGTTATCTATATTGCTGCACTTCAAGGTGTTGACACTTCATTGCTAGAAGCCGCAAAAATGGATGGAGCAACAAACTGGGATGTATTAACTAAAATTATGATTCCTTTAATCTTACCAGCATTTACGATTTGTTTCTTTTTAACAATATCAATGGCGTTTAAAATCTTTGACTTGAACCTTTCATTAACAGGTGGGGGTCCATTTAATTCAACAGAGTCAGTAGCTATTAACATTTATCAAGAGGCATTCATGAACAATCGATATGGATTAGGTACAGCAAAATCAATTTTATTCTTTATTGTTGTAGCATTGTTTACAACATTCCAAGTTATGTTTACGAAGAAAAGGGAGGTTGAAGCATAATGAAAAAGAACTATTCAAAGCGCACATTTCTCCTAGAGATCTTTGCAATTATGCTTGGTTTAATCTTTCTTGTACCGTTTTACTTTGTGTTTATTAACTCTGTAAAAGGTTTTTCTGAAATCTTAATTGATGCAGCTGCATTACCGAAGGAAGTTTTATTTAGTAACTATGCAAAGGTTTGGGAAGTTATTAGTTTCCAAGATGCATTTCTTAATTCTTTAATTATAACCGTTTTAAGTATTGCTGGTATTGTTGTGATTAGTTCGATGGCAGCCTGGAAGATGGTTCGAACACCTGGCAAGCTAAGCAAGTTTTTGTTTATCTTCTTTGTTTCTGCGATGGTTATTCCATTCCAAACAGTTATGATTCCACTTATGAAGCTTGGTGGAATGCTTGGAATTATGAATAGTATTCCTGGTATTGTTATCATGTATTTTGGATTTGGGGTTTCATTATCTCTATTCTTATACCATGGTTTCGTAAAAACAATCCCACAGGAAATTGAAGAGTCTGCTAGGGTAGATGGATGTAGTCAGTTTGGTGTCTTCTGGAGAATTGTATTCCCATTATTAAAACCGATTACTGTAACCGTCATCATTCTAAATACTTTATGGATATGGAATGATTACTTATTACCACTTCTCGTATTACAGGATGCAGAGTTAAGAACAATTCCATTAGCGACTAGTTCATTCTTCGCACAGTATACAAAACAGTGGGATATGGGTTTAGCAGCATTAGTGTTAGGGATAGCACCAGTTATTGTATTCTTCCTATTTCTGCAAAAGCATATTATTAAAGGAATTGCTGCAGGATCTATTAAGTAGGAAAACGAATTTGATATAAAATTATTATAGCTAGATAACTAGTTACAATAATTTATATAAATAGAAAAAGAAACATAGAAACTAAGGAGGTCAATTGTTAATGAAAAAGCTATTATTATTATGTCTCTCAATGCTATTAGTTTTAGGAATTATGGCTGGATGTGCTTCAAATAATAAGACTGAAAATACTGGTGGAGAATCAGATTCTGGTTCAGGTGATGGTGAAGTTGTAACATTAAATATGTTCCAATTTAAAGTTGAAATTGCTGATCAGCTTCAAGCAATGATCGAAGAATTTGAAAAGGAACACCCAAATATTAAGGTTAAGCTTGAAAGTGTTGGCGGTGGAGCAGATTATGGTGCTGCTTTAAAGGCTAAGTTTGCATCTGGAGAAGAGCCAGATATCTTTAACAACGGTGGATTTAAAGAGCTTGAGCTTTGGAAGGAGCATTTAGCTGATCTTTCAAATGAGCCATGGGCAGAGCATGTACTACCAATTGGTAAAGTTCCGACTACAGATGAAGATGGTAAGCTTTATGGAATGCCTGTTAATCTAGAAGGGTATGGATTTGTGTATAACAAGGATTTATTCGAAAAAGCAGGTATTACTGAGACACCAAAAACTCTTACTGAATTAAAAGCAGCTGCTAAAAAGCTTGAAGATGCTGGAATTAAAGCTTTCTCAGCAGGATATGGTGAATGGTGGGTAATTGGACAGCATTTATTAAATATTCCTTTCGCTCAACAAAAAGATCCGGATGCATTTATTGAAGGTTTATATGATGGATCAACATCATTTGTAGGAAATGAGCAATTTGAACAATTTAAAGAAGTTATTGATACTGAAGTTAAGTATGCAAATGGTAACCCATTAACAACAGATTATAATACTCAAGTTACATTGTTTGCTTCTGGAGAAACTGCAATGTTACAACAAGGTAACTGGACTGAGAATATGATTACTGAAATTAATCCAGATATGAATATGGGCTTCTTACCAATTCCACTTAATGATGATGCTAGCATGGACGTTTTACCTGTAGGTGTACCTAATAACTGGGTGCTTAACAAAGATTCTGAGCATTTAGAAGAAGCGAAAACATTCTTAAATTGGATGGTTTCTTCTGAAACTGGTAAACGCTATATTACCGAAGAATTTGCCTTTATTCCAGCATTTGATAATATTGAAGCAAAGGGTTTAGGTGATTTAGGTCAATCAATCTTGGAATATTCAAAAGCAGAAAAAACTATTCCTTGGACTTGGTTCAGATGGCCTGATGGAGCAAACAAAGAGCTTGCAGCTACAATCCAAGAATATGCAGCAGGGAAAATTGATTATGATACAGCTTTAGAAAAATTCCAAGCAACCTGGGATAATATGAAGTAAAATTAAAAGAACGAAAGCATGTCTATATTAGGCATGCTTTTTACTATACTATGAATAATGTTAAAAAAAGGTCATGTAGTAGTGTTAAGAGAATACAAACAGATGGGAGGTTCCTTATGTTTAAAACGAGTATCCGAAATAAGCTTATTGTTCTTTTATTACTCATAACAATCGTTCCATTTGGAACCTCGATTGTTATTACTTATTTATATACGAAAGAGTCATTGAAGGACGAGTTCGTACAGGAAAATGTGAATCTATTATACCAAGGAAAATTAAACTTAGAAGGGTATGTTGGAGAATTAAAGAACTTAACATTATCGTTTTATAATAATATTGACTTTATGAATTATTTACGAAATCCAAGTCAAGATGATGATGATTATTTAGCTAAAGAAAGTGTTAAAAATGTCATTTTAACGATTCTTTATGCAGAAAAAAATATCAATCGAGTCAATATTGCTGTTGAGGAAGACAATCAAAATGTCTCTGTTTCAAAAACGTCGGGTGTAGTGTTCTCACCAGTAGTAAAGAATCTTTATAAAGAAAGCTATGAGAAAGCAATGAATAATTCCAATTTTATTTATATTGAACCTATGCACGTCCTTCAAAAGGATAGTGCT
This sequence comes from Metabacillus sp. KUDC1714, assembly GCF_014217835.1. Classification (NCBI taxonomy): domain Bacteria; kingdom Bacillati; phylum Bacillota; class Bacilli; order Caryophanales; family Bacillaceae; genus Metabacillus; species Metabacillus elymi. Next base: position 2,571,725 of record NZ_CP055263.1, read on the forward strand.
GTTAAAGATAAAAGGGAGAAAAAAGAAGTAATTCGATTACATCGAGCGTTAATTGACATTCCTTCAAATAAATTGCTGGGCTATATTTCATTAGATATTGCACCTGATCAAATTATTGATATAAGTGAAAAATTATATGTAAAAGACAAAGAAGAATTTTATATACTAAGTCCAGAAGGAGAACTTATTTTTCGTTCAAATAGTGAAGTATCTGAAACTGAAGAATGGGTAACTAGTGTATTAAAGTCTACAGAAACCAGCGGAACAATGGAATGGGAAAAGGATTCATTTCGTGGATTGATGATGTATGATAAACTTTCTGAATCAGCAGGTGGATGGATACTAGTGAAACGTATTCCTTATACATCTGTATTTGAAAGTGCATTAAGTGTAGCTAAAATTAACATCATGTTTGGTGTTATTGGTTTATGCCTTGTGATTATGGCAACGTTTCTTGTTTCCTTTAAAATCACATCACCAATTCGTGTGCTACTGCAAAATATTAAAAAGGTTGAAGAAGGTAATATGAATGTTTATTTCGATTCATTAGGAAATGATGAAATAGGTATTTTAGGGGAGCGTTTCATTCAAATGATTGGAAAGATTAATCATCTCATTAATCGGGAATATAAACTTGAGCTTGAGAATAAGACAAATCAATTAAAGGTTCTACAGTCACAGCTCAACCCGCATTTCTTATATAATTCTCTCCAATCTATTGGTACTTTGGCCTTGAAGAACAATGTACCGCAAGTGTATACACTTGTAACACATCTATCTAAAATAATGAGATACGGAATGAATATCGATGAAGATTTGGTACCTTTAACAAAGGAAATAGATTTTACTAAGGCATTTTTATTACTACAGAAAGAAAGATTTGGAGACCAATTTGAGTATTCATTACAGTTTGATAAGGAAGTATTAACAATAGAAGTTCCAAAAATGATCCTTCAGCCAATCATTGAAAACTATTTTAAACATGGTTTTAATAGTAGTGATGAATCGATCGGCCAGTTAATGATAATGGGAAGGAAAGAAAGTAATCAGCTTGTCATCACTATTCATGATAATGGAAAAGGAATAAGTGAAAATCGACTTAATGAAATTTATCAGTCATTTGACAAAGAGAAACAAAAAATTGATACCGATGGAACGAATATAGGATTAAGAAACGTTTATTTTCGTTTAAAGTTGTATTTTGATGGAAGAGCAAATTTTCACATTCAAAATCATCAGGATGGAGGACTTCTTGTTATACTAAGGCTGCCGATAGAAACAGGGGGTGGGATGGTTGAAGGCAATTATTATAGATGATGAGAAACATGTAAGAGATGGTTTATTGTTATTAGGAGAATGGGACCGCTTTGGTATTCATGAAATATTTGAGGCGAAAGATGGAGAAGAAGCGAAAACACTGATCCTAGAGCAGCGACCTGAAATCATTTTTACTGATATGAATATGCCTAAATTAGATGGGATTCAGCTGTTAAAATGGCTGCATGACAAGGAAATAAATAGCAAAACTATTGTGGTAAGCGGGTATGATGATTTTCACTATATGAGAAACGCGATTACTTATGGAAGCTTTGACTATATTTTAAAACCGATTGAACCAGATGTTTTAAATGAGACATTAGAAAGGGCTACAAAGGAATGGAAGAAGCAAGCTTTAATGAGGGAGTCTACCCTAGAAAATACACGAGTGATGAATGAAATTAAACCGTTATATTGGGATCATTTATTCACAGGTATTATGAACAAACCAACAATTCCTTCTGATGCGAAAGAGAAGATTCAAAAAGAATTTGGAATAAATATTACAGAGGTCCAATGCACAATTACATTACTATCGATTAACTCGATTATTTCAAGGTATTTCGAGGGAGATAAAGATTTAGCGTTTTTTTCGACGCTAAACATATGTAATGAAATAGTCTGGTCAAATCGTAATGGCTTTTGTTTTAGAAATGTCAACAAGGAAGATGAGATTGTAATACTCTTGTGGACTCATAAAAATCAATTCGATTTACTTGAAAAAGTTCAAATATCTATTTCTAAATACTGTTATATAAAACTGACAATGGCTGTCGGTAAACCTTCACAGCAGTTACATGAAACCTATCAATCTGCACTGCAAACAATGCTTAAGTATAATATCGTAGAAGCGAATAAAAAGAAGATTGTTTCTTATCAAGACATCTCTTCAAGTCCCTTGCTTCATATTTTAGATTATACTCAGGAGATTATGTGGGCATTGCAAAGTGGGAGTATTGAGCAAATGGATGATGTGCTAAATCGGATCTTTCATTCACTTCAATCAACCCATATTCTATCATTTGAACAAATACAAGTATGGGAAAATCAGTTTGAACTTTTAAGGAAGAATTGGCTAAAGGAATATAATATTAACGAGCAGATATCCCAATATAATGGCAAGGATTATTGGAAAGATGATGGCTCTTTTTCATATGAGAAATTTAAAGAAGAGAAGAGAAAAGAATTTCATGAATTAATTCATTCTTTATATAAAGTAAAATACCAAAAGGAAAAGAATAGTATACAAGAAATTGAATCATTTTTAAGAAATAACTATGAAAGAGATATTCCACTACAGGAAATTGCTGATCGCTTTTATTTAAGTCGAGAGTATATTTCTAGAAAATTTAAAGCGGAATACAACGAAACAATTACAAATTACTTAACGAATATTCGGATTGAAAAAGCGAAGGAGCTTTTAGAAAACCCTCATTTGAAAATATATGAAATTTCATTTAAAGTTGGCTATCAAAATGAAAAGTATTTTAGTAAAGTGTTTAAAAAGGCAGTAGGCCTTACACCGAATGAATACCGAGTATCAATGATGTCTAAGTAGGCAGTGTTAATTTAATATAAGCTGTCTCGCTAATATTTGTTACTATTTACCAAGTAGTGCGGTGTGGTTGATTTCCGCTACAGTCAACCTCAAACAGTTGTTGTTTTTAAAGCAACAATCTCTTAGAAAAGAGCCTTAATAAAATAGTGTTTTTGAAATGAAATGGTGCAACTCTAGCTTTAGAGTTGCTCCATTGTTTTTATTCTTCTTATAAATATGATGCAATTAAATCAGCTTTACCTTTAAGGCTAAATTCACCAAACTCATTTGGTAACAAGAAATGATCACCTTTTCTAAAGCTATATGTTTTACCTTTGTGAACTAATTCCCCCTCACCATCAATAACACTAACTAAAGTGAATGGTTTCTCTTGTGTTAGAGTGGCAGTATCTGAAAGGCTCCATTTTTGAACAGTAAAATAAGGACATTCTACATATGTTGTTATTTCCACACCATCAATTTGTTTTGTTTCTGGTGAAACTTCCGTATGTGAAGATGGTGTTTCGGTTACTTCAATGCTTTTTTCGATATGTAGCTCACGAAGATTTCCTTCAGCGTCTTTACGGTTAAAATCAAAAACACGATACGTTGTATCAGAGTTTTGCTGTGTTTCTAGAATAATCGTTCCAGCTCCTATTGCGTGAATTGTGCCACTTGGGACGAAGAAGAAGTCGCCAGGCTTGATTTTTACTCTTCGTAAAAGTTGATCCCATTCACCTTTTTCAATCATACTAATTAATTCTTCTTTTGTTTGTGCGTGATGACCATAAATAATTTCAGCGCCTTCTTCACAATCAATAATATACCAGCATTCTGTTTTCCCTAGTTCGCCATTTTCGTGGATTCTAGCATATTCGTCATTAGGATGAACTTGAACGGACAGATCTTGGTTAGCATCAAGGATTTTCGTTAATAGCGGGAAGCGATCACCAGCAATATTTCCAAATAGATCGCGGTGTTTCTCCCAAAGTTCTCCTAAGGTTACACCTTCATATTGACCGTTCTTTACAACACTTTGTCCATTAGGATGTGCAGAAAAAGCCCAGCATTCACCTGTAGTTTCAGAGGGGATATTATAATGAAAGGATGTAAGTTGTGTTCCACCCCATATTCTATCTTTAAAAATTGGCTTAAAAAAAAGTGGTTCATTTCTCAAGACGTTTATTCCTCCTTATTCATTTTACCTAGTCTATTTTATGATAAAACTATCAAAATGCATAATCTTTTTAGTTCTTTACCTTAGTAGATTGTAAAAGAATTTAAAAAAACATCTTGATTAATGGTTGTACAGGTTATATACTAGGTAAGTAACTTTTCCGACTTTCATCGACAACGTTCGACAAATTTATATTAGAATAATGTTGATTATTGTTGAGAAACTTGTTATAATTTAAAACATGTTCTTGCGGGTGTAGTTTAGTGGTAAAACCTCAGCCTTCCAAGCTGATGATGAGGGTTCGATTCCCTTCACCCGCTCCATACATAATAATCGTGTGCAACGCAGTGTTTCGTTTCTTAGATAAACGATGCATTGCGTTTTTTAGTGCAGTAAAATGATAAGTAGGATGCTTTTAAGCACCCACTTAAATGACGTTAACCTCAGCTGTACCACCATGTATTTGTGTGAACATATTTGATAATGCTTGTAATAAAGTTAATGCCTCATCCTTTTGAAGTGAAGGCTGAAAATAGATAAGATGAAGTGCTTGAGTTGTGTCTGATGTAACAACTGATCGTTTTGAATCAACATAAGGACTTCCGAAAGCTCCGTGTTGATCAGCGGATACTAGCTTCTTTGTTAAAGACACCTCACGCTCATTAATCGCAATATACGAGTCCTGTTCGGTACCTATTTTAATTACAACATCACCATCGAGATTACTAACATCATAAATACCTAAAGGAATTTTATATTGAAGAGATAAAAAGTTATTCATATCAACTGCTGAGTTTACTGTATGTAAATATTGTTGTTTTTGTACACGACGATATAATGCCTCATTAGATGGGCGGTAACGGTTTGGATCTGTACCAATTGTTTTAAATAATTTTCTCCATTCATTTATTGCTGGGATATCAGAGACTTTTTGATCTGCATAATCAAAGTATAAGGATTCTTGAAACAATCGTAATCGACCCATAAGCATTTGAGGAGAGTCGGAAACCTGTATATCTTGATATTGAACGACTCCGATTTTAAATTCTGGTATTAATTGCTTTAATTCATCACTAATTAGAATTTCCAATATTTTAACCTCCACAATGGTAGTGCTGTTATTTTACCATAGTGAGAGGGTTGAAACGTTAGATCTGCTTGATAAAACAAGAAGGGAGGGAAAGCTATGAATACTGAGCAGTTAAAAAAAGAAGTCATTGAATATAGTAAAGAGATTGGTATAGATAAAATTGGATTTACTAGTGCAACTATGTTTGAAGAACTAAAACAACGGCTCATGACACAGCAGGAGTTAGGTTATCAATCTGGATTTGAGGAGTCAGACATCGAGAAACGGGTCACACCTGTAAAGCTTTTACCGAAGGCAAGTTCAATTATATCAATCGCTCTAGCCTACCCTTCTAAGTTGAAAAATGCTCCTAAAAGTACAAGAGAGGATAGACGGGGAATTTTTTGTCGTGCTTCATGGGGACAGGATTATCATACTGTATTACGTGATAGACTTAGTAAATTAGAGAACTTTTTAAGAGAAAAGGTACCTAATATTCAAATTAAATCGATGGTAGATACAGGTGAACTTTCAGATAGAGCTGTTGCAGAACGTGCAGGAATTGGCTGGAGTGGCAAAAACTGCTCCATAATAACTCCTGAATTTGGTTCTTATGTTTATTTAGGAGAAATGATAACGAATTTTCCTTTCCCTCCTGACAAGCCGATGGAGGATCAATGTGGAAGCTGTACAAAATGCTTAGATGTTTGCCCAACTGGTGCACTTGTTCAGGGGGGGCAGCTTGATTCGTCAAAATGTATTGCATTTTTAACCCAAACAAAAGGGTTTTTACCTGACGAATATCGCTCAAAAATAGGAAACCGTATTTATGGTTGTGATACATGTCAAACGGTTTGTCCGGTTAATAAGGGGAAGGACTTTCATTTACACGAAGAAATGGAGCCAGATCCAGAAATCGCCAAGCCAAAATTAAAACCACTGCTCAAAATTAGTAATCGGGATTTTAAAGAGAAATATGGTCATATTTCTGGATCGTGGAGAGGGAAAAAGCCATTGCAACGGAATGCGATCTTAGCCCTAGCACATTTTAAGGATACAACTGCACTTCCAGACTTAATCGACTTGATGCACAATGATTCAAGACCCGTAATTCGTGGGACTGCTGCATGGGCAATTGGGAAAATCGCTAATAATATAGATGTTGCAAAAGAACTGCATAAGGCTTACATGACTGAGAAGGATGAAGAAGTGAAGGAAGAGATTAGCAAGGGATTAGCTTTTATTGAGAAAAAATGAGCCCAATTAAATTAAAGGAAGAGATCAATCTTTATTGCAGGAGTTGTTTACAATAATTAGCTTTAAAATATAAAGGCTCAGGTCTACAGAAATAGTGTACCTGAGCCTTTATAAATGTTTATGATTTCGATTCCTTTAATAAATCTCTAATTTCTTTTAGGAGCTCTTCTTTAGTATCTACTGGTGGAACTGCAGCTTCTTCCTTCTTTTTAAATCGATTAAAGAAACGAACGACCAAAAAGATTGAAAAGGCAATGATGAAAAAGTCAATAACTGATTGAATAAACGCTCCATATTTAACTACTGAGTAAGATAGATGGCTAAAATTGATCCCTCCCATAAGCAGTCCAATAATTGGCGTAATAATATCATTTACAAGGGAAGTAACAATTTTACCGAAAGCAGCTCCAATGACAACTGCAACAGCTAAATCTAATACATTTCCTTTTAAAGCAAATTTTTTAAATTCTTGAAACATCTAAGTTCACCTCTAGTATTTAGTAATCCTTAGTATAGTTGTAAAAAAGGGTGAGGACAACCAGACCAATGTTCTATATCCTTTCCTAAATTAATAATGTCTAAAAATATTTTATCGGACATTTCTATTCATCATTTACATACCTTGTAGTAAATATAGGATGGTGGTGAGGACGTTGAAACAAATGCTTTCAGAATTAAATGAACTGAAGCTTCAGATGCTGATTAATAAAAAGATACGAAATACTGATCGAAATGATCATGAATTTCAGGCGATTGAACGAAAGCTTCTTTCAAGTGAAAATAGGAAAACAGAAGTTGTAAAAGGAAGTGCTCACGTAAGAATTGCCAAGGTGGAAGAACAATCCCAGGATCTAAAGGACGCATTGTATATATGTCACTTCAAATGGTTAAATAAACAACAAGATTCTTTTTATTTAGAGGAACGAATCGAGCAGCGTATGGCTCGTTTTTATCGAGATGAATTAGTTGAAGACCGAATTATTGATAATCATGTTAATGAGGTTGAATGTAACATTCAAATTGATGAACCACGAAGCAAGGATTCTTTTATTTATGATCGGCTTGCAGCAGTTCAATATGCAGAGAGATGGTGGAATAGTACCAATTCAATCTATAAAAATTTTGAAGTGAATTGTACGAACTTTATTTCTCAATGTCTCCATGCAGGTGGTGCTTCAATGCGAGGGTATCCAAATCCTTCTTCGGGATGGTGGATGCAAAGTAACAAATGGAGTTATAGTTGGTCTGTAGCAAATGCAATGAGAAATTTTTTCATCCATTCAAAGGCTGGGTTAAGGGCAGAAGTGGTCGATTCTGCTGAACAATTAATGCCAGGTGATGTTATATGTTATGATTTTCAAGGAGATGGTCGTTACGATCACACAACATTTGTTGTAGCAAAGGATCAGGAGAATATGCCGCTTGTGAATGCGCAAACTTATAATAGTCGCATGCGTTATTGGTCATATGAAGATTCTACTGCATATACACCAAATATAAAGTACACATTTTTTCGAATCATTGATGATACGAGTTCGAAATAACAATGGTATAATATTGTAGTAAAAACGGGCGCTTGCGCTTTTCTAATACTATCAGAATTTTTATGTTTTGTACTTAATGTCGGTGTCTAGCTCCAGCGCCTAGCGACTAGTGAACTTCACCCTCCTCCTTACGATAAGTCAACATCGAATCGCTATCGCTCTTCGTGTTTCCTTTACCGCACCTTAACGGGCAGTAAAATTATAACTGCCCGTAAAGGTCCGATAAGTCTCACTATCCATCAGATAACCCACTGATGGAAGTCTCGCTTTATCTCATACGGAGTGCTCCAGTTCATACGTCGCTAAACAAGGCGCTTGCGCTTTTCTAAAAAATAGTTGAGGTGAAAAATTTGGCTTTACACGTAGTATTATATCAACCAGAAATTCCTGCAAATACAGGAAATATTGCGCGTTCTTGTGCAGCAACAAACACAACTCTTCATTTGATCCGTCCATTAGGTTTCTCTACGGATGATAAAATGTTAAAACGAGCAGGATTAGATTATTGGGAATATGTAAATGTCGTTTATCATGATTCATTGGACGAATTATTTGAAACTTACGCAGATGGAGAATTTTTCTACTTAACGAAATTTGGCCAACAGCCACATACAACATTTGATTATAGTAATGTAGAAAAGGATTATTTCTTCGTGTTTGGAAGAGAGACAACAGGACTACCTAAGGATTTAATTGAGGCAAATATGGATAGATGCTTACGTCTGCCAATGACAGAGCATGTCCGCTCATTGAATCTATCCAATACAGCAGCAATATTAATTTATGAAGCATTAAGACAACAAGAATATCCTGGATTAAAATAAAAAATAGCCCCTTGTACACTAGGTACTTGGGGCTATTTTTTATTTTTTTACGCCTGGCTTGCTATCATATCCTGCAGTGAAAATAGCTGTTAAAAACGCTAAGCTAACGCCAATAACTAATAAAAAGTTCATTGATGTACCTCCTAAGAATCGTTCAATACTTCTAGTTCAGAAGAATGAAGAGTATATGTGTAGAGTACCCTTACATAGCTAGTTTCATTATAACTCATTCGATTTGTGATGTGAATGTGTAACAACTTTTTTCGAAAAAAATATCTATCATGTCGTAGGTTGTAGGAAGCTTTTTAACATCTTAGATGAATGTTAAAGGACATCCTCGCATAAAGTGTATTAATCTGCACGAGTTTTTTACAACTACGACCAATGATGGGGGAGGTCCTTAATGGATATTTTAAAGAAAATTGAAAAGTACAGGGAAGATGAGCAGCGTTTAAAGTGGGAAGGAACCTTCGTAGAGTATTTGGACATTGTTAAGGAAAAGCCTTGGGTTGCACAATCAGCTCATTCCAGGGTTTACAATATGATTAGAGATGCTGGAATTGAAGAAGTCGAAGGTAAGAGAACATATAAGTTCTTTGATCACCAGCTGTATGGGTTAGAAAATGCATTAGAACGATTAGTCGAGGAGTATTTCCATCCTGCGGCAAAAAGGTTAGATGTTAGAAAGCGTATTTTACTATTAATGGGTCCTGTAAGTGGTGGTAAGTCAACACTTGTTACCATGCTCAAAAGGGGATTAGAAAAATACTCGTTATCAGATAGAGGCGCTGTTTATGCGATTAAAGGCTGTCCAATGCATGAAGATCCTTTGCACCTGATACCACATCATTTACGTGAAGACTTTTATGATGAATATGGGATTCGAATTGAAGGGAATCTTTCACCATTAAATGTGATGCGTTTAGAAGAAGAATATGGCGGAAGAATTGAAGATGTCAGGGTTGAACGTGTATTTCTTTCCGAAGACAAACGTGCAGGGATTGGAACATTTAGTCCATCAGATCCAAAGTCTCAAGATATTGCTGACTTAACAGGAAGCATTGACTTTTCAACGATAGCAGAATATGGATCAGAGTCAGACCCACGTGCATATCGTTTTGATGGTGAGTTAAACAAAGCGAACCGAGGTATGATGGAGTTCCAGGAGATGCTTAAATGTGATGAGAAATTTCTCTGGCATTTGCTTTCATTAACTCAAGAAGGTAATTTCAAGGCAGGTCGTTTTGCATTAATCTCTGCAGATGAATTAATCGTAGCACATACAAATGAAACGGAATATCGTTCATTTATTTCAAATAAAAAGAATGAAGCCCTTCATTCTCGGATTATCGTCATGCCTGTTCCGTATAATTTAAAAGTGACTGAGGAAGAGCGCATTTATGAAAAGATGATAAACGAAAGTGATGTATCAGATGTTCATATTGCACCACACACGTTAAAAGTAGCGGCCATGTTTACGATCTTAACACGTTTGAAAGATCCGAAGCGTGGAGATATTGATCTCGTTAAGAAAATGAGATTATATGATGGAGAGAGCGTCGAAGGTTTTAATTCTGTTGATCTCGTAGAACTTCAAAAAGAATACAATGATGAAGGTATGTCAGGCATTGATCCACGTTATGTCATTAACCGTATTTCATCAACAATTATTCGTAAGGAAGTCCCTTCTATTAATGCACTTGATGTATTACGTGCACTTAAAGAAGGCCTTGATCAACATGCATCAATCTCAAATGAGGATCGTGAGAAATACTTAAACTTCATTTCGGTTGCACGTAAGCTATATGACGATATGGCGAAAAAAGAAGTACAAAAAGCTTTTGTCTACTCTTATGAAGAATCAGCAAAAACGCTTATGGATAACTACTTAGATAATGTGGAAGCTTATTGTAATAAAAACAAGCTTCGTGACCCATTAACTGGTGAAGAAATGAATCCAGACGAAAAACTAATGCGTTCAATTGAAGAACAAATAGGTATTTCCGAAAATGCGAAAAAAGCGTTCCGCGAAGAAATTCTTATTCGAATCTCAGCATATGCACGTAAAGGAAAGAGATTTGATTACAACTCACATGAGCGATTACGTGAAGCAATCCAGAAGAAGCTATTTGCTGACTTAAAAGATGTTGTTAAAATTACAACGTCTTCGAAGACACCTGATGAACAACAGCTTAAGAAAATCAATGAGGTTGTCGCACGTCTAATTGATGAGCATGGTTATAACTCAACCTCTGCTAATGATTTATTGCGTTATGTAGGAAGCTTATTAAATAGATAAAAAGGGAATGACTTGCTGACAATTTTACGATTGTCAGCTTTTTGTTCCTGTTAAAAGCAATGAAAGAACTCTTGAACATCGGTGGATGGGGACTTGTCTCATTTTAGATGATTCCATATTTATTTTCTAAATTATTTGTCAATAAATCGATTTCTTAGCATAGGATAGAGTAATCCAATGAAATACAAGACTGATTGGGTACGGAATTTATTCATCCACGTTAATGTATGCTAAAAATTCATGTTATGTGACACTTTTTTTAAAAAAATTATTGGAGGGGGAATTGTTTATATGTCAGGTAAAGAAGAACAAAATTTTGTTATTTCACAAGAAGATTGGACCCTCCATCGTAAAGGCCAGGATGATCAAACACGCCATCAAGAAAAAGTACAAGAAGCGATTCGCAACAACCTTCCAGATCTCATTACAGAAGAAAGTATTGTAATGTCTAATGGGAAGGATGTTGTGAAAATTCCTATTCGTTCACTGGACGAATATAAAATTCGTTATAACTATGATAAGAATAAGCATGTTGGCCAAGGAGATGGAGAAAGTCAAGTCGGCGATGTTGTAGCAAGAGATGGTTCACAGGCAGATGCGAAGGGGCCTGGAAAAGGTCAAGGAGCAGGAGATCAAGCAGGAGAAGATTATTATGAGGCTGAAGTATCTATTTTAGAGCTAGAAGCTGCACTCTTTAAAGAGTTAGAGCTTCCAAATTTAAAGCAAAAGGAACGCGACGATATTGTTATTGAAGATATTGAATTTAATGATATTAGACGTACAGGATTAATGGGTAATATTGATAAAAAACGAACAATGCTAGCAGCATATAAACGTAATGCAATGTCAGGAAAATCAAATTTCCATCCAATTTTTCCTGAGGATTTAAAATATAAAACTTGGAATGAGGTTGTTAAGCCTGAATCAAAGGCTGTCGTAATCGCCATGATGGACACTAGTGGATCAATGGGTCTCTGGGAAAAATATATGGCAAGAAGCTTTTTCTTCTGGATGACAAGATTCTTAAGAACAAAATATGAAAAAGTTGATATCGAGTTTATTGCTCATCACACTGAAGCTAAAGTTGTCACAGAGGAGGATTTCTTCTCAAAAGGTGAGAGTGGTGGAACAATCTGTTCATCTGCATACCGAAAAGCACTTGAGATTATAGAAGAAAAATATAACCCATCACGCTATAATATCTATCCATTCCATTTTTCAGACGGCGATAATTTAACTTCGGATAATGCGAGATGTGTGAAATTAGTCGGGGAACTTATAAAGGTTTCCAATATCTTTGGTTATGGTGAAGTTAATCAGTATAATCGCCACTCAACCTTAATGTCCGCATATAAAAATATCAATGATGAGAAGTTCCGCTACTACATCCTCAAGCAAAAAGCAGATGTTTTCCAAGCAATGAAAAGTTTCTTTAGAAAAGATGATGAGAATAAACTATATGCATAGTTAGAAAAGGCCCTGACTCATTTTATTTTGAGCAGGGCTTTATTTAATTTTTCGGAAATGATGTTGCAAGGGTTAAAAAGGACAAAAGTTTAATCATTGCCTTTCAAAGTAACTCAGAAATATCTTCCTTACAAAAAAGATGATTTTAGGGCATGATAATAAAAAATATTAGGAATAAATAACAAATTATTTTTCTTTATTAACTCCGGAGGTTGGTGTTTTTGGCAACAGAACTATTGATATTAGGAATCCTAATTATTTTAAATGCTTTTTTTGCAGCATCTGAAATCGCCTTGATCTCATTAAACGATAATAAAGTTAGGATAATGGCAGAAAACGGAGATAAAAAGGCGAAAATGCTTTATAGTCTCCTATCAGAACCAAGCCGTTTTTTAGCTACGATTCAAATTGGTATCACACTTGCCGGATTTTTGGCTAGTGCATTTGCAGCAGAAAGCTTTGCAGGAAGGTTAGCAAATACATTGTATGAAATGGGTGTTCCAATCTCTGAGGATTTATTAGGTACTATTTCAGTTATTGTGATTACACTAGTTTTGTCCTATTTTACTTTAGTATTAGGTGAGCTCGTACCTAAGCGACTGGCCTTACAAAAGGCAGAAGCAATCTCAATGTTTGCAGTAATGCCATTAACGATTTTATCTAAAGTATCATCACCATTTGTTAAGTTATTGACTTTATCAACAAACTTTATCGTACGTCTATTTGGTGTAGATCCAAATGCAGATGATGAAAATGTAACGGAAGAAGAAATACGGATGATGGTCGACGTTGGGAAAGAAAGAGGTACCATCCAAGAAACTGAAAAAATGATGATAAATAATATCTTTGAATTAGATAATAAAACAGTATCAGATATTATGACACATCGAACAAATATTATTGCTATTCCCTTTAATTATTCTCTTCTAGAGACTGTACGCTTAGTGAATATTGAAAAATACACAAGGTTTCCGGTCTATGAAGATAAAATCGATCATATTGTTGGGATATTACATGTTAAGGATTTAATTCAGTTTGTTGAAAATTGTGATGAACAAACTTATAACATTAAAGAATTACTCAGGGAACCCTATTTTGTTTTAGAATCAAAACGGATAGATGAACTGTTTAAAGAGATGCAAATGAATAATATTCATATGGCGATTGCTATTGATGAATATGGGGGCACAGATGGAGTCGTAACGATTGAAGATGTTATTGAAGAGATTGTCGGAAATATCTTTGATGAATATGATGATCGCGGCATAGATGAAGAAGAGATTATAGAGCTTGATGACAAGACCTATCTAATTCCTGGAATGACAAATCTTTATGTTGTGGAAGATTTATTAAATATCAATTTCCCAACGGAAGATTTTGATACATTAAGTGGATTTGTTATTGGACAGTTAGGATTTATCCCTAGCGAGAATGAAAAGCCTGAAGTCGAATTTGAAAACATATTATTTAAAGTCGAAAAAATGGATGATAAACGAATCATGCTTTTGAGAGTTTCAGAATTAGAAAAAGGTGAAATAGAAGAAATTGAATAAATTAATATGCCTGAAACCAACTTCTGATAAATGGAGTTGGTTTTAAGCATTTTTATAGTAAAAATCTTAAGTCATAGGTAAAATGAATATTGACGTAGAAATGAAAGGGGATACATATGACATACACAGCTAATAAAGATCGATATCGTGATATGAAATATAATCGAGTTGGAAATTCTGGTTTATTATTGCCTGCTATTTCATTAGGGTTATGGCATAACTTTGGTGGAGTGGATACGTATGAAAATGGAAGAGCGATGTTGCACAAAGCCTTCGACTTGGGAATTACCCATTTTGATTTAGCAAACAACTATGGACCACCACCAGGTAGTGCAGAAGAAATGTTTGGAAAGATTATGAAAACTGAATTTGCCCCCTATCGGGATGAAATGGTGATTTCAACGAAGGCTGGATACCACATGTGGGATGGACCATATGGTGAATGGGGATCAAAAAAATACCTGATTGCAAGTCTTGACCAAAGCTTAAAACGTATGGGACTAGACTATGTTGATGTGTTTTATTCACATCGTCCTGATCCAAACACTCCTTTGGAAGAAACGATGGGAGCCCTTGATCAGATTGTTCGACAAGGGAAAGCATTATATGTTGGGATTTCAAGCTATGATGCGGTCCAAACAGCTGAAGCAGTAAAAATTTTAAACGACCTTGGAACACCTTTACTAATCCATCAGCCGAGTTATTCCATGTTTAATCGTTGGATTGAAGATGGCTTGCAGGATGTATTATCTGAAAATGGAGTAGGCTCAATCGCATTTTGCCCATTGGAGCAAGGCTTATTAACAAATAAATATATTTCAGGAATTCCATCTGATTCACGAGCAGCCAAAGCAAATACATTCTTAGATAAAGATAGAGTCACAGACCAAGTATTAAATCGTGTAAGACATTTAAATGAGCTTGCTGTAGAAAGAGGACAAAATTTAGCTCAAATGGCATTGGCTTGGGTCCTGCGCGAAGGAAGAGTTACTTCTGCACTAATTGGTGCAAGCAAGGTAAGCCAAATTGAAGAAAATGTTGCTGCATTAAATAACCTTGAATTTACTGCAGAAGAATTAGCAAGAATAGAAGAGATTCTTAAAAATTAATTTAAATCTATAAGTTAATTAATAGCTGACTATCATACATAGACTTCACTAGTTTTGAAGATCTAATTGTTTTGGTCAGCTTTTTCGGGTTTTTCTTCATTCTAGTTATAACTAACTGGGAGTATGCTAAATTAGCTTGAGAAGAAGATGTTCTTCTACTAAAAAGACGCGATAGATCCCAAAAGGCGAGATAACCTCGCAAAACTACCTTTTGCATTCTTAAAAAAGAAGGGTTATCATTTTCTTATCAGGTGTTTCAGGAGAGGGAATATGAAGGAATTAACATTTAGGTCATATGATCAATTTCAGCAATTTATTGAGCATAAGGTAATGGAAAAGGCAGTCATGAAAGGACTGCAAGATGAAAAACTTGCCACATTTAAAAAGGAATTTAAAGAAAGAGCAAATAAAATGTGGAAAGAAAATGATTGTGATCATTGGATAGAAAAACATGGGTATGTCGTCATTACGGTGTGGAAAGATGAAATAGGCAGAAGGAAAATAGCGAGAGGAAGGCCGAAAAAGCTTGAATCTGATAAGTTTAACCATTCGATTCACGTAAGACTTGATGATGATGCATACGAAAAGCTTAGCCAATATTGCCGAGAAAAAGATATTGATATATCAGAAGCTATAAGGCAATTGATAAGAGAACTGTAGAAGATATTTTTTGAAAAAAACACTCCAAAGGTAAAATTGATAAAATCCCTCCAATGTCGACAGTTGAAAAACTATTGACGTTGGGGGGGTTTTTTGATTCATTTCATAGCTAAACGGGCGCTTGCGCTTTTTTTCTTAGATCTTTATAGAAATATGGATAATATGTGAATAAAATCCATTTTGCAATAATATTTCAATAATAATCCTTTTCACTAATTATTTTTTGTGATACATTAAATACTGTAGTTGATAATCAATCTCATTAGTAACGAACCTGCTTAAGAATAAGCACATTTTTTTCGTGATGGATGATAATGATTATCAAACATAGCCTTTAATCACTTTTAAAGGCAGTTTTAGAAAAGTTAGCACTTGGAATGATAAACGTTTTCAGGTTGTCATGATGAGAATAAACACGTTATGAGGAATACAGATGAGACTATGGATGTTAATAATTGTAACTATAGTCCTGTCATGTGTATCGCTATTTATAGGTGCGATTGATATTAAGGTGAGTGACTTGCTGGATTGGGATTCTGATAAGACACAACTCTTTTTTATCAGTCGAGTGCCACGTTTATTGGCGATTATATTGGCGGGAGCAGGAATGAGTATTGCGGGTTTAATTATGCAGTCTTTAAGTCGAAATAAATTCGTCTCGCCAACGACTGCTGGTACCTTAGACGCAGCAAAACTAGGAATATTAATCTCAATGCTGTTTTTTACGAATACATCGTATATTCAAGAAATTATTTTTTGCTTCGTATTTGCTTTAATGGGTACATTTATTTTCACGCAAATTCTAGATCGTATTAAATTTAAAGATGTTATTTTCGTTCCGTTAATTGGGATTATGTACGGAAATATTTTGTCATCTATTACGACGTTTTTTGCATACGAGGCAGACCTTATTCAAAATATTTCTTCATGGTTAATGGGGAGTTTCACATTAGTTATAGCTGGTCGCTATGAGCTCTTATATGTAAGTATACCGGCGGTCATTTTAGCGTATCTCTATGCGAATAAATTTACCGTTGCAGGTATGGGTGAAGATTTTGCAAAGAACTTAGGCTTAAGTTATAAGCTTGTGTTAAATATAGGTCTTATCCTTGTTGCGATCATTTCTACAACTGTCGTATTAACAGTAGGAGTTATTCCGTTTTTAGGTTTAATTGTACCTAATATTGTATCTCTTTATTTAGGTGATAATTTACGTAAAACAATTCCACATACAGCAGTATTAGGGGTTGCCTTTCTATTAACATGTGACATTATTGGGCGTATTATTATTCACCCTTATGAGATTCCAGTTAACGTAACTGTGGCAGTAATTGGTAGTGCGATCTTCTTAATTATGTTATTTAGGGGGAGAGCATATGCGGAAAAATAGTACGAAGTTGATTTTTTTAGGGGTATTAGCAATTATTTGTATTTTGTTATATGGATTTTATGATATAAAAGGTGGTTTTGATTACGCCTTCCCAAGACGTATGATTCGGGTTACGGCAATGGTTATAACAGGGATTGCGATTGCATATGCGACAGTCGTTTTCCAGACAATCACACATAACCGTATTTTAACACCATCTGTAATGGGACTTGACTCAATGTACGAAGTAGTGCAAACGTTAATTTACTTCTTTGCAGGGTCAATGTCAATTTGGGTATTAAATAGATATCTAAATTTTGGTGTAGCAATTATTGCAATGGTATTATTTGCAATTCTTTTATATCGTTTCTTATTTCGCGCAGATAAGCATCCTATTTATTTACTCCTTTTAATCGGGATGATTATAGGTGCGCTTTTAGGAAGTCTTGTGACATTTTTACAAGTACTGATAGATCCAGTGGAATATTTAAGTCTGCAAACTCGCCTATTCGGTAACTTTACAAACGTAAAAGCTGATTTATTATATATTGCATTCGGAATATTAATCATTGCATTTATTTACGGTTATCTCATTATGGATAAGCTAGATGTTATGTCTCTTGGCCGTGAAAATGCAATTAACCTTGGTGTCAACTATGATCGTATGGTAATGAACATTTTAATTTTATCGTCGGTATTAATCGCGACATCAACAGCTCTTGTTGGCCCAATTACTTTCTTTGGCTTAATCGTGGCGAACCTTTCATATCAATATTTAGTTACATATAAGCACTCTATTTTAATTTTAGGTGCAAGTTTAATAAGTATTATTGCATTAGTAGGTGGTCAGTTCCTTGTTGAACATATTCTTGAATTACGTACAACGCTAAGTGTAATTATTAACTTTATCGGTGGTATTTACTTCATTTATTTATTATTAAAGGAAAGTAGGGCAGCAGGATGATTGAAATCAAGGGGTTAACGAAGCGATTTGGTAAAAAGCCTGTTGTAGAAGACGTATCTGTAACAATTGAACCGGGGACAATTACATCGTTTATTGGGCCTAATGGTGCCGGTAAATCTACACTTCTTTCTATGGTGAGCCGTTTATTGGATGCAGATACAGGCGAAGTATTACTTGATCAAAATAATGTAGAAAAATGGAAGTCAGCTGAGTTTGCTAAGCGCGTATCGATATTGAAGCAAGCAAACTACATTAATGTACGATTAAGGGTACGTGAGCTTGTTGCATTTGGTCGCTATCCATAT
This sequence comes from Metabacillus sp. KUDC1714, assembly GCF_014217835.1. Lineage (NCBI taxonomy): Bacteria > Bacillati > Bacillota > Bacilli > Caryophanales > Bacillaceae > Metabacillus > Metabacillus elymi. The sequence continues at coordinate 2,590,176 of NZ_CP055263.1, forward strand.
TCAAAAGGACGACTTACAGCAGAAGATGAAAAATTTGTTGATCAAGCAGTTGAATATATGAACTTAACAGAGATGCAGGATAAGTTTTTAGATGAATTATCAGGCGGTCAAAAACAACGTGCGTTTATTGCGATGGTTATTGCGCAAGACACGGACTATGTATTACTTGATGAGCCTTTAAATAACTTAGATATGAAGCACTCTGTTCAAATTATGAAGATTTTACGTAAGCTTGTTGATGAGCTTGGCAAAACAGTGATCATTGTACTACATGATATTAACTTCGCGTCAGTATATTCAGACCGTATTGTCGCGTTGAAAAACGGTAGGCTTGTGAAAAATGGGCTAACGCATGAGATTATTAATTCGGATGCACTGCGTGAAATTTATGATATGGATATTCCAATTCAAGAACAAAATGGATGCCGCATTTGTGTATACTTCAATTCACATACATAGGCTAACTTTATTAATTAGGCTGACTCGCCAAACTTTGTTGCTTTGTAATAAGTATTGGTAAGGTTGATTGAAGCTTCAGGATGTTCGCTTTCCGTGGGGCGTGCGGTGAGCCTCCTCGACGCTTTGCGTCTGTGGGGTCTCACCTGTCCCGCTGCTCCCACAGGAGTCTCGCATATCCGTTCCAATCAACCTAATCAGTTTTTGTGCATAGAACCAGTTAAAAACAACAATCTTTTAGAAAAATAGCCATTAATTAAGAAAGCCTAGAGAAAATTTTTTCTTGTATAACTGTTTTCTCTAGGTATTGAATTTAATTAAATAAATTTTCCAGAATGGTATTGACGAGCATAATTTAAGGTTCTATAATGATAATGGTTATCATTGATAATGATTATCAATTACGATAAAAAATACATATAGATAAGAGGAGAATAAGACACATGAAAAAATGGAATGTAGTTATTGTACTATTAGCTATGATGTTAATGCTTGCTGCTTGTGGTTCCAATGAAGAAGCTTCAACAGAAGAACAAAAAGAAACGACTGCTGCAGAAGATCAAGCTACAGAAACTGATGGAGCTACAGATGAGGAAGGTCCTGTTTATCCAATGACTGTATCTCCAACAATTGCTTCAACTGAAAGCGAAGAAAAAGGTACAATTAGCTTTGAAGATGTTAAATTCGAGAAGATGCCAGAAAAAATTGTAGTATTTGATTATGGTATGTTAGATACATTGAATACCCTTGGTGTTGAGGGGATCGTTGGGGTTGCTAAAGACTCAAGCTTACCATCTCACCTTGAAGAGTATGCAAGTGATGAGTATGCAAACATTGGTAACTTAAAAACTCCATTACTTGAAGATATCGCAGCACTTGAACCAGACGTAATCTTCATTTCTGGTCGCCAATCTGCATTCTATGAGGAATTAAAAGAAATTGCTCCTGTAGTATTCGTTGGTACTCAAGAAGACGATTATTGGAACACATTCTTAGCTTCTGTAGATACCGCAGCTAAAATGTTCGGTAAAGAAGCTGAAGCTGATGAGTACCTTGCAAAATTTGATTCAGCATTAGAAGAAATCAAAGCATTAGGTGGTAACTATGAAACTTCATTAGTTACTATGTATAACGAAGGTAACTTATCTGGTTTCGCTAAAGAATCTCGTTTCGGTTACATTTATGATATTTATGGCTTCAAACCTGTAACGGAAGATATCGAAGCTTCTTCTCACGGTTCAAACTTTGGATTTGAAGCAATTTTAGAATTTGATCCACAAGTATTATTCGTAATTGACCGTACAGCAGCAACTAATGGTAACGAATCTAACATTGAAGCTGACATGGAAAACGATATTATTAAACAAACGACAGCTTACAAAAACAAACAAATCGTATACTTAGATGGTCCACTTTGGTACTTAAGTGGTGGCGGTTTACAATCTGAGCTTGCAAAAATTGAAGAAGTATTAGCTGAATTAGGTAAATAACTTGTATAAAGGCTGTCCAGAAAGTCAGTATTAACTGACTCGCTGGCAGCCTTTTCTTATTCTATTTTTTCATTTTGGTACTTTGTTGATTGGAGCGAATGTCTGCAGCGGAAATCAACAACGGAGTTTAACAGGAAATCTAAAAGGTGCATTGTGTTTTTTTGAATGATTATTCCTTTTTAACAAATAATATCAAGCATCATATTATTTTGTGTAAAGGGGGAACATCATCATGCTTAAGTATAATAAACAAACTAAATGTATAGAAAGAGTTGAATCATTTACACTCCCTACCACTGACGAGATTATTTGGTTTCATATTGAAAATAAGTCGTATCAAAAAACACTTGATACAATAACTGAACAGTTAAAGATACATCCTTTAGCAAAGCGGTTTATGGAAGAGTTTAGTGATCTTCCAAAAGTAAATATATTTAAGAATGAAGCTGTTATCTCAGTATTTTCAATTGAAGAGGACTTTCAGCCTGTAAAAATAAACATACTTGTCGGTACTAATTTCATCATTACACGTGAGCAAGAAAGTAATCTTCACTTACTTTCAGAAATTATAAAACACTTTGAAGAAAACCCAGAACATATGTCCCATACTGGTTATATTTTGTATCGAATCATAGACAAAGTATCAATCGAGTTTCTTCGTGCAGTTGATGAAATTGCCGATGAAATTCAAGCTTTAGAAAAAAGTGTATTTAAAGATCCATTTGAAAATAAGATTGGCAAAAAGGCTTACCGCTGGAAAGCAAAATTACATGATTTAAGGCAAATTATTGAACCTCAAGAAAACGTTATTAAATCAATTGGTCACTCAGAATTTCCTTATATTAATGAAGATTCAGGGTTCTATTTTCAGGACTTACAACATAATTATGCTCGGATCATTAGTGCCTTTGATACGTTTATAGAAAATATGGCAAGCATTTTCAACCTGCAGCTTTCATTAAAATCAGATCATACAAACACAATTATGAAGACATTAACGCTTGTAAGCGTGATTTTTATTCCAATGACCTTTATTGCCGGATTATATGGGATGAATTTTGAATACATACCTGAATTGAAATGGGATTATGGATATTTATATGTACTTTTATTAATTTTTGGTTTGGGGATTGGGATTGCTTTGTATTTTAGAAATAAAGGTTGGTGGGGAAAAAAGGGTGAATCTGAGAAAACAAAATGATCATGATTAATAAAAAGGATTATTCATATTGGGGGTTGGTGTATGCCTTATTAGTCCCAACCTTGTTTTCGGTTTTCTAACTTGTAAAATAGCTTCTCAATAGTACATTTGTACCTCGAGGTGTAATTTTCTGATATGGAACAATAAATATACTTATCTGTTAATGTAATATATCGAACTTTCGTTCTATACCACATATATCCCATATGTTATAATGTGAAAAAATGCTTGGAGTGATTTCTATTTTTAATCTAGAGGGTATATTCAAAGATGGTAGCTCCTCTTTTTTAGAAAAGGAACAGAGGAGATTAACAGAATTATATAGTCTTAATCTCATTGGTACTCCAGAGGAAAAATCATTTGATCAAATAACAAATTTGGCAAGTAGGCTTTTTGGAGTGCCAATATCTCTTATAACATTAATAACCGAGGATAAACAATGGTTTAAATCTTGTGTTGGGCTTCCAGACAATTTGAAGGAATCGCGCTCAACTGAACGAAGTGCTGCATTTTGTCATTGTGTAGTTGCTGATGGGAACCCATTAGTTGTTCAGGATTCGTCATTGGATGAGAGATTTATTAATAATCGCTTTGTAAAAGAATATAATATTCGCTTTTACGCAGGTGCTCCTATTATTACGAAAAATAATAATGTTTTAGGTTCATTATGTATTATAGATACAAAGCCTCGTTTATTTAGTGAAGAGGAGTTAAACACATTAATCGATTTAAGCAACTGGGTAAAGGCAGAAATAGAACTAAAAGCTGATTTAATTGAGAGAACAATTAGTGAACAATCCATTCGAACTCTTTATGAGGTGACAAGTAATAATGAGTTAAGTTTTCAAGATAAGTTAAGAAACCTTTTGATACTAGGATGCAAGCGATTTAATTTCCCTAATGGTGTTGTTTCACGGATAAAGAATAACCAGTATGAGGTTCTTGAAGCAATTGGTGCATCAGCAGATTTCTTAAAGCAAGGGGATCTAATTCCGCTAACAGATACGTGTTCATCAAATGTAGCTGCTTCTTTAGAGCCGGTCCATATAAAAGATTCATATAATCAATACACGGTTAATGGATTTAAGATAGACGAATATATAGGAGCACCTATATTTGTAAATAAACAATTTTACGGGACGTTTTGTTTTATATCAGGAAGTCATGATGTACGAACGATAACTTACTCAGATTTAGAGTTTTTACAATTAATGGCACAGTGGATTGGGAATGAACTAGAACGATTACAATCTAAAACAAAACTAAAAGAAAGTCAGGAGCGTTTGCAGCAAATTGCTAATAATATTAAGGAAGCATTTTGGATGTTTGATATAAAAGAGGAAAAACTCCTATATATGAGTTCTGCATGGTTTGATATTTCTGGAATGACTTTTGAAGATTTTAATCAAAATCCGACGTTGTGGCTAAATGCTATTCATCCTGATGATCTTGAATATACAGTCAATCGTTTTAAAGATATAAAAGAAAGTGGAGAATTTGATTATCGGTTGTTTCATGCAAATGGAACGATTCGTTGGATTCGTAATCGAATTGTACCAATTTTTAATAAAGAAGGAATAATCTCTAAAATAGTTGGAGTTGCAGAAGATATTACCGATTCTAAAATAAATGAAGAATTACTACGAAAATCCGATAAGCTTGCAGCGGTTGGACAATTAGCAGCCAGTATTGCTCATGAAATTAGAAATCCATTAACTAGTATTAAAGGATTTATGCAATTAATAAATAATGAACAATGTTCATTTAAAGAGATATTAATATCAGAGTTTAATCAAATTGAAAATTTCATTAATGAAATTCTCATGCTTGCAAATCCTCATCATGAAACAACTTATGAGAAAAAGCCTATTGATAAGTTAGTGCAAGAAGTTGTGAATACAATAAAAGGACAAGCCAACTTACATGAAATCCAGTTTTCCTTAAAAATGAATGATGAAACAATAACCATTCTTTGTGATGGGAATCAGATTAAACAGGCATTCCAAAATATTATTGAAAATGCAGTTGAGGCGATGCCTGATGGTGGGTTGGTATCTATTGAAATTGGAACGGAATTGGAACAGTTTGTGTATGTCTTAGTTGAAGACCAAGGTATAGGAATCACAAAGGAAAGACTAACGAAATTAGGGGAGCCTTTTTACTCCAATAAAGAAAAAGGCAGTGGTTTAGGATTAATGATAAGCTATAATATCATCCAAAATCATCAAGGTAGAATTGAATTTACTAGTCAGCTCAACAAGGGAACAAAGGTGAAAGTTTTATTACCAATAGAATGTTAAATTATTTAAAGACAAGTCCCTCTTAATTATTTTGAGAGGGGTTTTTTGCACGCTTTTGAGCATATGTACGATGTTTTAATGTAGCCTATCTCACGTTTAATAAGGTCAGAGTAGCTTAAATAAACGTTCGTTTAAATGAATATTGGCTAAGAAACATCAAATACTAGAAGAAAAAGTGACTTTTGGAGGCATGTATGAATACGCTGATAATCCTGGTACATCCTTGTGAGGATAGCTTTAATCATGCTATATGCGATAAAGTGAGAAATCATCTAATACATAAAAACTACGAGGTTAAAGTAAGGGATTTGTATAAACTGAAATTTAATCCTATTTTAACAGAGGACAATCATACAAGCTTTTACCAAACGAAACTTCCTAAAGAAATTCAACTAGAACAGAATGAGATATCTTGGGCGGAAAATCTAATTTTTATTTTCCCTTCCTGGTGGTGTGGTATGCCTGCGATGATGAAAGGGTATTTTGATCGTGTATTTACAAATGGATTCGCTTTTAGATTTGATAAAAGTGAAGTGGATGGACTTCTTAAAGGCAAGAAGGCAGTTATTTTTCAGACAACTAGCCAAACTGAGGAGTTTATGAAGCCTAATCAACTTGTTTCATCAATGGAAACAGCGATGGATGTTGGAATTTTTGATTACTGTGGAATTGATATTATCACCCATAAATTCTTCTTCTCTGTTCCCTATATTGATAAAGAATCAAGAGAAAAGATGTTAAAAGAAGCAGAAGGTATTGTTGATATTTTATAAATGAAAAGTGGGGGACTGTCCCCCATTTACAAAATTTTAACAATTAAAGGTGTAAATCTATGTACTCTGTTAATATTGGTGATTATAGCTGTGATATAATGAACCTATTAATAGAGGAAAGAGTGGAAGGTAATGAAGAAGCTATCATATTTATTGATTGTTGTTGGTCTTTGTATAGTTGCTTATGCTGTATGGGAAATTGCTGATACAAAGATGCAAACTTCTAAGTCTTTAGATGAGGCAAAAGCTATTGTTGAATCTCCGCCTAGTAAAGAAGTGTATAAAGAAGAGGACGGGACATTTAAACCACCAATGGGTGAAGCAGTCGGTATTTTACAAATCCCAAGATTGAATGCTGATTTACCTATTGTTGAAGGAACGGATCCTGATGATCTTGAAAAAGGGGTTGGGCACTACAAAGGCAGCTATTACCCTGATGAAAAGGGCCAAATTGTCTTGTCCGGGCATCGTGACACGGTGTTTCGTAAGGCGGGAGAACTTGAAATAGGAGACTCACTTGAAATAGTCCTACCATACGGCAACTTTGAATATGAAATTACTGAAACGAAAATCGTAGAGTCTGATGATTTAAGTATCATTACTCTGCAAAACGAAACAGAAGAGCTTCTCCTCACAACATGTTATCCATTCAGCTACGTCGGAAATGCTCCACAACGATATATTATTTATGCTAAAAAGAAGACAGTTTAATACGCTGTAAAAATATAATCAGCCTGAGTCAGATTTAATAAGGACTTAGGCTGATTGTTTTTATTGTATAAAAAATGCCCCTTAGCTAGCATGTAATGAAGATTGCTCAAGTGAAATCTTCTTTCGATAAACAATTTTTGATAGTGTAATACTAAATTCGTATAGCAGCAACAAAGGCACAATAACTAAAATATCAGATATAAAATCAGGCGGTGTTATAAAAACGGATATCACAATTAAGATAAAATAAGAAATTTTTCTTGTCTTTGCAAGCTTTTGTGGATTAATAATACCTAGTCTTGTTAAAAACATTATGACTGCTGGCATCTCAAATAAAAATCCAAAAGGTAATGTAAGGTTAATCATAAAGCGAAAGTATTTATCAACAGTAAAAAATGTTTCAAATTGATTTCCTGCTAGACTTTGTAAGAAGCCTAATACGATTGGGAATAATAAAAAATAACCGAAGGCAATTCCTGAAATAAATAATATAAAAATTCCTGGGATAAATGCTAAAGTTACACGTTGTTCCTCTTTCTTTAATCCAGGTTTGACAAATAACCATACTTGAAAAGCAGCAACAGGAATAGTTAGTGTAATTGCGCTAAATCCAGCAATCGCCATATATACCCAAAGAATATCTCCAGGACCTAATATGGCTAATTTATCATCTAGGTCTTTTACTAAGAAGTCATGAATATCCTTTACGAAAATAAAGGAGACAAGCAGAAAAATAATAAAGGAAGTCAGGGTAATAATGATTCGCTTTCGCAATTCTCCTAAATGTTCAATAACGTTTTTTTCTGTTAAATCCATATGTAGAGCTCCTTTCTGAAAAAGAAAACAAAAACACAAGTTTTAAACTTTATAAGTGAAAAAAATGTAAGCAGGAAACTGAATTGACCCACTTACATCTTTCGCTCTTTAGCTACCCGTTTTACTTTTGGAATTATCGATCGCTTGAAGCTGTTTTACATCCTCTGGATGATCTTTTTCCTTACTATCTCCATGTACTAGATCATTTGTTGCTTTTTTAAATTCTTTTAAGGTTGATCCAAATGCTCGTCCTATTTCAGGAAGCTTTGAAGGGCCAAAAATAATTAATGCGATTACTAGGATGATGATTAGTCCGGGAATACCTATGTTTTGTAACATATGAAACCTCCAATAATTAGTAATAGTTCACTTAAAGGATGGCATGCTCTAAAGAGAATGCAACTGTCCTCATACCTCCAACCTTTTATAAGTTCCTACGATTCATGTTTCGAAACTCCTTTTGGTTTACTAATAAAGATCCCTCCTTAATATTTTGAGATGAGTATCAATTCTGTAAGTCCTATGTACAAGCTACCAATTGAATATTAACGAAATGTATTTGTTATGTTAATGTTTTATTAACCTGAGAAAAACAAGTAAAAAGCACCAGTCTTTAAGTAGGTTATACGTAATAACACGTCCCTTAAATACTAGTGCTTAACGTGATTTAGTTAGGTAATTAGTAGTGCTATGCTTTCTTTACTAATGGCAGCATGTCCTTTGGGAGGCCAGCCTCAACATTTATTTCTTCACCTGTTATTGGGTGAAGAAGAGAAACCTTAGCTGCATGGAGGGCTTGCCTGCTAATGATCCCTTGTTTTCCACCGTATAATACATCTCCAATAATCGGAAAACCAATTGAGCTTAAATGTACACGAATTTGATGGGTTCTCCCTGTATCAAGCTGAAGTGATACAATCGATAAGTTAATAGCTGGTAAATATTGTTCTACTTGATAATGTGTCAACGCCGTTTGACCATTTGGGGAAACTCTCCTCCGTGTAGCATGATGTCGGTCTCTTCCAATCGGTTGGTTAATTTCACCTTTTAAATGAGGTAATTTTCCTTCGACAAAAGCGATATATGTACGTTTAATATTTCTTAGCTTTAGAGCTTGATCCATAAGGGAATTGGCTAAGTCATGTTTAGCAAAAATGATCGCACCAGACGTATCTTTATCTAGCCGGTGGATATGTCGTATCTTTATTTGAAGACCGTTCATTTGATAATAGGAGGCAATATGATTTGCTAAAGTTCCTTTTTGTCCAGGAACATTCGGATGCGTGTCAATCCCAGCATCTTTATTGACGATTAACAAATGATCATCTTCATATAGAACGTCAATAGGTCGATACTCAGGTATTACTCCGAAATCTTCATTCTTAAATATATGTAAATATAAGCGGTCACCAAGATTAAGTCTATGATTGACGTCTGCTTTGCTGTCATTTTTTTTTATAGCTGATTCATTATTCCATTTCTGGATAAGAGCTTTAGATACACCAAGTTCCTTTGAAAGGAAGTGAAATACTGTGTTAGGAGTCCATTTACTTGGAATTACAATTTCTAGCCATTCGCCTATTTGTTTCAAGCTGATCACCAATCCTTTAATGTACATACTGTGTGTTGCCATTCCTTTTTAAAAAGTATACAGAACTAATAATGGATGTACAATCTAGTTCCGGTAACACTTACCTCTGCAATGTCGAAATAGAGTGTGGTATGCTAACTATAGTTACAAAAAAAGTGTTTGATAGATGATTATCGATAGCATTGTTTTTTTTTAAAAGTTAACAAAGTTTAAATTCTGACGTCTAAAAAGGGTGATAGAGATGAAGGTTGTTGTTGCGTCAACAGAAGAACAAGAACGTCATATAGATGAGCTTGTTGAACAAATATATACAGAAGTATTTCCAAGATTTTTCCCAGATACTGAAATTAAAACTTTAAAAGGGCAGAAGGTGTTACAGCCCCAGGATTCAGATCAAATGTATAATGGTACATTGAAAGATGCCTTTCATATTATTTCTAGTCTCCAAGCTGTCATTGCCGTACTGGAACATATTAACGATTGCAAGCATGAACGGGAGTATCAAGAAATGTTTGAACGTAATTGCAATAATTTAAATGAATATGGATACTTTTTTCCATTATCATTTTCTCAATTTAAAGAGGCTGAGAGTCAGGACGGGGAATTCAGTGAGTTTATTAAACCTGCAAATAGCTTGATAATATAAATAGAAAACGCGGCCCTTTACTAGAAAGTAATGGAACCGCGTTTTTTTACTTATTGTAGAAATATCAGTAAAGATTAGCTTCAGACTTCAGATCGCAATCCAAGTATTTCTTTATTCAGCCTTCCAATCTGTTAACAGAGTCTGGAAAGCTTCCTTTGTATTAGATCCCTCACTACGAGCAACTTCTTTTCCATCTTTGTAATGGACAAGAGTTGGGGTTGCATTAATACGGTATTGATTCCAACCATCTTCATACTCTAATAAGTTAAATTGATTGATTTCAACACCAACCTCTTCAGCTACTGGCATTAGAACTGGTGTAGTAACCTGACAGTGTTCACAAGTAGGGCTAAAGAAATAGACAATCATATCATCTTTATCCTCTAATTTTTGTTCTAACTCATCAGGGAGAATGATGTTTTGATAATTAGGATCATCTAATTGATCAATTGTTGCAGTATGTAAATCATCCTTTCCATATACATTGCCTTCTGCCTTTTCACTTTTTTGATAGGTTGTTACAAATGCTAAAGCTCCAAAGAGAACAATAATAATTGCACCAAAAATAAGAATTTTTTTCAACTTAACGACCTGCCTTTTTTAAAATTAGTATACTTGTAATGAAAATGATGATAAATGCTACAAGTGCCAAGAAAGGAATGGTAATAAATCCAAGCCAGTTTATGTATTCACCAGTGCAAGGAACGATACCACATGAAATTGATTTTTCTCCTAGAAAGTCAATCTTTTGGATGCTGTAATGGTAGATAGAAATACATCCGCCGATCGTTGATAGAATTAGTGAATAAAGAGCGATCGAAGCATCTTTTTTAAACACGCCAATTCCTAAAATGATAACTAACGGATACATAAATATTCGTTGATACCAACAAAGTTCACATGGTGTGTATTGTAATATTTCAGAAAAGTAGAGGCTTCCCAGTGTAGCAATAAAAGAAGCGATCCAGCCAATAGACAATAAATTTTCAACTCGCTTTTCATTCGAGCTCGACATGACATCCCCTCGCAATTACTTGTGTTTCTTTAAATTATAGTCGTTCCAGAATGGACTGTAAAATGGATAGATTGTGAATTTGCAGGAAATTATCGTTGAATTTACCTTATTCTTAATAATCGAACGAAATAGAACATGATTACTTTTTAATTTTTACTTAAATTTCACAAACTATCCATGATAAAAACTTCTATAAATAAAGTTCAAACAACTGCCCATACTATGATTCGAAAGGGGTGGATCATCTTGAATACAATTCAAGAATGTATGACAACTAACGTAGCAACAGTATCTTCTAATCAAACGATTAAGGAAGCTGCAGAAATCATGAGTCAAGATAATGTTGGTTCGATTCCAGTTGTAGATAATGGTCAGCTTAAAGGAATTATTACTGACCGTGATATTACGACTCGTTCAACTGCGCAAGGTGGCGATATTAATACACCTATTTCACAAGTCATGTCGACAAACCTTGTCTCAGGACATACATCAATGTCCGCAGAGGAAGCAGCAAAGGTAATGGCACAGCATCAAATTCGCCGCTTACCGATCGTTGAAAACAATCAGCTAGTAGGAATCGTCGCGCTTGGTGACTTAGCAACTAACCAAATGTCAGACCAAGCAGCAGGAGTAGCATTAACAAACATTTCTGAACCAAATAAAACAACCTAAGCAAAGGAGGGGTAGGCACTTGTGTCTGCCTCTTTTTCATGGCCTCATAACTCTAATAATACATACTCTACGCACAAAGGATTTGAAGAATGAAAAAGTTATCCAATTTTTGTATAATACTTAAGAGGTGATGAAATCTATGATAAAAGCGATTGTTTTTGACTTTGATGGGTTGATTTTAGATACAGAAACACATGAATATGAAGTACTATGTGAAATTTTTGAAGAACATGAATGTGAATTACCTTTAAGTATTTGGGGGGAATTGATTGGTACAAAATCAGATTTTAGTCCTTTTACTTATCTTGAGGAACAAACTAAAAAAGCACTTGATCATAATGAATTGTCAAACCTACAAAAGGAGCGATTTTCGCAAAGAATTGCTCAAGAAAAAGCAAGGCCAGGTGTTATTGACTATTTAGAAGCAGCCAAAACAATGGACCTAAAAATTGGGCTGGCTTCTAGCTCAAATTACGAATGGGTGTCATCTCATTTAAAAAGGATTAATTTATTAGATCGTTTTGAATGTATTCGGACTTCTGATCATGTTGAAGTTGTAAAACCTGACCCTGCATTATATTTAGAAGCAGCGAAATGTCTCGGGGTAAAACCTGAGGAGTGCATTGCTTTTGAGGACTCAGCAAATGGTGCGTTAGCTGCGAAGCGTGCTGGGATGAAATGCGTAACTATACCAAACACCGTCACAAAAGATTTAGTTTTTTGTCAAGTAGATCACAGCTTAGAATCAATGGCAAATATGGAACTAAAGGAATTGATCTCGTTTTTAGAAAAGCAATAAAGGGTAATATATCATTGAGATATTTATTTCAAAGGAGCTACCATCATGTCAGAAGAGCTAGATTTATCTAAATTTGAGAAAAAAATGATTATACGTAATATCGAAGAGAGTGATATTGATGAACTTTTAAAGCTTCAAGGCAAATGTTTTCCAGGTTTGACACCTTGGAAGAGAGAACATCTTGAAAGTCATATAGAGCATTTCCAAGAAGGTCAGTTTTGTGCGGAGTTAGAAGGGAAAATCATTGGTTCATGCTCTAGTTTATTAATTAACTTTGATGAATACGATGATCGTCATACATGGGATGATATTACCGATAATGGTTATATTACAAACCATAATCCTGATGGATACAATATGTATGGAATTGAAGTAATGGTACATCCCAACTATCGTCGCATGAAAATTGGACACCGTTTATATGAGGCTAGGAAGGATTTAGCTAGAAGATTAAACTTAAAAAGCATCATTATTGGTGGACGGATCCCTAATTATTACAAATATGCAGATGAATTAACACCTAGAGAATATGTGCAGCAAGTGACGTTACATAAAATATATGATCCAGTTCTCTCTTTTCAGCTATTAAATGAATTTACATTAATGAGAATAAATCCAAATTATTTATCCGATGATTTGGCTTCATATAAATATGCGACACTGATGGAGTGGAATAATGTCGATTATCAGCCAAACACAAAGAGATATTACAAAACATCTCATCCAGTCCGTATTTGTGTTGTGCAATATATGATGAAACAAATTAACTCATTTGATGAATTTGCTAAGCAGGTTGAATATTATACAGATGTTGCTTCAGATGCAGGTTCTGATTTTGCAGTGTTCCCAGAAATTTTCACTACTCAACTAATGTCATTTCTCGATGAAAAGGTGCCAAGTAAAGCAATTCAGAAGTTAACTGAGTATACGGAAGACTATATTGAATTATTTACTGAGTTAGCAGTCAGATATAACGTAAATATTATTGGCGGATCACATGTTGTCGAGGAAGAAGGACGGATTTATAATATTGCTTACTTATTTAGACGAGATGGTACAATTGAAAAGCAATATAAACTTCATATTACCCCAAATGAGAGAAAATGGTGGGGAATTAGCCGTGGTAAAAAAGTAAATGTATTTGATACAGACTGTGGAAAAATAGCGATTCAAATTTGTTATGATATTGAGTTTCCTGAGCTTGCGAGGATTGCGACTGATATGGGAGCTAGAATCATTTTTACTCCATTCTGTACAGAGGACCGTCAAGGCTACTTAAGAGTTCGTTATTGTTCACAGGCCCGTGCAGTGGAAAATCAAATTTACACTGTTATTGCGGGAACTGTAGGCAATCTGCCACAAACAGAAAATATGGATATTCAATACGCGCAATCTGCCATTTTTGCCCCATCTGATTTTGAATTTGCCCGAGATGGGATTGTTGTGGAATGTAATTCGAATATTGAAATGGTGGCCATTGGTGATGTAGATTTAGAAATCTTAAGACGCAAACGACAATCTGGTACCGTTAATCAATTAAAGGATCGAAGAAATGATATTTACTCAATTAATTATAAAAAGAATAATTAATGAAATTGTAAACTGACTCATGATTGGGTCAGTTTTTTTGTCGTTAGCAGAACTTTTAAATTTTTGTTCTGTGAATTAGGTGCACGAAATACCTTTCCAGCGCTTTTGTTCTGAAGCTATCCCTAGAGTGAAAAAAATCTTAAATAAATATCAAGAAGCAGTAGTCGTTTTTTGTCGATGAATTAATATGTTAAGAAAGTAAAAACTAAAGAGTATTCTACTTAGCAATATTCAGTTACTTTTACAAAATTGTTCTAAAATAACTTCTTAATACAATCTCCCTAAAAGGTAGTCGATAACTGCAGATTTTGTAGAAATTCAATTATGTTGAAATTCCTAGAATATGCTAAAATAGGAATGTTATTTCGATAGAATACTATGATAAAACAAATCCAGGAGGTAAAGATGAGCTGGGAACAGAACTATCAACGTTGGAACAATAAACAAGATTTAGATCAAGAATTACAAACTCTATTAACTGAAATTAAAGGCAATGAAAAAGTGTTAGAAGATTGCTTTTACAAGGATTTAGAATTTGGAACGGGTGGTATGCGCGGAGAAATTGGACCGGGTACAAACCGTATGAATTTATACACAGTTCGTAAAGCATCTGAGGGCTTGGCATCTTACATAGATTCTTTTGGTGAGGAAGCAAAAAAACGTGGTGTAGCTATTGCTTATGATTCTCGTCATAAGTCACCAGAATTCGCAATGGAAGCTGCAAAGACGTTGGCTTCTCATGGAATTCAAACATACGTATTTGAAGAGTTACGTCCGACTCCAGAGCTATCATTTGCAGTACGCTACCTGAATGCATTTTCAGGGATTGTGATTACAGCAAGTCATAATCCTCCAGAGTATAATGGCTATAAAGTATATGGTGATGATGGTGGACAATTGCCGCCAGCAGCAGCTGATACAGTGATCTCCTATGTGAATAAAGTAGAGGATGAATTACTAGTAGAGGTAAAGGAAGAGGCTGAATTAAAAGAGCAAGGTCTTATCAAAATGATTGGTGAAGAAATTGATGAAGCTTATACAGAGAAACTAACAACAATCTCTGTTAATCCTACTCTTTCAAAAGAGGTAGAAGTAAAAGTAGTGTTCACTCCATTACATGGAACAGCAAATAAACCTGTTCGTCGCGGATTACAAGCACTTGGCTATGAAAATGTAACCGTTGTAAAGGAGCAAGAACTACCAGATCCAAATTTCTCAACAGTTAAATCACCTAATCCAGAAGAGCATGATGCCTTCACTCTTGCAATTCGTGACGGTGAGGCAATTGATGCAGATCTACTTATCGGTACAGATCCAGATGCAGACAGACTTGGTGTAGCGGTAAAAGATAATGAAGGTAAATATGTTGTCCTAACTGGTAACCAAACAGGAGCACTTCTTCTTCATTACTTACTTTCAGAGAAGAAAGTAAATGGATCACTACCAAGCAATGGCGTTGTGTTAAAAACAATTGTAACTTCTGAAATTGGCCGTGATATTGCAAAATCATTTGGCTTAGATACTATAGATACGTTAACAGGATTTAAATTTATTGGTGAGAAAATTAACGAGTATGAAAGAACTGGACAATATCAATTCCAGTTTGGCTATGAAGAAAGCTATGGCTATTTAATTGGGGATTTTGCTCGTGATAAAGATGCAATCCAAGCTGCATTATTAGCAGTTGAAGTGAGTGCTTTTTATAAAAAGAAAGGGCTAACCCTGTATCAAGGCTTGCTTGAAATCTTTAAAGAGTATGGCTATTACAAGGAAGGCTTGCAATCTCTAACATTAAAAGGAAAAGAAGGCGCAGAACAAATCCAGAGCATTCTTCATTCCTTTAGAACAAATCCTCCAACTGAAGTAGCTGGTAAAAAAATTACGACAATTGAGGATTATAAAACAAGTGAACGTCAAAACGTATTAGAAGGCACAACAGATACGATCGATTTGCCTGGTTCAAATGTTTTAAAATATATTCTAGAAGATAACTCATGGTTCTGTGTAAGACCATCAGGAACAGAGCCAAAAGCAAAGTTTTACTTTGGGGTTAAGAGTGACACTCTAGAACAAAGTGAACAACAACTAGCAGCACTTGAAGCTGGTGTAATGGAAAAGGTAAATGAATTAATTGCTGCACTTAGCAAGTAAAATGATTGAAGCGGACAATAGCTGTTGTCCGCTTTCTTAAAATTAGGCTGTTTTCGCAAACTTTGTTGCTTTTAAAATAGTATTGGGTTGGTTGATTGCAGCGAGAGGATGCTCGCTTTCCGTGGGGCGGGCGATGAGCCTCCTCAGCGCGAAGCGCCTGCGGGGTCTCATCTGTCCCGCTACTCCCACAGGAGTCTCGCATATCCGTTCCAATCAACCTAATCAGTTTTGTTAAAAAACAACAATCTTTTAGAAAAGAGCCTAAAATTATTAAGGGGGCATTTATATGAATCCAATTCTAAATCAAGTTGGTACAATCTTTATTCCTGTGAGTAATCTTGAAAAGGCACGTGATTGGTATTGTGACATTGTAGGTTTACCTAAGGATGGAGAAATTCTATTCGAGCATTTATATGTGCTACCAATGGATGGAACAAATATTGTATTAGATAGTAAAATATTTTCAAAGGATGCAGTCTATAAAGTACCTGCATTTCATTTTAATACGAATAACATAAAGGAAGCCTACACCTATATGAAAATGAAGAATGTAGACCTACTAACTGACATAGAATCCAATCATTGGTTTAATTTCAAGGATCCTGACGGAAATATTTTAATGGTATGTCAATGTTGAATTGTTATCCTCATAAATCCTTTTTATTATATATTTTTAAAGAAGTGTAGAAGGAAGTAATCGTAATTAGTAGAGCTACCACAATTAGAATCCCCGCAATCATCCATTGATTCTGACCAAGAAAAGTTAAGAAATCCTTAACCGAGGGGAACTTTGGATTCTCAGCTGTATTTAAAGTGATTTGGAGACCCATTAAAATACTAAGTAGGACAATTGCGGTTAGGGCTGATGCTACTTTATACCCTATTGTGTACATAAGTGGATAGAAGATAGAAAGCAATATATACGTGATTGCTAATGAGATCACATATTCTTCAAGAAACATCATTCGTGATGGAAATGGTGCGAGCATGTAGAATAACAAAACATAAAGTGTGACAAATATCGCAGCTGTTGCGAACCAAATAATGCCAGTCACATATTTCCCTAGAATAACCTGTCTCCTTGTAACCGGTAAGCTATTAATGAAGATTGATTGCTTTTCTTCTGAGGTTGTCGTGTTAAAGTTAGAATAAAGAACCATGTTAAAAGCTAAAAATGCCATTAATAATACGTGTTTAAATGGTGTTCCATCTGTGAAAAAATTTGTTAGCGGTATAAACCAGATTAAACAAAGCAGATATACTTTTTTTGGCTGAGTTAGTAAATCCTTTTTAATAAGTGCTTGCATGTTTATTCCCCCTAACTGTGTAATACATAATATCCTCTAATGTTGGCTTTTCATGGATAAGATCATCGTGTTTAATTTGATATTGTCGTGCAAGAAGACCTTCAAATCCGACTGCTGTTTCTTTTAAGCCAATTATATTCGAGGAATCAATGTCCTCTAATGCTTTTTTATGCCCTTTTACAAGGACATAAAGATCAAGAATAACTTCTTTTTCATCACTGAAAACTAGTTCTCCATTATTGATAAAGGCTATATAATCAGCAACTTGCTCTAAATCCTTTGTCATATGTGTTGAAAAGAAGATTGCTTTTTGCTCATCTTGAACGATATCGAGTAAAATATCGAGGAATTCTCTTCGGAAAACAGGGTCAAGACCTGAAGTTGGTTCATCCATAATAATGAGTACTGGATGATGGGAAAGGGCAATGGCTAGTGAAAACTTCATTTTCATCCCTTTTGACAAATCCTTAATTCTTTTATGCTTTGGGAGCTGAAATCTTTCTAAATATGAGTAAAAGCTTCTTTCATCCCATTTTTCATAGAACATGCTGACAATTCGTTTGTTTTGTTCTATTGAAAGATCCTCGTAAAAATAATTCTCATCGTAAACAAATCCGATTTTCTGCTTGATTTCATTTGTTGCTTCAAGATGGGTCTTCCCAAACAACTTAATTTCTCCAGAATCAATATGCATTAAATTCATCAAACAACGAATTAAAGATGTCTTACCTGCACCATTAGGTCCGATTAAACCTGTAATAAAACCTCTCTTTATGTCCAAATTAATATTATTCAACTTAAAGTTCTGTCTGTTTTTCATTAGACTTCGTATCTCAACGATGTTTTCCATTTATCTCACTCCTCATATAGCAGTTTCAATATGTTCATTAACTCTTCCAAACCAATATTAAATGCTTTGCTATCATTGATGACTTTTGATAATTGATCCTCAATTACCTTTAGCTGCCTTTCCTTTAAAAGCTCCTTATTTTGTGCAGTCACAAATGAACCTTTTCCAGGGAATGTTTCGATGAACCCTTCACGTTCTAGCTCTTCATATGCTTTTTTTGTAGTAATCACACTAATTTGTAAATCTTTAGCTAGCTTACGTATTGAGGGTAAACTTTCTTTTTCGTTAAGTTCCCCAAGTAAGATTTGTTCCTTAATTTGATTTTTGATCTGTAAATAAATTGGTTGGTCATTTGAATTAGCGATAATTATGTTCAATGTCTCACCTCCGTGTCCATACTGTTAATATATAATATACACAGTATAAACAGTTGTGTCAATAAAAGTAAAATAACAAAAACTCCTTCAAAAGTCTTAGTGGAAATTCATACTGATAGCGAAGGTTTTCAGTTGTAAGAAGTTGTTATAATAGGTATTAAGAAACCATTGGGGCTGGGAGAGGCTTTTAATGAATGATAATCGAGTACACGAGTTAACTACGTTAAAAATAATTGCAGAAAAATTAAATGAAGCAACAGATGTAGAGGATATGTTAAAGGAAGTATTGAAGGAATTACTTCAATTGATAGAACTAGATACAGGATGGATTTTCTTAATTAATAAGCAGGGTGAGTATGAATTAGCTGCTGATTATTCCTTACCAGAAGGTTTAACTTGGAATCGGAAAAAGCCAATGTGCCAAGGTGGATGCTGGTGTATTGATCGTTATAAAGATGGACGTTTGAAAAAGGCTGCTAATATTATTTCATGTAAAAGAATTGAAGAAGTGATCGAGCATAACTGGGGAGAAACAAGAGGCATTACTCATCATGCAACAGTACCATTACGAGCTGGAGATGAAAAGTTTGGTTTACTAAATGTTGCAGCTCCAAATAAAACGCATTTCTCCAATGAAGAGCTCGCTTTATTAGAATCTGTTGCCTTTCAAATTGGAA
This sequence comes from Metabacillus sp. KUDC1714, assembly GCF_014217835.1. Lineage (NCBI taxonomy): Bacteria > Bacillati > Bacillota > Bacilli > Caryophanales > Bacillaceae > Metabacillus > Metabacillus elymi. The sequence continues at coordinate 2,609,598 of NZ_CP055263.1, forward strand.
CAGCGATAAAGCGAATTGAGCTTGTGAAAAAAGAAAGAAGACATGCATTAATTGAAGAAAGAAATAGGCTTGCGCAGGATTTACATGATTCAGTTAATCAGCTGTTGTTTTCAATTATGTTGACTGCGCGAGGCACGAAAGAATTGACTGATCAGCATGATATTAAGGAAATGCTCACCTATATGCAAGAGCTTTCACAGGAAGCATTAACAGAGATGAAGGCACTTATTTGGCAGTTACGGCCAAAGGGTTTAGAAAATGGAATCGCTGCAGCACTGTTAAACTATGCTACTGTATTAGGATTAAAGATAGAATCGGAAATTTCTGGTGTTAATACATTGCCTTGCCATATTGAAGAGGAGCTTTGGCGATTTGGTCAAGAAGCATTAAATAATTGCAAAAAACATGCCGGTACAAATGAGGTTTTCCTTTCAATTACGCGTTCAAAGCAAATTGTGAAAATGATTGTTAGTGACCGAGGGATTGGCTTTCATTATGATGAGCAGGCTGTGATTCCATCTTTAGGTCTCAAAGGAATGAAAGAACGTGTCATGAGATTAAATGGCAGCTTTAACATAAGTAGTACTCCTAGTAAGGGTACCAAGATTGAAATTATGATTCCATTGCAAAAAGGAGGTTAATACATGGCAAAAATAAAAGTATTAATAGCAGATGATCATCATGTTGTGCGAAGGGGTTTGCTATTTTTTCTCAAAACACAAAGAGATATTGAAGTGATTGGCGAGGCAAAAAATGGAAAAGAAGCAGTAGAATTAGTTACTGAGCTAAAGCCAGATGTTGTTTTGATGGATTTATCTATGCCAGAAATGGACGGTGTGATGGCAACTAAAGCAATTCGAGAAATGAATGAGACAGTAAAAATTATTATATTAACGAGTTATGCAGATCAGGATCATGTTATCCCTGCCATTCGTGCAGGTGCTTCTGGCTACCAACTCAAAGATATCGAGCCAGATGAGTTAGTTGAAACAATCCGGGATGTATTGAAGGGTGAGAGTAAGCTTCACCCAAAGGTTACCTCACATGTAATGACTCATTTAACATTGGGTGCGAATCAGAAGACATCTAAAATAAGTGATTTGACAAAGCGGGAAAAAGAAGTTTTAAACGAGCTAGCTAAGGGGAAGAGCAATAAAGAAATTGCTTCGTCATTATTTATAACTGAAAAAACGGTGAAAACACATGTTTCTAATATCCTTGCAAAGCTGCAGCTTTCTGACCGAACACAGGCTGCATTATATGCAGTGAAAAATGGGTATATAGAGAAAGAATAGTCAGGAGTAGATAAAATTGAAAATGTTAGTTGTTAATGGAAGTCCAAGAAAAACAGGTAGAACAAGATTAGCCGCATCATTTATTGCAAAGACATATGATACAGAATACTTTGATTTAAGTGAAAAAAAAGTACCATTATTTAATGGAGAAGAAGAACAGAAACAGCTGCAAGTAGTTATAGATTTAAAGCAGGTAGTATCAACTGCAGATGCTATTATTTTATTATCACCTGAATATCACAGTGGTATGAGTGGTGCATTAAAAAATGCGTTGGACTTTTTAAGTAGTGAACAGTTCGCACATAAGCCGGTAGGATTAATTGCTGTTGCTGGTGGAGGTAAAGGTGGAATAAATGCCTTGAATAATATGAGAACGGTTATGCGTGGGGTTTACGCGAATGCAATTCCAAAGCAATTAGTACTTGATCCGATTTGCTTTGATTATGACAAGAATGAAATAAAAACAGAGACTGCATTGCTTGTTAAACAATTAATCGATGAACTAACAGTTTTTACCAATGTATTCAAAGGATTAAATAAATAAGAAAGAGGCTGACATTAGGTAGTATGACAAATACTAACTATGTGACAGCCTCTTTTTTTATCTTTTATCCTGTGTATAAGCGCTTTGACATCCAGTTTCAGCGCAAAAGTAGAAGTGAACTTCACATTCTTCCGCTTTTATTTACATCTGATGTGCATATTCCATTTCTGGATATTCAACAGCATGATCAATATATCTGAGTAATGAATATAACTGTTTCTCGACTTCTTTGTAGTCATGTTCAAAGTTATATGCATGTAAAAACTGCTCTATTTTCTTTGACAAGAAATCGTCCTTAGTGCGGACCATTAGTATGAGCAAGTTATCCCACTGTGAACGATGAGTGTAATACAATGCTTTATCATAATCAACACTGTTCATTCAATCCCTCCTTCTTAAGGAGATATGATTATTGTGTGTCTCCTAAAGCATTTTCTTACTGTGTAAAACTTGGTGTTGTTGCTATATAAGGTATGGAAGTGATTACCCTAATAAAAAAACAATGTGTTGGAAAGATAAAAAACAAAAAGGATGTTAAACAATTAATGATTAAAAGGATTTTCACATTATTTCTCGTTTTCTTTTTATGGATAAGCCATGCTCATGCCTCAACAACTGAAATGTATACATATGATCGAATGAAGGATCAAATAAACTCATTAGCTAAAACATATCAGTTGGAATTGAAAACAATTGGTCAATCTGAATTTGGAAGAGACCTTTTAGCTGTTAAGGTTGGGAATGGCTCGAACTCGATTTTGATAACTGGAAGTCATCATGGACGGGAATGGCTTACAACACATGTCATCATGAACATGATTGAACAATATGCATCTGCATATGAGGAAAACCAATCATTATATGGTCATAATCTAAATATATTGGATCAAATCTCAATTTGGTTTGTCCCTATGGTTAATCCAGATGGTGTGACGATACAGCAAGAAGGGATAAAAGAGTTACCACTTTTGTTACAAGATATATATATAGATATGAATAAAGGAAATGAGGACTTTTCTAGATGGAAAGCAAATGGCTTAGGTGTTGATCTAAACCGACAGTATCCAGCAGGGTGGGAAAGAATTGAAGGAAGCCAACGATATGCAGCCTTTTCGCATTATAAAGGTCAAAAGCCTTTAGAGGCGAAGGAAACATTGGCTCTTTCATCCTTTACTGAACAAGTTCGTCCCTTAGCATCTGCTTCGTACCATACTTCTGGTCGTTTGATTTATTGGTATTATTTTAATGAAATTGAGCATTTGCAACGTGATCATGACCTTATTGAACAGGTTGCAAATAAGACGGGATATGAAATATCATATCCACCTGCAAATGCAATTGGTGGAGGTTATACGGATTGGTTTATTCAAACTTATAAAAAACCAGCATTAACAATTGAACTAAGCTTTCCAGTAGAAGAAACAAACCCACCTCTTTCTGTTCTGGAGGAAGAGTGGCAACGAAATAAGGAAATTGGACTTATTATGGCCAAATATGCAGAGAGTGAAGTTTTGAGATGATACAACGATGATGAATAGGATAAAAAAAATTGGACAAATTAACTTCATATTCAAGCAATTTGGAGGAAACTTTAATGAAAACTGTTTCACTATCAAAGATTCTATTCACATTTGTAGTATTAACAATTATTTTCACCGCTGGAATTAAAGCATATGGGGAGCAGAATGTAGAGAATGTTGATTACGAAAAGTGGAGTCGAATTGCTCTATCATCTGTTAAAGAAAAGTACCCAGAATCACAGCTTATCGATTACAAATATGTAAAACGAGAAGAAGTAAATGAAGAAGAATCTAAGGACATTTTTCATGTGAAAGTGAAGGAAAAGGATAAGCTTTTTGTTGCAAGTGTTGACGTTGTGTTTAATCCGAAGACAGGTAAGCTTATAACAGTAAATGTTGAAAAAGTAGAAGACGCTCCTGGCATGTAGGAGCGTCTTCTTTTGCCTATCGTTTAGGAAATAATAAAATTTTTGAACGGTGGATAAGCGCACGACATCTAGCTCCAACGCTTTTGTTCTTATTCCTTCTCACTATTCAAAGAAAAATAAGCCAATAATGAATTTTGATTATTAACTAAGTCAGCTAAAGTGTATTGATCAAGTACGGCAAAGTATGCTTGTAGAGCTTTGTTTAGTGCATGTTTTAAACCGCAAACTGGTGATATCACACATTGGTTTTGCTCATTGTCAAAGCATTCAACAAGATGAAAATCCTCTTCGGTTTTACGGACGATTTCCCCGATGTTTATTTGATCTGGTAAATGGGCTAACCTAATTCCACCATTACGTCCACGGATGGTTTCAATAACATTCATTTTACCAAGCTCAAAGGTAACCTTCATAAGATGGTTCTTAGAAATATTATAAGCTTCTGCTATTTCTTTAATATTTGAAAGCTCATCACTTGGTTTCGATGCTAAATATATCAAGACTCTTAGCGAGTAATCAGTATAATTTGTTAATCTCATAAGAGAAGACCTCACAATTTTAGATTCACTTAATAATACCATAATCCCTCTAAAAAATTGTATCTAACGTTTAATTGTGACAGATTTATTAAAGATGTATTCAAAATATTGCTTTTGTTGATTGTGAAGCCTATTATAAAGATATATTTTAAATACATCTTTAAGGGGCTGGAATTATGTTATCTGAAAACACGATTAAAATAGTAAAGTCAACCGCACCAGTTTTAGCTGAAAGAGGAGTCGAAATTACCTCATATTTTTACAAAACAATGTTTGAGGCACATCCAGAATTATTGAATATTTTTAATCATGCGAATCAGAAGCAAGGACGTCAGCAAACAGCTTTAGCAAACACTGTATACGCAGCTGCAACGTATATTGATCAACTTGAAGTCCTGTTACCTGCTGTTAAACAAATTGCCCATAAGCACCGAAGTCTAAATGTTAAGAAAGAGCATTACCCAATTGTTGGTGAATTTTTACTGAAGGCGATTAAGGATGTACTAGGTGATGCGGCAACTCCAGAAGTTCTTCAAGCATGGGGAGAGGCATATCAAGTAATTGCTCAAGTATTTATTGATATCGAAAATGAAATGTATGAGGAAGCTAATACAAATAAATGGGAAGGATTCAAAGCTTTTAAAGTCATGAAAAAAGTTGATGAGAGCTCATTGATCACCTCATTTTATCTACAGGCTACAGATGGATCAGATGTGCCTGCCTTCCAACCAGGTCAATATGTAACCGTTCGTCTTACAGTATCAGGTGAAGAGTATTTACTAAATCGTCAATATAGTTTATCAGATGCACCTGGAAAGAATTACTTAAGAATTTCAGTGAAAAGAGAAGGGGCTGAACCTTCAACACTAGGTAAGGTATCAAATTATCTGCATGATCATGTAAATGAAGGCGAAGAAATTGAGTTAACTGCTCCTGCAGGAGATTTTGTGCTTAATGAAGTGACTGAATCCCCTCTTTACCTTATAAGTGGTGGTGTAGGAATCACTCCGATGATGAGTATGTTAAAAAGAGTAGCCGATAAGCAAGCAGATCGAGTTGTAACATTTATTCATGCAGCGAAAAATAGTGAAGTTCAAGCCTTTCATCAGGAAATAACTGAGACAATTAACCTATTACCAAATGCAAGAAAATATAATGTATATGAAAATCCAACAGCGTCTGATAGAGAGAAAAAGACATTTGACTTAGAAGGCTATGTTGATTACCAAAAGCTTCAAGAAATCGTAAAAGATAAAGAAGCAGACTTTTATGTATGCGGACCTGTTCCGTTTATGAAAAACGTAATTGATGGTCTTGAAACTCTAGGTGTGAAAGCAGAAAATATTCACTTTGAATTCTTTGGACCTTCTATTAATCTAAAAGAGTATCAACAAGCATAATCTTAGCCAAAATATCGAGGTTGACGCAAAGGTTCTAAGTCAACCTCGTTTTATTTCGCTTCATTAGGAATTTTTATTGTTTGGTTAAATGCAATTTCCTCACCATTATAAGTAAAAACCCCATGATTATTGCCATTAAGCGTTACCTTAATATAATAAGTCCCTGGCTTAAGAACATCCAAATTGTAAAAATTACCGTATAACCGATTCTCTTTTTCTCCATTAATATAAAGATGGGCATGTCCCTCATCATAACGAATATCATTTGTTCCAATTTTTTTTGGTGTAAAGCTGAAATTTTTTGTTTGGATTTCCAGCAACCAGGTTCCAGATGGGTCTTGTGTAACAGATCCTGTTATCGAAGGAGCTTGTTGGAAGTGAGGGATTTCAATTAGCCTATGGTTATGAATTTCAGAATTACTGGAAGCATGATCATGCCCATTTTGATGATGGAAATATAGCATCACTGAAACAAAGGAAAAGATCACAATAAAACTAAAAAATCTATACATTATGTCCTCCCATTTTTAAAATTCTACTATGCATTAATTGATGTTAGTTGTGGTCTTCCACTTCGCTTAATGATAATACCAATGATAAGTAAAAGTAATCCAACTGCTAGGAACCCAAGATCATAGGCTAAAGCATTCGGGTCACCTGGTTTCACACGATGGATTTGAAGAATATGGTGGTTAATAATACCTTCCACTATATTGAATGTACCACCGCCAATTAAAATACCGCCTACTAACAATCTAATACCTTTTGAAAGATTAGTTGGATTTCCAGCTAACCACAATAGAATTCCACCAAGAACTAATGTAATAGTGACAGCGAAATGAAATATCCCATCACTGATAATTTGTCCTGGTCGATCCGTTGCCATAATTACACTATGCCATTGTAATAATTGGTGGAAAATAATCCCATCCAAAGCACCTAAAAAACCAAATCCTAATACAAAACTACCAATGTGAATGAATCTTGTTTTTATTTTTGTCCTCACCGTTTTTTCTCCTTTTCATACAATTCTGAACATTAATACATTTTTGCCGAATTATTCAAAATTAAACTGTTAAATAATAAAATGTTTGTACTATATAACTTGTTAAGATTGACTTGCACCTATCTTTTTTGTTTCGTCAGATAGATCGATCTTAATGGGAAGGTTAGAAAACAATTTCTAGAGATTCGTCAAGATGTAGTAAATCATTCTTAACATGCAAAAACTTATAAAGGTGAATTGGTTTGAAGATGAGTAACATAACTGTCGATTTCTATTTATCTCTATAGCGGAGCATCGACAAATCATTATATTAAAAGACAAATCTCGAAAAGCTGTAGCGGATGAATAAAATCATGCGGTTTGGTTTTTGTATTATTTTGTTAAAGCGAGGTAGGCTATTCTTTTAATTTCTAAGAGAACTAATCCAAATGTTGTTAAGAAATATGAAAGAACTTAATATCAGTAATTTTGTAGACTTTGTTAAAAATGTAAAGAGTATTTTTCAAGAGATGCTAATTATTAAATATAAATTTACAAATGAGCAGAAATTTCATGTAATTTTTACTCTAGCTTAACCTAAGGAACTTGTCGATAAGTTAGAGTTAAATTGTCGAAAGAAACAGAAAGGAGACATACATGACAATGAAATTAAATGAGGACATGCCCTGTCATTTGGAAATTTCTGAGTACTTAATCCGAAATATCCAATCAGGTATCTTTCGAGAAAATGAGAAAATCCCTTCGGAAAATGAACTTTGCCTGAAATTTAATGTGAATCGTCATGTAATTAGACAAGCACTGACAAGGTTAACGAATTTAGGCTGGATTACTCCTTTTCAAGGTAAGGGCTGTTATGTAAATAGTCTTCAAAAGCCTATTCAATATGTCTTGTCATCAAACACCCGCTTTTCTGATAATATGGAAAATTTAGGTGTTGTGCATCAGAGTAAATTATTGAGTTGGGAAAAGGGATTGCCAAGTCGAGTTGAAATGAAAAATTTATTATTATCTGAAAAACAAGCTGTCTATCGATTGGAAATTCTCAGATTTATAGAGGGTCAACCCCTTTCTGTTACAACAACTGTCATGCCTGAAGAAGAAGTTCCACAACTTGAAATTTACTTACAAGAATTCAAATCACTCTATCAAATTATGTTAGATCATTATCAGTTACGTCCAGTTCGTTCAAGGTCAATATTTCAAGCTTCTTTACCGTTACTTAGAGATGCAAAAGTCCTTGAGATTCCAGAAAATATTCCAATAATTCAAATTGAAAGCTTAATGAATCATCCTACTGGTAATTCGATAGAGTACAGTATTGCAAGAATAAGAGGCGATATGCATAAGTGTCTCGTTGAATTTTGAGAACGATTTTTAATAATCAACATTGGAAGCAGTTTTTCTATCTTCCAAGATGATAATAAAATACATAAAAATGTAAGGAGGAAGGTCAAATGAAAAAGGCATTATTGATCGTTATTGCTTTAATCATGTCAGCAATAACTGCTGCTTGTTCAGCTGGAGGAGACACTAAAGCAAGTGGTGGAAGTGATGATGGTACTTTAACAATTGCGTGGTACCCAAATGAATCAGGGGCTGATATGAAAGACGCCCGTGACGTAATTGGTAAGGTAATTGAGGATGCAACTGGGAAAAAGGTAGAGCATAAAACAACGACAGATTATATTATTGCGATTGAATCATTAGCATCTGGTAATGCTGATTTAGCTTTTATGGGAGCCCAAGGATATATTGAAGCAAATGCAAAAAATGATAAAGTTCAGCCTTTAGTCGTACCAAGCGGTCCTTCTGGAACATTAGATGATGCAGTATACCATAGCTGGTTGGCAGTGAAAAATGGAAATGAAGATGCTTATAAAAATGGTGATGATTTTTCAATTGATAATATCGTAGATAAAAAGTTTTCTTTTGTATCGAATAGCTCTACTTCTGGCTTTAAAGTTCCTTCTGATGGAATCGTAACTCACTTTAGTGAAAAAGAAGAGTACAAAGACCTTACTGCAGAAGATCTTCTTGAAGGAGGAAAATTCTTTAGTGAAGTTCTTTACGGAGGATCACATCAAGGATCCGCAGTAAACTTATTAACTGATAAAGCAGATATTGCAGCTTTTTGTGATACTTGTGTAAGCAATTATGTAGAATTAGCAGATGGTGAAGAAAATACTCCAGGATCAACATATAAAGTCAAAGCTGATGCTGCAGAACCATTCAACACAGTTCCAGGTGAGGAATTTAAACTAATATCAGTAACACCAGTTTTGAATGCGCCTTTCGCATTAAATACGGAAACTGTTAGTGAGGAAGATAGACAAGCTCTAATTGATGCCTTTACTTCAGATGAAATGGCAAACAATGAGAAGGTGTTTGTACCTGAAGATGCAACTGGATTGTTCAAGAAAACCGATAAAGAGCAGTTTTTAGAAGTAGAAGATGCTTGGTTTGATCCGATTAGAGAATTATCTAAATAATCGATAGGGGAGTTAACTATGACAACGTTACTAGAGGTAAAAAATGTATCAAAACAATATGGTAGTGATACATTTGCGTTATCAGATGTTAACTTCTCTGTTAATGAAGGAGAGTTTGTTTCCATTATTGGTCCATCTGGAGCAGGAAAGTCAACTCTCCTTCGCTGCATTAATCGCATGATTGATGCAAACAGAGGAGATATTTTATTTGATAATGTTAATGTTCAAGATTTAAAGAAAAAAGACCTTAGGAAGTTAAGGACGAAAATAGGGATGGTTTTTCAACATTATAATCTTGTTAACAGACTAAGTGTAATTGAAAATGTCCTGCATGGAAGACTTGGCTACAAATCTGTTATTGGTGGAGCTCTAGGTTTTTATAGTGAAGGCGAAAAAAGGCAGGCAATGTCCCTATTAAAGATACTAGGATTAGAAGAGCAAATTTATAAGAGATGTGATCAATTAAGTGGTGGACAAAAACAACGTGTAGGAATTGCACGTGCGCTAATACAGGACCCAAAAATGTTGCTATGCGATGAACCTATTGCATCTTTAGATCCTAATGCGTCTAAGGTTATTATGGATCATTTAAAAAACATTTCTACAAATATGGGTATTACTGTTCTCGTTAATTTGCATCAAGTAGACGTTGCTCTTAAATATTCTGATCGTGTTATTGGAGTGAGTAATGGGAAAGTGGTCTATAATGGCTCCCCAAGAGACATTTCAAATGAAGAAATCCACAGAATTTACGGCTCTGAAGCAGGAGAATTAATGATGGAACTTGGAGGAAAAAACGTTGGATAATTTCTTTTTTAAAAAAAGAGCTCAATCAGTTCTTGTTCTGTCATTACTAATCGTTATTTCCTATGGGTCCATCTTGATTACCGAATTTGATGTAATTAAAGGATTAAATTCCATCCCAAATGCAATTATTTGGGGTGTCACGAATTTTTATCCAACCAGGGAATCCTTAGAGAAGCTCCCAAGTATTTTAGCGAAACTTCAAGAAACGATCTTAATCTCAATAGCAGCAGCTTCGGTTGCATCCGTATTTGCTATCGTGTTTGCGATTTTTGGATCAAAGACAACGAAGGTAAACGGTATCTTAAGTACAATTAGCCGCGGGATTGCTACGTTGTTTCGGAATATTGATGTGGCTGCATGGGCAATGATTTTGCTATTTTCATTTGGCCAGAGCTCATTAACAGGATATTTTGCATTATTTTTTGTTTCTTTTGGTTTTTTAACAAGAGCTTTTATGGAGACAATTGATGAAATTGGCGTTCAAGCTGTTGAGGCGTTAACTTCAACAGGTGCAAACTACACTTCAGTTATTATTCATTCTGTCATTCCTTCGAGCATCCCTCAAATCCTAAGCTGGGTATTATTTATGATCGAAACAAATATACGCAGTGCCACTTTAGTTGGGATCCTCACTGGAACAGGCATTGGTTTTTCTTTCGATTTGTTTTATAAAAGCTTAAATTATAACGCAGCAAGTTTAGTTGTACTGACAATTATTGGAATAATATTAACAATTGAATTCATTTCAAATTATGTAAGAAGGGTGATTTTATAATGAAAGTTGGTGAAGTTAGCAAGGTAGTTCATTCTACAAGTAGTGCATTAGGTAATATAAATAAACGTACTAAGTTAAAACCGATAAATAAAGCTATGATTACGATTCGATTGACGATAATTATGCTTGCAATCTTGACAATCTATGGATTTCTTACATTTGACTATAAGGATATTAAACTCTTCGATGGAATTCTCTCTACGCTTGCAAACTTTAAGGTGATGTTCTTTGAGCCTCATTTTGTTCATTTTTCATTTCAAGATGCAATCTATCAAGCATTGGTAACAATGGGGCTGGCTTTATTAACGACATTGATAGGCGCGTTCTTTGCCCTAATCTTAGCACTGTTTGCTGCCCAGAATTTATCGTCAGCAAGAGTATCAAATATGATAAAAGGTTTTGTTGCTTTTATTAGAGCAGTTCCAACAGTATTATGGGTACTGATATTTGCTGTTGCAGCAGGGTTAGGCAGTGTAGCTGCTATTATAGGTATGACCTTTCATTCGGTAGGTTACTTAATAAAGGCTTACTCAGAATCATTTGAAGAATTAGATGAAGGTGTAATAGAAGCGTTAAGAGGAAGTGGTGCTAGCTGGTGGCAAATAGTTTTTCAGGCTGTTATTCCTACATCTCTAACATACCTAGTCTCATGGACCTTTTTACGATTTGAAATCAACTTTGGTGTCGCAATCGCAATGGGTGCAGCAGCTGGGGCAGGTGGAATTGGCTTTGATATGTTTATGGCTAGTAGCTTTTACCTTGATTTGCGTGAAGTAGGGTCTATTACGTACTTCATTTTATTCTTTGCCATCCTACTAGAAATTATAGCTCAAACAATTAAATCTAAATTGCAGGTGAAAATATAATATAGCACTCTGCTTTTAAAGCACAGGGACGATTCTTGTGCTTTTTATTATGTTTAAAACGTACCTTAATTAATTCTTCATATGATATTTACATTAGCTTAACCATTGTAACTTATCAATAAGTTACCTTTTAGTTATTAGGAAATGTTTAACGACATTACAGGAGGTTGTCAAAATGAAAAAATCGAGGTTAACGAAAATCCTCGTGGAAGGTAGACCTGAATTTCTTGCAAAATGGGCTGGCTTAATTGAAAAAACAGCAGATGTAAGGATTGATCGCGCTCCTTCTACTGGGCTAGTTATGCTAAAAACGAGGGATTCTGTTTCAAAACAGCCCTTTTATATGGGAGAGGTTCTTGTCACAGAGTGTTCGGTTGCTATTGATCATCATGTTGGAATAGGAATCGTAATGGGCGAGGAACCTAACCGCTCTTATCAAATTGCGGTCGTTGATGCGGCTATTAATGCTGGACTTGGGATTACAAAGGAATTGCTCACTGAATTGGATATGGAGGAAGCCTATATTCAGCAACGAATGAGAGAAGAAGCCGCGCGTATTACAAAGACTAGAGTCGAATTTGATACGATGGAGGATTACAATGCAAAAAGTTAATCTTACTAGATTTGATATGGTACATGGAACACAACGTATTTTTAGGAAATTATTAGATTGTATGGCAAAACCAGGGGAAATTGAGAGTATATCTGAAGAGATTGCTCCAATTGAAGCAATGGAGGGATTTCCTTGTTCACTACAAGGAATTGCTTTTACGTTAATAGATCGAGAAGTACAATTTCATGTTCTAGCAAACCATTCTGAAACAATCAAACGAGCATTGGAATGGAAAACGTATAGTAAATTTAGTTCGATTCTTTCTGCCGATTATATTTTTATTAGTCATCCAGAAAATGTGAAAAATATTGCTGGATTTATGCAGCAGATAAAAAAAGGGACTCTTTCAGACCCTCATGATAGTGCAACAGTTGTTCTCTGTGTTGAAGGAATATCAAACACTAACATACATTCTTCCTCATTAAAACTTACTATGAGTGGGCCAGGGATAGCTTCCAATAAAACGGTATATATCAGAGGTTTAAGCGCCAAATGGATTGAAGAGCGAAATATTGCAACAGGTGAGTTCCCCTTAGGGATTGATCTCATCCTAACAACCAATGAAGGTGACATCATGGCAGTACCTAGAACTACATTACTAGAGAGTGAGGAATTGTAGATGGGTTATGTAGCAGTTACAGGAGGTCAAAGGGCAATTGAACATGCAAATGATCTCACAACATATTATCGCTTAAAAGATGCCGATCATGTTCTAAAGACTAGGGATATTGAAGCGCAGTTTCGCCTTTTGATTGACCGTGTTATGGGTGAAGGTGGCCTTTACGCACCTGAATATGCTGCTTTAGCTTTGAAGCAAGCTGAAGGTGATCCAGCAGAAGCAGCATTTTTATTAAGAGCTTATCGTTCAACATTACCAAGAAATTATTACTCCAAGACAGTTGAACCAAGCGAGATGAGAGTCATACGTAAAATATCTTCTTCATTCAAGGATATTCCTGGTGGTCAATTATTAGGACCTACTTATGATTATACACATAGACTCTTAAACTTCGAATTGCATCAAGAAGAAAATGAAGTGATTAAACAATTTATATCAGACTTTGAACTGACTTCAAAGATTGATGAAAATGAAGAATTTACATTTGGAAAAGTGGCAGATTTACTTCAACAAGAAGGTTTGATTGGTAATCCGAAAAAGGAAGAAGTGGAACCCTTTGATGTAACAAGAGACAAGCTTACGTTTCCTGCATCACGTTCTGCTCGCCTGCAAATTTTATCTAGAGGTGAAACCGGTGCAATGACATCCTTCGCTTATAGCAGTATGAGAGGATATGGAGTTGTCCATCCAACAATTGGCGAATTAAGGGTTGGCTATACCGATGTGTACATACCGTATCCGTTTGGAGATGAAGATGATTCAATATACATTGGAGAAGTAATGGTAACCGAGGTAGAAACGATTAATTCTTTTTCACAAAACGAACAAGGGAATGTCGAGTTTTTACTAGGCTATGGTTTAACGTTTGGACAAAACGAAGTAAAGGCAATTGCAATGGCTATTCTAGAAAGAAGTTTAGAAACAGAAGGGACTTCTCCAACACAAGACGAGGAATTTGTTTTATTACATATAGATAGTGTCGAAGCACATGGCTTTGTTTCACATTTAAAGCTACCTCACTATATAACATTTCAATCTAAGCTAGACAGAATAAGAGAAGCAAAAAATAAAAAACAAAGTGAAATACAACAAGAACAACCTGTTACGTTTAGTCCGTTTTAAGCAAACTGTAACTCAATAGAAAGTGAGGAAATGTGAAATGAATATGGAAGTTACACAAACTTACAATTATGCCTTTTTAGATGAAGGATCTAAAAGGGAAATAAGACGGTCAGTACTTAAAGCTGTTGCGATTCCTGGATACCAAGTTCCATTTGCATCAAGAGAGATGCCAATCGGAAGGGGATGGGGGACAGGAGGGTTACAAATCACTCTTTCGTTAATAGGTGAAACAGATATTTTAAAAGTAATTGACCAGGGTCACGATGACAGTGTAAATGCAGTTAGTATTAAACGTTTAGTAGAAAATTGCTCGAATGTGAGCACAACAGAGAATTCAGAGGATGCTTCTATCATTCAATCAAGGCACAGAATTCCCGAAATTCCTTTAAGAGATGATCAAATATTAGTTTTACAGGTTCCACTTCCTGAACCTTTAAGAAGAGTAGAAGCGAAAGAAAAAGATACAAAAAGGCTTCATGCAGAAATGGATTACAGCAGTATCTGGCTAAGATTATATGAGGACATTGTGAGATGGGGGAAAATCACGATTGGTGCTGATTATCCGAGTATGGTTAACGGAAGGTATATCTTTAACCCGAGTCCAATTCCTCGTTATGATTTATTAAAATTACATCAAGCAAACGGATTATTTTTATTCGGAGCAGGTCGAGAAAAGAAAATTTATGCTATTCCTCCTTTTACAGATGTAAAGCCATTGGAATTTGATGATTATCCATTTGAGGTAGAAAAATTTGATGGGTTAACATGCCATTCATGTGGCAGTAAAGATGTGTTCCTTGATGAGATTTATGATGCTGATACTGGTAAGAAACGATTCCAATGCTCTGACACTGGATACTGTCAAACGAGGCAAAAGGAAAGTGGGTATTTAGTATGAAGACTCAGCAGCTACAATTGAAAAAACCTGAACTTGAAGTGAAGGGCTTAAATAAGAGGTATGGAAAAGGGTGTTCAAATTGTCAAACACCTGAAATGCTTCATGTAAAAGATAATCGTTGTCAACATTGTGGAAGTGTTTGGGCTTGTATTGATGTGAATTTTGAATTGTATAAAGGTGAAATTTTAGGAATAGTTGGAGAAAGTGGTTCTGGAAAAAGTTCATTAGTCAAGAGCTTATATTTTGATGATGCTATTTCATCTGGAAGTGCGACCATTTCTACATATAAAAATGGCGAGGTGAATATTTTTACAGAATCTGCACAACAAAAGCGTTATATTCGAAATTACATTATGGGCATGGTCTATCAAAACCCATATTTGGGGTTGAAAATGTCCTTTTCAAGTGGTGGAAATATAGCAGAAAAATTAATAGCATCAGGTACTTTTCACGTTGGTTCGATACGTGATCGAGCAAGGCAGTTATTGGAACATGTTGAAATACCGTTAGCAAGGATGGATGAACTTCCGAAGAATTTCAGCGGAGGGATGCAACAAAGAGTGCAAATTTCTAAAGCTTTAGCCAATAATCCACCGATCCTTTTGCTTGATGAAGTAACGACTGGTTTAGACCTTTCCGTACAAGCAAGAGTATTAGATTTAATTCGAAAAATCCAAAGGGATTTAGGAGTGGCTATGATTGTTGTTTCGCATGATTTAGGTGTTATTAGGATGCTTGCTGATCGCACAATGGTTATGAGACATGGAAGAGTCGTTGAGAGAGGACTTACGGATCAAATACTAGAGGACCCTCAACATCCATATACACAGCAGTTAGTGCATTCTCTTTTATAAAAAACGTGAGGTGATAGAAAAGATGAACACACTTAAGATATACTCCGCAAATATTGTCACACCTGAAAAGGTCATTTATAACGGCACTGTTGTCATTAAAGATGACAAAATTACTGAAGTTTTAGATGGTCTCCCTGAGCAGTTACAACCAGAGGATATTAATGCAAAAGGAAGCTGGGTCCTACCAGGATTAGTTGATTCACATAGTGATGCAATTGAAATGGAGCTTGAGCCTCGTCCAAGCAGTACTTTTCCGATTGAGGTTTCGTTTTATGAACTAGAGAAAAAGCTTGTTGGAGAAGGAATTACCACAATCTATCATTCTCTCTCTTTGCTTGAAGAAAACGCAAAAAAGTTTGTAAGACAAAATAAAACAGTTTTATCAGTTATAGAAGATATTAATCGATTGTCACAAGGAGCGTATCTTATTCGTCATAAGACTCATCTAAGGTACGAGATTACAAATTTAAGTGCAGTCAATGAGGTAAAGGAATTGATAAAAAAACAGAAAATCGATCAGCTTTCTTTTATGGATCACACTCCTGGACAAGGACAATTTCGTGATATTGAAATTCATAAAAAGCTATTAATTGACCACCGTCGTTTTTCTGAAGAAGAAGCAATGGAAATTATTGAGCATAGTAGAAAACAAGTTAAGTTAGAGGAGCATGTAGTAAAGGAATTGGCTGATTTAGCACATGAACATCGAATTCCTATTGCATCACATGATGATGACACATTAGAAAAACTCGAGGTTGTAAAAGAATGGAATGCAACAATTAGTGAGTTTCCAATTGAGCTTCAAATAGCGAAGAAGGCAAAAGAAATGGGACTATTTATTGTGATGGGTGCACCTAATGCTTTGCTTGGCAAATCCCATAGTAACAATCTTTCAGCGATGGAAGCATTAGAACATAAACTTGTCGATATTTTATGCTCAGATTATTATCCATCATCATTACTGCATGCAGCTTTTAAATTACATAGTCAAGGCACTCCAATCTATGAAGCAATCAAAATGGTTTCATTGAACCCTGCAAAAGCTTTATATATTGATCATGAGGTCGGTTCTATTGAAGTTGGAAAAAAAGCTGATTTACTTATTGTGAGCGAGGAGCAGTCACGTCCAGTGCTACAGACAGTACTTGTTAATGGGAAAGTAGTTTGTCAAATGAACTATCAAATGCCGCTAACTGTTGGCGGAAGAGTGTAAGAAGGAGATTATGTCATATGATAAAGCAATTAGGGGTAAAACCAACAATCCATGCTAGTGCACAAGTAGAAAATAGTTTCATAGGAGAGTGGACTGAAATTGGTCCAAATACCAAAATAGAAGAATCATATTTTGGAGATTATAGTTACACTGCAGGAGATGCAGAGATTATATATTCATCTATTGGAAAGTTTTGTTCAATTGCTTCTCATGTTCGAATAAATCCAGTGAATCATCCAATGTGGAGAGTAACACAACATCATCTTACTTATCGATTAACTCAATATGATCTGGCAGATCATGACGATACTGATTTTTTTGACTGGCGAAGAGAACATCATGTTAATGTGGGACATGATGTATGGATTGGTCATGGAGCGATTATTATGCCAGGAGTCACGATTGGAACAGGCGCTGTAATTGGTGCAGGATCAGTTGTCACAAAAGATGTCCCTGCTTATACCATTGCTGTTGGTGTGCCTGCAAAGCCAATTAAAAGGCGGTTTTCAGAGGAAGTAGCAGACAAGATTATGAGAATAGAATGGTGGAATTGGGATAGAAGACTGATTGAAGAACGATTTAGTGATCTCAATAATATAGAGAATTTCATTTTGAAATATTCGTAAAGTAGTTAAAAAGGAGGGAAATAAATGGCAGAGCTGCTAAGTATGAAGGAATTAGAAAAGACATTCATTATGCATTATTTACATGGGGAACATGTAGTAGGCTGTAAGAATATTAGTTTTGATTTGAATGAGGGCGAATTTATCGGAATTACAGGAAAAAGCGGTGCAGGAAAATCAACAATATTAAAAACAATTTACCGTACATATTTACCGACAGGAGGAAAACTCATTTTTCACTCTGATCAGTATGGGTCAATTGATCTTGTCACAGCTACCGAGCGTGAAATGATCGCATTACGTAAAAAGGAAATAGGATATGTTTCTCAATTCCTTAATGTGATGCCGAGAGTGACTGCTTTAGAAGTTGTCATGGATGCCATTTTAGAAATGGGAGTTAGTGCATATGAAGCAGAAGAAAAGGCAAAAAATATGTTGGCTCATTTTCGTTTACCAGAATCATTGTGGGATTCATTTCCAAAGACATTCAGTGGTGGAGAAAAGCTTCGGTTAAATTTAGCTCAAGCAATGGTGAAAAAACCCAAGTTATTGTTGCTTGATGAACCAACTGCTTCATTAGATGAGGCATCAAAACGATCAGTAAAAGAAATGATTGAACAGCTCAAACAGTCAGGAACGAGTATGATTGGTATCTTTCATGATCTTGAATTTATGGAATCGGTTGTAGACTCACATTATCATCTGGAAAATGGTGTCTTGAACAAAAAAATGGTTGTTTGAAAATTTTTCTAATGGAGCTGATCTACATATGATCGATTTACATTGTCATACAAATATATCGGACAATTCTTTTTCAATTGAGGAAGTCATTGGGCTTGCTAAAGACAAAGGTGTTAAGCATTTAGCCATTACCGATCACGATACAACAAAAGGTCTTCTTCAAGCCATCCAAATTGGACAAACCTTAGGCGTAGAAATTATTCCCGGAATCGAGATTTCTGCTTATGATTACGAGCGAAACAGACGTGCACATATATTAGGTTTGTATATTACTCCTAACCATCCATCGATAGCTGAATTGTGCGGACCATTAGTAGCCAAAAGGCATGAGGCATCATGGCAAATGGTGAAACTGATTAAAAATGCTGGATATGATATTAAATGGGAAGAGGTTAATGCCCTATGTGAAGGTGGAACTGGGGTGTATAAACAACATATTATGCATGCATTATTAAACAAAGGCTATACGGACAAAATCTATGGTGATCTATATCAAAAGCTATTTAAAAGAGGGGGAACTTTACAGGAAAAAGGGTTAGCCTTTGTTTCAATTGATTACATTGACGTATTAGATGCCATTCGCGTGATTAAAGAAGCGGGAGGAATTCCGGTCCTAGCCCATCCTGGACAATTTGATAATTTTTCAGCTGTCGATGAGTGGGCCCGTGCAGGCCTTGAAGGAATAGAAGTATTACATCCATTGCACGATAATAAAGATGAAATTAAAGCAAGAACTATTGCTGAGAAATTGAATCTTATTCAAACAGGCGGATCTGATTTTCATGGATTTTATGGAGAATCTTCAAATAACTACATTGGATCTAAAAGTATTGGCTTTGAGCATTTCAATCAATTGCTTGAACGAAAAAAAGTTCTGCAAATGAAATAATAACGAGACCCTCCCATGTTGATGTAGATGCATGAGGAGGGTTTTCATTTTGTTATTTTTCATTTTTAAAGATAAAAACTTATTCATCTGAAAAATACAACCTCATGTTTCGCTAATACCGCTCATACACTATGTTAAGAATAGCTTAGGGGGGAGACCATGAAAGATGCTGATCAAAAGGCCCTTGAATATGCAATTGGTGAAATAACTGAGATTGCAAAAGGATTTGGGCTAGACTTTTACCCAATGAGGTATGAAATCTGTCCTGCTAATATTATTTATACATTTGGCGCATATGGTATGCCAACGAGGTTCTCACACTGGAGCTTTGGTAAACAATTTCATAAAATGAAGCTCCAATATGATCTTGGATTAAGTAAAATTTATGAGCTAGTCATTAATTCTGATCCTTGTTATGCCTTCTTATTAGACACAAACTCCCTGATCCAAAATAAATTAATTGTCGCCCATGTATTAGCGCATTGTGATTTCTTTAAAAATAACGCTCGTTTTAGTAATACAAAACGAGAAATGGTTGAAAGCATGGCAGCAACAGCAGAACGAATTAAAAATTATGAGATTGAGTATGGAAGACATGAAGTAGAAACATTTTTGGATGCTGTTCTTTCTATTCAAGAGCATATTGATCCCTCACTAGTACGTCCGAAACTTGCATGGACAATTGATGATATTGATATCGAAGAAGAAGAGATGAAAACAATCACACCTTATGATGACCTTTGGAAGCTTGATCAAAAACAAGATCTAAATCGTTCAATTAAAAAGAAAAAACGTAAACTTCCACCATCTCCAGAAAAAGATATTCTCTTATTTATCGAGGAATATAGTCGTGAGCTAGAGGATTGGCAGCGTGATATATTAACGATGATGCGTGAAGAAATGCTGTATTTTTGGCCACAGCTAGAAACAAAAATCATGAACGAGGGCTGGGCTTCGTATTGGCATCAACGGATCATCCGTGAGCTTGATTTAACATCTGATGAATCAATCGAATTTGCAAAATTAAACGCAGGTGTTGTTCAGCCATCTAAAACTAGTATTAATCCTTACTATTTAGGATTAAAAATCTTTGAAGATATTGAGGAGCGCTACAACAACCCAACAGAAGAGATGAAAATGTTTGGGGCAACACCAGGATCTGGTCGAGACAAAATGTTTGAAGTACGTGAAGTTGAATCAGATATATCGTTTATTCGTAATTATTTAACGAAGGACCTTGTCATGCGAGAAGATATGTATTTGTTCCAGAAACAGGGGCGTGATTATAAAATTGTTGATAAAGAGTGGGAAGCGGTCCGAGACCAGCTCGTAAGTATGCGTGTAAATGGTGGATTTCCATACATTACTGTAAATGATGGAGACTACTTGAAAAATAATGAGCTTTATTTAAAACATTGGTTTGAAGATATTGAGTTGGATCTTAAGTATTTGGAGAAGGTTCTACCTTATGTGTATCAGCTATGGGGGCGACCAGTTCATATGGAAAGTGTGCTAGAGGATAAGCCAGTGTTGTTTACGTATGATGGTAAAAGTATTTCTAGAAAATATCTATAAGTGGAGAGAGTCACTGAGATTTCAGTGGCTTTTTTAATGGTATAAAATTATAGCTGTCTATCTGCATAAATTAAGAAGATGCTTCTAATAATAAAAACACATCATTTCTATTGAATATATAAGTAAATTATTATATATTAATATACGGATAATCATTGGAGGTGTATTAAATGCTAGAAACTACGATTGAAATAGAAAAGGCTGCAACAATTCTAAAGCTTTTAGGTGATAAAACAAGACTAACAATGGTGAAAATGTTAGATTCAAATGATTGTTGTGTTTGTGAGTTTGTTGAAATCTTTAAAGCAAGTCAGCCGGCAATTAGTCAACATCTTCGTAAACTAAAAGATGCAGGGATTGTGAAAGAAACGAGAAGAGGGCAGTGGATCATCTACTCGTTAAATAAAAATAGTGATTACTATTCACTAGTTCAAAATATACTTGAACACCTTCCTAACCAAGATTATCGAATAAAAGAATTAGAGGAGCAAGGATTACGAATCTCGTGTGAATAATGGAGGGGTTAACAAATGACATCAGTAATTTTAGCATCAGTCATCTTTTTACTCACACTTACACTAGTCATATGGCAACCAAAAGGATTATCAATTGGCTGGTCTGCTTGTAGTGGTGCCATATTAGCTTTACTAGTAGGTGTTGTAGATTTTAAAGATGTAATCGATGTAACATCAATTGTTTGGAACGCGACCTTAGCCTTTATAGCCATTATCATTATTTCTCTAATACTAGATGAAATTGGCTTCTTTGAATGGTCGGCTCTCCACATGGCTAGAGCAGCTAAAGGTAATGGTATTAAAATGTTTGTATATGTAAGTATTCTTGGAGCTATTGTAGCTGCATTCTTCGCAAATGATGGAGCTGCTTTAATACTTACACCAATTGTTTTAGCAATGGTAAGAAATTTAAACTTTAGTGAAAAAATGGTCTTTCCATTTATTATAGCTAGTGGATTTATCGCAGATACTACCTCTCTTCCATTGGTTGTAAGTAACTTAGTTAACATCGTATCAGCTGACTTTTTTGGAATTGGATTTGTTGAGTTTGCATCTAGAATGATCATTCCAAATTTATTCTCTTTAGGTGCAAGTATCTTGGTTTTATTTCTCTTTTTCCGAAAGAGCATTCCAAGTAATTACGATATATCTCAATTAAAAAAACCTGTTGAAGCAATTCGTGATGAAAAGATGTTCAAATTGTCTTGGGTTGTTTTGGGTATATTACTTGTTGGATATTTCGCAAGTGAGTTTATTGGAATTCCTGTTTCGTTTATCGCAGGTATTGTTGCCATCTTCTTTCTATTTATGGCAAAAAGAAGTCCTGCGGTTAACACAAGAACAGTTGTTAAAGGAGCACCTTGGGCAATTGTATTTTTCTCAATTGGAATGTACGTAGTTGTTTACAGTTTGCGAAACGTTGGTTTAACAAATGTTTTAGCAGATTTAATCCAAGTGACAGCTGATCAAGGTTTATTTGTAGCAACAGTGGGAATGGGATTTATCGCTGCCATTTTATCTTCTGTCATGAATAACATGCCAACTGTTATGATCGATGCACTTGCCATTTCTGATACAAATACAACTGGTGTAATAAGAGAAGCACTTATTTATGCCAATGTGATTGGTTCTGACTTAGGACCAAAAATAACACCAATTGGTTCACTTGCCACTCTATTATGGCTACATGTTTTATCATTAAAAGATGTGAAAATCTCTTGGGGTACTTACTTTAAAACAGGAATTATCTTAACCATCCCAACATTATTTATTACACTTGTTGGTCTATATATTTGGTTACTTATCATCCATTAATCTTATTTAAAAAGGAGCAATTAACATGTCTAAAAAAACAATTTACTTCTTATGTACTGGGAATTCTTGCAGAAGCCAAATGGCAGAAGGCTGGGCGAAAAAACACTTAGGTGATGAGTGGGAAGTGAAAAGTGCTGGTTTAGAAGCACACGGTTTAAATCCGAATGCAGTTAAAGCAATGAAAGAAACAGGAATCGATATTTCGAATCAAACATCTGATGTGATTGATCCTGAAATTTTAAATAATGCTGATTTAATTGTTACACTTTGCGGTCATGCGGCAGACAATTGCCCAGTTACTCCTCCACATATTAAACGTGTACATTGGGGCTTTGATGATCCAGCAAAAGCTGAAGGTACAGAAGAAGAAAAATGGGCATTTTTCCAACGTGTTCGTGATGAAATTGGAGAAAGAATTGAACGTTTCGGAAAAACTGGAGAATAATAAGAAAAACGAAAGCCGTGAGAAACCCTCTCGGCTTTCACTTTAACTAATGTATAAGTAAATTCTTATATCTTAATAAAGGGGATGAAAAGATATGAAAGTTGAAATATTTGACCCTGCGATGTGCTGTTCAACAGGTGTATGTGGACCAAGTGTTGATCCTGAATTAACTCGTGTAGCATCAGCCGTTTATTCTCTAGGAAAAAAGGGTTTTGAAATTAACCGATACAATCTAACAAGCGAACCTAATGCGTTTGCAGAGAATAATGAAATAACCAGAATACTAAATGAAAAGGGTCCTGATGCACTTCCTGTAACACTAGTTAATAACCAAGTTAAAAAAGTAGGAGAATATCCAACAAACGAAGAACTTTCCGAATGGTTTGGTGTTAAGACAGCTGAATTAAAAGAAAAACCTAAGGTTAAATTATCGATTGATTTAAAGCAACTGTAATACAAGGGAAGAAGGGATATAATGTATCAGCCTTTTAATCCAAAAAGTATCGAGACTCCATATTTATTCTTTACAGGTAAAGGTGGGGTTGGAAAAACCTCTACTGCTTGTGCATCAGCTGTTGCTTTAGCTGATGCAGGGAAAAAAGTATTGCTGGTCAGTACAGATCCAGCTTCAAACTTACAGGATGTATTAGAAGTTGAATTAACGAATACACCTAAGTTCGTTCCAAACGTACCTAATCTTTCTGCTTGTAATTTAGATCCAGAAGAAGCTGCGATAAATTATCGCGAAAAGGTAGTAGGACCATACCGTGGTAAATTACCTGAATCGGTGGTTGCCACAATGGAAGAGCAACTTTCTGGTGCTTGTACGGTTGAAATTGCTGCTTTTGATGAATTTACAAATTTGTTAGCAGATTATTCAACTGTAAGCGAGTATGACCATGTTATTTTTGATACTGCACCAACTGGACATACATTAAGACTGCTCCAATTGCCAACTGCATGGACTGGATTTCTAGAAGAAAGTACACATGGTGCTTCCTGTTTAGGTCCTTTATCTGGTTTGGGGGAAAAGAAAGATTTGTATTCAAAAACAGTTGATGTATTATCTGACCCCATAAAAACAACATTATGTTTGGTTTCAAGACCTGAAGTTTCATCCATTAATGAAGCAAAGCGAGCATCAGTTGAATTAAAGGGAATTGGAATAACAAATCAAACGCTTATTATGAATGGTGTGTTACAAACTCATATTTCGGACGATGCGGTCTCTTCTGCTTTTTATCATCGTCAGCAAAATGCATTGAAACAAATTCCTAATGAATTAAAACAAGTGCCGATCTATTCGTTACCATTTGTGTCCTATCCCTTAACAGGTATTCAAAACCTTCGTTATTTATTTAAACAGTATTCTTTATCTGAGTCAGAAGAGGTAAGTGGTTTAGATTCCAACCTCTCCTTAAATAGACTAAATGATGTAATTGATGATTTATCAAGCACAAACAAAAGAATTATTTTTACCATGGGAAAAGGGGGTGTAGGGAAAACAACAGTTGCATCAGCAATTGCAGTTGGACTTACAGAAAAAGGACATAAAGTCCATTTAACAACAACAGACCCTGCCTCCCATATTCATTACATGTTTGAAAATAGTGATATTAATAATGATCTAACAATTAGTGCCATTAATCCAATTGAGGAAGTTGAAAAGTACAAGAAAGAAGTTCTTTCAAAAGCAAGTGAAGAGCTAGATGAAGAGGGTCTTGCCTACTTACAAGAAGACTTAAATTCACCCTGTACAGAAGAAATTGCTGTATTTCGAGCATTTGCCGAGGTTGTTGCAAAATCAGAACAAGAAATTGTCGTGATTGATACAGCACCGACAGGACACACTTTGTTGTTATTAGATTCTGCACAGAATTACCATAAAGAACTTGCTCGTTCGACTGGAGAAGTACCTGAAAGTGTGAGCAAATTGCTTCCAAGGTTAAAAAAACCACAAGAAACGAGTGTAGTAATTGTTACTTTAGCTGAAACTACACCTGTTTTAGAAGCTGCGAGACTTCAAGAGGATTTAAAACGTGCAGAAATTCAACCAGTATGGTGGGTAATTAATCAAAGTTTATTTGCTACAAAAACCAAAGATCCTATTTTAATGGGTAGAGCTTCATCTGAAAAAAAATGGATCCAAAAGGTTAACGAGGAATTAGCAACTCGTTCTGCCATCATTCCTTGGATTAGCGAAGAGAAGATAGGATATGACGAAATCAAAGAGTATGTCAGATCATAACATATTTGGAGGATCACTATGGAGAAAGTCATCATTTTAGGAACTGGACCAGCAGGGTTAACTGCTGCAATCTATTTAGCAAGAGCAAATATGAATCCTATTGTTATTGAGGGGGATCAACCAGGGGGACAATTAACACTAACAACTGAGGTTGAGAACTTTCCTGGTTTTATTGATGGTATTACGGGACCAGAACTAATGGATAACATGAGAAAGCAAGCAGAGCGTTTTGGAGCAGAATTTAAAAGAGGATGGGTAACTGAAGTTGATTTATCTAAGAAACCATATCGCTTACAAGTCAATGGTATAGGTGAAATCGAGACAGAATCACTTATTCTTTCAACAGGTGCTTCCGCAAAACTTTTGAATATACCAGGAGAGAAAGAGAACATAGGTAGAGGTGTAAGTACCTGTGCAACGTGTGACGGATTTTTCTTTCGAGGTAAAAAAGTTATTATTGTTGGTGGTGGAGATTCTGCGATGGAAGAAGCAAATTTCTTAACGAAGTTTGCAAGTGAAGTTGTTATAGTTCATAGAAGAAATGAGCTTCGTGCTTCAAAAATCATGCAGGATCGTGCAAAAGAGAATCCAAAAATATCTTGGGAACTTAATCAAACACCGCTAGAAGTAACGGCAGGAGAAAATGGTGTTACAGGATTAAAAGTAAAAGATAATGAAACCAATGAGGAAAAAATTATTCAAACTGATGGTATTTTCGTTGCAATCGGTCATACGCCAAATACATCATTTTTAAATGGTCAAATTGATACCGATGAAACAGGATATATAAACGTTATACCTGGAACAACTGAAACCAATATACCTGGTGTTTTTGCTTGTGGAGATGTACAAGATAAAAAATACCGTCAAGCAATAACAGCTGCGGGTACTGGATGTATGGCAGCTCTAGATGCTGAAAGATATTTAGAAGGAAATGCAGTTCATGATTGGAGCAAATCATTGTAATAGGAGGAGTTAATATGACAACAAAGAATTACCATGAATTATTGAAAGATCGTATTTATATCGGTGGTGCAGATGATATTCATGATGTGATGAAAAATGAAAAGGTCGATGTAGCATATGATTTAAGAGCAGAGGCACCAAAAGAAGAATCACCGTATAATCGTGTGCATAGTCCAATTGTGGATGACGCTGATCAACAGGATGTATCGGTTAAGAAATCGATTGATCATGTAGTAAATGCATATAATGAAGGGAAAAATGTGTATTTTCATTGCCAAGGAGGTAGTAACCGTACAGGTACTGTTGCAATTGGCACACTTTTAGCTTTAGGAAAAGCAAAGACAATCGAAGAAGCAGAAGGTATTGCAAAAACTGCACGACCAAAGATTAATGTAAAACCAGAAATGAAAGAAACGTTAAAAAGAATCTATCCAAATGCATAATAAAGTATAGGGGGAAAAGTAATGAAAATTACTGATGGAGCGAAAGAATTGTTAGAAAACTTTTTAAATGAAAAAGGTGCAGAAGGAATTCGACTTACTTCTGTTGCTGGGTGCTGTGGTCCTCAATTTACGATCTCTTTAGATGCACCAGAGGAATCTGATATCGTAAAATCAATTAACGGAATCAAAGTGGCTATCGATTCACAAATTACTGGAACGGATGAATTAACATTAGATAAAGAACAAAATGAAAATGGTACAGGATTAGTTTTATTAGGGGCTAGTGAATGCTGTTAAAAGAAATATTTATTTTTTAACAAAGGGAGTCAGTGACTTCCTTTGTTAAAATTTTCTCGATAATCGTTACAAAGTCAGGACGCTGGCATTATAGTGATACAAGTAAAAAATAATATGCATCATGGATGGCTAAATGGTGTAAATAATATAAGATGAAAATAACTTTTTCCTAGTGTTCCTCCATGAATTACAGTAAAAGATTTACAACCCCTTAATAATAATAAAAGGTCTCGTTTTAATGAGACCTTTCTAAGTTATTTAATCAGTAAACCTTACAACCAATTTGTTTTTTGTTTTTCTAACAACAATTTTTCTTTTCGTCCTCATTTGTACTAGACACATTCTTTTCTACAGAAGTAGAAGTATTGCTTTCTTTTACTTCTTCAATTTGCACGTTACAGCAATTTGAATCCTTTTTAGAACCTTTTTTGAAAAAACTTAACATAAGAACATCTCCATTTCTTTAAATTAGATAAAAGATAAAGCCTGAAATTGTGGACATTGCTACCACAGATAATACAAAGGTAACAACTAATTCTTTTTTAAAAATAGATTTCAATAAAATGACTTCTGGTAAACTTGCACCAGCTGAGCTTATCATCATTGCCATAACAGGACCTAACGCCATCCCTTTCATAATTAAAATTTGTGAGATAGGAATCATACTTGAAAGGCGTATATATAATGGAATTCCAATGATTGCAGCTATTGGGATTAACCACCAATGATCTTCACCGAAAACAGATGAAATCCATTCAGTCGGAACTAATCCATGAATGATTGCACCAATAGCTGCACCGATGATTAAGTAGGGATATACACTTTTCATTAAATCCATCGTTTCTTTAAAGGCTAGTTTAAGGTTAAACTTTTTGTTGCTATCCTCATATCCAGACATCACAACATTTTTTACATACTTTTCAAAGCCAAGTGCTTCAAGTACAACTCCAATAATGATTGAGAAAATGCTTGTAACAACAGTGTAAATAATCGTTACCTTCCAACCAAGTACCACACCCATAATGGTTAATATCGTTGGGTCTAATATTGGAGAGGCAAATAAAAAGATCATGACAATCCCAAAAGGCATCTTCTTTTTCAACATATTTACAACTACTGGTATGGTGGAACAAGAACAAAATGGTGTAATAAAGGCAAAAACAATGGACACTAAAGCAGCTACTATTCGATTTTTGCCAGCCAACTTTTTCTCGATCTTTTCATAGGGGATATACCCTTGTAAAAGACTAATGAGAAAGGAAATAACAATAAATAAAACTGTTAACTCTAAAGCGATATAAATAAAATCTTTTAATGTCTCGATCCACATTGTTTATCTTCTCCTTTTAGCAGCAAGGTATTTCGCAGCAAAGTGTTGAATCTAAAGGTATCGTTTTTGCTTCGGCTTTGACATTGGATTTGAAAACTTGTTTTGAAGTATTTGATTTTCGAAGATTGGAATCCAGCATTTCCTCCTTCTTTAATTTTGAAAGCAAATAAAATTCATACTCATTAAACATTATGTCACTCCTTCTAAAACAAATTATTTTGATATATTAATCAAAAAAAATTGATATTTATCCTAAAAATTTTTATCAGCAAGTAGGTCTAAATAAACAACAGAGTTCTGCTGACAATAAGTGGTTCACTTCATCTAAATTAAGTTTGTAGTAATTCCATGTACCTCTAGTCTCTCTAATAATGAGGTTCGCATCCAAAAGTATTTTTAAATGATACGATAACTTAGATTGTGTCATGTTTACCATTGGAGCTAGGTCATTAACATTTATTTCGCCTTTTTGTGTAAGGAGGTTCATAATTTGCAGTCTCTTTTTATCTGCGATGGCCTTAAACTTTCCTTCATACATTTCAAAGACTTTTTCTAAAGATACATCTTGTAGGTTAATTTCTTGATTCATGAAAAAACACCTTTTCTAAATCAATTTTTTTTGATATTTTAACTATATATCCAATATTTTCTATTGTCAACTCATTTAATCAATAAAAATTGATTTTATCTATATTTGGGTTTTTTTGATGGAAAGGAAGTAGAAAAAATGACCGTAACTATTCAAAGTATGAGAAAAGAACATTGGGATCAAGTAATGAAAATTTACTTAGATGGAATATCAACAGGAAACGCAACCTTTCAAACAGAAGTACCGACATGGGAGGATTGGGATACTGGACATATAGCAAATTGCCGATTAATTGCTACTATTGATAATCAAGTAGTAGGTTGGACAGCATTAAGTCCTGTTTCAGGCCGATGTGTATATGCAGGTGTTGCTGAGGTAAGTGTTTATGTTAATTCGAATGATAAAGGAAAAGGAATTGGGAATTCATTACTTCAAGCGTTAATCAAAGCAAGCGAAGAAGATGGGTATTGGACGTTACAAGCAGGGATTTTTCCAGAAAATAAAGCAAGTTTGGCATTACATAAGAAAAATGGATTCAGAGAAGTAGGGATTAGAAAACGAATTGGAAAGATAAATGGTACATGGAGAGATGTTGTTTTACTCGAAAGAAGAAGTGATATACAAGGAGTAAGTTAATAAATAATAAAATATTTAACAGGAACATCTTTGCGAAAGGATGGCTGGGCTTCGTATTGGCATCAACGGATCATCCGTGATCTTGATTTAACATCTGATGAATCAATCGAATTTGCAAAATTAAACGCAGGTGTAGTTCAGCCATCTAAAACTAGTATTAATCCTTACTATTTAGGATTAAAAATCTTTGAAGATATTGAGGAGCGCTATAACAATCCAACAGAAGAGATGAGTGGGAAGCGGTCCGAGATCAACTATAGAAAGAAGAGCAATCCTTAATTTTAAGGATTGCTCTTCTTTCTATGTCGCTGAACAAGGAGCATGTGATTTTGTTATCCCCTTGACGGTAAGAGCATAACTGAGACTCCTATTAAGCAAATTACTGCCCCAATCAAATCGTATGTATCAGGTGTTTTCCTATCAACTCCCCAACCCCAAAGTACTGAAAGAATAATGAAAACTCCACCATACGCAGCATAGACTCTTCCGAATGATGGGAATGATTGGAAGGTGGCTATCACCCCATATAATGCTAAGGCTACACCTCCAGCTATCCCATAATAAAATGGTTTCCCATCACGTAACCACAACCAAATTAAATAACCTCCACCAATTTCCGCTAGTCCTGCTAATAAAAATAATGTAATAATAAGAATCACTCATCCACACCTACCATTCTCTTTCTCTAAAGAAATAAATACATGTATAGTTTGTTTTTACTAACTAAATGCCAATTTATGAACCACCTAAATAAAATAAAAGGTCCCGTTTTAACAAGACCTTTCGATTTTAAACCAATTCTACCTTAGCTGTCTAACAGCAATCATTCTTAGCATCAGCTGTGAACAGCAAACTTTTTTTAAGTCCTCATTTAAACTTTCTTCAGAGGTAGCGGTATTGCTCTCTTTGACTTCTTCGATTTTGACATTACAATTTCACTTTCATTTGGACTTATAGACATTTTGTATAATATTTACATAAAATACGAAAGATAAATACTATCTAGTTAATAGGAGTAGGATTGCGAAAATGAGATTGAAGAGAAAGATAAAAAATAATTCAGTACCATTTGTTGTGCTATTAATCGTCCATGCGCTTATTTTAGCCTTTACTTTTTATAAAAAAAGAGACAAAATCTACCGTAAATTATTATTGTCAAACATTGGATTTGCCTATCTCTTTGAATATTTTGTCCTTAATTTATTCCAGGGATATACATACAAGCCCAATATCTTAAAGAATCGAGAATTGGATAATATTTTAGGTGCCGTATTTTCACAGGCAATATATATACCAATCATAGGTACGACAATTACAGCTTTTCATTTGGGCTGGAAGTGGAAGCTGTTATTTACCATTTATTTCAGCCTAATAGAGCGGTTATTTATTCATTGGAAGATCTTTAGGAAAAGATGGTGGGAAACTTTCTATACTTTCTTTTTTTTGCTCCTATTTTTTAATGTGAGTGACATTTGGCATCGGCTATTAAAAGGGAAAAACCCGATTGCACGGGGGATCACCTCATATTTATCTTTTACTTCTATTAGTGTGAATGTTCTATTTATACTTTCAATTTTCAGTATGAGGTTTAAATTAGGCTTAGGAATGGTTCATACTTGGAAAGAGCACTTTATTATTATTCCGTGTTACTCTTTAATAATATCGGCAATATTATTGATAACATATAAAATTAGATTTAAATATTCTCAGCTCCTCA
The DNA here is from genome assembly GCF_014217835.1 of Metabacillus sp. KUDC1714. Classification (NCBI taxonomy): domain Bacteria; kingdom Bacillati; phylum Bacillota; class Bacilli; order Caryophanales; family Bacillaceae; genus Metabacillus; species Metabacillus elymi. The sequence continues at coordinate 2,640,914 of NZ_CP055263.1, forward strand.
GAATTTTCTTTATTACAATATTGGATTATCTATTATATCGATTTAATGTTTTCAAAAACAAACAAACCGTATACCTACTATTTCCAATCCATCTCTTTATGTTTTTTATTTCCAATCGACTATTTAATATGATTTATAATCAGGATGCCGGTGACTCAGAAAAGGTAATAGACAACGTGTAATTGTTGGCTATTACCTTTTATTTCTTTAGTGAAAGTGTTTAAATTAGCAGTTAAAAAAGCTAACAAAGTCTTAGTTGAACTTGTTAGCTTTTAGTATGAAGGGAATGTGTTAGATATAAGAATAAATATAAGCGACCAAAATTAGCTTCAAATTTCACTATAGCCCCTACTTCGTTTGAGGAAGAAGAGTTCTTGATTCGTTATAGTTTAGTTATTTGTTAATACATACTTTTCTATAGCGTGAGCAACACCATGTTCATTGTTTGTTAAGGTTACAACATCAGCAATGTCTTTTACAGAGGGATCAGCATTTCCCATCGCAACTGAAAGACCAGCTACTTCTAGCATTGGAACATCATTGAAGTTATCACCGATTGCGACCGTGTTTTCGATAGGAATATTATAGTACTCAGCCATTACTTTGATACCATTGCCTTTATGTCCATTTGTGTCCATAATTTCGATATTGAATGGACCTGAAGTTGTAATTGAAATACCATCAATTTCTTTTAGTGTGGAAATGAGTTCAGTTTTTCCTGAAATGGTTGGGATAAAGAATTTTTGAATAGCTATATTCTCTTTATTTAAAACGTCGTCAATGTGATCGAATATTTTAATAGAATCTGTTTCTTTAGGTTGTTCAGTCATAAATTTATATTCCTTAGGTGTTAAGCCTTTACTTACTTCTGGATTTTGTTCTAAGAATGCAAGCATGCGTTCAGTCCAGGTTGAAGCAACCAAAATACCTTGGCTAGAATAAATTTTGAATGGGTATTTTTTTTGATTAAGAATATTTGCAACACTTTTTACGTTATTTTTATCTATAGAAATTTGGCTTAATAACTTATTGTCTGCAAGCACCATTGTACCATTGCTTCCCGCAACAGGACATTTAAGTGGAGTTTGAGCGATAACTGTTTTTATATCCTCTGGTGCACGGCCAGAACAAATCATGACAACATGACCTGCTTCTTGAGCCTTTTGAATAGCTTGAACGTTTTCCTCAGAAATTTCAATGTTAGATGATAACAACGTTCCATCTAGGTCAATCGCAATTAATTTTTTCATACTAATTGTCTCCTTTGCTACTTTTCGATTCAATATATATGTAAATGATGTACATGTTAACTCAATTATCTATTATGACATATTATCAGTTATTTAATTATAAAAAGGATTGAAATAATAATAAATTTACAAAAAGATAATACTTCCCTTTTTCTTTATTCAAAAAAAAGTTATACTGACCAATAGAAATAGAGTAGATATGGAGGGATAAAATATGGTTCGCTTCGGAATTATCGGAACTAACTGGATTACAGAGAGCTTTATTCAAGCGGCAAGTAAAGTAGAGGGCTTTTCACTCACAGCTGTTTATTCTAGAACAAGTGAAAAGGCGGAGGAGTTTGCCGGCAAATATGATATTGAACATACATATACTGATTTAGAACAATTTGCTAGTAGCAACCAATTTGAAGCAGTATATATTGCTAGCCCAAATTCACTTCATGCTTCTCAAGCAATATTATGCATGAAAAATGGGAAGCATGTGATTTGTGAAAAGCCAATGGCCTCCAATACGAAGGAAATTAGTGAAATGATTAAGGTTGCTAATGAAAATACTGTTGTCTTAATGGAAGCTCTTAAAACAACTTTACTACCAAACTTTTTAACAATAAAAGAAAATCTACATAAGATTGGACAGATTCGTCGCTATTTTGCAAGCTATTGTCAATACTCTTCTCGCTATGATAAATATAAAGAAGGTATCGTTTTAAATGCCTTCAATCCAGAATTCTCTAATGGAGCATTAATGGATATTGGTATTTATTGTGTGTATCCTGCTGTTGCATTATTTGGAGAGCCAAAGCAAATTCAAGCTTCAAGTTATATGCTTGAGTCGGGTGTTGATGGTGAGGGGAGTATCCTGCTAACGTATGAGGAGATGGATGCGGTTATTATGTATTCTAAGATTACAAACTCATATGTGCCATCTGAAATCCAAGGTGAAAATGGTAGCATCATCATCGATCAAATGAATACACCTCAAAGTGTGAAAATTCAGTATAAAGATGGAACGGTTGAAGACATAACAAGAACTCAAGACTCAGATAGCATGTATTATGAGGCAAAAGAATTCGTTGAATTAATTACTCATAAAAAGCAGCAATCAGAAATGAATTCACACCAAAATTCCTTAATAACAGCAAAAATATTAGAGGATACTAGAAAACAAATTGGGTTGGTTTTTCCAGCGGATAAATAAAACTATTTTTGGGGACAGTCCCTCATTGCTTTAAAGCAGTGAGGGACTGTCCCCTTTTTAATACTGAATATTTTATTAAAAAGGGGACATAGTAAAGATGAAAATAGCGAAAAACCATAAAATACCAGTGTATACATTCATACTAAGGAGGTCGAGGCATGACAAAGGATCAATCCAATCATGAAAATTCAAAAACGAATGAAGAAAGAGAAGATAGCTTAACAAACAGGCAGGGGCATCCTGTAACAAATAATCAAAATATGCGAACAGTGGGAAATCGTGGACCTGCAACTTTGGAAAATTACGATTTTATTGAAAAAATAAGCCACTTTGATAGAGAACGTGTTCCTGAACGAGTTGTTCATGCGCGTGGGGCTGGTGCACATGGTTATTTCGAAGCTTATGGAACAGCAGGAAACGAGCATGTTTCGAAATATACCCGTGCCAAATTATTTCAAGAAAAGGGAAAAAGGACTCCTGTTTTTGTCCGCTTTTCATCTGTTATCCATGGGGGGCATTCTCCAGAAACGCTCCGTGATCCTCGCGGGTTTGCTGTTAAATTTTATACCGAAGATGGAAACTGGGATTTAGTTGGGAATAACTTAAAAATTTTCTTTATCCGCGATGCGATAAAATTCCCTGATATGATTCATGCCTTTAAACCAGATCCAGTTACGAATATTCAAGATAGTGAAAGATTTTTTGACTTTTGCTGTAATTCTCCCGAAACATTCCATATGGTCACATTTGTTTATTCACCATGGGGAATTCCAGCTAACTATCGTATGATGCAAGGCTCTGGCGTTAATACATACAAATGGGTAAATAGTGATGGTGAAGGGGTTCTTGTAAAATATCACTGGGAACCAAAACAAGGGATTAAAAACTTAACACAAAAGGAAGCTGAGGAAATTCAAGCGAAAAACTTTAACCATGCTACCCAGGATTTATATGAAGCAATTGAGCGTGGCGACTATCCTGAATGGGAGTTGCTTGTCCAAGTTATGAGCGATAACGAACATCCTGAATTGGATTTCGATCCTCTTGATGATACAAAACTCTGGCCGGAAGATCAGTTTCCTTGGCTACCAGTAGGGAAAATGGTGTTAGATAGAAACCCTGAAGATTATTTTACAGAGGTCGAACAAGCTGCATTTGGTACAGGGGTTCTTGTTGATGGGCTTGATTTCTCTGATGATAAAATGCTTCAAGGTCGAACGTTCTCTTATTCTGATACTCAACGTTATCGAGTAGGTGCAAATTACTTACAGCTGCCAATTAATGCCCCTAAAAAACGAGTAGCGACTAATCAAAGCGGGGGACAAATGCAATACAAAGTAGACCGCGCACCTAACCAAAACCCTCATATTAACTATGAGCCATCAATATTGGGTGGATTAAAGGAAGCTAAACAATATGGAAAAGAGCATACTCCGAAAGTCGAAGGGAACCTAGTCCGTGAGTCAATTGATCGCCAAAGTAATACAAAACAAGCGGGTGAAACATATCGTAGATTTGAGCAATGGGAAAAAGATGAACTCATTTCAAACCTAGTAGGAGATCTTTCTAAATGTGACCAAAGAATTCAAGATAAAATGGTTGCTCTCGCTGAAGAAGCTGATGAAGAGTACGGTCGCCTATTAAGAGAAGGTTTGGCTCACGCTTCTAAGGAAGGATCAAGTCAAAAACCTCTTGGAAACAAAAACGGGAATCAAGCAACTAAAACAGCTGTGGATAAGGGTCACGATGCAGATCCTTATTAAGGGAGGACCACTTCAAAATTATAAGGCCTAAACATAATGATTTTTTAAAAATATGGCCATACTATTTTTTAATGCTAGTCAATAAACTAAACTATAAAGGGGCTAATTAATATGGCTGAACGAGATAGTCACAAAAATCAACAAAAGAAAATGAAAAAGGCAAGTGACGCAATCAATACAGACAAAGACTTTGGAAATGATTTAGCTGAAAAAAACCATAACGAGAAAAGGTCAAAAAAATAGTGCGTTAAAAAAACAGCAAAAACTTGGGTTTGTTCGAAAATGAACAAATCCAAGTTTTTTGTGGAATCAAATTCTCAGATTGCTTTGCTTTAAGCGTTTTAGTCCACTATTCACTATGTTTACGTTATAATAGAGTAATAATACTTTAAATAAGTAGATATTTTCTACTTAATAGATAGAAAGAAAATTTGAATAAAAGGGGGACATTTATGACAGAAATTCCGATGGTAGTACAAAAGGAAATAAAAAAACATCAGGGTTTAACGAAAGCGAAAATATTTAAAAGAGCTTTTTTCATTTTTATTGGTGCAATCTTAATGGCTGTTGGTTTAGAGATTTTTTTAGTCCCAAATAAGGTTATTGATGGGGGAATTGTTGGAATATCCATTATCTTATCCCATTTACTAGGAATGAGTCTTGGTTTGTTTATATTCCTATTAAATATTCCATTTTTCTTCATAGGTTATAAACAAATTGGAAAGACATTTGCTCTATCAACTTTGTTTGGAATTACCGTGTTATCAATAGCGACAGCATTATTTCACCCTGTTCCAGCTTTCACTGAAGATATCCTTCTAGCAACAGTCTTTGGCGGGATTATTCTTGGAGTTGGTGTAGGAATTGTTATTCGTTATGGAGGATCGTTAGATGGAACTGAAATTTTAGCAATCCTTGCGAATAAGAAGTTACCTTTTTCTGTTGGTGAAATCATTATGTTTTTTAATATTTTTATTCTTGGAAGCGCGGGCTTTGTCTTTGGCTGGAACAGAGCCATGTATTCGTTAATCGCCTATTTCGTAGCATTTAAAACAATCGACATTGTTCTTGAAGGACTCGATGAATCAAAATCTGCATGGATTATTAGTGAGCAATATCGTGAGATTGGAGACGCTATTTTAGCTCGATTAGGCCGTGGTGTAACATACCTTAATGGAGAAGGAGCGTATACAGGAGATGATAAGAAGGTTATTTTCTGTGTCATTACTCGACTAGAGGAAGCGAAATTAAAATCTATAGTTGAAGACTTAGATCCGTCTGCGTTTTTAGCAGTTGCAAACATCGCAGAAGTGCGAGGCGGAAGATTTAAGAAAAAGGATATTCATTAATAATGTTGCAGCTCTGTGGAGAACGTATCCTACAGAGTTTTTTTTAGGTTACATGACATAATTTGGTCCTATTTTGGGCTAATTTCTTATCCTTCTTCATACCTTTATAAGGACAAGATATGGCTTGGACTTTAAAAAGGTAAGGGTGTGAACAAATGGAGCAAGCGATTCTGAACATATTAGAATGGCTAACAGGTCTTGGATATGTAGGTATAGCACTAGGGCTAATGCTTGAGGTTATTCCGAGTGAAATCGTTCTTGGATATGGTGGATACTTAATAGTGCTTGGAAGGGTTGGTTTCATAGGAGCATTTGCTGCAGGTGTAATTGGCGGAACAATTGCTCAATTAATCTTATATTGGATCGGTAGCTACGGGGGTAGGCCCTTTCTTGAGAAGTATGGCAAATTCCTGCTTTTAAAAAAGCACCATTTAGATTTAGCAGAAACCTGGTTTGAAAAGTATGGCTCTGGTGTTATATTCGGAGCAAGGTTTATCCCAGTAGTAAGACATGCAATTAGTATACCTGCTGGGATCGCAAAAATGTCAATATGGAAATTCACTTTATATACTGTTGCAGCGATGATCCCATGGACACTTTTCTTTTTATATTTAGGGATTGAGCTAGGGAGTAATTGGATGTATATAAAAGAGGTTGCTCGTCCTTACCTCATACCAATTATAAGCTTTGCACTATTAATGGCTGTAGTTTACTATTTAGTGAAAAAGTTTAAAGCTCCACGGACAAATTAATGATAGTAAATCTTATGTTAGGCTTACTTTATGGTAAGCCTTTTTTGAATATAAATATATCTTATTGCATTTTAGAGGGAATCAGAATATAATCAGTATTGCTATTATTTTTCTATATGAAATATTATTTAAGTTAAGTATTTATTGCATGAAGAATAAATATGAGTTGAACCCAACAAATGAATAGGTAAAAGCTCTGTCGAAAGTGGGAATCATTCAGATGATCTCCACTTTTTAAATCAATTAATACTTCATTTAGTTAACATTATGAGGAATAAATAAAGAATAGGGGGAACGAATATTGGAGCATTTAAGTCAGAAAGAAAAAATTACAATTATGATTGCAATTATTGGCGCAATGTTTTTTGCTGCGGTTAACCAAACAATTGTAGGGAATGCTCTCCCTAAGATCGTTGCAGACCTGGGAGGACTAGATTACTATAGCTGGGTTTTTACAATCTATATGTTAACATCAGCTATTACAACGATTTTAGTTGGTAAATTATCAGATATATATGGACGTAAGCCATTTATATTAATCGGGATCTTTATTTTTATGGTTGGTGCCTTTTTATCTGGCTTGTCAAAGGATATTATTCAGCTCATTACTTATCGAGGTATTCAAGGATTTGGCGCAGGAATGATTATGTCCACAGCCTTTACAGCTGTTGGCGATCTTTTTGCACCGCGTGAACGTGGCCGTTGGCAAGGAGCGATGGGGGCTGTATTTGGAATTTCGAGTGTATTTGGTCCAACTCTTGGTGGATATATTGTTGATAACTTAGAATGGAAATGGGTATTTTGGGTGTTCTTACCTTTAGGAATTGTAGCTGCTATTCTAATATGGAAGCTTTTCCCTAAAGCGGAGAAGAAAGAAGGAGAGTCTGTCGATTATTTAGGGTCGATTTTCTTAACTACTACTATTGTTCCTGCATTATTAGCATTTTCATGGGCTGGTACAAAATATGATTGGAATTCTACGCAAATTATTAGTTTATTTGCTAGTGCTATTTTTTCATTGATTTTGTTTATTTTAGTAGAAAGAAAAGCAAAGAGTCCAATTCTCCCGCTTTATTTGTTTAAAAATAGTATTTTTACGATTTCAAATATTATCGGTTTTGCAATTGGCGTTGCGATGTTTGGTGGTGTTATGTATATTCCTTATTTTGTTCAAGGAGTATTAGGATTTTCAGCAACTCATTCAAGTTTTATTACAATGACCATGACATTAGGTTTAGTTTTTGCAAGTGGCGTTGGCGGGCAGATTATTACGAAAACAGGGAAATATAAGCTACAAGCAATTATCGGTTTAATTGTAACAACAGTTGGAATGTTTTTATTTACAACAATGAATGCTGGAACGTCTCAGTGGTTATTGATTTTTTATTTAGTATTAGTAGGACTTGGTCTTGGTGTCGGAATGACTGTCTTTACATTAACTGTGCAAAATGCTGTTGATCAGCGTTATTTAGGAGTGGCAACTGCAACTTCACAGCTATTCCGTTCTGTTGGAGGAACAGTTGGAGTAGCAATAATGGGAACAGTTTTAAATCAGCGAATGAGTGACAAAATGGCTGAATCGTTTGCAGAGGTCAGTAAGCAGGCAGCTGCTGTACCACCTGAAATGCAAGATAAGCTGGCAGAGCTACAAAATCCACAACTATTATTGGATCATGCGAAGTTAGCGGAAATCCAACAAAGCCTACCGGAAGAAATGATTGTCTTTTTTGAAAAGATTGTAAGTATGCTTCAGGACTCATTGAGTTTTGCATTATCTGGTGTGTTCATGACTGCAGCAATTATCATGATCCTAGCGGTCTTTTTAACTTTATTCTTAAAAGAAATACCTTTAAGAAGTTCAAGTGATGCCCTTCCCGATACACATCGAAAACAGCATGAGAAAGAAAAATTAACAAAACAACCTGTTTAAAAAGTTGAGAGGATGATGCCTCTCAACTTTTTTGGTTTACGCAAGGAAAATTGTCAATCGCAATAAAAAGAGAGGTATAAATTGCAGTTGGTTTAAAAAATGAGAATTGTGGTTCAATTTAAGAAATAGAAGGACTAATTATTTGAAAAAGAGGTTCAATTATCTAAGAAAATGGTTCAATAAATGATTAAACAGGTTCTATCCGCTTAAAATAAGTGGTTCGATCCATAATGAAAAATGAAGTGCCATACTATCTCTTACATAAAGCCTCAAATACATGGATAAAATGTAAGCGATAGTAATTGCCTAAAGTAGAAAGGAATGAAAAAATGTTCCCTAAAGATGAAGAATTTTATGATAACGAGGTTTTTGCTCAGGCAGAAGTTGTTCCACATCCTAAAGAAGAAAATCGGTCTGCATTAATCTTGACGCAATCGTACCATCTTTTGTCCAATGATGACCTAACATCTGGCGACAACTCTTCAAAGGATTAAATTAACTAAGGAGCGTTCGGTCTAAAACTGAGTGTTTTTTATCGTTTTGTGAGGTCTAAAAGCAAAATAAGTCGAAAAAAGCCTGATCAACTTGATCAGGCTCTTTCAAATTAGTTTATTAATGATTTGCCATTTTAGCATTTGCTTTATCGTAAACAGCAAGTTTTTTTACAAGTGTTGAACTGTCTTTATTTAGACCTAAGATACTAACATTTGTACCATTTTGTTTGAATTTAAGGACGATTTTATCGATAGCTCCTACGGCGGAATCATCCCATAAGTGTGCATGACTAAAATCAATAACAACTTCCTGGATATCTTCTTTGAAGTCAAAGCCTGATACTAAATCTGTAACTGATGCGAAGAACAATTGCCCTTTTACACTGTATGTTTTGTGATTTTGTTCATCAAGTTTTGATTCGACATGTACTTTTGAAATTTTAGCGGCAAAGAAGATTGCGCTTAGTAAAACACCTACTAATACACCCTTTGATAAATCATGTGTAAGTACAACAGTGACAACTGTTACAATCATAACAGAAGAATCTGTTATAGGCATTACTCTTAGCTTTCTTAGGGAAGACCAATCAAATGTACCAATAGATACCATGATCATAACACCAACTAAAGCTGCCATCGGGATTTGTACTAAAATGTTGTTCAGTAGTAAAATTAGCACCATTAGAAAAACACCGGCAACAAGTGTAGATAATCGGCCGCGTCCACCAGATTTAATATTAATACCAGATTGACCAATCATTGCACAGCCAGCCATTCCTCCAAAGAAACCAGCTACAATGTTAGCAATACCTTGTCCTCTTGCTTCTCTGTTTTTATCACTTTCAGTATCTGTCATATCATCAACGATTTGTGCAGTTAATAGTGATTCTAGTAACCCAACAAAAGCTAAAGCGATTGAATAAGGTAGAATAATTTGCAATGTTTCAAGATTAAAAGGAATCTGAGGAATTAAAAATAATGGTAAAGCTTGCGTTAATTCACCCATATCTCCAACAGTGCGCACCGAAACTCCTGACATAATTGCATAGATTGTCATCACGATGATTGCCACAAGTGGTGAAGGAACGACTTTCGTAAATCTTGGTAGTATATAAATGATCGCTAGTGAGCCAGCTACCATTGCGTACATTACCCATGATTCACCAACAAAGTGTGGTAATTGTGCACTGAAGATAAGGATAGCTAGTGAGTTTACAAAGCCCACCATAACAGAGCGAGGGATAAACCTCATAAGCCTTCCCACTTTTAAAACGCCAAGTAGAATTTGAATTATTCCAGTTAAAATTGTCGCTGCAAGAAGATAATGTAGCCCATGGTCAGCTACTAAAGTAACCATAACTAATGCCATTGCGCCTGTAGCAGCTGAAATCATCCCCGGTCTTCCTCCTACGAAGGCAATTACGACAGCGATACAAAATGAAGCGTACAGTCCAACCATTGGATCGACACCGGCGATAATCGAAAACGCAATTGCCTCAGGAATTAGTGCCAATGCAACAACAATACCTGAGAGAATATCTCCGCGTATGTTCCCAAACCACTGTTGTTTTAATGTTTGTGTGTTCAAAACAACACCTCTTTCTTCATATTAATTTGTGTGAAAAGATATGTGACTTTCAACTCTCATGAAAGTCGGGTCCGTTATTAACGGTCATGATTATACCACCGAATAATAAATTATAATAGTCCTATGTAAGCGTATTAATCATCTATTTTCTTTTAATATCTTTAAAATTCGCCGTTTTAAGCAGAAATTTGTAAAAAGAAGTTTATATTAATGAAGCAATTGCTGTTGTAAAATATTAGTAAAGGGTTTGGAGAGGGGAAACATGTTCAAAAACATATTATTAGCAACAGATGGATCGATGCATGCATTACGTGCAGCCATTAAAGCGTCTGAAATAGCAAAAATGAATCCAGATGCAATCATTACAGTCGTTTATGTAATCGATGGATCAACATCTAAATCCGATATGTTATCTGAAGGAAACAAGGAAGCAGTTCTAGAAAAGCGTTTGAGGAAGCTAAGACCAACTGAGGAAATACTAAGAAAACAATGTGTGAATTTTAAGGTGGAATTGCTTAAGGGTGAGCCTGGTCCAGAGATTGTAAAGTATGCAAATAAACAGCACTTTGATTTAGTTGTTGTAGGAAGTCGTGGTCTTAATGGTTTACAGGAAATGGTTTTAGGGAGTGTAAGTCATAAAGTTGCGAAACGTGTTGAATGTCCGGTGATGATTGTGAAATAAAGTAATTTCAGAATTTTTATATATTTGGTTGACCTAGAGAGTGTAAGATGTAAATTCTCATCACCTTAACTATGGTCAACCAAAAAAAGCTAATCTACCTTCTTTAACTGTTTATGAAAGACGTTCGGAAGAGAAAGTCCTCTCTCATTAATCTCTTTTTCTAGCATTCTAATAAAGTCAGAGCTTATTTGTAATTTGCAAGCTTCACGAAAACTTACTAATAAAGTTTCATCTGACAAGTTTGTAAATCTCATTGAAAACCATCCTTTAATTTAATGCTTTTTATAATATTATGGTTGTTTCAACCACTTTCCTTTTACATACCACTAAGTAAAAGAATCTAAACTGAAGTTTGTAATAAAATGTAGAAAATAGAAGATTCTATAAGACGGAAATAATATACTATTGAGAAAATTCTTTTAATTTAGTACTTTCGTTATGTTTACATATACAATGATTTTTTTATAATGTAGGTAAGCTTTCGGGAGGAGGGAACTCTGATGGGAAAAGGTCGAATCCGAGTGGAAGAAAGTATTAAGGTAGAAACAGATAAGGAAATTAGTGAAGCTAAGCTAATAGTTGATAAAGAAAAAGACAAAGAGTAAAGAAGTGGAGAGTGACATAATACTACGGGCGTAGACCCTTATTAGTCACTCTCCGTCTCCTAAATGGTGATCAAAGATCGTCAAAGCCATTATCTACATGGTTTACTTTCGTATATTGTCTTGATTTTTGTTCGAAGAAATCAGATTTACCTAGATCTACTTCTTCGTAAGCTTTAATCCATTTTAGAGGGTTTGTTCGGTACCCCTCAAAAGGGCGGTCATAGCCTAGTTGATGGCATCGGACATTTGCATAAAACTTAATATAATCTTCAAGGTCCTGCATATTAATCCCATCCATTTTATTTCCAATAATGAATTTTCCCCATTCAATCTCAAGTTCAGCAGCTTTAATAAATGTATTTTTTACAAATGTAGCAAGTTCTTTTGTATCATAGTCAGGGTATTGATTTAAAACTTCTTTATAAATTTGAACAAATAAGTCGACATGTATTTGTTCATCACGGTTGATATAGTTAATCATTGTGCTCGTTGCAACCATTTTCTGATTACGTGCAAGGTTGTAAAAGAATGCAAATCCTGAATAAAAGAAAAGTCCTTCTAATATGACATCATATACGATTGATTTTAACAGATTCTCAATGCTTGGTTGTTCAGAAAAGGCTTGATACCCATCTGTTACAAATTCATTTCGTTTTCTTAGAATAGGTTCATTTCTCCAATATTCAAATACCTCATCTTGTATCTGCTTAGGAACAAGACTTGAGAGTACATAGGAATAGGAATGATTATGAATAACCTCTTGTTGAGCAAGAATAATCATTAAAGCATTGACGCTGGAATCTGTAATGTAGTCAGAAACTTTTCCAGCATAATCAGTTTGAATACTATCTAGAAGAGCAAGAAGTCCAATGATTTTTAAAAATGCATCTTTTTCATCATTTGTTAGATTGGGATATTGTTTGATATCCTGAGCCATGTTGATCTCAAATGGGGTCCAGAAATTTGCTAGCATCTTTTTGTAGCGTGGATATGCCCATGGGTATGTGACATCATCCCAGTTTAAAACATTTGAGCTTTCGCCATTAATAATTGCAGTTGAACGATTTGGAGCGGAAGCATCCATGATTTTTCGTTTAATTAAAGCTGTGTTTTCCATTTGGGGACTCCTTTTAACGTTTTGATTTATCAAGATAGAGAGGCTGATCTTTTACGTAAGGTCAGCTTCGGATTTTTAATCCACCAGAAATTATTTATTTTGTACTTAGTGACGGTGTCTAGCTCCAGCGCCTAGCCCCTCGAGGTCATAAGTCACAAATGAATTGAAGACAAATTACGTCTTCTATTCATTTGCGTCTTATGCTTGTCGGGGCTGAACAGGCGCTTGCGCTTTTCTAAGTTAACTAGCACATGAATCGCAGTCTTCAATTTCACTAGAGGTTGAGCGTACGTAATAAGTTGTTTTCAACCCTTCACTCCATGCAGTCATATGCAGATCTAATAAGTCTTTGGCTTTAATGTTGTTTTGTACATAAAAATTGAAGGAGATAGACTGATCGATATGACGCTGTCTTGCAGCATTTTGCTTTATGCTCCATAGCTGGTCAATAAAATAAGCTGATTTATAAAACCAGGTTGTTGTTGCATTTAAATCAGGAACTGTAACAGGAATTTTATAGTCTTTCTTTTCTTCTGAATAAACCTTTTGGAAAATTGGATCAATGCTAGCAGTACTTCCTGCGATAATCGATGTCGATGCATTTGGTGCAACTGCCATTAAGTATCCATTGCGAATTCCGAACTTTTTTACATTCTCTTGTAATAAGTCCCAATCGAATATGCTTTCCTTTGATTGATAGCCTCTTTTTTTGAAGTACGAACCAGTTTCCCATTCTGAACCTGCAAAAACGGAATAAGAGCCTTTTTCCTTTGAAAGCTCCATGCTTGCTCTAATTGTAAGATAGGATATTTTCTCATATAGCTCGTCAGCGAACTTAACAGCTTCTTCATGCTCCCACTTTATTTGTTTAAGAGCTAATAAATGATGCCATCCGAATGTACCTAGACCGATTGCGCGATATTTTTCATTTGTTAGCTTTGCTTGCAGAACCGGAATCGTATTTAAATCAATGACATTGTCTAGCATTCTTACTTGGATAGGGATGAGTCTTTCTAAAACATCATCTGTAACAGCCTTTGCAAGATTAATAGAGGAGAGGTTACAAACGACAAAATCACCAGGTGTTTTAACGGTAATTATTTTTCCGTCCTCTGTATAATGCTCCTCAACAGTTGTAGCGCTTTGATTTTGAGTGATTTCTGTACAAAGATTGCTGCAGTAAATCATTCCTTTGTGAGAATTAGCATTCTGTCTGTTCACTTCATCACGATAGAACATATATGGTGTACCTGCTTCTAATTGGCTGATCATAATACGTTTCATTATCTCAATAGCTGGAATCTTTTCTTTAGAAAGTTGTTCGTTATCGACACATTCCCAGTACTTTTGACGGAAGCTACCATTTCCTTTTTCTTCGTCGTAAAAGTCCTCAATGCTATATCCCATTACTTTTCGAACTTCATGTGGATCAAATAAATACCAATCCCCGCGGGCTTCAACCTGCTCCATGAATATATCTGGAATACAAACACCTGTGAATAAGTCATGGGTACGCATTCGTTCATCACCATTATTAAGTTTAGAATCTAGGAATGAGTAGATATCTTTATGCCAAACATCTAAATAAACAGCGATTGCACCTTTTCGCTGTCCTAGTTGGTCTACGCTAACTGCTGTGTTGTTAAGCATTTTCATCCAAGGAATGATTCCAGATGAAACACCTTTAAAACCTTTTATATCACTTCCGCGGCTCCTGACTTTTCCTAGGTATGCACCAATCCCACCACCTGATTTTGAAAGATTAGCAATATCGGTATTACTATCAAATATTCCTTGTAAGCTATCATCAATCGTATCAATAAAACAACTAGATAATTGCCCTATAGGTTTTCCGGCATTTGATAATGTTGGAGTGGCTACAGTCATATAAAGATTACTCATGGCCCAATAGGCTTGTTTAACAAGTTCTAGGCGTCTTTCTTTATGCTCCTCGGCCATAAGTGTCATTGCGATAATTAAGAACCTTTCTTGTGGAAGCTCTAAGGTTTGTTTTGTAAAATCACGTGTTAAGTAGCGATCTGCTAAGGTTCGAAGCCCAATATATGTGAATAACTGATCCTTTTCAGGTTGGATAAATGAGCCAACTTGTTCAATTTCTTCTTTTGTATAAAGATCAAGCAGCTTAGAGTGGTAAAGACCCTTTGAAACTAATATCTCAATTAAATTATTGAAACTACCATATTTTTGATTTTTGTCATATCCACGGTTAGCTGCTGCTTCCTTGTAGAGTTTTGTTAAATAAATTTGAGCGCAAAAGTAAGTCCATTCTGGCTCTTGTTCATTAATATTAGATAATCCCTCTAAAATAAGTAAATTTGTGAGCTGTTCAGTCGTATAGGAATCTCTCTGGAGAAGGGTGTTATTGATCCTGTTAAGATAATTATCTATATATAGTGAAGGGAATTGTTGATGGATACTGCTAATAAATGTAGTAAGTTTTGTTGCGTTAAATGATTCTTCATTTAAGCTATCAATAATGATAGGTGTAGTTGTTGTCGTACTCATGTTAATTCCTCCATAATCTTTTGGTAAATAAAAAAACCGCTCGAGAATGAGCGGATAAAACGACAGATAAGAAGGGCAGGAATATAGTTAAGCCCATAATTACTTACTATCGTTTCATCTTCTCAGTCCCCGAAGAAATTGAAACTTTAGCAAGCTTTAGGTAGGTCTCCTGACTTGTGCTCGTCCTACTACGAGGCCTTCCCATACATGATAATGTACAGTGGCTATCTCAGTTCGTCACACTTACAGTTGCGGGGACAGTTCTGGATTTACACCAGATTCCCTTTTCAGCCTTATAGGCGCCTATCGCTTGCAAAGATACAATATATAGTTTTTACGTTTGTGATTCTGTCAATATGTAGTTAATTGTTCTATTTACATAATAAGGCACACTTGCAAATTAATCAACCAATACTTTCTAATTGTCGAAATTTATCTACTTCAATAGAATTTTGGAAGAAAAAAATAAGATCTGACTTACTAGGTCAGATCCGTTAAGAAGTGGTTTTTACTTTACTAAAAAATCCAAAAAGGATCGAAAAGAAAGGTGATAGATACAAAAAGAAAGCAAAAGGTAAAAAGGCGATTACTGGAACACCAAGTGTTTGAGCAAAGAAAGCACCACTTACGCCCCATGGGATCAGTGGATTTATCAAAGTTCCAGCATCTTCAAGTGTTCGTGACAAGTATTTACGCTCAAGCTTCATTTTGTCATATATGCCTTTAAAAGATTGGCCTGGAATGAGAATTGATAAGTACTGTTCACCTGTTAATAAATTCACCCCAAACGAAGATGCTGCTGTTGATAGAATCAGCTGACCTTTTGTTTTAACGCGCTCTATCAATCCATTTAAGAGGGTCGGAATGATGTTTAACATATCGAGTAATCCGCCAAAAGCAAAAGCAATCAGGATGAGTGAAATCGACCACATCATTGATTGAAGTCCACCACGGTTCATCATATTGACAACCTGTGCATTTTCAATTGTGAAAGTTGTACCGTTTTGTAAAACATGAAGGAATTCGCTTAATTTTACTCCTTGAAATCCTATAGCTGTTATCCCTGCTGTAATAATTCCAACGATTAATGCTGGTACGACTGGTACCTTTCGAATGGCTAAAATTATAACTAATACTGGTGAAAGCAGTGTAAGACTACTTATTTGGACATGGGTTTCAATTATATTTATCATGTTTGTCATTTCAGACAGTGATGCTGAATGGATAGGAGTGATTCTCCCAATTATGAAAAAAATTAAAGTTGTAATAAGAATGCTAGGAATAGTTGTTTTGGTCATATGTCTAATATGTGTGAAAAGCTCAACAGATGAAACACCTGATGCAAAATTTGTTGTATCAGACATTGGAGACATCTTATCACCAAAGCAAGCACCGCAAATGATAGCACCTGCTACCCATGGGGCAGGTATGCCAATAGCGATTCCAGCACCCATAAGAGCTACGCCAACAGTACTAACTGTAGTAAATGAGCTTCCAACAAGGCTTGAGATAACCATACAAGAAAATAATGAAGTAATTAGTAAGTAGTTCGGATTAATTACTGTTAGGGCATATACCATTACTGTAGGTATCGTTCCGCTACTCATCCATGCACCAATTAAGATTCCAATTAATGCGAGCACAATTATTGGTTGAATTCCGCTCTGAATACCTTTAATCATTCCTGTTTCTAACTCTTTCCATGTATAACGTTTTATTAACCCAAGAGAAGCCACAACAACTAAACAATTAAGTAAGGCAAGATGTGGTTCTGTCTTTAATACAAATAGACTGGTAAAGATGATGGCCAAAATAAGAAATAAAATTGAAACTGCTTCTTTAAACTGAAAAGTCTTTTTATCACTAATCATATACTTGCTCCTTTATGGCTTAAACGCTTTTATGCTTTTTTGCACAAAAGTACACCACAAAATATTATATCAATCTAATAATATATGTCAATCACTAAAGGTTCTTAATGTTAATGTGTGCTGTTTGATCATTGATTATATGGGGTTTTTGATGTATTGTTTTGAATTTTCACACTTCACTAACAAAAAGTAAGAAGAGAGCTATTTTTTTGAAATAGCAGTTGGGGATTGATTCTGCTAAATAAAAAAAGATAGACATCATAAGTGTCTACCTCATATATAATCATTTAGCAATTAATACAGGAATGTTAGAACGATGTGAAACCTTTTCACTAACACTACCAAATAATAAACGTTTTAATCCACTAATATCACGACTGCCAACAACGATTAAATCAGCATTATGTTCAGTTGCAAATGAAACAATTGCTTCGGAAGGTTCACCGTAGGTAACATTTACATTTCCTTTAATATTATGATGATCCAATATTCGTCTTGCTTCACTTTCCAAAGCCTGTGTTTCCTTACTATGCTCTTCTGTGTCTTCATGTTCGGTTGGCACGGGCATAATTGGATAGTGCCTCATGTCATTTGTTTGGTAACTGCTATTTGTTCCTGGAAAAACCATGTTATCTTCAATAGAATCTCCATTGAAGATCCCTTTTTTATGAATATGAACAACTGAAATTTCTGAATGTAACTGCTTACTTATATGAATTCCTAGCTCAAGAGCATCTTTACTATCTTCAGTTCCATCAAAAGCTACTACTAAATGTTGAAATTCTTTCATTTCGATCATCCTTTCAAAAGCTTTGATGTTATTTCAATACCCATTTTAAAAAAATGTAATCGTTCGTAACCTTTCTATATGCAATTTATTATTAGAATATCAAATTAAGTAAAAACCCTATGACCACAATAGCACCCACAACCATAAATATCGTTCTCAGCATGTCACATGCACCTCCTAGATGTTTTATTCGGAATCTATTGCAATTAAAGCTTTATTTTCATGGCAGGCTGTAAAACTTGCTGACGTTGTTTTATAGCAGTTGAAGAACAAATTTCTTCGAGATCATTTACGATTAGATGTGGTAGAGGCCCATCTATAATGACATTTAAAGCTTGTCCATTTTTTACAGTTAATAAATAGGTAATTAAAGACGGGAATTTAGAAGCATCAATAACATTTTTACCTTTTGAAAGAAAATATATTTTTCCTGAATAAGATTTTGCCAATTGAGTCATTTTTAATATTTGATCAATTCTTAATTGTCTTTTCATACGTAGGTTTATCTTCATTAATTTATTCATATATACCTCCAAAGTGTAAATGTTAGTATTATTTGTTAATGGTTAAATACCTCTGTGACTTGAAATGAAAACACAAAGAAGCGAAAATGGTTATATAGTCCCTATGTTATTTATTACCTATTACTTAAAAAATTTGAATCAATGTTAAAAAGCGTTCATCTTTTTTCTAAATGAAGATATAGTAAAAGTAGTGAGTGAGAAAGGAAGTTGAAGATGGAAAAAGTAAAGTACATTAGTATGGTTACTGCAATCTTCACTCAGATTACTGGTATTATTTTTTTATTTATAAACATAAAAGTTGCATTTGGACTGTTTTATGTTTATTTCTTCTCTTTGCTTGTGTTGCTCTTTGTGTTTATAAAAACTAGAATGGATGAGAAAAAGGAGGATGATAAAAATGATTATCGTGACTACTGAATCAGTACCAGGTAAAGAAACAAAGGAATTCAAAGGGTTTGTAAAAGGAAGTACAGTTCAATCAAAACATATTGGAAAAGACATTATGGCTGGATTAAAAACAATTGTTGGAGGTGAGCTAAAAGAATACACTGAAATGATGGATGAAGCGAGACAAAAAGCGATTGGAAGGATGGTAGAGGATGCAAAGGCAAAAGGTGCTAATGCAGTAGTATGTATGAGATTAGAATCCTCTGCTGTCATGCAAAATGCTTCTGAAATTATTGCCTATGGAACCGCAGTATTGATCGAAGAATAATACTTATCCTAAGCATAAAAATTTATAAAAGTAAAAAGCTGACATCGTCAGCCTTCTAGGGAATTCTATAAATTATAGCTTCTTCTTTGCTTGCTCCCAATAATACAATTGCGGAAAGCGTATATGAACAACATATTCATGGAATAGAGTATAGCTGATAAAACCAACGAGCTTCCAATCTACTGCATCAAACATAAACGATCAGCCCCTTTATTGTGTGAAACGAACATGATGGAAAATTTAAGTGCTTAGTAAAGGGAACATTACATGTACGTTTTTATAATATATGGTCAGATAGACTTGTTTGATACATGGTAAATTGCCTTGAGTTTTAAATCAGGGACTGGTATTTATCCTTGTGCTTTTCTAAAAAGTAAAGAGGCTGACACAAAGTGCCAACCTCTTTAGCCAATTTATTAAATTGTTATTGTTGAGAATAACCGCTCATAGATTGTTGAGCCATAGATACTAAACGTTTAGTGATTTCTCCACCTACAGAACCGTTAGCTCTAGAAGTTGTTTCTCCACCTAAGTTTACACCAAATTCTGAAGCGATTTCATATTTCATTTGATCAATCGCTTGTGAAGCTCCTGGTACTACAAGTTGATTAGACGAATTGCTGTTTGAACTGTTTTGTGCCATCTGTCATTCATCTCCTCATAAAAGTTGTATTGGTTGGGTTAGTTGGAATTGCACCAAACATATGAAGACCTTATTGGTTTCATTGCCTCACTTGGCGTAACCCATTCATGAAAAAGTGTTGCTTGCGCTTGCGTTGTTGCTTGATGTTACTAAGTATTATGGATAATTCTTTCGTTAATATTCAAAGAAAAGGTGGTAATTTTTTCTTAATAACTTGCTTCAAGAACTGTAGTTTGAAACAAAGGATGTCTTGTTTTGAATGCAAAGTGATCACATCATCTTTTATCTCAAGGCTGCCCAATGTATTCCGCATTTCTTACATAAAATAATGATGTTTAGAGATTCTAAAAATATGTAGTTAATAAAGGGGATGGGTCGATGGAATTGTGTCCTTTATGTAATGGATTGGAGACGCGAATTATCCAATGTCCTAATTGCCAGAGGATCATGGAGGATAGAGGGAAGATCACTGATTATCTTGATGATTATAGTGCATATATGGATATTGATATAATGAAGCTGTTTGATGGAAATGCAAACTCCTTAGAAGAACATAAATGTATTCATTATTTTTATTGTCCTACGTGTCAGCATGAAGAAACAAATGCTATAAATGAGTGACTTTGTTTCACTATAGAAAAAAACAAAAACCCCGTTCATTAGAACGAGGCTTTTTGTCCATTTCTTATTTCTCACCAGCAGGGCGAATTCTTAGTTCAGAATCAGTATCGAAGAAGTGAGCTTTGTTCATATCTAAAGCTAAATCAAGTGTTTGACCTGGTTTAATGTCTGTACGAGAGTCAACACGCGCTACGAATGTTTGACCATCAATTTCAGAGTAAAGCATAGTTTCTGCACCCATTAACTCAGCAACTTCAATTTTTGCAGTGATTTTTGTATTTTGAGAAGCATCGATGAATACTGGCTCATCATGAATTTCTTCAGGACGAACTCCCATAAGAATTTCTTTGTTTACATAGCCTTGCTCACGAAGGTATTTCATTTTGCCTTCTGGAACAACTACTGAAGTAGTACCAAATGAGAATTTACCATCTGTAAGTTTACCTTTAAAGAAGTTCATTGCAGGTGAGCCAATGAATCCACCAACGAATGCATTTTCAGGCTTGTCATATACTTCTTTAGGTGAACCAACTTGTTGGATTAAACCATCTTTAAGTACAACAAGACGAGTAGCCATTGTCATCGCTTCTGTTTGGTCATGTGTTACATAAATTGTTGTTGTTTGTAAGCGTTGGTGTAATTTTGTGATTTCAGCACGCATTTGTACACGAAGCTTAGCATCAAGGTTAGATAAAGGCTCATCCATTAAGAATACTTTTGCATCACGAACGATCGCACGACCTAGTGCAACACGCTGACGTTGCCCACCTGATAATGCTTTTGGCTTACGTTGTAAGTATTGTTCAAGTCCAAGGATTTTAGCTGCATCTGTTACACGACGCTCAATTTCGTCTTTTGGTAGTTTACGAAGCTTTAATCCGAATGCCATGTTGTCATATACGTTCATATGTGGGTAAAGAGCGTAGTTTTGGAATACCATCGCGATGTCACGATCTTTAGGTGCTACATCGTTCATACGTTTTCCGTCGATGAAGAAATCACCTTTTGAGATTTCTTCTAATCCTGCTACCATACGAAGTGTAGTAGATTTACCACAACCAGATGGACCAACGAATACGATAAACTCTTTATCTTGGATATGAAGGTTGAAGTCTTCTACTGCAGTTACTTTATTGTCATAGATTTTGTAAATATTATCTAGTCTTAATTCAGCCATTTTTAATTCCTCCCCATTTTTGAAAGCGTTTTAACTTGTTTTCATTGTAAGGGATTTCATAGAAAGAAGTAAACGTACAAGTTGCACGAAAAAAATTAGGCTCTTTTGTGCAACTTGTAAATGCTATGCTAGTTTTCATGACGAACTAGCATAATTGCTAGGAAAATAAAAGTAGCATTTGAAAACGTACGGATGTCCAAACCCGTTTTTTCTAGTAACTTTTCTAATCGATATTGGAGGCTATTACGATGAATAAATAATCTTTTAGCCGTTGATGATGCATTTAAATTTGATTGTAAAAAGGCCTCAATCGTATAAAGAAGCTCATTATCTTCAATTGCCTCTATTAAATGATTAGATAGAATATCCTTTTTAACACTTGATGGAGACTTCATGATCAGTAAGGGTAATCCCTCATAAAAGGTTAATGCTTTTTCACGATTAGCAGAACGGTGCAAGGTTTGGAAGCAGCTTTGCTCTAAGGAAAATTTGTCTCTCAAAGCATGATCATTTTTTTGTAGTTGTCCAATATAAAAATATGGCTCTACATAAAAATCAGTCGTTAATGTATCACTTAGATCCTTTAGGGATTCAACTTCAAAGGTTATAGTCGGTTTTTCCTCGATAATAATACCATGAGAACTACTTAACCAAATGACAAGTTCGGAGTTAATAATACCTTGAACTGCTGCTTCAAAGTTCTGTTTATCCTCTATTGGTTGTTTTAAATAAAAGTAATAAAACCGGAGTGTCACATGATCTGATGGAAGGGGGGATTCACCATTTTTACTCTCAGTAAATAGATAATCAAACCATTTACGTTGAGAGACTGTAAAGTGATCTTCATTCAGCAATTCAACTGGTTGAAATAGAGAAGTGAGTAGATCTATTTCTTTTTCTGCTAAGGTAGTTTTAAGAATACCAAAGATTTGCCCAATCTCAGTTCGGAACCATTTAAATCTTGTATCATTTGGATTATATGTAATCGTCATGGCTTCTTTATAATGTTGCATAAGATTTTCTAACATCGGAATGCTCCTTTAGTGCATGGATTCTTTATATCCATTATAGAAAAGATAGCGTAAGCATGAAAGCCTAAGTATTGTGAGTTTACGTCTTAATATTATCTGTAAACCTTAGGAACGATAAAATGTGGTTAAGCTTAGAGTATTAGAGGGGGGGCTGCTTTCTATAATTAAGTGAAAAGTAAAAGACTGCAATAATAATTGCAGCCTTATTCCTCAATTTGATGTGGTGGTTCTTCTTTTACTAGATCCCTTGCTTCTTCAATATTAGTCGTGTCTTCTCTCATATGAACAGAACCGCCAGATAATCCTTCATTTATTATTCGGTCAATATCCAAATAAGCTTTGTCTTTCCCTTCATAATTCAGATCTTGTTTTACAGCATCATCTTTTTTTGTCATTTTTAAAACCTCCTCATACACGGTAGTTTGTGCTGGAGGTGCTATCATCATTCATAATTATTCGTATACATGGAAAAGCATTAGTTCGTGAATTTGCGATTGGATATCTGTTACTACCTCCTTAGGGGGTGTCATAACGCCCCATTCAATTTGTCCATTTTTATGGTAGGTTCCGTCGTAATGATTTCCTCTAAAGTAAAAGGAGATTCGCCAGCCTGGTAAATTTACTTGCTTAAACAAAGGTTTATATTGAAAATGTGTAATCAACCTTATCGCCCCTTTCCTATATTAGGATTAATACGGCGAAATGCTCAAAAATCCTCCTGAACAAATGTGGTAACATTTGTTAATTTTGTAAACAATTCTACTAACTGGGTTATTCGGTTTTTTTGGATAGTCATTTCATCAAATATCATAGGCTTTGAATTAACTTCAAATAGCATTGGATCTCCTTGAGGGGTTAACCCAACATCCATTGAAAATTCACCGATAAATCCGTAGCTTTCTGTTAGTTGAGCACCAACTGTTTGAGCTAACCAATTTAATTGCGAAATAGAACATTTATGCTCAATACGTTGAAATGAAATAATATCTCCACCATTTGGAACATGAGTGATAATTGAGTGAGCTGCTGCTTTTCGAACCCCAACCCCGAAGATTTTATGTATACCATTGTCAAATAGGCAGAGGATTCTTAAATCATATTTGCATTTGTCAATTTTATCAGTATGGATTTCTGTTTGTATGAGGTACTGCTTGTTCTTTAAAAGCGTCTCTATGTCCTGCACAAAATCTGAGTGGAAATATTTTATCCTTTTATTTTTTCTATGGAGGTAGAAATGTAATCCATCAAAAGATAGCTTATAAATGCCTTTTCCTTTATGACCCGTTACAGGCTTAACGTAAAGGGCATGATAGGTGCTTAATTTAGAAAGTAAATCGTTTATATTTGTATAAATCCAAGTTTTGGGTAAATAAGCTGATAGTTGCTTTGATTTTGATAGAGAACAATAGCTTTCCCATTTATTAAAAAAACAGGGATTGAAAAAATACTTTCCTTCTTTTTTATATAGTTGTTTAAGAGCTAAAAATGGGGCATGTGTTTCTTCTATTCTAGAAGAAACTTTGTTATAGATGAGGTCAGGAAAGGGGAAGGAAAGCTTCCCCCATTTTTGATCATGATGCAAATAGATATAGCCAGAAACATAGTCCCTATGGACGCCTTCTGTTGTGAAAATAAAGGATAGACCACCAACTTTCATGAGTTCCTTTTGGATCGACTTAAAAACTGAGTGATCACCGCGAAAGGAATCCTCTAGTTTGCCTTTACTTGTTAGAATTCCAACAAGAGGGGAGTAATTAAACTTCTTCATGAATCAATTCCTCAGGATTAAAAATGGCCTTTTTGGATAAATATAATCCGTATTCCAGAGATGCCTTACGTGAGAGAATATCTGCATCTTTTAGTTCTGGGTGGCAAAAAATCGATCTGCCAGGCTTTGAATTTGCCTCAAACATCCAAATCCTTCCGTTTTGATCAATTCCCAAATCAAAGCCAATCTCACCGATAAAGCCTTGTATCTTGTCATCAATGACATTACTTAAAATAATTGCTGCCTCTGTTAGGTCATGAAAGGCTTTTACTCGATCCTGTGGCTCAGGATATATTTCTTCGAGTGTTTTAACAGCACCTCCACTATTTAAATGTGTGGTAACACTCCCTTTTCCCGCAACCTTTGCTGCAATAGCCGTGACTTTCCATACGCCGTTTTCATCTTTGTTTGTATGGATTCTAAAATCAATGGGCTTCCCATCTAAACGAATCAATTTAATGCCTTGTTGAGCGAGATAACTAGAAAGAAGTCTGTCTTTAAAGGACGCCTTTAAGAAATGTTCAATGGAAGGATATTTTCTTAATCGATTAACTTCCTTTTCATCTCGATATCTAGAATAATATTGATTATCCTCACGTGAATACATAAGATGATAGACTCCTAGACCTAAACTGCCGTTTGCAGGCTTTAAATAGATGCTTTGGAAAGAAGCGAGCATTTCTTCCATTTTGCTAATGGAAGGAGTATGGTAAGTAGCTGGCAAATACTTTGCTACTTGAGTGTCATGAACTAAAAGCTTATGGATTGACCATTTATTAAAAAATCCAGGATTATACCAAGGTATGGAGTATTCCTCAGTTAGGCGTTTTTTTACGAGTCTCAATGCTTGATGATTTTCGATTCGCCGATTCGGTAAACGGTCGTATACAGAATTTGGAAACGGAAAAGTTACTTGCTTCCAGCCATTCTTTCCATAGGTAAAGCCATCTATAGTGCCTTCCTCCCAATTTATATGGTGGGCACCAAATACAAATGTGTAAAGTCCTAGCGATTGATCAAGAGATAAAAATTTAGCGAAAAATAAGGAGCGTTCACCAATCGGACGCAGTATAGATTCAGTAAACCCTGCAGTGAAAATACCAATTAAGGGTCCTAAATGAAGGGTACCATCATTAAAGAAGAGATGTGTTTTTCCATTAGTAGGAAGCATTAGTTGATTTGCCATCACGAGCGGTAATAAGATACTCTCCTCTAGCTCTTTACTGTATTGAACCTCACAAGGAAGCATAAGAGTTCCGAATGATAGTGTATTAACGTGTCCGAATTTCATTGTAGAAATCGGTAAGTGAATGCAATGATCTGTAGAGTTTGTTATTTTAATGGAATATGTTGTACTCATTAGTTCGACTCCTTTATAGCTGCTTGGTTTCGTAAAAAATGACAATAGGCTAATGGAGCTTCAAATAGATTTTCTGCTGCATTAGGATTTGTTTCGATAAGTGTTTTTCTACCTGGTTTTGAGTTCATATCTAAAATCCATACTGAACCATCTTTTGCATAACCAATATCAACCCCGATTTCGAATAAACGAGTTACTTTTTCTTCGAGTGAAGTAGGTAAGTGCGTACTAATCGTTCGAAGTTCATCCTCGAGTAGTACTTTTTGCTTTGATGATAAGGTGGAGGACCAGTCACTGTATGTTAGTGCGTCACCACCACTATTTAAGTTTGATAGAAAGGAGCCATAATAGCCTTTGCGAACTCCTTTCCCAACTAAACCCCATTTTCCATGTTTATTTTTTTGGAGAAACAAACGAATATCAAACGGATATCCCTGATTATCTAGGAGTGGAAGTAGCGGTTGAAGTAGATAGGTTTGCTGTTTTAAAAGTTTTTCACACCAACTCGCAAACTCCTTTATTGATTGAAAATCCTTTGTTTTTTTATCTTTACCTTTATGGTAGGTGATCATAATCGCTTTAGTATGATGTTTCACTGCAATGATCCCGTTCCCTCTCGAACCATTAATAGGTTTTAATAAACAAGTGGTGTCAACCTTCAAACGGTGGAGAATTTGATTTGGTTCTCGTACTAGTTCTGTGTGAGGAAGGTAGCTGCTAATAATCGGATCACTCTGTAAAGATTGATAGATTTTCCACTTGTCTGGTAACCCAAATCCTAAAAAGGTTGTTTGTGGATTCTTTTTAAGCCATTCAACAATTGGTTTGCATTTATAAATCGCTTGTTTTTGGTGATAAAAGCAACGATCATAAATAAATGAAGGGATAGGGAACACCTCATTTTTCCAACTCTGTGTCTGTTGATCATATTTCTCACCATTAATCATTAATGTGGAAGGTTCAATTGAAGTAGGCTCAAATCTAACGAATTGAATGTTAAATTGTGCACTACGTTTGGCAATTTCAGTCGCATATCCATTCTCATGATGTTTATTAACGACTAAAAAGCCTAAAGTCGGTTGTTCCAATTTGGTCAACTCCATTCACTTATTTCTCCTTACTCCTCTAACTTAGATAAAGCGAGGCTTCATGGTTAAATAACTAACGTCTTCTCAATCTCCATTAAAGTGAGATAAAAATAAACAATAATTAATGACAGCATGTGCTGAAGGTCTGATTTTCAACTTTCTCTGATCATCTATTGATTTAGATGGCTTTGTATTTACCTCAATGATCCAAGGATGACCATCTTGATCTAATGCCAGGTCAATCCCGAACTCACCAAACTCTCCACCAGCATGAAGACAGATACAAGTTACAATTTCCAGTGAAAGTTCGGCTAACAGTTTCCTGAGATGAAGACTTTCACTTTTTCCATACAGTTCATTTAAAATACTCTTTATTTGGTAAAGCTCACCACCTCGTGCTAAGTTCGCAACAAACTGGTTTACGCTTGAAACTCTAGCTATGCTTGAGGAAACTTTCCATTGATGAAAATCCTTCTTGTGGCATAAGAATCGAAAATCAAGTGTCCGATCTTGATACCTTTTTAAGTGGATCGTCTCTTGCAGCAAAAAGCCTTCTCTTTTTAGTCGAGGATAAAGGGCGGAAAATAGTTGTTGAAAGCTCTCATATTCATTATTCATTTCACCGGAGAAAGTAGTGTAGTCAAGAAGGTGGGTCCCATCTTCTCTTTCCTTTACTCGAAAAATTCGTTTTCCTTGGCTACCATTTATCGGTTTAATGAACAGATCTTTTTTATCTTTGAGCATATTCTCAAAATTGGATTTTGATTCTAATAAATGACTTTCAGGTAAAAAAGGTTTGAGATGCTCGCTAGCAGCTAAAATTTGATGAACCTCCCATTTATTTAAAAAGCGATCGTTAAAATAAGGGACCTTATTCTCAATAAAATCAGACGTAACATGTAAAAATGTTTTAGAGTGTTCAACTTTTCTCGAATGGATACGGTTGTGTACCACATCTGGATATGGAACGATCGCTTCCTGCCACTGATTTTGATTGAAGTAGTACCCTTTTATTTGTTCTTTGTTATAAGTTGATAGAGAAAAAATATAAAAGAAAGCGCCAATTGCTTCGCAACATATAGCAAGCTCCTTGCAAAACTCATGAATAGACCCAAAGCTTACGTCTTTATCGGTTTTTTTTATTTCGGTTAACAGACCGATCACAGGTCCAAGCTGGAGTTGATCGTAATTGATTAGCTTTCCTTGAAGTGATAAGGAATGTAAAGGTAGGTGAATATCAGTTAAAAGTTGTTCACTGAGAGACAAACTTAGACTATCCTCATTAATAAATACGATTGGACATTTCACAGTATGCATTCCACAGACAATTTTCAATGAATATAGGTTTTTGGGTAGACCTAAATAGTTCCTAAGTTTTTCGCTCATTTCACATAAATAAGGCTTAGAAGTATTTAATAAAGGTGTTATTTCGATGATTTTTTGTTTCATGGTAAACCCCTCATTTGATCGCCGTACGGACAAGCTCTATAATGTTCATAGGCAGATGTTCTATAAATATCGTATGTTTTTTATGAAGGAATGGGGACGGAACTAGCTTAATTTTAATTGTACTTTCAAACTAGATCGTAAATAGATTTAGTATGACAATAAAAAATTGTCTAGCTCTAGATTAACGGGTTTTTAAAAACATTTAATCATCCATTCATTTCAGGTGTGGTAATAAGCTATAGGAGTTTAGTGCATAAAATTGGTGAAGTAGTGGAAGGTAGATGAATATGAACAATTTAACAATGACAATAGTAATGATTGTAGTGGGTGCAGCCATAGGTGGAGTAACAAACCATTTAGCAATTAAGATGCTTTTCCATCCTTATAAGCCGCTATATTTGTTTGGGAAGAGAATTCCTTTTACACCTGGGCTTATACCAAAAAGAAGACAGGAACTTGCAAACCAAATGGGTAAAATGGTTGTTGAGCATTTGTTAACAGTTGAAGGGATTAAGCGTAAGTTTATGCAGACGCAATTTCAGCAACAGCTAATTTCTTGGGGAGAAACTCAAGTTAGAAAGCTTACAAACTCAGACAAAACAGCTTCACAGCTTATTGCTACTTTTCAAGATGGAAATCCTTCTGAGCTAGTAAACTTTAAATTGAAAAAGTTTTTGCAAAGCAAGTTTGTAGGTATAGTGGAAGGCAATAAGGATAAATCACTGCAGGAAATGTTACCGAAGGAAATCCTTGATGATGTATACATAGCTATTCCTAAGCTTGGAGAATTTATTACAGTTAAAGGAATTGCTTATTTTGAGAGTAAGGAAGGTAAGCAGCGCCTAGGTAAAATGATTGAAGATTTTCTTTCAACAAGAGGAATGCTTGGAAATATGATTGGCATGTTTTTAGGTAACGATAGTCTCATTGATAAAGTTCAACCAGAAGTCCTTAAGTTTTTGAAAAATCAAGAAACGAAAAACCTTGTAAGTACGTTAATCGCAAAAGAGTGGAATAACATTCAAGAGATGACGCTTGAGGATATTGATCAGAAGTGGGAAATTGCACAAAAGGGATCAAAAATGGTTGGGACAATTGTTGAGCAATTAAATGTTGATGAGCTGTTAACTACTCCGATTTCCGTTTATTTAAAGCCAAATGAGGAAACAATCCTTGGAGAATGGCTTCCAAAGGTTGTTGAAATAACAACCGGTTACCTTGTTACACATTTAGATGGAATGCTAAAACAGCTTAAATTAGAAGAAGTAGTGCGTGAACAAGTAGAATCATTCCCTGTAGAACGACTAGAAGATATGATTCTTTCAATATCACGAAGAGAATTTAAAATGATTACCTATTTAGGTGCGCTTCTTGGTGGGATTATTGGTGGATTACAAGCTATTGTTGTGATGTTTCTATAAGTAATCTATTGTTTGACTTTTGTAAACATGTAAGAAAATATAAAACTTTGTACTTAGTTTTGGTGTCTAGCTCCAGCGCCTAGCCCCTCGAGATCATAAGCCACAAATGAACCGAAGACAAAGAACGTCTTCTATTCATTTGCGTCTTATGCTTGTCGGGGCTGATCAAGGCGCCTGCGCTTTTCTAAGTGTCTAGCTCCAGCGCCTATCGCCTATCAAACTTCAGATCATCTCCCTACGATAAGTCAACATCGGTTCGTTTCGCTTACCGTGTTTCCTTTGCCCCACTTTAACGGGCAGTAGAAAAATGATCAAAGAACAATAACTTGTGAGTTAACTGCCCGTAAAAGTCCGATAAGTCTCGCTATCCATTAGGATGAGGCCCTAATGGAAGTCTCGCTTTATCTCAGTCGATGCTCCTCCAGTTTGTACGGCGATGACCAAGGCGCCCTGAGCTTTTCTTAATTAAATGCAAATTTAATAATAGTTTGTTATAGTGGAGGAAGAGCCTACATGGGTCAAAACTTGAAAGGAGGCTCATCATATGTCTAACAATTTATATGATGTTGCATACAATTTAGAGAAAGCCTTACGTGAAAGTGACGATTTTAAAGCGTTAAAACGACTTTATGAAGAAGTTAATGCAGATGAGTCAGCAAGCAAAATGTTTGAAAGCTTCCGTAATATTCAATTAAATCTTCAGCAAAAGCAAATGTCTGGAGAAGAAATCACACAAGAAGAAATTGAACAAGCGCAAAAATCTGTTCAACTTGTTCAACAACATGAAAAGATTGCTCAACTAATGGCAGCAGAGCAACGATTAAGCATGGTCGTAACAGAGTTAAATAAAATCATCATGAAGCCACTTGAAGAAATGTATGGAAGTCTCTAAGTAGCATAAAATACATAATATTTGTTGTACGAAGTAAGCAGAATGGATCTTTTATCATTCTGTTTTTTTGTATTATCAAAATTTATAACTTATCTTACTCAGTTTTGGTGTCTAGCTCCAGCGCCTAGCTAATTTAGAATTGAAGGCAAAGAACGCCTTCTATTCTAAATCATCTTATTGCCCGAGGATGTTCAAGGCGCCCTGAGCTTTTCTTATTTTGTCTCATATATAAATCATACTGTTGTTCTATTTTTGCTGAGGGGGACATAACCTCTTAATAGGTTTTTTACATCAGTAGAAGGGGGAACCACAGTGACTCATTATCGGTTGCTAGCATTAAATATCGATGGAACATTGCTTCGTTCGAATGGTCGCCTCCAGCCGTCAACGAAAGAAGCTATTGAGTATGTTAAGGATAAAGGGGTTTATGTTACTTTTGTAACAAACAGGCATTTTCAATCAGCGAAAAAGCTTGCAAAGGCATTAAAGCTAAACTCATTATTAGTAACTCACGGGGGAGCATTTATTTCAGATAATCTTGATGAGCCTATAGTTGAAAAAAGAATTTCCGAAGAGATGACGTTTAATCTCGTTCAAGTGCTTGAAAATTTCAAATGTAATATTCGCATTACGCATGAACGCTTTTCAATTGGAAATAGAAAAAAAATTGCTTCAAATTTGCTTAGTAAATCAATTCTAAACACATCAGATTCGATGTTTTATCCTGTGCAATTTGTTGATTCATTAGGAGATTCGTTAAGAGATGAGCCAGTTGGAGCAACAAAGATTGACGTGCATTTTTCTAGTGAGGAAGAAAAAGAAGAAGCTGCTGAATTAGTAATTGAAGCTTTTGATAAAGTTGATGTTAGAGTGAATCAAGCGAAAAAGCTTGAGATCGTAAGAAAAGGCGCTTCAAAAGAAAATGGATTACGTGCACTAGCTAGCCATTTGAAAATTCCAATCGAAAAAACAGTCGCGATTGGAGATAGCGAAGATGATATAGGAATAATTACTTCAGCAGGGCTGGGTGTAGCGATGTGGAATGCTCCATTTGATGTAAAGAGAGCAGCAGATTGGGTGACTCGTTCTAACAATCAACAAGGTGTAGCTTACATGGTAAAGGAGCATTTTCGAAAACAACAAAGATTAGATTTTTTGCGTAAAATTAAGGTTGATAAATAAAAAAATCGAAAGAACCTTGATAGACTCGGACAAATAGGAAGCATAGTTAAAAGCTAACGCAAAAGTAAGAAGGGGAATGAAATTGCTTCCTCTTCTTACTTTTTTATAGGCCCATAATCAAATAATTTACCTTCGTAAACGCAAATTAGTTCCTTATGTTTTCTAAAATCATCAGGAGTAACTAATGCCGGCAGTTTATCCCAGAGTTTAATTCCTGAGCGATGAAGTACTTCTGCAACAAATTGTGAACAAAAGAAGGAATTGCTAAATTCCACAGGCTCATTTATGGACACGCCTAGTACACCGATAAGATTATAAAGAAACTTCTTTTGATTCTTTATAAACACATTTAAAACGCGCTTCATTTTTTCAATTTCGCGTTCAGATACTTCGAGCTTATAAATCACACAAGTTGTATTAGGGTATTTACTATAGGTTCCAGTAAAAATATCTTCCTTTACAAATCCCCCATTAATTGGATTATTAGGGTTTTTTCTACCGAAGCTATACATTTCCTTTAATTCCGCATCAAAAGCGATCGAGGCATGATTATAAGGTGCCTTCGTGTACTTTTTGATCGACTTTGTAAACAATGTTCCAGTGTCTGTAAGTAATAGATAAACATAGCTTTTAGATGTCATTTAGAAATCCCTCTTTAACATTTTTCCATTTTATTCTATTCTTAATTATACATTATGCTTTAATATATGATCATACTAATTTTATTTTGAGTGGGTGTAGAACATGGTTACTACTATTTGGACACTTTCAGTCATTTTGCTAGGTTTATCTTTCGTTAGTATTCTGTTTATTGTTTTGAAAAGGAAAGAGCCAAACAAGGATTTTTCAGCAGTTTCTTTAAGGATAAAAACTTGGTGGGGGATGTTTGTTGTTTTTTGTATGGCAACATTATTTAATCCAGCTGTATCGTTGCTCTCGTTAATGATTCTTTGTTTCTTTGGATTAAAAGAATATTTTTCAATGATGAAAACAAGGAAAGCTGATCGGCGTTTATTCCTTTGGTCTTACCTTGCGATTCCATTACAATTTTATTGGATCTATATAGGATGGTATGGCATGTTTATCGTATTCATTCCTGTTTATGTCTTCTTATTTTTACCATTGCCTAGGCTAATAGGAAAAGGAACAAGTGGTTTTTTACGTTCAGTGAGCTCGACACAATGGGGATTAATGTTGATGGTTTTTGGACTAAGCCACTTAGCCTACTATCAATTTGCAACACCGGAATATGGAGCAAATCTAGTACTATTTCTCGTCGTATTAACGCAAATAAACGATGTAGTTCATTATCTGATTTCGATTTATCTTGGTAAAAGAAAAGTAGTTCCTTCTGCAAATCCTAGTATTACGTGGGAAGGATTTATCGGAGCTGCTTTCATTACAACGATTATTTCTTACTTTATTTATTCTTATTTAACTCCACTTGATTTAACGTTTGGTATTTTGTCAGGAGTGCTTATTAGCTTAAGTGGATTTTTTGGAAGTTTAACTATTTCAGTATTGAAGCGTGATTTATTGATTGGTGATAATGAAAAATTAAACACATTGAAAAAAAGCTATTTAACTAGAGTAGATAGCTTAACATACACTTCTCCTGTATTTTTTCATGTCATTCGATACTTTTTTGATTTTATGTAAGTAGATGTAGAGTAGGGGTTGACAGAATTAACTAGTCAACCCCTTTTCAAGGTATCAGAATTTATTACTTTTCTTACTTAGTTTTGCTGTCTAGCTCCAGCGCCTAGACCCTCGGGGTCATAAGCCACTCAGGAATTGAAGACAAAGAGCGTCTTCTATTCCTGAGCGTCTTATGCCTGCCTTAGTCTGATCAAGGCGCCTGCGCTTTTATTCTTTATACCGCAAATATTGATAATTTTCTGTAGGTATACTTTCAACGATGTTGCCTGCTTCATCCTTAAAAACCTCATATTCGCGATAAACCTCCACGACATAGCCGTCATCCTCTGTCACATCAACTAGTTTTGTTTCTAGAGAAGCTATTTGCTGAGGCTGATTATTTTCCTGCTCAGATGAAGAGGTGGCTGAGGCTATTTCTTCTTCTGGTAAAGGAAAACTTGCAATCGCATCTTCTTTTTCGGCAAAGAGAGCAGAATCAAAGTAACCAATGATGGCAATTGTAGTAACAATAATAAAAATAGGAGCAAATTTTTTCAACAGTTGTTGCCTCCTAATTAATTTGGTTATCACCATTGTATGTTTGTCCTATGTGGGAATATGCCTTATTGTTAGTTGAAAAAGTGAATTAAGCCTGGCTATGGAATGGTAGTTATCCTTATTCAAAGCCAGACTCAATCTCATTATCGTTAAATCAAAATCAATAAATCCATTGTTATTACTTATACACTCCTAACATCTAACATTGACCTGCACGGAGACTTTTCTGTACACTTAAAGAAGTTTTGAAAAAAAGATAAGGTGATTATTAATGAAAATATATATTAAAGGGATAGATGACGAACGTTTCCATAGGCCACTTCGTTTAATCGGTAATTTGTTTTTTGAAGAAACGGAACTCTGCTTTACAGAAGGTGATGCAACCCTTGAGGCAGAGTTTTTCATTGAAGAGAACAACGATGGTGTTTCGATAAAAGGTTTTTTGCGTACGGAAGATGGAGAAGAATTTGTAGCAAGTAAAGACCAACAAATAGCTTCACATATTGAGGGCAAGGATCATTTAAGACAAGTGAAAAATACACTATCTTATGTTTATTTGACTATGCTTCAGGATTATACAGGAATGACTCAAAAGTGGGGGATCCTCACTGGTATCAGACCTACGAAGCTCTATCATAAAAAAAGACAAGAGGGTATGCCAGAGCGTGAGATTCACCGAATGTTTAAAGAGGAATATTTGCTTGCTGATGAAAAGATTCAACTGATGAAGCAAATCGTTGAGCGACAATTACAGGTTATTCCTGATATTGATTCATTGTCAAATGAAGTCAGTATTTATATAGGGATCCCCTTTTGTCCAACTAAATGTGCTTATTGTACGTTTCCAGCTTATGCAATCAACGGTCGTCAAGGCTCAGTTACTTCATTTTTAGGTGGCTTGCATTATGAAATGAAGGAAATAGGGCGCTGGTTAAAAGAAAAAGGAATAAAGATTACAACTGTCTATTATGGTGGCGGAACGCCAACAAGTATTACGGCAGAGGAGATGGATATGCTTTATGAAGAAATGTCCGAAACATTCCCAAATGTTGAAAACATAAGAGAAATTACCGTTGAAGCCGGAAGACCTGACACCATTACAAAGGAAAAGCTGGATGTTCTAAATAAATGGAAGATTGACCGTATAAGCATTAATCCACAATCCTATATACAAGATACTTTAAAAGCAATTGGACGTCACCACACTGTGGAAGAAACAATTGAAAAATTCCATCTAGCTAGAACTATGGGAATGAACAATATTAATATGGATTTGATTATAGGTTTACCTGGTGAAGGTGTTAAAGAATTTGATTATACTCTATCAGAATCAGCTAAGCTTATGCCTGAATCATTAACTGTCCATACTTTATCGTTTAAACGCGCATCTGAAATGACTAAAAACAAGCATAAATATAAGGTAGCAAGTCGTGAGGAAATTAGTACGATGATGGACCATGCAGTAACATGGACAAACGATCATGGTTATGCTCCATACTATTTATATCGTCAAAAAAATATTCTTGGAAACCTAGAAAATGTTGGTTATGCACTTAAAGGACAGGATAGCATCTACAATATTATGATTATGGAAGAACAGCAGACGATTATTGGTATTGGCTGTGGTGCGGCAAGCAAGTTTGTTCACCCGGAAACGATGAAGATTACTCATTTTGCGAATCCTAAAGATCCTAAGTCCTATAACGATGGGTTTAAGCATTATACTGATGAAAAAATAAAAATATTAGAAGAGCTATTTATAAAGGAATAAATAAGGTTGGTTTAAGACTGTAGCAGTGCGATTCTTAAGTGAGAATTACACTGCTATTTTAGGTTATTGGAATTTATTTATTCTTTTTTTAAAATTGGTATCCAGATTTCGCTTTTAAAAGTAGGTGAGGAAACATCTTTATGCTCGTTCCATAGGATTTCTGGACCTTCTGTTTGTTGATAGTTTGTTGTTGGAAACCATTCAGAATAGATGCGTCCCCAGATATCCTGTAACGTTTCAGGAAATGGTCCCACTGATTCGAATACAGCCCATGTTAAAGCAGGAACTTCAAGGTGTGTAAGATCATCAGGACACTCATTAGTTGTTGCAACACCGATATAATGATCGAGTTCCCCTTTTTCCTCCATTCGTCCTTCAGAAAAATTCGATGATGCTTGAAGAAGTCCCAAAGGCTCAACATTAGAAAGATTCTTAAGTCTATTTATTATCTCATTATTTAAATTTCCCCACATAGCGGCAATCTCAGGATTTACTCCGTGGAAAATAATTGGGACCCTTTTCTTAATACCAACTATGTGAAAAGCATCTTTTTCCTCTATCCGGTAATTCATTTCACTTCCTCCTTTAATTGAAAGTTGAAAGGTCATTCGTGGATAGGCTTTTAGTGATTGACCCTTATTTCTGGCTTCTGACGGTGTTACGCCGTGTAAGCTTTGAAAGGCTCTTGTGAAAGAGTCAGGTGAGCTGTATCCATATTTTATCGCGACATCAATAATTCTTAAGTTACTATTACTAAGCTCAAATGCCGCAAGTGTGAGGCGTCTGCGGCGGATGTACTCCGATAATGTAACACCCGCAAGGAAAGAAAACATTCTTTTAAAATGATATTCCGAACAAAATGCTAGCCTTGCTACTTCTTTGAAGTCAATATCATTCGTAAGATTTTCTTCGATATAGGTTAATGCTCCATTCATTTTTTCAAGCAAATCCATATAAATGACCTCCCTCTCAACAATAGAATAGCAGGTGTTGTAAGTACCTACCCGACATTTCGTGCACAATTATGAAGGGCTCGTTCACTTTCAAAGTATGTTAGCTATGATACAACATAACAAATGTAATAGTTGCAGCAAACAAAATACACACGATTTAGCACATTAAGAAACTTATTTCCTTTATGATATTTAAAAAAAAGAAGGATTTTGCTATAGTTTCTCCGAAATTGGTATTTTGATATAAAATTAAGGGGTGATTGGGATGAAATATCAAACAGTTGAACTCATAACAGAGGGGAAAACAGCTACATTATATTTGAACAGAGTGGAGTCATTAAATGCAATGGACGTACAAATGATTCAGGAGTTAACAAACGTATTGAAAGAGGTATCAGCATCTGAAGTGAAGCTTTTGTTTATCACTGGCAGAGGTCGAGCATTTTCAGCTGGGGGAGACCTAAAAACGATGTTATCCAATAAAGATGACACAGGATTTCAACCTGTGATGGAAAATATTAAAAACCTGATTGTGACACTTTACACAATGCCTGCTGTAACTGTTAGCTTAATAAATGGAGCAG
Source organism: Metabacillus sp. KUDC1714 (assembly GCF_014217835.1). Classification (NCBI taxonomy): domain Bacteria; kingdom Bacillati; phylum Bacillota; class Bacilli; order Caryophanales; family Bacillaceae; genus Metabacillus; species Metabacillus elymi. The sequence continues at coordinate 2,678,204 of NZ_CP055263.1, forward strand.
CCGCTGGATTGGGACTAAGCTTGGCATTAGCTTGTGACTATGTAATGGCAGAAAAACAATCAAAGGTAGCTATGAATTTTATTAATATTGGGCTTGTTCCAGATGGAGGGGGGCATTTCTTCTTAAAGAAAAGACTTGGTGAGCATCGAGCAAAACAAGTTATTTGGGAAGGAAAATCAATAGCTGCTAATGAAGCATTTCAAGTTGGTATTGTTGATAGGGTGTATGAAGGGGATACTGAGGAACAGCTTGAGTTTGTGAAGCGGAAAATGGAAGCGCGACCATTAAAGGCTATGATTGCTTCAAAACTTATTTTTAGTAAGCAAGAATTACCTCGATTATTGGATACGCTCAATCTAGAAACGATGAATCAGCTTGAGATGCGCAGAACGGATGATCATCGTGAAGGGGTAGCAGCGTTCTTAGAGAAGCGGGCTGCACAGTTTACAGGTGAATAATATACAAAGTGAAAAGGGCTGAAGCCTTTAAAGTAAGCGATGCCCTTATCTAGGCATCGCACCGCACCAAAATTTTTCGTTAATATTTCCTGAAGGCCTAGTTTAAATTTATATACTCTATTTGTCCTGACTCATGTTCTTTTTCAGCTTGAGTCTTTTTTCCTTCTAGAGTTTGTGAGATAAATGAATAGGCGCTTTTTTGGTCTGTTAAAGTCTTTTCGTAAAATTCAGTAAGCGTATCTGGATCAAAAACAACTGCTCTGAAAGTGTTTCCGTCATTGTTTAATAAAAGTTTCACTGCGTCACCAAATTCCTCAGGTGGTCTTACTTTAAAAAAGATTTCGTGAGTAGATTCTTTGGTTCTAACATTATTTATTTTCTCGATGATTTCTGTATTTTCCATTGTAAAACCTCCTTTTCTACATCCATCATTCTTATTTTGGTATTTCCCTATCATTTTAAACATAAAAGCGGATGAGTTTTATTTTCATGTTCTGTACTTTTATCATTTAAATAAAGGGATACTAACGTCGAGGAGGAGGTGTATGTAGTGACAAATATTATTGATGGAATGGATCAAGCAAGGTTTAGATCAAATGCCCCTAATCAAAATAAAGGTCAAAACAGGGAAAAAAAAGAGGAAAAGAAAATGCCTCTGGTTTTAAAAAATCTAAAAAATGGCTCATAATTGAGTGAGAGAGTGTCAATACACTCTCTATCTTTTACACTGGATGAAGAAGTTATGTCTATGTCTTCAAAAAACGGATGCCTTTGCCTTTTTGGATCTACTTCTACCTAAGGATTGAAGACAATGGATACCTTCTATTCTTAAGTGTTTATTAGCCATTTCCTTTTAACGTCCAAATAAAACAAGCTTCCCTGCAGCAGAAGTACACCGATGTGTTTTGTCTATCCAATTATTTTCTTCCAATTTACGTTGCCCTATTTCCTTTGCTTCCTGCTCTGTTTGAGCTTCAAAGCTTTCATCTAAAAGTTTTTCTCCATTTTTTTCGAAAACCGTTAAATAGTACAAACCCATTCTCCCATTCCTTCCTGTAGTTAAATACTATCATTATATGATTATAATTCTTACTCCACATTTATTTTCCTGCATGATAATGAAACCTTTTCTTAGTATATCCGTAATACAAGAAGGTAAGGAGGATGAGTATGAGTTTGAAAATTGAAGGTGTTACAAAGCGCTTTGGTGTACATACAGCTGTTGATCAGTTGTCAATCGTTATTCCTGAACGGGAAATTTTTGGATTTCTTGGTGCGAATGGTGCGGGTAAAACGACGACATTTCGAATGATTTTAGGATTGTTAAATCCGTCAGATGGGGTAATTACATGGAATGATAAAAAAATTTCATATGAGACAAGTGATCAAATTGGTTACCTCCCTGAGGAGCGAGGACTTTATCCAAAGCTTAAAGTAAAGGAGCAGCTTATCTATTTAGGTAGATTAAAGGGAATGTCAAAACATGAAGTGCTGGTAGAAATGAATCATTGGCTTGAGCGATTTAAGGTACCTGAATATGCAAATAAAAAAGTTGAGGAGCTTTCAAAAGGGAATCAACAAAAAATTCAATTTATCGCAGCTGTTATTCATAAGCCTAAGCTTTTAATACTGGATGAACCCTTTAGTGGATTGGATCCAGTTAATGTAGAGCTATTAAAAAAAGCTGTTGTTGAATTAAAGGATGCCGGCACATCAATCGTGTTTGCTAGTCATCGAATGGAACATGTTGAGGAACTCTGTCAGCATTTGTGTATTATGCACAAAGGTAAGCCAATTGTACATGGTTCACTCCGAGAGATTAAACGATCCTTTGGAAAGAAGAATGTCTTTGTCCAAGGTGACTTCGATATGAGTTTTTTAGAAGAAGTACCTGGTGTGACAAAATATAAGAAAATTTCTGAAGGTGCCGAGCTTCAAATTAATAATGAAGATGTAGCCCAGGTTATTTTTCAGGAGCTACAAAATAAGGGGTTTGTTCGTAAATTTGCACTAGAAGAACCGTCATTAAATGATATTTTTATTGAGAAGGTAGGTGCTTCCTATGAATAAGTTTTGGATTATGGTAGCACACACATACTTAAGTAAAATAAAAACGAAGTCATTTCTTATTACTACGTTAATAACAGTATTGCTTATCTTCGGACTATCAAATATTTCTACAATTATCGAAGCTTTTGACAAAAAAGATGAAGCAAAAACGTTTGCTGTCCTCGATGAAACGAATAAATTCTATACAACCTTTGAAAAAAATCTTGTTGAAAGCCAAATCCAAATTGAACTTGAAAAATCAACTCTTTCAGAATCAGAACTTGATAAACAAGTGTTGGAAGAAGAGTTGGACGGCTTGATCATCCTAAAGCTTGATGAAAATCAGCTTCCAACAGCAACAGTGAAGACATTATCTATGACAGATAGTGAGGTTTTTACACAAATCGAACAAGTACTCCAACAGACAAAGCTCGAATTTGGAAGAGAGAAACTAGGGTTAGATTCAGATGAGTTAAACCAATTGTTTACACCTGTTGAACTCAGTAAAGTGGCCTTAGAAGATAATGCGAAAACAGAAGAAGAGTTAAACCAAGCAAGAGGGCTAGTATATGTTTTATTGTTTGTCATTTATTTTTCTGTTATTTTTTATGCAAGTATGATTGCAACAGAGGTAGCAACGGAAAAGTCTTCACGCGTCATGGAAATTTTAATTTCTAGTGTATCTCCAGTGCAACAAATGTTTGCCAAATTAATCGGGATTGGACTACTTAGCTTGACTCAAATGTTTGTAATCCTTGGTGTAGGCTATGCATCCATTAAATCGCAAATTGATAATTTGAATGCAATGACAGGTGGGGTTTTAGGATTTAGTGACATTCCGACATCTACGTTCATTTATGCAATCATTTACTTCCTTCTAGGCTATTTTTTATTTGCGACCCTAGCTGCGTTCCTTGGATCACTAGTAAGTAGAATAGAAGATGTTCAGCAATTAATCTCACCAATGATCTTCTTGATTGTTGGAGCATTTATGATTGCGATGTTTGGATTGACAAATCCAGAAACACCGTTTATTACAATTAGCTCATATATTCCATTTTTTACGCCAATGATTATGTTTTTACGAGTTGGAATGTTGAATATTCCACCTTGGGAAATTGGTCTATCAATTGCTTTATTGCTAGTTTCAATTGCCCTGCTAGCTATCTTTGGTGCTCGTGTTTATAAGGGTGGAGTGCTGATATATGGAAAATCTTCATCTATTAAGGATATAAAAAGGGCTTTGACGATGTCGAAGGATAAGTAGTTTATCTTTATAAACCTATTTGCAAGGTGAAGCAGCAATATGTTTTGCAAGATAAGGAAATAATATAGTGCAAGCTAATAGGTCAGGTTATATCTTAATTGAAAATGGGGCTTAACATTAAAAATATGTTAGTTCCATTTTTTTTATTGTTCTACTTCTATTTTAATAATATTGGGAACGTGCATTCGTATGCTGACGGTGGTAAAATAAATGTAAGTAACTAGTTAGGGACTTAAACAAAGGGTGATCATTATGAAAAATTCAATTACATTTATCCATGCAGCCGACCTACATTTGGATAGTCCGTTTGTTGGTTTAAAGTATTTACCTCCTCAATTATTTGAGAAAATCCGAGAAAGCACCTTTCTAGCATTTTCTAAAGTAATAACAAGTGCGATCAATGAGAAGGTTGACTTTGTGTTGCTCTCTGGAGATTTATATGATGGTGAAGAAAGGAGTCTAAAAGCACAATTGAAGTTGAAAAAAGAATTTGATCGATTGGCTGAAGTAGGTATCGAAGTGTTCGTAATACATGGTAATCACGATCATACTGGTGGGAAATGGATTGATTTACAGTGGCCAGACAATGTTCATGTTTTCTCTAGCAAGGTAGTAGAAATGAAAACATATCTTAAAAACGAGATACCTGTTGCCCATATTTATGGCTATAGTTATCCTTCTCGGTCCGTACAAGAAAATATGACACAACAGTATAAAAAGCAGGGGAATTCGGGGAATTCCAGTGTTTATCATATAGGAATGCTCCACGGTTCAATAGAGGGAAATAAGGACCATGATGTGTATTGTCCATTTAAAGTAAATGAGCTTATCAATAAAGAGTTTGACTACTGGGCGTTAGGGCATATTCATAAGCGTCAAATACTGCATGAAAAAAATCCAATCATTGCTTATCCAGGAAATATTCAAGGACGACACCGTAAAGAAACAGGTAAAAAAGGGTGTTATCTAGTTGAAATGCAAGATGATACTGCTTCTACTACGTTTATCTCGACTGAAGAAGTCATTTGGGAAGAAGTCGAGCTTTCCATTGAAGGACTCACTAGTGTTTCAGAGTTAATTAAGAAGTGTGAGCATAGTATTGAACAATTTCGTCAAACAGGTTGCTCTACTTGTTTAACATTTGCCTTTACTGGTACTGGGGACATATCAAGTTTCCTACAAACTCCACAAACGATCCAAGATTTATTAGAGGCTCTTAATGATGTTGAAAGTGAAAATGATCAGTTTGTTTGGGTAGTTAAAATACTAAATAAAACATATGAACCTAGTCAAAATAATCCTAACCTTGTATCATTTTTAACCGACTTACATACAACAGTAGAAAATTATCAGTCATTTTCTGAGGTCATACGACCGCTTGAACAGCACCCTGTTTATAAAAAATATATTTCAGAGTTTACGTTAGAAGAACAACAACAGCTTCTAAAGGAAGCAGAGCAACTTTTACATAGTGAACTTTTGCAGCAACAAAGTGGGGTGAAAAAGATTTGAAGATTGAAAAGCTTATGATATACGGGTATGGAAAATTTGAAAATCAAACCATTGAATTTACTGATTCAAAACTGCAGATTATCTATGGAGAAAACGAAGCTGGTAAATCGACCATTATGTCCTTTATTCACAGCATCTTATTTGGTTTTCCAACTAAACAACAAACTGGAAATCGTTATGAGCCAAAAAGAGGATCCGCATATGGTGGTTATCTTATGATACGAACAGAGGAAAATCAACAATTAAAAATAGAAAGACGTCCAGGAAAGGCTGGGGGAGAGGTAATTGTTGAATTAGAGGGAGGAACTGTTCAAAAAGAGGAGTATTTACAAACAATCCTAGGCGGGATTGACCTGGAAACATATAAGTCAATTTTCTCTTTTGATATTCATGGACTTCAACAGATTCATAAGATGAACTCAGATCAAATTGGAAAGTTTCTTTTTCTTTCAAGCATCTATGGAGCGGAAGCGCTATTTACAATTGAACATACACTTATAAAGCAGCAAGACATGCTTTTTAAACCTAGTGGAAAAAGGCCGGTATTGAATGAGGCACTATCAAAGTTAAAAGAGAGCAATCGACAATTACTTGAGGCTAAAGGAAAAAACAATGAGTATCAACAGCTTTTAACTGAAAAAGACTCTTTAAAAGAGCGACTCTTATCATTAGATTTAAATAAAAAGCAACAGATTACAAAGCAAAAGAAACTTGAAAAGGTAAAAGCGATTCTTCCACTTATCAGGGAAAGAAATTGGTGTGTTGATCAATTGAGTCTGCTTCCCGATACAACAGGCTTCCCAGAAGATGGCTTACAACAACTTGATCAATTTGTTTTAACTCTCCAGCCGATGGAGGCACAGCTACATTCATTACGAAGTAAAAACCAGCAGTACGAAGTAGAAGCAGAAGAACTTACAGTTAATCATAAAGTATTAACTTTGCTTCCGACTATACATTCAATACGAGAGCAGCTACCACTTTATAAAGAAAAAAAGCATAACGAACATTTAAAGGAACAAAGAATTGAACAGCTTAAACATGAAATCAATCTATATAAACAAAGGTTATATCCGCAATTAAATGATGAAGAAGTAAGTAAGATTCATGCGACAGTTCCAATTAAGGAGTCAATAAAAAAGGCCTTAGCAGACGACCAGCATTTAAACCAACGAAAAAAAATGGTAGACGAGCAATTTGAGCAAGCAAAGAAATCTTTAGAAGAAACGGAATGGAAAATAAGTGATCTACAAAAGAATGTATTATCTGCTGAAGAAAGAAAGGCATTGGAAAATGAAGTATCTAGAAAAGAAGCATTAAATCCAGCACATATAAAGGCAGAACATCAGCAAATCTTATCACAAATTCAAGGTAGAAGACGAGAGCATAAGAAAGAGAAAAAACAACGTGTACTCCTAGTCGGAGGATTAGCTCTTTTATTATTGATAGGTTCTTGTTGGTTCATTAGTGAACAAGATTGGCTCATTTCTGGAATTCTGATAATTGGATTGATTGTAGCTTTACTACAACTAAAACGGGTAATTACAAAAGAAGACCCGCTTATTGATCATTTAACAAGTCGGCAGAAAATTCTTGAGCAGGAAATCATATCATTAAAGGAAAGTGGAGAAGATTATCAATCATTGTCCGAACTGATGAAGATACTTGATAAAGACAATAAAATAATTCAAGCATTACATCACGAGCAGCTTTTACATAAACAGCATGAAAGAACGTATGATAGAGTTTTAAAGCTGTATGAGGAATGGGAAGATGATTATTTTAAAAGTACAGAAAGTTCCTCACGATTAGCAAAACTGCTTCAGTTAGAGAAAAGTACGACACCTGACGCTTTATTAGAAGCATTTGATCTTTTGCAACATATCCAACAGATCATGTTGAAAAGACAGCAAAATCTTGCGGAGTTACTAATTATTAATCAAGAAATAGTTCAGTATGAAAATACAGTAAATGAGACATTGCAAGCTTGTGGGTTGGAAAAGGATTCAATAGAGGAGGCAGTTTATGAGTTATTCAAGCTATCTAGCTTAGAGGTGGAAAAAAATGATCAGCTCTTGAAAATTATGGATAGAAAAAGTGAAACAGAAGAAGCGATAGACACTTTAACGAATAAAATGAACTTTTTGAAAGATGAAAAAGAAGAATTATTAATTAGAGTTGGTGTCGAAAATGAAGATGAATTTCGTAAAATGGCAAAAAATCATCTCAAAAGAGAAGAATTAACTAAACAGAAGATGTGGGTAGAGAAGCAGCTAACTACAGAAATGAATGTAAATCTTGAAACGATACCAGTTGATGAATATGAGGATATTGATGAAAAACTATTCGAGCTGGAGAAAGTAATTGAATTTAGTGAACAGGATGGAAAGAAAACACAACAAGAATATTCTAGTGTGTTACACAAAATAAATGAGATCGAGCAAAGTGGAACATATTCAAAGCTTAGACATGCAACTGAAAATGAAAAGGCTGTAGTTAGAGAATATGCGGAGCAATGGGTAGTACGAGCGCTTGCAAAGGATCTATTAAATCAAACGGTTGAACGACATCGTGAAGTCAGATTACCTGCTTTGTTAGCTTATATAGAAAAGTACTTTAAAAAATTAACATCTAATAAATACAAACATGTGTTTTTGCCAAATAATAAGCAATCATTTATTGTTGAGCGATCTGATGGAATGAGGTTTTTTGCTGAAGAGTTAAGCCAAGCAACAGCTGAGCAATTGTACTTATCCATTCGGTTAGCGCTTGTAAAAACAATAAATGAACAATTTCACTTACCAATTATGATTGATGATAGTTTTGTTCATTTCGACCATCATCGAACCGCAAATATTATGCAGCTTTTACAAGAGCTAAAGCAGGATAACCAAGTCATTTATTTTACATGCCATCAGCATATCTCAAAAACCTACCATTCTAACAATATGGTCAACTTATCAGAACTATATGTAGGATAGAGATAAAGATTTTTTAACCTTTAATTTGTTATAAAACCGTAGGCCGAATAACTATGCTATACTATCCATACAAAACGAATAAGACCCTTATATCGTTCATGAAGACATTAATTAACTTAAATAGTAGCTTAAAAAACTGAGAGGAGCTTTGTTTATGGCAAAAGGTATACTCCATTATGATGTAGGTGAACAAGTAGATGTACATCTGCTTATCAAATCTTCTACAAAGGGGATTGCAAGCAATGGGAAGGCATTTTTAACATTAATCTTACAAGATACATCAGGTGAAATTGAAGCAAAGCTCTGGGACGCTTCCCAAGATGATGAAGCTACCTATTCGCCACAAAGTATCGTTAAAATCTTTGGTGATATTCACCACTATCGTGGACGCAATCAATTAAAAATTCGTAACATTCGTCCAAAGCATGAGGAGGAATCTGTAGACATTGCAGACTTTCTAGAAACGGCTCCAATTGCGAAGGATGTCATGAATGATAAAATCACACAATATATATTCGATATGAAAAATCCAAATATTCAACGACTAACAAGATATTTGTTGAAAAAACATGGGGCTGCTTTTATTGAATATCCAGCAGCAACAAAGAATCATCATGAATTTGTATCTGGATTAGCATATCATGTTGTATCAATGCTTGATTTAGCTAAATCAATCGCAACATTATATCCAAGTCTTGATACCGATCTCCTATATTCAGGTGTCATTCTACATGATTTAGGAAAAGTAATTGAGTTGTCAGGCCCAATTAGTACGACCTACACAGTTGAAGGCAACCTGATAGGACATATATCAATTATGGTGAATGAAATTGCGAAAGCAGCGGAGCATTTACAAATTGAAGGAGAAGAAGTGGTAGTTCTACAGCATTTAGTTCTAAGTCATCATGGTAAAGCTGAATGGGGAAGTCCAAAACCGCCAATGATAAAAGAGGCAGAAATCCTCCACTACATTGATAACCTTGATGCTAAGATGAACATGCTTGACCGAGCACTTGAGCGGGTTAAGCCTGGTGAATATACAGAGAGAGTATTCGCTTTAGACAACCGAGCATTTTATAAGCCAACTTTTCATGAGTGAGATCCGAAATAACTGACATTTATCTCATATGGAATATTATTTGCTTTTCCTTCATAAGTATCTGTAAAAGGGCTTGTTTCATTCATTGTGTACAAGTTTTAAAAGGGGGAGAATAGATGCTTTTATTACCATGGTGGATATATGTGTGTATTATCGGAATACTTGTTAGTGGATACATGGCCTTCAAAACAGCACGTGAGGATAAACTCGTTGATCATGAGTTTATCGAGAAGGAAGGCCAAGTATTTATTGAACGAATTGAACAGGAACGTCAAAAGAAGCAAGAAATGTTAGAACAACAAAAAGTTCAAAATGATCAACCAGAAACAGAAAAGATTTCAGCAAGCTAAAATCTATTTATATAAACAGAAAAGAAGAGGCTGATTCATCAGCCTCTTCTTTCTATTTCAGCAAGTGCTTGTATTGTAGAAACACACTGGAATTTACTTTTCTTCAGTGTCAGCTTCTGTCTCAGTGTCAGTTTCCTTTTCAGCTTCAGGTTCTTTAAACAGATCTTTTAAATCCTCATCTTTAACTTCAATGTTTGCATCATCCATTTCTTTATCTAGAACAGTTTGGATTGTCTCTGGTAGCTGCAATTTTTGGTTAAGAACTTCATCTTTTAATGATTCCTTCATTTCATCAAACGGTTTAACTGTTTCGGTTACTTTTATAATATGATAGCCATAATCAGTCTTAACTGGTGCACTTACTTCGCCTTCTTTTAACTTAAAGGCAGCCTCTTCAAATTCTTTCACCATTTGACCTTTACCGAACCAGCCTAATTCACCGCCATTTTGGGCAGATCCTGTATCTGTTGAGAGTTCTTTAGCTAGATCTTCAAATTTTTCCCCAGCTGCAAGCTTATCCTTAACTTCTTTTGCTGTAGCTTCGTCAGCAACTAATATATGGCTCGCTTTGACTTTTCCCTCTAGCGTGTCATAGTATGCTTTTAAATCCTCATCTGTAACTTTTACTTCTTCTTCAGCTGCCTTTTTTCTTAATAGATCTACTTTTAGAATTTGTTTAACGACATCTTCACCTTGCATTTCAACCATGCTTGTAAATTGGGCGCCCAATTGTGTTTTATATTTATCAAACTCTGTTTGAATTTCCTTATCAGAAACTTCATATTTTTCACTTAGTACTTTTTCATGAACTAGCTCTGTTAACGTGTCTTCACCAAAACGATCCTTCATTGCTTGGTAAAATTCATCTTTTGTAATATTTCCTGCCTTTGTTTCTACAACAACTTCAGAATCTGCATTGTTGCAAGCGCTTAATGCGAATAGGGTTGTTGCTGCTGCTAGTGCAATTGCTACCTTTTTCATCTTCTAATACAACTCCTAGTTATGATATTTAGAAATTTACTCATTAGATTAAACTTGGCTTAAAGCCTAGTCCTAATGGCGAAAGACTCAGTTTTCTAATACTATCTGGAGTGAAATATCCGGATAGTACATGAAATACTATACCATAATGTGACAAATTCAAAAAGTTTTTTCAAGATGGTTCGCTATTTAAAGCGTTATAAGCTTAATTTGTCTCGCATAATAACGATGGATGATTAAAGAATACAACACTTATTATAAGAAATGCATCAGATTGGGCGAACGTCCAATCATTAGAGAACAAATGACCATAGGATATTTGGAAAAGATAAAGGAGGTAATTTATTATGGGTCAAGGTTTTTCAAACGACTTTGCATTACTTGTCGTATTGTTCATTTTGTTAATCATCATTGGAGCTTCTTATCTTTAATTAAAAAGTAGCGACCGAGTGCATAAATTTCTCCACTATTGTGGCATATGCCTATTCGAATGTAGGCTTTACAGCATAGGATATTGTAAACATGTAAAGGGGGTGTCATAATGGGCGGAACATATTCAGGTGGATTCGCGTTGATCGTTGTATTGTTCATCTTGTTAATTATCGTTGGTGCAGCGTGGTTATAAGCTAAAAAAATAGCTGACAGGAATTCCTGTCAGCTATCATTTTTGAAAAATACCGAAAAGCAATCTTTCTAAGTAAACAAGATTTCTATGTATGAAGAAATTAGCAAAATCGTGATAAGAACATTTATTGTTCTAAAAACCTTTGTTTGACGGTCTTCAGGAATCTCACGTACTAAGCACAAAGCATTTGTAAGCTTGTTTATATAAAACAAGATAAAGACTGCAAACAGAATGAAGAAAATTAACATATGGAGATCCCCCTTCCCTCATTATACATATTAGATTACCAAACTATTTATGAAAAAGATAGCAATAAACTCTCAGTAAATTGAAACAAATGTAAAAAAGTGACAAGGATCTTACGTCACTTTTTTAACAGTTAGGAAAGTATAAAATTTTGTACTTAGTTTTGGTGTCTAGGCGCTTGCGCTATTGTTATAAGGGTTATTTTTGTACAAGTACTTCATAGCCATCTTCAAATTCTTCAACAAGACACATTTTAGGTGCGAACAATAAATGTTTAATAAAAATAAAATCTGGTACGCAAAGGCCAATATGGAAAGCCATAGCGATACATAAATAGTGTATATACGCAGGAAAATAAAGACTGCCTAAAAATAGAATGGTTGTGATAAAAATGAAAGGTGCAAGTAAAGATAATAGCATGTTACTTTTTTTAATACTATTGCATGCTTTTATTTGGAAAATAGGTAACAGGTAATAAAATTTAACTTTTAATGAAACGCGACATCCACTTATTAGTAAAGGAAAGGCATGCAGTAATTTATGAATTGGAATCATAGTAACCAATAATAAAACAAACATTAAAAAATGTTCGTCTTCAAGATGAACGTTTGGTAATAGTAAATTAATAGGTAAATAGGTTAAAATAAAAACAACTATCATTGTTAGCATTGATATTAAAAGGATTCTGTGTATACCAATGTCCTTTGAAAGATTTATGGTTTTCCAGCAGTTCATCTTCTCACCGTCCAAACTATTGTTAATTCTGAGTACTACCATACTTTACGACGGTGTGATAAAAAAATCAATACGAAAAAAGTAGTTGGAAGCGCATTAATAAAAAAGAATTTTAGAAAGTATGTCTTTATTTGTCGAAAGGTCAAAGATCTTCTTATTTTCGCTAATTTAATGGCCATTTTGACAATAATTCAAGAATTGGAAAATAAGACATTTAAGAATCATAGAAGAGGGAGAATTTGTGCCCATCTATTTAGCAAGGATTCATTGCAAGTGAGATAAGATCTGGCTTTTCTTAAACAAGGAAATACTATACAATAAAGGACAATAATGTGTATTGAGAAAGAAGGTTCGACATGGATTCTTTAGAAAAACGTTTGGCTACTTTAGAATATTATCATACATTGATGCTGCAAATGATTGAGCCAAATCGATTTCCTTTCTACCATCTAGTCATGGAAAGAGGGTTAACTCGAGAGGAGATAGAAGAACTTTATGCAATATGTGATGAATTGACTTACCTTCATGAAGAACAAAAAGCGCAAGGATTAGTGATCTTTACAGATCTCCTTACGCAGTTTGCGGGTCAATTGAATGAAAAGCTTGAAATAGTAGAAACTGTTCAAGCATTGTCAAAACAGGGCTTATATAAATCTCTCATGAATGACTTCATAGCCCTAATGTAGTAAGTATTCATCAACTTGAGGATAATAATTGTTCAGACTTATTCTCTTTTTTTATAAGAGTACCGTTATCCTCATATAATGAATCCTCAATGTTATTAAAGGAGCGTTCAAAGATTTCCATGAAGTCATCGCCATAAATGTTACGGATGATACACATCATTTCTATCATTTCAGGAAACTTCCCATACAAATTTTGAAGTGGGAGAGCCCCTTTAAATACAGAATTCCTGTCTGGACTAAAATCTTCTAAAAGCTGTGAAAGTACGTCTTCCCCTTGCTTTGTAAGCTTAATATACGTATTTCGCTTATCATTAGCCTTTTTAGAAAACTCTAAATATCCTCTTTCTTCCAACTTCTTCGAAAAGTTGAACGCAGTAGATACGTGCATTACTCCGAATTTAGCAATCTCTGAAATGGAAGCCCCATTTAAATGATCAGCAATCCAAAGGATATGGTGCTCGTTGATATTTAAGTCATACGGTTTTATCCATTGTTGCCAATCTTTCTCGATCGTTTTCCATAATGCTTTACTTAGCTGCGCAACGCGTTGACTAAATAATAAGGCTTCTTTCATTGTATATTCCTTTTCATTATGTTTCATCACCGGTCACCCCTGCTCTTCCCAGAATGTATTATTCTCTATTATGCCAATAAAATAAAGATTAATAAAGATATAAATTTACGAAATTTTTAAATATTTTCACAACTCCTTATTTACCAAGACTTCATGGCATAAAAAAAGTGTGTGGAAAGAATTTTCCAACACACTTTTTACTGAAAAACAAAAACATTTATTTCAAAAATTGTAGAAGGGAACGGGTCCGGTTTCTGATTTCACTCATCTATGAAAAAAGTTTTATTGCAAAGTTTTCTCTAGCTGTTTAATTTTTAGCTCAACTTCTTCAATTTCTTTTTGCAAATCTTTTTTATGTGGTTCAATTTCTTTCTGAAATTGATTTATGGTTCTTTTTAAGTCGGTTGAAACTTCCTTGACAACTCCTGAACTTTCTTTAGCCGTAATCACAATTTGATTTTTTAATGCGATGCTCTCGGCCTTTAATTGTTGTATTGTGTCTTCGAGCATTTTACGGTTGATAGTAAGTTGACCTCGCATCTCTTTTCCTGATGATGGGGTAGCCAATAACGTTGCTATTCCGCCAATTATTCCACCAACTATAAGTCCGCAAAATAATGATTTGTTTTTTGACATATTCACAACTCCAATCATTACTAGATATATGTACTTTTCTACATAAATTTAAAACATCCTTCTTAACAAGTTACCCAAACATGACTTCATTAAACATTATACATAGATAAATGCTTGAGAGCATAAATATTTATATAGGACTTGGAAGGATTCTTCTTCGGGAAATTAGCGATAGATATCATTGGGACAGGTTGTCATTTTAGTGTTGTACCCTAGTTGCTGCCACAGTGATCCAAAAGAGGTTGTATAACTCTAGTAACAGCCTAAGGACACAAGCCAGTAAACACTGAAAGGAAAAGTGTATCTATCTGTAATAATGTCTTGTTTGTCAAAGGCTGACCAAGGAGCTTCCACATTTCACTAAAAAGGGGGATGAGTATGTCAGGTGTTATCTTTTTATTTTTTGTGATAAGTTTATTACTTTTTATTGGAGCTTTTCATTATTTTAGACTTTTACAGCAATCAGCATCTTATCCGCCAAAAAAGGTAATAAAGCAGAAGGTAACGGTTCTTGCTTCAGCAGGAGGGGGAGCTTTGCTGATTGGTATTCTGCTAATCTATTTTCAATAGATTTAATCGGTTCTGCGTTAAGACTGGATAGACAATAGAAAAACCCGATCCTTAGGGGTCGGGTTAATATTGTGTGCTATAGGTTTTTTACGCGATTGTTATTCGGTTAGAGCGTTTAAAAATAGCCTGAACAATTGGTAAAATCACAATCATCGCTGCTCCATTAAATAATGTGGCTGGAAGAACAACAGTTAAAAACAATGTTGTGAAGGCGACACCGCCTGGTAATCCAACAATCATTAAAGCTGCAGATAAAAATATTGTTCCTGAAACAATTGTGCCAATAACTGCTAATACAGTTGCTGTAGCTACCTTTTGTGCAATTTTCTTTACTACTAAGAATAATCCGTAAAACACGAATGCTGTAATGAATTTGTCAATAATATTAGGAATTTGCCCACCTGGAAACGTAGTGGTTAACGCAGATAAAATCCCTGTAACAATACTTAGTAATGTTACATTTTTCAGACTTGGGAATAACAAAATTCCTATAAACATCATGATCAACATCATATCCGGCTTCATTCCATTGTAGAAAGGCGGCATGACCATATGGAGCACAGCCCCAATTGCAGCAAATAACGATAATGTAACTAAAACTCTTGTATTCATTTCTCAACTCTCCTCTTCTAATCTCTTAGCTTTTTTCCCTCCAATAGTGAACTATTTTCCTATTGCAAGAGAAGTTATTTCATATTATAGCAGTAAAAATAAAGAACGTACAGATCTTTTCTGGATGGAAAAAACGAAAAGGTTGACTCAAAATCAAAGGAGCAGACCAATCCAACAAAATATATAGTCTCTAAGGTGATTTGAAAGATGCTATATACAAGTTATGTTTGGATGGGCCAGACCCTTTTGAGTCAACCTCTAAAAAAGGATTATTTACTGATTTTGATTTTTAAATTCAGTCATAAATTTAGCTAATGCTGCACATGCTTCTTTTGGAACTGCATTATAAGTAGAAGCTCTGCAACCACCAACGGAGCGATGGCCAGCAAGACCGATAAACTGACGATCTTTCGCCTCTTGAAGAAATTTCTTCGTTAATTCTTCGTTAGGTAAGGTAAAGGTAATATTCATTAAAGAACGACTGTCCTCTGTAGCATGGGCTTTATAAAAGCCTTCACTTTCGTCAATTGCAGAATAGATGTAGCCAGCTTTTTCTTCATTGATTTTTTGTATATTCTTAACGCCACCTTGCTCCTTAACCCACTCTAATACTAGTGAAAGCATATAGATAGCAAAGGTTGGCGGTGTGTTATATAAAGAGTTACTTTCAGCATGTGTTGAATACTTTAGGATCGTTGGAACATTCGAACGCGCCGTTTCTAGAAAGTCTTTTTTCACGATCACAACAGTAACACCTGAAGGACCAAGGTTTTTTTGAGCTCCAGCATAAATTAGTGAGAATTTCTCAACATCGATTTCCTTACATAAAATATCACTAGACATATCTGCAATTAATGGAATTGGACTTGTTGGGTATTCATTCCATTGCGTCCCGTAAATTGTATTGTTAGATGTAATGTGAAGGTATGCTCCATCTTCAAGTTCTTCTAAAGAATAATCTCCTGGAATATGAGCATATTTATCTTCCTTACTTGATGCTAAAATGCGTGTTTCTCCAAAAACTTTCGCCTCTTTTAAAGCTTTTTCAGACCAAGAGCCTGACATAATGAAGTGGGCAGTTTTGTTTTCTTGAAGAAAATTCATTGGAATCATTGAAAATTGTAAACTTGCTCCACCTTGTAAAAATAATACTTCATACGTATCAGGTATTCCTAGCAGCTCTCTTAATAAAGTATTTGCACGATTGTGCACTTCTTCATAATCTTTGCTACGGTGGCTAAGCTCCATAACAGACATTCCAGTATTTTGGAAATTCACTAGTTCTTTTTGTGCACGTTCTAGCACAGGTAATGGAATAGCTGCTGGTCCTGCATTAAAGTTATAAGCTCGCAATTTAATTGCCCTCCTTGATTGTACGTAAAATAATACTCATATCCTATCATGAAAAGATAAGGAAATATAGACTGAATATTTTCATCTTTGTGAATGTTAATTATGAAAACGATAACAACATTTGTAAAGGGAGAAAATAAACATATCACATTAAAATGAGATAGGAAATTTGACTGTTTCTCTACTTTTTTAAACCCAAAAATAAGTATTCTCTTTACGATCGATAAAAATCCATGGTCTAGTTAGAATCGTCCTAAACAAAAAACCAAAACTGCTTCGCAATTTTGGTTTGATCATTAATTAAGAGATCCCGTCTTTAATAGAAGTGGCAATTTCGTTAAGCTGTTCAGGAGTATATTCATCTGTGTGAGGTTTCCAAACAGCACCAAATCCATCACCTTTTCCGTATCTTGGGATAATGTGCATATGATAATGGAAAACAGATTGTCCAGCTTTTTCACCGTTATTGTTAAGTAAATTTAAACCTTCAGGTTGAAAGTTATTTTTAATTGAATTCGCAATTTGTGGTACTACCTCAAATACTTTACTAGCAATTTCAGGTGTTAACTCGTAAATATTTTCTGTATGTACCTTTGGAACAACGAGTGTATGTCCCTTTGTTACTTGACTAATATCAAGAAAAGCATAGACGTGCTCGTTTTCAAACACTTTAGCACTAGGGATTTCTCCGTTAATGATTTTACAAAAAATACAATCACCCATGTTTTTCACACTTCCTTCATAAAAAATTTTCCAAAGAACAATTTTCAACATCATTTGTATAGCTAGTATGTTATTTTTTCAATTATAACCGTATTTTACCATAGTTACACAGGAAAGCGGAAGCGCCTTGATCAGACCCGACAGGCATAAGACGCTCAGGAATAGAAGACGTTCTTTGTCTTCAATTCCTGAGTGGCTTATGCCCCCGAGGGTCTAGGCGCTGCAGCTAGACACCAAAACTAAGTAAGGAAAGTTAAAAATTCCGAGAATACAAAAAAGAACAGGGTGAATCGAATGATCACCCTGTTCCTGAAGAAGGGAAGTTAAAACTCAAAGTATTGGGTATTATCTTTGATAAACACCTCATTTAACATTTTGTTAAATGCTATCTGATGTGAAAATCACCATTGTTCAAAACGACCATCCCCTTGTTAAGTGGTTAAATAAGCTTAACAATATGAGAAATTGTCTTTGACAAACACCTCATTCACAAAATGATTGTAAATTACAAGCTTCTAATTCAGAGAATTACGGCCCGTAGACACCTCATTTCGTAAGTGTTGCTTTATCAATCAATGGTTACAATATAACTTCAATTAAAGAAGTAAATTGTGTTTGATAAACACCTCATTTAACATTTATTTAAATGCTATCTGATGTGGTAATCACCATTGTTCAAAACGACCATCCCCTTGTTAAGTGATGAAATAGGCTTAACAAATATGAGAAATTGTCTTTGACAAACACCTCATTCACAAAATGGTTGTAATACAAGCGTCTAATTCAGAGAATTGCGGCCCGTAGACACCTCATTTCGTAAGTGTTTACTTTCAATGGTTAAGAATGTTAACTCCCTTTTGAGAAAAATTGTTGTCTGGAACAAACACCTCATTTTTAAGGTTTTCGTTTGACAAGCTATCCCTTCCTCACTAATTATAATGTCCCTCCTTGAGTTAATTATGCGAAAAAATTATCTCAATTAGGACAAGTGTATTTGATTTTGATAAGATAAAAAGAAAGGCTCTGTTAAAGCTCACTGTTGATTTTAGAACTTTGTTGATTGGAGCGTAAGGCGTGAGACTCCTGCTTAGAGTGCGAGTCCAAGGGAGACCCCGCAGGTGCAAAGCACCGAGGAGGCTCCCGGACCGCCCGCGGAAAGCGAATGCCAAAGCGTAAATCAACAACCAAGTTTAACAGAGCTAAAAGAAAAAGGAGAACAACATAAAAATGACGTTGTTAAAAATAGATCACTTAACTGGTGGATATACTCGAAATCCGGTTTTAAAGGATATCTCGTTCGAGGTAGATAAAGGACAAATAGTTGGATTAATTGGATTAAATGGTGCTGGAAAAAGTACAACGATCAAACATATCATTGGATTAATGGAAGCACAAAAGGGAAAAATCTCAATAAATGATAACACCTTTGCTGATGATGCAGCTGCATATCGCTCCCAATTTAGCTTTATTCCTGAAACACCAATCTTATATGATGAGTTAACGCTTCGTGAGCATTTGGAATTAACTGCAATGGCATATGGATTAGATAAAGATACGTTTGAAAAACGACTTCAACCGCTTCTTAAGGAATTTAGAATGGAAAAGAGATTAAAGTGGTTTCCGGCTCATTTTTCAAAAGGTATGAAGCAAAAGGTTATGATTATGTGTGCGTTTTTAATTGAGCCTTCATTATATATTATTGATGAGCCATTTGTAGGATTAGATCCGCTTGCTATAAATTCGTTACTAGAAATGATGGAAAAGGCAAAAAAACAAGGTTCAGCAATCCTAATGTCAACTCATATTCTTGCTACAGCAGAAAGGTATTGTGATTCGTTTATTATTTTACATAATGGTGAGATCCGCGCTAAGGGAACATTGTTGCAGCTAAGAGAGCAGTTTGGAATGAAGGAAGCTACTCTTGACGATCTTTATATTCAGTTAACAAAGGAAGATCAAGATGAATAGCATTGATGAAATCTGGAAAACAAGGGTTAATCACCATATAAATGAAACAAGGGCATACTTAAAGTATATGTTAAATGACCACCTTCTTTTTGTCTTTATCTTTTTAGCGGCAGGTGGGGCAATAACGTATCAAAAATGGCTTGAGACATTGTCTCCAAATTTTCCAGCCATACTAATCATGACGATTATATTTTCGTTAATTGTGATTTCCTCTAATGTCCGTACTCTGTTAATAGAAGCTGATATGGTTTTCTTACTACCTATGGAACATAAAATGAAAAGTTATTTTAAGAAAGCTTTTTCCTATAGTTTGATTACTCAAAGCTTTATCATTATTGTTGGAATTATTTTGTTTTCACCATTGTATTTTAAAGTAGCTCATGTAAATGGACGTGTGCTACTTATTAGCTTAATTTTGTTGCTTATTGTTAAGTACTGGAATTTGCGCATAAGCTGGAAAATGGGATATTTTACAGATTGGGCGGCTAAGTGGAGTGATCTTCTCGTTAGATTTGCAATGAATGTTTGTGTCATCTTTTTTATCCTTTCCCAACAATACGTATTTGTGCTCGTCCTATTGCTATTAATGGCTGGATATGATGGTTATTTTTCAAAGCTCGTGAAGCCGAAAGCAATTAAATGGAATCAGTTAATCAAAAAAGAAGAAGAAAAGAAACAATCCTTTTATAAAATAGCGAATTTGTTTACAGATGTTCCGAAATTGAAGAAAAGAGCAAAACGACGAAAATATCTTGATTGGATATTGAAGCAAGTTAACTATCATCAAGAAAATGTGTATGAGTATTTATATCTTCGAGCACTACTGCGTTCAGGCGATTATTTCGGAATAATAATTAGACTTACAATTATCGGAAGTTTCATTCTAACTTTTATTAATGAACAGCTCGTCGGGAGTTCCATTGTTATGGTTGTGTTTACGTTTTTAACGGGGATTCAAATTATGAGTTTGTATAAGCACTTTGAATTACTGGAACTACCAAATCTATATCCACATGCTGATAAGAATAGATTACGTAGTTTTATTAAAATTATTTTCAGGATATTAATTGTACAAACAATTATATATGCTGTTGTTAATTTTATTACATCAACACTTTACATTTTTGTGGTGACTTTATGTGCGGATGTGTTGTTTGTTAGTGTGTTCGTTCTTGTTTATATGAAAAATCGTTTAAATAAGAGTGAAAAGGATGTCTACTAAATGACTTATGAGACGCAAATGGCTGAAGAGGCTAGATTATGGAAACAAAAGCTGATGAGAAAGCCTTCATTTTTAGAGAGATCCTCTAAAAAGGCACAGGTTAAGTTTAATCAATTTATTCCGGAAAAGGTCCATCATACCATTACTGAAAGTATTAAGAAGATGGTTCAGGCCACACTTGTAGGTTCTAATATCACTACATTTCCGAAGAAAATTGAAAACCTAACATTTGAAGAACGTGAACAATTAGTTCTAAAATCAATCGATACATTTAAGAAAACAGCTGCGATAGAAGGTGCATCAACAGGTGCTGGTGGTATTCTATTAGGGTTAGCAGATTTTCCACTATTCCTAAGTATTAAAATGAAATTTTTATTCGAGGTAGCAAGTATATATGGTTATAGCACAAAGGAATATGAGGAAAGATTGTTTCTTTTATACATTTTTCAGCTTGCCTTTTCAAGTGAAACACATAAAGAAGAACTTCTTGGCCTAATTGAACAATGGGAAACGAAAAAGCACGAAGTAAAGGATTTAGATTGGCGTATTTTTCAGCAAGAGTATAGGGATTACATTGATGTCATAAAGCTTATGCAAATACTCCCAGGTATCGGAGCGGTAGTTGGAGGGGTTGCTAATTACCATTTAGTTCAGCAGTTAGGTGAATGCGCGATGAATTGCTATCGATTGAGGATTTTCTCGAATCATTGAATGGTACTAAAGAGAATTTGTCATGACGTAGCAAAATTGCTTAATTATGGAATTGATTTGTCAACTATATATTCTTTCATAAACAGGCGTAAACCATTTATAAGTGTTGCGCCTTTTTTTTCTATTTTAGCCAGAGTATTTGCTGAAAAAATTGCTCAACCACTTAACAATATTGATTCAGTTAAGATTATTGATTCAGGTAACGGACAGGGTGTCCCATCCTTTGGGAAGAGCATTACAAGAACGATGGTAGACATGCAAGAGCCTTTAAAGGAAATGACAGGAATTGATGTAGCTCAATTATTAAAATCATATGTTTCAAGGTCAAATGGCAATCAAAATCAAGGTGTACCTACAGTCACAGCTACTGAGACTTCAGATAATAGCAAAGTAGAAGATGTAACAATAGATGATGATCTTAAGAGTATGGGATCTTAAAACAAATGGGATTACTGTGGTACGAACAATCTCTTAAACTCATAAAATAGTAGCAAAAAACAGGCGCTCTCTTTAATTAGAAAGCGCCTGTTTTATTTTGGGATATGTGCTAAAACATTTAGTTAAGATATTGAAACAGGCTTATTATTCACTGAATCTAGTTGATACTGAATTGTAGCTTTACATAAAGTTTTTGCAGCAATGAGAAGTGCTTTTTCATCGATATCAAACTTTGGGTGATGATGTGGGTAGGCATTATCTTTATTTGCAGGCATTGCACCAGTAAAAAAGAAAGTACCTTTCACATGCTGTAAATAATAAGCGAAATCCTCACCACCCATTTGTAATGGACTTTCTTCAACCTCATAAACACCAGGTACTTCCTCGGCAACGTTTTTAAGAAAAGCCGTTTCGACAGGATGGTTCACAACAGCAGGATATCCTCTAGTAAATTGATAATTGTATTGGGCACCATTCATTAAACAAGTACCTTTCACGACATGCTCGATCTCTTGTTCAATTTGTAAACGCACAGCTTCATCAAATGTCCGAACAGTTCCAACTAATGTCGCTGAGTTTGCAATGATATTAAAGGCATTTTCTGCAACAAATGAGCCAACAGTTACGACTGCTGAATGAATGGGATCAACCTTGCGACTAACAATTTGCTGTAAGTTGGTAACTACTTGAGAACCAATGAGAATTGCATCTTTTGTTTTATGAGGTTGGGCTCCGTGGCCACCCTGACCTAAGATATTGATTTCAAAGCGATCAGCCGCGGCCATAAAAGGTCCTACTCGGTATTGGATTTTTCCAACAGGCTCACTTGCCCAAAGGTGGGTACCAAAGATGACGTCTACTCCATCTAAGCAACCAGCTTTAATCATTGAATTTGCTCCACCTGGTGCATATTCTTCTGCATGCTGATGAATAAGAACAATATTACCATTTAGCAGATGGCGATTGCTGAACAGAACTTTGGCTAATACAAGTAGTGTTGCTGTATGACCATCATGGCCACAAGCATGCATTACACCAGATACAGTTGATTTATACTCAACTTCTTTTTCATCTTGAATTGGCAGAGCATCAAAGTCTGCTCTTAATGCAACTGTTGGACCTGGTAAATCCCCTTTTATTGTTGCCACCACACCGTTACCACCTACATTTGACCTTACCTCAACACCAAGTTTCTTATAATACTCCTCTATATACCTCGCTGTGTTCACTTCCTTGAAGGATACTTCAGGATGCATATGTAAAAAACGACGGATCTCTACCATTTCTGGAAAATGGATATCTAGTGACGACCATAAATGATCAAGCATAATTTTCCTCCTTATTGATTTAGTGTGTAAATAATATGGTTGTATATCTAGAAGTTGTGTAAAAAGCATATGTCTTGAAATTGAAATGTATTAAAATAAAAAAGGAATTTATATTAGCTCGATTGTAGTTAAAAAGTTTGAAAATTACAAGAATTTAATGAGGGTAGGAGGAATATTATGAAAAAATATTATTTTGCGTCTTTGTTAACACTGGCATTAATTCTACTAATTATTTTTATTAAAGCGAATACAATCAGTGTGATTGACACAGCTATCGGGAAGGGATTGTATACCTTACATGATCAACCTTTAGTCAGCTTTATAAATTGGGTTGGTATGCTAGGTTCTACTGTAGGGATTGTAACAGTTCTTTTTGTATCCATGTTATTATTTATCATTTTTCAAAGAAATGTTAAAGCAGCAGTCATTCTGTTTTTATCTGTTTTGATTGGGAATGTAGGGAACAAGCTTCTAAAAGCTCTTATTGGAAGAGAACGTCCGACATTTCCTGAACATATAGAGGACGGCTTTAGTTTTCCTAGTGGACATGTAATGGTTGGACTACTATTATTTGGCATGATTGCATACTATTTAGTGAGAGTAAGTCAAACAATAAAAGTGAAACAAACAATTCTAATATGTACTAGTTTGTTACTGATGATAATTGGTTTCAGTAGACTGCTAGAAGGAGAACATTTTCTTACTGACGTTATAGGTGGTTTCATAACTGGGGGACTTGTATTAATGGGGATGATCTCAATCGATCAGGTCTTACATACAAAAATAGAACGAAGAAAAGGTAAGAACGACGTTGCTCTATAACGTCGTTTTTATATTAACACGTAGGTTCATAAGTTGGTAAATGAAGATCCAAGGAGATGATCACTTCATGAAAAAACTGTTAAGTCTTATTTTACTAATCGTTTTGACACAGACTGTTGTAGCTTGTTCTTATGAAATGGCTGGACAGCCATTAGATAATGTTAGCGACCAAGAAGAAACAGAACAATCTGGGCAAACAGATAAGATTGAAATGGATTTGACAAATGAAAATGATCAAGATCAAAAGGAGTCAAAAGCTAAGAAGCTTCCCCCTGTAAATGAAAAGGACGCTGTTAGATTAATTCGTGAACATCTTGGTTTGGAAGAACATACTACATTGCATGTGGAAATTGATCATGAAGACGGGAATAGGTATGTGGTTCATGTTTATGAGGTTGTGGCACATGATGATATTTCACATACCGCCACATATGGTTGGTATACGGTTACGAAAGACTCTGGGAAGATTGAGGATATGATGGAATAGGACGATAAAAAAACTCCTACTTAACTGTAGGGGTTTTTTTATATTAGTTTAACTATTGCATTATATTGGAAATTAATATATAGTACATTACAACAGTAATGCACTATGTGGAATGAGGTTTGAAAGGAGGCTTGCGCTTGATTTTAAATACAGATGGTACAAAACCAATTTATGTTCAAATAGCAGAATGGCTAGAAACAGAGATTTTGAGTGGTAACATCAAACAGGATGAAAAAATTTATTCACAATATCAGCTTGCAGACATGTTCAATATTAATCCGGCAACTGCTGCGAAAGGATTAAATATTTTGGCTGATGAATTGATTTTATATAAAAAGCGGGGCCTTGGAATGTTTGTTTCTACTGATGCAAAATTCAATATTCTCAACAAACGGAAAAGTCGAACGTTAAAAAGATTAGTTAGGGAAATTGTTATGGAAGCAGAGCGTTTAAGTGTGAGTGAAGATGAACTGCTACAGATGATTAAAGCAGCAAATAATGAAGACAAGGGGGATGTATGATGAAGGTCGTCGTTTGTAATGAGGTATCAAAAGTATATGGGCAGAAAAAAGCGCTAAATAAATTGTCCTTTTCGATAGAAAAAAATAAAATAACGGGACTTATCGGTCGAAACGGTGCTGGGAAAACAACGCTGTTGAAATTAATCGCTGGGTTTATCCATGAAACTTCTGGAGATGTACACGTTTTTTCAGAAAAACCGTTTAACAATTTGAAGGTTTCTTCTAACAGAATCTATATTGATGATCAGCAATACTTCCCAAACTCGTTAACCTTAAAAGACATTCTCCAATCAGCTAGTACATTTTATGCGAATTGGGATAAAGAGCTTGCTGATCGTCTCTTTGACTATTTCTCCTTTCATCCAAAGCAGCACTATTATACTCTTTCTAAAGGTATGAAGAGTACTTTTAATATGATCATAGGCTTGGCTGCAAGATGTCCATTAACAATTTTAGATGAGCCAACAACAGGTATGGATTCTTCCGTAAGAAAGGATTTTTATAGAGCCTTGCTAAAGGATTATATTGATCACCCTCGAACGATCATCCTATCTAGTCATCTATTAAATGAAATCGAGGATCTAATAGAGGATGTATTGCTTATTAAGGACGGTGAAAAGCGCTTGCATCTACCAGTTGCGGATTTAAAGGAATATGCAATTGGGATAAATGGTAAAGAAGATATTGTAATGGAAGTTGTTCGTAACAGAGAAATTCTTCATCAAAAACGGATAGGTAAAGATGGTATCTATATTGTGGTAGAAAATAACTTTACAGAGTTTGAGACTGAAAATTATAGATTGAAAGGTGTTGAAATGACCTCAGTTGCTTCAGACGATTTATGTACATATTTAACGAGTAAAACGAATGGGGGGATTGATGATGTTTTTAACAGAGGTTAAGTTAGTTGATATAGTGAAGAAACAGTTTATGTATAAGCTAAAAGCATACTTAAGTGTATTTAGTTCATTGCTAACCATACAAATCATTGGAATTCTATTATCAACGACCGGTAGCAGTTCAATTTCAATGGGTACTAGTTCTAATGGTTTTTCACTGAATGTTAGCTATTATACAGGAGATATAATCATTATTTTTACAATGATATGGGCTTTGATAAGTGCAATTATTATTACGACAAAAGCCTATCGAAACGATGACTTTGTTTTTGTGTCTAATCGATTAAGTAGTAACCTTTCAAATATTGTATTTTTACTATTTGCTAGTATCATCGGAGGAATTACAGCTATGCTTTCTGGAATTTTTTTCAAGATTATCATGAACTTTATTCTAGATGATGGAAATGTGACGGCAACATTTATTGGTTTTCAAGAATTAATGGTAGGGATTATTGCTAGCATCTTTTATATGTTTTTATTAGCATCCATAGGATATGTTATTGGAATGCTTGTGCAATTAAGTAAGTGGTTTACTATTATCCTTCCTGCTTTATTTATAGGTTATTTATTTTTAGGAGTGAATATGAACGGAGAACCAACCTTTATATTGGAGATAGGGAAATTTTTTATAGAGGAATCCTCATTACTCGTATTTTTCTTAAAGGTAATCGTAGCTGCTAGCTTTTTATTTTATGTTTCTATTATTCTGTCAAATAAGATGGAGGTGAGACAATGATTTTAACGTCAATTATTCCAATAGTACTTTTATTATTAATAATCGTAGCAATTTATAAAATGGTTAATGTTATTAAGAAGGTACCATTTTTACAAAAGCTTAACTTGAAATGGATGCTTAGTATTTATGGAGTTCTGTTACTTGTAGCTGTTGGATTATTTTATGTGCTTCCGAATGAAAGACCTTCAAATAAAATTGTCGATAATCAGGATGAACTTGTGAAAGTCGAGAATGCAAGACGATTATTAACGATGGCTGCTTCTGAAGGAAAACAAATAAGCAAGGAAAACATTGAGGGCGTAGAGATAAAAAATCATTGGGATTTTACTTACGAAGAAAAACAGCTTGATGTCACTATATTAGATGACCAGCTTGGAACGTTGTTTACGTTAGTAGAAAGAAAAAATGTAAATGATAAAAGAGTAGAGGTAATGCAATATCATACAAGAACAATTATTGAAAACCTTGATATTACGGATGATATTCCCCCCTTAACTTTAGAATTAGTGGAAGGTGAATTAACGATTAGAAACACACATTCTGTAGATATTCATTTCGGGAAATTCGATAAAGAATTTACAATCACTCAGTTTACTGAAGAAAAGGGCATAGAAGATTCATTTATAGATGAAGATCATATTTGGGGTGAGAATGTACTTTATATTCGTGTTCCGAAGGATGTAAATGTAGAAGGTGACTTTCAGTTTGTCACTCAATAAGATCTTTTATTTCGCTTTTATCAGTAGCATGTAACAACCCTCTAGAAAAAAAGCCTATTAGAAATGCCCTTTTTCCCAGTAATATCGAAAAAGGGTTTTTTGTGTTATGTTTTCTAACATATACTTTTTCCTCTTTTTCCACGAACAACCCCTGATATTCTAAAAAACTCAATGTAATCAATCTCTTTTCCATACATTTCTAATTTTTTATACAAATTGCACAAACTTTTTAATCATTTTTAACAGAATATACAATGACAATCTAAAATAAATATATTATCATGTAAGAAATTATAACATTTGGTGTTATTTAATTTTACATAATTAGGAGGGATTAGTGTGGTGGGGGATAGAGGAAGGTTGAAAATTTTTTCGCTTGGCCTACAACATGTATTTGCTATGTATGCTGGAGCGATATTAGTTCCGTTGATCGTTGGAAGAGCATTAAATTTAACATCAGAACAATTGGCATACTTGGTCGCAATTGATTTATTAACTTGTGGTATAGCCACCTTATTGCAAGCTTGGAATAATAAATATCTTGGTATTGGGTTACCTGTAGTTTTAGGTAGTTCGTTTGTTGCAGTGACACCAATGATTGCGATCGGATCACAATATGGTATTTCTGCGATTTATGGATCGATCATTGTTGGTGGCTTATTCATTTTTGTGTTTGCATCTTTTTTTGGGAAAATAACTAAATTATTTCCCCCAGTTGTTACAGGTTCAGTTGTAACTATTATTGGACTTTCCCTTGTGCCAACAGGTATTAAAAATATGGCTGGTGGAGTTGGAAATCCCGATTTTGGAAGCACTGCTAATCTATTATTATCATTTGGTGTATTAGCAATTATTTTGGTAATGAATCGTTTTTTTAGTGGCTTTGCCCAAGCATTATCTGTACTATTTGGCATCATTGCTGGTACGATCGTGGCTATCTTTATGGGGAAAGTAGATTTTTCAAGTGTTGCAGATGCCTCTTGGGTGCACCTACCTGAAATTTTTTACTTTGGGACACCTACATTTGAAATTGGCCCTATCTTAACAATGATTATTGTTTGTGTAGTTATCATTATTGAATCAACAGGGGTATTTTTAGCATTAAGCGAAATTTGTGATCAAAAACTTACTGAGAAAGACTTTGTGCGAGGTTATCGTGCTGAAGGGTTAGCTATTACATTAGGTGGACTCTTTAATGCTTTTCCGTATAATACATTTGCTCAAAATGTAGGTCTGGTCCAATTATCAAAGGTAAAAACAAAAAATGTTGTAATAGCAGCTGGTTTCATTTTAATTGTGTTAGGGCTTATACCTAAGATTGCTGGACTTGCAACAATTATCCCG
This sequence comes from Metabacillus sp. KUDC1714, assembly GCF_014217835.1. Lineage (NCBI taxonomy): Bacteria > Bacillati > Bacillota > Bacilli > Caryophanales > Bacillaceae > Metabacillus > Metabacillus elymi. Next base: position 2,706,856 of record NZ_CP055263.1, read on the forward strand.
CCTGCTGTGTTAGGTGGTGCAACAGTTGTTATGTTTGGGATGGTAATTTCATCTGGTATCAAAATGCTTGCTGCAGTTGATTTTGCTGATCAACATAACTTACTTATTATTGCTTGTTCACTTTCTTTAGGATTAGGAGCTACAGTTGTACCAGACTTATTTGTTGGTTTACCTCAAGCTATTCGTATTATTGTCAGTGATGGGATTATTACAGGTAGTTTAACAGCTATACTATTAAATTTGTTTTTTGTAATTCGTACAAAGAAAAATGTTGCAACATTTGAAGAAAACAGATCTGCTTCATGACTAGAAGGGGGAATTTAGTTCCTTCAATGTCCCTCCCTGGATTTATCAGAGGGTATTAAATTGATTTAATATAGATAGAAGAAATTCATGAAAAAATATTCTCAAATGTAATTTATAAAACTCATTCAAAAGGAGTTAAAAATTGAGATGGTTACGATAAATGAGCTTAATCAATGTAAAGAATCAGATTTTGTTGAAATCCTTAAAGATATCTTTGAACACTCTCCCTGGATTCCTAAAAAAGTATTGCATTACAGCCCTTTTTCTTCATTGGAAGATCTTCACGACAAGATGGTGCAAATTGTGATTGATGCACCATATGAGGAAAAGCTAGCACTAATAAAAGCCCACCCTAACTTAGGGACACGTATAGAGATGAGTTCATCCTCTGTCAAAGAGCAAATGGGTGCTGGATTAAATCAGCTTTCACCTGAAGAATATGAGAGTTTTTCCATTATAAATAAACAATATATGGAGAAGTTTAGCTTTCCGTTTATCATGGCTGTGAGAGGTCAGACAAAAGGGGATATATATTCAGCTATGAAACTTAGAGTTAATAATGAAAAAGCAGTCGAGTTTGAAAAGGCGCTATCAGAAGTATATAAAATAGCCCTCTTTCGTTTAAAAGAACTTATTAACAAGTAAAAGGAGATGGATTTATGAAACAAAAACGAGTATTTTCTTATGGGAAAGGTAATGTGTTTGCATATCGAACATTTTTAACCCCATTAACAGGAGTAAGACAAATTCCTGAATCTGCTTTTTGTGGGAGAAGTAATGTTGTATTTGGTGTAAATGTTAAAGTTGAGATTGCTGGGAATCAGTTACTTACTTCTTTTACAGAAGGTGATAATAGCCTTGTGATTGCAACAGACTCGATGAAAAACTTTATTCAAAGACATTTAGGGAGCTACGAAGGTTCAACAATTGAAGGATTTTTACACTATGTTGGAGAAGAATTCTTAAAAAAATACGACCATATTGATTCCATTAAACTAATTGGTGACGAAGTTCCGTTTGAATCGATAAACAGAGTATCATCTAGTGGATTAACAGAAAGCGATCTCGTATTTAAAAACTCTCGAAATGAAAAAGCGCAAGCATCAGTTGAAATAGTCCGCAATGGTACAGACTTTGAAATTGTAAATCAGAGTAGTGGTTTACTAGATCTGCAATTAATCAAAGTGCGTGGGAATTCATTTGTGGGATTTATCCGAGATGAATATACGACACTCCCAGAAGATAGTAATCGACCACTATTTATCTATTTAAATATCGGTTGGAAATATGAGAATGTTGAAGATTCAACAGGGTTAGATCCAGTTGTCTACGTTTCTGCTGAACAGGTCCGTGATATTGCATCATCTGTTTTCCATGATCTTGAAACACCATCGATCCAATATTTAATTTATTTAATTGGTTGTCGGGTGCTAGAGAGATTCCCGCAATTACAGGAAGTGAATTTCCGATCGCAAAATCATACTTGGGATTCAGTTGTAGAAGATATTCCAAACTCTTCTGGAAAAGTCTATACAGAACCTCGTCCACCATTTGGCTTTCAGCGTTTTTCTGTGACGAAGGAAGACTTAAAGAATAAACAAGAAGTCACAACAACAAATAATCTATCGAAGTAAGGATTTGATACTATGGCAGGTCTTACGACACATATTCTTGATTTAACCCACGGTATCCCGGCAGCGAATGTTACCGTACAATTATCGAGGTTTGAAGGCTCATCCACTTTCATTTTAAAAACAACGACAACAAATGAGGATGGTCGATTAAAAGAGCCGCTTCTATTGGAAGATGAGATCGAAGAGGGAGAATACGAACTTTTATTTAGCATTGGTGACTATTTTCGAACTAAAGGTATGGATTTGTTGGAGCCTGCGTTTTTAGATAAGGTGTCAATTCGGTTCGGTATTGCAGATCGAAGTGCGCACTATCATGTTCCATTACTTGTTTCGCCATGGGGATATCAAGTTTATAGAGGGAGTTAACTAGAATCTCAACTCATTAATTAAATATCTTTTAAGTTTTTGGATGTGTTTACTGAACTTTTTGACCGAAAGAGGAGGCGAGACTCAAAGAGGGCTACCCATCCTAACGTAACTCTATATAGTAGCTTACAACTCATTATAGAGACTATATATTGTGTTGGCGCGGTCTGGCCCTTTCTGAGTACAGCCTCACTTATTCGATTGTATTTCCTTACTATTGAAATAGCTGGCTGTTCCCTTGAATTAAAGACTTAATTCTAAAAGCTAAGCGCAATCGTAATGTTTCTTCTGGTTCTTTCAAACTTCTGCCGATAATCTCCTCGCATTTTTCTAAACGATATATCACAGTATTACGGTGTACATAAAGCCGTTTTGCTGTTTCGGACATTTGACAATGTGTTTCTAAATAAACAGCCAATGTTTGAAGTAGTACTTGATGATCTCTTTTTGGTTCATTGGCAAATGCTTGGAAAGTATCAGTATAAAACTTTTTTAATTGATCAAATGGAACCATACGGAGAATTTCTGGAACCTCCTTAGGTTGGTATATGTCAATAAATTGTTTTTTACCTGACATATTTCCGTAGTAAAGGGCGTCAATTGCTTCTTTGTACGAAACGGGTACATGGATGAGTTGTTCGGCGTAATTACTAATACCAAATGAAAGGTCCTCTTGGAAGTGAGAGTGAATTTTCATTTGTATTTTCTTTAAGAGTGAAAGGAACGGTTGAATAATCTCTTTCCATCCGCCTTTCATTTCCAATAGTAAGAGGTATGATTGATCAATTGTGAAAATGTGTATTTTTTGGTGAAATCGTTGAAGTTCTGACTCAATTGTATCATGAATCAGTTCCTCCTCGGTCTGGTATTGCAGCAATGTAAGATTCTTATCTTCATCTTCTATTTTACCAACTGCACAAATATATCGCTGTTCGTTTGCTAGTTTAAACTCTTTAGCCCTGCTGATTACCTCTTCGGTGGTGGTAAATGCACCTTTAATAAAGTTAGTGAAAAACTCATTTTGGATTCGTCTTGTATTTTGCTTTAGCGCATTTTCTTTCATTAATTCAAAAGCAATAACATTTGTTGCTTGTTTAATGGTTAAAATCGTTGAGCGATCTGATAATTGTACGGACCCTAATACACATAGGTAACTATACTGTTTATGTGTATAAACAGGAAAAAGTGTGATTGTCTCTCGAGTTCCGTTTACGAATGAAAAAGCGGTCATCGTTGTTTTAGGGAAATGAAAATAATGACCTGTGGATATTAACGACTCAAGGTTTTCGGAAAAAGGAAGATTGTGAAACTGTTTTCTTCCGGTTAACTGTAATTGATGATTGAGTAGGACAACAGGTAAATCTATAAGGGAGGATAAACTATCAAGGATTTTATGTATTCCTTGCCCACTCATAATATGATTTGTAAATTGTTGATGTGTTTGCATGGCATGATGCAGTTCATTCGTGCGAATATCAAGGATGTAACTGAGTGACTTATTTACAATATCACCTAGTGAAGTGTGAATAGGTAATTCTAAAAGTGGGAAGTGGAGTTCATTTGCAAGTGAGATAGCTAATTCTGGTATTTCCTGTAAAAAACGCTTTGTTTTAATTCCTAATCCTGAACATCCTTGCTTGTTCATCTCTCTAATAAGCAGTAAAAGTGAATCGAGATCATCCTTGAAATGAAAGGCTGTTGTAACGAGTAATTCATCCTTTTTTAAAAAGTAAATAATATCAGGAGCGTCCATCATATTTACTGTATTTACTTCGCGTTCAACACCATATTTTCCTGCGATTAAAACTGTGCCATTAAACACGGGAAGATCTAATAATTCACTTAATCTCATGTTTTCTCCTCCTGCTAATTTGGATGTTTACAAGTTACTTATATTAATAATGAAATTTTTTTAGATACTATAAACAATGAATTTAGTAAATGTTCTACATATATGTGAATGATTTTAAAGGATGTTTATTCTAAAATCAATATATATAACTAATCATGTTATTATTTATAACAATTTATGATAGAAAAAATGAATGGACTAAGGGGGGGTTAGGTTGGTAATTAACGAGAAGTCACCTGCCTTATTTGGACAAATTGAAGAGATGGTGGAATGGTTAGGTTCATTCGGAAAAAGCAAAAGTAATGGTGTTACAAGACAATTGTATTCAACTGAGTGGCGATGTGCACAAAAAGCACTTGAGAAACGGATGAACAAAATTGGATTAGATGTCTATTTTGATGATGTCGGAAATCTATTTGGTAGATTAACAGGTAGTCGAGAAAATACAACAACTATTTTAACTGGATCTCATATTGATACTGTCATTGATGGTGGGAAGTATGACGGTGCATATGGTGTTATTGCGGGTATGATAGCTTTGCAGTATTTATATGAAACTTATGGGCTTCCTAAAAAGAATATAGAAGTTGTTTCATTATGTGAAGAAGAGGGAAGTCGCTTCCCGATGACATACTGGGGATCTGGTAGTATCACTGGTGTAAGAACTATTGAAGATGTTCAAAATTTAGTGGATTTACAAAATATTTCTTTTATAAAAGCGATGCAGGATTCAGGGTTTGGTCAAGGTAAGTATCGACAACCTAAGCGGAATGACCTTGACTGCTTTATTGAACTACACATAGAGCAAGGTGAGGTATTAGAAAGAGAAGCAATGCCTATTGGAGTTGTAAGTCATATTGTTGGTCAGAAAAGATATGAAATCACAGTTATTGGGGAGAGCAACCATGCGGGTACGACACCGATGGCTTGGCGTAAAGATGCAATGTATGTGGCATCTGGGCTTATACAATTACTAATTCAGAGAGCAAAAGAAACAAATTCAGATTTAGTAGCAACAGTTGGTCAACTGAATTTAGAGCCGAATATAGCAAATGTTATACCAGGAAAGGCGACATTTACGGTAGATATTCGCCATAGTGATGAGGATGTTATTGACCAATTTTCAAAGAAGTTGTTTAAGGAGTTCCAGTCTATTGCTGATAGACATACTACTGATTTAAAAATTAAAAATTGGATGGATGAAAAGCCAACTAAAATGTGCGAGAAGTTGATTGAAATTTCTGAGTTGATATTAACGAAAGATCAAATACCATATAAAAAAATGGCGAGCGGGGCAGGTCATGATTCACAAATGTTTAGTCCATTTTGTGCAACTTCTTTATTATTTGTACCAAGTCATAAAGGGATAAGTCATTCGCCGCATGAATTTACTAGAACAGAGGATTTAGAAAAAGGAATTCGACTATTAATAAAGCTTTTATATGAATTAGCTTATTAAAGGAGGAGAAGACAATGTTTGCTTTTAATGAAATAAATACCCCATTACGCACCATAATGACTCCTGGACCTGTTGAAGTGGACCCTAGAGTTTTGCGTGCTATGAGTACGCCGGTACTCGGGCAATTTGATCCAGCTTTTACACAGATAATGAATGAAACAATGGAAATGCTTCGTCAAGTGTTCCAAACAAAAAACAGATGGGCATTTCCAATCGATGGAACATCTCGTGCGGGTATTGAAGCTGTGTTGTGCAGCGTTATTGAACAGGGAGATAGAGTGTTAATCCCGATTTATGGTAGATTTGGACATTTGTTAACTGAAATAGCTGAGCGAAGTGGTGCTGATATTCACATTATGGAATGTGAATGGGGAGATGTTTTCGATCAAGAGGAAATTATAAATGAGATAAAAAGGGTGAAACCAAAAGTAGTAGCAATAGTACATGGTGAAACCTCAACTGGTTGTATGCAGCCTTTAGATAAGATTGGGCCTGCCTGCCGAGCGCTTAATGTGTTATGTATCGTTGATGCAGTTGCAACCATCGGCGGAACAGAAGTAAAAGTAGATGAATGGCAGCTTGATGCAGTAATAGGTGGAACTCAAAAGTGTTTGTCTGTTCCTTCAGGTATGGCACCGATTTCGTATAATGATCGTATCGAACAAGTCATCAATGTAAGGAAAAAAGTAGAAAAGGGGATTGCGACAGAGGATGATTTATTAGATGTCAAGCAGCCAATTCGCAGCAACTATTTTGACTTAAGTCAACTGCAAGATTATTGGGGACCTAGAAGATTGAATCATCATACAGAAGCAACTTCAATGCTTTATGCATTACGAGAAGGAACACGAATTGTTTTACAAGAAGGACTAAAAGAACGATTTGAACGACATCTTCTACATGAAAAAGCACTTGTAGAAGGAATTAAAGCAATGGGTTTGAAGTTATTTAATGATGTTCCCTGGAAGCTGCCTATGGTCACATGCATTAACATTCCTGAAGGTATCGATGGTGAGTCAGTAAGAATGATGTTGCTCAGGCAGTTTGGAATTGAGATTGCTAGTTCATTCGGTCCTCTTCAAGGGAAGATTTGGAGGATCGGGACGATGGGATATAGCTGCCGAAAAGAAAATATCTTGTTTGTTCTGGCTGCTCTTGAGGGTGTCCTTATTCGTCACGGTGCTTCAGTCCAGGTAGGGCAAGGATTACAAGCGGCACTTAATGTATATGAGTTACCTCATTTAATAGTGAAGTAGTGTGAAAATGGATGGTTGCAATAAAAATAAATGTCTGAGTCAAGAGATAATTTAGGAAGATGATTTGAAGCGAAAGCCAATTTCTGTTCATGTGGAGGAACGATGATGATTGATAAATGGAATGCATTCGTAGATAAGGATTTGGTCATTGAACAAACAGCGTCTGGAAAGTTAGACGGTTTAACGTTTGCGGTAAAAGATGTATTTGCGATTGAAGATTATACAAGTGGAGCAGGGAATCCTGATTGGCTTCGAACACATGATCCAGCAAAACAACATGCACCGGCTATAAAACGCCTCCTCAATCATGGGGCAAAGCTTAAGGGGACTACACAGACTGATGAACTTATGTACAGCTTGAATGGTGAGAATTTTCATTATGGTACACCTATGAACCCTGAGGCACCTGGTCATATTCCAGGAGGATCTTCTAGTGGATCGGCCGTTGCCGTTTCTTCTGGGCTCGTAGACTTTTCTCTAGGCACAGATACAGGCGGATCTGTTCGTATCCCTTCATCCTATTGTGGGATCTATGGCTTTCGGCCTACTTTCGGTACAGTCCCAATTGAAGGCGTTATTCCTTTAGCGAAAAGCTTTGATACTGTTGGCTGGATGGCTAGGCAACCAAAGTTGTTACTTGATGTCGGTCATATTCTTATAGAGGGTCAAAGTGGGAAGGGGAATTTTAATAAGATTTTCTTAGGGAAAGATGCTTGGGAGCTGTTGGATAAAGAAAACAAAGAGACAATATTAGCTTATATTTCTTCAGTTGAAGAGAGAATGGAAGACAGTGAGTGGATACATATATCAGAAGAAGGTTTAGCAGAATGGGCGAATACGTTTCGTATCATTCAAGGAATTGAGATATGGGAAGAACATGGTGAATGGATTCGTAAGGAGAATCCAACATTTGGCCCTGGTATTGCAGAAAGATTCCACTGGACAAGTACATTGAAAAAGAGTGAGAACAAATCCCGATATGATTTAAGAGAAAAAATTCGCGAATCGTTATCAAACCTTTTAGGAGAAGAAGGGTTATTAGTCATTCCAACTGCTCCTGGAGCAGCGCCATTGGTTCATTTACATGGAGAAAAAGCAGAGCAATATCGAGCAAAAACCATGCAGCTATCATGTATTGCTGGCTTGGCTGGCTTACCACAGGTTACGCTTCCTCTAACAAAAGTGAATGGGCTGCCGATAGGATTATCTTTTATCGCTAATCACAATCAAGACTTGAAATTATTGAGCTTTGTGAAAGAATTTTTTTAGAAAATGAATGTCTGAAAATTCATAAAGAACACATAGTCTTATTCTACCTACCTTTTACTTCTAGTTAATCTGTTAATCAAGCTCTTAATTACTTGTGAAAAGGCATAAAGTGATATAACGATTAATATAAGGAGAATTGATATGAAACTAGCAACTGTGTATGCAGAAGGAGAAGAGGTCGCTGCAATTATTTCTGGTGATAAAGTTCTAACAATTAATACGATAAATGAGATAGCCGGAAAAAGCTGGAGTACAGACCTTTTTAGTATTTTACAAAAGGGCGAATTAGCTGAAATGACTATTTGGTATAAAGAAGAGGGAGGGAATAAATTGGATCAATTCCCTCATTTTTTAGAAGAAATAAAATATGCACCACTCTACCGAAATCCGGGGAAAATCTGGGGAGTCGGTATGAACTATATGGAAAAAGCAATAGAATTGTCAGGAAAGCCGCCGGAAGAAGAACCAGTCATTTTTATGAAGCCAGATACTAGCTTAATTGGTTCAGAGGAATCCATTATGCTACCTTCTCAGTCTAGTGAAGTTACAGCTGAAGCGGAGCTTGCAATCATTATTGGAGAAACCTGCAAAGATGTAAATGTTAAGGATGCCTCTAGAGTTGTCGCTGGCTTTACTACTACTTTAGATATGACTGCAAAGGATATTCATGCTAAAAACCCCCGTTATATGCAGCGATCAAAAAGCTTTGATACGTTTTTCAGCTTTGGTCCATATTTTATAACTGTTGATGAATTTTCTCATATAAAGGATCTTTCTGTAGAAACTGTTTTAAATGGAGAAGTACATCACCGTAATGTCGTTGCGAATATGATGTATCAACCTTGGTGGATTATATCCTTCTTTTCTCATATTATGACTTTACATCCAGAGGATATTATTATGACTGGCACTCCTGGATCTGTGGTGATTCGTGACGGGGATGTGGTTGAATGTCATATTCAGGGATTTAAACCGTTACGAAACCCAGTATCGGTAGTTTCTTAGATAATACATATATTAATCATAGGAGAGTGAGTATGGAACATTTAGATATCCTGATTAAAAATGGAAAAGCTGTTCTTCCTACAGGTGTAACAGAAACTGATATTGGAATAAAAGATGGAAAAATTGCCATTGTGGAAAAAGGAATAATGAATAAAGCAGCTATAGAATGGGATACTGAAAATCAATATATTTTTCCGGGAATGATTGATGTACATGTACACTTTAGTGAACCAGGGAGAGAACACTGGGAAGGGTTCCATACAGGTTCAATGATGATGGCGGCTGGAGGATGTACGACTTATTTTGATATGCCGTTAAATGGAATTCCTTCAACCATAAATCTAGAGGCATTATCTACAAAAGCAGAGATTGGGAATGGAAAATCCTTTATTGACTTTAGCTTATGGGGCGGTCTTGTTCCGGGAAATGAAAAGGATTTAGAAGCTCTTGCTGAAGCTGGTGTGATAGGCTTTAAGGCGTTTCTTTCTTCAACAGGAAATAAAGAGTTTGAGGCAGTTGATGATCTAACTTTATTGAATGGTATGAAAAGAATCGCAAAATTGGGTAAGGTGTTAGCTCTTCATTCAGAAAGTGATGCAATTACGAACTGGTTAAAGGAAGAGAAAGAGAATGAAGGCAAATATAGTGCTGATGATTATTTAGAATCACGTCCGATTATCGCTGAGGTTGAGGCCGTAGAACGTGCCATTTACTATTCAGAACTTACTGGCTGTCCTCTACATTTTGTACACATAAGCTCTGCTAAAGCGATTGAAGTGATTGAGCAGGCAAAACAAAAAGGAATGAATATAACGGTAGAGACTTGTCCTCATTATTTATTATATAACCATGAACATTTAAGAGGATTAGGCACCATTGCTAAATGTGCTCCACCTTTACGTGAAAAAGAAGAGCAACAAAAATTAATTTCTCTTTTAATAGAAAATAAATTTGATATGATCTCATCAGATCATTCTCCATGTCCTTATGAATTAAAAGATCCTAATATGTATAATATGTTTCAAGCGTGGGGTGGAATTAGTGGCGGACAGTTTACATTGTTATCAATGATTGAGCTTGCCCTAAAGTATAAAATACCATTTGATACTGTCGCAAAATGGACAGCATCAGCCCCAGCAGAGAGATTCGGACTAGCGGATCGAAAGGGAAAAATAGCTATAGGTGCTGACGCTGATTTAGCAATTATCACATTAAATGAATCACATACAGTTACGGAAGAAAACTTTTATGCAAAGCATAAACAAAGCTTGTATATGGGACATACTTTCCCATGCCGAATCGTGGGAACTCTTAATAGAGGCAACTTGGTATTTAAAGAGGGAGTAATAGTGGCTCCGATTCCTAATGGCCGTTGGGTAAAGCCATGTGAAAATGCATCAATTAAATCAGTCTAGGCTCTATTGATAGCGAAAATACCTTTCTTCGAACAGAGAAAGGTTTTTTACTTTTGTAAATTTTTTTCACTAATAAATTTAACTATTTCACATTTTAATAATTTAAAGGAATAAACACCCTAATCTCGAATATAAAAAATGAATAGGCAGTAAAAAAGAGATGGGAGAGTAAAAAATGGAATACAAAGTATTAGGAAAAAGTGGTTTGTTAGTGTCAGAGTTATGTTTAGGGGCAATGACCTTTGGGAAGGAAGTAAATGAAGCAGATTCCACTAAAATGATTCATCGCTTTCTAGACCAGGGTGGGAATTTTATTGATACAGCAGATGTTTATGTAGGTGGGGAATCTGAGCGTATTGTTGGTAAGGCAATTAAAGACCGACGCTCAGAAGTTGTATTAGCAACAAAGGTAAGAATGCGTGTAGGTCCACATCCAAATGATTTTGGTTATTCGCGTCGTCGTATTTTAGAGGGAGTTGACCAGAGTCTAAAGCGTTTAAATACAGATTATATTGATCTATATCAGCTTCATGTTTGGGATAATATTACTCCTATTGAAGAGACAATAAGAACGTTAGATGACCTCGTTAGCTCAGGAAAAGTAAGATACATAGGCTGTTCAAACTTTTTAGCTTGGCAAATGATGAAGGCTTTATCTTATAGTGATTTTCATAACCTTGTCCGATTTATTTCGATTCAGCCGCAATATAGTCTATTAAACCGTGAAATGGATAGAGAAGTACTTCCACTTTGTAAAGAAGAAAACGTTGGTGTGATTCCTTGGGCACCTATTGGTGGAGGGTTTTTAACAGGAAAATATAGTAAAGGTGAGGTCCCGACAAGTGGCAGGCTTTCAAATGGTGTTGGGGAATCAAGTTGGGAAAATAGATCCAATGAAAAGAACTTTAAAATATTACAAGCTGTACAAGAAGTGACACATGAAATTGATAAGACGCCTGCTCAAGTAGCATTGAACTGGTTATTAAACAAAGAGGAAATTACATCACCTATATTTGGGGCAAGCAGTTTAGATCAATTTGAAGAAAATATGGGAAGTGTAGGTTGGAAGTTAAGTGAAGAACATTGGGATAACCTTGACAAAGTTAGTAAGCTACCTAGTGAATACCCGACAAGATTTCTTGAAAAGTTTCGTAGGTAGTAAGGACTTTTCCTAATCATAAACTTGAAAAAGAGGCTGGGACAAAACCCACCTCTTAGATGAAAAAGCCGGTGAAATTTTACGACGAGTAAAATTTCACCGGCTTTGATTATTTTTTGAATAAAAATAAGGACCACTTCTGATAAAATAAAGTTACCACACAAAATTTCATCCGAAAGAAGGGTCCTTATGTTTAAAAATTATACCATGAATCAATTAGTTTTGCCTTTAGATTTAGAAGTAAAATTACAAAATAATGATATCGCCTTCCATGTCCATCATTTAGTTGAAAGTATCCCTCATGAAGCGTTCGAACCATTTCTTCGAAATGAGGGTTGTCCTGCCTACCATCCACGCATGATGCTTAAAATTATCTTATGTGCCTACACACAATCTGTCTTTTCAGGGCGCAAAATTGAAGCTTTATTAAATGATAGTATCCGTATGATGTGGTTAGCTCAAGGGTATGAACCAAGCTACCGTACAATCAACCGATTCCGTGTGCAACCTGAAGTGAAAGAAATAATTCGCCAATGTTTCGTCCAATTCCGTTGCCGATTAATCGAAGAAAAACTTATCGATCAAGAAGCGATTTTTATTGATGGTACAAAGATTGAAGCGAATGCGAATAAATTTACGTTTGTCTGGAAGAAATCAATTGAGAAATATCATCAAAGTTTAATTGAAAAGTCAAACCAGCTATACAATGAGCTACTTGAGAACGAAATCATACCTGAAATTGAGCGTGAAAGCGATGAGCAGTTATCATTAGAAGAGCTCACTCAATTGGTTCAAAAAGTGGACAATGTCGTAACCGCGTATGATAAACAAATTGAAGTATCATCAGACGTGACAGAACGAAAAGCCTTAAGAAATGAACGCAAATACCCGAAACAAGTCCGTAAACAGTTGATTGATTTTGTCTTACGAAAACAGAAATACCAACAAGACTTTGAAATCTTTGGCACGCGGAATAGCTATTCTAAAACAGATCCGGATGCAACATTTATGCGAATGAAAGATGATCATATGCAAAATGGACAATTGAAAGCTGGTTACAATGTACAAATCGCAACGGAAGGTCAATACTCGCTTGCCTATAGTTTATTTTCTAACCCAACAGATACGCGTACGTTAATTCCATTTCTAGATGAGATCGAGCAGCATTATTTCGAGTTACCGAAACACCTTGTCGCAGATGCAGGTTATGGTAGTGAACAAAACTTTAATGATATCCTTTCGAACAAAAACGAGAAGCACTTATTACCTATAACATGTATTTGAAGGAACAAAAGAAAAAGTACAAACAAAACAAATTTAATCCCGACAACTGGCAGTATGATGAAGAAACAGATACATATACATGCCCTAATCAGAAACGTCTTGAATTTCAATATCATTCTGTCCGTAATGACCGTACAGGTTTCCAACGGAATTTCAAAATCTACGAGTGCGAAGACTGTTCGGGATGCCCATTCCGTTCATCATGTACAAAAGCAAAAGAAGGCAATAATCGAAAACTAATGGTGAATGAAAAATGGGAACAGCAAAAAGAATATGTAAGAGTGAAGCTTTCAGAAGAGGAAACGAGTGCCATCTATCGAAAACGCAAAATCGATGTGGAACCAGTTTTTGGATTCTTGAAGGCTAATTTGCGTTTCACTCGATTTTCTGTCCGAGGAAAATCGAGGGTAGAAAACGAAATGGGCCTTGCGTTAATGGCAGTGAATATAAGAAAATTCACTGCCAGAAACTAAGGCAATAGAAGAATTTATACACAAAAGTAGAGAAAGGTGAATTTGAGTACCCTCAAATTCACCTTTCTCACTATCTGAAGCTAGTTATGTCCCAGCCTCTTTTTGTCAATTAAAAGATATATAGTTTATTGTTCGCTTTTTGTAGCAAGCTCAGTGCGGAACGGTGTAGCTAAATCTAACATGATAGACTTTATAAACTAATTTGATTTAAATGAATATTTTCATTTCGAAACAAATAATTGAAAATGAACTACGAAACGAATGAAAAATAGTTAAGTGGATTTCGAAATGTAAAAAAACCATGTGAGAATATATGACAATAACTCCCTTCTCTGAAAAAAATGTTGCTATAATGATCTCAATATTCAGATAATAGAAGGGAGTTTTAATAATGAGAAAAACACATCCGGCTTTTGTCATTTTTCTGTTCTTTTTAGGTTGGGTCTTTATGTATGCAGATCGCAATATACTATCTCCAGTTATGGGGAGCATTGGTGAAGAGTGGGGGTTAGACAATGCTCAGCTAGGTTTAATGTCAACAGTGTTTTTCGCTGCTTATGCTTTTATGCAGATACCAACTGGGTTTTTAGCAGATAAGTTTGGAAGAGTAAAAGTTTTAGTTGTTGGATATCTTTTATTTGGAATTGCAACATATATGAGTGGATTAGCTGCAAGCTTTGGTCTTTTCTTATTGATGCGAGCAATGACTGGTCTTGGTGAAGGTACATATTATGGTTCACAATATGGAATTTCTTCGAGCATCACTCCTAAAAAATATAGAGGGCTAGTCTCGGCTCTTATTAATAGTGGAATGGCGTTCGGTATTTCTCTTGGTTTTATCTCATCTAGTTATTTTACTTACACATTAAATAAAGGATGGCAATTTCCATTTTACGTTTTTGCAGTACCAACTATCATTGTCGCGATTTTAATTGGAATCTTTGTCCAAGATAATCGGGATAAAGAGCCGAAACAAGGAAAGGAAATACAGGAAAAAGGCAGCATCAAACAGCTATTTACCAAGAATCATATTTTAGTTTACATATTAATCTTTTGTTCATTATATGGATTTTTTGGAATGCTGACATGGCTTCCTTACTACTTGCAAACGGCGCGTGGAGTTGAAGCTTCGCAAACTGGAGTCATTGCATCATTAGTACCATGGGCATCCATACCAGGAGCAATTATCTTTGGGTTCTTGTCAGACAAAATAAAAAGCAAAAAGCCACTAATTATCGTATTAGCATTTGCTGGAGCGTTGTGTCAATTTGCCATTCCATATATAGAAAACTATTCTTTACTTCTTGTAGGATTATGCCTTTATGGATTACTGGGGAAATTAGCACTTGATCCAGTATTAATATCATATATGGCTGATATTACACCATCTTCAATGTATTCAAGAGTATATGGGTTTTTTAACTTTAGTGGTATGCTTTCTTCCATTTTTGCACCGTATATTACAGGATATTTTGCTGATCAAACTGGAAGTCTAGAATTCGGTTTTTACCTTTCTGGAGGACTTTTGATCATTGGGGCAATTATGTTTATCTTTACTGACAATAAAGTAAAGGCAACAACCAATTTTAAAACAAACGTAATAAAAAGTAACTTAGTTACGGAGGAGAAAATAGGATGAATAAAGCAATTGTAGGGAGTAAGACAATGGTGGTGAGTCCCCATTATTTAGCATCACAAGCTGGAAATACAATTCTTCAAAAAGGAGGGAATGCCTTTGATGCTGCAGTAGCCGTTAGTGCATGTCTTGCTGTGGTTTATCCACATATGACAGGTCTTGGAGGTGACTCCTTTTGGCTTACTTATAGTGTCAATGATCAAAAGGTGCGTGCTTATAATGGAAGTGGTCGTTCGGGATCAAAAGTAACGCGTGACGTATATAAAGGAAAGAGTTCTATTCCAAATAGAGGGATAGAAAGTATCATAACTGTACCCGGAATGGTAGACAGCTGGGATGCTATCCTGAAAGAGTATGGAAGATTATCATTAGGGGAAGTACTTGAACCAGCTATAGAGTATGCATTGTCAGGGTTTCCTTTTTCAATAGATCAGCATGAAAATACAGTGAAAAATATTGATATACTGCAAAAAGATATAGATTCAGCTGCAATTTTCTTACCTAATGAAACAGTACCTAATATAAATGAAAAATTTGTCCAAAAAGATTTAGGCAACACTTTGAAAGGTCTTTCAGTAAATGGAAGAGATAGTTTTTATAAAGGTAAGTTGGGAAAGCGAATTATTTCAAGTTTAATAGAAAAAGGTGGATTGCTCACCGAGGAGGATTTTGCTGAACATCAGGGTATATGGATTGAACCGATTTCAACGACATATCGAGGTTATCATATGTATCAGGTTCCACCTAATTCTCAAGGCTTCGTGGGATTAATGGCTCTTAATATATTAGAAAACTTTGATCTTGCATCTATACAAGAAGGTTCTTATGAATATTATCATTTATTAGTAGAATCATTAAAAAGAAGCTTTCAAGATCGAAATCAATTTTTAACTGATCCGGAGTTCCACTCTATCCCATTAGATAACCTACTAAGCAAATCCTATGCCGAAGAAATGGCCAACTCAATTCAATTTGATAGGGCAAAGGATATTCAGACTCAATCTGTAGGAAGTGATACTGCGCATGCAGCTGTAGTTGATGATGAAGGCAACTCGGTTTCCTTTATTCAAAGTTTATACTTTGAATTTGGATCAGGAGTTGTAGCAGGTGATACAGGGATCATTATGCAAAATAGAGGATCATTCTTTTCTCTAGACTCATCACGTGCTAACTGCCTTGAACCTAAAAAGAGAACCTTCCATACACTAATGCCAGCGATGGCGTTAAAAGATGGACGACCGCGGATACTTTACGGTACACAGGGTGGTGAAGGGCAACCGCAAACACAAACGGTAATGATTACAAGGATGATTGACTATGGTATGAATCCTCAGCAAGCGATCAGTGAGCCTAGATTCGTCTGGGGAAGAACTTGGGGTGAAGAAACACAAGAACTTAAAATTGAAGGGCGAGTTAGCCTAGAGGTAATCGAGCAACTAATGAAATCTGGACATAGTGTAAATAGAGTAAATGATCTAGATGGTATTATGGGACATGCAAATGCAATTTTAATAGACGATCAGGGCTTTTTACACGGTGGTGTTGATCCCAGAAGTGATGGTGCAGCTGTTGGAAGGTAAAACTATCTGAAGGATATTTTTACACATGATATTTTTGGAAGGCTTTCATCATTTACCTGTTAATATTATACTCATACTATAAATTCTTAAAGGATGGGTCTAATTTGAAAATAGATAATATTGACAGGAAAATACTTGAGCTACTTACTGCTAATGGAAGAATGTCTTACTCTGATATAGGGAAAGAGCTAGATTTATCCAGAGTATCTGTTCGTGAACGTGTTAATCAATTAATAAAAAATGATGTTATTGAGAAGTTTAGTGTTGTTATTAATTCAGAGAAAATGGGGAAGAATGTTTCAGCCTTCTTTGAAGTTGATTGTGAGCCTTCATTCTTAGTAGAAGTTGCCCAAAAGCTTGCTGATAATCCTTGTGTATCAAGTTGTTATCAAATGACAGGCCCGAGCACATTACATATGCATGTTTTAGTTGATGACTTTATTGCATTAGAAAAGTTTATAAATAATGAGTTGTATTCACTTGAAGGAATCACAAGGGTAGAAAGTCATATATTGCTTCGCCGCTTCAAAAGCAGAAGTGGAATGAAATTATAGACATATAGTACTCTCAAGTTACATGACTTATGTAAAGGTTGGCTTAAAGCTAAATTCCATTAATTTTCCTGTTTTATATAGGAGAAGGAGAGGGGGGCTTTTGAGTCAATCTTATTTTTTGGCTGTTTTCAGAGAACTTTCGTCTTTACTTCTTATCCAAAAGAGTTCTGTAAAAGCAATAATCTTGTAGAAGTAGCCTATTTGTTTATTTCCAAATGAGATTTATTATATTTTTTCTATTTAGTATCTAGAAAATCAATTGTATTTACTATATAATCATAAATAATTAGTTTAACCTTACTTTGTTAGTTGTTTTTATGAATATTATTAACAATCGGAAATATAATGATCTTAGATGTGAATTTAAAACTAAGTTGAAAAAGAATTAGGGGAATAATAAGTATGTTTTAATCTTACTAGTTATTTACCTGAATTATAGAAAAGAAAAGCAAAGGGGGATAATATGAAACATCTACAGTTATTTTTAGCCTTTTTTCGTGTAGGAATTTTAGGGTATGGTGGAGGACCATCCTCTATTCCACTTGTACATAAAGAAGTAGTGGATAAATATAAATGGATGAGTGATGATGAGTTTGCAGACGTACTAGCCTTAGGTAATACATTACCAGGTCCAATTGCAACAAAGATGGCTGGTTATATTGGCTACAGAGTAGCGGGAATTGTAGGACTAATTAATGCGACTCTTGCCACTATCGTACCTACAATTATTTTAATGATTTTCTTGTTGACAACAATCTCTTCAGTAAAAGACTATCCTTGGGTTCAGGGAATGACAGCAGCAGTAGTACCGGTAGTAGGCGTCATGTTGGCTACATTAACATGGGACTTTTTTAAAAAATCTCAGAAATCCTTAGGATGGTTAAAGTCTTCTATACTCATTATTTTTAGTTTCTTCTTAATGGAGATCTTTGGATTACATCCAGCCATTTTAATTGGTGGGCTTTTACTCGCAGCTATCATAAAGAAGGATAAAGATCCTAAAAAAGAACGTAAGATTGAAAGGGGTAATGCTTCGTGATTTATTGGGAAATCTTTCTCGCCTTTTTTATCCCTGGAATTCTTGGATATGGTGGTGGACCAGCTTCAATACCTTTAGTTGAAAATGAGGTTGTCGATCACTATGGATGGATGAATCTTAATGAGTTTAGTGAAGTGCTTGCCTTAGGAAATGCCCTTCCAGGCCCAATTGCAACAAAGATGGCAGGGTATATTGGCTATCAACAAGGTGGTATCCTTGGAGGAATAGTAGGGATTTTTGCAACTGTAGCTCCGTCACTTATCTTAATGATTTTACTTTTAGGCTTCTTATATAAATTTAAAGATTCACCAAAGGTTAAAAGAATGACCACTTTTATTAGACCGACCATTGCTGTCTTACTTGGGGTCATGGCCTTTAGTTTCTTTTCTACTTCTTACATGGATTCGGGTTTATGGCAATCACTCTTTTTAATTATTATCAGTTTTTTATTATTAGAGAAATGGAAGGTACACCCAGCTCTTGTCATTGTTGGGGCGATGGGGTATGGAGCCATTTTTATTACGTGAAATGAATTCGTCATATTAAAAATATATATAGAAAAAATCTAACAAACTCTTAATTAAAAGTCTTTGTTAGATTTTTTTTGTTAAACCTTATTATAACAAAAACATCGCCACTATCGTTGTCACTACCAAACCAATTGAAACAGGTAGAAGATTTTTCCTTGCTAATTCGAATGGGTCGACACCACAAATCGCAGCTGCAGGGATCAATGCCCAAGGAATTAATGTACCTCCACCAACCCAAATAGCGGTAACTTGACCTAACGCTGTGAGGGTAGCGGCACTTACACCGATCGCTGTTGAAAACAATTGTGCAATAGAGCCGGCAAGAGAAATGCCTGAGAAACCTGAGCCATCGAGTCCTGTTAAAATTCCTACACCTGTTAATGTAACTGCTCCAACCTCTGGAGTTAGTGGGACTACATTTGCGAGAGCAACACCTAGATCATTCACAATCCCTTGAGAATTTTGCGGTAAATATTCGCCGATTATTGAGTAAAACCCTGCGTCCCCTAGATAGAAAAACGCGGCAATTGGAATGACTGGCCCAAATACTCTAAAGCCAAATTGAAATCCTTGGATTAGGTAGTTAGTAGATTCTTCAAGCCCTCGCTTTTTGTGTGCTAAACATGTGGTGATAATTAAAATGATTAGTGCAGTTCCTCCAATTAATGCTGTTGCATCCCCACCTTGTAAATTAAGCGTGAACATTATTACCACATCTAATAGAAAAATAAGTGGAATCAACAAAGCGAGGATTTTCTTTGATGTTGTAGATAATAGCTGAAGAGCAGATTCTTGTGTTTGGTAAGTTGGTGAGACACTTGAAAATGGTTTATTAAGCTTAATATCTTTCATTAATATAAAATAAGCAGATATTGTCGTTACAATTCCCATTGTAAGCACAAGGGGAATACTCGCATTAAGAACATCTCCAACTGGAATTCCAGCAGCATCAGCAGTAAGTTTTGGTGCAGCTTGAATAATGAAATCACCTGAAAGAGCGATCCCATGTCCAAACAAGTTCATCGAAATTGCAACACCTAATGCTGGGAGACCAGCTCTAACCGCAACTGGTAATAATACTGCACCAATTAAAGCAACAGCTGGTGATGGCCAAAAGAAAGATGAGATGATCATCATTAACAGTCCTGTGGTCCAAAATGCAGTGGTTGGATTTTTAATTACTTTGGAGAAAGGTGAGATCATCACCTCATTAATTCCTGAAATCGTTAATATTTTACTCATTGCGACAATAATTGAAATAACGAGAATGGTTGGTAATAGTTCTGTTATTGCAAAGATAAAGCTATTAAATAAACTGCTAATAGAATCATTTAAAGAAAACGTTGATACTGCCGCAAGTGAAAGAATCCCAACAATACATACAATGGTTGTATCTCGACGAAAGAGCATAAAACCTATGATCGCAATGATAAAAGCTACATAAATCCAATGTATGAGTGTAATATCTACCTCCATTTGTATCACTCCTCAGCAAACGCCTATTGTAGATTTTTAATACTGTATGAATGAGTGAAATAGGATGTGATGAGTTTAGATAAATAATTTTCACTCCTACATATGGTGAGATTTTGTGGAATTTTAGGGTAATGTTATGTAGAAACAAGTTGTCATTTCCAAGGAAATATTGTCAGATGTGCACAAGATGTCTAATATTAGTAATGTTAATAAAAGGCTGTTTTCGCAAACTTTGTTGCTTTTAAAATAGTATTGGATTGGTTGATTGGCACTCCAGGATGCTCGCTTTCCGTGGGGCGGGCGATGAGCCTCCTCAGCGCGAAGCGCCTGCGGGGTCTCATCTGTCCCGCTACTCCCACAGGAGTCTCGCATATCCGTTCCAATCAACCTAATCAGTTTTGTTCAAAAACAACAATCTTTTAGAAAAGAGCCTAATAAAAGGAACTTTCATGAAAATCTAAGAATCATGCTAAAAATGAAAAAACCTCCGCAAATTATTTGCAGAGGGAATGATAATGATTAGTCAATTTCAACTGAAGTGTACTTTGTGACATAGTGTGGATGTGAAAATGGTTGAGGGATTCCAACACTACTTTTTATACTACCAGTATCAAAGGATTTAGATTTCTGCCAAGCAGTGAAGTAATGTTCGTTTTCCCATAATGTTAAAATGATATAGGTGTCACCTTTAGAAGGACGTAGCACTCTAATAGCGGAGAAGCCAGGTTCTTTTTCGATCAGGCGTGCTCGATCACTAAATCGTTTTTCAAAAAGTGGTCTTCCTTCATATGAAACAGGGATATTGTTAAGTACAGCATATTTTCCATTTGAAAGTTTTCCGGTGGAATCTAATACATCGTAAGTTTTTGGTTCCTTAAAGATAGACTTTTGCTCAGTTTCGTGAAATAAGACTCCAGTATCAGTGTTTGCCATAAGTCGCAGGTTTTTGTCGATATGTGCTTTCGCAAGTTTAGCTAAATAATCAACAGTTCCATAGGTTATGTAAAGCTTCATCACTCATCACCTCATCATTAAATATGCTTATTGACCCCTTCAGTATACCAACTACTGTTCAACCTTTCCCGATTTTAGTGTTTTTCACACATATACCTGGCTATTATTAACAATACTAAAAGATATAAAGGGGTGATCTGTATGAAAAAGAAACTTTTATTATCAGGACTAACTTTATTACTAACAGTAATCTGCGCTTTCTTAGGTTATTTATTTATTATTTTCATGGGGAATTACGTGCTGGATGAAGAAAAATTAGTGATGGATACAGCTTCAAAACTAACTGACATAGATGGTAATGAGATTACAAAGCTTTACATAGAGAATCGTGAACTTGTTGATATTTCTGAGATTCCAGACTATGTGCAGCAGGCGTTTATTTCTGTTGAGGACCAACGCTTCTATGAGCATTATGGAATTGATGTTCAAGCCATCGGAAGAGCCCTTTATAAGGATATCCTTGCAGGGGGGAAGGTTGAAGGTGGTAGCACAATTACTCAGCAATTAGCTAAAAATATCTTTTTGACAAATGACAAAACGCTTTTACGTAAAACGAAAGAAGCGATTATCGCGATTAATTTGGAGAAAAGGTATAGTAAATCAAAGTTATTAGAAATGTATTTGAATCAAGTTTACTTTGGACATGGGGCATATGGAATTAAGTCTGCAGCTAAATTGTACTTTAATAAGGATGTGTCAGAGCTAACACTTGAGGAAGGAGCCTTATTAGCAGGTATACCTAAGGCACCTTCAAACTACTCACCAATTGCCAATGTAGATAAAAGTAAGGACCGTAGGAATGTCATTTTAAGTTTAATGGGTGATCAAAAATATATAACATATGAAGAAGTAGTAAGAACACAAGGGAAAACGGTGAAATTGCAAGTAAACAAGAAACAGGAAAGCCCATGGTTAACAACCTATATTGATATGGTTTTTGATGAGGCAAAAGAAAAGTATGCTCTATCTAATGAAGAATTATTAAGGGGAGGATACACCATTACAGTACCTCTTCAAGTAAATATTCAAAAGTCTGCATATGAATTGTTTCAAAAGAAGGAATACTTTCCTGGTACAGATGCTTTTGCTCAAGGTGCGTTTATTCTTCTTGATAATAAAACGGGGGGAGTAATAGCTGCAATCGGTGGGCGTGATTATGTTCCAAAAGGATTGAACCGACTAAATGTGACAAGGCAGCCAGGTTCTACATTTAAACCAATTGCTGTTTATGCACCTTCGATCGAAACAAAATTATTTCATCCTTATTCTATGCTAAAGGATGAAAGGCTTAAGTATGGGGATTACGAACCGGAAAATTATGATAATCAGTATGCTGGAAAGGTATCGATGTTTGATGCAATTGTCTCCTCTAAAAATGCAGCTGCTGTATGGACTTTATCTGAATTAGGAATTGGAAAAAGTAAGGAGTATTTAAATGAGGTTGGGATATCGATTAAAGACGAAGGATTAGCAATTGCGCTAGGTGGGTTATCTGAAGGTGTAACACCAATTCAAATGGCAAATGCTTATCGAACGTTTACATCAAGTGGGAACTTCAGTGAGCATCACATTATTCAAAAAATAACGAATAGAGAAGGAAAGATAATCGCTGAAAACCTTCCTGATGTTAAACAAGTGTACTCCCCACAAACTGCATGGGATATGACAAGAATGCTTCAGCATGTTGTAAGTGATGGTACAGCAAAAAATGGTGTATTTCAAGGTGAAATAGCAGGGAAAACAGGGACGACCTCATATTCTGCAATAGAAGGAGCAGCAAAGGATGCATGGTTTGTTGGGTTTACTGAAAATGTAGTTGGGGCACTCTGGATGGGATACGATAAAACAGATCAAAACCATTATCTGAAAAATGGAAGTTCATATGCTACTAAGTTGTTTAAAGATATCTTAACAGAGGCAAAGTGGGATCAAAACGTAGCATTTAAAGTCCCAGAGGGTGTAAATGACTTAGATAGTCCAATCCGTATCAAAGATATAGAACAGGTTGATGCAAGGTATACGTTTAAGCCACTTGGATTAATTACGTTAACATTAGAATGGGAAGCACAGCGAGATGAACGGGTTGAATATCGAATCTATGAACAAACAGAAAAAGAGCAAAAGCTTGTTGGAAAGGTTACGGGTGAAGGAGTTTTTGAAATTCCTTATGTCAATGTGTTTTCAAACAGTACGTATAAGGTTGCACCATATAATGTCCAAACACATGAAGAAGGGGAGCCTAAACAATTCATTAAACCTAGTTTGTTTACTTCTAATTAATGAGATAAAGTAAGGTATTCTTATGAAGGGGTCTGTATCCCTGATGATTGTTTTTTAATAAAGGTTGTTTTCGAAAGGTGCTAACTACCAAGTAATGCGGAGTGGTTGATTCCGCTCCAGATGCTCGCTTTCCGCGGGGCGGGCGGTGAGCCTCCTCTGCGTAAACGCCTGCATGAGTCTCACCTGTCCCGCTGCGCCCGCAGGAGTCTCGCACTTCCGCTCCATCAACCTTAAACAGTTTTCGTCAAAGAACCTATTAATAAACAACAAGCTCTTAGAAAAGAGAGAGCCTTTAAATAAGATTTGTTAAGGAAATTGCTTTGAAACGTTATTTCGACTATTTTTCGACATTTGCTCATCTAAGCTATACAACATTAGTTGAAAACGTTATAGTTGAAAGTGTTGAAGAATTAATATAGAATTAGTATTACATTATAATTAGTATTATTTGATAAAGGGGCTTTTCTCCTTTTTTTAAACTATCAAAATTTATATCTTATGGTTGATAGTATAAGTAAAACTAAGGCTTTCGCCATTAGGACTTGGCGATAAGCCAAGTTTTTCTAATAGAAAGGTGGACTTTTTGGATGGCTGAAAAGAAAATCAATGATACGTTTTTAAAAGCGTGTCGTGGGGAAAAAACGGACTATGTTCCGGTTTGGTATATGAGACAAGCAGGGAGATCACAGCCTGAATATCGTACGATAAAGGAAAAATACAGCCTCTTTGAAATTACACATCAGCCTGAGCTATGTGCTTATGTAACGAGGTTGCCTGTAGAACAGTATGATGTCGATGCTGCGATTCTTTACAAAGATATTATGACTCCACTTCCAGCGATTGGTGTAAATGTTGAAATTAAATCTGGGATCGGACCAGTCATTGATGACCCAATTCGTTCATTAAGTGATGTTGAAAAGTTAGGAGAAATTGATCCTGAGAGCGATGTTCCATATGTACTAGATACGATCAAGCTCTTAACGAAGGAACAGCTTCAAGTACCTTTGATTGGATTTACTGGTGCACCTTTTACAATAGCTAGCTATATGATTGAAGGTGGTCCTTCAAAAAATTACAACAAAACAAAAGCATTTATGTATGCAGAGCCAAAAGCTTGGTTTGCGTTAATGGATAAGCTAGCTGAAATGAGCATTACATATGTAAAAGCACAAATCAATGCAGGAGCAAAAGCAATTCAAATTTTTGATTCATGGGTTGGTGCACTTAATGTAGCAGATTACCGTTATTATATTAAGCCAACGATGGAACGAATTTTTAGTGAGTTAAAAAATGAAAACGTACCGTTAATTATGTTCGGAGTAGGTGCAAGTCATTTAGCAAAAGAATGGCATGATTTACCTTTAGATGTTGTTGGACTTGATTGGAGACTTCCTATCCAAGAAGCACGTACGATGGGTCTAACGAAAACTCTTCAAGGTAATCTTGATCCTGCTATTTTACTTTCTCCATGGGAAGTCATTGAAGAAAGAGCGAAAGAGATTTTAGATCAAGGAATGCAGCAGGATGGATACATCTTTAATCTTGGACATGGTGTTTTTCCCCAAGTGAATCCTGAAAATCTTAAGAAATTAACAACTTTTATTCATGACTATTCTAAGAAAGCAAAAGTAAGCATTTAATATTTTTTGTGAAATTAATAACTTAATGATATGAGGAATAAGAAACAAACTAGAGGTGAATCATTTTGAGTAAGAAAAAAATGGGACTATTAGTTATGGCATATGGAACGCCTTATAAAGAGGAAGACATTGAACGTTATTATACACATATACGACATGGTCGCAAACCTGCGCCTGAAATGCTTCAGGACTTAAAAGATCGTTATGAGGCAATAGGTGGAATTTCTCCGCTAGCAAAAATCACAGTTGAACAAGGAGAAAAGCTAGAGCAGCACTTAAACAACATCCAAGATGAGACTGAATTTAAGCTCTATATTGGCTTAAAACATATCGAACCGTTTATCGAAGACGCTGTAAAGCAAATGCATGAAGATGGGATCACTGAAGCAGTGAGCATCGTCTTGGCTCCACATTTTTCAACCTTTAGTGTTAAATCATATAATGGGCGTGCGAAAGAAGAAGCAGATAAGCTGGGTATAACAATTACTTCTGTTGAGAGCTGGTATACTGAGCCGAAATTCATTACCTATTGGGCAGACAGGGTAAAAGAAACATACGAAAGCATGAAGCCTTCTGAAAGAGAAACAGCTGTACTTGTTGTTTCAGCGCATAGTCTTCCAGAAAAAATCATTGCTCATGGTGATCCATATCCACAGCAATTACAAGAAACAGCAGACTTAATCGCAGAAGCGGCAGGAGTAAAAGATTATGTCATTGGCTGGCAAAGTGCTGGTAATACACCAGAGCCATGGTTAGGACCGGACGTTCAAGATTTAACAAGAGATTTATATAAGAATGGTCACAAAACATTTGTGTATATTCCAGTTGGTTTTGTTGCAGATCATCTTGAAGTATTATTTGACAATGATTATGAATGTAAGGTTGTAACAGATGAACTAGGAGCGAGTTATTATCGCCCGGAAATGCCAAATGCAAGACAAGAATTTATTTCTTGTCTTGGGACTGTTGTTTTGAAACAGTTGAAGCAGAGTACTATTGTTTAAATTAAAAGAATGCCTTGCTAAGTTAAGTTCGTAAATATTTTAAAGGAAAAAGCAGTAGATTCTATTGAGAATCTATTGCCTTTTCTGTTTATAATTATTTATAGGTGCTGGAGATTATTATATTACAACGGTGAAATTGCTTTATAACATGAACTTTAAGTTAACAGTTTATATCTCAATATATTACCTACATACCCAAAATATATAAAGGGGGCATTCTTTGTAGAAAGGGTATAATAAAGTGGCAGAAGTTGACACTAAAATAAATGCCTTGTTATTAATTAATCGAATGTATAAAAGTTTAAAATGCCAATTATTTTTGTTTTATGTAAATGAAAAACTAGGAGACAAAAAAGACAAAAGTAGAAGAGGAGATACGATGACAAAAGAAATAATTGATACGGGATGGAACTTAGAGAATAGTTATGCTCGTCTTCCGAAACTATTTTTCACTAGCCATAACCCAACCCCTGTGCAGTCACCGAAGTTGATCATTCTTAATGATCAGTTGGCAACATCTCTGGGGTTGAACGTTCAGGCGTTGCGAAGTGAGAATGAAGTAGCGGTGCTTGGTGGAAACCGAATACTAGAAGGTACTTCACCACTTGCTCAAGCTTACGCGGGGCATCAATTCGGGCATTTTAATATGTTGGGAGACGGCCGGGCTCTGCTGCTTGGCGAACAAATCACTCCGCTAGGTGAGCGTGTTGATATTCAACTCAAGGGTTCAGGTAGAACGCCCTATTCCCGCGGGGGTGATGGTCGAGCGGCGCTTGGACCAATGCTACGAGAATACATTATCAGCGAAGCAATGCATGCACTCGGTATTCCTACCACCCGTAGTCTAGCAGTGGTAACAACAGGTGATAGAGTAATCCGTGAAAGGGAACTCCCTGGGGCAATTCTGACCCGTGTAGCTTCTAGTCATCTGCGCGTTGGTACTTTTCAATATATTGCACAATGGGGTACAGTCGAGGATCTCCAGATCATGGCTGACTATACACTAAAGCGCCATTTTCCAGATGTTGAAGCTGGTGAGAGTCGATACCTTACGCTGCTTCAAGAAGTAATCAAGCGTCAGGCTGAGTTGATTGCCAAGTGGCAACTAGTTGGCTTTATTCACGGAGTGATGAACACGGACAACATGACTATTAGTGGAGAAACCATTGATTATGGTCCATGCGCTTTCATGGATGCCTATGATCCGGAAACGGTATTCAGTTCCATTGACACTCAAGGTCGTTATGCTTATGGCAATCAGCCTTATATTGCCGGATGGAATCTCGCACGATTTGCTGAAACCTTATTGCCGTTGCTGCATGACGATCAGGAGCAGGCAGTCAAAATAGCCCAGGATGCGATTTCAAATTTTACTAAGTTATATCAAACTAATTGGCTCACTGGTATGAGAGCAAAATTAGGAATATTCAACGAGGATGGGCAGGATGAATCACTTATTGAAGATCTTCTAAGTTTGATGCAGAAATATCGTGCGGACTATACGAATACTTTCCGCGCATTAACTTTTGATCGTCATGAGGAAACAGACATGTTTGGGAGCCAAGAATTTGCTAGGTGGCATGAGCAGTGGCAGGCGCGACTAAGTAGGCAGCAGGAATCGAAGGACTCACAGCAGCAGTTGATGCAAAACAGCAATCCGGCACTAATTCCTCGGAATCACCGAGTAGAAGCTGCACTAGAGGCAGCAGAGAATAAAGGGGACTACAGCGTTATGGAGAAGCTACTTGATGTTCTATCAAGTCCCTATGCGCACTCCCCCGAACAGGCTGAGTACTCCACACTGCCTGCGCAAACAACCACTCCTTACCGAACCTTTTGTGGTACATAATATAAGGGGAGTAGGGATGGCACTTTCTGTTTTTTAATTAAAATAATGCTACCCATTGGTAGCATTATTTTAATTCGAAGATATTTCCATCAGCAAACTAATTAGCTACAAGCTCTTGAATAACTGTCTCCAACTTAAAAATAAGACTATTTTTAAATTGGAGACAGTTATTGTAAATAAGGTAATATCATGATATATTACTTTTATAAAAATGACTAAAATGTTCATTTGGTCATTTTATCTATAGGAGTGAATCATTTGAGTATAAATCGTAAGCAACTTATTCTTGATGCTGCAACTAAATCGTTTACACAATTTGGTTACAAAGCAACAACAATGGATCATGTCTCGAGGCTAGCTAATGTAGGAAAAGGAACTATTTATACTTTTTATAAAAACAAGGAAGAATTATTTTCTGAAATTATTGAAGGACTACTCTTTGATATGAAAGAAGTTGCAGAGAGTGCATTTGATCCACAGTTCCCTTTTTTAGAAAATGTACACCGAGCGTTATATAGTATCTTGGATTTTCGGAAAACGCACCAATTAACAATTAAAATTTTTCAAGAAAGCAATGAGCTAGGAACACCAACGGTTAATGAGGGTGTCCAAAAGGTGGAAGAGATGGTTTTAAACTATATTAAGCAAAAAATTATCGTTGCTATTGAAAATAAGGATATCAAACCATGTGATCCAGAGCTAACAGCATTTATTTTATTAAAGCTTTATGTATCACTAATATTTGATTGGGAAAAACAGCATGAACCACTAGAAAAAGAAAAAATTGCTCAAGTTTTTGAACAGTATTTACTGAAAGGATTGTCGATCTGATAATCCTATCTTTTTTGAAACTTAATGACTAAATGAATGATTTGGTCATTTTGTAATATAGGAGGTTGGTATAAATGTCATTAATTAAACAAGAGTGGAATGCGCTCTTTAAAAATAAAAAGGTTCTTATTGCGGTAATAGGGGTACTATTTATCCCATTAATGTACAGTGGCGGATATCTTAGTGCTTTCTGGGATCCCTATGGAAAGCTTGATCAGTTACCTGTGGCTGTTGTAAATAATGATACTGGAACAACATATGAAGGGGAAGAGCTTGATGTTGGGGATGAACTTGTAGAGAACTTAAAGGAAAGTGCTAAGTTTGAATGGCGTTTTGTTGATAAAGAAGCTGCAGAAAAAGGTCTTAAAAACCATGATTATTATATGACGATTGAAATACCTGAAAACTTCTCTAGCAATGCGACAACATTACAAGATGAACAACCACAGCATCTAGAGCTTTCTTTCAAAACGAATAAAGGCTATAACTTTATTTCAGGGCAAATTGGTGAAAGTGCTATTGCAAAAATAAAAGAAGAGGTTGCCTCTTCTATAACAAAAACATATGCCGAAACTATTTTTGACAACATTGAGTTAATGGCAGACGGAATTGATGAAGCAAGTGATGGTGCCAATCAAATTAACGAAGGTGTTGGAGAGCTAAAAGAAGGCTCCAGCACGCTTGATGAGAGCCTTCATGAATTAGTGACAAAATCTGTTACCTTTAAGGAAGGACTACAAGAAGCATCAAATGGTTCTTCGAAGCTAGCAAATGGTGTAAGTAGCTTAGATAATGGAATGAGTGTGATGAAACAAGGACAAGAGAAGTTATATAACGGATCTGTTAAAGCAGAATCTGGGTCATCACAATTAGTAACAGGGTTAAATGATTCTCTATCAGGAATGAAGGAATTACAAGTAGCTCTACCAAATTTAACAAATGGTACGGAGATTCTAAAGAGTAGTGCGCCTATACTAGCTGAAGGCACAAAACAGCTGGCAGATGGAAGCAATTCTGCAAGTGTCGGTGCTTCTGCTTTGTCACAAAATTTATCTCTAGTAACAAATGAAGTAAATAATATGCTCAAAGAATTGCAGACAATGACTCTTCCAGAAGAAAAGAAACAAGAATTAGTAAAGTTAGTAGAATCTCTCAATGCTTTAGATCAAGGCGGGAAAGAACTATCTGCAAATCTAAGTGAATTATCTGCAGGAGCAGATGATCTCAACAAGAATGTTGCTCAGTTACCAGCTAGTACTGCAAAGCTTTATGAAGGTACTGCTTCTGTACAGGATGCAGTAAATCAATTAACTGAGGGTCAAGAAAAGCTATACAATGGTGCAGTTCAGGTACAAGAGGGGCAATCACAAATCACTGATGGTCTTAGTGTGTTCGGTGATAAAATTACTGAAGCAAAAGCAGGAACAACTCAGCTGAAAAATGGAGGGGTAGCGCTCGAAAATGGCATTAGTCAGTTAGCTGATGGTTCTGTTGCCTTAGAAGACGGGTCTATGAAACTAGCAGATGGTGCTGATCAAGTCGATAAAGGCTTAAAAGAGCTTTCAGACGGAACAAGCGAGCTTTCAACGAAGCTAGGTGAAGCATCTGAAGATACAAAGGATGCTAAAGGCTCTGACGAATTATATGATATGGTCGCAGATCCAGTTAAGTTGAATACAGAAGAATTAACAGAGGTACCCAACTATGGAACTGGTCTTGCACCGTATTTCTTATCGTTAGCATTATTTGTTGGATCACTGCTTTTAACAGTTGTCTTTCCACTACGAAAACCATCAGATGTACCTAAATCTGGATTTTCTTGGTTTATAAGCAAATTTAGTATTTTATTTAGTGTGGCAGTGATCCAAGCAATACTTGCCGATCTTATTCTTTTATACGGATTAGGTATTGAGGTGCAAAGTGTTGGATTATTTATTCTCTTTAGTATGTTGACAAGTTTAACGTTTATCTCAATCGTTCAATTATTGGTAACATCAATGGCTGATCCAGGACGATTTATTGCAATTATTGTGTTAATTCTTCAATTAACAACAAGCGCAGGGACATTTCCTTTAGAGTTACTTCCAAATGTATTTCAGAAAATAAATCATTGGTTACCAATGACGTATTCAGT
The DNA here is from genome assembly GCF_014217835.1 of Metabacillus sp. KUDC1714. NCBI lineage: Bacteria > Bacillati > Bacillota > Bacilli > Caryophanales > Bacillaceae > Metabacillus > Metabacillus elymi. The sequence continues at coordinate 2,737,901 of NZ_CP055263.1, forward strand.
AGCTGGGTTTAAAGCAATTATTTCTAGTGGTGATTTTGCTTTTATGTGGTCACAGGCTCTTGTTTTAGTCGGATTCTTATTATGTACAATGATAGGAACAATCATTTACTTTACTTTGAAACTTAAAAGAACTGATACAAAACTAACAGCAGAAACTAGATAAACAATACAAGTAGAGGTGGTGAATAATAATGATCATCACCTCTTTTTTAGGATAAAATTAATAGACTATTAGTAGTAAGTTTAAATTGTCATTAAAAAAGGATTGAAAAATAAATGATATTTTCATATACTTTAATATGAAAACGTTTTCAGGTGTCGAACAAGGTGGGCAATATAGAGCCATGGGGAGGGAGAAATTTGTCTACCATAGAAGATGTCGCGAAACTAGCAGGGTTATCAAGGACGACTGTGTCAAGAGTCTTAAATGATCATCCCTATGTTTCAGTTGAGAAAAAGAGGCTTGTTCAGCAGGCGATGGAACATTTGGGGTATGTACCAAACTCTGCTGCAAGAAGCTTAAGGAATCAAAAAACAGGCATTATCGCTGTCTTAATTCCGAAAATATCTACACCGTTTTTCAGTCAACTTCTCGAAAGACTAGAAATGGCTGCTTCTGCAAAAAGCTATCAACTAATCATTTGTCAAACACAATTCTCAAAACAAAAGGAACGAAACTATTTAAATCTCCTTAAAACAAAGCAAGTTGATGGTGTTATCATGACTTCATTTGAAAATGACTGGTCAATTATTGAGTCTTATTTAAATTATGGTCCAATCTTGCTTTGCAATGAGATTGTAGAGAATGCTGAAATTCCAACGGTGTATATGAATCAAGCAAATTGTGGCTATATCGTGGCCAAGCATTTGCTTGAAAGGGGTCATAGACATATTGCTTATTGTTCAAATGGAATTGTAAGTGAAGGAATGAAGGCAAGGGAGCAAGGATTTAAACGCGCGTTAGCAGAGGCAAGTTGCTTCTTTGAAGAGAAATTCTACTTTGAAAATGTTTCTAGTGTTGAGGACGGTAAACGAATTTTTAGAAAGATAGCAAACATGAAGATTATTCCAACAGCAATCTTTACCGGAGGCGATCATGTTGCGGCAGGAATTATTTCTGAAGCTAAAAAACAAGGATGGAGCATTCCAAAGGAACTAGCTGTTGTTGGTTTTGATGACATGGAAATTACAGAGCTTTTGGATCCGATGATTACTACAGTTATACAGCCTGTTGAAGAAATGGCATTAAAATCGATGGAGGTAATTTATGAGAAAATACATAAAAAACAATACCGTTCCTTCGAAAAGTATGAGTTTTTTTCTAAGTTAGCTGTACGTGACTCAACAAGGATGAAAAGAAAGCTAGTTGCGACATTTTAAAAAGAGGTTGACTCAAAAGGGTCTGACCCATCCAAACGTAACTTGTATATAGTAACTTTCAACAAATTGAAAGGCTATATACCATGTTGGAGGGGTCAGACCCTTTGTTTTTGAGGCAATCTTTTTTCGTGTGTGCTAACTTTTTTTAAAAATTGTATTAGTACAGATCATCTTTTTAAAGATCTGTTACATGTAGACATTCATTACATGTGTTACCATAGCATTCGTGCTGTTCTTCAATTTCATTTCCACACTCTTTGCATTGTTTTTTCGGTAAGTTTCTGAAAAATTCAGTTAATTTCATGATCATTTGGAATCCCCTCCGTTGTCATTTGTTACCCTTATTGTATTATAACAGCATTAGTTAGTCAATAACTGTTTTGTAACAATTTTTCGAGGAGAAAGGAACTTTTTCGTGTTTAAAAAAGGTATTTTGCACTTTATACAATGTGGAACAATTTTCTGCAATAGCTTGATAATATAAACAGCCAGAAAGAACATTACAATAGTTATTTCTAAGGTCGTTCAAGTGAATTCGTCATAGTCGTTTAGTATAATGGGGATATTGAGGGAAATAGGGAATTTGAAAGGAAGATGAGCACATGAATCTTAAGGTTATAGGCTACTGGGGTGGGTTTCCAGGAGTAAATGAAGCAACCTCAGGATATTTAGTTGAATCAAACGGCTTTCGATTATTAGTTGACTGTGGAAGTGCTGTTTTGTCAAAGCTTCAGGAGACAATTGCAATAGATGATTTAGATGCTGTTATTCTATCTCATTATCACCATGATCATGTTGCAGATATTGGACCATTACAATATGCAAGCTATGTTTCATCATTCATTAAGGGATTCCAAAAAAACATACCAATTTATGCTCATACATTAGAGCGGGAGGAATTTGAGAAGCTTACCTATAAGAATGCAACAACGGGAATAGAATATTACCCTAATCAGTCATTAACAATTGGGCCATTTACGATAACCTTTTTACGTACAATCCATCCGGCTCCTTGTTTTGCGATGAGGATTACCGATCAGCAATCAACGATTGTATATACGGCTGATTCAAGCTTTCAAGAAGCGTTTATTCCATTTACAAAGGGTGCCGATTTACTGATTGCTGAATCGAGCTTTTATGGAAATCAAAATGGAACTAATGCCGGCCATATGAATAGTAAAGAGGCAGCAAGTATTGCAAAAGGTGCTGGAGTTAAGCAATTACTATTAACTCATTTGCCACATTTCGGTGAACACGATCAATTAGTAAAAGAAGCAAAAGAACTGTACTCTGGAATTGTTGTACTCGCAAGCTCAGGATATGAGTGGAGCATAAAGTAATGGAGGAATTTACATGCTTTTTATCGATAATAACGGCATAACAGATCCTAGAATAAATTTAGCAATTGAGGAATATGCAGTTAAATATTTAAATCCAAATGAAACCTATTTATTATTCTACATAAATGAACCATCTATCATCATTGGAAAAAATCAAAATACGATTGAAGAAATTAATACTACTTACGTTGAAGAACAAAAGATCCATGTTGTAAGAAGGCTTTCAGGTGGTGGTGCTGTCTACCATGATAAAGGCAACTTGAATTTTAGTTTTATTACGAAAGATGATGGTGAAAGCTTTCATAACTTCAAAAAATTTACTGAACCAGTGGTCCTGGCACTTGAAAAGCTTGGTGTGAAAGCTGAAATGAGCGGAAGAAACGATATTATTGCAGGGGACGGTCGCAAGATTTCTGGAAATGCGCAATTTTCCACTAGGGGACGAATGTTTTCTCATGGGACGCTATTATTTGATTCAGAAATAGATAGTGTCGTTTCCGCATTGAAAGTAAAGAAAGACAAAATTGAGTCTAAAGGTATTAAATCAATAAGAAGTCGTGTTGCAAATATAGTTGAGTATTTAGATGAGAAAATTACAATTGAACAATTTAGAAAGCTATTACTTCTTAATATATTTGAAGGTGTTGATCAGATACCAACCTATGTTTTAACAGAGGAAGATTGGAAGAAAATCAATGAAATTTCTAAAGAACGCTACCAAAACTGGGATTGGAACTATGGGAAATCTCCAAAGTTTAACTATCAACATTCACACCGCTTCCCTGTTGGACAAATTGATGTTCGACTAGAAGTTCAAAAGGGCATAATCGAAAACTGTAAGATTTATGGTGACTTTTTTGGAGTTGGTGATGTGGATGAGGTTGAAAAGACGTTGATGGGGACTCGATACGAAAAGGCAGACCTCGAAAAAGCATTAGATGATTTAGATATACAGAAATACTTTGGAAATATCGAAAAAGCAGATTTTATAAATCTTATTTATTAAGGTCAGGGCCTACTTTATATAAAGGCTCTGTTAAACTTGTCTGTTGATTATCACTGCAAAAGATGCATTAATTAAGGTATAATATATCCTAGTGAAAAGTAATCTTTAATCTTAGATTCAAAGTAGAAAGAGAGTGTTCATTATGGGCCGTAAGTGGAATAATATTAAGGAAAAAAAAGCGTCAAAAGATGCAAATACAAGTCGTATCTATGCAAAGTTTGGACGAGAAATATATGTAGCTGCGAAACAAGGTGAACCAGATCCGGAATCAAATCAGGCATTGAAAATCGTTCTTGAGCGTGCAAAAACGTATAGTGTACCGAAAACAATCATTGACCGTGCAATTGAAAAGGCAAAAGGCGGATCGGAGGAAAGCTTTGATGAGTTACGTTATGAAGGCTTCGGTCCTAGTGGTTCAATGATTATCGTGGATGCACTAACTAATAACGTGAACCGAACTGCATCAGATGTGCGTGCTGCATTTGGTAAAAATGGTGGAAACATGGGTGTAAGTGGTTCTGTAGCATATATGTTTGATGCTACTGCAGTAATTGGAATTGAAGGGAAAACTGAGGATGAAGTGCTTGAACTATTAATGGAAGCAGATGTAGAGGTCCGTGATATTTTAGAAGAAGATGAACAAGTTATCGTCTACGCTGAACCCGACCAGTTCCGTGCGGTGCAAGAAGCATTCAAAAATGTTGGCATTACTGAATTTACAGTAGCTGAATTAACAATGCTTGCACAAAATGACGTATCACTTCCAGAAGATGCTCAAGCACAATTTGAAAAATTAGTAGACGTATTAGAGGATTTAGAAGATGTTCAGCAAGTGTACCACAATGTGGATTTAGGTGAATAAACAAAAGGGTCAGCACTCTCCTTCGTATTGTTTTTCTTAATCAACGGGGTGCTGACCCTTTGCCTTACTATATAACTATGAAAGAAATACTTAAATGACCTTATAGGTGGAATCCTTCTCATAGATTGTATAATCTTTGAACATTCAATATAATAAAGAAAGGATCTTTTTAATAGAAAAATGAATGGCTATTCATTCATTTTAACTAAGGGGTGGGAGAATGAATTTATCTTCACGGCTATCACAAACTGTAAAAGATTTTGGTGACAAACCAGCGTTTATTTTTGAAGGAAAAGAAATGTCCTATCTGCAACTTGAAGAAGCAATAAATCAATTTGCAAGCAGCTTACATGACTTAGGAGTTAAAAAAGGGGATCATGTAGCTGTAATATTAGGCAACACTCCGTATTATGTAATCTCTTTGTATGGGGCATTAAGAGCTGGAGCAACAGTCATTCCAATAAACCCAATCTACACAATGGATGAGATTGCTTATATTATTAATAATGGTGATGTGAAAACCGTTGTAACCTTAGATCTTCTTATCCCATTATTTGATAAGCTTGATGCTCAGCTTACAAAGGTTGAGCAGATTATTATTTGTGAAACACCTTCTAGCGAAAGCGAAGGGAAAGTGGATATTACAAAGCAATCAATTTACAGAAAAGTGAAACCGTTTGCAACCATGCTTTCAAGAGGATCTGTTTCTTTTATAGAACCTGAGCTTGATGAAGAAGATATTGCAGTTATTCTCTATACTTCAGGGACAACAGGAAAACCAAAGGGGGCAATGCTGACACATAAAAATTTATATAGTAATGCAATTGATACAGCGAATTATTTAAAAATTTCAAAGGAAGATATAGTTGTCACAACATTACCTATGTTCCATGTTTTCTGCTTAACTGTTTCACTAAATGCACCATTAATGAATGGGGCTACTTTGCTAATTGTCCCAAGATTTAGCCCTGATGCGATTTTTAAATTAACTAAAACACATGGTGCAACAGTGTTTGCTGGTGTTCCAACCATGTATAACTTCTTGCTTCAGCATGAAGATGCAAATCCAGCTGATTTAAGTACACTAAGGCTATGTATTTCTGGTGGAGCTTCTATGCCAATCGCTTTACTTAAGGGCTTTGAACAAAAATTCAAAGTTGTAGTCTCTGAGGGCTATGGATTATCTGAAGCGTCACCTGTCACCTGCTTTAATCCACTAGATCGCCCAAGAAAGCCAGGTTCTATCGGAACAGAGATTATGAATGTAAAAAATAAAGTAGTAAATGAACTGGGTGAAGAGTTACCTCCGAACCAAGTTGGTGAATTAATTGTAAAAGGTCCAAATGTAATGAAGGGCTATTATAAAATGCCAGAGGAAACAGCTCATACGATACGTGATGGCTGGCTTTTTACTGGTGATCTTGCGAGAAAAGATGAGGATGGTTATTTTTATATTGTTGACCGCAAGAAGGATATGATTCTTGTAGGTGGTTACAATGTTTATCCACGTGAAGTGGAAGAGGTTCTTTACGATCATGAAGCTGTTGTTGAGGTCGCTGTATTAGGAGTTCCAGACCCGAATTTTGGTGAGGCTGTAAAGTGCTTTGTGGTGATAAGTAATGCTGAAGTGACAGAAAAGATGCTACTTGACTATTGTAAAAAGCATTTAGCGAAGTATAAAGTCCCAAGTTCAATTGAGTTTTTGGAAGAGCTTCCTAAAAATACTACAGGGAAAATTTTACGAAGAGCGCTTAAAGATCAAGTTTTACAGAAATAGTATTTTGATAGAATTATTGCATGGATTAAAAACTAGTAATTAATGAAAATTAATATTTTTAAAAAACACAGATACCCTTATTGTATCTGTGTTTTTTCGCTATTTAGAAGAAAGGAAAATTTGAATTTGCAGAAAAATCAGTATTAAAATATTCAAAAAATATTGAACTATTTTCTTGTTCCTGTATAATTTAATCAATAAAAGCATAAAAGCATAACCGTGAAAAAGTTATTAAAAGGGGGATTAAGTAATGAAAAAGGGTTGGAAATTAGGAGTTGGCATGATGTTAGCTAGTTTTCTAGCAATTTCAGGCTGTGGTAGTAATGAAAATACATCAGATGGTACTGAGGGTTCTAGTTCAGAGAGTGAGAAAACATATACAATCGGGGTAAACCAGATTGTTGAGCATCAATCACTTGATTCTGCATTAGAAGGCTTCAAAGCTGCGTTAGAAGAAAAGGGCTTAGATGTAGAATATGATGTTCAAATTGCACAAGGTGATCAAAATAATAGTCAAACAATCGCAAATAATTTTGCTGGAGATAATGTAGATTTAATCTTTGCTAATTCAACGCCAAGTGCCCAAAGTGCATTAAATGCAACTACTGAGATTCCAATTGTCTTTACATCTGTTACAGATCCAATTGGAGCAAGCTTAGTGAAAAGCTTTGATGAGCCTGGCGCAAATATTACTGGTACGACTGATACACATCCGGATGCAATTCCTAATACAGTTAAATTTATAGACGAAAATGTTGAAGGAAATAAAGTAGGGATGATTTATAACTCTGGTGAGCAAAACTCAGTTGCACAAATTGATCTTGTTAAAAAGGCAATGGAAGGAACAGAACTAGAAGTTGTTGAAGCATCTGTTTCAACATCAGCTGAAGTTAAACAAGCAACAGAATCATTAGTTGGTAAAGTTGATTCTTTATATGTAATTACAGATAATACAGTTGTTTCTGCACTTGAAAGTGTTATTGGAGTCGCAAGTGATTCTGATATTCCGTTATTTGTTGGAGAATTAGATTCTGTTAAACGAGGTGGCTTTGCTGCTTACGGTTTTGATTACTATGATATTGGTTTTGAAGCAGGAGAAATGGCTGCTAGCATTTTAACTGGTGAGAAAAAGGCAAGTGAAATTCCAGTTCAATACCCACAAAAGCTTAAATTGCAAATTAATGCAAAAGCAGCTGAAGCCATGGGAATTGAGATTAAGGAAGAATGGAAAGAAGCAGCAGAAATTCTTGAATAAAGGTGAGAAGCTATGTTTACAGCCCTATTTGGATCAGTAGAGTCAGGTTTAATTTATGCGATTATGGCTCTTGGAGTATATTTATCATTTAGAATATTAGACTTCCCAGATTTAACAGTTGACGGTAGCTTTGTAACAGGTGCAGCAGTAAGTGCTGTACTGATTGTTAACGGGGTTAATCCTTTTGTAGCCACATTAATTGCATTACTCGTAGGTTTTTTGGCTGGCTGTATGACAGGGTTACTGCATACAAAAGGAAATATTAACCCACTTTTATCAGGGATCTTAATGATGATTGCCTTGTATTCGATCAATCTTAGAATTATGGGGAAATCAAATGTACCACTATTGCAAGAAGAAACAGTATTTTCGCAGCTTTTAGAGGGCTGGAATAAGCTGGGTATCGATGCTGCCCTCAAACAGATGTTCATTTCAATAGGTCTTGAAGGATTTGTTCCTAAAACATGGTCTGTTGTGATAACTATGTTGATCCTGATTTTCGTTATGAAATATCTATTAGACTATTTCCTAAAAACAGAACTTGGTCTTGCGATTAGAGCTGTTGGGGACAATCAAAATATGATCACAAGCTTTTCAGCGAATACAGATATGCTGAAAATTGTTGGTCTAGGCCTTTCAAACGCACTTGTTGCATTTTCTGGTGCTTTTATTGCTCAGTACAATGGATTTAGTGATGTTGGAATGGGGATTGGGATGATCGTAATTGGTTTAGCTTCAGTTATTATCGGTGAAGCATTGGTTGGTACAAAAACGATTGTACGTGCGACGATAGCTGTTATTATCGGAGCAGTTATTTACCGTTTAATCGTGGCAATGGCGTTGCGAATTAACTTCTTTGAAACCGGTGATATGAAGCTAATTACAGCATGTATTGTAATGGGTGCTCTCGTCATTCCACAACTTATTGATAAGCAAAAGGATAAACGTAAAAAAAGCTTACGCAGAAAGAGGGGTGTAGGCATTGCTACAACTAAAGCAAATTTATAAGGTGTTTAATGAAGGCTCTGTTGATGAGAAAGTGGCATTAGGTCATTTGTCATTATCATTAAATGAAGGTGATTTTGTTACAGTTATAGGAAGTAATGGTGCGGGAAAATCAACTTTACTCAATGTTATTGCTGGACGAATAACCCCAGATGATGGAGATGTCCTCATCAAGGATAAATCAATGATTGATGTTCGTGAGTATAAACGTTCAAGATACATCGGCCGTGTTTTTCAAGATCCAATGGCTGGTACGGCACCTACACTTACAATTGAAGAGAATCTAGCGATTGCTTATTCTCGTGTACACAAACGTACATTAAGGCCTGGTGTTTCATCCAAGCGACGAGTGTTTTTTAAGGAACAGTTAGAACTACTTGGTTTAGGTCTTGAAAATCGATTATCAGCAAAGGTTGGTTTACTGTCTGGTGGGGAGCGGCAAGCTCTTTCATTATTAATGGCGACCTTCACCAAGCCTGATATTTTGCTGTTAGATGAACATACAGCAGCACTTGATCCATCACGAGCTGAGTTGATTACAAACCTAACGAAAAAGCTTGTTGATAATGGAAATCTAACGACATTAATGATTACCCATAATATGCAGCAAGCAGTTGACCTAGGAAATCGACTAATCATGATGGATAAAGGAAATATTGTTTTTGAAGCAGAGGGGAAAGAAAAGCAGGGATTAACAGTTAAATCTCTGTTAGAAGAATTCTCTAAAATTAAGACTGATAGCTCTTTATCTGATAAGGCGTTACTCATATAAAAAAGCCTGCCCCAACATCAACATCAAAGTGATTGGGGGCAGGATTTTTTTTCGTTTAGAAAATTAATAAAATTCTAGTACTAAGGATAAGCGCTTTGACATCTAGCTCCAGCGCCCAGCGACTAATGAACTTCACACTCCTTATACGCTAAGTCAACATCGAACGCTCGTGCTCTTCGTGTTTCCTTTGCCACACATTAACGGGCAGTAAATGAAAATAACTGCCCGTAAAGGTCCGATAAGTCTCACTATCCATCAGATAACCCACTGATGGAAGTCTCGCTTTATCTCATACGGAGTGCTCTTTTTTCTACGTCGCTAAACGGGCGCTTGCGCTTTTGTACCTTACCTAAATAAACTAACATCCTTCACACCAAACAAAGCTTCCTCATCAGCGATTATCGTTGCATTTGGATGTTGTTTTAATATAGAGGCTGGAAAGCTTTCAGTTACGTCTCCATTTAGAAGCTTAACCATGGCATCTTGTTTCGCTTTACCGGATGCTAAAAGCAAGATCTCTTTACTTTTATAGATTGATTGAATTCCCATCGTAATAGCTTGTGTTGGAACTTCTTCTATACTTGTAAAGTAACGAGCATTTGCTTCTCTTGTTGATTGAGTTAAGCCCACAACATGTGTTTTTGATTGAAAGGAGGTTCCAGGCTCATTAAATCCTATATGCCCGTTACTACCAATTCCTAATAGCTGTAAATCAATACCGCCATGTTGATGGATCTTGTTTTCATATTCTTCACATTCAGACTGTAAATTAGTGTTCATTCCACTTGGGATATTTATTTGCTGAAGAGAGATATTGATATGCTTAAACAGATTTTCATACATATAGCGATAATAGCTATTTGGATCATCCTTCGATAAACCAATATATTCATCTAAATTAAAGCTAGTGACCTGTGCGTATGAAGTACCGTTTTTCTTATAATCTTCAATTAAGTGTTGATAAACTCCTTGTGGTGTACCTCCAGTCGCTAGACCTAATGTTAATTTGGAAGTATTTTTTAACATATTAATGATATATTGTGCAGCTGCAAGACTCATTTCTTGATAATTTTTAACTTCAATTATTTTCATTAGTGTCAACTCCAGTGTAAAAGATAAGGGGACAGTCCCCGGTAAAGGTAAAGTGAAAACATCACATTTGCTTTGAATAGGCGATTTTCCCTTTACACATAGTCATAAAAACATCCATTTGATCATCAAGGACAACGATATCCGCATCTTTACCAATCGATATGCTTCCTTTTCGGTCAAAGACCTTTAAATGCTTTGCAGGATTTTCAGACGCCATTTTAATGGCGCTTTTAATATCACAGCCTGCATATTCCTGTATGTTTTTAAAGGCATCTTTCATTTTCAATACACTGCCGGCTAGAGTGTTTTCATCTAGTAATGCATGGTCATCCTTCACTGTTACCATTTGACCACCTAAATCATATACCCCATTTTTAAGCCATTTTGCTCTCATAGAGTCTGTAATCAAAATCATTCGTTCGTCGGTAATTTGATTAAAGGCAAGGTCAACGATTTCAGGACGAACATGAATCCCATCAACAATTATTTCAACCATTAATTCATTTCTTAAAAATGCAGCACCTACTATTCCAGGATCTCGATGGTGAAGACCTGTCATTTGGTTGAAAAGATGGGTAACATGATTAAGTCCATTTTCGATCGCCTCTAAAACTTGATCATATGTTGCTTGAGAATGTGCGATAGAGCCAATAATTCCTTGATTCTTTAAATATTGGAGCACCTCACCACCTCCTGGAAGTTCAGGAGCAAGCGTAACAAGCTTAATATGGTTATTAGACAATTCTTTCCATAATTTAAAGGTTTCTAAATTAGGATCTAAAATATGGTGTATTGGTTGTGCACCAGCTTTATCCTTATGAATAAAAGGTCCTTCCAAGTGAATACCTAAAATTTCTGCATTACCTTCTGATTGAAAAGAGTCGATATATTCTCCAGCATTCCTTAGAGCATTCGCAATGGCACTAGGATCTTCAGTCATTGTCGTCGCTAAAAAGCTTGTAGTGCCTTCCCTTGGAAGAGTGGATGACATTATATCAAGAGCCTCTTGCGTAGCATCCATTGTATCAGCACCATTTGCTCCATGAATATGAATATCGATCATTCCGGGTATAATACTAAAACCATCAGGTATGTTAATTATTTGATAATCTGATGAATCTGAAAGATCATTCGTAGGTCCAATTTCTGTAATTCTTCCATCATCTATTTTAATATAGCTATTTTTAATTACTTGATTTTCTGCATAAGTTGTTCCATGTTGAAGCATTACCTTTTTCGAAGATGAATTCATAGCCATGTACTCCTTCTTTTTCTTCTAATTTGATAATTAAAGAATAGCATCAAAATATATAGTTGTCTATACCAGTTTAGGAAGTGATACGCAATTTTCATAGAAATAGGACTAAAATCTTATATAAAACAAGAAAATTGGTATAGACATCTATATTATTAAATGTTACTATGATTGTGTTAAACGCTTCCAACTATGAAGGGAGAGATAAGAACACATATTTATTAACAAAGAGTTTAGAGTGATAAATGCTTCATATAGCAGTATTTCCTGCACCAACATTTTTACTACGTTTTAAAATATAAAAAAATTCGATTTATATTTAGTCTCATCTAGATTATGCATAATTGATTGGAGGAAAGGGAAATGATGAAATATTTACAAAAAATTGGTCGCTCATTGATGTTACCAGTAGCAGTATTACCAGCTGCGGCAATTTTGATGGGGATTGGTTATTGGATTGATCCAGCAGGTTGGGGCGCAGGTAGTCCTTTAGCAGCATTCTTAATTAAAGCTGGTTCCTCAGTAATTGACAATATGGCAATCTTATTTGCAGTAGGTGTTGCATTAGGGATGTCTAAGGATAAAGATGGATCAGCAGCATTAAGTGGGTTGGTTGCATTTCTAGTTGTTACAACGCTACTCTCAACAGACTCTGTAGCGATGCTGCAAGGTATTGATGCAGAAAATGTAAATCCTGCTTTTATAAAAATAGAAAATCAGTTTATTGGAATACTATCTGGGATCATCGCTTCTATTATGTACAATCGCTTTAGTCATGTACAATTACCAGCTGCATTGTCCTTCTTTAGTGGTAAACGCCTAGTTCCAATTATGACAGCTATAGCAATGTTACTCGTTTCCGCAGTATTGTTCTTTGCATGGCCAGTGATTTTTACAGGATTAGTTACATTTGGTACATGGATTAGTCAATTGGAGTTTATAGGTGCTGGGTTATATGGATTCTTTAATAGACTATTAATACCAACAGGTTTACATCATGCCCTAAATTCAGTGTTCTGGTTTGATGTTGCAGGAATTAATGACATTGGTAACTTCTGGGCTGGGACTGGAACAAAGGGAATAACAGGAATGTATCAAGCGGGATTCTTCCCTGTGATGATGTTTGGATTGCCTGCAGCAGCCCTAGCTATGTATCATACTGCAAAAACAACTAGAAAAAAACAAGCTGCGTCCTTATTATTAGCTGCTGGTTTTGCTTCATTCTTTACAGGTGTTACTGAACCATTGGAATTTTCCTTCATGTTTCTAGCACCAGCTCTTTATGTAGTTCACGCGGCATTAACAGGTATTTCTTTAGCGGTTGCAGCATTTTTTCATTGGACTGCAGGTTTCAGCTTCAGTGCTGGTCTAGTTGACTTTATTTTAAGTTCAAAACTTCCATTGGCGAACCAACCATTTATGCTATTGCTTCAAGGATTAATTTTTGCAGTAATTTATTATGTATTATTCCGCTTCTTAATTACGAAGTTTAACTTAGCAACTCCTGGTAGAGAGGCAGATACTGATGAAGATCTTGAGGAAGGCGAATCTACAGGCTCAGTAACAACAGAGAATAAATTTGCTGTAATGGCTGCAAAGATTTATGATGGCTTAGGCGGAGATGCAAATGTGACGTCTGTTGACAATTGCGTTACACGCTTAAGAATTGAAGTAAAAGACATGGATGTAGTTGATCAGAATAAGATTAAATCTACAGGTATTCCTGGTATCAACATTGTTGGACCACAAAGCATTCAAGTTATTGTAGGAACACAGGTTCAATTTGTAGCAGATGAAATGGAAAAAATCCGTAAAAGTTAATAGATAAAAAAACATAAAAACTACCTGGTAAGTATATAAATACAGGTAGTTTTTTGTTTACGTTCTAGGAGATAATATTGTATAAAAGTAGGACTATTACTATAATGGCATTAGCGAATATTAGCGAAATTGAAAGGAGATCTATATGTGATTGACAAAAATTCTCCTCTTCCTTTGTACTATCAGTTAGAAGAGCATATAAAACAAACAATTGAATCTGAGGAATTGATGCCCGGTGATTCGTTGCCCTCAGAACGAGAACTTTCGGAAAGCTATCAAATAAGCCGGATGACAGTCCGACAAGCGATTACAAACTTGGTAAATAAGGGATACCTCTTTAGAGAAAAAGGGAAAGGAACCTTTGTTTCAAATCAAAAATTTGAACAAAATTTACAAGGACTAACAAGTTTTACTGAAGATATGAAAGCTCGTAAATTAGTGCCAGGAAATAAATTATTACATTTTGAAATTTTCCCCGCTGATCAAGATATAAAAGAACGCCTTGATCTCGGAGAAGAAGAGCTTATTTATAAAATAAAGAGACTACGTTTAGCCAATGAAGAACCGATTGCTTTAGAGACGAGTTATCTACCAGTTAAATTGATTCCTGGATTAACTCCAGAGATTTTAGAGGAGTCATTATATACGTATATTGAGGATGAACTACATTTAAACATCGGTCATGCAACTCAAACAGTTGAAGCTGCGCTTGTTAATGATGAGGACATTAAACATCTAAAGATTAAAAAGGGTGTTCCAGTTTTACTCATTCAAAGAGAGACATTTTTAGAAAATGGCACACCACTTGAGCTTGTTAGGTCTTCATATCGAGCGGATAAATATAAGTTTAAAATTGACATTGAGCGAAAGTAAAGGAATCTCCACCTACTATATTTACAGGTGGAGCTTTTTATATTATTCAGGAAACTATAAAATTCTAGTACTTGGATAAGCGCACGACATCCAGCTCCAGCGCCTAGCCCCTCTAGGGTCTAGCTAATTAAGAATTGAAGGCAAAGAACGCATTCTTTTCTATTCTTAATCATCTTATTTGCCTGAGGCTGTCAAGGCGCCCTGAGCTTTTGTTCTTATTCATCAATTCCCATTGTTAATAACTCGATACGTTTACTATACTTTTGAATTAATAAGTGATTATGTTCATCAGCACCAGCGATATTCCCACTTAAAAAGATAGGTGGTTCAAATCCGTCCTCCACCATCTTTTTAATCGCTTCTGCTAATATCCCATTTAACATAGCAGCCCCGATGACGGTAGAAGATGATGAAAAAGGAACCCCAACTTTCTCATGAGTAAGAATCGCATCACCCTTTACGGAAAAATTATTAAGGGCGATATCGACAACTTCAGCGAGGAATTTTCCACTTTTATGTCTGGAGGTCTGGTCTTTTGTATAGTTAAAAGAACAAATCCCCACTACAAATGCTCCTTTTTCCTTTGCAAGAAGAGCGACATCAATTGGTACTGGATTTATGCCTGAAGTGGAAATAACAATGACGAGGTCTTTTGGCTTGATATCCTGTTTTTTCATAAATGAAACAGCATAGTTATTTGTTCTTTCCAACTGTGAAGATTTTACTGCACCCTCATGAAGCATTAGCGGTTCAACTAAAATTGGCTTTATCGGGGCAAGTCCACCTGCTCGAAAAAACACTTCTTCAGTAAGGATGTGTGAGTGACCACATCCAAATAATTGGATAATTCCACCCTGTTGGATGCTCTCAGCTATTTTAGCTGCAACCATCTCCATTGATTTGGCCTCATTCTCCATAACTAGCTGCAATTTTTCCTGTAATTTTGTAAAATATGTTGTTAACATGTTTTCACCTCAAATCAACAAGATTTCTATAATCAATGTACCTTATGTAGGAATGAAATGAAAGTAGTGAAAAAACGCTGTTGTTAGTTATATAATACAAATGTATACTATATTATACATCGTGAGGGAATGGGAGAAATTATGAAATCAATTCAAACGCAAATTGCTGAAAACTTAAAGAATATTCGAAAGCTTAGAGGTTATAGTTATGATCAGCTTGCTCAGGTAACAGGAGTTAGTAAGGGGATGTTATCGCAAATCGAAAAGGGGGAGTCAAGTCCTACTGTAAATACATTATGGAAAATTGCCAACGGCCTTCAAGTTTCTTTTTCATCATTAGTGGAGGAAACAGAACCAACTATATCAGTTGTACGTTTAAATCAGAAGACTGCGGTTTCAGAAAATAATGAGCTATTTCAAGTATATCCTTATTTTCCATTTGATTCTTCGAAAAAGTTTGAAATTTATTTTATGGAATTTAAGCCAGGCTGTGTCCATACGTCTGAGCGACACCACGGAAGTGTTGAAGAATATGTCCTTGTATGCGAAGGTGAAGCAACAATTTCGATCCATGGTGAGGAGTATGTGTTAAAAAAGGGTGATTCAATGAAGTTTCAGGCAAATCAATCACATACATATGCAAATCATACAGAAGTTACAACAAGCTGTTACTTACTTATTTACTATCCTTAAATAGTGAGTAGATTTTCAATCATAGTTAAGGAGGAAGGAAGTTGGCAACAACAACTCTTGTAAAAAAACAATCTAGTTTTCTCCAAGGAATACAAGGAGGTGCCAGTATAGCAATTGGCTATTTACCTGTGGCCTTAACATTTGGGCTCCTTTCGAAGTCAACTGGGTTATCCCTTTCAGAAACAGTGCTTATGAGTTTAATTGTTTTTGCAGGCGCTTCTCAATATATTTCGTTAAGCTTAATAGCTGTAGGAACTGGTGTTATTGAAATCATCTTTACAACGTTTATTGTGAACATACGTCATTTTTTAATGTCTGCTTCATTAAGTGAAAAGGTTGAAGACGACTCGCTATGGAAAAAGGCACTTTATTCATTTGGTTTAACAGATGAAACCTTTTCAGTTGCATCAACGAGAGAGGGAGCGGTAAATTCAGGCTATTTATTTGGGTTAATGTTTATTTCATACGCTAGTTGGGTTGTGAATTCAGGAATTGGCTTTGTTATTGGTGCCAGTCTCCCAACCACTGTGCAAGAAAGTATGGGAATCGCGTTATACGCAATGTTTATTGGATTATTAATTCCATCGTTGAAAAAACATCGAAAGGTGCTTTTTTTAGCAGTATTGGCCGCAATAATTAATTCACTTTGCTATATAACAGGGATGATCTCAACTGGTTGGTCGATTGTTTTATCAACATTGGTGTCTGCAGTCATTGTTGAACTTATCTATTCGAAATTTACAAAAGAGGTGGATCAGCATGGATAAAACCATTTTGTTTATGATAATTGGAATGGGACTTGTTACATATATACCGCGGATGATTCCACTTGTTGCACTAAGTCAATTAAAACTGCCGGTCTTTGTACAGAATGTATTAAAGAATGTTCCTTTTGCCACTTTAGGAGCATTGATCGTACCAGGTGTTTTTCTTATTAGTGAGGATCTTATGTTTGGTATAATCGGAGCTATTGCCGCAACCTTAATTGCATTTACCGGAGCAAATGTTATTGTCGTTGTAATGGGGGCAATTGGTACGCTTGTTCTATATAGTATGTTGTAGGTGTTAGAATTAAACAGTGTGAGTCTATTTAATGGTGATAAGAAAAGCCTTTCCTTTTCATGTTCTATTTAAAAGGGCTCGAAACTACACTAGAAGTAAGAGCTTGTTCAAGGAGGGATGGCTAGTTGAGGAAATGGTTAACAGGATCAATTTTTCTTTATTTTTTATATGGTTTATTAGTATATTGGTATCTATTCATTTTTTCGGGGACAGGTGTTCCTGCTCCATATGAGGGCTCTTCTGCAGATCCATCCACTTTTATGTCCGGTAGGGAACTGCTGCTATCTCAGGAATATTCAACAATAAAAAATTTCCTTTTTTTTGTAACAGTACCATTTGAATGGTTTTTACTATTTGTCATTCTTATCACTGGGATTTCACGAAAAATGCAAGAATGGTCTAATGTGACGTCAAGGTTTTTTAGCTTACAATCAGCTGTCTACTTTTTTTGGTTATCGCTATTAATATCTGTCATTTCTTTTCCAGTAGAGTTGCTAGGATTTCGAATTTCGAAATCGTATAATATCACAACACAAACATTTTCTGCGTGGATGAAGGATCAATTAATTGATTTTTGGGTGAATTATGCCTTGATGACAGTAATAGTCATTGTACTGTATTGGCTTATCAAGAGGTTTGAAAAAAGATGGTGGCTGTACGCATGGTTACTGTCAATCCCATTTTCAATGTTTTTAATGTTTGTTCAACCAGTTTTGATTGACCCTTTATATAATGATTTTTATCCGTTACAAAACAAGGAATTGGAAGAAAAAATTTTAGCCATCGCTAATGAGGCAGATATACCTGCTGAACATGTATATGAAGTGAATATGTCTGAAAAGACAAATGCACTAAATGCGTACGTAACCGGAATAGGATCAAATTCTAGAATTGTTCTTTGGGATACTACGTTAAATAGACTCAGTGAAGAGGAAATTTTGTTTATCATGGCCCATGAAATGGGGCATTACGTGATGAATCATATTTATGTCGGGATCGCAGGCTATTTATTCTTAAGCCTATTCGGATTATTCATCATTCATCTTTTAATGAAACTCATGATTAAGCAGTTTGGATCTTTGCTGAAAATTAATTCAATTAGAGAGTTAACTGCATTTCCATTATTTTTAATCTTGCTAGGGGTGCTGACATTTGCCTCTAGTCCATTAGCAAATACTGTTGCACGCTATCAAGAAAAGTCTGCTGATATGTATGCAATTGAAATGACAAATAACAACGAAGCGGCAATAAGCTCGTTCCAAGAGTTATCAAGAGCTGGGTTAAGTGAGGTAAATCCACCTGCTTTAGTAAAAATATTTCGCTATACTCATCCTACAATGTTTGAGCGAATTCTTTACTTGGAAGAGCATGGGGAAAAAGAATCGGGTAGTGAATAAATGTTCTAATTAAAAGCATGAGGGAATTGCAAGTAAATATTTTTATAACTAGTCATTACTTTATTAGTATTCATATTTTTAAAAGGACCCTGCATAGTATTCGCAGAGTCCTTTTTATATGGACTAAAAAGGCTTTAGCACCATTAGTATAATTAAGACGATGGCAGCTAAATGAGTAAAACCATTGTAAGGAGCCATTTGCTTACTAATCTGAAAATATGAATCTGGCAATTTATCTTCTTTAATACTATTTAATAATTTCTCTAGTTCAGCTAGTTTCTTTGGAAGAATGACAGCAACTACAGGTTGAACCATTATAAATATAACAATAGAAACAATATACCATATTTGGGTAAATAGACTTGGGTTCAGTGCACCCAAAATTAGACCTGTAACTAAAAGAGTAATACTGCCAATCTTAACGATCTTTTCAATTCCCGCATTTACCTTGAAAGCGAATTTGGCTTGGGTTACTGTTTCAGGCTTTTTCATTAAGACTGGCAATGCAAATGCTGCGCCCAATCCACATACTGCTGAAATGATATGTATTAGTACAATAAAACCATAAATACTCATAATACTTTCCTCCTATAAATTTATGAGTTAATAGTAACAGATATTACAAAGTGAAGGTAACCCTTTTAGTAAGAAAATCTATAATTTTTGACTTTTATATTATGGTGGCTTATGCCTCATAGGGATGCCTATCACCATAGTAAAAAGCTTGTCAAAACTTTTTTTGAAATTTATTAAAGAAAATTGTTCCATTTTTAATCACTCTGTTATATATTAGTTTTAGTAATAACAAACTGTGTTATAACAATAAAAGTGGGGTGTTCTTTCAAACATGGCAACACAAATGACAGGTTGTAAAATAGTTGGGGAAATGAAGCATGAATTTCAACAAGTGTTAACACCAGAAGCGTTGCAATTTATTGAAAAGCTTGAAAGAAATTTTGGCACACGTAGGCGAGAATTGTTACAGAAAAGGGTGGAAAGACAGCAGGATATCGATTTAGGTAAGTTACCTGGTTTTTTACCTGAAACAGAACACATACGTAATGGAGATTGGACAGTAGAGCCAATTCCTGAAGATCTTCAAGATCGTCGTGTTGAAATCACCGGCCCAGTTGATCGAAAAATGGTGATCAATGCACTAAACTCAGGTGCAAAAGTGTTTATGGCTGATTTCGAGGATGCGACTTCACCAAGCTGGCACAATATAATAGGTGGTCAAGTTAACCTGAGAGATGCTGTTCGCAAAACGATTTCATATCAAAATGAAAGTGGTAAAGCGTATCAGCTAAATGAAGAAATTGCTATCTTAAAGGTAAGACCAAGAGGCTGGCATCTTGAAGAAAAACATATTGAGCTAGATGGAAAAAGAATGTCTGCCAGTTTAGTAGACTTTGGATTATTCTTTTTTCACAATGCCAAGGAGCTGATTAAACGAGGAAGCGGACCATACTTTTATTTACCTAAGATGGAAAGTTATCTTGAAGCAAGACTTTGGAATGAGGTATTTTGCTTTGCACAAGACGAATTAAATATTCCACAAGGGACGGTTAAAGCAACTGTTCTAATTGAAACAATAATGGCGGCATTTGAAATGGATGAAATTTTATATGAATTAAAAGAGCATTCTGCAGGCTTAAACTGTGGGCGTTGGGATTATATTTTCAGTTATTTAAAGAAGCTTAGAAACTGTGAATCTGTCATTCTACCTGATCGCGCACAGGTCACGATGACTGTTGGGTTTATGAGATCTTATTCATTGCTTGCAATCAAAACTTGTCACAAGCGAAATGCTCATGCAATGGGAGGAATGGCTGCGCAAATTCCTGTCAAAAACAATCCTGAAAAAAATGAAAGAGCATACGAGAAGGTGCGAGCTGATAAAGAAAGAGAAGCAACAGAAGGTCATGACGGTACATGGGTTGCACATCCTGCACTCATAAAGGTAGCAATGGATGTATTTGATGAGCATATGAAAACACCTAATCAACTTTATCGCAAACGGAAAGATGTTGAAGTTACAGCTGAAGATTTATTAGAAGTACCAGACGGGACAATTACAGAGGAGGGAGTAAGAACAAATATCGATGTTGGCATCCGTTATCTTGCATCATGGCTAAGTGGCCGGGGCGCTGCACCAATCCATAACTTAATGGAGGATGCTGCAACAGCGGAAATATCAAGAGCACAGTTATGGCAATGGATTCGCCATCCACGTGGCATACTTGAGGATGGTCGTAAGCTCACATTTGGACTTTATGACCAAATGAGAGAGGAAGAGGTTAGAAATATACGTGAAGCAGTTGGTGAAGTAGCCTTTCAAAAGGGGAATTTTGAAAAGGCAATTGAAGTATTTGATGAGCTAGTAAAGCGTAATGAATTTATTGATTTCTTAACAATTCCGAGCTATGAAAAGCTTTGACTATTTTAGGAATAATGGGAGCGGTTTATCTTAGGTTCGAACAATTATAATATCCGACTTTTCGCATTGATAAAGTACATTTAAAATTGTAAACATGGGGGACTGGGAAATGAACGGTCAAAGAATTAAAGCATTACAGGAAAGCTGGGAGCTAGATAAGCGTTGGGAAGGGATTACTCGTCCATATTCTTCAGAAGAGGTAATCAGATTGAGGGGTTCAATCGATATAGAATATACGTTAGCAAGAAGAGGGGCTGAAAAGCTTTGGAACAGTCTTCAAACAGAGGATTACATCCATGCACTAGGTGCCTTAACTGGAAATCAAGCTATGCAACAAATTAAAGCTGGCTTAAAGGCCATTTACTTAAGTGGCTGGCAGGTTGCTGCAGATGCAAACCTTTCAGGAAATATGTACCCTGACCAAAGTTTATACCCTGCAAACAGTGTTCCTAATGTTGTTAAACGAATTAATCAAGCGCTTCAACGAGCAGATCAAATTCAACATCTTGAAGGGGAGGAAATTATTGATTGGTTTGCACCGATTATTGCAGATGCAGAAGCGGGCTTTGGTGGGCAGTTAAATGTATTCGAACTGATGAAATCAATGATTGAATCAGGAGCGTCGGGGGTTCATTTTGAAGATCAATTATCCTCTGAGAAAAAATGTGGCCACCTAGGTGGGAAAGTTTTATTACCAACACAAACAGCTGTAAAAAATCTTATCTCAGCACGTTTAGCAGCAGATGTAATGGGAACACCAACGATCATTATTGCTCGTACAGATGCTGATGCAGCTGATTTGATTACAAGTGATGTTGATCCTGCTGATCATGAATTTTTAACAGGAGAACGAACTGTAGAAGGATTCTTCCGTACAAAAGCTGGCATTGACCAAGCGATTAGCAGAGGACTATCCTATGCACCATATGCTGATTTAATTTGGTGTGAAACATCAGAACCAAATCTTGAGCAAGCGCAAAAATTTGCAGATGCAATTCATGAAAGCTTCCCTGGAAAATTATTAGCCTATAACTGCTCACCATCATTTAACTGGAAGAAGAAACTAGACGATGAAATAATTGCTAAGTTCCAAAAAGAAATTGCTAAAATGGGTTATAAGTTTCAATTTGTAACACTTGCAGGATTCCATGCACTTAATCACAGTATGTTTGAGCTTGCACGTGGCTACCGCGACCATGGTATGGCAGCCTATTCTGAGCTTCAACAACGAGAATTTGCAAGTGAGGTTTATGGATACACGGCAACTAGACATCAACGTGAGGTTGGTACCGGGTATTTTGATGAAGTGGCGCAAACAATCTCCGGGGGAACATCCTCGACCACTGCTTTAAAAGGATCTACTGAGGCGGCTCAGTTTACCGAGGCTTAATAGTATTCAAAAAATAGAAGCTTGGATGACTGTAATCCAAGCTTCTATTCATTTATTTTGGACATATTAACTTCGAAGTAATTATTAATATGTAGCATGAGCCCCTAAAATCTAAGGACTCATGTCATATAATATATTAAGCTGCACATGCAAAATTATGACCAATTTTGTTGGTGTTAATTACCAGTTCCTGTTAGTATTGGTCCCGGTGTTCACTTTATGATTGTTATCGGTTAAAGAAGGATCTCGATCTTTATAATTATTGTAGTCATTTTCACGTACGCTACTACCTTCAATTGGTGTTGTATCCAGCTCTGGAGGAATGTTTTGCTCTCTGTCAATGAAATCATCTTTCTTATCAACAAGAACTAAGATCTTACCATCTTTTACAGATTCATCGTAATGCTTTGCCTCATCTTCTGGAATGCCCATCCCTATGAGCGCTCCTGATAATCCACCTACTCCTGCACCTGCTGCAGCACCAGTCAATGCAGCTACAATTGGTCCTGCTGCTATAATCGGTCCAATGCCTGGGATAGCTAATGCCCCTACTCCAGCTAATAATCCAGTTACCCCACCGAGTGTACCACCCGCTGCAGCACCTGTAGCAGCCCCTTTGCCTGCTTTTGTACCGGTTTCTTCTGAGATATAATCTACATCTTCACGATTTCTACTGATGACGGAGATGTCTTCGGTGTTATATCCTTGATTTTTAAGATCCTCTACAGCTAGAATAGCTTCCTGTTCTGTATCATAAATACCTACAATCTTTTTCTTATGGTTGTCCACTTTTTAACTCCTCCTCATCTTATTCGTATTGATGTTTCTATTAATTAAGTACCCGAAGTGCAGATCTATAAACTCATATTTTTTGTTCAATATTTTAGAAGTAGAAAAATTCTGCACGTTTGTTATCGAAAGACAAATAGCATTAATGTTTAAGAAAAGAGTTAAAATGAAAAAAATAAAGACCGCCAATTGGCAGTCTCTATCCTAACAAACGTAAAACCTTGTATTCTTTTGATAATGTCATAAATAATGTTTTGTTCTTTGTGTCAAGTGCATCATTAATACGTTCTTCTAGCAAATCTCTTTTCCTGTTAAACAACGCTTCGTCTAGAACCATTTGAATATACATGTCTAATACAGGATGCTCAGATGGAACGTTTTTTGTGTTACGGGACTTCATGATCTCAGTGTAAGACGACTTTTTATTTTTCATTTAAGATCACCCCTGATGCCTTTTTTATATTGTATGGAATTAACAACTGAAAATCAACCGAATAGTTAAAATTTTTAAAAAATTTAACAGGAATATTTTTAGTAAGTATGAAATACAACAAGTTGGAAAAGCTATGGCAAAAGGGTGTGATTTGAATGAATAAAGACAAAGAACTAGAGCTATTACCAACTGCTTTAAATCCTCTTGTTGGAATTGACAGCTACAATGAAAAAATTGAGACTGAGACAATAACTGAACAAATGAACGAGGAGTGACTTCTTTACAGAAATGTTAAGGAAGTCACTTTTTTTGTGTGTTTTTTGTAAATTTATAGAAATTCATTTTTGTACATGCTAGATTTGGTATGGGATATATTACCTAATAATTAGAAGAGGTGAATGATGATGATTGCAACGAAAAAGACTGTAGAGGATTACATTATCAATCGTTTTACAATGGCTATTTTACCTGATTCAAACAAGATGAGTACTAGAATCCTTGAGTATGAGGAAGAGTTTGTTGTCGAAAAACGTCCAATGGAAGTAATTGATCAAAGCTGTCGATATTTCGGAAGCAGTTACTCTGGAAGAAAGGATGGGACCAAAAACCTAATGGGAATTACCCATAAATCACCTATCGTTATTGACCCAGCAAATTCGATTTACTTTTTCCCGACTACATCCTCAACGAGACCACAATGTGCATGGCTTTCACATTATTTTATAAAAAATAGCGCAAAAGTAGAACATGATAATACGATTGTAACCTTTTCAAATGATAAACAAATCACTCTACCAATGTCTATTGGATCATTTAAAAACCAATACTATCGCACAGCACAGCTTCGCACAATGATATCATCACGAATTGAATTAGAGCAACGAAAATTGAACATGTTTCTCATTCCAAAAGATGAGAAAGAGAAGAATGCTATTTATGAACAGATGATAAGGGAATTGGATCGTTTCTCTTGGTGAGATTGAATGATTATTTATTCAGAACAAAGGCTATCCAGTTGTTGGATAGCCTTTGTCTCGTATTAGAATTAATAATTTTTCTTACTCAGTTTCGGTGTCTAGCTCCAGCTCCTAGCCCCTCGAGGTCATAAGCCACAAATGAATTGAAGACAAAGAACGTCTTCTATTCATTTGCGTCTTATGCTTGTCGGGGCTGAACAAGGCGCTTACGCTTTTCTTATTACCTAGCATTGACTTTGTTCAAAAATTGCAATGTGCGCGGGTTTTGTGTGTTACCGAACACTTTATCAGGAGTGCCCTTTTCGACGACAACTCCATTGTCCATAAAAATGACTTGATCAGCTACATCTCGTGCGAATTGCATTTCATGAGTGACAACGACCATCGTCATCCCTTCTTCTGATAACTCCTTCATTACCTTAAGGACTTCTCCAACTAGCTCTGGGTCGAGAGCGGATGTAGGTTCGTCGAAGAGTAGCACATTTGGATCCATTGCCATGGCTCTAGCAATACCAACACGTTGTTGCTGTCCTCCCGATAATTGGTGTGGATACATATCAGATCGGTCTTTGAGCCCAACTTTCTCTAAAAGTTGAAGTGATTTTTTTCGAGCCTCGTCTTTTGATCTTTTTAATACTGTGATTTGCCCTTCCATGACATTTTCCAGAGCCGTAAAATGCGGAAAGAGGTTATAATTTTGAAAGACCATGCCAGTTTGTTTTCGAAAGGAAGTAATCTGTGAAGAGGAAAGTCGCTTCTTTTCGTTAAACTCGATTTCTTTTTCTCCTAAGGATATTGAGCCTTTTTCAGGCAGTTCAAGGAGGTTTAAGCACCGAAGGAAAGTTGTTTTTCCAGAGCCTGATGGGCCGATAATAACTGCTGTGTTACCTTTTTCTACTGTTAAATCAATTCCTTTTAACACTTCTAAATCATTGAATTTTTTGAAAAGATTTTGTATGTGAATCATTGTAAACCTCCATTACTTAGCAACTGTTCGATCATAGCGATGTTCAAGTTTTGATTGCGCATATGAGAGAACCGTACTGAACATTAAATAAATAAAGGCTACTTCTATATAAAGCCATAACGGTTCATACGTGACAGCTGCAATTTGCTGGCCTTTTTGAAAAAGCTCTGTAACAGTAATTGTTGCTGCAAGTGATGTATCCTTCACAAGACTAATAAAGGAATTCCCAAGTGGTGGTATGCTTACCCGGACAGCTTGTGGAAGGATGACTCTTCTCATTGCTTGTGACTTTGTCATTCCAATTGAGAAGGCTGCTTCCCATTGGCCTTTTTGAATTGAAAGAATGGCTGCTCGGATAATTTCAGAGCTGTAAGCACCCTTATTTAAAGTAAAGCCAATGACAGCAGCAGGAAAAGGATCCAGTGTTATTCCAAGACTCGGCAATCCGTAAAACAGAATAAATAATTGAACTAGCAAAGGCGTTCCCCTAAATATCCATACATATAATTTTGCTAGAACCACCAAAGGCTTAAATCCTGAAAGACGAGCAAGAGCTGTTAGAAATGCCAGTATAAGACCTAATACAAATGCAATTAATGTTAATGGAATGGTAAAATATAAACCGGCCTTTAAAATAGGAAAAAAGGAATCACTGAGGATTCCTATAATTCTTTCTGTTCGTTCATCTGCAAACATTACACATCAATTCCTTTACTTAGATACATCAGTTCCGAACCATTTTTCGGAAATCTTTAAGTACGTACCATCTTCTTTCATATCTGCAAGTGCCCCATTGACTGCCTCAACTAATTCATCACTACCTTTGCGGAAAAGGAAAGCATTACTAGTTGCATCTGGCTCCTCATATACTGTTTTAATAGGAAGATCAGGTCGTTGCTTTTTTAAATCAAGGTAAGAAAGGCTGTCATTAATTGTTCCATCAATACGCTTTGAAACAATTAGATCGATTGCTTGGTTAAAGCCAACTACAACTGTATTTGTTGCACCGTGCTCTTCTGCAATTTTTCGGTAGTTGCTATCAAGAGATTGTCCAACTTTTTTCCCGTTTAAATCCTCTAAGCTTTTAATCTCGTTGTTTTCTTCATGAACAACTAGTACTGCTTTTGACACAATATATGGCTCAGACATATCATATTTTTCTAAACGTTCCGGACGAATGGCTACCTGGTTAGCAACAAGGTCATAACGTTTAGCATCAAGACCAGCAATCATCCCGTCCCATTTTGTTTCAATAAAAGTAGGTTTTATCTCAAGTCGCTTGAATACTTCTTCAGCTATTTCGATATCAAAGCCGGTTAATTTATCTGATTTGTCATGGAATGTAAATGGTGCATATGTTCCTTCTGTTCCGATTGTAATCTCACCTTTTTCCTTTATTTGATCGTAAAGGGAAGCGGTATCCCCAGTGGTATTCTCATCTTTTTGAGCACCACATGCGGATAGAACGAGAACAAATAGAATTGTCAGGAATGAAATGTATGTTTTTTTCATGCTGTTATCCCCCAGTAAGTTTATAGGTTTTATTAAAAATAACTTTTCTAGAATAATCAACAAAAGGAGCGTTGTCAATTAAGTTGTTTCTCATAGTTGAAAATCAAAATGCCTTAATACATTAGAAAGATAATAATGAAACAAAATATTTAAGTGATTCGTATAAATATTAAATTAGAATGCTTTTTTATTTTTTGCAGAATGTTAAAGATTATGCAGGGTTAGAAAAAGATACGAAGGGAGAAGGCAAATCATGTCTTTTCATAAACGGAGAGAGAAATATAAACAGAAAAGAAAGATAAAAAAGAAGGATGGGAGGTTTACGTTTACTGATTTTCTCACAGAAGCGTTATTTTACTTTCCTGAAATTATTTTGTTTCCGTTTAGGCTGCTTTGGTACTCCATCAGGTTCATTATAAGAGTTTTTGATTGGACATAAGAAAGTAAGGGGGAGACACCTGCTAAAATTAGTGAGGTGTCTCTTTTATTTCCATTGCATAGACAAGTAGCAATTAAATAATCGATTTCTTCTTTTAAATCCCTGATAAAGTGGGAATGGATGAAGTAGGGCTATTTTTGTGGCTTAAATAAATATATTTCTATTAGTTCACATACTTTGTTACGTATTCTTGGATTAAAATAATTGTGTTTTTCTTCATAGCCATTATAGAGGAAGGAGTAAAGTGTAAAAGCCTCATCTCGTTCAACTTCATGTACTTTTATATTTCGTCTATGAAGCTCTTGTCTAATCACAGCCAAATCTTTTTGTGCAAGTTTTAGGGATTCCTCAACCAGTGCTAAATATGGCCGATGTAGTTTGAACGGACTTTTTTCGATCACTGTTAGGTCACGATTTAAGATCGAAACAACCATCGGTATATAGATGGATTGTTCGATTGTAGCTCGAATGTCTTTCGGTATTCTGGTCACAGAAATGCTCCTTTCTTAAACAGAACATTTGTTCGTAATTATCATACACGATTAAATTAAACTTCGCAAGTGCACCTTGATCTTTCAAGTTTTGACATAAATGTGTAAAATAGATACCAAAGGATTTATCAGAGGAGTATAATATGAGCCCGGAGACACTACAGGATTTTTTTTCTTTAAAACAATTAATGGAGCTATTTGAAACGTATCGGTCGTTCGGTCCGTTTTTTGCGATATTATTACCAATGTTAGAGGCTTTTTTTCCGTTTTTACCGCTTGTTGTATTCATTGTTGCAAACGTTAATTCGTTTGGTCTTTGGATGGGATTTTTTTTATCTTGGATTGGAGCTTGTTCTGGTGCTATTATAGTATTTATTATGATGAGAAAGCTTGGCGAGTGGAGATTTTTTAAACGCTTACAAGAGAAAAAGGCGATAAAAAAATTGTTAACTTGGATTGAACGGAGAGGTTTTAGTCCGTTATTTCTCATTTTGTGTTTTCCATTTACGCCATCTGCGGCAATTAATGTTGTTGCAGGGCTTTCGCGAATAAGTCATTGGCAATTTATTTTAGCGGTTTTATCTGGAAAGTTTGTCATGATTTTTATGGTGAGTTTTATCGGTCAGGATTTACATGCACTTATTACACAGCCAACAAGATCCATTATTGTAGCAATTGTCATTTTTTTATTATGGTTTATTGGTAAAAGAGTCGAAAGGCGCTTAAATGTATCGATGACAGTAAAAAAAAGAGGCGATTAATCGTTGTAGGGGGTTATCATGAAAAAGCGGGGAATAGCTTTTACAACAGTAGGAATTTGTTTAATGGCTATTATATTAAAGAACCTTATCTTTGTGGAATATAAAGTAGAGGGAGTTTCAATGCAACCGACGTATGAGGAAGGAAGGTTGCTTTCAATAAATAAGTTGGGAATTTATTTTAATTCACTTGATCGGTTTGATGTTGTTGTTTTTCATCCACCTAATAGTGAAAAAATT
The DNA here is from genome assembly GCF_014217835.1 of Metabacillus sp. KUDC1714. Taxonomy (NCBI): domain Bacteria; kingdom Bacillati; phylum Bacillota; class Bacilli; order Caryophanales; family Bacillaceae; genus Metabacillus; species Metabacillus elymi. Next base: position 2,766,889 of record NZ_CP055263.1, read on the forward strand.
TATGTTAAAAGGGTGATCGGCTTACCTGGTGATGAACTTTATTACAAGGACGATCAGCTTTATGTAAATGGAAAGGCGGTTAATGAGCCTTTTTTACCAACGAAGGAGAATCCCGAAGTAACGAAGCAAACAGGAAACTTTACGCTTGAAGAAATTACAGATAAAACAAGAATTCCTAAAGGGTATATGTTTGTTATTGGAGATAATCGCCTTCAAAGTCGAGATAGTCGTCATTTTGGTTTAGTGGAAATGGATAATTTGATCGGGACAGTTGGAGATCGAAAATAGGTGCTAACTCGCAATAGGGCTAACTTCTGGAATTTGGAGAAGTTTTCACTCTTTGGGTTAGCGCTTTTTTGAGTGATTATTTTGTCGAATTACGTCTAATAGTTGATAAAAGTGAAAAATCGAAGATAAATTTCAAAAATCGAAGATAAATTCCAGGAATCGAAGATAAGTCCCCGAAATAAAGCTAATTTTTGCAATAATTTCAAATAATTATACTATAATGAAATTACGAGCTCTTATGATTAATAGTGAGTTTAATAAGGGGGATGGGAAATGCGTGAGGTTGTCATAACGGCTGCGGTAAGGACACCTATCGGTTTATTTGGTGGCGCTTTCAAGGAGTTGTTGCCTTCTCAATTAGTGGTACCTGTATTAGATGAGGTTGTTAAAAGAAGTAAGCTAAAAAAGCAAGAGGTAGAGGAAGTTATTCTAGGTCATTGTATTCAACGAACAGATGAACCAAATACTGCACGTACGTCAGCGCTTTTAGCGGATTTTCCTGACAAAACAACAGGTTACACCATCCAAAGACAATGTGCATCAGGACTACAAGCAATCATATCTGCTGCAATGCAAATTCAAACTGGCCACTCCAATATCGTGATCGCGGGTGGAGTGGAAGCAATGAGTTCAAGTCCTTATTTACTTAAGCAGCACCGTTTTGGCTCTCGGCTTCAGCATGGACAGGTAACTGATAGTGTATGGGAGATATTGGAAGATCCGATCCATCATATTATGATGGGTGAAACAGCGGAAAATGTTGCAGAGGAATTTACGATTTCGAGAGAAGAGCAAGATGAACTTGCTTTAACAAGTCAAAATCGTGCGTTAGCTGCAATTAATAATGGAAACTTTACAGAAGAAATTCTCCCGATTACAGTAAGATCTAGAAAGGGAGAGGTAATTGTTTCTCAAGATGAAGGTCCTAGAAAGGTAACGAGTGAAAAGCTTGCATCATTACCTACTATTTTTAAAGAAAATGGAACCGTTACAGCAGGAAATGCTTCATCTCTAAATGACGGGGCAGCAGCGCTAGTGTTAATGGCGAGAGAAGAGGCTGAAAATAGAGGATTGCCTATTTTAGCGAAGATTTCAAATTATTCAGTTGCTGGAGTCGATCCAAAGGTTATGGGGATTGGCCCTGTTCCTGCAATTCAAAAGGGGCTAAATTCGTTAAATTGGACGATTGATGATTTGGACGTAATTGAAATCAATGAGGCCTTTGCCGCACAGTATTTAGCTGTTGAAAAACAGTTGAATTTAAATCGAGAAAAGGTCAATGTGAATGGTAGTGGTATCAGTCTAGGGCATCCAATTGGTTGTACAGGATCCCGAATTGTTGTAAGTCTTTTACATGAAATGAAACGACAAAATGTGAAAAAAGGCCTTGCTTCCCTTTGTGTTGGTGGAGGGATTGGTGTCGCTTTGTTTGTTGAAAGAGGGTAGGAAACATAAGGCTGGCGTTCATGTCAGCCTCTTTGTATTAGATGATTTTTAGTAAATAAAAGTAAGATAAAAGCCAATCCAAATAAAATGGAAAATAAAGAAATGACGCTTTGGAAGGATAAAACATTTGCAACGATTGGCCCGAGACTTGCCCCTATTAGTAATGTAAAGGAGTATAGAGAGATTGCAGCCGCTCGTTTTTTAGCAGCCGCTTCTCCAATAAATGTAATAAGAGAAGGGATGAAGACAGCGATTGCCGATACATATAAGGTAGACAGTAAAGTGATCATAACAAGATTATTTGTTAGTAACATCAATAAAAGTGAAATGATAATAATAGACAAGCAGATAAGAAGCATCTTTTTAGCTTTATGCTTTTTTAGCCAGTTTCCGCATAATAAGGATAGGGGTGTCCCAACCAAACCTATACATCTACTATAAAAAAGTGCTTCTTCTTCCCCAGTATAGTGCTGGGCTAATTCATCATAAAAAGCAACAAAGGACATTAAAGTAACAAAGGTGATGGATAATCCTAAAATAATGGAGGGCTGTAGCAGTTTGCTAGAAAAAATAGACGTTTCTTTTGAAGAGCTCTTGGTAAAAGAGTGGGGAACCGAAGGAAGTGTAAATAATGTGCTAAAAGCTAGAAGAATATAAATACAACCAAGAAAATAAAAAATCCCTCTCCAATCATAAGCAGCTACCAAAGAAGAACTGATTAGCTGACCAAGGATACCCGCCATTAAAAATCCCATGTTGATAACTGCAATGACAAAGGATCTGCGGTTTGCATGAAATACATCAAAGCAATATGCATAGGCAACGGGTGCAAAACTACCTAATACATAGCCTTGGAAACTTCTTATAAGATAAAAGCTTAATAATGAATTGGAAAAAGTAATAACAAATGTTAAGAGGCTAGAAGCAAGCATTCCGAAAAATAACACTCTCTTCTTTGAGAAGTATTCAGAAATAGGACCAAAGCTTAAAAGACCTAGAGCGTAACAAAATGTAAATAATGTACTTGAAAATATAACCTCTTCATATGTAATTGATAATCCTTCTGCAACAGCTGAGTAAATTGGAATGAGCAAATAAATATTGCTTGCCACACTAGTCGCTGCAATCCACATAAACAAGTCAATGGCTCGATTTTTCATGAAACTCACCTCCTCATATATCATTATGTTTATTTTAAAGAATCTGTGTTTTATCCATACAAAACTTGGCATGTCCTATAAATAGAATTTCGCTTAAAAGTAAAGTAAAATATAAATAAAGATGTAGAAATAAATCACACATTGTTGCCACACTATTTTAGTTGTGGTATTTCTTTTTTAATATAGGTTCTGTTAAAGCGCACTGTTGATTTTTGCACTTGTTGATTGGAACGGATACGTGAGACTCCTGCTTAGAGTGCGAGTCCAAGGGATACCCTGCAGGTGCAAAGCACCGAGGAGGCTCCCGGACCGCCCGCAAAAAGCGAACGCCAAAGCGTATATCAACAACCAAGTTTAACAGCGCCTAAATAAAAACGTTAGTGGGGAATAAACGTGAGCATTCAATTTATTCTAGGGCGTTCAGGGAGCGGGAAAACTGAAGCCATCTTAAATGAAATAAGAAACAAGCTATTTGAAGAACCAATCGGCCGTCCAATCATTTACCTTGTACCAGATCAAATGACGTTTGGGGCAGAGTATGAATTAATAAAGACACCGAATTTAGGTGGAATGATCCGTGCGCAAACGTTTAGTTTTAGTAGGTTAGCATGGAGAATTCTCCAGGAAACAGGTGGGATGACTCGTCATCATCTTTCAAGCACAGGCATTCAGATGATGTTACGAAAGCTAGTTGAACAATATAAGCAGGAATTTAAAGTGTTCACGAAGGCTAGTGATAAGAACGGTTTTATCCAGCAACTTGAAGCTATGCTGACTGAATTTAAACGTTATTGTTTATCACCACAAGAGTTAGATGAATACTTGGCAGGTGCTACAACGGAATTAGATAAAAAGTCATTAACAGACAAGCTTCATGATATGGCATTACTTTATAAACAGTTAGAAATTGAACTTAGTAATCAATATGTAGACTCAGAGGATTATTTACACTTGCTTGCTGAAAAGGTACAGGAGTCAGACTATTTGCGATCAGCGGATATTTATATTGATGGTTTTCATAGCTTTACTCCTCAGGAATACGAGGTTGTTGCAGCTTTAATGAAAAATGCAGCAAATGTGAAAATAGCCCTTACAGCTGATAAGCCATATGAAGAGCATTTACCTCATGAGTTACATTTATTTCATATGACTGGAAAAACTTACAATAAAATTCTAAAAGCTGCTTTAGAAGCGGGGAAAGAAGTTGACGAGCCAATCGTATTGCGAGAGCAGCATCGATTTACTGGTAATCTCTCTCTCGGGCATTTAGAGAAATTTTATGATACTAGACCAACTAGTGTTTATGAGAAAAAAACTAGCTTGACAATCTTTCAAGCGGCAAATCGTCGTTCAGAAGTAGAAGGAATTGCACGACAAATTCATACACTCATCAGACAGGGAAGCTATCGTTATCGTGATCTAGCATTACTTATCCGCAATGCAAACGATTATCGTGACGTGATTGAACAAGTGTTTCGTGATTATGAGATACCGTTTTTTATCGATCAAAAGCAATCTATGCTTAACCATCCATTAGTTGAATTCATTCGTTCTACTTTAGAGATCATTAATGGGCATTGGCGTCATGAGGCGGTTTTCCGAGCTGTAAAAACAGAGTTGCTATTTCCATTTGAGATGAAAAGGCAAGTAATGCGTGAGGAAATGGACTTATTAGAAAACTATTGTTTATCATATGGTATTCAAGGTTCTAAGTGGACAAAGGATGAAAAATGGCACTATCGACGATTTTATTCACTTGACGATGACTTTGTTGTGACAGATGAAGAAAAGCAGATGGAGGACAAGCTTAACCAACTTCGTTCTATTGTTGTTAAGCCGATCTTAGCTTTACAAAAAAGAATAAAACGCAGCAAAACAGGAAGGGATCTTGCTCAAAGTTTGTATCTTTATTTAGAAGAATTACAAATACCTGAAAAAATAGAGAGTCTTCGTATTAACGCTGAAGAAAAGGGCCTTTTATTAGAGGCGAGGGAGCATGATCAAGTATGGCAGGCAGTGATCAACTTATTAGATGAATTTGTTGAAATGCTTTCAGATGAAAATGTTTCCTTGAAATTGTTTGCTGAAATTCTTGAAACAGGGCTTGAATCTATGAAGTTTTCATTAGTCCCACCAGCAATTGATCAAGTATTAATTGCTGATCTTGAAAAATCTAGATTCTTCCATGTGAAGTGCTCATTTATCGTAGGAGTAAATGACGGTGTGATTCCGGCAAGACCGAAAGAGGAAGGGATTTTAACAGAGGATGACCGTGAAGCACTGCATTTTCAAGGCATAAATCTTGCGCCAACAGCAAGACAGCAGCTTCTTGATGAGAACTTTACAATTTATATGGCTTTGTCTAGTCCATCTGAACATCTTTATTTATCTTACCCAATGGCAGATGATGAGGGTAAAGCATTGCTTCCTTCTGTTATTGTTAAACGGATTGAAGAGATGTTTCCAAAGGTTGAAAAACAACGACTTTTAAATGAGCCTGAACAGCTATCTTTAGAAGAGCAGCTTTCATTTATTGTGAATAAGAATGTAACCTTATCCTATATTACGTCACAGCTACAATCATGGAAGCGCGGGTATCCAGTTCATCCAATTTGGTGGGATGCCTATAATCACTTTATAACATCGGAATATCAACTGCTAACCAAAAGGGTATTAAGCAGTCTATCCTATCAAAATAAGCCAGAGCAATTAGAAACATCCGTAAGCCGTGAGCTATATGGTGAGCATATTCAAGGAAGTGTCTCGCGAATGGAGCAATTTAATAGCTGCGCATTCTCACACTTTGCCTCACACGGCTTAAAGCTGAAAGAGAGAAAATTTTTCAAGCTAGAAGCACCTGATATCGGGCAAATGTTCCACTCAGCGTTAAAGCTAATATCTGATCGATTACAGCAGTTAAACCTAGACTGGAAGGAGCTAACGAAGGATCAATGTGAGCGGTTATCAAATGATGCAGTTGAAAAACTTGCCCCGCGCTTGCAAAGAGAGATCCTACTTAGTTCAAATCGATTTCATTATATTAAACATAAGCTGCAAAAAATTCTTGCTCGCGCTTCAGCTATTTTAAGTGAACACGCAAAGGCTAGTGGCTTTACACCTGTTGGCTTAGAGCTTGCCTTTGGGAAGGGGGGCGAGCTTCCACCAATTCGTTTTACTCTTCCAAATGGCTGTACGATGGAGGTAGCTGGTAGGATTGACCGAGTGGACAAAGCAACAGGATCAAACGGTGTCCTGCTGCGTATCGTTGACTACAAATCTAGTGATAAAAATGTTCAACTAACTGAGGTGTATTACGGATTAGCCCTACAAATGCTTACTTATTTAGACGTCATTATCTCTAATTCAAGTATGTGGCTTGGAGAAAAAGCGACCCCTGCTGGTGTTTTATATTTCCATGTGCATGATCCGATGATTCAGGCAAATACAATGTTGTCAGAGGACAAGCTTGATGATGAGATTTTTAAAAAGTTTAAAATGAAGGGGTTATTGCTTGGAGACGAGGAAGCAGTCCGTTTAATGGACAACAGTCTAAGTGAAGGAAGTACATCAAATATTATCGCAGCAGGCTTGAAAAAAGAAGGTGGATTCCGGGCAAATTCGAGTGTAGCCAGTGAAGATGAATTCGATTTGTTAAGAAATCATGTCCGCTCTTCTTTTGAAAGAATCGGCACGAATATCACGGACGGAATCATTGATATTAGTCCGTATAAGCTAAAGGACAAAATGCCATGCACGTTCTGTGAATATAAATCGGTTTGCCAATTTGATGAATCACTACAAGAAAATAATTTTAGAGTATTAAAAAGTGAAAAAAATGAAGAGGTGTTAAAACGTATGAGAGAGGAGGTAAGAGGTGATGAGTGAGATCATTTCAAAGCCTGAAAATAGTCAATGGACAGATGATCAGTGGAAGGCGATTGTTGCAAGTGGACAGGACATTTTAGTCGCTGCAGCTGCGGGTTCTGGGAAAACGGCCGTTTTAGTTGAGCGGATCATTAGAAAAATACTTTCAAAAGAAAATCCCGTAGATGTCGATGCTTTACTCGTTGTGACGTTTACAAATGCGTCTGCAGCTGAAATGAGAAGCCGTATCGGAGAAGCGTTAGAAAAAGCATTAAAGGAAAATCCATCCTCTCTCCATTTACGTAGACAGCTAACATTATTAAACAAGGCATCGATCTCGACGTTGCATTCCTTCTGTTTGCAGGTAGTAAGGAAGTATTATTATTTAATCAATATTGATCCTAGCTTTCGAATAGCTGATCAAACCGAAGGCCAATTACTGATTGATGAAGTTCTTGATGAGATGTTTGAGGAGGAGTATAGTCGTGAGGACAATGTAGAGTTTTTTGACCTTGTTGATCGTTATACATCTGATCGAAATGATATTGAGCTACAAACATTAATTCGAGAGCTTTACTTTTTTTCTAGATCGCATCCGACACCAAGTTTGTGGCTAGATCAGCTCACATCTATGTTTGATCTTGAAAATGCAGAGGATATTGAGTCATTACCCTTTGTTCAATATTTGCTGCAGGATATTGAAATGCAGCTATTAGGTGCAATGGATCAGCTTGAACAGGCAATGGAGCTAACAAAACGTCCGGCAGGTCCCGCACCTCGTGCAGAAAACCTAGTTGATGATTTAAAACAAGTTTCAGAGTTGTTGAGATTGAAAAATTCATGGGATGAACTTAGTGAGCAAATTAAGACGTTTAAATTATCTCGTGCAAAAACGGTTAAAGGTGATCAATATGATAAAGCCTTAACAGATCAAGTGACATCGTTACGAAATGCTGCAAAGAAACAAATTGAGCAGCTGCGCGATGAAATGTTTTCACGAACACTTAAGAATTACTTACAAGACTTTGATCAATTAAAGCCGGTTGTCACAAAGCTTGTTTCTCTTGTGAAACAATTCGCTGACCTTTATGAAGGCATGAAAAAAGAAAAAGGTATTGTAGATTTTGCAGATTTAGAGCATTATTGCCTACAAATTTTACAAACAGAAGAAAATGGGCCAAGTGAAGCGGCATTATTTTATAAACAACAGTTTGTTGAAGTATTAGTGGATGAATATCAGGATACAAACCTTGTTCAAGAATCGATTTTAAAGTTAGTAACAAAGGATGAAGAAGCAACAGGGAATTTATTTATGGTTGGCGATGTAAAGCAATCAATCTATCGCTTCCGCCTAGCTGAGCCGTTTTTATTTTTAAGCAAGTACAAGCGATTTACACAAACAGCAGAACAAACAGGGATGCGGATTGATTTATCGAAAAATTTCCGAAGCAGAACAGAAGTACTTGATGGAACAAACTATTTATTTAAACAAATCATGGGTGAGAAGGTTGGAGAGATTGTTTACGATCATGATGCAGAGTTAAAACTAGGCGCGACATATCCTGAAAGTGAACTTATGAAAACAGAGCTTTTGTTAATTGAACGAGGAAATGGTGAAGATGCTGAACAAGATGAAGAAACAGGAGTTTTTGACGAACAAGAACTAGAAACCGTTCAGCTTGAAGCAAGACTTATGGCAAAAAAAACAAAGTCACTTATCGATCAACAGTTCCAAATTTATGATCGTGGTATCGATGGTACTCGTGCTGTAACATATCGCGACATTGTAATTCTTCTTCGCTCGATGCCATGGGCACCGCAAATTATGGAAGAGTTTAAACAGGCGGGAATACCTGTCTATGCGAATCTTTCAAATGGCTATTTTGAAGCGACAGAGGTAGCGATTATGCTATCGTTGTTAAAAGTAATTGATAATCCTTTCCAGGACATTCCATTAGCATCAGTGTTGCGATCTCCAGTTGTTGGTTTAGATGCAAACGAGCTAGCACACATACGTACTTTTGATAAAAAAGGAACGTATTTTGATGCTGTTAAAGCTTTATTAGAAAAAGGTTCAATAGAGAATCAAAACCTTTTCATTAAACTAAGCTCGTTTGTAGAGCTTTTACAAGGCTGGCGTGAGCAAGCAAGACAAGGATCTGTATCAGACTTAATATGGCAGCTATATCGTGATACAAAGTTTTTTGATTTTGTTGGTGGAATGCCTGGTGGTAAACAGCGTCAAGCAAATTTACGTGCGCTATATGATCGTGCACGTCAATATGAAGCAACATCGTTTAGAGGCTTATTCAGGTTTTTACGCTTTATTGAACGAATGCAAGAGCGTGGTGATGACCTTGGTGCAGCCCGTGCCCTTGGCGAGCAGGAGGATGTTGTCAGGTTAATGACAATTCATAGCAGTAAAGGTCTAGAGTTCCCTATCGTCTTTATTGCAGGGCTCTCGAAGCAGTTTAATATGATGGATCTTAATAAAAAATACTTGCTTGATAAGGAACTAGGATTTGGCACAAAATTGATCAATTCAAAATTACGTGTAAGCTACCCAACATTGCCTTATATCGCCCTTAAAAAGAAAATGCGAATGGAACTTCTCGCAGAAGAAATGCGTGTGCTATATGTTGCTTTGACGAGGGCAAAAGAGAAGCTTTATTTACTTGGAACATTGAAGGATCCTGATAAATCGATTGCTAATTGGCGAAATCACCTCTCTCATTCAGAGTGGTTATTACCAGACTTCGAACGTGCGAAAGCGAAAACCTACTTAGACTGGATCGGACCTGCATTAATTCGTCATCAAGATTGTGTAATCCTTAGTGATGGGCAAATGTCTATAAGTGACGAAATCACAAAGCATCCTTCAAAATGGACAATTGAATCCGTGAAAAGTGAGGAGCTTCAAGAAACCTTTGAGGCTGAGCAGAAGTTTAATCAAGATATTCTAGCGGCAATTAGTGAAGGTGAAACAGTAGCAATCGAAAGTGAACAAAAGCAACAGGTGAATGATCAATTAACATGGGTCTATCCTTACAAATCTGCCACACGAAATCGATCAAAGCAATCAGTATCCGAATTAAAAAGACAAAGAGAAATTCAAGATGAATATAGTGATCAGCAGCTGATTAGGAAGCAGGCATCGCAAGCCCTTTTATATAATCGACCAAGCTTTATGCAAAGCAAGTCAATTTCAGCAGCTGAACGCGGAACAGCAATGCACACAGTTATGCAGCATTTGACGCTTAGTGAGCCGATTAGGAAAGATGATGTGATAGATAAAGTTCAAGAGCTAGTTAGTAAAGAAGTTCTTACAAAGGAATTAGCTGAGGTTATTAATATTTCTCAAATTGTTGAGTTTTTCTCTTCACCTATTGGAGCAAGACTCCTTCATGCTAAAAAGGTCTATCGCGAAGTACCATTTAGTTACGCGCTCGAAGCGGAGCAGCTGTATGATGATATGGAAAATGAGCCTGTCTTAGTACAAGGTGTGATTGATTGTTTATTTGAGGATGAGGAAGGTACTGTACTTTTGGATTATAAGACAGATACAATCAAAGGTCTTTTTCCTAACGGTATTGCTGATGCAGAACAGGTACTAAAAGATCGTTATCGTGTTCAAATTGATTTATATACAAAAGCAATTGAGGACATTATTCACCGACCTCTTACTGAAAAATATTTATTTTTCTTTGATGGCGGATATGTAATCGAGATGTAAAAACGTTATTAGGAAGATTAGATAAAAATAGAAGGCATAAAAGCCTTCTATTTTGAAGTGTATAATTTCCTGAGGGTAGTCAAGTGCTTGCACATTTCAATTTGAAAGGATGTAGAACGAATGCGAATATTGCATACAGCAGATTGGCACCTAGGTCGGTCACTAGAAGGTCGCAGTCGCTTAGCAGAGCAAGCACAATTTATCGATGAGCTTGTTAAGATTGTCGAAGAGGAAAAAGTGGATGCTATTTTAATGGCTGGTGATGCGTTCGATACAGTTAATCCACCAGCCGCAGCGGAGCAACTGTTTTACGATGGACTATCACGATTATCTGATTACGGAAAACGTCCGATCATTGTAATTGCTGGAAATCATGATAATCCTGATCGCCTATCAGCTGCATCGCCATTAGCAGGTAATCATTCAATCCATTTAATCGGATATCCAAGTCACGAGGTTCTAAAAATTGATGTGCCACGTGTGCAACAACAAATGATGGTTGCTGCATTAGCGTATCCATCTGAAGCGAGACTTGAGCAAGTACTTTCAGAAGCACATGATGAAGTGCTGTTAAGAAATAAATATGATGAAAGAATTAGAGAGCTTTTTTCGATTATGAGCAAACAATTCCAGCCAGATACGGTAAATATGGCAATGAGTCACATTCATGTTGCTGGAGGGAGCTCATCTGATTCTGAACGTCCGATCGAGGTTGGTGGAGCGTATACAGTTGCAGCAACAAGTATGCCTGAAGCAGCACAATATGTTGCGTTAGGGCATTTGCATCGTCCCCAAAACATAAACCGAGCGAGTACATTAACGAGATATTCAGGTTCACCGCTTGCCTATAGTTTTTCAGAAATAGGCTATGCGAAGTCAGTAACAATTTTAGATGCTGAACCAAATCAGCCGGTTGTCATGAAGGAAATTCCGTTATCCTCTGGAAAATCGCTTGTGAAATGGAAAGCGAATGAAGGGATAAATCAGGTTCACAGCTGGTTAGAGGAAGGTCGTGATTCTTCGGCATGGATTGATTTAGAAATTCATCTAACTACAACTCTATCGATCGAAGAGATTCATCGTTTGCGAAAATGGCATCCAGGCTTTATTCATATTCGCCCTGTTTTTCAGCAAGAGTTGGAGGTTGCTACGACAAGGCAAGCCAATTTACCGATTGATCAATTATTTTCACAGTTTTATGAAAAGCAAACAGGCGGAGCAAAGCCAGAGCAGGAGTTAGTCAAACTATTCTTAGAGCTAGTCCAACAGGATGATGATCTTGAGGAAGGTGATGAAGAATGAGGCCGTTACAGCTAACTGTTTCTGGGTTGCATAGTTTCAGAGAAAAACAGATTATTAATTTTGATTCGTTATGTGATGGAGGAATCTTCGGGATTTTTGGTCCGACAGGAAGTGGAAAATCTTCCATTTTAGATGCGATGACATTAGCGTTATACGGAAAAGTGGAACGAGCGATGAATAATACGCATGGGATATTAAACCATGCAGAAGATCAGCTTACTGTTTCCTTCACCTTCGAACTTGAGAACGCCTCTGCTAAGAAACAATATACAGTGGAACGTGTATTTAAACGAACAGATGAAATAAGGGTGAAAACTGCGATTTGCCGTTTAATTGAAGCTGGTGAAGAGAAAATTGTCCTTGCCGATAAGGCGGTAGATGTGAATGAACAAGTATATGGATTACTTGGTTTAACAATTGATGATTTTACTCGTGCCGTTGTTCTTCCACAAGGTAAATTTGCTGAGTTCCTGTCATTAAAGGGTGCAGAAAGAAGACAAATGCTTCAACGCTTATTTCATCTAGAGCAATATGGCGATCAGTTAATGAAAAAATTGAAAAAGAGATTAACAACAACGAAAATAAAACGCAATGAGCTAGAAGCAGAGAAGACAGGCTTAGGGGATGCCTCATCCGAAGCAGTGAAAGAGGCTGAAGAACGACTTAAAGCAGCCGAATTGCTTTTGCAAAAACGAAGTACAGAATTAGAAATTGTCATGAAAGACTATGAGGAAAAGCAAGGGATTTGGCAGCTTCAACAGCAAAGGGCTGATATTGAAAAAGAAAAAATAAGAATAGAAGCAGAAGAAGATTCTATTAAAAACTTGCAAGATCAGTTGAAAGAGGCCGAAGAGGCTAAAGAATTACAACCTTATGCAGAGTCTTTACAAGCACTTAAGCAAGAGAAACAAGAGGCTGAAATCAATCTTGCTACAGCAAAAAAACAGTTTCTTGAAATAAAGGAACAGTATGAAACCATCAGTCGTTCCTATGAAGAAATTCGTAAGAACAAAGCAGATCAGGAGCCACGTTTAGTTACTAAACGTGAAAAACTTCTTCATTTGCAAAAAGTAGAAGAAGATATGAAGCATGATCAAAAGCTATTAAGGGAGTTTCAACATAAAAAGAGTGAACTTCAGGAACAACGTGAAATAAGCAATGCTCTATTAAAGAAAGCACAGCATTTTGTTGAAAAGGCTATGGCTAAGCAGCAGGTATTAAAAGAAGAACAAAAAACAAAAACAATTACAGCAAAAGAACGAGAACATGTTCGGGGAGCCCTAGAAGCAAAACATAAAGTCAAGCAATCACAGCAGATCTTAATGGAAACGATGGAACTAGTAAACAACAAACTAACAGCGATCGATCAGGAAAAGCAAAAGCTCAACCTTATTACCGAACAGGTAACCAATAGCAAAACACAGCTTCAAGAGCAATTTGTCAGCTTAAACCAGCTATATTTTCTCGTTTCTGAGAGAGAAAGAGAGCATGCAACATATATTCATTCTGTAAAAGAACAATTTGATGCTTTGTTAGCTAAGGAGGAAAAAGCGAAGAGTCAAAAGCTGGCCCAAGAGCTTGTTAAGCAGTTGAGTGATGGCGAGCCATGTCCAGTATGTGGATCAAGTAGCCACCCAAGTCCTGTTCATCTTGATGAAGTGAATCCTGCTGAAGTTGAAAAACAATCAGATTTGATAAGGGACCAGCTTGATCGTTTACAAAGTCTAAGTCAGGAGAGTCATGCACTAAAGATCAAGCTCGAAAGTTTATCACAACAAGTAGTCTCAGATTTTCCGTTTCTTCGTGAGCTCAAGCAAATAGACGAAACTAATATAGATAGAGTCATAACGATCGGTCAAGAGCTGACTCATGAACAAGGATACAGTAGATTCCATGCTGGGTTTAAAGCGATCGATCAGGATTATTTACAAATAAAAAATACTTTAGATAAGCTAATGAAACAGGTACGCGAGCTACAGCAGGAAGAGATTAGACGGTCTGATTTTATATCATCAGCAACACAGGATGCAAATGAATGGTCCCGCAAACAACAAGCATATCAACAAAAGTATGATCAGGAGTTATCATCTTATTCTGAACGTTTCTCCTCAATGCCTTTAGATAAGCTAGAACAGCTTCAAAAAGAAATAGTAGATAAAGACGAAGCTTTTGAGCAATTAAATGAACGTATTCAAAAAAGTATTTCATTTATTGAAGAGCAAGAAGAGATGGTAAAAGAGCAGGAGAGACAAAATCAAAAACTAACAGAGCAAGAAATAGAATTACTTGCTGAGATAAAAAATCGTGAGCAGCTAATCGCTGAAAAACAAGAAAAACTAAAAGAAGTTGATCAAAATCAACAAATTAGTCAGCAAATTGAAGAAACAGAGACACAATTAAAGCTGTTAATTGAAAGAGAGAATGAGTTGTATCAGTCATGGCAGCAGAAGTCTAATCAACTTCACCAGCTTCAAAGTCAGCTTGTGGCTATTGAAAAGTCATATGATCAAACAAACCTTAAGCTTGCAGAAGCAGAGCAAAAATGGATTACAGCCAGTGAAGAAACTTCCTTTAAGACAATTGAAGAAACGCTCGCTGCTGTATTACCAGCTGATAAAAAACAGCAAATGAAGGCGAAAATAGAGTTCTATACGGATAAAATCAAGCAGCTTTACACAGACTTACATCGTATTGAAGAAAAGCTTTCGGGTAAACAGTTAACATTAGCTGAGTGGGAGCAAATCCAACAAATAAAGGCTGAAATGAAAGACCAGGTTGACGAAGCTGTTGCTAGCAAGGGGGCTGCTAATAATACACTACAAATGCTAGTGGAGAAACATGAGCGTTTCATGGTAATTGAAAATGAACAAAAAGGGCTTGATGACATGCTACAAAAGCTTGAAAAGCTCCAATCTGTATTTAAGGGAAATACCTTTGTTGAATATGTAGCCGAAGAACAGCTTCAGCAAGTAAGCCGTGATGCCTCTGAACGATTAAGGCAGCTAACACGTGGCAGATATGCAATTGAAGTAGACTCTCAAGGTGGATTTATTATGAGAGATGATGCAAATGGAGGCGTTAGAAGGCCTGTATCAACACTTTCTGGTGGGGAAACCTTTTTAACATCACTTGCATTAGCTCTATCATTATCGACGCAAATTCAACTACGAGGTGAATATCCGTTGCAATTCTTCTTCCTTGACGAAGGTTTCGGAACTTTAGATGTAGATCTTCTCGATACGGTTGTGACGGCGCTTGAAAAACTCCAAGCTCAAAACCTATCCGTCGGAGTCATTAGCCATGTTGGAGAACTTCGGGCAAGATTACCAAGAAAGCTCATTGTAGAACCTGCTGAACCATCAGGGAAAGGGTCAACTGTCTATTTAGAATCTTTATAGGTAAGGGTAGAGACCGTGGCGAAAAAAGAAATTGGAACATGTGAATTATGTAGCAGAAAAGAAGTTGAAACAACGATCCATCATTTAACCCCAAAAGAAATGGGTGGCACATTCCTCCCAACAGCAAAGTTGTGCATTCCATGTCATAAGCAAATACATGCAGTTTACACAAATGAAGAACTAGCAGCAAGGTTATCCACGATAGAAGAGTTAAAGCAGAATGAAAAACTAAAAAGCTATGTAAAATGGATTAGAAAACAGGCAGCAAGCAAATTAGTTAAGACGAAAAAATCAAATGAACGAAAGCGAAAAGGTCGTTACTTGTAAGGAAAGGTCTAGCATATGAATGCTAGATCTTTTCTTATTCTGAAGAAAAAGACAATGAGTTAATTGGGGAATTTTAAATACAAAAAGCAGGAGAATATCACTCCTGCTTTCATGTTATTCACTTAATTATTTGCTACCATATTTTGATCTGTAACATCAGGATCAATCATATTTGTTGCACTTATACCGTTGTTAATAATATGAAAATCTCCTGTGCTTCCTCCTCCAGAGCCAGAGGCACTTTTTGACTGGCTTTTTGGAGATAGATAAAAGGAATCTCCGAAGTTGACAACTCCGCCACCTACACTATTAATCTTTATTGGTCCTACGATTGCGGGCATATAAAAACATCCTTTTCGTTTTCGATGGTACTTTACTTTATGCATATATTTTCATGTTTGTTCGTGATCTAACTGAAAAGGAGAAGATAACTTGATAAAGCGGGTTCCTTGCCTTTAGCCTTCTAATCAATCTTTAAAATGACGAATATGTTTTGTACGAGTTTCACACACAATATCTTTTGTTGAGCCGATCTGAAAAACTGCTGAGCTTGAGATGGCGGTAATATTTATTGTGTGTACTGTGATTTTAGGGTTTTTATGGAAAAAATTCGTTGTCACTTGCTCATATAAGATAGGCTGAGGGAATTCTTCTTCAAAAATTTCATATTGGGAAAGGTCGCCTTCTGACCCGTAATACCGCTCTTCTTCCCGTTGAACAGCCAATACTTTAACAGAAGGAGTTATTTCCATAGAATCTCCTATATTAATAACAGAGCTAATTCCAACTGAATTAACATACGCTGTATTTACGTTAGAGTACCGACTAATCATTGTGGAGCCAGTGGCACATAAGCACCAATAATCATTGATTCAGGCGGTGTATCAAATACTGATGAAAGCGAAATTGTGTTTGTATCACCTATTAAAAAAACTGAAGAACTTGAGACACCGACTATTTTAACTGCACCAACCTGCAAATTGTGATTAACAACTGTGAAATTCATATGTGATTCACATCCTTAACGTAAACTAATCTTAAACTCATACAGAGTGCTTTTTTTTCTTTGGCGCTAAACGGGCGCTTGCGCTTTTGTTCTTAGTTAAGAAAGTTTAAGTTTAAAACTTTGTACTTAGTTTTGGTGTCTAGCTCCAGCGCCTAGACCCTCTCAGGTCTACAGCCACTCAGGAATTGAAGACAAAGAACGTCTTCTATTCCTAAGCGTCTTATGCCTGCCTTAGTCTGATCAAGGCGCTTACGCTTTTCTTATTATGAATCTTTTGGTAAATGATTTAAAAAGTGATTAATTGAGTTTTCTACATCTTTTTTAACTTGTATCAGGATTTCTTGTTTTTTATCTAAGAGGGAATCATGTTCTGTTAATGGTTGACCATTAATATAATATTGAATTCGGCTATCGATTTGTTTTCGTATATCCTCAATGATATGTCTACGGTGAGGATCATCTATACGTAGATCATATTGTTTCTCGGCTAGCTCGATAAGGCTGACACAATCCGTATTTAAAAACTGATTTATTTCTTCACTACATTGCTGAAGAAGTTGTTCTCGTAATTGTTGTTGAACCCCGTTTACATTCATCCCTTTTTGCTGAACGTCGAAGTTATCAATTTGCTCAGGGTTCGTCGGATTTAAACCGATATTCAACGTTCCATCAAGATGTTCCACCTTTAGTTGGTCAAACTTATATTCTATTTTTTCAATATTTGTGAATGGTTGATTTTTAATTTGGTCAATCTCTGACCTAATATTTTCTAGCAATTCATTTAATTGTTGAATTCTATTATCCTGATGTTGGATATATTGATGAAGTTGCTGTAAGTATTTCATAGTGTCGTAATACAAACTCATCACCCACCTCTAGTTCTTCGCACAATAGTTGATAATTAATGTATATGCAAGGTACAAGAGATAGGTGAATGCCTATTTATTCCACACAAACTAAGAAGTCACCCCCCTTGCCTTTAGCTTAAGTGGGTCAAGGAAGCGAAGGTGGGTGGAAACTGCCGTAAATATTCGATTTGTCTCGATTTATTAAGCTGTCGGTGACGTCAGAGGAACAACGAATGATCCTTCCTCTTCAGATACTCCTGTAGGCGCTGCTGTCTCAATCTGTGGTGCTGCTTCTGTAAAGCTACCTGTATTATAGAGGTTTGATAGGGGTTTAATGATTCCCGCACTCCCTATTTGTAGGACAGAAGAATTGCTTACAGCATCGACCCGCAAATAATTAATACAAATTGTTTGATTTATATAGAAATTCATCGTCAACACTCCCTATAGATTTCCTGCAATTGGTTGATCGATTACATCATTGTCATACGTATTTGTAACTGAGTTTTGATTGTAAATGTTAAGTCCATCACCGGTGTTAAAGGAGCCAGCACCAGCAAAGGTTTTAACTTCACTATATGGAGAAATAGTAATTACATCTCCAATATGAACAATACTACTTGTTCCTACACTATTTACTTTAATGGCACCTACAATTGCTGGCATTTTGAACATCCCTTTTGTCAAGTTTGGCAAAACACGGTAAAAATTTAATGTGTTTGAACTGATGTTATATACCTTATGAATAATAGAAAAATGTGTGATAAATGCGGAATAATCAGATCACGGTAAGAAGATTCAAATGAGTAGAAGAGCATTCGTAAAGGTTAAGTTAGAAAATATGAATTATCAAGTTGTATTAACTTTATTTTACTTTAAAGTAGCTTCTACCATGGTGAAAAATTAGTTAGTAACTTGTTTTTGTTTTGTTATATCTTTGCTCCATTTAATTTCCTGTAGCAGTAAGATATCAAGTTCTTGACTGCATTCAATTGTTTTATTAGAGTTCAAGCCATACTGCATTGCTGTTTTAATTAATGCTTTTCTTTTTAATTCAATTTCATTAATAACCATTAACTTTCTCCATCTCTATTCAATATTTAAATTTTTTAACGTCCTCGAAGTAATGAAAACCCTTATTTATAGGGACAAGCTTATTATACAATGGATTTTTTAGAAAATATCATATTCGCTAAAATAACAAAAAAAGATACAAAATTCTACAGGAATTACACGAAAACTTTTGCTTAACTAGTAAAAAATATTAGTAAAAAATTCTAAAATTAGGTAAATGGTGTTATTTGTAACTTGTTATTAACTTAACGGATTAGTTGTTAGATCTTAAAAACTGGGCTCTGTTAAAGCTCACTAGTGATTTTGGAACCTTGTTGATTGGAGCGGAAGGCGTGAGACTGCCACGGAAAGCGAACGCCAAAGCGTAA
Source organism: Metabacillus sp. KUDC1714 (assembly GCF_014217835.1). Classification (NCBI taxonomy): domain Bacteria; kingdom Bacillati; phylum Bacillota; class Bacilli; order Caryophanales; family Bacillaceae; genus Metabacillus; species Metabacillus elymi. The sequence continues at coordinate 2,785,703 of NZ_CP055263.1, forward strand.
ATCAACAATCAAGTTTAACAGAGCCAAAAACTAAAAGCTAACACATTATATGAAGCTTTTGATTTACTATATAATATTCTTAGCAAGTAAATAAGGAGGAACATAGAAGATTGATGCCTATATCCACCTTGACCAATATAATCATGTTTTACTAAAGGAAATAAGCGAGTGCTTATCGAATATTCTTACTATCCCTAATGATCAGCTAAATGCAAAATTAACCAGTAATTGAAATAATCTTTATAATGGAGGCTTTTTATGAAATTTGTAACAGCTACAATACATAATGACCAGTTTATTGGCCTTGTACACGGTGATAAAATCATTGATTTGAAAAAAGCAGAGAAAGACATTTTTGAGTTAACATCCTTTCCGAAGTCCCTTTTTGATTGTATCCCCTTAGGTGATAAGTTTGTTCAGGATGTTAAGCAGATTGTTGATAAAATAAATGTTGAAGAGGGATCAGAAAGCTATCTATACCAAATAACCGATGTGAAACTACATTCACCTATCCCGAGACCAACTAAAAATATCTTTTGTGTAGGAAAAAACTATCGTGACCATGCAATTGAAATGGGAAGCGAGTCAGATGTACCAGAACACGTCATGCTATTCTCTAAAGCCCCGACTGCGGTTATAGGACATGAGGATAAAATTGATCCGCATTTACATCTTACAAAAGAGCTTGATTATGAAGGTGAGCTTGCAGTTGTGATTGGAAAAAAGGGTAAACAAATAACCGAAGAAGCTGCAATGGATTACGTATTTGGCTACACAATTGTTAATGATATTACAGCTAGAAATCTCCAAAATCAGCACAAGCAATTTTTACTAGGGAAAAGCTTAGATACTTCATGTCCAATTGGTCCTTATATCGTTCATAAATCTGCAATCGAAGACCCTTATGATTTAACTGTTACAACTAGAGTCAATGATGAAGTAAGACAAAATGGACATACAAAGGATATGATTTTTTCAATCGAACATATCATTTCAACACTATCCCAAGGAACAACTCTAGAACCTGGCGATATTATTGCAACTGGTACTCCTGCAGGGGTTGGGAAAGGATTTAATCCGCCTAAGTTTTTGAAACCAGGTGATACAGTTGAGGTTGAGATTGAAGGGATTGGGAAGTTAAGGAATCGAATAATGTAGAGGTCGTTTATTGGAAGAAGCTATATTGATGGCTTCTTTTTTTTGAATCTTTTCACAATAAATGGTATTTTTCAAGCTTAAATATTACTAGTTATATCCGCTTCACTTCTGTAAGAAAATAGTACAAGAATAATTGCCTAATGAATTAAAACCCTTATAAGATAGAGAAAATTCTGACTGTGTCTTTTGGTCTATATGTAAAGAAAATAGATAAGTGAAATAAACTTTTTTTAAATACTGATTTTATAGCTTCTCAATTAGGATGGAATAGTGCACTTTCGTATGTAATATATAAAACAAGTATGTACTTTCTAAATAAAAACACACTAGTTAAGAAATATAATGAAATAGTAAAATCCACATAAAAAACAATTAAATTTATTATTCTTAAAAAATAGGAATAATTGCTTGTTTTTCAAATTTCGGCAAAAGTTTTTACAAAATATTACTCATTTATGTTAATTTTGTAAGTGACAAAGAGAAAAAAATCAGAAAATTAAACAATTAATTCATTTCCAACACAATTTTGTAGGAAAATTACCTCATGAAGTTTGTCATCAATCATTGTGTCACACTTAAGACATACCTCCTTGAATGATTAATATAGGTCACTACCATTGTTAACTTAGTTTAATCGTTTATCAATGCATCAGAAAAACCATCATCAAGAGTACATACATTTTTCTATATCCATACACATTCAGTTTAATAAGGACGAAAAACCCTCAACTATTATAAAAAAATGATTATAAAACAGTAATATTTTAAGGTTTTATAACCAAGTATACACATGTGAATAGTTTATTTAATTATGTTTAATAAGTCATAAAGTAAACAACTAAAGGAGGTGTTGCTTGCCATTATTCGATTATTTAGTGCGTTAACGGACAAAACAAATCTATTAAATCGGAGGTAATTCAATGAATTGTAAAACATTACGTATTCACCGACTTTTCCATCCTAGTTCAAAGCGATCACTATTACTTCCAATAGATCATGGAACAACGATGGGACCGTTAACTGGTCTACTTAACATTCCTGATTTGATTAGACAAGCTAAGGATAGTGGGTATCAAGCAGTCATTGCCCATAAAGGCATCATTCATTGGGCGATGTCCGAAAATCAAGATTTATCTGGTATGGACTATATTTTACATTTGAGTGCATCAACATCAATGGGACCTGACACTGCATTTAAGCAACAGGTTACTAGTGTAGAGCACGCTTTGCGATTAGGAGTAACAGGAATTTCTGTTCATACTAATCTTGGTGTTTTACATGAGCCTGAAATGTTAAAAGAATTAGGAGAATTATGTGATCAAGCTTATCATTGGGGACTACCATTATTAGTCATGATGAATGTAACAAAAGCTGAACGCACAACCAACTTATTAGACCATGGGAAACGAATTGCTCATGCAGTTAGAGTGGCAGGGGAGTTAGGTGCTGACATGGTTAAAGTAGAGTGCCCTGACCATCTAGAAGTGCTACCTGAAATAATGTCTGCCTTTAAGATTCCTGTGTTAATTGCAGGAGGGATTAAATCAAGTTCAAAATTAGATTGGCTTCAATCTCTTGATGATTGTTTAGAGGCTGGTGCAAAAGGCTTATGTATTGGTAGAAATGTATTTGAAGATGAAAATCCACTAGCGATGGGACTAGCACTAAATGCACTAGTTCATGAGCGTCAATCAGGCAGTGAAGCATATGAAATATACAGGGGACATCAAGTTTTACCGCTTTTTAATTAAAATTAATAAACAGGGGTGAATAGGAATATGGAAATGACGAAATTCAAGATAAGACCAAGAAAAATGACGACTCTTGTTGAGGGACATCAATCACATTTAGAGGAACTTATTCCTTTTTTCGAACAATTGGATAATCAACAGCAAACAATCGAGACTTTGCCGCGTGAGGTAATTGATTCATTTCATGTAAAAGCAATTAATTTAACGCTGAACCATGCTTGGAACAAGAATGACTTTTATAGAGAAAAAATGCAGCAAGCTGGAATGGTTACTCCTCATATAAATGATTTATCAGAATTAGCAAATGTACCTTTTTTAAAGAAGGCGGAAATTGCAGGTGACCGGACGAAGCTACTTTGCTGTCCCACTAGTGAGATTGGACAAGTCCACTCGACTTCAGGGACGACAGGGAAACCGATGTACTTATCCTATACTTTAGCAGATCAATTTAAATATGATGTGATACCGAAGTATCCTGTCTTATTTCCAGATAGTGATGAAGATGTTGTAGCTGTTGCTTTGCCATATGAGGTGGCCCAGCCAGGATTAGGATTTCAGCGCGTCTATCAATTTGTATTTGGAGCGACGGTTATATCGATTGGAAAAGGTGGCTACATGGCCCCAGTAGAAAAATCTTTAGAACTAATGAAAGAATATCAAACGACTATTTTAGCAACAACACCATCATATGCGGCCTTACTTGCAGAAGAGAGTGAAAAATTAGGTTATAAATTAGGACAGGATATAAAATTGCGTCGTTTGATTTTAACAGGCGAAGGGTGTTCCCCACAATTTAGAACTCGTCTTGAAGAGCTTTATGGTTGCCAAGCCACCTTCTTCTATGGTTCTACAGAATGCGGGATGATTGGTGTCGAGTGCTCAGAACAACATGGTTACCATGTAGTACCTGGTCATGTGAAAGTAGAAATCATTAATCCACTGACAGAAGACGTTTTAGAATATGGTGAAATTGGTGAGATTGTTGTTACCACACTTATGAGAGAAGGAATGCCGATCATTCGTTACAGAACAGGCGATATGGGCTACCTAATGAAATCCTCGTGTGGAAATGAGATAACTTCAGATATTCTCCATTTACGCGGTAGAAAAGAAAATCAAATTCGCCTTTATGGTGAGGACTATTCACCATTTTTATTAGAAAATATTCTGTTAGAAATACCTGAAGTAGGCATGTGGTTCAAGTTCATCGTATCCAATGAAGAGTTAACAGTTGAAGTTGAACCGTTCAAAACTGAACTTACAGATGAACAATTAATAGATAAAGTGACTTCACATCTTTACAACACTCTTGAATTTAATTGCAAGGTTATCATCAATCATCATATCGAGCGTACGTTTGAAAAAGCAAAAAGAGTCTTTTTTGAATAAATAAAAATCATATTTTAATATCAATTTTTTAGAAACAGGTGAATATTCATATGATCATTGATTCTCATGCACATATTTCAAAGCGAACAGCTGCAAAACCAGAAATACTAATCCAAGATATGGATCTTGCCGGTATAGACAAAGCTGTCCTAGTACCAGGTGGTATGCTCGATATTCGGAAGATGTCAGAATATACAACCTTGAGAGAGAGACCTGAGCCAGTTCAACCAGATAACGAATATGTGGAACACTGTGTTGCCTTATACCCAGAAAGATTTATTGGATTTTATTGTATAAATCCATTGCCAGATGCTCGTGATATCGAAAGCGAAGTGAAACTCGCTATTCAAAAGGGGTTTAAAGGAATAAAACTTGCACCTCTTGTCCACCCAATGTCATTCCTAGAGGGCAATGTCAATTGGATCGCTGAATTATGTAGTACTTATGATATTCCTTTATACACGCATGTCACTGTCAATGAAGAGACTAACACATTTGCACTAGAATCATTAGTTGCAAAACATCCTAACACGACGATCATAATCGGTCATATGGGGATAGGGGATGTTGATCAACACGCAATTAATTTGGCAAGTGAGTTTCCGAATGTTTACTTAGAAACATCTTTAGCACCAATCCTCGCGCTTAAATTGGCGATCAAACAGGCAGGGGTAAAAAAACTATTGTTTGGGACTGAGTTTCCACTTTCAGATGCAATAGTTGAACGTGAAAAGATTAATCGCCTTTCACTTTCTGACGAAGAGAAACAAATGATTTTAGGTGGGAACTTTGCAAGACTTTTAACATTAACTATACCAATTGAACAAAGGACGTGACGGATATGAATATTAAGAAGGCCTTATTTGATGCAAGAAATATAACTGAAGAACAGATAGAATCGACTCTATTGACTGTAAACCAAAGTATTTCTTTCCGTGGGATCCTATTAACATATGACCAGGTTGAACATTTACCTATTTCACCTCGTTTGGAAAAACATATCGTTGTTGACAATATGGACCAATGTAGAATGTTTGGCTCTGAGGAAGCATTAACGACAATTGTTTCAACCAACTTGAGAGTGCTCCAGCTTGCAAGAGAAGAGGGGTACAAAACGTGTTGGTATATTCGAGTAATCGACCAAGAAACAATGCTTGAAGCTGTTGAGTATGGAATGGAAAACCCGATTTTGATTGTAGATTTTAAAGATGAAACAAATATTCCGTTAGAACTAGTCATTGCGAAACTACAAAACTATGAAATTGAGATTATTAAGCGTGTTGTGAGTACGGAGGATGGAAGGGTATCTTCAGATGTAATGGAAGTGGGAGCAGATGGAATCCTGCTTACCACAACGAACATGGAGGAAATTTTGGATATGAATAAATTCATGCAGCAATCGCGCAATACTCAGTTAGATATTGTGAGCGCAACAGTAACCAAAGTAGAGCATTTGGATGCCGGTGAACGAGCATGTATTGATACTACAAGTTTATTAACAAAGGAAGAAGCAATGATAATTGGGTCGACCTCATCAGGCGGCTTAATGGTATGTAGTGAAACACATTACCTTCCTTATATGAATACTCGTCCATTCCGTGTCAATGCTGGTGCTGTCCATTCCTATGTGTGGTGTCCGAATGATACAACAGAATATATAACTGATTTACGAGTAGGAAACCAAGTCACAGTCGTTGACCTAAATGGTAATTGCCGGTCGGTTAATGTGGGACGAATGAAAATAGAGGTTAGACCACTGTTACTTATCGAATGTGAATACGAAGGCATGAAAATAAACGCAATTGTTCAGGATGACTGGCATATTAGAATATTTGATGGTGATGGAAATCCAAAAAGTGCTACAACCTTTAAACCGGGAGACAAAATTATGGCTTATATGTGTGAGCCTGGTCGACACATGGGCGTTAAGATTTTAGAAACAATAACGGAACAGTAAACAATATGCCAAGGAGGTTGTGATCGTGACAGAACTTTCTAAAGTAAGGGAACAAAAATTTGCACGTTTGCTTGAGTCAAAGAATCAGTCCCTTTTTTATAGAAACAAACTTGAAACTTACAATCTAAACAATGTATCCCTTTATGATCTACCTTCACTTCCATTAACGACAAAAGAGGATTTAAGATTAGCAGAACCCTATGATTTAGTAGGTGTGGCGGTATCAAAAATCGCTCATTATCATGAATCATCAGGCACAACTGGAATAAGTAGTTCATCCTGGTTTACACTTGAAGATTTACAGACAGCTGGAAATCAGTTGAATCAAATGGGGGTAAACCTTAGTAATGAAGATTTGGTATTAATTCGATTTCCCTTTGCTTTATCCTGTACAGCATTTTTAATGCAACAGGCATGTATGCAAGCTTCTGCAGGAATGGTTCCAGCAAGTAGCCGTACTACAATCACACCATATGTAAAAGTGTTAGAGCTCATGCAAAAACTAAATGTTTCAGTATTTGCGGGTTTGGCAAGAGAATTGGAATATTTAATAGAAACAGCGAAAATGATGGGATTGAGTATGCAGGAGGCTTTTCCGAATTTAAGAGCCGCTTGTGTAGCAGGAGAGTTACTTGGAGATCATAGGAAGAAATATTTAGAAAGTAAACTAGGGGTGCCTGTGTACGGATTTTATGGATCTACCGAAACAGCAAATATTGCTTCAATGTGTGAATATGGAAACATGCACATTTCGGAAGAAGATTTCGTGATCGAAGTGCTTAATGAACAGACGAAGCAGCCAGAAAAGATAGGTGAAAAAGGTCTACTAGCTGTAACAACATTATCACATCAAGGGTCACCTATGCTCAGGTATGTAAATGAGGATATCGTAACAGTAAAAGAAACGAAGTGTCGATGTGGACATAGTGGAAGGCAAATCATTGTCCATGGTCGTGCAAAAGAGAGAATTGTAAATTCTAAAGGAACTATTTTAGAAGGTTTAGATATTCACGAAGCTATTTATCGTTTACCAAAAGTCCCATTGATTTGGAAGATTGTTGAATCAGATGAATATTTAACTGCAATCGTTGATTTTGGAGACGACTCTTTATCAGTAACAGAGATACGTAACATGGAGCAACATTTAACAGAATTTTTAGATCTACCTGTAATCGTAAGGTTGGCTAATAAAGGTGAATTAATAAACCGACAATTATTTACTGAAAATACAATTAGCCTAAAACCAGTATACATAAAACTGCAGGAAAAAAATTCGAAAGTTGAGCTATCTCTATGAGTATGATTACATGTGAAAAAGTAAATAAACGCTATGGTGAACGTCATGTTGTGAAGGATTTGAATTTAATCATAGAAAAAGGAGAGGTATTTGGATTATTAGGTCCAAATGGTGCAGGAAAAACAACTTCAATCTCTATGATGACATCACAATCTCTTCCAAGTGATGGAAATATTATAGTTAATGATCTTAATGCTCAACAGAAACAAAAACAAGTCAAAAAAATAGTTGGAATCGTTCCTCAAGATATTGCTCTTTATCCGATGCTAAGTGCCATTGATAATTTAAAGTTCTTTGGAGAGTTATATGGCATAAAAGGGAAGCCACTTAAAGAAAAGGTATCTGAATTACTAGAGTTAGTTGGTCTGACAGATCGTGCTAAGGAACCGATAAAAAATTACTCTGGTGGGATGAAACGTAGAATTAATATCGCAGCTGCATTAATTCATAATCCTTTGGTCGTATTTATGGATGAACCAACTGTCGGAATTGATCCACAGTCCCGAAATCAAATATTTGATTTGATTAGGTTATTAAAAAGTCAAGGTATTACAGTTGTCTACACTACTCATTATATGGAAGAAGCAACAGTGTTATGTGACCGGGTAGCGATCGTTGATGGTGGTCAAATCATTGCTTTGGGAACTGTAGAAGAGTTAGTGGCTCAAGTTTATGGAGGCGTAATAGAGCTCACTTGTGAAAATGATGAAGAAGCTATTGGTTTATCAGAAAACTTAAGTGATATCTCATTTGTGAAAAATGTTCGGATATCGGAAAAAAGGCTCGAATTAGTTGTTGAGGATATTAATCAAAACGTTGCAGTGTTACTTGAAAAGTTGAATCGTAAAGAGAGTAGTGCACGCGTTACAAATATTATGCATCCCTCTTTAGAGACATTATTTTTATATAAGACTGGGAAAAAATTAAGAGATTCATAGAAGTCATTTAGCTGAAAAAGGAGAATTTTACTATGCAATGGTGGGCAATTGCTAAAAAAGATTTAAGGATCATGTTAAAAGATCCTGGAGCAATCGTTGTTTTGTTCATGCTTCCATTAATGCTCATGACCATTATGAGTTTTGCTTTAATGCCAGTATTTCAAGGAGGAGAGGGTGAAGAAATCACTCTTCCTATTGTAAATCTAGATCAAACGAACGATTCTGACAAATTAATTGAATTATTGGATGCTACCGAAGGTGTAAAGTTAACTTTTGCTAAAGAAGATGGTACCGAATATACCGAGGGAAATGCGAAACAAGCAGTAAAGGATGGAGAATTTCCTTTTGCATTAATTATTCCAGAGGGTTTTGGTAGTAAGATTAAAAACGGTGAAAAACTAGAGTTAGTATCGTATGAAGACCCAGCACAAGCCAATATCACCTCAATTATCGGAAGAGCGATAGAAGGGGTAGCACAAGCATTTGAGGTAGAGTATATCGTTAGTCGAATGGTTGATAATCAGGTTGCAGACATCAATCAAATGGTTACTGATGAAATTGAGCAAGTAGAACTTGCGTATCAGGATCAAATTGAAGCATTGACAACTCAATTAAATCAATTGACAAACAATGCAGCTGTACCAGCTTCAGTGGAGGTAGACTCACAAGAAGAAACGGCGCCAGACCTTACTGGAATGAAGGAAGATTTAGTAAATACTGCGAGCGAATCTCTTAGTAACCCAAGTATTACTATAGGAACCTACTCCGCTACAGAGGGTGAGGTAATCGAACGACCCGATGCCTTTCAGCAAAATGTACCGGGTTATACGGTCATGTATGCGTTTTTCATTATTATGTATGCGGGTCGCTCATTTTTAAATGAAAGAAATGACGGTACGTTTAGAAGAATTTTAGCGGCACCAGTTGATCGTTGGCAATTATTTATGGGGAAAATGATTCCAAATTATTTAATCGGTATTGTTCAAGTAGTCGTTCTCTTTGCTTTCGGACATTTTGTCTTTGATATGTCACTTGGTTCATCCTTTACTGGTTTAATCGTTGTGACACTTTCGCTTGTATGGGCAAGCTCTTGCTTAGGTATGTTAATTGCTGCCGTTTTTAAGACAGATTCGCAAATATCAGGATGGTCTGTTTTGCTCGCCTTAACATTGGCTGCATTAGGTGGAACGATGGTCCCTTTATTCATCATGCCAGATATCATGCAAAATATCGCATTAATTACACCACATGCATGGGCTCTAACAGGATATCAGGATATTTTAGTAAGAGGACTTGGATTCGAACACGTTCTTGTTAACTCAATTGTGTTACTTGGCTTTGGCATATGCTTCCTGCTTATTTCTTTATGGAAAATGAACTATGTTAAGTGAATAGAGGTGAACAAATGGAAGAGCTTAGTAAAGTGCTATTTGAATTATTGTTGGTTTCGGATGGACGTACAACCGATATGCTAGAAACACTGTGTGGTGAAAGGGTGTATGTTGAGGTTATTAATCAAGAAAAACATGATAATACAATTTATAGAGAATCATTTCTTTACACCGTCAATCAAAATTTATTTGTTTCTCACAACTTTATGATGCTTTATCCAGAACATGTTCCAAGTGAATTTTATCAGCGGATTTTAGAAAAAGAAGAAGTGATTGGCAAGATATTAAAAAATGATGAAGTGCTGTCAAATCGGATTATCACGAAAAATGGCTGGTGTCTACCAACTGAAATTTCAGACCTGTCAGGAAATCCGAAAAAATTAATCTTTGCTGAGGAACTTAATGGTGGAATGATTCCTTTTAAGGAGTATAAATTACACTTCCAATCTAATGAAAAACCAGGGATAAAACTAGTGGAGTACTTTAATCCAAATTTAATTCATTATCGATTGCAAAAAAATCGTTTTCTAAAATCACCAGTAGATGAGATCAGAGCTGAAAAGGTCGGTGGATTAGTATGAAAGCCTATAAACATGTTGGAATTGTTGGGGTAACAGCTGTTGGTGCAGCATTATGTTACAAGGAAATTGTAATCGAAGGGATAAAACGGTTCAAGCACTGCCCGGAAATTTCCATTCATGCTCACCCTCAAAATGAATTTGATGTAGCTGACTTTAACAAGATTACGAGTTTAATTTTAGAATCAATTGAGAATGTAAAACGATCTGGTGCAGAATTTGCGATTATTCCAGCAAATACAGCCCATTACGTTTTCGAAGATGTGCAAGCTGTTTCCCCACTGCCTTTACTTAGTATCATTGATCTAACAATTAATGAGTGTCTTAAAAGAAAGGTAAGTAAAGTATCGGTGTTAGGGACGTTCCCAACGATGCAATTTTCCCTTTATCGAGATAAGTTAAAAAATGCAGGAATCCAACTAGTTGAGCCTTCTCAAGAGGAGAAGGAAAGATTAGATGCGATAATAGCAGAAGAATTACTTTTTGATCATGTAGATTCAGATACTGTAAAGGAAGCCCAACTCATGATCGAAGGATTAAAAGATAGAGGGAGTCAACTTGTTATTTTAGCTTGTACCGAATTACCGATCATAATAAATGATCATAACTCGGTATTGCCTTGTATCGATACTACTCGGTTATTAGCAGAAAAGACGTTAATGTATGCTGCAGATCAATTGGATGAAAGTGAGCAATTAAAAGGAAGCGATCAGATACCAGCAGGTTTTGAAATTGAAGTAATGTATGAAAATGATCAGCAAATGTCCGAAGGAATTAGGGAAACTTCTAGTGATAACGTTGATAAGGTTATTAGTGAGTGTAAACTACTTCTAGATCAGGGAAAATTTAAACAAGCAAAAAACATGATGGAAGATGCAGTAAAACAGGAGCCAGTTTCTCCTGAAGCACATGCATGGTTTGCGATCGCATTGGGCAGATTGATTGAAAACTCAAGCGTACTTAATAAAATGAGATTATTACCTATCTTTGAAAGAGAAACGCTCAGGGCATTGGAAATTGCGCCAGACTTATTATTGGCGCGAAAAGTAAATGGAATGAGATTGTTAAATACACCAGAGGCATTTGGTGGTAACGTAAAAAAAGCGATAGCAGAGTTTCAGTACTGCTTACAAAAGGGACTTGAGGATGATGAGCTGTATTTTTCTTTAGCACAAGCTTATATCAAATTAAAGGATGTAGAAGAAGGCAGAAAGGCATTACATTCATCATTACATCTAAACCCTGAGCATAAGCTAGCTAAAAAACATCTAGAGATGCTAGAAGTTCTTTAATTGGAGGGACTAGATGGATCGTTTGACAACTGTTTTAAAAAATTTTGCACGTTCTCATCCAAATCGACCTGCAGTGATCGATGATAAGACAGAGCTAACATATAAGGAATTATTTGAAAGAGTGAATCAATGGAGCCGTTTTCTAACAGAAAAAGGTGTAGATTCTGGTCATTCTGTCATGATTTTTATGAATAACCAGGTTGGTTATTTAGAGGTGTTCTTAGCTTTAGAGACGATTAATGCTAAAATTATTCCAGTAAACGTTCATTATCAACAATCTGAAATTGAGTATTTAATGGAACTTAATCAGAATGCTTATATGATTACGGAAAATTCTTTTACTAGTTTAGTGAAAGAAAGTTTTCAAGGGAGAAGGAATTCACTTATTTTTATTGAAGATGTTTATGAAACAGATCTCAACAAATATTCGAAGTGTGAAGTTCCTAAGGAAGAGTTTACCTCTCCTCTCCTTTTTTTTACTTCTGGTACAACTGGAAAGCCAAAGGGGATTGTTGTAAGTCCAGAAGCATTTACCTTGCAAATTCCAGCTGAGTATTATCGCGATACTACTGAGTACAATTTGATTATTCGGCCGCTGTTTTTTCGTTCACATTTAACATTGGCGATTTCAATTATACAAGAGGGGAAAACACTGGTATTGACAACTAGTAAGTCACAAGAATATATATGGATATTAACTCATAAATATAACATTCATCAAATCATCTCTGGTCCCAGTGATCTCACTAGCTTAGTAGATTGGTTGGAAGAGAGTAATGAGGAGATGCCAGGAAGTTTGGAGGTAGTCATGACTACTGGTAACCCTACTAGCTACTTGCTTAAAAAGCGGTTAATGGAACAGATGCCAGATACTAGCTTCATAGATTTTTATGGGACGAGTGAAGTGGGCGGGATTTCTTCTATTGATGAAACAGAGTGGCTTGATAAACATGGTTCTGTCGGAATTCCCTCCTTTTTTGTAGATTGTCGTGTTGTGGACGAAAATGGGGAAGAAGTGCCTAAAGGTGAGATTGGAGAGATAAGTATTTGTTCGCGATATACGATGGATGAATATTTGAATAATCCTGCCTTAAATAAAAAAACGTTTTATGGAAATTTGGTTCGTACCGGTGATTATGGGTATCTCGATGATGATGGTTATCTATTTCTATCAGGTAGAAAACAAGATGAAATAAATCATGGTGGATTTTCATTTTATTCTGCAGAAGTGGAAGATTTCTTAATCCGATATTCAGGTGTTAAAGAAGTGGTGGTGCTAGGTAAGAAGAATGACACATTTGGACAACAACCTATCGCATATGTTGTGATTGATAAACGATTAAATAAGCATAAAGTGATGAAAGAGATTAAGAGAATGTGTGAAGAACAACTCCCATCGTTTAAGAGGCCCGTTTTCTGGCATTTTCTATCAGAGATTCCGCTAACTTCCGCTAGAAAGCCAGATCGGTTTAAATTGTTATCCCTTACGGAGAAAACTTCGGAAGTACTATTTTAAAAGTAATCTTGTTTTAGGAGGAATCTGTCACTTTTCTTGGCAGATTTTTTTTCAGAGTTAAGAAAGTATAAAATTTTGTACTTAGTTTCTGTGGCTAGCTCCAGCGCCTAGCCCCTTTTGGGTCTAAGCCACAAAAGAATTGAAGACAAAGAACGTCTTCGATTCTTTTGCGTCTTATTGCCCGAGGCTGATCAAGGCGCTTGCGCTTTTCATACGGAACTTACATCTGAGAGGAGTAGTTAATTTCTATGCGCCATTCCCTCCTGCTAAGGATCGCAGAGCTGAAAGGAAAGTTATTTTTTCGCGATTTAAGTATTTGTCTTTTATTTGCAGGTAGTGTGTTATCTGTGCAAATGTATCCTTCCTATTTATATATGATGATTTTAGCATGTAGTTTGATTGGTAGTATTTTCATCTTTCCGAACTATAAGACGACTGCTTTAACATGTTGTGCATTTATAGGAGGATTCGCTGTTTTTAAATTACTTGAGCAGCCTTTAATGGTTTGGATGCTTGAACAAGATTTCCCTTTAGAAATCGCAGTGATCTTAGGAAGAGTATTAGTATGCTCGTATATAGTCTTTCTTTTCCTAGCAGCTTCTTTTGAACATAAAAAGCCAATGCATTATTGGCGTATAGGTAATTTTAGAGAACGTATAGCCTTTCCTTGGATATGGAAAGGATTTGATCATCCCCCAATTTGGCTGTTTATCACAATTTTTTCTCTCATTACAAGTGTGATGTTTATTGTGACCATGTTTGCAATAAAACCAGACTCTACTCTTACCATCCAGCTTGTTATGTATAGTTTGTTATTTGCTTGTATTAATGCACCTTTAGAAGAAATCGTGTGGCGGGGCTTTATATTAAGCCGTTTTGTTGACACGATGGGAACTGTTTCTGCTTTAATTGTTACAAGTGTTGGATTTGGCTTCTATCATTATGCATTAGGGATACCTTTGATAGGATGTATTGGCTTTGCAATAGGAAGCATTTATATGGCTGGTCTAACCTTGCGTTCTAACGGACTACTACCAGTAATTATCTTTCACTTTGTACTTAACTTTTGGATGTTTATGAGTGGTGCGATTACCCATTAATTTAAGAGATTGTTGCTTTAAAAAACAAAAACTATTTTAAGTTGATTGGAACGGATTGCGAGACTCCTGCGGAAGCAGCGGGACAGGTGAGACCCCGCAGGCGTTTACGCTGAGGAGGCTCACCGCCCGCCCCGCGGAAAGCGAGCAACTGGAGTGGAAATCAACCATACGGCACTTCTTGGTTAATAGCAACAAAGTTTGGCGAGTCAGCCTAAATCTATGAAAAGTTTTCAAAAATTAGACACATGAAAATGATTCTTTGATGCAATGCATTAATATTTTGGGTGAATCATGCTAAAATAGGGTTGTTTGAACCTATTAAGGAGGAAAAAATTATGACACATGCACATATTACGACATGGGTAGTAGCGATCATCCTTTTCTTCGTAGCTAACTCACTATTTAAATCAGGAAAAGAGAAGCCATTTAAAATTGTTCACATGGTATTACGATTATTCTATGTTTTAATTATTGTAACAGGTATTATCATTGCTTCAGATATTTATAAATTTAGCGGAGAGTATATTGGTAAGATTATTTTAGGTATTTTGACAATTGGTATGATGGAAATGGTTTTAGGAAAGTTGAAAAAAGGCCAACCAACAAAAGTGTTTTGGATCATATTCTTTGTTGTCCTTATTTTAACAATCTTATTAGGACTTCGCCTCCCTATGGGTTTCTGGCTATTTCGCTAGGTTAAAATGAAGTGCTTGCTCTTTATTAGAGCGAGTGCTTTTTTGTTTACTCTGTTGTTGATTTCCGTTAGTAAAAAACGGAAGGTATTCGTTTTCTAACTTTTGGAGCAGAATATAACATATTTATACTAAGATCGGTGAAACTAGTTTTAAATAATGATTAGTAGAACTATGTGTAAGGAAAGAGTGGGGATCCATTTGATATTGAGAGACATTACTACAAGCAAAAGAGTAGGTATTAGAATTTCATTGATTTATCTATTCATTAGTATTGTTTGGGTACTTGCTTCTGACCTTCTAATTAATAGCTATATAACCATGACTTGGGTAAATATCCTAAAGGGTTGGATATTTGTATTCATTAACGCTCTTTTACTGTATAAATTAATTCAAAGAAATTTTGAAATTGTTGCCGAAAAAAAAGAACTTTATCAACAACTTATTGAAAATTCTCTTGAAACAAATCTTATCCATATCGATGGGGAAATTGTTTATATTAATCAAGCAGGTGTAAATCTACTTAAAGCATATAATAGAAAACAAATTATAGGTAAGTCTGTATTTGATTTTATTCCAACTCATGAGAAAGAGAAAGCTACTGCAAGAATAGAAGAAACAAAAACACTTGGAAAATCAAGGCCTATTATTATCACGTATAAATGTCTGAATGGAGAAGAGGTTATTTGTGAATCCTTGGGTTTTGCAACAACCTATCAAGGAAAAACTGCAAACCATATATTAGTCAGAGATGTAACGGAAAGAGAAAAAGCGATTGGGAAAATAAATTATCTAGCTTTTTACGATGAATTAACTGGTTTGCCAAATCGAAATAAGCTTTATGCTTATATGGAAAAAATAATCGGGAATCAAATGGAAGAGGGTTACCCGTTTATTGTGATGTTTATTGATATGGATCGGTTTAAGATTGTAAATGATGCAATGGGACATAGTAGCGGTGATAAGATGCTAAAGGAAGTTGCAAATAGATTGTCGGCTTCTGTTGATCAGGATGCACTTGTAGCCCGTTTTGGTGGTGATGAGTTTGTCATTGTTATACCTTATATGAAAAAAGAGCAGTCACATTTATTTGCTCAGCAGATTATTGAGATGTTTAAACAGCCGATACATATAGATCAGAACGAGGTTTACACAACGCCTAGTATTGGCATTACTTGTTATCCGGATGATGGTGATGATGTAGACACTCTGATTGAAAATGCAGACACAGCGATGTACTATGCTAAGAAGACTGGAAAAAATAAATATAAAGTATTTACTCAACTATTACGTGATGATCTAAATAATCATTTTACTTTAGAAAATGGGCTTAGAAAGGCACTGGAGAAAAATGAATTCATTCTATATTATCAACCTCAGCTTCATCTCGAAACGGGTTCTGTCATTGGTGTTGAAAGCTTGATCAGATGGAATCACCCTAAAAAAGGTTTACTTTCTCCAGTATTATTTATTCCGGTAGCAGAGGAAAATGGACTTATTGTTCAAATTGGATATTGGGTGTTGGATACAGCATGTCGTCAGTTAACATTATGGCACGAAAAGGGACTTTCAAATATAACCATGGGTGTAAATATTT
The DNA here is from genome assembly GCF_014217835.1 of Metabacillus sp. KUDC1714. Lineage (NCBI taxonomy): Bacteria > Bacillati > Bacillota > Bacilli > Caryophanales > Bacillaceae > Metabacillus > Metabacillus elymi. The sequence continues at coordinate 2,802,359 of NZ_CP055263.1, forward strand.
CTCCTATTCAATTTCGTCATAAGGATTTTATAAATCATTTAGAAAAAATTTTAACTAATAATAAACTGGATCCTAAGTATTTAAATTTAGAGATAACAGAAAGTGTGTTTATGAACATTGATGAGTCTTTATTTTTGTTAAAAAAATTAAAAGAAATTGGCGTTAAGATTTCGATTGATGATTTTGGAACGGGATATTCTTCTTTAAGTGTGCTGAAGGACCTTCCAATTGATTATTTGAAGATTGATAAATCATTTGTAGATGATCTTTACTCAAATGAGAAAAACATTGTCCAGCCAATTATTGATATGGGCAATAATTTGAACTTACAATTAGTAGCAGAAGGAATAGAATGTAAGGAGCAATTAATGATTCTTAAAGAAAAAAAATGTCATATTGGACAAGGGTATTACTTTTGTAAACCTATGGATGTGAATGTAACTGAAGCGTTTATAAAAAATAATTTAAAATAAAGAAAGCTTGAAAACCCATCACTGGTTTCAAGCTTCATACCTCAAGTTAATAATGATGTCCTCAGTTAATATTTAGACATAATAAGGCTTCTATCATCTAAACTAGTAGTAAATTCTATTCGATCTGAGGAGTGAACTCCCCGCTCAAAGTGATGTTGAACTGCACAAATACAATCTTCATTATCAAATTGAAAGAAGGATACGCCTTTTTTATGAACCTTGTTTTCAAAAAATAGATGTTGATTGTAGGAATAAACACAATCATATGGTGAAAATGATAAGGAGTTAAGATGTTTGATAAACTGGTTAAATGTCTCGTCACGTAATTCCTTTAACATTTCATCTAGTGCAACAGGAAGTCTTTTTCTAATCCGTATGGTTTCCCCTGAATTTAGTGAAAATAAACCAAGCTCTGTTTTCACCTTACCCAATCCCATCCATTTTCCAGGTTTCCACCCAAGTGGACTAAGAATTTCAAAATCATAATCTCGAATCTCTTCTAATAAATGAAGTTCATCATTCATATCATCATATATAACATATTGTTCGTTCGTTACTTCAATCAAACCAATTAAGTACGAACGTTTTTGATTTAATAACAGATCTGTTCGTTTATAAGGACACATTCATTTTACCCTCCAGTGATTGTGAAACATGTAACAAGAGTTTTTTAGTGGTTTATTCTTCGTTTTAGACAAAATTAGCAATGTTTATGCATGATCAAATTTTCTTAGGACAAATCAACAATTTATTTTGTTGGGCATACAATAAAATCTGCGATAGGTAATAGGACGTGATGTATAAAGCTTAAGAAAATTACACTAGGGAGATGATGCTTCAATGTGTGGGATTACAGGGTGGATTAATTTTAAGGAGAATATAGGCACTGCACAAGATACAGTGATAAAAATGACAGAAACGTTAGCAAAAAGGGGCCCAGATGATACGAACATATGGGGAGAAAATCGCGTGTTATTCGGTCATAAACGTTTAATTGTAGTGGATCCGGAATGTGGAATCCAACCGATGACTCGCACGAAAGAGGGGAATTCCTATACAATTTGTTATAATGGTGAGCTTTATAACACAGAGGATATAAGAAAGGTCCTTTTAGCAAAGGGGTACACGTTTAAAGGTCATTCAGATACAGAAGTACTGTTGCAATCCTACATTGAGTGGGAAGAAGAGTGTGTGCATCATCTTAATGGGATTTTTGCATTTGCTGTTTGGGATTCCACTAAGCAGAAGTTATTCATAGGAAGGGACCGTTTAGGAGTGAAGCCTTTATTTTACAAAGAAGAAAATGGCTCACTTATTTTTGGTTCCGAATTAAAAGCAATATTAGCCCATCCATCTGTTTCGGCTGTGTTGGATAAAACTGGTTTATCTGAAATTTTCGGTGTTGGTCCTTCAAGAACACCTGGTGTTGGTGTTTTTAAAGGGATTGACGAACTACGTCCGGCACATGCTCTTATTTATACCAAGGATGGACTAAAAAAGTGGCGCTATTGGAATGTTGAAAGTAAGCAGCATGAAGATACAATAGAGGAAACAGCCGAAAGAGTTCGTTATTTATTTACAGATGCCGTACAAAGACAGCTCGTATCTGATGTGCCATTATGTACATTTTTATCTGGTGGGTTAGATTCAAGTGCGATAACAGCAGTTGCAGCAGAACATTATAAAAAAGAAGGAAAAGGAAGTCTTCATACTTATTCGATTGATTATGAGGATAACGAAAAGTTTTTCAAAGCGAATGAGTTTCAACCAAATTCAGATGCTCCTTGGATTGACAAAATGAGTGAAACATTCAATACTGTTCACCATCGAAGCATTATTACCCAACAAGAACTAGTGGATCACTTAATAGAGGCGACAACTGTTCGTGATTTACCAGGTATGGCTGATGTTGATTCTTCCTTACTTTGGTTTTGCAGAGAAATTAAAAAGGACTTTGTTGTTGGCTTATCAGGAGAATGTGCTGATGAAATCTTTGGAGGATATCCATGGTTCCATCGACCAGATGATCTAGCAAGAACAGCTTTTCCATGGATGCGTTCAACTGATGAAAGAATAAAGTTGTTAAAGCCAGAATGGCAGGATAAATTAAAGTTAAACGAGTATGTGCAAGCACGATATCAGGAAACAGTCAATGAAACACCACTACTTGAAGGTGAGTCAGAAATAGAGGCGCAAAGACGACAACTCTTTTATTTAAACATCCATTGGTTCATGGCTAACTTGTTAGATCGTAAAGATCGTATGAGTATGGGCGCAAGCTTGGAGGTTCGTGTACCATTTGCTGACCATCGTCTCGTGGAATACGTTTGGAATATCCCATGGAATGTGAAAATGCACGGAGACCGTGAAAAGGGTATTTTACGTAAAGCGTTAGAAGGGTTACTTCCGGATGAAGTGCTGTATCGTAAGAAAAGCCCATATCCGAAAACACATAATCCAGAGTATACAAGATTGGTGAAAAATTGGCTTCAATCATTAGTCAACAATAAAGACTCGATCTTACATGTGCTCTTAAATAAACAAGCATTAACTAACATTATTGAATCAGAGGGTAGAGCGTTTCAGGTACCTTGGTTTGGTCAATTAATGTCTGGACCGCAGCTATTGGCACACTTAGCTCAGATTCATGTATGGTTTGAAAACTATTCGATAAATATTGATGAAAGATAAATAGATGAAGGGACTGCTAATAAGCAGTCCCTTTTAATTTAAAGAATAAAGTATAAATATTTGAACTAAGTGTCGGTGTCTAGCTCCAGCGCCTAGCCCCTCTTGGGTCTAAGCCACAAGTGAATTGAAGACAAAGAACGTCTTCTATTCACTTGCGTCTTATTGCCCGAGGCTGAGCAAGGCGCTTCCGCCTTTCTTAGGATACAGCAGGGCGATGAGAGAAGCTTTTTGTCATCCATGCACGAGATTTCCAACGATAAAGCATAATGATCCCTCGGACCCATTCATCACAAATATAAGCGATCCAGACCCCAACAAGGCCTAAATCATAGTGAATCCCTAAAATATATGCAATTGGTACAGCAATGCCCCACATTGAAAGGATTCCCATATAAGTCGGGAACCTAATATCTCCTGCAGCCCGCAATGACCCGATGATCACCATATTAAACGCCCTTCCAGGTTCGAGTAGTATGGTTAGGAGGATGAGTGTCCCACCAATTTCTAGAATTCTTTCATTGGAAGTGAAAATTCCAAGAAGAGGGTCGGAAAAAATGGTGAAAATAATCGCCATAAGAGTCGAGATAACAATTCCCGAATATAAACTTCTTAAACAACGTTTATAAGCTGAATCATATTCCTTGGCACCAATTAAATATCCAATCATAATTTGTGTTCCTTGACTGACAGCCATACTAAACAACAAAATAAACATCATTAAATTTTGCGTATAGATTTTGGTAGTTAATGCTTCGGTACCAATCATTGTGATAAAGAACGTAATCACCATTTGTGAAGTGTTATATGAAAGTTGTTCACCTGCAGTAGGTACCCCGATATGCAATAGGTTTTTTAAATGATGTGTTGGTAGCTTGAAAAGTTCTTTAAGATTGATTGTAAAGTGAACACGTTGTTTTAACATATAAAGGATCACGATTAAACCGATTATCCTGGAGACTACAGTTGAAATCGCAACTCCTTGAACACCGAGTACTGGGAAACCAAAAGGACCAAATATGAACAAATAGTTACCAATAATATTTATTAGGTTCATTCCGATGGTAAGATACATCGTATCTTTTGTATAGCCGTAACTCTTAAGAATAGCACTAGCAGTCATAATCAATGCTTGAATAAACGAAAATCCACCAACAAGCTGTAAATAGACAGTTGCTTCGGGTAAGAGCTCCCTAGGTAGATTCATAAGCAAAAGGATATCTTCACTTGCAATTACAATGACTACACTAATTATGATACTTATTAAAAGGTTTGCAGAGAGTGATACAGATGATATCCCTTTTGCATCCTTGTAATTATTTGCACCTAAATATTGAGAAACAAGGATAGTTGTTCCTGTTGCAATAAATCCAAACATGACAATTAACAGAAATAAAATTTGATTTGATACACCAACAGCAGCCACTGAGTTATCAGAGTATTGGCTCAGCATAAGTGTATCAGCATTCCCCATCAACATATGGAGCATTACTTCAATGAAAATAGGCCATGTAAGAGCAAATAATGTCATTTTACGATCTTGTCTTGTTAATGACATATTTCTCAACTCCTTTAATTTATACGTTATTAATCCTTACTTAGTTTACAGAGATTGCAGTATAATAGAAAGGGAGTAAAACGATAATTTTTGGAGAAATACGACTATAAGGAAGATCAAAAATGTCCTATATTGAATTTAAAGTTCCACCATTTCCTACTTTAATTACTGGAGGGTATGCGGTATTTGAGAAGGGAACAAAACACTTTAGACGGGTTTTCACGGTATTTGACTTGATCTATGTTAAGTCTGGAGAATTGTATATGACTGAGGATGATATTCCATATACAGTTGGCGCGGGGCAATACATTATATTAGTTCCAGGATTTGAACACTTTGGTCATAAAGGCAGCCAAACAAAAACGGAATACTATTGGCTTCATTTTTTAATGCCTTCAAATTATGATCTTGTTGAAAAAGGTATTGAGAATTGGGCTGATATTCAAGAATCGGAGGGCGATCTTGTTACCCCATCAAGCTATCGATTTTGTCTGCCTTGTTTTGGAGAGATTGAGAATGTGAAGTTCGTAGAAAATATATTTGAAAACTTAATGAGTATGAATCATCAAACACCAGATTATCAGCTGAGACAACAACTGTATTTTCAAGAATTCCTTCTCCATCTGCAAAAAGAAGCATGTAAAATCCCAACTGCTGCTGAACGAGTTGTTGAGGAAACAGTAAAATATATACAGGAACATTTTAAAGAAGAAGTGAAAATGGAGGATATTGCAAAATACCTTCACTTTCACCCAGATTATATTACACGCTGTATGCAAAAAGTTATTGGTGTCACACCAAATATGTATTTAAACCAGTATCGAATGAATGAAGCGAAAAAAATGTTGGCAACAACAGATGACAAAGTTGCCAGCATCTCTCAAGAGATAGGGATTATCGATTCCACTTATTTTTCAAAACTTTTTAAAAGAATAGAGGGCTTAAGCCCATTAGAGTACAGAAAAGTGATCCATCGACGAGAACGAAGAGGGTAAAGACTACTTATTTATTAGTAAAAACGTAAAATCATATGGCTCCAGCGTGACTGAAACATGGGTAGTATGTGCTGAGAATTCTTCCATTTTCCATAAATCAAGTATGGTTTGATCGTGTAAATCAAGTGGTAATGGAAGAGTTTGCTTAGTAGGGTGATTATTCATAACAGCAAGGAAAAGCTGTTTGTCATTTTCTTTGCTATAACATAAATAATTATGTTCATTACTAGCTTCCAAAACTTTAAAAGTTCCTTCGTTTGCTAGAATTGGATAGCTTTTTCGCAAATTTAGTAGCTTTTTAAAAAATTCTAGCATTTCTTGATCTTGCTCCTCTTTATCCCACACCATACACTTTCTACATCCGGGATCCTGCTCACCTGTAAGTCCAACTTCATCACCATAATAAATTGAGGGTGAGCCAGTAAAGCTAAGCTGAAAAGCGGTTAGTAGCTTTACTTTTTGTTTATTCATACGTGCAAGGTTTAAAAGGCGAGGTGTATCATGGCTCCCAACTAGATTAAACGCCGCCTCCTGAACAGTTTTTTGATATTGGTGTAAATAGGCTTGAAGATCAAGACTAAATTGTTCAGCACCGATCGCATCATAAGCAAAAAAGCGAAGCAGGTGATTTGCTAAAGGATAATTCATTACAGCATCAAATTGGTCACCCTGAAGCCATGGCATAGCATCATGCCATACTTCTCCAACAAGGTACACATCTTTATTTACCTTTTTCACAGCCTGTCTAAATTCTCGCCAAAATTGATGATCAATTTCGTTTGCAACATCCAGTCTCCAGCCATCAATTTGAAACTCGCTTACCCAGTATTGACCTACCTCAATCAAGTACTTTTTTACTTCAGGGTTCTGCGTGTTTAACTTTGGCATTGACTTTTCAAATGCAAATGTATGATATTGAAGTGGTTCATCTTCCGGTTGATTTGAAGAAAAATGAAACCAATCCTTATAGGCAGAGCTTTCTCCATTAATTAATACATCCTGAAAAGGGGGAAACTCTTCACCGCAGTGATTAAATACTGCATCGAGCATCACCTTTATTCCATGCTTATGACATTCAGAAACTAAGCGCTTAAAGGTTTGCTTATCACCAAATTGAGGATCAATTTCCATATAATCGATCGAATCATATTTATGATTTGAACGAGCTTTGAAAATCGGGGTAAAGTAAATCCCGCTAATTCCTAAATCAACTAAATAATCGAGATGTTGGATTACACCTTCTAAGTCACCACCAAAGATCGTAGTAGTTGTTGGATCAGAACTATTCCAAGGAAGAGTTTCGCTTGGATCATTTTGAGAATTCCCATTTGCAAATCGATCAGGGAAAATTTGATACCAAACAGTGTCCTTAACCCAGCTTGGGGCAGTAAAACGATCTGATGGATGATGAAAGGGAAAACAGAAATAAGCCGAAAAGTCATCGTGAACAGTATTGCTAAATCCCCTTTCCGTATAAAAACTCTCTTGTTCATTACTTTTCAAATGAAATGCATAGCGCAGCCGCCGCTGTGGTGGAATGATTTCTACAACCCAATAATCAAATAAATTGTCACTGCCACTTTTCTGCATTTCAATAAAGGAATGTCTCCATTTATTTCCTTCAAATTCAAAAGGATCACCATAGTAAAGAAAAATAGTATTTATGTCATTACGTTTTGTCTGTATTTGGATATGTATCATATCGTCATTACATGCATAGGCAAATTGATTTTTTGGTCGATGGTAAATGGCCTCTTTAAGCATAATTCCTCCTTCACAATCCATTCACAGATTTTAAGATCTATTATAGAATCGACACATATTTAAAAAAATAACCAATTAAGTTTGACGTGCTATGAGTGAAAACGCTACTCTTAACATTGTAGACAAAATATTCGCGATTATTGGAGGAACGGAAGAATATGCGAAGGCAAGCTTTAAAACTATTACTTATTCCGTTTCTTCTTTTTTACTCCTTACCAGTAAGTGCAGATGAAAAAGAAGAAAAAACATTGCAGGAAGAATTAATTTATTATGTTGTAGTCGACCGTTTTAATAATGGGAACCCCCATAATGATGGGGATGATCTTGATCCAGATAACCCCGATGCTTATCATGGAGGTGATCTAGAAGGAATAATAAAGAAATTAGATTACCTTCAAGAAATGGGTTTTACCACAATTGCACTATCATCAATTTTCGCAAATGAGGCAAGCGGCTATGCAGGAGATCTAATAGAGGATCACAATAAAGTAGAAGAGCATTTCGGAAGCTTAGAAGATTTGAAGCATTTAGTTAATGAAACACATAAAAGAGATATGAAGATTATGCTAGAGTTTGTTGCAGATCATGTTGGACCTAATCACCCGTGGGTAGAGGACGAAAAAAAACTGCAATGGTTTCATGACAAAGTAGAATTAACAGACGTGCAGAATGAAGAGAACAGATTAAAGGGATGGTATAAAGGTTTACCTGATTTAGCCACTGAAAATCCGGAAACTAGAGCCTACTTAATTGATACGGCGAAGTGGTGGGTGGAAGAAACAAAGATTGATGGCTATTATATTGACCATGCTGATACGATTGAACCGGAATTCTGGCAGATATTTGATGGTGAGATTGAAAAGGTAAACAAGAACTTTTATTTACTGGGTTCACTGCTAGATAATCGGGAAGAAACAATATCTGTTTACAAAGAGGCAGGGTTCCATTCCCTCTTAAATGAACGCTTTTTTAAAGAAGCTTCAGACATGTTTGCAAATATTGATCAGCCTTTTACAGACGTATCTAAAGTAGTAGAGCAATCATCAAAAAAGCTTAGTACATTTATAGATAGTGATAACACAGTTCGTTTTACAAGAAAATCAATTGAAAATCAACAACATCCTGGAATTAGATTAAAAATAGCATTTTCCTATATGTACACAATTCCGGGCACCCCTGTTGTTTATTATGGTTCTGAAATTGCAATTGATGGGGGAGACCCTCCAGAAAATCGACCATTAATGAACTTTCAATCGGATGAAGAACTGATTGATTATATAGCTAAGCTAGCAACAATTAGAAAGAGTTTACCAGCTTTAACAAACGGTAATTATAAAGTTTTGTATGAAAAGGACGGAATGATTCTTTTTAAAAGGACATTTGAAGATGAGACAGTTATTGTCGTCATCAATAATACTTCTTCTTCACAAAATGTTATAATTCCAGCTTCTGAAATTGCAGAAAATAAGGAGCTTCAAGGCTTAGTGACAGGTGATTCCTTTGAAGAGCAAAATGGAGAATATGAGTTTATTATCGACCGCGAATTAGCTGAGGTTTATGAATTGAAAGAAAAACAGGGCCTGAATTTACCGCTAATTAGTGTATTTATCGTTGTGCCAGTTTTGTTTGTTTTATTTTTAATTGCTGCAAAGAAACGTGGACAAAAGAATATTTCATAACTGGAAAGAGTTGATAATAAATCAGCTCTTTTAGTTCTGCAAGAGAAGGGTCAGACCATCCATCTCTTTGGTGAGTTAAAAGAACAGTTGGATGGTTCAGACCCTCTTGATTTCGATCAAACTAGCGCTTTAGATTATTACCCGTTAACTATTTTTCCACCGTTCACATGAATCATCTGGCCTGACATGTAAGAAGAATCATCACTTGCTAAGAAAACATAAGCTGGAGCTAATTCTTCAGGCTGTCCAGGTCGTTTCATTGGAGTGTTTGCTCCAAATGTAGCTACTTGATCAGCCGGGAAAGTAGAAGGGATTAATGGAGTCCAAATTGGACCAGGTGCAACAGCATTTACACGAATCCCTTTACCTGCTAGAGAGAGGGCTAAAGATCTTGTAAAGGTTGTGATAGCACCTTTTGTAGCTGAATAATCAATTAACTGCTCATTACCCGCGTAAGCAGTGACAGATGAGGTATTTACAATCGCACTACCCTTCTTTAAATGTGAAAGTGCTGCTTTTGTTAAATAAAAGAAAGAGAAGATGTTTGTACGAAATGTTCTTTCAAGCTGCTCACTTGTTATGTCTTCAATGCCTTGTTGTGGATGCTGTTCAGCGGCATTGTTTACTAAAATATCTAATCTTCCGAATGTGTTCATTGTTTCTGAAACGATTTGCTGGCATACCTTTTCATCACCAATATCACCTGAAATAAGCAGGCACTTTTGTCCTTGTTCTTCAACATGCTTTTTTGTTTCGTCTGCATCTTTTTGTTCATCTAAATAGGAAATAACAACATCTGCGCCTTCTTTAGCAAAAAATACGGCAACAGCTCGTCCAATTCCACTATCCCCGCCAGTAATAATCGCTACCTTGTTTTTAAGTTTCCCACTACCGGTATAGGTTGAATCATCAAATTTAGGTGTTGGATTCATCATATCCTCATGACCTGGCTGTACATCTTGATGCTGTGGCGGCATTGTTTGTTTCGGTTGATTTTGATTGTTACTCAATATAATTACCTCCTCGAATTAACTGCCGTATAGTAGTATGTGAAAAAACATCTAAAAGTATGTTCTAGTGAAGTGGTTTTGATATTCCCGAAAAAGGGAGGGGGTAAACACATAGTAGAAATGAGGTAATGGTAATAACGAGGGAATACTTTGTGCAAATGAAAAAAGAAACCTGCCTCTTAAACTTCAGATTTCTTTTAGTATGAAGGTCTAATACTATTGCAAATTCTCCCTCATTTTAGAAAGAATCGTTCTTAATTGAATAAGCTCTTCCTCAGATATATTTTCACAAAGAATTTCGTGAAATTCTTCTGCAATAGGCAGGACATGTTCACTTAGATTCCTACCTTTTTCTGTTAGATATAACCTTTGCGCGCGACGATCTTTTGGACAGATTACCTTTTTCACAAACCCCTTTTGTTCAAGACCTTGCGACATTCTAGCAATATTCGTTTTATCTTTATTTAGCTTAATTGAAATTTCATTTTGGCTGAGTCCATCTTGTTCCCAAAGTAACATCATGACTAAATTTTGTTCTGGTGCAATGTTAAAGGGGGCTAATTTCTTTTTCACATAATTTGTAAACATTAGATCTGAATGATGGATAAATATACTTATATAATCATCTAAAAATAGCTTCATTACATCTAATCTCCTAAATTGTTACTTGTTATGAATAAATTTACTTACAAGTATACCTTATATCAATTTGTAGGAAAATAGAATCAGACCAAAAAGTAAGCCTTTTGGTCTGAGGAAGAACTGATTAAAAAGTATTTGCAGCTGTTGCAGCTTCTCTTATTCCATTTTCAATAATTTCACTAGCTTGTTCAGGGAATTGATTATGTCCTTCAATGATGATGTTTGTAACATTGTTAACACCAAAGAAATCTAAAATTGTTGTGACATAGTTAACAGCCATTTCTTTTGAAGCAGCAGGTCCTTCTGAATAAACACCACCTCTTGCATTAAGAAGAGCGACTTTTTTATCAGATAGTAAACCAACAGGTCCCTCTGGCGTATATTTGAACGTTGTTCCAGCTTGGCATAGATAATCCATATACGTATGCAAAACAGCAGGGACAGCAAAGTTCCAAAGTGGAAATGCTAATACAATTTTATCTGCAGATAAAAACTGGTCTAGATATTTTTTGACAGTGACTGTAGCAACTTGTTCATCAGAAGATAACTCGATACCCTTACCTAATTTAAACATTCCATTGATCATATCTGCTCCATAATAAGGTAAGTTTTCACTGAATAAATCAAGCTCTGTGATTGAATCTTCTGGATGGGATTCCTTGTAGCTTTGTAAGAAAGCCTCATATAATTGAACACTAACAGCCTGTGATACAGGACGTGAATTTGCTTTAATAAATAATACGTTTGACATAATTGTTTCCTCCAATTTTTGTTGTTATAGCAACTATTTTAAAATAAGAACTCTGTCTTAGAGAAAACAGAGAAGATGGCAATTGGTTGCTATAGCAACCGGTTGTTTAATTTCATGTTATTTTTTTGTTCATCAAAGAAGTTGCTACACTTTCTTTTTAACATCCTTGATTTTAGTTAGTTAAACTCTTTATGTCAATTGTTTAGCTCGAGTTCAAAACAATATCCACAATTGAACGAGTCCTTAACTTCTAAGGAATAGTATAACTGTTATTTTCAGAAATGAATTCATGTGATTGTCGGAAGTTTGCTCATTAATTAGACTTAAGACTTTTGATGTAGGTCAAGGTCAATACATGGGTTTGGGTTTACCGATTAAAATAATTGAACTACAAAATCTAAAGATTGAACCATTTGAAGCGAGGATTGAACCAGTTTTGGGCAAAAATGCACCAAAGCTTAGCTGAGCCCCTTGGATTAAATCACTAGAACAAATATTTGAACCAGAAAATCTAAAGATTGAACCATTTGAAGCGAGGATTGAACCAGTTCTGAGCAAAAATGAACCATAGCTTAGCTGAGCACCTTGGATTGAATCACTAGAACAAATAATTGAACCAGAAAATCTAAAGATTGAACCATTTAAAGAAAAGAATGAACCAGTTCTGGGCAAAAATGAATCAAGCTTGAGCCAACTGTTTTCAACAGCAAACCTCTCGTTCGTTTTTATAAATTCATTAGAATAAGCCCCGAAACGTAAAGTTTCGGGGCTTTTCTTCAAAAGTATTACATTACATTAAAATATCTTGCTTCCGGATGGGCTACGACGATTGCTGTAACAGATGCTTCAGGCTCCATCATAAAGCCTTCTGTTAGCTGAATTCCAATATCTTCAGGTCTCAATAGCTTAAAGAGTTTTTCTTGATCTTCAAGGTCAGGACAGGCTGGATAGCCAAATGAATACCTTTGACCTTGGTATTTAGCTGAAAAGCGCTGATCCATTGTAAAGTCAGGGGCATCAGGGAAGCCCCAACGATCACGAACAAGCTGATGTGTTCGTTCGGCTAGTCCTTCTGCAAGCTCTAGAGCAAGAGCTTGAACAGCATGGCTTTTTAAATAATCGCCTTGTTCCTTAAAGCCTTGTGCTAACTCGCGAATTTGGCTACCTGCTGTAACTGCAAACATGGCTACATAATCAAATCCATCTTCCTGCTTAGGGCGAACATAGTCTGAGATACAACGGTATGGTAGTTTTTCTTGTCTTGGAAAATCAAATGTTTCCAAAATTGAATTTGTGTTATTTGGATCTAAAATATGCAATTTATTCCCTTCGCTATAAGATGGGTAGAATTGATAAGCAACAGCTGGCTTAAACCAATTCTTTTTGGCGCCATCCTTTAATAGGTCTTGAATTAACTCAACTAATTCTAATGCTTTTGGATCTTTCTTTTGCACTAATTCCTTGATTTTTCCTTTTAGTCCAAGATGGTGTCCGATTAGCATTTGCATATTTATATATGGAATAATTTGAGTTAGGTTAATATCTTTAAGCAGATGACGTTTTGTATCAACTGGTGTAAAGATTGGTGCTTCACTAAGGTTGCCACGCTTTTCTAATAGCTCAGTAACAGCTTTCGATTGTGCACTTTTTGGTTTCGATTCTTCAGTAACTGCCGCTTCTTTTTCAGCAAACAGCTCTGGAGTAGTCCGCAATTGATTTGCCAATGATAATCCGTCCATTGCATCTTTTGCGTAAACAACTGGACCCGTATATTGTGGAGAGATTTTCATTCTCGTGAATTTTCTTGAAAGGGCAGCCCCACCTACTAAAATTGGTACGTTGCAATTAGCTTCATGTAAGTCCTGAGCAGTAATGACCATTTGCTGAGCAGACTTTACTAAGAGCCCTGACAATCCAATAATATCGGGATTCTCATCTTTGACTGCTTGAATAAGTGTTTGAGGTGTTACTTTAATTCCCAGGTCAATAACCTTATAACCATTATTACTTAAAATAATGTCCACCAAGTTTTTACCGATATCGTGAACATCACCTTTAACAGTTGCTAATAAAATTTTACCTTTTCCACTATCGTCTTTCTTGTCCATAAATTGTTCTAAATAAGATACCGAAGCTTTCATTACTTCAGCACTTTGTAATACTTCAGCAACGATTAATTGATTGTCATTAAACAAGACACCAACCTCGGCCATTCCAGCCATTAGGGGTCCGTTAATGATCGAAAGGGGATCAGGGTACTTTTTAAGAGCTAATTCTAAATCTGGAAGAAGACCTTCCTTTGTTCCTTCAACGATATAAAGAGCTAGTCTTTCCTCTAATGGAAGAGATTTTACTGGCTTTTTGTTTTCCTTTTTCTTTCCTCGATAAAATGCTGTAAACGCAGCAAGTGTTTCATCAGTTGTTTTGAATAATAGATCTTCTGCTTGCTTGATTTCTTCCTTTGGAATTGAGGCAAAACGCTCTAATTTTTCGGTATTTACAATCGCATAATCAAGTCCTGCTTGTGTGCAATGGTATAAATAAACTGCATTCAATACTTCACGTCCAACAGGAGGAAGGCCAAAGGATACATTACTTACACCAAGGATTGTTAAGCATTCTGGTAAGTGTTCCTTTATCAGTTGAATACCACGTACTGTTTCATTTGCAGATCCAATATATTGCTCATCACCAGTTCCAACTGGGAAAACAAGTGGATCAAAGATTAAATCACTCGCCTTAAGACCATGTTTTTTGACAAGTAAATCATGTGAACGAATCGCAACCTCAAGCTTCTTTTCAGCTGTTAATGCCATCCCAATTTCATCGATGGTCCCTACAACTAAAGCTCCACCATATTTTTTTACAAGGGGAACAATTGCATCAAAGCGTTCTTCACCGTCCTCAAGGTTTATTGAGTTGATGATAGCTTTACCTTGAGAATATTTTAATGCTCTTTCGATGACATTTTCATCTGTTGAGTCAATAACAAGAGGGGCCTTTACCTTTTTAACAACCTCTTGAATGAATGCTTCCATATCTTCAAGTTCATCTCTGTCAGGGTCTGCTAAGCAAATATCGATAACATGTGCACCATTTTTCACCTGTGCTCTAGCAATTTCAGAGGCTTCTTCAAATTTTTGTTCTGCAATCAACCGTTTGAATTTACGAGAACCGATAACGTTTGTTCTTTCTCCGACAAATAGTGGACGCATGCCATCTTCATAAAGAAGGGCATCGATTCCAGAAACAGTGTGACCACTTGAAACGTCTTCGATGCTCCGTGGGTTGATCGTTGCTACAGCATCAGAGATGGCTTTAATATGTTCAGGAGTTGTTCCACAACATCCGCCTACAAAATTTAGCCAGCCTTGTTCAGCGAAGCCAACAAGTTTTTTGGCAAGTGACTCAGGTGATTCATGGTAATTTCCTTCTTCATCAGGTAAGCCAGCATTCGGATAACAACTTACAGCTGTATTCGCTAATCCGGATAATGTACGGATATGGTCTGTCATAAATTCAGGACCTGTTGCACAGTTAAGACCAACCGAAATTGGTTTCATATGCTCTAATGAGACATAAAAAGCCTCAATATCCTGTCCTGCTAATGTTGTACCCATTGGTTCAATTGTTCCTGAAACCATAAGTGGAAGCTCTTTACCTGTTGTTTCAAATGCCTTTTGGATGCCTAAGAATCCAGCTTTTACATTGAGCATATCCTGACTAGTTTCAAGGAGAAGTAAGTCAGCGCCACCGATAATTAATCCTCTTGCTTGTTCTTCATAGTTATCGACTAAAGTATCAAATGTTGTCCCACCAGTTACAGATAACGTTTTCGTTGTTGGACCCATTGCTCCTGCAACATATCTTGGTTTTTCAGGTGTGGAAAATTTATCAGCTGCGTTTTTTGCAATTTTAGCTGATTCAATATTAAGTTCAAGGGCGAAAGAACCTAGGTCGTATTCATCTAAAACAAGACTAGTAGCTCCAAATGTGTTTGTTGAAATGATATCTGAGCCTGCTTCAAGATAGGCTTCATGAATCATTTCAATTGTTTTCGGTGCTGTTAAAGTTAAATATTCATTACAGCCTTCGTAGTCTTCACCACCAAAATCATCAGGTGTAAGATCAGCAGCTTGAATCATTGTACCCATTGCACCGTCAAGTACAAGTATCCGTTTTTTTATTTCATTTTTGATGCTACACATGTGTAATCTTCCTTTCAGCCAGTTGTTTTTCCTTCTCATGGATGTAATTGGTTAGCTCCACTGTAAGGTCGTACTGTAAAAATGGAGTTATTAAATAAATTCCATTAAATAAATCAAATGCTGTATCAATAAGATCCTTTGCAATGGCTAAGCCCTCTTGGCGGGCTTGTTCCTTATCTGTTCCAGCTGCTGCCATTTTTTCACGAATCGAATCTGAAAGTTTAATTCCAGGAATTTCATTATGAATAAATTCTGCGTTACGGCTTGATGTCAATGGCATGATCCCGATGTAAATAGGTGCTTTTAAGTTTCTGGTTTCCTCATATACATCGACAATTTGCTGACTTGAATAAAGAGGTTGTGAGATAAAATAATCTGCACCATGGGCAATTTTCTTTTCAAGTCTGACAACAGCCTTATCTAAGTGACGAACATTTGGATTAAAGGCAGCCGCAACTGAGAAGTTGGTTTTTTCACCTAATGGTTTACCGGAGTAAGAGACACCTTCATTGAATTGTTTAATTAAACTGATTAAATCAAACGAAGAGACATCATAAACAGAAGTTGCCCCAGGGAAATCACCAATTTTTGAAGGGTCACCAGTAATTGCTAGTACATCAGATAGTCCTAATGAATGTAAACCCATTAAATGAGACTGTAAGCCAATTAAGTTTCGATCACGACATGTAATATGAATTAATGCTCTGCCACCTGTTTTTTCTTTTGCGAGTATTCCGGCAGCTAGGTTACTTACCCGTGGAGAAGCAAGCGAGTTATCTGCAAGAGTCAAAGCATCGATACCTGCATGATGAAGCGCTTGTGCCCCTTCAAGGAATTTATTCATTCCAAGCTTCTTCGGTGGGTCAAGCTCAACAATAACTGAACGTTTTTCCTTTACAATCTCCTGAAGTGGAGGAAGTGTGTCAGTATTACTAGATGTGATATTTACTTGTACTTGCTTCGGAACTCTTACCTTTTTATCTGTAACAGGAGCAAGATGCCCTACAGCTTCAGCGATTGCTTGAATGTGTTTTGGTGTTGTTCCACAACAGCCACCAATTAGGCGAACACCTTGGTCTCTAAATTTCAGAGCGCTCTCCTTAAAGTAACCTTCATCAGATTCATAAACAAGACGACCTTCATTTAAAGCAGGTAAGCTACTGTTCGGGAATACAGATAGATAGGCTGACTCAAGAAGCGGAACCTCCTCAAGAGATTGAATCATATGGTATGGACCTAAACGACAGTTTAAGCCAATTACATTTGCACCAAGCTCTTCGAGAGTTGAAAAAGCATCTGTTAATGCTGTTCCATCTTGTAAAACACCTGCTTCATGGAGGGATACATTGGCAATGATTGGTTTATTTGTTTCCTTTTTTGCAATTTGGAGTACTGTTTTCATTTCCTCTAAATCATAGTAGGTTTCAAGTAATAGGCCGTCTACATCTTCATTTAGTAAGATAAACAACTGCTCTCTAAAATTGCGTTTAATTTCTTCAAGTGTATGGGCACTTTTTTTGAAGGAACGAACTCCGCCAATAGTTCCAAATACATACGTCGAAGAAGTAGCTGCTCGTTTGGCAATTTCAACAGCAGTTTTGTTAATTTGTCTAATTTCATCCTCTAGGCCGTAACGTGAGAGTTTAATATCATTTGCCCCATAGGTGTTCGTCTGAATTAGGTTAGCACCGGCTTGAATATATGCTTGATGAACGCGCTTGACATCATCAGGTTTTGATAGGTTTAATTCTTCAAAACAACGATCAACACCATGGGAATAAAGCATTGTTCCCATTGCACCGTCCCCAATTAAAATCTTACTTTTTAAGTCTTCCAAAAAGCTCATAGAAAAGCCTCCGATCTATGTAGTAGTGTGAGGAGAAAAGATGAATCGAAATAATAATAAAAAAAGCCCTCTTAAGAAGAAGGCTGAATGATTCAAAGCTTCCCCTTATCTTTCAAGCATCTTACATGCTTAGCTGGAATTAGCACCTTGGCACTCGGAGGATAAGTAGGATAGATTAAATTGTTTAGAAAGGTTGTAAACCATACTGTTGTTTGTTTTCTATCCGCACCTGCAAGCTTTGTAGATGCGGATAGAAAACAACTTAAGGTTTATTTTCTTCTTTGAACAATCAACTAAAATCCAGGTCTTCACTCGTTATGGACCGGTTGCTGAAGCTTCATAGGGCCAGTCCCTCAGCTTCTCTTGATAAGATATGAAATTATTGTATTTACTTTAATATATTGAAAAGTGTTACAACTAATTTATCTAATATTATGAAAAATATCAATAGTTAAATGATATTTTTCATAATATTAAGTGTGGGAAAAGGTGGTAATCAAGTTTTGAAACGTAAAAAAGGCAGTTCATGTGACAACGATTTGTTTGATGAACTGCCTGGGAAAATCATATAAGATTACTTTGGGTAGGAACTTTGACATCCAGCTCCAGCGCTTTTGTTTTTAGCGATAATTAATAAACTGTACGTCAATTGGCAGGTCAGCTTCTCTTATTGCAGCAATGACTTGTTGTAAATCGTCTCGGCTTTTTCCTGTTACACGAATTTGATCATCTTGAATTTGAGTTTTCACCTTTAAGCCAGCGTTTTTAATAAGCGTATTTATTTTTTTGGCATTGTCTTTATCAATCCCAGAAACTAATTCTGCTCTTTGACGAACTGTTCCACCTGAGGCATTCTCAATTTTTTTATACGAAATATTTTTAATTGGTACATTTCGTTTAACAAGTTTTGATAATAGGACATCTTTTAGTTGGTCTAGCTTATACTCATCGTCTGAGACTAAAACTAGTTCTTCTTTTTCTAATGATATATTACTTTTGCTCCCTTTGAAATCATAACGAGTAGCAATTTCTTTCATTGCTATACTAATTGCATTTGTCACTTCAGGGAATTCAATTTTGGATACAATATCAAATGAACTATCTTTCGCCATATTAATCCTCCATTACGTATATAATATGGTTAGATTATAGTAAAATAAAACAATGTTCACAACTTTTTAAACGCTCAGGTGATTATTGAGTATAATTGTTTGCTGAAAACGACGTATAAATGATGAGAAAGTGAGAACTAATAATATTTTCACTTAAATGATGAAAGGAACGATAAATGATATGATGCCAGGCACATTTGCAATATTAACGATAGATGAAAAGGTTGATTATGGATACTTCTTAACAGATGGAGATGAGCGTGTACTATTACATAAAAGCGAAGTGATAGGAGAAATCGAGGTTGGAGAAAAAATTGAGGTCTTTTTCGTGATTGATGCTCAAGAACGATTGTATGCAACAATGAAAAAACCACTGATTACGGATCAATCATATGGTTGGGTCGAAGTGGTAGATGTAGTAGATGATATGGGGGCATTTGTGGATATTGGCTTGAGTAAGGATGCTCTTGTTGCAATGGATCACCTCCCGTTTTTAAGAGAAGTATGGCCTAAACCAGGGGACAAGCTTTATTGTACATTAAAGGTTTCAGGAAATGGCCGTTTTTTTGTTCGCCTAGCGACAGAGGAAATTGTTGAACCTCTCTTTAAAGATGCTGATCGTTCGTTGTTTAATAAAGAAATATCAGGAACTGTCTACAGAATGATTGTAGCAGGTTCATTCATATTAACTGAAGAAGGCTATAAAGGTTTTATCCATTCCTCACAGCGAACCGTTGAGCCGCGTTTAGGTGAAACAGTAACAGGACGAGTTATTGACGTGAAGGAAGATGGGACTCTTAACGTCAGTTTATTGCCTCGTAAGCATGAGGCATTGAGTGGTGATGCAGAACGAATTTATGGTTATATGCAAGAAAGAGGCGGAGCTATGCCTTTCAATGATAAAAGTGATCCAGATGATATATATGAACGATTTGAACTAAGTAAAGGTGCGTTTAAACGAGCTTTAGGGCATTTAATGAAAAATGGTAGAGTTTATCAAAAAGATGGCTGGACATATTTTAAAGAACAGCAGGATCAATAAAAATAACAAAACGTCCTCCATTTCTATTTAGAAATGGAGGACGTTTTTTATTGGCGATATGAATATGACGATGGTTGATTTCGTAATAAGATAGATAATTTAAAAGTAAGATCCTGTCATACAGGTTCTTACTTTTATAAGTATATTCATTTTCATTTCAAACCAAAATCTTGACGCTTTCATAAGCTACAAAATATACTGATTTTATAGAATGTTTAGTATAAAGGATTGGTATGGGATGGAAATAAAAGTGCTTGCAGTTGAAGATGGAATTCATAATAAGTTAAAGCTATCAAGAGAGCAATATGCACATCTAAAAGATAAGAATGTTTTTTCGCTTGGTGATCAAGTATATCATTATGGGAGAATGGACCTACAAACGAATTGTCTAACGATATATGTAAAACCAGAAAAATAACAACCTATAGAACAATAAGGTCTTTCACTTATCATGAGTTGCATGCCTAAGTAAAAGACCTTTTGTTCATTTATGATCTGTTCTCTTAGAATATTGACGTTCACCTTGCTTGCGATTTTTATCACGCATCATGTTTTTTTCATGGCGCTTAGCATTGTTATCTTGTGCCTTTTTATCGTTATCACTAGTATGTGGCATGAAAAAACTCCTTTCAAACGAATATAGCTTTATCATGCCCTTTCCGAGCTTTAAATATGTGTTACTACAACTCGTCATTTAAGAAGAATATCGCAAGAGTACCAGGACCAGCATGAGCTCCAACAACTGCCCCAACATAATTTATATACACTTCATTAGGTGAAAATTCTTTCTCGATCAATGCTTTCATTTCATAAGCAGCTTCTTCATCATCTCCATGGCTGATGGCGATGGTTTGGTTTTGTAAGTTAACACCACGTTCACTCATAATTTCAATAATGCGTCGAAAAACTTTTTTGCGTCCGCGTATCTTTTCAAGAGGAATAAGTTTTCCGTCCTCTACATGAAGTAAAGGCTTGATATTTAAAAGTCCCCCAACAAATGCAGATGCTTTGCTAATTCTGCCTCCACGAGCTAAGTATTCTAAATTATCTACAGTAAAGATATGCTCCATCTTTAAACAATAGTTTTTAACAGCTGTCTCAATTTCACTTAGGCTTTTTCCACTTTCAGCTAAATCGGCTGCATATCTAACAGCAAGACCATGTCCAAGCGAGGCACACTTTGTATCGATAATCGCTAATTCAAATGAGGGGAATTCTTCAAGTACCTCATTTCGAATCATCATCGCTGTCTGATACGTTCCGGATAGCTCCGACGAGAAAGCTACATAAAGACTTGGTATTCCTTTATTTGCAAGGTCTGTAAATGATTCCTTTATTAAAAGAGGAGAAGGTTGTGATGTTTTAACAACAGCACCTTCGCGCATTGCATTATATAACTGTTTAGGTTTTATTTCTATTTGATCTTGTAGTTGCTCACCCTTAATATCTACGCTAAGCGGAAGAAATGAAATAGAATGTTCCTCAAAATAATCTAGGGGTAAATCACAAGCACTATCTGCTAGGATATGTACATTCATTTAAACACCTCATTTGTATTTGCTCATTTTTTAAAATTTCCAATTAAATACGAAAGTATAAGATATCTATATTCCTTCAAAAAGCAGTCATGCTAATAAGTCTAATTCATTTTTAGTTTATCATGACCAAATTAAAATACAATCTTTGTATTCATTTTACATGAAAATGGGAAGAACAAAGAATATAGGGACTTAGATTGTAAAGGAGGTCTATCTTTTCATGATTAAAGGTGAGGTAGTAAAAATTATTGTTGTGCTTGTTGGTGCATTATTAAATGCAATAGGTTTGAACTTATTTCTAATTCCTGCAAACGTATATTCAAGTGGTTTTACAGGGCTTTCTCAACTGCTTTCTAGCATACTAGAGGAATATACACCTTTTTATATTTCCACAGGTATCTTATTATTACTACTAAATATTCCAGTAGCAATTTTGGGATGGATAAAGGTAGGGAAAACCTTTACGTTATATAGCTTCTTAAGTGTAGCAGCAACAACTGTATTTTTAGAATTAATTCCACTACAATCTCTATCAAACGATATTTTACTTAATGCGGTTTTCGGTGGGGTAATACTTGCTGTTGGTGTTGGAATCACATTGAAATATGGTGCCTCTACAGGGGGATTAGATATTATCGCAATGGTGCTGTCTAGAATGAAAGATAAGCCTGTTGGAACCTATATTTTCATGTTGAATTCTGTCATTATTTTTACAGCAGGTCTTTTGTATGGTTGGGAGAAGGCATTATATACTTTAGTTGCGCTTTATGCTACAACAAGGGTAATTGACGTAATCCATACTAGACATGTGAAGCTTACTGCGATGGTTGTTACAAAAAAGGCAGATGATTTAAAGAAAGCCATCCATTCGAAACTAGTAAGAGGTATTACGATGATTCCAGCTAAGGGTGCTTTTACGAATGAATCAAAGGATATGATGATTATTGTTATTACTCGGTATGAATTGTATGATTTAGAAAAAATAATCAAAGAAGTAGATCCGAATGCATTTACTAATATAATCCAAACAACAGGGATATTTGGCTTCTTCAGGAAAGATTAATGAGGTGTTTTGAATGGCACGATCTATCATACTGTTTAGCATGATGATTATGTTTTTATTTGGTTGTACAGGTGGTAATGAGAATACTGCAAATACACTTGTTGAAGAAAAAGAGGGGGAGGTAAAAGTGGAGATTGATGAACTCGAATTAATGGTTGACGTGAACGTCTTACGTAATCAAGCGGAATTTATTATTACACTAATAAACAATTCAAGTGAAACGAAAAAACTTGATTTTTCTTCGAGTCAAAAATATGAAATTATCGTTACTGAGCAAAATAATCAAGAGGTATATCGTTACTCAGAAGGAAAGATGTTTGCTCAAGCCCTAGAGTCTACCTTAATTAAGCCAGCTGAAAGCATAAAGTGGGAAGAAATATGGGAAGGTATAAAACCTGGTGAATATGAAGTTGAAGTATCTATTTTATCGCAAGATACCGAAGGGTTAATAAAAAAGAAGACTATTCACGTTACAGAAGAAGGGAGCTGACTCATGAGAGTCAGCTCCTTTTCATAAAGCTTTGCTTTTCTTAAATAGACTCAATTGTTTGCTGAAACTCACGAAGTTGAGCACGTTCGGCATCTGTTGAATTGACAAATGCAGATGACAGTGCATTTTTTGCTTTCATAATCGCTTCATGCTTATCACCTTGAACAGCCCCACCTGCAACAGAACTAGCGTAAGCAACAGATTCTCTAGCTTGTTGAAACAATTGATTTCCCATTTATATCCCTCCAAGTGAGGTATCTACGGCATTATTTGCTTTACGTTCTTCTGATTCTGATAATGTTGTATGGTAAGGGAACCTCTCATCGTGCTTAGTAACTGTATCTTTGCCTTGTTGAACAAAACGTTTTGATTTGTTACGTTTACCCATTGAAAAAGCCCCCCTTTTTAATGGTGACGTTTGTTTACGTCTGTCTTATTGTGTACGAAATAAATGAATATATTAATGGCAATTTGTTGCTGATTTAACACCATTTAAAGGGATAATACATCTTTTAAATATAGAGCAACACCGTCTTCTTCATTTGACCGTGTTTCCTTATTAGCAACAGCTTTGAGTTGGTCTATTGCATTGCCCATTGCAACTCCATGGCCAGCATATTTAAGCATTTCTAGATCATTATCCTCGTCTCCAAATGCAATTATCCGTTCAACGGGAATGTCATAATAGGATGCGATTTTTTGTAGACCAACTGCCTTATTCATCCCTGCTTTAATTATTTCAATAACATGCCAAGGTGCTGCCCATCTTCTGTGATCAACCACTTCAGCATGTACATCCGATAAATAAGTTCTTATTTTTTCAACATCTTCTTCTGCTGCATGTATGAGGATGCTTGTTACATCATCGCCCAGATTTTCTCGTAAATCGCCAATTTTAATGGATGGATTCCCCATGCTAAATACATCTAAAAGCTTTTCGTCATGATAATGGAAATATACGTCATCAATGATTTCAGCTAACATATTATGTATGCTATGTTTTTCAGCAACCTCAATTATTTCCTTTACTACGTTTAGTTCAAGTGTTGTATGATATGTTCCCCACTCATTATTTTTAGGATGATGAACATATGCACCATTAAAATTAACAATCGGTGTAGTAAGTTGTAATTCATCATAATAAATGGAGCTTGATCGAAAGGGTCTTCCTGTCGCAATACAAACGATATGTCCGGCTGCTTTTGCTTTTTCAATTATCTCTTTTGAATACGATGAAATGGTTTTATCGTCCTTTAAAAGAGTTCCATCTAAGTCTAAAGCAATTAAGAAAGGTTTCGTTTCCATAAAGTCTCCTTTTCGTCTTGTTAGATTTTGGCATACCGTGGATAAGCGCTTTGACATCCAGCTTCAGCGCCTAGCCCCTCGAGGTCATAAGCCAATTTAGAATCGAAGGCAAAGAGCGCCTTCTATTCTAAATCGTCTTATGCTTGTCGGGGCTGAACGAGGCGCTTGCGCTTTTGTTCTTAGTGTATCTTTTTTCCAAGTTTAATGTCTACATGTTACAATTAATTAGTGGCAAAATAGTTAGGGAGGCCGTTTCGTTTGGTTATCGTTGAAAAAATAAATATAGCAGACATTCCGCTATTACATATTGTAAATCATTCACTTAGGGATAAAAAAACCCCTGTTGTAATTTTTGTTCATGGTTTTACGAGTGCAAAGGAAAATAACTTACATTATGCTTATTATCTTGCAGAAAAAGGGATAAGAGTCGTTCTGCCAGAGGCACTCGATCATGGAGAAAGAAGTAAGGATTACAATACAAAGGAATTAAGCTTTCGGTTTTGGAAAATCGTTATAAATGAGATTGCAGAAGTGAATACAATTAAAGAATATTTTGAAGTAAATGATTTAATTGATCAAGGACGTATTGGTCTAGCAGGTACCTCAATGGGTGGCATCACTACATTAGGGGCATTAACACAGTATGATTGGATTAAAGCAGCTGTTAGTCTAATGGGAAGCCCTTGTTATACAACATTATTAAAAGGTCAGCTTTCTGCTTTGCAGCAAAGTGGTGTGAAAATTCCATTGTCCAATGATGAGATTGATGAACAGCTTTCTCTTTTAGAGCCTTTTGATTTAAGTCTTCATACAGAAAAACTTCAAAATAGACCACTATTATTTTGGCATGGAGAACGTGATGATATGGTGCCATTTGCTCCTACGTATCAATTTTACAAGGACATTATACCAATGTATGAAAAAACACCTGAAAGACTAAAGTTTATTGTAGATCCATTAGCAGGCCATAAAGTATCCCGTGAAGGCGCATTGGCTTTGACAGAATGGTTTGAACGTTACTTGTAGATGTACTTCAAGCAGAATCCTTTAAATAAATTATTTACTTTACTATACTCAAGGTAGAAATAGACGTTGAATCTTAAAAGTTGGAGGAATAACATTTATGGATGAATTATTAAAAGAAAATATTTACGGTGCACTTGAAACGGTTGAAGATCCAGAATTAGGTGTAGATATCGTAAATCTTGGCTTAGTATATGATGTTCAAATGGATGAGCAAGGAAATACAGTGGTTTCAATGACATTAACATCAATGGGGTGTCCTTTAGCAGGAACAATCGTTGATCAAGTGAAAGCGGCTCTATATGATATTCCAGAAGTGAAAAATGTTGAGGTTAAAATCGTTTGGAGTCCACCGTGGACGAAGGACAAAATGTCCAGAATGGCCAAAATCGCATTAGGAATTCGATAAAAGACAAAATCATCAGTGGGTACATGCTCCGCTGATGATTTTTTTTATACCCATATTACACCTATTTTTTTTCTTCTAAGAGTAGAAAATCAATGACTTTACTAGTCTATTCTTAAAATCCTCAACAAAAAGCTACTTAACATATACATTTTTACAATTCTTTTATGCAATCTTCTGTATAGATATATAACATGGTATTTTGTTTGTTCCATATTCATTTTCTTATAATTAAAGGATTTTTTTGAAAAATCTATAAAAACATTATTTATACACTTGATTTTATTTTTATACATATTTATAATGAGAAATAATTTAGAAGATATCGAATTTAACAAGAGAAGGTGATTTAGTGAAGGTCGGAATTGTCGGAGCCACTGGTTATGGTGGGGTCGAATTATATCGAATATTATCTAATCATCCACATGTAGATGAATGTATATTATATTCATCTTCAGAAATGGATGTCCCATATAGTAACTCATTTCCACATTTAACTGAAATAAGTGATCATATTTTGAAAAATATTGATGTTGAAGAAATAAAAAGCAATGTAACGGTTTTATTTCTTGCGACTCCTCCTGGTGTATCCAGGACTTTATCACCTCAATTTATTGATTCAGATGTAAAGATTATCGATTTGTCTGGGGACTTAAGGCTAAAAAATAAAAGTGAATATGAAGAGTGGTATAAACGCCCATGTGTAGATGAAAATGTTCTCGAAAAAGCCGTATATGGTCTTCCCGAAATATACAAAGCGGACATAACAAAGGCTAAATTACTCGCAAATCCAGGATGTTTTCCAACTGCAACCATATTAGGGCTAGCACCGGTCGTAGAGAATAAACTTGTTAACGAACAATCAATTATTGTTGACGCAAAAACGGGTGTGTCTGGTGCAGGGCGTAATGCATCACAGACAACTCATTTCTCAGAAGTAAATGAAAATGTAAAAATATATAAAGTACATGAGCACCAACATATACCAGAAATCGAACAAGCGCTTCATACGTTAAATGATGCGATTACATGTATTTCCTTTAACACACACTTAATGCCAATGACACGAGGAATCATGGCAACAATTTATGCAAGTTTAACAGATACGTATTCAACTGAAAAATTACTAGACTTATATAAGGATTTTTATGCGGATTCTCCATTTGTACGAATTCGAAAGCAAAATGAATTTCCTTCTACAAAAGAAGTTTACGGATCAAACTTTTGTGATATTGGTTTAAAAGTAGATGAACGAACAGGAAGAGTTACGATCGTATCAGTAATTGATAATTTAATGAAGGGTGCAGCAGGTCAAGCGATTCAAAACTTTAATCTAATGAACGGTTTTGAAGAAACAACAGGATTATATCATGCACCTATTTATCCATAAGGCTTTTTTTGAATAATAGGGTGACCCCGGAGGTGCTAAGCACGTAAGAGGCTTCCGGACCGTCCGCGGAAAGCAAACGCCTGCAGCGGAAATCAATCAAGTTTAACACAACAAAAAATAAAAGATGGGAAAATAAGGAATCGGCGAAACACCATTATATTTCAATGTTATCGCGAAACGGGCCATCTATAATGACCACTGGGGAGGAAAAGGCAGTGTTACAAACAAAGGCAACCACTTGCTATACAAAAATTGAAGATGGATCTATCGTTACACCAAAAGGATTTTCAGCTGATGGTGTTCACGCTGGTTTAAGATATTCTAAAAATGATGTAGGTGTTATTTATAGTGAAGTACCTGCAAACTGTGCGGCTGTCTATACACAAAGTCACTTCCAAGCAGCACCATTGAAAGTAACTCAGGAAAGTATTGCAAAAGAAGGGCGTCTGCAAGCGATCATAGTAAACAGTGCCAATGCAAATGCATGCACAGGTGAACAAGGTCTTAAAGATGCTTACGAGATGAGAGAGCGCTGTGCGGATCTATTTAATATAGAAAAACACTTTGTAGCTGTTGCTTCAACTGGTGTTATCGGAGAATTCTTGAAAATGGATAAAATTCGTCAAGGGATTGAGGAGCTAAAACCACAAGCTTCGAAGGAAGCTGCAGTAGAATTCCAACAAGCAATTCTTACAACCGACTTAGTGATGAAAACCTCATGCTATGAAGTAGTGATTGATGGGGAAAAAGTGACAATCGGTGGGGCTGCAAAAGGTTCAGGAATGATTCATCCGAATATGGCAACAATGCTTGGTTTTGTGACAACAGATGCAAATATTGATTCTAAATCATTACAATCAGCCTTAAAAGAAATTACTGATAAAACATATAATCAAATTACAGTTGATGGTGATACATCAACGAATGATATGGTTCTTGTCTTAGCAAATGGTCAAGCTGGAAACAAGCAATTAAATGAAAATCATCCACAGTGGAATGACTTTAAGGCTGCCTTTCAAATGGTTAGTGAGGAGCTTGCGAAACAAATCGCTAAAGATGGTGAAGGGGCAACAAAGTTAATTGAAGTCGAAGTAACAGGTGCAAAAACGAAGCAGGAAGCAAATGTAGTTGCAAAGAAAATTGTTGGTTCAAGCTTAGTGAAAACAGCTGTTTACGGTGCTGATGCAAACTGGGGAAGAATTATATGTGCAGTCGGATATAGTGAAGCTTCAGTAGAACCCGAAAAGATTGATATTTATCTAGAAGACATTTGTCTTTTTACTAATAATAGCCCACAGGCGTTTTCAGAGGAAGCTGCTAGTGAATATTTAAAGAACGATCAAGTGAAAATTTCAGTTAATCTAGGAGTTGGAGATGCAGCTGGTAAGGCGTGGGGCTGTGATTTAACCTATGATTATGTAAAAATAAACGCAAGTTACAGAACATAAGGAGATCGATATGTCAAAAACAGTCGTTTTAAA
The DNA here is from genome assembly GCF_014217835.1 of Metabacillus sp. KUDC1714. Lineage (NCBI taxonomy): Bacteria > Bacillati > Bacillota > Bacilli > Caryophanales > Bacillaceae > Metabacillus > Metabacillus elymi. The sequence continues at coordinate 2,830,823 of NZ_CP055263.1, forward strand.
ATGTGGCGGAAGTACAGTACACCAATTGTCAGAATCATTTTTTCAAAGTTTAAATGTATTGATTGAAAATAACTGGAAGGTCATGATTGTTCATGGTGGTGGTCCAGATATAACAAACATGCTAAAAGCTTTAAATATTGAAACAGAGTTCTTTAACGGGCAACGTAAAACAACAAAGGCTGTGTTAGAGATTGCTGAAATGGTCTTAGCAGGGAAGATAAATAAGCATCTAACAAATCTTTTGCAACAAAAAGGACTTAAAGCAATTGGGTTATCAGGTAGTGATGGGCAACTTTTACAAGCGAGCTATTTAGATAAGGAAAATCTTGGCTTGGTTGGCAAAGTAACATCAGTAGATACATCCAGTGTTTCATTACTAATGGATAATGGGTATATACCTGTGATTGCGCCACTTGCACGTACTGTGACATATGAAACTCTTAATGTTAATGCAGATTTAGCTGCTGCAGCAATCGCTCATGCAGTAGGGGCAGAAAAGTTTTTATTTGTAACAGATGTCCCTGGGATATTGGACGGAGAAAAACAAGTAATCGAAAAAATTACACCTTCTGAGATACAGTCACACATTGAAAAAGAAGTAATTACAGGTGGAATGATTCCAAAAGTTCAATCAGCGATGGCAACACTTTCAGACATATGTCAAGAAGTGATGATTGTAAGTGGGCAACAAGCATTTATCGAAAATGACAGTTTTAAAGGAACAAAAATCGTGAGAGAACAGGAGGTCTTGTCATCATGAGTTATTTATTTCCGACTTATGCTAGATGGAATGTTTCAGTTAAAGAAGCAAAAGGATCATGGGTAACAGATGAAAATGATAAGAAGTACCTTGATTTTGTATCAGGAATCGCTGTATGCAATTTGGGTCATGCAGATGATGATGTAATGCAGGGTGTTCAAGATCAGCTTAAAAAATATTGGCATGTATCTAATCTTTTTCATCAGCCAATCCAAGAGGAGGTAGCTAAGCTTTTAGTGGAGCATAGCGATGGAGAAGCAGTGTTCTTTTGTAACAGTGGAGCGGAAGCGAATGAGGCAGCCATTAAATTAGCGAGAAAACACACAGGGAAAACGAAAATTGTGACATTTCTTCAATCATTTCATGGTAGAACTTTTGCAACAATGTCAGCAACAGGGCAGGAAAAAATACAACAAGGCTTTGGTCCTCTTCTCGAAAAGTTCACTTATCTACCATATAATCAAACGCAAGCTTTAGAGGAACTAGAAGAAGATGTAGCTGCAATCATGCTTGAAGTAGTTCAAGGTGAAGGTGGAGTTGTTCCGGCAGAGCAAGAATTTATTGATAAAGTTGCTGAAACCTGTAAACGTGTTGGCGCCTTGTTAATAATCGATGAGGTTCAAACAGGTATCGGCCGAACAGGAAAACCTTTTGGCTATCAACATTATGGAATAACCCCAGATATCATAACCTCTGCAAAGGGCTTAGGAAGTGGGATGCCAGTTGGAGCGATGATTGGTGCATCATCATTGATTGAAACCTTTCAAGCAGGAAGCCATGGTTCTACCTTTGGGGGAAACCCGATTGCAATGGCTGCTGCAAAAGCAACATTGACGAAGATTCTACAGGATGATTTTTTAAACGAAGTTACTGAAAAAAATATATACTTAGTTAATAAGTTGAATAGTATAATAGGAAATCATCCACTTGTGAAGGAAATACGTGGAAAAGGCTTGTTGATTGGTATAGAATGTAAGGAACAAGTTAGTATGATGGTCGATCAGTTAAGAGACAATAACCTACTTGTTTTACCAGCGGGTCCAAATGTTATACGTATGCTTCCACCATTAACGGTTTCATATGAAGAGATTGACGAGGCACTTGGAATCATTGATCAGACATTCTCTACATTAAAGCAATCTGCGGTCGCTCATTAATTTGAGCATTTTTTTTACAAAGTGTTGAATAAAAATACTAAGTTTTTAATATTTATCCAATTAAAGGGTTGTTAGTAGGAAATATAGACCTACTTTTAGAAGTATCACTTTAGCAAACGAGGTGCGAACAGATGAAAGGATATCTCCATTTAGAGGATGGTTCGGTATATACAGGAGAACTTGAACATGGATCAACACAAGACATCAACGGAGAAATTGTATTTTTTACAGGAATGACAGGGTACCAGGAAGTGTTAACAGATCCTTCATATAAGAATCAAATTGTGGTTTTTACGTATCCTCTTATTGGGAATTACGGTATCAATATTACAGATGACGAGAGTAAGCAGCCACAAGTAAAAGCAGTGGTGATCTATGAATGTACATCCGCCTATTCACATTATGAAGCACAATATAGCTTTAAGGAATATTTGCAAAAATGGAACATTCCGATTATACATCATATTGATACACGTGCAGTTGTAAAAAAAATTCGTAGCCATGGCTCTATGGCGGCAACCATTTCACCAACTCTTAATCAGGAAGCTAAGCCATGTGCAATTTATGAGGATGGAGTTTTTGAAGTTACCTCATCTAAGCTGGAATCTTATGGCGAGGGTGAGAAGCATATTGCTTTAATCGATTTTGGCTATAAGAAATCAATTTTAACAGCTTTAGTTAATCGTGGATGCAAAGTTACAACTGTTCCATTGAAGATGATGGATAAAGTTGCAGAGTTAAAACCCGATGGTGTTCTACTATCAAATGGTCCAGGGGATCCTGAGCAGTTATCAAGCTACTTTTCCCAAATAAAAGAAATTGTTTCCACCTATCCAACACTAGGTATTTGCCTAGGACATCAGTTGATCGCCTTATCCTTTGGTGCAAAAACGAAAAAACTTTTGTTTGGGCATAGAGGGGCAAATCAGCCTGTTTATGATTTGAAAACAGATAAAGTATTTATGACTTCGCAAAACCATAGTTATGTTGTAATCGGGGATAGTTTAAAAGCAACGGATTTGAAAACTCGGTTTTATCATATTAATGATGACTCAATAGAAGGTCTAGCACATTCAACATTACCAATTATAACAGCACAATTTCATCCAGAGGCACATCCAGGACCTTCAGATAGTGAATGGATTTTTGATGAATTTTTAGATTTAGTCGCTGCTACAAAAGGAGATATTCTTTATGTCTAAAAACCAATCAATTAAAAAAATAGTTGTCATCGGTTCTGGCCCTATCATAATTGGTCAGGCAGCAGAATTTGATTATGCTGGAACACAAGGATGTTTAGCCTTAAAGGAAGAGGGCTACACCGTTGTGTTAGTGAACAACAATCCAGCAACAATTATGACAGATGAAGAATTTTCAGACGTCCTGTACTTTGAACCGTTAACGATAGAAAGTGTAACAAAAATTATAGCAAAAGAAAGACCTGATGGACTACTCGCTTCATTAGGTGGTCAAACAGGACTAAATCTAGCTATGGAACTTCATGAAGCAGGAGTTTTAGAAAAATATGGTGTTCAGTTACTTGGTACATCAATTGAATCGATCCGAAAAGGGGAAGATCGCAACGAGTTTCGTCAATTAATGTACGATTTAAATGAACCAATTCCTGAAAGCTCAATTGTAACAACTCTAGAAGAAGCCTTTGTATTTTCGAATAAAATTGGCTTCCCAATTATCATTCGTCCTGCTTATACACTAGGTGGTAAAGGTGGAGGAATTGCAAATGATGAGGAAGAATTTAAAAAGCTAGTAAAAAGCGGATTACAAGCTAGTCCGATTACCCAATGTTTAATAGAAAAAAGTATTGCAGGCTTTAAAGAAGTTGAATATGAGATGATTCGTGATCAAAATGGTACATGTATTTCTGTATGTAATATGGAAAACATTGATCCAGTTGGAGTTCATACTGGTGACTCAATTGTTGTAGCTCCATCGCAAACTCTGACAGATCAGGATTACCATATGCTTAGAAGTGCTGCAGTAAAGATCGTTTCTGCGCTTGGGGTTGTCGGTGGTTGTAACATACAATTAGCATTAGATCCAAAAAGCAAGCAATATTATGTCATTGAAGTAAATCCACGGGTTAGCAGATCATCTGCTCTAGCATCAAAGGCAACAGGCTATCCAATTGCAAAAATCGCAGCAAAGCTTGCAGTTGGTTATACATTAGAGGAATTAAAAAATCCATTAACAATGAGTACGTATGCCAGCTTTGAACCAGCACTTGATTATGTAGTTGTAAAGTTTCCAAGATGGCCATTTGATAAATTCAATAAAGCAGATCGCAAGCTAGGGACGAAAATGAAGGCAACTGGTGAAGTCATGGCAATTGAACGGAATCTTGAAGCAGCCATCCAAAAGGCTTGTGATTCACTTGAACTAGACAATATCGGAACGCATTTGCCAGAGCTCGCGGAATTATCAACAAATGCAATTGTCGAGTTAATGAATAAAACAGATGACCGTCGTTTCTTTGCTGTAATGGAGCTAATTAGAAGAGGAATGCCGATTGAAGAAATACATCAACTGACAGAAATGGATCTGTATTTTCTCTCAAGCTTTAAACAGATTGTTTCTCTTGAGCAACAATTGAAACAACAAACAATTTCAACTCTAAATGGTGAATTACTTGCTAGTGTAAAGGAGAAGGGTTTCTCAGACAGGACAATCGCATCGTTACTTCATGCACCTGAGGCAGATGTAAGAAAACTTCGACTGGAAGTAGGGGTAAAGGCTGCTTATAAATATGTTGATACATGTGCAGCAGAGTTTGAAGCACGCACAAATTATTTTTATTCAACATATTTCGGTGAAAATGAACAGCCTACATTATCAAATAAGAAAAAGATATTAATTATAGGTTCTGGACCAATTCGTATCGGCCAAGGAATTGAATTTGATTATAGTGCTGTTCATGGAATTAAAGCCTTGAAGCAATTAGGCTATGAAGCAATCATGATTAACAATAATCCAGAAACAGTTAGTACTGATTTTGAAACAGCGGATCGTCTTTATTTTGAACCAATTACTCTTGAGCATGTCCTAAATATTGTCGAGTCAGAAAAAATTGATTCTGTCATCGTTCAGTACGGTGGTCAAACAGCGATTAATCTCGCTGAACAATTAGAAGCAGCCGGTGTGACATTGTTAGGAACGGATACTGACACTCTTGATTGGTTAGAAGATCGCGATAAGTTTTATCAATTATTAGATGAGCTTTCAATTCCACATGCTGTTGGGTTAACAGCAAACAATGCAGATGAAGCAGTAAAAGGCGCAAATGAAATAAGTTATCCAGTTCTTTTACGTCCTTCATATGTAATTGGTGGAAAAGGAATGGTAGTTGTTCATAATGAAGAAACATTAACTCAATTACTATCTGAAAGTGTAAATATGATATATCCTGTACTTATTGATCAATTCGTTCAAGGTCTTGAAGGGGAGATTGATCTCATTTCAGATGGTAAGGAAGCTTTTATTCCAACCCATATTGAACATGTAGAGCCAGCAGGTGTTCACTCAGGGGATAGTCTAGCGATTCTCCCATCTCAAAGCTTAACTGACAACAATAAACAGGTAATAGCAGAATATGCGAATGCATTAGTGAAAAAGCTTAATTACCGTGGGATAATGAATATTCAATTTTTAGTAAACGGAAATCAAATCTATATACTTGAAGTAAATCCACGTGCAAGCAGAACAGCGCCGATTATAAGTAAAGTAACGGGTATTCCAATTATTAAGCACGCCACTTATTTATTATGTGGAAAAGCATTAAGTGAACTTACGATAAAGCCAGCTGAAATAAGCGACTGGGTTGCAGTTAAATACCCTGTATTTTCTAGCCATGCTCTACATGATGTCGATATTACACTAGGGCCGGAGATGAAGGCAACAGGTGAAGGTATGTGTGTAGGACAAAATCTTCAAAGTGTGTATCGTAAGATTTTTTATAAAGACTTACAAGATATAACAAGTGTTTATTTTGATATAGAGAATGATGAAGCGATTGAAGCAACAAAGCAAGCGGGTCTTCAAGTAAACACCAGTGGGTATTCTTCTTGGATTGAAGGAAATAAAGGAATCTTTGTTTCACTAATTGACAGTGATGAGGCGAAATTAGATCGTCAATTAGCATTGGAAAAAGGGATGATTCTATTTACAAACCTTGCGACTTACTACGCATGTTTACAAGCGATCGCAACTAGTGACGATACTGTACTATCAATACAACAGCTTACAAAGAAGGAAGTGGTTAAGCAATGAGTAATGTAAAATTAAAAGAGAAAAAAACAGTAGAAAAAAGAGACTTTTTAACACTCCTTGATTATAGTAAGGAAGAAATTCTGAACCTAATTGACGAAGCATTTAAATTAGAGGAGAACCCACTTCAGCCCGTATTAAAGGGCAAAACATTAGCAATGATTTTTGAAAAATCGTCAACTAGAACTCGTGTTTCCTTTGAAACAGGTATGCTTCAATTAGGAGGCCATGCACTATTCTTGAGTAGTCAGGATCTCCAATTAGGTAGAGGTGAGCCTGTATCTGACACAGCAAAGGTATTGTCTGGATATGTTGATGGGATTATGATTCGTACCTTTGGTCATGATAAAATAGAAGAACTTGCTAAGCATGCAAGTATTCCTGTTATCAACGGATTAACCGATCTATTCCACCCATGCCAAGCACTTGCTGATTTAAAAACAATTTATCGCTTAAAAGAAAAGTTCGTTGGCGTAAAAACAGCTTATTTAGGTGATGGGAACAATGTAGCACATTCACTAATGATCGCTGCTGCAAAGGTTGGAATGGACTTTTCATTAGGTTGTCCTAAGGGCTATGAACCAAACCAATCTGTTGTAGAAGAAGCACAAAAACTAGCGGCAGAAACTGGAGCAACTATTACGATTACGCATGACCCAATTGAAGCGGTTAAAGATGCTGATATTATTTATACAGATGTTTGGGCTAGCATGGGGCAAGAAAGTGAACAACAAAAACGTTTAGTTGCTTTTAAAGACTTCCAAGTAAATGATCAGTTAGTCAAGCATGCGAAGGAAGATTACCATTTCCTTCATTGCTTACCAGCACACCGTGAAGAGGAAGTAACAGCATCGATTATAGATGGAGAACACTCAGCAGTATTTGAACAAGCAGAAAATCGTCTACATGTTCAAAAAGCTTTGCTGAAGGAACTACTTGCATAATAATTTACGACCTGGCACAAAATAGTGTCAGGTTTTTTTGTACTAACTTTGCTTAGTAAGTTTTGGTGTCTAGCTCCAGCGCCTAGCCCCTCTTGGGTCTACAGCCACAAATGAATTGAAGACAAAGAACGTCTTCTATTCATTTGCATCCTATGCCTGTCGGGTCTGATCAAGCCGCTTGCGCTTTTCTAATTACCATTAAATACAAAAAAAGTGACTGTGTAAATAACTATGTATGAACTCATGAAAATAGCCTGTCTGGAGATACTAAGCAAGTAAGAGAGGGGGGATACGGATGGGCCAACAGCATCGTTTTAGATCAGGTCAAAAAGCACCTAACAATGGAATTTATGTAGAAATAGGTGAAACTGGCGATAATGTAAAAAATCCTGGTCAAATTAGATTAAAGGCAGGAGATCGTTTCCCTGAAACAGCTAACGATAATCGCCAATGGACATATAAAAGAAAACCATAAACCTACCTAAATACAAAAAAAATTCAAAAAACCCTACTTTTAAGTAGGGTTTTTTGAATTTTAGTCGAAAATCACTTATTAATGATGATCATGCTTCGCTACTGGTTCGTTAGGGATAACTTCAGCGATAATAAAGATGACAACGATTGCAACGACAGATAAAATAGTTGCAGCCATAAAGTCGTAATGACCACCAGTCATAGAATTAACAACATATGATGCCATGTGGATTAATAAAAAGCCCCAAAAAAATGTCCAAAAGAAACGCACTGCATTCACCTCTATTTCCAGACAATATCTCACTATATATTATCACATATTAATTCATTTTTAAAAGTATCTTTTTGAATTGTTCATAAACTTTCCATACATGACAAAGGTCTATATTTTCGAGATCTGTGATAGAGTCCCATTCTTTTTAACATAGTATACATACATTATATAAACGGGAAAGGAATATGATATTTTCACAACCTCTTTTCCTTATTTAAAAGTCTAAAAAGAGAAAGGTGGTGGGCAAGTGATGATTACGGAGCGCTTTTTTCAGCTTGAAACGGAATGGAATGTCGTCCATTTACCGACAAAACCGAATGGGTTTGGAATTTTAATATTAGGAGATCGATCAGATTTTGTCGATGAATCCTCAAGCTTTTGGCATCAGCATTATGGACGAAATCAACTTATAGCTGAATTAATGAATCAAGGATACACACTGTTTCATTCAAATTTATATGGTAGTAACTGGGGGAGTCCTCGAGCAGTAACAATGGCAAAGCAGCTTTATCACATGATAATGAAAAAAGAAATTTTAAATGAACGGGTTCATTTGTTATCGGAAGGAATGGGTGGATTAACAGCATTACAATTAATGGAGACCATACCTGATAAGATCCGCTCTGTGGCAATGATGAATCCTTGCCTTGACCTCCAAGCCCATCTAGAAAAAGAAAAAGAGCATAAATTCTTTTATAAGCGTTTAATAAAGGAAATATCGATAGCCTATGGTATTGATGGAAAAATGATAAAATCATCATTAAATTTACCTTCAATGCATAATATAACCTCTCAAAAGCCTGTTCGGATTTGGCAAAGAATGAATTTTAACACATACCCACCGCAAGATCATAGTAAAAAATATGAAGAGATAAGAAAAAGTATGGGCAGTCCAATTCATCTCATTTATCATCTTGGAGATAACCCTTACCGAACGAACCAAACTATTATTAAATTCTATAAAGAGAATGAGAAGGTTTTGTAACATGAAACGGTATTTCGTACAGATAAAAACACCAAAAAGGCAAGGGGAGTTTCCTTCAATTTTTGGTGTTTTTTTTGCTGACTCGCCAAACTTTGTTGCTATTTACAAGTAGTGCGGTGTGGTTGATTGCAGCGTGTTCAATCCTGTATTATTTCACTAAATACTAAATTCAAACCGACATGCATACGATAGAATATCTGTCTATGAGGAGGAAAAGCATGTTAAAAAGAGTAATTGTCTTTGGAGCACACACATTTATTGGTTTTGCACTATGTGAACGGATCGTTAATGAAGGTATTGAGGTGAAAGGTGTACTTTTAGAATCGAGTGACTTAATTAAAAAGCGGTTAATAGATGAACGATTGATGATGGTTGGGAGAAATGCATTGTTTCAAACAACAGAAACCTATGAAAGATCTGATTATGAGAACACGGTAGATATGATCATACATTGTTGTGATGATAGTGAAGAAACCACTTTGATAGACCAAGATCGTAAACTTTTGCATCAATCGGTAGAAGTTTCAAATGAATTACATGTTCCACATGTCTTTATATCAACAATGAAAAGGGTAGACAAAGACTTGCGAAATAAGCATGTATCTTTTTGTGAACAATATCTTTCCGAAAATAAAGAAAAAAGAATGTTGGTTCACCTTCCAATATTGTTTGGTCCATTTCAACCTCCAACAGAAAAAATCCACCAATTTTTAGTCAAAGATAATAAAGAAAATGAAATTCTGATTATAGACGAGCCTATCCTATTTATTCAAGATGCAGTTAATGCTATTTTTGACTTGTTGTCGAATTTTCAACAAGGTAAAACTTATTCTATACATAATGATTTAAAGCAAAACCTAAAGTCAGCCTTTTTAATAAAATTAAAGGTGAATCCGGAATGTTTTAATGATTGTAGATCCGAAAAGTACTTGATCAAAAAACCTACAAGTATTGAAAAAGGGTTAAAAGCACAGAAGGAATTTATTGAAAAGTATAGTGAGATTCTTAAGACGTAAAGCAGTTATTACTTGTACAATTAAATAAGGAAAGGCTAAAATAAAAAGGATAAGTATAATAGGTACATAATGAAAAGGAGGGTTGCCCATGTACAAAAAGCTCGGTCTTGTCCTTATTTTACTTTTTTCGCTTTTCGGTTGTGGACAACCTACAGCACAAGGGAAACTTCAAAAGGTAGGTCTGCTTGTACCTGAAACCATTGATGATCAAGTTTGGGGAACGAAGGGCTATATGGGCCTTCTTAAAATTCAATCTGAGCTAAAGGTTGATGTATTTTATAAAGAAGGAGTGAATAATGAGAGCAAAATTCGTGCTGCAATTGATGAATTTAAGCAAAATGATGTGAATCTTGTCTTCGGTCATGGAAGTGAATATGCTAACTTTTTTAATACGATCAGTAGTGAATATCCTGACATCCATTTCGTGCTATTTAATGGGAAAGCTGACGGAAAAAATGTTACGAGCTTAAATTTTAAGTCAAATGCAATGGGGTTTTTTGGTGGTATGGTTGCAGGGGAAATGTCAAAGTCTGATAAAGTTGGTGTTTTAGCGGCCTTTGAGTGGCAACCTGAGGTAGATGGCTTTTTTGAAGGAGCCTATTATCAAAATGAAAATGTCCATGTAGAAATTCAATATGTGCAAGACTGGAATGATACATCGATTGCTATTCCACTTCTTAATGAAATGATCAAAAATGGTGTTGACATCGTGTATGTAGCTGGAGATGGATATAATGTTTCAGTCATTGAAAGACTAAAAGAGGAAGGCTTGTACGCAATTGGTTTTGTATCCGACCAATCTGATTTAGGAAAAGGTACGGTGTTAACAAGTACCGTTCAACATGTTGATGTCTTATATGAGGTTGTAGCAAATTCCTTTAATAAAGGTGAGCTTGAAAGTGGAGAATTATTTTTTGATTTTCAGGACGGCGTGATTTCTCTAGGGAAGTTTAGTCCTCTTGTAGACAAAGAATTTCAAGCATCGCTTAAAGACCAAATCGAAGAATATAAAAAAACTGGACTACTGCCAAATCAATTATAAACAGGGTATATCTATTATTGCAAACCGATAACAACTACCCTTTCTTATTAACATGGTAAAGAGGCTTCCGTCCTCTTTCCTTTTATATAAATTAAGGCTGTGTTAAAAACTCACTGTTAAAATTTTGGCACTTTGTTGATTGGAGCAGATACGTGAGCCTCCTGCGGATTGCGTGCGGGTCAAAAGGAGACTCATGCAGGTGCAAAGCAAGCACCGAGGAGGCTCCCGGACCGCCCGCGGAAAGCGAACGCCAAAGCGTAAATCAACAACCAAATTAAGAGAGAGAAATTATAAAAACAAATGGAGTGAATAAATTGGAACAACATCCTAAAACAATGGAATTTATGCAAATTGCAATGAAGTATTTACCAGAGGCTAAACAAAAGCTAGAAAGTTCAGGTATTGAATTATCGATGGAAACTATTCAACCAATGATGGAGCTTTTCACAAAGGTTATGGGAGAGGCTTATGAATTAGGGAAGAAAGACGCGCAATAAAAAGCAGCTGCCATTTGGCAGCTTTTATATTTTCTTCTTAATATAGTCCATAATTGGAGAGAATTGCTTTAACATTGGTTTTAAATTTTCAAGTGAACTCATAATATCATCGATTTGTTCCATAAGTGTAAAATAATTCACTTCAGCTGTTTTATTTTCATCATGGACGGAATCCCCTTGTTGATGGTTGTTTTCTTTCTTTTCTCTTGATGAAGCTTTAGCTCCAAACATAAACTCACTAAAACGGTCAATATGTGGTGAGTTTACATCTTTTTCGTTATTTACATGTTCTTCCTTTTTCTCAAACTGTCCTTTATTCTCCACGATGTCACCCCCATGGACATTTTATTACTATTAGTTTATGTTCACATAAGATTCTCGTTCTAGTCGGTTATACTAAAACATTAATATTGAAAAAAAAAACTGGATAAGATAAAATTAGTACCAAGTCATAATAATTGATATAAACTTTAAGTAGTAGGTTTACTACAAGATAATTTTTGAATAAAATACCTAACTTTTTTAAAGGGGTTGCAAATATGAATGCAGGAATTATTGGTATCGGTCGATACACACCTGAAAAGATTGTTACAAACGCAGATTTAGAAAAAGTAATGGATACATCTGATGAATGGATTCGTACGAGAACAGGAATAGAAGAACGTCGTATTGCAGATGATTCAATGGATACATCACAAATGGGCATTTTAGCTGCTGAGAAAGCTCTTGAGGATGCAGGAATTGCTGCTGAGGACTTGGATTTAATTCTAGTTGCAACAGTCACACCAGACCAACCATTTCCATCTGTTGCTTGTATGCTTCAAGAAAAATTAGGAGCGAAAAAAGCAGCGGCAATGGATATTAGTGCTGCTTGTGCCGGATTCATGTACGGAATGATTACTGCTAAGCAGTTTATTGAAACAGGTGCATATAAGCATGTTTTAGTAGTAGGTGTTGAAAAACTATCAAAAATTACAGATTGGAACGATCGTAACACTGCTGTATTATTTGGTGATGGTGCAGGAGCAGCAATCATCGGCCCTGTTAGCGATGGGAAAGGGATTTTATCCTTTGAACTTGGAGCAGATGGTACAGGTGGTAAACACCTATATCAAGATGAGTACATCATCATGAATGGTAGAGAAGTCTTTAAGTTTGCTGTTAGACAAATGGGTGAATCAAGTGTAAATGTTCTTGAAAAGGCTGGGTTAAGTAAAGAAGATGTTGATTTCTTAATCCCACACCAAGCAAACATTCGTATTATGGAAGCAGCAAGGGAGCGATTAGACCTTCCGGTTGAAAAAATGTCTAAAACGGTTCATAAATATGGAAACACTTCTGCTGCTTCAATCCCAATCTCGTTAGTAGAAGAAGTAGAAGCAGGCAAAATCAAAGATGGCGATGTAATTGTTATGGTTGGTTTTGGCGGAGGATTAACGTGGGGTGCGATAGCAATTCGTTGGGGTCGCTAATTAGAAATAACTTATTAATAAGATTCACTTATGTTTATACTAATAAACAATTGTTTTGATTTCATTTTGGAATGAAGGACAGCTATGGTAAAAGAAAATGAAGAATGACGAGAACTGCTTCGTCTATCTTTACATATTAAAAGAACTATCTATAAAGGTGAGGTGCAATTTTTATGGAAAAGAAACGAGTTGTTGTAACAGGTTTAGGAGCATTAACACCAATAGGTAACGATGTTCGAACAACTTGGGAAAATGCAATAAACGGTGTATCAGGGGTCGGACCAATTACACGTGTAAACCCAGATGATTATCCAGCTAAAGTTGCAGCAGAACTAAAAGATTTTGATGTTGAGCAGTTTATGGATAAAAAAGATGCTAGAAAAATGGATCGTTTCACACAGTATGCTGTAGCTGCTTCATTAATGGCAGTGAAGGATGCTGAGTTAGAAATTACGGACGAAAATGCTCCTCGTGTTGGAGTCTGGATTGGCTCTGGTATTGGTGGAATGGAGACATTTGAACAACAGTATAAAATTTTATTGGAAAAAGGACCACGACGCGTAAGTCCGTTTTTCGTACCAATGCTAATCCCTGATATGGCTACTGGACAGGTCTCAATAGCATTAGGTGCAAAAGGTTTTAATTCATGTACTGTTACAGCATGTGCAACAGGAACGAATTCAATTGGCGATGCTTTTCGTGTCATTGAAAGAGGCGAAGCCGATGTAATGGTGTCAGGTGGAGCAGAAGCCCCGCTGACAGAAATGTCCTTTGCAGGGTTTTCTGCAAATAAAGCATTATCGACAAATCCTGATCCAAACTCAGCTAGCAGACCATTTGATCAGGATCGTGATGGTTTTGTAATGGGAGAGGGTGCTGGGATTATTGTACTCGAAGAATTAGATCATGCTCTAGCACGTGGTGCAAAAATTTATGCTGAAATTGTTGGATATGGTGCAACAGGTGATGCTCATCATATCACTGCTCCAGCCCCAAATGGTGAGGGTGGTGCAAGAGCGATGAAGCAAGCTGTTGAGGGTAGTGGACTTAACCTTACAGATATTGATTATATCAATGCACATGGAACAAGTACTCCTTACAATGATAAATTTGAAACATTAGCAATAAAAGAAGTATTTGGAGATCATGCCAACAAACTGGCGATTAGCTCAACAAAATCGATGACAGGTCATCTATTAGGTGCAGCCGGTGGAGTTGAAGCAATTTTTAGCATTTTAGCAATAAAAGAAGGAATTATTCCTCCAACTATAAATTATCAAACACCTGATCCAGAATGTGATCTAGATTATGTTCCTAATGAGGCTAGAAAACAAGAAGTGAATGCAGCTTTAAGTAACTCATTAGGCTTTGGTGGACATAACGCAACGATTATCTTTAAAAAATATGATGCATAAGAAAAATCCGGGACCTGACCTTTGTTAGGTCCTTTTTCGTATATTAAAAGGATGAGCCTATAAAAAAGAACACTCCTTCTAAAGTTCACATACGATAACAAAGGAAGGGGTGTTACGATGAGTGTTATCAATACAATTGAGTGGTTAAAGGAAAGTCCAAATCAAATAGATATCTGTAAAAAATTAAGCACTTATTTTACGGATAGTAATGAAAGTGAGATCGCAAAATACTTACATTCATTTGGGATGTATAAAGGAAAACAGCAACATGATAAGTGGATAGATTTCCAGGAAAAAGAAAAAGTTTTTTCATTCGTAAGAGGAGAAGAAAGAAAGCTGAAAATGGAATGGAATGGGCCGAATATTCCAATTTTCATTTTTCCTTGTGATCAGAATAATCGGAAAATCGAAACAGAATATAAAGGAAGATCGGGCTTAGCCTTTAAGGATAAGTTGTTTTTGTTTTTATCATCGGAGACATTAAAAATTGATATTAGGTCATTATTCATTCATGAATATCATCATGTTTGTCGTCTTGCAGCCTTAAAAAAGCAAGAAACAAAGTTCACGATAATCGATACGATGATTCTAGAGGGGCTAGCAGAAAATGCAGTTCGTGAAAAGATGGGGGAACGCAATGTATCTTCATGGACAAATCTCTATTCAGATAATCAGTGTGAACGATTTCTTGAAAGGATTATAAATCCACAACGAGATGTAACTAGAGAAAATCACAAATTTACACAACTTATGTTTGGAACAGGCTTATACCCTACTATGCTTGGCTATGCAGTAGGCTATTATCTTGTTAAAAACTATATGAAACATTCAGGTGAAAATGCAAAAGAGCTATTAGGTACACCTGCTGAAGTATTTTTAACTCATTCAAAACGTTAATCTCTTTTTATTAATCATATCTTCATGACATGCATCATAGTGATAATTAAGGACAAGGTTAAAATACAAAATAAGTGAAATAAATCTATGTATTATCTGCATTGATTGGAATAAATTATTTATTTTTTGCCTATACTGTTTGACAAATGGTACTGAAGTGAGGGGTAAAAATATGTTATTTCTTCATGATGTTTGGGTAAATTGGTTTGAAGGTGAAGAGAACGGGTACAACGTCTGTCATTTTCATGAATGGAGAAAGGATGATAGCGTTGAACTCCTTGATCAGGTCCCCCTTTTAAAGGTTAATTCCTTACTTTTTGACTACATAGAAAATAACTTATCGGAGTTACCACCTGGTCTATTAAAAGATATTTTTCAAAAGGCTTATATAAGAAAAAACCATGAGAGAATTCAACTAGATTACTGCTTTATTGTTACAGACGGAATTGGAATATTAGCAGTAGACACAATTGGATATACCATTCCAATTCGCAAAAGTCGGATTATTCCACGTCAGGAGCAGCTTGTATTTGAAATGGTCAAGGATATTGAGCCTGAAGAATATTCGACTGAATTCATTAAAAATGGATCAGAAGAAAAGGACTATCATATTTTGTCGTTGGCACCAGAGTATGTACGTGGTTTAACAAGAAAAGAACGACAATTAAAACAGCTCTTATTTATGGCTCTTGATCAATTACAAGGGACGAAAAATGCAGCAGAGGTAAAGTACTGGTACACTGAATGGAACCCAACGAAGTATGGTGACATTCAAGAAAGAGAATTTAATGAAGTATGGCAAAAGCTATATGAAGAAACATTGAATGGATGGTCTCATAAGCATATTCAACTTTGTGAACGCTTAATTAAGGGACAACCCTTCTTTGAAAAGCTCTGGGATATGGAGCATGAATCAAAGGTTAACTAGTGTGGACAAGCTAAGAAACCATATAAAAAAGACGATGTGAGCTGAATGTTGATTAACGTTCAGCTCACATCGTTTTTAATGTAGGATATAGTTGAAGGACTTATGAAAGAGAAATCATGATGATAAAGTTTTGGGGGCAGTTGTAAAAAATAGTTCCTATCTTAAGTTGAGATAGGAACTATAATGATCTGATATTTCTTTAGGCTGTTATATTGTTATGTCATTATTTCCTTTTTCGACCTAATCCCATAGCATTTTCCATTTTTCTCACCATTTTATTTGCAACAGCATTCGCTTTTTCAGCACCTTGGTCTAATATTCGGTCCAATTCATCAGATTCCATTAGTTGTTTATATCTTTCTTGAATTGGTGTTAATGTGTTTACAACCACTTCTGCAACATCATTTTTAAAATCTCCATAGCCTTTACCTTCATACCTTGCTTCAATTTGCTCGATAGACTCATTATTTAAGATGGAATATATAGACAAGAGATTTGAAACACCGGGTTTATTTTCTTTGTCATATTTTACAATTCCATCTGAGTCGGTTACGGCACTTTTGATCTTTTTTTCGATTTGCTTTGGTTCATCTAATAATGTGATAAATGCTTTTTGGTTTGCATCTGATTTACTCATTTTCTTGGTAGGCTCTGCAAGTGACATTATTCGAGCACCTACTTTTGGTATACGTACTTCAGGGATTGTAAAGATGTCATTATATTTTTTGTTAAATCGTTCAGCTAGATCTCTCGTTAATTCTAAATGTTGTTTCTGGTCCTCACCTACAGGTACTAGATCAGTATTATATAGCAGAATATCTGCAGCCATTAATGGTGGGTATGTGAGAAGCCCGGCTGAAACAGCTTCTTTACCTTGAGATTTATCTTTAAACTGTGTCATTCTTTCGAGTTCACCGATATAAGCGACACATTGTAACATCCATCCTGCCTGAGCGTGAGCCGGAACCTCTGATTGAATGAAAAGTGTCACTTTTTCAGGATCTAAGCCAACAGCTAAATAAAGTGCGGCAAGACTTTTAATGTTTTTTCTTAAATTGAGTCGATCTTGAGCAACTGTAATTGCATGTTGATCAACGATACAGAAGTAACAATTATATTCATTTTGTAAATCGACAAACTGTTTCAATGCCCCAATATAATTCCCTAATGTAACTGATCCGCTCGGTTGAATACCTGAAAAAATTGTTTTCATGTTTATCCTCCTGATTTAATTAGTATTAAGTTTTAATCAAGTGAGTTTTGTACTTAGTATTCGTGTCTAGCTACAGCGCCTAGCCCCTCGAGGTCACAAGCCAATTATCACTGAAAGGTAACGAACACCTTTCTGTGATAATCGTCTTGTGCTTGTAGGGGCTGAACAAGGCGCTTCCGCTTTTCAAATAAAATAAGCCCACTCGTACCCAATTGATAGGGACGATGGACCGCGGTGCCACCCTACTTATTTCTAAACAGTAGAAATCACTTCAATCTTTAACGCAAGATTACGTCTGCACGTACTATTTTCTGCACAGAAGCTCAAAAGTCCATTCCATACTGTTCAGTACCTGTTCACAGCAACCACAGGCTCTCTTTAAATGAATCTTGTATGTACTATTCTTTGTCATAGCTTAACTATTTTTTTCTTATTATAAGAAATGGAGTGAATTTTTGCAAATCTTTTCAAGAAAAGGGCTATAAATAGTAAATAAAAAGAGCTACTAGCATGATAGCTGTCATGAGAAGACCACAAAAAAGAATCGGAGAATGATCGAAATTCAATAACTCAGAGACAGGGGTCATTTCATTAATTTCCTTTTTTGATAGCTCTTGACCCTTTGATATAAACATTCTGCGAAATCCATAAGAAATTCCATCAAAGAAGCCACCTTTAACAGTCATGGTTAAAAGTGATAAGAATAATAAAGAACCAGCTATAATAAATGAAATATTAATGAATGATAGTAAAGTTAATTTTTGGTAAATGAAAAAAGAAAGTAAGATTGTTGTACATAGAGACACAATAAATAGAGTAAATGTTCTTTTTTGGAGCAATTTAAACCACTCTCTTTCCAATATACGTTAATAACCATTATATCAAATGAAAGGTGGTGGAGCTAAAAATAGAAATAAAGTTATTCTGATAATGCAATTTGAATGAATATTCACAAGATAGTTGTCGAATTGTGTAGTAAATTGCATTTGGATAGGGAGAATATTTGTTAGATTATGTAACCCTTTACAAGTCAACGCGTTAAAGCGTTTGTAAGTAAAATGATAAAGGTTATGTAAAGTTAAGTGGGTATTTAGAACTATTTTTTTCTCTTGAATTCTTAATATTGTTGCATTTGTGTAAATTTTATTAAAAAAATAAATGCACAATTGTTTGAATACTTGTATAATAACGTTGTAAGTACAACTTGTATAAATAAAAGGGAGGTCTATTAGTGAAAAGGTCGAAATATTTTCTACTTTTAGCTTTAACACTAGTACTCAGTATGTTCTTAGCAGCATGTAACGGTGGCGGGGATACTGGGAAAGAGACAGATACTGGTGCTGATGAAGGTAAAGAAGCAACACAAGAAATTAAAGCATTAGAATCACAAGCGATTCCATCAATGGATAGCGTTATGGCCCAAGATACAGTTAGTTTCACTACAATGAACAATGTAATGGAAGGATTATATCGTCTTGATCCTAACCAAGAAGTAGTACCTGGTATGGCTGATGGTGATCCTGAAGTTAGTGAAGACGGAACAGTCTACACATTTAAATTAAGAGATGCAAAATGGTCTAACGGCGATTCTGTAACCGCTAACGACTTTGTTTATGCTTGGCAACGAGCAATTAATCCTGAAAATGCTTCACCTTATGGTCCATACATGATGGATGGGAAAATTAAAGGTGCTGCTGAAATTTCTGCAGCTGGAGCAGCGAAAAAAGAATATGATCTTAACACTTTAGGTGTTAAGGCAATTGATGAAAAAACACTTGAAGTTACATTAGAAAGACCAATTCCTTACTTTAAATCTTTAATGGCGTTCCCAACGTTCTATCCACAAAACCAAAAGTTTGTTGAAGAGCAAGGTGAAAATTACGCAAAAACTGCGGAAAACCTAGTATATAACGGACCATTCGTTTTATCTGACTGGGGTGGAAGTACAGCATCTGAATGGACTTACTCTAAAAATAAAGATTATTGGGATGCAGAAACAGTTAAGCTAGAAACAGTTCAATGGAATGTATTGAAGGATTCACAGTCATCTGCAAATGCATTTGAAACTGGTGAAGCTGACGTTACAGGAAAACTTTCTTCTGACATTGTTCCTCAATATGAGGGTGATGAAAGATTAGTTAATTGGTTAGAGCCAACTATTTTCTGGCTTAAATTTAACCAAAAAGAAAATGATGCATTGAAAAATCCAGATATTCGTAAAGCAATTGCACAAGCAATTAACAAAGAAGATTACGTTAACAGTGTATTAAACAATGGTTCAATTGTTGCGAACTATGCTGTTCCTAAAGAATTCGCTAAAAACGATGAAACTGGGAAAGATTTCCGAGAAATTAATGGTGATGAATTATTACCTTATAATGTAGATGAAGCGAAAAAGGCTTGGGAAAAAGGCTTAGCAGCGATTGGAACAGATACAGTTGAAGTTAGATACTTAGGTGATGATACTGAAAGTGCTAAGAAAACAGCTGAATACATTAAAAACCAATTAGAAACAAATCTTCCAGGTCTAAAACTTAAAGTTGAAAGTGTACCATTTAGCGTACGTTTAGACCGTGAAAATTCTCAGGATTATGATATCCAATTAGCTGGTTGGGGTCCTGACTACTTAGATCCAATGACTTTCTCTGACTTATGGTTAACTGGCGGAGGAAACAATAAGATGGATTACTCTAATGAGAAATACGATAAGTTAGTAAAAGATGCTCAAACAACTTTAGCTCAGCAACCAGTAGAGCGTTATGATGCTCTTGCTCAAGCTGAGAAAATTTTACTTGAAGAAGACGCTGCGATTGCACCACTTTATCAACGTTCTTCAAACGTATTAGTAAATGAGAAGGTTGATGGATTCACTTACCATTTAGTAGGTCCAGAATATAGCTTTAAATGGACATCTGTAAAATAATACGTTTTTAATTAACTATGTCTAACTGTTACAATGACTACCTTGGTTGAAAGAGAGTATGTTGATTGTCAATATACTCTCTTTTCCCTTGCTGGAAAATTGTCGAACTTTGTAGAAAATTCAAAATCTTCGGGAGGTGCACTCATATGGTGAAATACTTAACTCAACGTATATTTTATATGATCATTACTCTATTTTTAATTGCCACGTTTACATTTTTCCTCATGAAAATTATCCCTGGTACGCCTTTTACGAATGCTGGTAAATTATCTGAAACACAGCTTACGATCATGAAAGACAAGTATGGTTTAGATGAGCCAATGCCAGTTCAATATATGAACTATATGGTGAATATGTTGAAAGGAGACTTAGGTGTTTCCTTTCAATTCGATAATGTAGGTGTTACTGAAATTCTTTTAAATAGTATTGGTCCCTCGGCAACACTTGGGTTTCAAGCAATTCTATTTGGAACAATTTTTGGAATTATTTTGGGAGTTATCTCAGCGTTAAAACAAAATACATGGGTTGATTATAGCTCAACATTTATCGCAGTTTTAGGGAAATCAATACCTTCATTCGTATTTGCGGGACTATTGCAATATTATATCGGTGTAAAATTAGGTTGGTTCCCTGTTGCGTTTTGGAGAGGACCAGAATATACGGTGTTACCAACAATTGCTTTAGCGATGTTCCCGATTGCTACTGCAGCCAGATTTGTTAGAACCGAAATGGTAGAGGTGTTAGAATCTGATTACATTACCCTGGCAAAGGCAAAAGGTGCAAGCTGGTTTGATATCGCATTTAAGCATGCGCTTCGAAATGCATTAATTCCGGTTATCACTGTTTTAGGGCCGTTGGTTGTAAGTTTAATGACGGGCTCACTAGTTATTGAAAAAATATTTGGTATTCCAGGTCTTGGTGAACAATTCGTTAAATCTATTACAGTAAATGATTATCCTGTCATCATGGGTACTACTATCCTTTTTGCGGTACTATTCGTTGTTGTTATCTTAATTGTAGATATACTATATGGAATTATTGATCCGCGGATTCGATTAGCGGGAGGGAAAAAATAATGGCACAAGAAAAAATAACAAAAGACTTGTTTACTCCCGCTCAAATAGATGCTAACAAAAGTGAAGAGATTTCAAAACCAAGTCTTAATTATTGGCAAGATGCATGGTTACGAGTGAGGAAAAATAAAGGAGCGATAGTTAGTTTAGTTGTCTTAGTCCTATTAACAATTATGGCTCTTGTAGGTCCACACATTAATGATCATGGATATGATGATCAAAATTTAAAACACAATAATTTACCACCAAGAATTCCAGTGTTAGAAAATGTTAGTTGGTTACCATTTGATGGTGATTTAGAAAGAAGAAATGGCGATGTTTACAATGCCTATGAGCAAAAGAATGTTGACGAATATTATTGGTTAGGTACTGATAGTCTAGGTCGTGATCTCTTTACACGTGTATGGAAAGGAACACAAGTTTCTTTATATATCGCTGTATTAGCTGCAGTTATAGACATGGTTATTGGTGTTATATATGGTGCGATTTCTGGTTTCGTAGGTGGACGAACAGATAATATTTTGCAACGTATTACAGAAATATTAGTTGGGATTCCAAACCTTGTTGTCGTAATCCTAATGATTATTGTATTAGATCCAGGTATTTTATCTATTACCATTGCATTAACGATTACTGGATGGGTCGGAATGGCAAGGGTAGTACGTGCTCAAGTAATGAAATTAAAGCAACAAGAATATGTTTTAGCAGCTAGAACACTGGGACTTGCAAATGGGAAAATAATTTGGAAGCATCTACTTCCCAATTTAGCAGGTGTAATTATCATTAATACGATGTTTACAATTCCAAATGCAATTTTCTTCGAAGCATTTTTAAGTTTCATTGGTTTAGGGTTACAGCCACCATTAGCTTCATTAGGTACACTTATTGATGACGGCTTTAAAGTACTTCAATTATACCCTTATCAAATGATAATTCCGGCAGTGGTTATCAGTTTAATTATGATCTGTTTTAACATGATTGCAGATGGACTACGCGATGCTTTGGATCCGAAAATGCGTGACTAAAAAGGTAGGTGAATAATAATGGAAAAAATCTTAGAGGTTAAAGACTTGCACATTTCATTCCATACGTTTTCAGGAGAAGTACAGGCAATTCGAGGTGTCGATTTTGATTTACTCAAAGGTGAGACTTTAGCAATTGTTGGTGAATCTGGATCAGGTAAATCTGTAACAACAAAAGCGATTATGCGCTTGTTACCTGAATCAAACTCTGAAATTAAGAACGGTGAAATCCTTTTTGAAGGCAAAGATTTAGCCAAGTTATCTAATAAAGCAATGCAAAAAATCCGTGGTAAAGATATTTCAATGATTTTCCAAGATCCGATGACATCATTAAATCCCACAATGAAAATTGGAAAGCAAATCATTGAGCCGATTGTTAAGCATCAAAATTTAAGTAAGAGTGCTGCAAAAGAGCGTGCGATTGATTTGTTAAGATTAGTTGGGATTCCACAACCAGAAGCTCGTTTCAATCAATATCCACATCAATTCTCTGGTGGGATGAGACAAAGGGTCGTTATTGCCATTGCACTTGCATGTAATCCAAAGGTTTTAATTGCTGATGAGCCAACAACAGCATTGGATGTAACGATTCAAGCGCAAATTTTAGAGCTTATGAAAGAACTACAAAAAAAGATTGATACATCAATTGTTTTTATTACACATGACCTTGGTGTGGTAGCAAACGTAGCTGATCGAGTTGCGGTTATGTACGGTGGAAAAATTGTTGAGATTGGTACAGTTGACGAGGTATTCTATAATCCACAACATCCTTATACATGGGGATTAATTAGTTCAATGCCAAGTCTTGATAGTGAAGATGAAGAATTATATGCAATTCCTGGAACTCCACCAAATTTATTATATCCTCCAAAAGGTGATGCCTTCGCACCTCGTAATGAGTATGTGATGAAAATTGATTTGGAAGAGCAGCCACCAATGTTTAAAGTATCTGATACACATTATGCAGCAACATGGTTACTTCACCCTGACGCACCAAAGGTAGAACCACCTGCTGCAGTAAAGCGACGTCAACGTCAAATCCCTGAAAAAAAGGAGGGAAACTAAGGTGGCGAATAAAGAAAAACTAGTAGAAATAAAAAATCTAAAACAATACTTTAACGTAGGTAAACCTAACGAAGTTAAAGCGGTTGATAATATTTCATTTGATATTTATAAAGGTGAGACGTTAGGATTAGTTGGTGAATCTGGCTGTGGAAAATCAACAACTGGAAGAACAATTATTCGTTTATATGATGCAACAGATGGTGAAGTCATATTTGATGGAACGGATGTTCATGGGAAAAAATCAAGGTCACAGCTAAAGGAATTCAACCGAAAAATGCAAATGATCTTTCAGGATCCCCAAGCATCGTTGAATCCGCGAATGAAGGTCTCAGATATTATTGCTGAAGGTATTGATATTCATGGTCTTGCTAAATCTAAAACAGAACGTATGAATCGCGTAATCGAACTTCTTGAAACAGTTGGTTTAAACAAAGAGCATGCAAATCGTTACCCACATGAGTTTAGTGGTGGACAACGTCAACGAATTGGAATTGCTCGTGCTCTTGCTGTGGAACCGGAATTTATTATTGCTGATGAACCAATCTCGGCTCTTGATGTGTCCATCCAAGCACAGGTTGTAAACTTAATGAGAAAACTTCAAAAGGAAAAAGGGCTAACTTATTTATTCATTGCCCATGACCTTTCAATGGTTAAGTACATTAGTGATCGTATTGGGGTTATGTATTTTGGAAAGCTAGTAGAGCTTGCCGATGCTAATGAACTTTACAATAATCCGATTCATCCATATACACAGTCGTTATTATCGGCAATTCCACTTCCGGATCCCGATTATGAACGCACCCGTGTTAGGAAGACATATAATCCAAGTATGCACAATTACAAGCCAGATGAAGAAGTTGAATTCCGTGAAGTGAAGCCAGGTCATTTTGTCATGTGTTCACAAATCGAATTTGCTCAATATAAAAAACAGTATTCATAAACAATTTGAGGTTGCCTTTGATATTAAAGGGGCAATCTTTTTTTGTCGTATTTTAACTTAAGGCTGTTTTCGCAAACTTTGTAGCTTTTAAATAGTATTGGTTGGTTGATTGACGCTCCAGGATGCTCGCTTTCCGTGGTGCGGGCGATGAGCCTCCCTCTAGAAATGTTGGTATATCAACGCTTAAAACTGTTTTAATAGACAGAAAAAAAATTTTCACTTACTGATTTTCACTACAGATTATCATCAATTTCCAAAAGTTCAAAATATTGTTATTCTGAGGTTACGCTTCGCTAGAGTTAATTGGAAATGATTAACTCTAAGTGCTTATATGATGCACTTCGGATCTCTGCGAATCTTATGATGACGTACCCTCCCATGTCTCTTGGCGTCTAACGCGTACATTCCTTCGTTCGGTCTATTCATAAGGCAGAGGCTGGCTATGCTCCTCGAGGGACTCTTAGTCTAATGGCTCATTTCGTGCCAACTTCTCCGTGTCATCCTATTGTCTAGATTACAAACTAGGAAGTTGCTTAGGCTGCCTCTTTGAGGCAATGGAGATCTGTTAACATATGATTTACATTAAAGTGCACTCGTTTTGTACACAAAGCGTGTAGAATTTTTAGTAATTTCCCGCATAAAACAACCATGGCTTCTTTCTTCTTTAATGGATTGACAGTACGAGTCGTATAGTAATGGTACAAAGATTTAAACGCTATGTTGTGTTGAATTATAGGGAGGATGACTCTAAATAATATAGCCCGTAACTTCCTCCTACCTCTTTTGGAAATTTTCTTTTGACCTTTGTGTTGGCCAGAAGAGTTTTCTCTAAGCGTGAGCCCCGCTAATTTAATTAATTGGCGTGGGTGCTGATATTGCCTAAGAGAACCTATCTCAGAGAGTAGTTCAACAACAGTATTTTCGCCTAAACCAGGAATAGATAAAATATACTCATAGTCTGTCAATTGTTGAGCGAGGTCATTTAACCTTGATGATAAGACCTCCAGTTGGTTTGAAAGAGCTTTGTACTGAGAAAGTAATGTATCCATTTCAAATCGGGCCATTTCTAGCCCCTCAGTTAAACCAATGGACTGACCGGCTATTGATTTTAGCTTTTGTATTTTAGAAACGGAAAGACACTTTATTCCTTCAACCCTTTTGTAAAGTGAGATAAGTTCTTCATCATTTTTCCCATCAAAATCGATTGGCAAAGGTGTCACCTCGAGAACAGCGCATGCGTTTTTACCGAAGCTTTTGAATACATGATGGAACTCAGGGAAATAAAGATCTGTCCACCGAATCATTCGATTCTTAAGTGATACGATGTCTTCCTGCATTTTAGTCCGAAAACTCGCCCCATTACGAAGTTCGGCTTCTGTCCCTTCTAAAATTCGTGTATAGTTGAACCGGCCATCGCGGATTAAAGAAGCGATAACGCGAGCGTCCTTTTGATCATTCTTAGTTTGAAGGTTATCATCTAATTCCTTCGTTCTATTCACATGCATAGGGTTAACCATGACAAATTGAATATTATTTTCGACTAAATAAGCAGCTAAGTTCATCCAATAATGCCCTGTGGGCTCAAAGCCGACTAAGACATCTGTCTTTTCATGTGATTCTAGTAGAGAATGAATCATATTGTGTAGTTGCTCAAACCCATCAAGGGATTGTATGAACGGAAACGGTTTTTGCAAAATTCGTCCACGATCATCGATAGCGCATGCGTAATGTTTTTTCTTCGCAATGTCTATTCCAATAACAAGTGTTTTTTCAGATACTTGATTAATTTTGGTATTCATATTACTATTCATCATATGGTCCTCCTGTATGGTGATGAGTCAATTTAGTCGTTGATACTCAAGCATCATACAAGAGGACTTTTTGTTTTGCAAGAAGCCTTAAGGATATTAAACAGGAATGCTCCTCAGCGCGAAGCGCCTGCGGGGTCTCATCTGTCCCGCTACTCCCACAGGAGTCTCGCATATCCGTTCCAATCAACCTAATCAGTTTTGTTCAAAAACAACAATCTTTTAGAGAAGAGCCTAACTTAAAACCTAAAAGTTTTCTTTATCTTCATAGGACATGTTGCATATACTAAATGACAAGCTTTTTTAAACCGTTACATTAATCCGTAATAGAAATCCTACTTACTAATCTATATAGGCTTGATTATTTTCTATATAATAAAAATAGAAATTAAAATGGGGGATTACTAATGCGTTATTATATTAAGGTTCAAATGATCATCACAATTTTTTTCATATATATCGTCTTATTGCCAATAAATTCTCATGCAGAGACTAACTTAGGGATTAAACAACATGTACAAAACAAATTACTTCTAGAAGTTAAGACTCTTCCAAAGCCTATCCCAAGGTTTGCTTTTGATTCTGGTTTTTCCTTTTCATATCCTGATGCGGTTCGTGGTGTTTATGTAACAGGGCATTCAGCAGGGGGGACAACGTTTGAAAAACTTACTTCCTTGGTGAAAAGTTCAGATTTAAATGCAATGGTCATTGATATCAAGGATGACTATGGTAATTTAACCTACCTGCCAGAGAAGTCATCACCCTTTTATCCAATAAGTAAAAATTATATAAAAGATCCCAAAAAAGTTCTTAAAACGTTAGAAAAGGAACAAATCTATCCGATTGCTAGAGTTGTTGTTTTTAAGGATACTGTTTTAGCGACTAAAAATCCTGAATGGTCGTTTAAAGACGGGGAAAAGGTTTGGAAAAATGGCAGAGGTGAGTCATTTGTAAACCCGTTTCTACAAGAAGTTTGGGACTATAATGTAAATATAGCAATAGAGGCAGCGAAGCTTGGTTTTCAAGAAATCCAATTTGATTATGTTCGGTTTCCGGAAGGCTTTGAGCGAAGAGATGATGAATTAACGTTTAATGAAGGAAAATACGCTAAATCCGATCAAGATAATGTTCAAAAACGAGTAACAGCTGTTACAGATTTTGTCTCATATGCTAAAGAAAAATTAAAACCATATGGAATAAAAGTTTCTGTTGATATATTTGGCTATACAGCAACTCTCCCAGAAGCACCAGGAATAGGGCAAAACTTCTCTAAAATTTCTGAGCATGTAGATGTTATATCCTCAATGATTTACCCTAGTCATTGGACATCTTATTTTGGAATAGCAAAGCCTGATCTGGAACCATATCGACTGATTACAGAATATGCAAAATTAGAAAGTCAAAAACTTGCACTAATTAAAAATAAACCAATTTCCAGACCTTGGATTCAAGATTTTACTGCATCCTATTTAGGAAAAGGTAATTATCAACAATACGGGAAAGAAGAGGTTGAAGCTCAAATTAAAGCTTTAAATGAGCAAGGAATTAACGAGTTTCTTTTATGGAATGCTGGTAATACATATACACAAGGTGTTGACTATACGCCTTTAACTAAATGACCGATAGACTCTAGGTTAGATGAAATATCTAGCCTTTTTTCTATGTGAATTTGTACAAGATAAAGAGTAAAAAAGTGAGTCTTGTTTAAAAATAAGTGAGTGGGGCTCAATAAGTTTGGAGAGCAGTTCAATATATGCAAAAAGTGGAGCAATCACGACTTCATCTACTTGTTACCACCATACTTACTTATTAACGCTACAAATGATAAATTTACCATGTTTATCCTGAAAAAAGAAGGGTATATCAAAACATGGGAGAATTTATTAAAGATGAAAACAAAAGGGAGTAGATCAATGAACTGGTATGAGAAGTTGAATCAGTATTTTCCCATTGAAGAAATGAAATCGAAGGCACATATGGAAGCTTTACTTAAAGAAAGAGCTGACATTTATCATAAGGATGAAGGGAAACACCATGTGATGATGTATGCAGAGCTTAATGATTTTATTTTCATCGACTACATTTTTGTTTCTAAAGATGCTCGTGGTGAAGGGCTTGGCCATAAGCTTTTAGAAAAGTTAAAGAAAAAAGGGAAACCTATTATCCTGGAAGTAGAGCCTGTTAACTATGAAGACACAGATTCAGAGAAAAGATTAAAGTTTTATCAAAGAGAGGACTTTAAACATGCTGATACCATAGGCTATGAGCGGCGCTCTCTTGCTACTAATGAAGTAAACAAAATGGAAATCCTTTATTGGGCCCCAAATGATGAATCAGAAGAACATATTTATGAAGCAATGAAAGAGACGTACAACATGATCCATACCTTCAAAGATAAAGAGTTATATGGTGAGTCGTACCAGCCTGTTAGCGAAGTTTTGTCATTGGATATGGAAGGTAAAAACAAAAACATTTTCGATGAGTTAAGTTAATTGAGAATGAATACCTAAAGGATAATGGAATAAATGGCTACATAAATTTCATTGTTTAAAAAATATGTCTTTCAAGAACATCCTTAATATTTAAGGTTTCTTAATGTTTGTAATGGTTTTGTCACACTTTTAATTTAATTTCTATATGCATACTTACTTTTTTATAGTATAATCAAAATATGATTTCTTATTTAAAGTAATTTTAATTTTAATATACGTTTTGGTTTGATTGTAAACTCATTCTATAATAGAGGAGTGAAGGATGAATGGTCACATTATATACATCACCAAGCTGTACTTCATGTAGAAAAGCGAAAGCATGGTTGGAAGAACATGATATATCATACACTGAGCGAAATATTTTTTCAGAGCCATTGACGAAACAAGAAATAAAAGAAATATTAAGAATGACTGAAGATGGCACAGATGAAATTATTTCAACTCGCTCAAAGACTTTCCAAAAATTAAATATCAACCTAGAGTCAATGCCATTGCAAGATTTATATAATCTTATTCAAGATAATCCAGGTCTGCTTCGTCGACCAATTATTATTGATGAAAAAAGACTTCAGGTAGGTTATAACGAAGATGAAATTCGCCGTTTTCTTCCACGCCGTGTGCGTACTTATCAGCTTAAAGAAGCACAGCGTTTAGTTAACTAAACGGAAATATATAAGAGGCAGATTCTAAATATACACCTATAATTAACATGATTATATCAATACATCATGTTAATTATAGGTATTCATTAGAGTCTGCCTCTGCTTATTTTAAAAGATAAGAAAGTATAAAATTTTGTACTTAGTTTTGGTGTCTAGCTCCAGCGCCTAGACGCTCTTAGGTCTACAGCCACTCATGAATTGAAGACAAAGAACGCCTCTATTCATGAGCTTCACAAGGCAAGGCGCTTGTGCTACTCTTATAGTCATCTATGTGAGCAAATAATGCGTTTAAGATTCACTTGTCAACTTGTGAGCTTATTATTTGTTGATATAAGACACCTGCAAAAAGAATGAACGCTGTTGTTAAGTAAGGTATACTTTGTGCTAGTAGGGGATGTGACATATAGATGGATTGAAGTTGGTGCTCCTGGGTAATCATCTTTCCAGCAGTATATGCGAGCAGTCCTCCACCAACATAAATGAGCATTGGGTATTTTGTAAGTAAAGTAAGAATGATTTTACTTCCCCAAATTATAATAGGTATTGAGATTAATAATCCTAAAGCAACTAAAACCATATGCCCCTGTGCTGCACCTGCAACTGCAATAACATTATCAAATCCCATTAATAGATCTGCAATCACAATTGTCTTTATTGCTTTCCAAAGTGATCCATGACTTTTTATGTTATTTGTATCATCATCTTTGCCAGTAAGTAAATGATAAGCGATATACATGAGGAAGACTCCACCAACAAGCTGTAAAAAAGGTATTTCTAACAAATAAACAGCAATTAGTGTTATAAAGATGCGAAAGATAATTGCTAGCATAGTTCCGAATATGATTGCCTTACTTCGCTGAATAACGGGTAAATTACGACATGCCATTGCGATAACTACTGCATTATCAGCCCCAAGTATTAGATCAATTCCGATGATCACCAATAGTGATAATAGAAACTCTTGTTCCATTTATAAACCCTCTTTCAGCTTAATGACTGCTCGTACATGTATATGAAATCAATCATAAAATATGATTAAAGAAACATATAGGTAAATAACTGTTTTTGTAAAATCAGAGTTTTTTTATTTCCTTTAAGAACGTTTTATCATAAAATAGGAGTACAAGATTCTTTCATCATTGAAGGTTTTAAAAAGGTGTTGAATCGCCTCATGTCTTATGAGGATGAATTCTAACACTTTCTCTTTATCCACGATTAAATATAGAATATTTTGGGTAAAGTGTAGTAAAGTAAAGTACAACTACCCTAGAGGGGGGTTGTCCCTTCAACATCTTAAATAGAAGGGAAGGTTGAGTAATGGAAATTGAACGTATTAACGAAAATACCGTAAAGTTTTACATTTCGTATATGGATATAGAAGAGCGTGGTTTTGATCGTGATGAAATTTGGTATAATCGTGATCGCAGTGAGGAACTATTCTGGGAAATGATGGATGAAGTTCATGAGGAAGAGGAATTTATGGTTGAAGGTCCTCTTTGGATTCAAGTGCAGGCGCTTGATAAAGGCTTGGAAGTCATCGTAACAAAGGCTCAAGTATCTAAAGATGGACAAAAGCTGGAACTTTCAATCTCAGATGATAAATTAAAAGAACTACCGATCGATGAAAATATCGAAACATTGATGGAACATCATTTTAATAAACCTGATGACTCAAAAGATGATCAAACGGAAGATTTTGAGCAACAGTTACAATTTGTCTTTAGGTTTAATGATTTAGAAAACCTAATTTCCTTGTCTAAATATCGGTTATCTGCTGAGATGACGAATCATTTATACTCACTTGACCAAAACTATTTTTTATATATCGAGTTTGATGATGAGGTAATCGATGAAGAAATAGAGAATACATTGAGTATAATACTCGAGTATGGATTAGAATCAAAGGTGACGATACATCGTCTTGAAGAATATGGGAATGTCATTGCGAAAGACTATGCATTGAACGTCATTAAAAAGCATTTTTCATAACTAGGAAAGCCGATTTCATTTGGAATCGGCTTTTTTGATCTGGGATTAAAATATATATGGATTAATTTACGTACATAGTAATAAAATATGTGAAACCGCATTTAATATTTAAGAAAAATTAAAAACAACAGGATGATGTCGGAAGACGACCTAAAGGTTTCGTTTCATCTGAAAAAGGGAAGTAAGAATAAGAAAAGTCAAGGTGAAACCAATGAAGAATACATTTCGTTTTTTATTATTTATCGCAGTTATTGCTTCCGTTATTTTACTGACCAAGAACCTATGGGGGGATATGGTAGTTGGTACCGTAAGTGTCCTCTTTACATTATCAATTATTTCTATATGTATTGTCATATTTCTTGAAAATCGTCATCCGTCACATACCATTACATGGTTGGTTGTTTTAGGTGGCTTTCCGTTAGTTGGTTTCTTTATCTATTTACTTTTTGGAAGAAATATTAAAAAGAGACGTTTATTTGAGAAAAAAGCGTTAACAGATGAAAAGGCATTTTTAGAAATTGAGGGTAACCGATCTTCCTATCAAGATAAAATGGAGCATATGGGAGATCATCAGCAATTATTGTTTAAACTAGCCCATCGTTTAGGACATAGTCCAATCTCGTTTGGGACAAAAACAAAAGCCCTAACCGACGGAATTGAAACGTTTGACCATATCTTTAATGAATTAAAAAAGGCAAAACATCATATCCATCTTGAATACTATATTATCAGGCATGATGAGGTAGGCCGGAAATTAAGGGATGTATTAATTGAAAAGGCACGGGAAGGTATAGAGGTCCGTTTTCTTTATGATGCTGTTGGTTGCTGGAAGTTATCAAAAGATTATATTAAGGAACTAAGTATGGCTGGTATAGAAATGGTTCCCTTCCTACCTGTCCGGATTCCTTTCTTAAATAACAAAATCAACTTTCGTAATCACAGAAAAATTATTGTGATCGATGGATCTGTTGGGTTTGTTGGGGGATTAAATGTAGGTGATGAATATTTGGGGAAAAACAGCTATTTCGGTTATTGGCGTGATACCCATCTTTTAATTAAAGGTGAGGCTGTAAGAACACTACAAATTATCTTTTTACAGGATTGGTATTACATGACCGATGAAAAATTGTTATCACATACATATTTAACTACCACAATTGAGCAGCCTGAGCATACTGGAGGTGTGCAACTTATAGCTGGAGGGCCTGATAATAAGTGGGATGTCATAAAAAATTTGTTTTTTTCAATGATTATTTCTGCGAAAGAATCAATTTGGATTGCCTCACCTTATTTCGTACCAGATGAGGATATTCTTTCAGCACTTAAGGTTGCGGCACTTAGTGGAATTGACGTAAGACTGTTAGTTCCTATGCGACCTGATAAAAAGATTGTTTATTATGCATCTCGTTCTTATTTTCCTGAACTGCTTGAGGCAGGTGCAAAAGTGTATGAATATGAAAAAGGTTTTTTGCATAGTAAGATCATTATCGTTGATTATGAGCTCGCTTCTATAGGTACGGCTAATATGGATATGAGAAGCTTTCATTTAAACTTTGAGGTAAATGCATTCCTTTATCGGACAGGAAGCACCCAAAAGCTTGTAAATGAGTATGTGAAGGATATAGAGCTTTCTAGAGCAATAAACATAGAGGAGTTTTCAAAGCGACCATTTTATAAAAAGCTTTTTGAATCAACGGCTAGACTGTTGTCTCCATTGCTTTAATTGAAGGTTGGCTAATGTAAATTAGTCAGCCTATTTTTTATTTTTTAACTTCTAAAACACGATTTCTTAAATTTGAAAGAAGGAAAAAACTATGGATAATAAATTGTATAAAAGGGGGAGGTAATGATGCTTGTTTGTAGCTTATGATGAGAAAGGAATCTTAGTAAATGTAGCAGAAAAAAAGTGGACTAAGCAAGGATTAGTAAAACTGAGAGAGCGTAATAATTTTGTTTGTCCTACTTGTTCTAATGAAGTAGAGTTAAAAATCGGTACAATCATAACAGCACATTTTGCACATAAAAAGTTAACAGGTTGTACGATGAAAGGAGAGCCTGAAACGCAGTATCATATGAAGGGGAAAGTAGATTTATTCGAATGGCTGCAAAAGCAATCACTACTTACAGATGTGCAACTTGAACCGTATATAAGTACAATTAAACAGCGTCCAGATATTTTGTTCTCGAATGGTGATCAAGTCGTTCCGATTGAATTTCAATGCTCTACAATTGATTCAAATTTATTGATAAAGAGATCTTTACAGTATCGAAAGCTTGATATGAATGTCTTGTGGATATTAGGAGCAAAATCACTAAAAAGAACAGGAACGATGTCATTTCAGCTTTCCTCTTTTCATTGGCTTTTCGCACGTTCGACAAATTTGCGAGATCCACTTTCCTTATATTCATACTGCCCAGATTTAAAATCATTTATCATCCTTCATTCGATCATTCCTTTTTCTCCACGCTCTGTTATTACTAACCATTCAACATACCAAATTCAATCAATTTCCTATCATAGTTTGGTCAACCAACAACCAAATAAAAAAACAATTATGGCAGCTTGGATTGATAAGATCAGAAGATTTCGACAAAAAGCGTTAAGATTTCAATCAAAAGACACGAGAGCTTTAAATCTCTTTCTTTATCAGGCTAAACAATTGCCTTTAACATATTTGCCATCTCTAGCTTTTTTTCCCTTAAATTCGAATTACTTAATAGAATCACCTGTTTATGTATGGCAAGGCTGGATCTTATTATATATTGAGGCATTATCATTGAATACCACATTTACTTTTCAGGATGTTTATCATTATATAGCAGAGAAAGTCAAAGAAGGAATTATTTCTATTCGAAACTTACTAAGTGTGGAAGTGCATTATTCCTTTGTCATTAAAGAGTATTTAATTCAGCTCTGCCATTTTTCGATCCTAAAGCAAAAACAAAAAAATCTATTTATTAAGCAAAGTACCATTGAATGGTCGAGAAGGATTGAAGAATTATATCGTTCGGATGCAAAACTTAGATATAAATATGACTAGCAAAAAAACTCAGGTGAATAGCAATTAATTTTTTGAACAAATTAAAAGGGAGATATTAACAAAGAGGTGATCATATGTTTAATAAGAAAAGAAAAAGTAATTCTTTTATGTTTACAGCTTCGTTGCTTGGAGCGGGTGCTGCAGCTTACTATTTGACAAAAGAAGCCATACAGGGTGAAGATAGTGATAGTACCATAAATTCATACTCTTCTAATAATCCGATAGATGATCGTCTGAATGATTTATAGATGGCTAATGCGGAGAAAAACTATCGGAGGAAGAGTATGAGGCGCAAAAGAAAACTACTTCTCATTACAGCATTTACACTTATAAGTTCGATCAGCACCAGCTCCGCATTTGCAATTCATTCTAAAGGGGGAAGCGCAATGGCAGAACAAACTGCAGTAAAAAAACTACCAACTAGAAGCGAAATTAAAACAGAGGATACGTGGAGATTAGAGGACATTTTTGAAAGCGACAAAGCATGGGAGAAAGAATATGAAGAAATAAAAGCGGCTTTGCCAAAGCTAGCAGAATTTAAAGGTAAGCTTGGTGAAAGTGCGAACACGTTATTTGAAGCACTTACGTATCAAGATAAGGTAATGGAGCGTCTTGGCAAACTTTATACATATGCACACATGAGATATGATCAAGACACGACAAACTCAAGCTATCAAGCTTTAAATGATCGTGCAAGAAATTTATATACACAAGCATCAAGCATAAGTTCATATATTGTCCCAGAGCTTTTAACAATTGATGAGGCAAAGATTAAACAATTTTTAGAGGAAAAAGAAGAATTAAAGCTTTATGAGCATTCTCTCGATGAAATTAACCGTCAACGCCCACATGTATTATCTGCTGAACAAGAGGAATTATTAGCACAAGCATCTGAGGTTCTTGGCTCCTCTAGTAATACATTTGGAATGTTAAATAATGCGGACCTAACTTTCCCAAGCATTAAGGATGAAAATGGTGAGGAAGTTGAAATAACTCATGGCCGCTACATTCGTTTCTTAGAAAGTGAAGACCGCAGAGTACGTGAAGAAGCATTTAAAGCTGTATATAAAACATATGGTGGGTTTAAAAATACATTTGCAAGTACTTTAAGCGGTACTGTGAAAAAGGATAATTTCAGCGCGAAGGTTCGAAATTATGAATCAGCAAGACAAGCTGCATTAAGCAGTGATAATATTCCAGAGTCTGTTTACGAAAACCTAATTAGTACAGTTCATAAGCATCTAGATCTTCTGCAACGTTATGTAAAGCTGCGTAAAGAAGTATTAAAACTGGATGAAGTTCATATGTACGATCTTTATACACCTCTCATTAAAGATGTAAAGATGGAAGTCAGCTATGATGAAGCACAGGATTATATATTAAAAGGTCTTGAACCATTAGGTAAAGAGTATACCTCTATTTTAAAAGAAGGTTTTGAAAATCGTTGGGTTGATATTCATGAGAACAAAGGGAAAAGAAGTGGTGCTTATTCATCAGGGACTTATGGGACGAATCCGTATATCCTTATGAATTGGCAGGATAATGTAAATAATCTATTTACACTAGCACATGAATTTGGTCATTCTGTTCATAGCTACTATACTCGCAAAACTCAACCATATCCATATGGTAACTATTCAATTTTTGTGGCAGAGGTTGCATCAACATGTAATGAAGCTTTGTTAAATCATTATTTATTAAATACTATCGAGGATGAAAAAGAACGTCTCTACTTATTAAATCATTTCCTTGAAGGCTTCAGAGGCACAGTATTCCGCCAAACAATGTTCGCAGAATTTGAACATATTATTCACCAAAAAGCTCAAGATGGAGAACCATTAACACCTGAGTTATTGACACAAACATATTATGAGTTAAACAAAAAATATTTCGGTGATGACATTGTAGTTGATGAAGAAATAGGTCTTGAATGGTCTAGAATTCCTCATTTCTACTATAATTACTATGTATATCAGTACGCAACAGGCTATAGTGCTGCAACTGCCTTAAGCAATCAAATCCTAGAAGAAGGTCAACCAGCAGTTGATCGTTATCTTGAATTTTTGAAAGCAGGTAGCTCTGATTACCCAATAGAAGTACTTAAAAAAGCTGGCGTTGATATGACATCCTCTGCTCCAATTGAAGAAGCTTGTAAAGTATTCGAAGAGAAGCTAAATGAGATGGAAGAGCTTTTAACAAAAATGAATAATTAATAATAAAAAGGA
This sequence comes from Metabacillus sp. KUDC1714, assembly GCF_014217835.1. Taxonomy (NCBI): domain Bacteria; kingdom Bacillati; phylum Bacillota; class Bacilli; order Caryophanales; family Bacillaceae; genus Metabacillus; species Metabacillus elymi. The sequence continues at coordinate 2,867,418 of NZ_CP055263.1, forward strand.
ATGCCAGATTATCTGCGCATTCCTTTTTATATATGGCTGTTTTCTAAGATATTATTGTTTTAAAATAGGTTCTTTGACGAAAACTTTTTAGGTTGATTGGAGCGGATGTGCGAGACTCCTGCGGGAGTAGCGGGACAGGTGAGACCCCGCAGGCGTTTACGCCGAGGAGGCTCACCGCCCGCCCCGTGGAAAGCGAGCAACTGGAGAGGAAATCAACCACACCGTTCTCCTAGGTAATAGCAACAAAGTTTGGCGAGTCATCCTTATTTAAAGATATCCATTGACTCTAAAACCCTTTAAACGTTTTCCGATGATTTATGAGATAAAGTGTGATGAAAAGAGTGATAAATAATAGGGGTGATGTAATATAAATTGGGAAAATATCCATAAAGCTTAATAAATTAAGAAAAAACAATACTAAGGTAGCGGTACTTCCGATAATAATCCATTTCAATTTCGAGACACCCTCCTAAAGTATTCTATATTAATTGTATATGATGAAGGATGTCCTTTTATCCCACTTTAACGGGCAGTAAATAAAGAAAAAACTGCTCGTAAAAGTCCGATAAGTCTCTCTATTACTCTCAAGAGTGCGGGAATTGAGCGGAATCTATTGTGACATTTTTGTGAAAAGCCTATCACCTACTTGTCAATTGTCGACAAGATTTGATATAGTAGAGATGTGAAGTTAATCACAAACAAACATTTACCCCTTTGTTTGACCGTGAAAAATTTCTCCCATCCCCTTTGTTGTCGTTAAGACATAAAAAAGAAGACCCTTTACATTGTATAGGGTCTTTTTTATTGTCGAAAATAATTTATATCGTATTCTTGATAGTCTAGTGTTATTTACATAAATTGGTGAACTAAAACAAAAGAAAATGACCACTTTCCGAGTCATTTCCTGTTCTGTCTATTTATGATCACCAATATATCTCCAAAACGTACCGTGCTTAGCTTGGATTCTTTCAACAGTTTGAGATAGGACGAGTTTTTTTAACTCTTTTTCTACTTCTGTCATTGTCATATTATAAACTGTAGCAATCTCGGCAGAAGCTACAAATTGATAATGCTTTAAAAAGATCTCTAATGGAGGTGTATGGGACGGTTTAATAGCATCTCCGATCATTTCCTGTAATACTTGTACATACATATCATATGAATAAATGCCTGTTATTTTTAAGCCCTCTTCTTCAACATTTTCACTAAAAAATGCAAGTGTTGGGATTTCCTGCACGTCCATCTCTGAAGTGATTTTTAAATCACATTGTAATGCTTTGGCAGCACTTTGTGAATGTAAATCTTTTTGGAACTCTGCAACATCTAATCCGACTTTTTCTGCAATTTTCATTAACATTTCTTCATCTGAAACATTTTGATTCTCGATAAATAGCTGCTCTTGTAATTTTCTTAAAAAACGAAGACCTGCTTTTTTTCCTTGAAGTTCAGCTGATTTTATTGCTAGTGAAGCAGTGTAAGGGGTTGATAAAGGATTTTCCATCCAAATCTTACCGTCACAAGACATACCTGTTCGACTAGCGGTCTTTTCCCAGGCTTGAGCTAATCTATCAGGTCTTTTTCTCTTAGTGATATTTAAGGTTGCAAGACGGCCACTAATAATATGTTTTAGTGTAAAAAGACGTCCGTACTCAATTTGTAGTTTTTTAATCATGGGCTCAAGTGCCCAGCATTCAGGGCTAAGTGGATCAACAAACATATAGATTTCTAAAGGTTTATCTGGGTGCCCACTACAATGCGAGAAAAAGAGGGAGATGTCCTTTTTCTCATGACTGTTATTCATTGTCATTAACCTCTTTCTGAACATTGCCAATTTCAGCGTTCTCTGCAGTATTTACCATATGATGTGCAGTCAGCTGAAGTCGATGGAGAAGAAAATCCCTAAGTTCACCCTCAAGCTCAACTTCCTTCATAGCTTCCTTCATACAGCTGATCCAAGCATTTGCCCTAGTAGGCGTAATCTCAAATGGAAGATGACGTGCTCTTAGCATAGGATGTCCGTGTTCTTCCGTATAAATTTGTGGCCCGCCTAGGTATTGTGTGAGAAATTGCTTTTGTTTACGAGCTGTTTCAGTTAAGTCATCAGGGAAGATTGGAGACAGTAATGGGTGTTTTTGTACCTTTCCATAAAAGGAATCAACAAGATGCGAAAGAGTTTCTTCTCCAATCGCCTCATATGGTGTTATGTTTTGTTCAGTCATGTTGATTACTCCTTTAACGTTTGCTTAATGTTGATTAAAGAACCAGATTCATCCTTAAAGCATAAAATTATTTTTTGAAACAAAATCTAACAATGTATTTATTTTAACAAGCGATAATAGATATCTCAAACAAACCGCTCTATCGAATTTGATAATTTAGTCCTATTATATGTTTAAGACAGCTATGTATGAAGGAAAAGGGCATTGAATTCTGCTAAAAGTTACCTTAAGTCTCATGAAAAAGGGTCAGGCTCCCGATCACAATATATAGCTTTGATTAATTGATATGCTCTAAATTGTGATGGTGGTACATAGACTACTTTTTCCATAACCTGCGGTAGTAGGGCTACAGGAAAGGGATAAAAAAATCCCGACACTAATTGAGTCTCACTTTAAGAGTGAGACTCAAACATTATAGGTAGATGTAATTTTACGTACATAATTTTGTGTTTCTTTAAACGGAGGGATTCCGCTGTATTTATCAACGTTACCTGGACCAGCATTGTAGGCTGCAAGCGCTAATGACACATCACCGTTATAACGTGTAAGCATTTGTTTTAAATAATTTGTTCCACCCTCAATGTTTTGAGCAGGGTCATAAGGATCTTGTACACCTAATGATCGAGCTGTAGCTGGCATTAATTGCATAAGCCCCACAGCACCAACATGGCTTTTTGCAGAAGGGTTAAATCCAGATTCTTGTTTGATCACTGCTCGAATAAGCTTTTCATCAACTCCATATTTCGCTGCAGCTTTCGTAATCATCTCGTCCATGCTTCCAGATATTTTGACTGAATGTGTTGTTACATCTTTAATAGCAGATAATCCGACTAATTGAGAAGAATTACCCAACATATTAGATAAGGTATTCAAAGAAGTTGCTGAATGTTTTACTGGTGTCTCAACAGATGAAGAATTTAAAAATGATTGCAATAATTCTTGGAAATCTGTTTCAAACACCGAAGCTTGATTACCAGTTGTTTTGTCATTAAAGTTGCGCAATGCTTGTAGCTCTAATAACGTTTTATAGTAATTCAATTTTATATCCAAGCTACCTTACCCCATCTCTTTATATTTTTGCTCATAAAAACGGCGAATTTTATTTTTTGTATGGCGAATTGGAATCTCGAGCTCATTTAAAATTTCTTGAAAAATCACTTTCCCTTTTGCTTCATCCTGTACTTCATATTCAATTTCAAAATCCTCTACAGTTAAATATCGGCTATGATCAAGGACGAGTAAACCATTTCGATGATTTTTTTCCGCTCGCATCGTTGTAAGGGTTCCAAAATAAGTTATCGATTTGTCATCAATACCTAATTTTCGAAGCTGATCAACAATTTGTCCAGCCAAAAGTTGACCTGTTTTAATCATTTCAGTAGCAGCTTCCTTTGTGATTGTTTGGTGTGTTTCTAACAAACCAATTTTTGCTGGTTCCTTTAATGTCATAACATAATGTTCTTGCTTTTTTCTAATTCTAAGGGCTGCTCCAAGCTCTTTTAGAGAGAACTGAGGAGTATCAAAGTAGTGGTTTTCTTGCTTGATAAATTCATGTTCCTCTATATGAAAAGCAGTTTTTATTTTTCGGAATTCTATTTCGGTAAGTAAATTTTTGAATTCTATCTCTATTTCCTGTGACATATCAAGTGAATCCTCTCATAGATGAATTTTATAGTTTCGTGAATTTGTATCTCGTATCAGCTCAGAGAAGACTGATCTTTTGCACATTTACATTTCTTTTATTATCTCCTGAATCTAATCATCTCGCAATGTTATCATGTGAGTTTTTAATATGGTAAAATAATCATGGAACGTGTAATGGAAGGAGATTTTTTTATGAATAAAAGAGTTGAACTAACGAAAGCAATGATAGACAATAATAGCCTAATTCTGCATCCTGAATCCAATTCAATCGAAATGCAAGGATTACAGGCAAAAGGACAGATGCTTGTTGATTCTGATCAATTGGCATTTATCTATATTTTAGAAACTGCTGATGAGTTTGTCTATGCTGGATTACCACATACAATTTGGACAGAATTAAGAGAAGCAAAAGATAAAGGCCTTAAGGTAATCTTACAAATAAAAGAACAAAATTTAGAATTAGTCGAGTTATTTGATGAACTTGATTATCTGTTAGAAAATATCAAGGGAAATGCAAACTATGGTGAAGAGATGGAGAAAAAGGTTGTTGAGTTATTTTCTTTAACATAATCCATAGACAATGAGTAACTACAAAGATTTTATACTTTGTATTCTTGTCTAGCACCAGTGTCTGCATTTTTTAGGCTTTATTGTGTGGTGGCTTAAGGGGGATTTTACATGCAAAGCGAACAATGGAAATTATTTTTAGCTCCTTACAACCAAGCTGTTGAGGAATTAAAGGTAAAATTAAGAGGAATTAGATCACAATATGAACTAGAGCATTCAAATTCTCCAATTGAGTTTGTAACTGGTCGTGTTAAACCAATTGCGAGTATACTTGATAAGTCCAAACGTAAAGGTATTCCAATTGAAAATTTGGAAGATGATATGCAGGATATAGCAGGAATTCGAATGATGTGTCAGTTTGTTGATGATATAAAAGTAGTGGTAAATATGCTAAAAAATAGAAATGATTTAGAGATTGTTGAAGAACGAGATTATATTACGAGTAAAAAGGATAGTGGTTATCGTTCCTATCATGTAGTAGCAAGATACCCTGTTCAAACAGTAGCAGGAGAAAAGAAACTGCTCGTAGAAATCCAAATTCGAACATTATCAATGAACTTTTGGGCAACTATTGAACATTCAATTAATTATAAATATAGTGGGAATATTCCTGAAGACATAAAGGTTCGTTTAAAACGAGCAGCAGAAGCGGCATATTCTTTAGATGAAGAAATGTCCCAAATTAGAGGAGAGGTCCAAGAGGCTCAAGCTATCTTCTCAAGAAAAACCGAAAATGATCGTACATAATGGTCGGCGTTATTTGAAAGTCTTGTTTGAAGGAAAAGAATCTAAAATATAAAGGGGTAGAATTGAATGAAGTTTGCCATTTCATCAAAGGGAGATCCTGTTTCAAACTCTATAATGCAAAAAATGAAAACCTATTTATTGGATTTTCAATTAGAATATGATGAAGATCGTCCAGACATTGTTATCTCTGTTGGTGGGGATGGTACCCTTTTATATGCGTTTCATCGTTATCGTAGCAGATTGGATAAGACTGCTTTTATTGGTGTACATACAGGTCATCTTGGATTTTATGCCGATTGGGTACCTGATGAAATTGAAAAACTCGTTATCGCCATTGCGAAGACACCATACCAGGTTGTGGAATATCCAATATTAGAGGTTATTATTCGTCATAATGATGGTGGTCGTGAAGCGAGATATTTAGCGCTAAACGAATGTACAGTGAAAAGTATTGAAGGTACTCTTGTGATGGATGTTGAAATCAAGGGACAAACCTTTGAAACGTTCCGTGGTGATGGGCTATGTATGTCTACACCTTCTGGTAGTACTGCCTATAATAAAGCATTAGGTGGTGCGATTCTTCATCCTTCATTACGAGCAATTCAGCTGGCCGAAATGGCATCCATCAATAATCGAGTGTTCCGTACAATCGGATCACCGCTTATCTTACCTGAACATCACACTTGTATGTTGAAGCCAGTGAACGATGTTGATTTTCAAATTACGATTGATCATTTAACTCTTTTACATAAGGATGTTAAATCGATTCAATGTCGAGTGGCAAATGAAAATGTAAGATTTGCTCGCTTTAAACCTTTCCCGTTTTGGAAAAGGGTACGCGATTCCTTTGTAGGGGATATAGGAAGATAAAAGTAGGAAGGTTTCATAACATGACATTTCAACTAAATTGGAAGATTTTAAGTGAAGATGTTGGCAAAACTGTTTTGGATTTTGTGAAAGAAAAGAAAATCTCAAAGCGTGCTTTAACGGATATTAAATTTAACGGAGGAGATTTATTAGTTAATTCTCATCATGTGACGGTACGTTACAATCTTAAAGAGAACGATATCCTCACTGTTATTTTTCCTAAGGAAGAAAGAGGGGCAGGTCTTATTGCTGATGATGTCCCATTTAAAATTGTTTATGAAGACGATCATTGCTTAGTAATTGATAAACCTGCCTTTGTACCATCCATTCCATCCCGCGACCATGTAAAGGGAACATTAGCAAATGGATTAATAAATTATTATCAACAGCAGCAAATTCCTTCAACGATTCATATAGTGAATCGCTTAGATAAAGATACCTCCGGATTAATGCTTGTAGCAAAGCACCGTTTTGCTCACTCATTATTTTCAGATCAGCAAAAGAAAAAGGAAATTCATCGTACATATGAAGCGATTGTTCATGGAGTGATCGAACAGCAAGCGGGAACAATTACAAGCCCAATTGGCCGTAAGAAAGACAGCATTATAGAGAGGGAAATTCGTGAGGATGGCCAGGAAGCGGTAACTCATTTTCAAGTTCTTCAGACTCTTAAAAACAAAACACATATCAAGCTAGTGCTTGAAACTGGAAGAACACATCAAATTCGTGTACATCTTTCGTCAATGGGTCATCCGCTCTGTGGTGATACTTTATACGGCGGGGATGTTATAGAAATTAACCGGCAAGCACTCCACAGTGCCCAATTATCATTTTGGCACCCTTTGTTAGAAAAGGAAGTACAGTTTGCATCTGAATTGCCTGAGGATATGGAAAGATTGGCTAGAACCCACTAATTGAGTTAGTGGGTTCATTTGTGTTTTAGAGAAGACTATAGCTTAAAGGAAAGCAAAAATGAAGAGAGGCATTAACTAAAGAATGATCTACCCTCTATCTCGGAATCTTGATTCATCATATGGAAGCGTGGAGTCGACTGAAATTAGTTGATCCTCTGGATAACGATAAGCGGTAAGCTTGTTGCCAAATACAGCACCAGTGTCAATGTTAATCGTGCGTTTTAATCGCTTCGGTTCTTTTATTGGAGTATGACCATAAATGATTAGAGCTTTTCCATCATAATGCTGAGCCCAATCTCGACGTTCAGGCGTCCCATCTGGATTCTTTTTACCAGTAATATCACCATATAAGACAAAGGTCTTTACAGCATTACTTTCCTTTCCAATATAGTCCTCTCGAATTCCTGCATGTGCAACAATTAAGTTTCCCTTGTCAAGAACTTGATATAATGGTGATGATTCATAAAGCCAAATAAACTGCTTTTTAACCTCATTTTGTTGGCTATGGGAAAGTGCCTCATATTCATCAACAGTTGTTTCAAGACCATGTGTAATTTGAACTTTATTACCAAGAAAAAACCTATATAGCTTATTGCAGTGGTTTCCAGGTGAATAAAAGGCATGTTTCTCTTTGACTAAGCGATAAATTACATCAACTACTCTTAAAGAAGCTGGACCACGATCAGTTAAATCTCCAACAAATGAAAGCTTACGACCATCCGGATGTACAGGAATTCCTGAAGCCCAATTATACCCAAGCTTTTTCGTTAAAGCTTCAAATTCATTAAAACAACCATGGATATCTCCAACAACATCAATTTGCACTTTATCACCTCTGATATTTTTTTGAACTTTTTTTGGGGACATTTTTTTGGGGACAGTCCCCTAATGAAGTCCCAAATGTATAAGAACCAGTTTACAATGATTAAATTTCAAGACTTACAAAGGTTTCAACAATTGAAGGGACTGTCCCCAATGGTCGTTATTTTTGATGGATGATATGTAAGGTGTCCAAATGGGGACTGTCCCCATCTCAAATGTCCCCATCTCAAAAAAAATAGTACCCACTAATTAGGGTACCATCTTTTCAATCAAACATGTATTTTCGTGTGCGGGATCTTACGTTTAGGACAATGCCGATTGCGACCATGTAGGTTGCGAGTGAGCTTCCTCCGTAGCTTACGAATGGTAATGGGAGGCCTGTGATTGGTAGAAGGCCAATTGTCATTCCGACGTTTTGGAATACTTGGAATGTGATCATACCGATGATCCCTGTACATAGATAGCTACCAAATGGATCGTTGCTTTCTAATGAAATATGAATCATTCTGTAAATTAATAAGAAGAAGAGTGAAACGACAATACTTCCTCCGATAAAACCAAATTGTTCAGAAATGATAGCAAAAATAAAGTCTGTATGGGCTTCAGGTAAATAGACCTCAAGGTTTGCATAACCTTTTCCTCTAAGCTCCCCAGAACCGATTGCAAGTAAGGATTTTACGAGCTGGAAGCCTTGTTCACCAGAATATTCGTAAGGGTTTAACCAGCCGTAAAATCTGTCGAGTTGATATTCTTTTAAAATATACTTGTGGAAAAAGTCAGGAAACTTAAAAAAGATAATCAAGACTGTTCCGATTGCAAGGAGTGCAGAAGTAACTGCTGTTAAAATGATTCTCCATTTAATTCCAGATACTAAAACAAGTGATGCAATTATTGCACAGAATACCATTGTCATACCCATATCTGGTTGTCTAACTAGCAGAAGAACAGGTGGTGCTGCAGTAGCTGCAAGCTTTCCTATTAAAAGAAAATCATCTGTTAGGGTATTATTAGGGTATTTTTCTCTGTGATCAGCAATAATCTTACTCAGTACGATGATCATAAAAATCTTCATTAATTCTGAAGGTTGAAAGTTTCCTAAAGGCCCAAGCTTATACCAGCTTGTAGCACCTTTAATTGTTTGAACAATTCCTGAAGGCAAAACCTCTAAACCGAGTAGTAGCAGCATTCCAAATCCGTATAAATACCATGAAAGCTGTTTAAAGCGATCGTAATCTATAAGCATTGTTACGAAAACAGCTACTGTACCTATCACATACCATTGAAGTTGTTTCATTGAAAAATTAATACCTTGAAGTACTGAAGGGAGTGTTTCTTCTGCACTGTTAATAGCGAATGTACTAATAATCGCTAATAAAAACATAATAAAAATTAACGTATAATCTATTTGCTGTTGAGGGAATTTTTCAGTTGTCATAGTTGATCCCTTTCTAATCTTTAAACTTGAAAATTTCTACATTGTCATTGTATCATTAACCATCTTAATCGATTGTGAACGATTTGCAAAGAACCCTTTGTCACAGAATATGAAAATGTAAATTTTTTATGAATGTTTCGTTGTTCATTGTAATGCGCCACTTATTTCATATAGAATATTATAGTATTTATTAGATGTAGCGCAATATGTAGAATGGATGAAGAATGTGTCGAATAAATGGTATATCTCTATTTTACACTACTTTTTCATTTTATTTATCCCATATTATATGGAAGTAATTATGACTCAAGCCTCAGGTAATTTATGAAATAGTCTAAGCGGGAGAGACTAAATGGAGAGGAGGACCTATAGTGTCAGATGAAAGAGAAAAAGTAGAATTGGAAGAAGAATCATTACTAGCTGCGTTATCAAGTCAGAATATGGATGAATTCCGTGAGATTTTTTTAGAGCAGCATCCATATGATCAAGCAAAGCTTTTTGTGAAGTTAGAAGAGGAAGACCGTAATACTGTTTATAAATATCTGTCTCCAGAGGAAATGGCGGCTGTTTTTGAAAATATTGAAGATGATGATGACCAGTATGAAATGTTTTTGTCTGAGATGGATCCTACATTTGCAGCACATATGCTTGGACAAATGTATGCTGATGATGCTGTAGATGTATTAAATGAGCTAGACAAGGATCAAGTTGCAAGCTATTTAACGATTATGGATGATGAAGCTGCTGAAGAAATCCGCGAGCTTCTCCATTATGAGGAATATACTGCAGGAAGTATTATGACGACGGAGTATATTTCCATTCATGCAAATCAGACATTACACTCTGCCATGCAGATCTTGAAAAATGAGGCACCTAATGCAGAGACCATTTATTACATTTATGTCATTGATGAGGATAAAAAACTAGCAGGGGTCATTTCTCTTAGGGATTTAATCATTAATGAACCAGATACAATGATATCTGAGGTAATGAATGAACGTGTTTATACCGTTAGTGTTGCAGAAGACCAAGAAGAGGTAGCCCGAAAAATGAAGGATTATAACTTCTTAGCACTTCCTGTTATAGACTTTAGAGGTCACTTACTTGGAATCATTACAGTAGATGATATTGTTGACGTAATCGATGAAGAAGCCAGTGATGATTACTCAAAGCTAGCAGCTATCTCAGATGTTGATTCAAATGATCGTGGTCCATTTTCAGCAGCAAAAAAAAGACTTCCTTGGCTAATTATCCTTCTGTTTTTAGGAATGTTTACTGCTAGTCTTATTGGCAGATTTGAAGAGACTTTAGATAAGGTAGCCATTTTAGCTGTTTTTATTCCATTAATAGCAGGGATGGCAGGAAATACTGGTACACAAGCTCTAGCTGTTGCAGTAAGAAGAATAGCAGTTGGAGATGCCCAGGAGCAAAGTACATTTAAAATGGTTTTAAGAGAAGCTGGAACAGGTCTGATAACAGGAACGATATGTGGAATTGTTGTTACACTCGTCGTTTTTGTTTGGCAAGGGGATATCTTTTTAGGAATTTTAGTGGGGATTTCAATTTTAGCTACTTTAACAGTTGCGACGATTGCAGGGGCCTTTATCCCGCTCATCATGCACAGATTAAAGGTAGATCCAGCGGTGGCGTCAGGTCCTTTTATTACAACAATTAATGATATCATTAGTATTTTAATTTACTTTGGCATGGCTACTTTGTTTATGCAATATTTAATTTAGTGGTTATAGAAGAGTTAACATTTTACATGAAGCTTTTACTTTGTTTTAATAAAGAAACACTTTTGGTGAACGATATCAAATAGATAAGGGAGGGATATGATGCATGGTGCATCCGTAACTTCATTAGTAATAGTTATCCTTGCGGCATTTCTAACACCTATTTTGTTACACCGCTTAAAAATGAACTTTATGCCAGTTGTTGTTGCTGAAATCATTGTCGGATTAATAATTGGTAAAAGTGGCTTCAATGCCGTATCAGAGGATATGTGGCTTGAAACACTGTCAATGCTTGGTTTTATTTTCTTAATGTTTTTAAGTGGTCTTGAAATTGACTTTTCAGCATTCGCTGGAGGTAAGAAGAAGGAAAAGCTTCCTTCAGGAAAAAATGCTCCAAATACATTTTTAGTATCGAGTGTCATTTTTGCAGGGATTTTTGTTTTATCATTACTGCTTTCCTATTTCTTTGTCTTGATCGGCCTAATGGATAATGCCTTCTTAATGACGCTGATTATTTCGACGATTTCACTAGGAGTTGTTGTACCGACCTTAAAGGACGCCCAAATTATGAAATCAAATATCGGGCAAATTATCCTTCTAATCGCTGTTATTGCCGATTTAGTAACGATGGTTTTACTCGCTGTCTTTGCGTCAGTTTATGGTGGAGGAGACAGTAACACGTGGTTATTGTTAATTCTGTTTGGAGCGGGTGTTTTACTATATTTCTTAGGGAAATCCTTCAAGAATCGTTCATTTATTGAAACGATGTCAAAAGGAACAATTCAAATTGGCACGAGAGCTGTATTCACACTTATTATTGTGTTAGTAGCTATCTCTGAAACAATTGGTGCTGAAAATATCCTAGGAGCTTTCTTAGCCGGTGTATTAGTTTCACTTTTATCACCTAATAAGGAAATGGTTCAAAAGCTTGATTCCTTTGGTTATGGATTTTTAATTCCAATATTTTTTGTAATGGTTGGAGTAGACTTAGACATCTGGGCATTATTTAAGGATCCGAAGATCTTTTTATTAATTCCTTTACTTATTATTGCCCTGCTAATTTCGAAGATTGTTCCAGTGCTTTACTTAAAACGTTGGTATGATATGAAAACAACTCTTGCATCAGGTTTTCTATTAACCTCAACACTTTCATTAGTGATCGCTGCAGCAACAATTGGGGAAAGGATGGAGATTATTACTTCTGAGATGTCAGGTGCTCTCATATTAGTTGCCGTTATCACGAGTATAGTCACACCGATATTCTTTAAAAAGCTCTTTCCAGTGCACAAAAATGAAAATCCAAAAATTAAAGTTGCTTTTATCGGTGCGAATCAAATGTCATTACCTGTAACAAGAGAGCTAAACCCAGATTTATATGAAACAACGATTTATCATATTCAGCAAGATAAACTTGATAAACAAATTTCTGAATCATTATTTGAAATAAAAGAATTAAAAGATTTTCAGGTTGAGACGTTAAAGGAACAAAATGCGTTTGAGGTTGATCTGATAGTCGTTGCAACAGGTGATGAAGAAAGAAATGCTGAAATCGCTATGTTTGCAAAAGATGAACAAGTGAATCGTATCATTGCCAGTGTGGCTTCACCTGAATTAGATGGAAAAATGAAGGAACATGGTATTGATGTTTTCTCTACATTTCTATCTACAAAAACAATGTTACGAGCGCTTATTGAAGCACCAAGTGTAATGCGGATTATTACAAACCAAGAAACAATGCTTTATCAAATAAACTTAAACAATGCAAAATATGATAATATCTTGTTACGTAACTTCCCGTTCACAGGAGATATCATTTTCGTTCGAATCTTTAGAGGAAAGGATTCGATTGTTCCTCACGGGGATACTGATTTAAAGCTTGGTGATCGTCTAATTGTTACAGGCTCAAGAGAGTATGTGAAGGAATTAAAACGAGAGCTTGAGCTTATCTGATTTTCAAATGTATTATCTGAATGTTTAAGAAGTTTTCCTTGAAAGTTAAAAAACATTTGGTATGATAGATGTAAGTCAATAATAAGACCGCTAGGGGATCCCCAATAAAGGGGCTGAGATGAAAGTGTTTCTTTTTAAACCCTTATAACCTGATCTGGTTTGTACCAGCGTAGGGAAGTGGATTACGGCATAAAACAACTATGTATGTAAACCACTTTCTTACCCGGAAAGTGGTTTTTTTATATTTTAAGGAATTGCATAAGAAAATGAATTAAGGTGAAAAAGTTGGAGATTCATGTCATATCTGACGGGAAACAGACAGTTTGTGAATTAACAAAACGAATAGTAATGATTCACGATGAAGTAGATTATATCCATATACGTGAAAAAACGAAATCAGTATCGGAAATACTGGAGATTGTCTCGATCTTACTAAATAACGGAGTACCAAAGAGTAAGCTAGTTATTAATGATCGACTTGATGTAGCACTTTTGCACGAAATTCCTAATGTTCACTTACCAGGACATAGCTTTCCTATCGAAAAGGTAAGACGAATGAACCCTGATTTAAGGATCGGTCGATCTGTGCATTCTCTGCAAGAAGCAATTGAATGTGAAAAAGCAGGTGCGGATTATCTATTATTTGGGCATGTTTTTCCAACAAATTCAAAACCAAACCTAGCTCCTCGAGGGGTACAACAAGTAGCTGGAATATGTCAAAGTGTAAGAATTCCTGTTATTGCAATCGGTGGAATTATTCCTAATAACATACCAAAGCTATCAGGGATGAATTTAAGTGGCATAGCGGTTATGTCCTATGTAATAGCAAGTGACAATCCAAAGAATGCATTACAAGAATTAAGATTGAGTTTAGTAGAGGTGAGAAACCGTGAAAACACAGTTTGAGGTAGGAATCATTGGTGGTGGTATCATTGGTCAATCGATCGCCTATCAATTAGCAAAAGAAGGCGTATCTGTCCTTATTTTAGAAAGTAATAAGATAGGGAATGGTGCGACAAGTGCTGCAGCTGGTATGCTTGGTGCAAATTCTGAGTTAGAAAATAATGATGCATTTTTTCAATTTGCTAAAGAGAGTCAACAACACTACCATGTATTACGTGATGAACTTTCACAAATATCACAGATTAATATTCAGTTTGTAGATAAAGGGATGTATAAGCTAGCGATGACAGATGCTGAGGCTTCTGCTTTAAAAGATGTTGTGAAGTATCATGAATCAGTGGAATGGCACTCAAAAGAGGTAGTACTAGAGAGTGAACCAACTCTATCAGCAACAATTAAAGGTGCACTTTACATACCAGAGGACGGGCATGTGTCACCATACCATGTTTGTGCAGCATTTTCCAAGTCTGCTAGATTACTAGGAGCAACGATTTTAGAGAATACACCAGTACATGAAATAAAGAAAACAGTAACGAATGAGTACACTCTATCTACTCCGGTAACTGATTTTGTATGTAAAAACATTGTCATCGCAAATGGAGTTTGGAGTGGACATTTCTTTAAGAAATTAGGTTTAGATGCTGGAATAAATCCTGTAAAAGGGGAATGTCTGTCTATTAAAAGCAATGATATAGGCTTGGAAAAAACAATTTTTTATGATCATTGCTATATTGTACCAAAAGGTGATGGGAGATTTGTCATTGGTGCGACGATGGTTGAGGATGATTGGAGTACAGTGCCAACAATTGGTGGAATCCAATCTCTCATAGAAAAAGTAACACCGATTATACCTAGCATTTCTTCAGCACAACTTATTGATACATGGGCAGGCTTAAGGCCACAACCAATTGATGGAAAACCTTACATTGGTCAACATCCTGAAGGTGAAAATATTTATTTTGCAACTGGCCATTATCGAAATGGTATCCTATTAGCACCGAAAACAGGGTTGATGATTAGAGATCTTATTTTAAATAGGAAACAAAATGAAGACTATGTGAAGGCATTTTCAGTTAATAGACTTCAAGTGCAAACAATGAGGTGAAAAAGATGAGCATTAAATTGAATGGTGAAATCGTAGAATTAAGTGGTGACATTCAGACGATTCAACAGCTATTAGCTTTTTATAAGCTAGAGGATCGACTTGTCATTGTCGAGCATAATCGAGAAATTATTTTAAAAGACCAATATGAATCAACTGATATACAGAACGGTGATGAAGTTGAACTTGTTCATTTTGTAGGAGGAGGATGATAACATGTTAAAAATTGCTGATAAAACATTCCAATCAAGATTATTATTAGGTACAGGTAAATATCCATCATTTGAGGTTCAAAAGGAAGCTGTAGCACAATCTGAGTCTGAAATCTTAACCTTTGCTGTTCGTCGAATGAATATTTTTGAAGAATCACAACCAAACTTTTTAGAACAGCTTGATGTTTCAAAGTATACTTTACTACCTAATACTGCTGGGGCTAAAACAGCTGAAGAAGCAGTAAGAATTGCTAGACTTGCAAAAGCATCAGGCTTATGTGACATGATAAAAGTAGAGGTAATTGGCTGCTGGCGTTCATTACTTCCTGATCCAGTAGAAACATTAAAAGCAAGTGAAATGTTATTAGATGAAGGGTTTATCGTATTACCTTACACATCAGATGATGTTGTGTTGGCAAGAAAATTAGAGGAATTAGGTGTACACGCGATTATGCCTGGTGCTTCACCAATTGGATCTGGTCAAGGAATACTCAATCCGTTGAATCTTCAATTTATTATTGAACAATCAAAGGTCCCTGTTATCGTGGATGCTGGTATTGGTTCACCTTCTGATGCATCATTAGCTATGGAGCTTGGTGCAGATGGAGTTTTATTAAATACAGCTGTTTCTGCTGCACAGGACCCAATAAAAATGGCGGTTGCGATGAAGCTTGCAATTGAAGCCGGCAGACTTGGCTTTGAAGCTGGTAGAATTCCTAAAAAGGAGTATGCAACAGCTAGTAGTCCAACAGAAGGAATGATGACAACTTAATGGAACGCTACTCAAGACAACAATTATTTGCTCCAATTGGAGAAAGTGGTCAAGAAAAGATCAAGAATAAGCATGTGCTAATTGTTGGTGCAGGTGCGCTAGGCACGGCTAATGCTGAGATGATTGCACGAGCTGGGATCGGAAAATTAACGATTATTGACCGTGATTATGTGGAGTGGAGCAATTTACAAAGACAACAGCTATACGTTGAAAAAGATGCAAGCAATCGTATTCCGAAGGCGATTGCTACTAAAAACCATCTACATGAAATCAATTCAGAGGTTGAAGTTCAAGCATTTGTTGAAGATGTAACCTCCGCTAACATTGAAGGGTGGTTGGATGAAGTCGATGTCATCGTTGATTCAACTGATAATTTCGAAACAAGGCTATTGATCAATGATGTTTCATTAAAACATGACATCCCGTGGATTTACGGTGGATGTGTTGGGAGCTATGGTCTATCCTTTACCGTGATCCCGAAGAAAACACCGTGTCTTCATTGTTTATTAAAGCATATCCCATTTGATGGGATGACTTGTGATACTGTTGGTGTCATCTCACCTATTGTTAGCATGGTTACGTCACATCAAACTGCAGAGGTGTTAAAGCTACTTGTCGGAGATGAAGAAAATCTTCGCAGTAAGCTAGTATCATTTGACCTTTGGAAAAATCAATATTCTTCGATTAATATGGATCGTTTAAAAAATGATGCATGTCCTACTTGTGGGACAAATCCAGTATACCCATATTTAACAGCTGAGAAAGAAACGAAAGCTGCGGTTTTATGTGGAAGAGATACTGTTCAGATTAGGCCAACAAATGGAAAGCAGATCTCATTTGAGAATATTTCTGAACGTATTAAACCAATAGCAGATGCATTTTTAGAAAATCCATTTTTAATGTCGTTTACATTTGGAGAGCATCGAGTTGTCCTTTTTAAGGATGGACGCGCACTTATCCATGGGACAAAGGATATTGCCGAGGCCAAAACGATCTATCATCGCTACATCGGTTAAGTTGCAAGGAGGAAATTAAGATGACTGTATCTCGTGCATTGACAATTGCAGGCTCTGATTCTGGTGGAGGAGCAGGGATTCAAGCTGATTTAAAAACATTTCAAGAGCTAGGTGTTTTTGGAATGACTGCTATTACTGCTGTTACTGCTCAAAATACACTAGGTGTTCAAGGTGTATACCCGCTGACTTTAGAGGCATTAAAAACGCAAATTGATTCGGTGGCAGAGGACTTATCACCACATGCTATAAAAACAGGAATGCTTTTTAACGCTGACATGATTCGTCTAGTATCACAGCAAATCGTTCATTACGGCTGGGAAAATATAATTGTCGATCCAGTAATGGTAGCAAAAGGTGGACAATCGCTTTTACAAGAAGAAGCGGTCGAGGCATTAATTACAAGTTTATTACCTTTAGCAAAAGTGATTACTCCTAATATTCCTGAAGCTGAGGTGTTAACAGGAATGGAGATTCGCACGCTGGATCACAGAAAAGATGCGGCTAAAAGATTAGTTGATCTTGGCGCAAAGAATGTCATGGTAAAAGGTGGTCATGATTCAACAAATGATGTGGTTACTGATCTCCTATATGATGGTCATACATTTCACCTTTTTGAGGGAGAACGAAAAGAGACGAAGCACACACATGGAACAGGATGTACATTTGCTGCTGCAATCACTGCTGAAATCAGCAAGGGAAACAACGTACTTGACGCGATCCAAACAGCAAAGGCCTTTATTCAATCCGCAATAGAGGATCAATTAGGATTTGGTAGTGGTCATGGTCCAACGAATCATTGGGCTTTTAATAAAAGGAACGTTTATAGGTAATGAAAAAGACTGGCTTTTGCGTTTTCTACACAAATTGGACTTGTTTTTGTCAGTTTGTGTAAAGTTTATGCGTACTAGAGCCAGTTTTTCTTATTTAAAGGCTATGTAAAAAGCTGATTGTTGCTTTTTGCATAATGTGGATGAGTGAGACTTCTGCATTGAAATGCCAGTCAAAAGGGAGACCCTACAATCGCAAGACGCAGCGGACGCTCCCAGACCGCTCGCAGAAAGCGAACGCCTCTCGCTGCAACAACAGTCAAATTTAAAAGAGCCTATTTAAAAAGGAGTTAATCGATATGAACATTGTGGAGGCATTAAAGGTATACTTTGTTATGGGTTCAACAAATTGCCGTGATCTTGATCCTGAGAAAACGTTATATGAGGCATTAGAGGGCGGGGTCACGCTTTTTCAGTTTAGAGAAAAGGGTGTAGGATGTTTAGTTGGCCAGGAGTGTATTTATTTAGGAAACAGCTTAAGAAAGCTCTGTAAAGAGTATAAAGTTCCTTTTATAGTGAATGATGATATTGAGCTTGCGATAGAGCTAGGGGCAGACGGGGTTCATATTGGGCAAGATGACCGTGATCCATTACTTACGAGAAAGCAAATTGGACAAGATAAGTGGTTAGGAATATCTACACATTCAGTTGAAGAGGCTAAACTAGCTGTGAAGGATGGGGCTAACTATATCGGGGTAGGTCCAATGTATTCAACAAAAACGAAAACTGATGCACATGCTGTCGTAGGACCTGAACTTATCACACAAATTAGAACATCAGGAATTAGGGATTTACCGATTGTAGGAATTGGTGGGATTACATTAGATAATGCAACGAATGTTTACAAGGCTGGTGCAAATGGAATTGCTATTATAAGTGGTATTAGTCAAGCAGAATCACCAAAGCAAGCAGCTGCTGCTTTTCGTAAAATAGGTGAGTTTGCAAGATTTTAGTGGGAAGTTGCAAAATTCCATCAAATAGTTGCAAGATTATCCTTTAGATTTGCAAAATTCCACTTAAAAGTTTCAAAATTCTACTTCAAAGTTGCAAAATCATCGTCTCATTTAATAATAGGTGCCATTACTTTTCATTCCTAGCACTTCGAGTAATTTAATGCTATAATTATAACCAGGTACTAATAACATGTATTAATATTAGGAGGATGTACATGAGCTTATCACTTAATGGACGCAATATTGTGGTTATGGGAGTAGCGAACAAACGTAGCATCGCATGGGGGATTGCACGTTCTTTACATAATGCTGGTGCTAGACTAATCTTTACATATGCAGGGGAACGTTTAGAGAAATCTGTACGTGACTTAGCTGAATCGTTAGAGCGTAATGATTCAATTGTTTTACCTTGTGATGTAACAAATGATGAAGAAGTAAAAACATGCTTTACTGCAATTAAAGAAGAAGTAGGTGTGATCCATGGTGTTGCACACTGTATCGCATTTGCCCACAAAGAAGAATTGCAAGGCGAATATTTAAATACTACTCGCGATGGTTTCTTACTAGCGCAAAATATTAGTTCTTATTCTTTAACAGCTGTTGCAAAAGAAGCAAGAGGTCTTATGACTGAAGGCGGAAGCATAGTTACATTAACATACCTTGGTGGAGAGCGTGTTCTACCTAACTACAACGTAATGGGTGTAGCAAAAGCCTCATTAGAAGCAAGTGTAAGATATTTAGCTAGTGACCTTGGTAAAGATGGAATTCGCGTTAACTCGATTTCTGCTGGTCCAATTCGCACACTTTCAGCAAAAGGAATTAGTGATTTCAATTCAATCCTAAAAGAAATTGAAGAACGTTCACCATTACGTAGAACAACAACGCCAGAAGAAGTTGGCGATACAGCTTTATTCTTATTTAGTGATTTATCAAGAGGTATGACAGGCGAAAATTTACATGTTGATTCAGGCTATCATATTTTAGGATAAATGAATCTAATTTAACGTTAAAACAAAAACCTAATCCATTATGGCTTAGGTTTTTGTTTTATATAAGAAGAGGAATGTTTTGATTAAAGCGGTATTATTTTTGATGGCTGTATTGCTACCTAGTTCATGCGTTTGTTAAAATGCCTCAACAACCTTTGCAAGTTTTATCTTACTTTCATCCATAAGCTCTCTTGCGGGCTGACGCTTAATTACGATCCCGTTTTGTATAAGAATGATTTCATCAGAAATATCAACAGTTACAGACCTACTTCTACTTTTACGTTCCAACAAGTCAAAACATTTTTGGGCTGAATTTGTAATAGAAGGAATTGGATTATTGGGTTTAGCGATAAAAAAGCCTTGACCATAATCAATTCCTAGTTGAATTACATGTTGAAGTTCAGCTTCAGTTTCAATACCTTCAGCGATAATTTCACTATTCATTTTCTTGGCAAACATAACAAATGCTTCTAAAATATTAGACTTTACCTCATTTGGATCGCTTCCACTTACTAACGAACGATCAACCTTAATATAGTCTGGCATCAATTCAGATATCGATTGTAAAGAAGAATAACCAGCCCCAGCATCATCAATTGCAATTTGAAAGCCTTGTTCTCGATAATGATTTAATACACTCCTAAATGCAGCAAAGTCATGAATCGCATTTCTTTCTGTAATTTCAAAAACAACATTATTAGGGTTGATTCCATAATTTTGTAGTAAAGAAATGGTATGACCAGGATTAAACTTGCTATCATAAATCACTCGTGAATTTAGGTTAATAAACAGTTTTTTACCTTGTAAAATACCTTTGCTCTCCTCAAATGCACGTTCTCTTGCGATTTTTTCCAGTGTATATAACAATCCTTCTTTTTCTGCATAAGGAAATAAACGTGAAGGACTATAAAAAGAACTTTTTAGTGGCCCTCTTGATAAAGCCTCAAACCCATATGTCTGATGGCTATGAAAATGAACAATTGGCTGAAAATGAATGCTGAGTTGTTTCTTCCTAAGGATATCCATAAATTCATCCTTTAAAGAAACCTTTTCACTGATAAAGTCTGTATGTACATTGTTCATGATTTTTCTCCTTTGATCCATCACTACTGAAGGTTATTGTATATTTAGTCATGACGTAGGAAATGGGAAAGAACTAACAAAATTTATTAAGATAACCATCCATATATCGATATTCGACGAATGTAAAAATAGCAAAGCATAAGTCGCTCTCTAAAAGTTTGGTTTGTAAGGAATCATACATTTTCTTTTGATTGGAAAGTAATATGTATTTGTTATGTTATTTTTATAGATGAAAAAATGTAGGGAAGTTCTTAAAAGCAGTAACGGCTTCTCCTCTTAAATTTCTACGTAATACGACAATAACAAGAAATTGTTAAGTGAGAGTAAATTTAATGTAAATATTAAATGTTTTTAGTGGGGCGGTTATTTTAATACACTTTTCACTCAAAAAATGTCATTAGTTGCAGTGAATATGATTTTGGATATTGAAATCAGGTTTGATGATTTATCACTAATCATTAATGGAATTAGGCACATTACCTACTTTTTGTGCATAACATATTGAGTGTGCACATTCTTTAATAATTGGAGGTAAAGAAATGAGCAATAAGCAAAAACAAAAATACCGTATGCAACCTCTTATGTATATTGTCCAGCCAGACAATCAAGACATTAATGTCAATATGCAATCCTTTGTTGTGAAGAAAGCAAAACCAAAGTCAAAGCCACGAGTTGATAGTGTAGATACTAAAGCGAAAACTTTGGTAAGGGAGGCAATTCCTGAAGAGAATGAAATTTTAGAAATTCCTGAAGAGATCTCGTCAACTGTTCAAGAAAATCCGGTTCAAGAAAATCCAGTCGAAAAAGAGCAATCAGCGAAACAATATCGAAAACAAAGAAAACCAATAACACAAATGAGTATTGAAGAGAAGATTGAATTTTTCACAAATTTACCTAAGAATATGCCACGGACACTCTGTCAAATAGAATCAACAGAGGAAAAATATCGCGGTGTCATTATTTCGGAGGTAAATGGGATTGTTACAATTCGTTCGCTAACACATGCCAAACCTATTGAATTACCTTTAGAAAACATTAAAGCAATAAATTTATTAGGGTTTTAAATAATACTTAAAACATAAAAAAGAGGATGACTTAGGGGAGGCCTTTGCTATGGGTTATCCTCTTTGTTAAGGAGAGAATGTGAGGTAATAGACCAACTAATTCGCTCCACAAATGCTTTAGTTAACAAGTCTAGGTGATAAGCATTGAATTGCGCAAAAACATGTTAGATCAACTTCAACACAGTTTTTTGTTTTTACTAGTTTCTTAACATCACATACATCATGTGCAAGGTGACCGTGACAATCTAGAGGCAGTAAGAGTCGCAGTGTTGCACAACAATTTCTTATGTTTTCAACTCTAAAAAAAGTAGTTTCAAAGCAGTCGCCACCGACGTTGCCAAAGGCTTTAAATAGAGATCCTTTTTCATTGAATAAGATAAATGGAATTGTATCTCCAAGACTTTTAACAGGGTTAAGGAGGTTGCTATAACAGCTAGTAGAGCACTTTTCGTTAACGGCTTCTTGCTGGTCTAAAATGTTTTCAACTGCATCACATACACAATTATTATTTCGCATCTTTTTCCCTCCCTTTTAACATTCTTACTATTAATATAAGTAGCAAGGTCAAAAAAGGTGTTAGGTCATTAGCCTATCTTCTAACATTGGGGCAGAAAGTAAATTACGTTACGGTTTTAATTTAATTCTTCCATATAAAAAAAGACTGCTGTATGGCAGCAGTCTTTACATGTTGGATTATTTGTGATGGTGATGTTTTCTGTCAGCGATGCGGTCAACTAATTCTGGTGATAGGCATTGAATAGCGCAGAAGCAATCAAGGTCTACTTCGATACAGAAGTCTGTTTTTTCTAGACCGAAGAATCCTTCATCACAAGGATCACATACGCTTTCTGTGTTACCATCCATATCAACCGGACGTAGTAATGACAATGTTGCACAGCAATCTTCTACAGCTTCCACACGGAAGAAGATTGTTTTGAAGCAAGTCATGTCACCTGTAAATCCACCAACATTACCGAACGCCTTGAAAAGCTCACCTTTTTTGTTCGTTAAGATGAAAGGAATTGTATCTCTAGTTGGTCCAGCTACAGGACTTAATAAGTTGCTGTAGCAGCTAGTCGGACAGCTGATTTCTTCTACAGCTTCTTGTTCCGCTAAAATTTGTTCTACAGCATCACATACACAATTATTGTCGCGGTTTTTATCTTTGCAACCCATTGATAAGTCATCTCCTTAAAGAATAGTTATTTGACTTTAGTCCTTAACAGACTATGTGTGTAATGACTAGTTGGTGTGGGTTATAGTCTATTGTTTATGAATCATTAAGAAAAGAATTTAGGTGAATGGTATGTAATGATAAGAAAAGCTAAAGGCGCCTTGATCAGACTAAGGCAGGCATAAGACGCTCAGGAATAGAAGACGTTCTTTGTCTTCAATTCCTGAGTGGCTTAGACCTAAGAGGGTCTAGGCGTTGGAGCTAGACACCAAAACTGAGTAAGAAAAGTTATAAATTCTGATACTACAAAAAAAGCAGGGGGCTTCCCCTGCCTCTATCTGGTCATTAGAAAATGTCAATGTTTACTACTAATGCGATAAGGATTTGTAAAAGAACTTGTAGAGAGATCGCTACATCAGTATCAGTAGTTGTAACATTTACATCGCGTGAGTTTTCAATGACAAGTTTTTGTTTGTTTACTTGCTTCATATCAGCTTGTTGTAATAATTGTTGTGTAACTTGCTCAGCTTGATTGCTATCAGCGATTGTTAAGTTGATAACAAGAGCAATAGCAACTTGTAGTGCAACTTGTAAAGAAACAGCTACTTGTGTGTCAGTAGTATGAACGTTAATGTCACAAGAATCTTTAATAATAATTGTTTCTGATGAAATTTGTTCAGTTTCACTCACTTGTGCTGCATTTTGTTGTACTGTTGCATCGTTGTTAAAGAAATTTATTCCAGCCACCTCGTCAGATTCAGTTGGATGACAAGAATTACGATCTAATGCTACCCATTCATATGGTCTTGCTTCCATAGTTTTTTTCCTCCTTTCAATGTACTACTATTAAATGCTGAAAATCTATTATTGTATAAGACAAACATCTTGGTACTAAAACCCATTTTTAGTTTATTTGTCTTTTCTATTTTTTAACATTTCACGTAATGTCATATTTTTAGGTGCTTCCACTTTTTCAACTGTATTTTCCACTTTCTTTTCTTTAGAACCTTTCACAAACTCGTCTACTTGTGCTTGAAGGTCTTCTACTACTTTTTTTAGTTGCGCTTTTTGCTCATCTGATAGCGTTTTTTTGTTTTCGTTTGAGATATTATTTTTACTTAAAACGTCTTGAACAAAGAGCTGCATCATAGTGGATGAAATTTCTTGTAGATTTAGTTTTTCGTTAGCCATTTCTTTTCACCTCACTTTATTAATGGTAATGGGGCAAGTAGATCTGTTAGGTCGTACCCCAATTCCATAAACAATCTCGGTTATCATGCATGTCTTGATGAATACAAAGTGATCGCTCTAGTTGAACTAGAACGGATTTTCTAAAACAAAAGTATGAATATTATAAAATGTCAATTTGAACTAATAGTGCAAGTAAGATTTGGATAAGAACCTGAAGAGAGATTGCAACATCTGTGTCAGTAGTTGTTACTTTAACGTCGCGAGAGTTTTCGATAATAAGTTTTTGTTTGTTTGCTTGTTTAATAACAGAGTTTTGCAATAGTTGTTGGGTAACCTTTTCAGCTTGATTACTATCAGCGATTGTTAAATTAATAACTAAGGCGATTGCAACTTGAATTGCTGCTTGTAAGGAAACAGCGACTTGAGTTTCAGTTGTTTTCACTTCGATATTGCAAGAGTCTTTAATAACAATAAGCTCCTCTGAAGCTTGAAGTGTTTCAGTTACTTGAACAGCATCTTGTGTTGTATTTTCATTTTTGCAGTCATCTAAAGCAGACCATCTAGTAGACATAAAAACTCACTCCTTTCGTTAATTAAGAGGTTAGAAGAGAAACACGCTTTTGCCATTTCATTCTATTAAGGACGCGAAGGATCAAGTGAAGGAGATATATAAAAGCCGTGTTTCCCTTTACTTGTATATAATGCAGATTCACTATCTTTTGAATGAGTAAAACATACAGATGTACACCCATTTTTCAGCAAATGCTCCAAGACGAACATAATCTAAAGACATACACACAGCTAGGTGAAATATTTTGCTAAAGGTGACCTGTACCTACTCATATTTAAGGAATCTTTTCCATACTGTATAAGGATCATGGTTTAGAGGGGGGAGATTGTTGGCAACTTGGCTACAACTTATCATCTTTGCATTCGCGTCCTTTCGATTAACAAGACTACTTGTCTTTGATAAGATAACTGAATTTATTCGTCGCCCTTTCCATAAGGAAATAGAAGAAATTGGTGATGATGGTGCTGTTGAAGTCTTTATCGAAATGAAAGGATCGGGCTTGAGGGCGTGGATTGGTGAATTATTGAGCTGCTATTGGTGTACCGGTGTGTGGTGTTCTTCATTTTTGTATGGAATATGGATTTTTTGGCCTCAAGGAGGGGAACCACTACTCGTTATTTTAGCAATTGCAGGTGTTGCTGGTTTGATTGAGACCCTAGTGATGAAGCTTATAGATTAGGCAATTCACTTAGAAACAATTACTATTGTTCACATAAAATATGATATAGGGCTACAGCTTTACTAAGATAGTGCAGAGGCAAAAGAATTAGCGCACATTTTCTTACTTATAAAAACTGCGCAGGAAGGTGGGAAAAGGAATGAGTAAACTTAACTTGAATTCATCCCTAAGACCAAGTAACTCAAATCAATCCGTCTATTCGACTTCAACTTCTCAATCCAAAAAAGTTAAAAAAAGTGGCTGTGGTTGCGGAAAGAACAAGAAGCGTTAATAATCAATAGCTTGTTCAGCATTTACTAAGGATAAAACGTTTCAAGCTTATATACTGGAAGAAGTGACTCTTACTTTGAGTGGAAGTCACTTATTTTTTATAAACATTTGAACTGAGTTTTCGGGTCAGAGCAAATTCAGGTATTAAAAAATATATTGAACAATTAGGAATCTGATTTAGGGTGTGCAAGCGAATTCCGAGAACTATAACTTTTAAAAAACCTAATCCTTTATGGACTAGGTTTTTTATACTTACTTGTTTTTAGTTCCCAATAATGATTTTATCAGAAATATCAAATGTTACAGACCTACTTTTACTTTTTAGTTCCAAGAAGTCGATATATTGTTTCGCGGTTTCAGTAATTGAAGGAATTGGATTACTTTGTTTTACAATAAAAAATCCTTCACCATAATCAATTCCTAAATCAATAACCCTTTGAAGTTCAGCCTCTGTTTCAATACCTTCAGCAATGAATTCACAGTTCATTTTCTTAGCAAACGTTACAAATGCTTATAAAATATTGGACTTTACTTCATTATAATCAATTCCAGTTATTGACCATATTAAACTAGTACACATTTTATTCTTAACTAATATATCAACCCAATCATTTAATAGATTCTAGAATATCTTAATATTAGGTTAGTGAAATTAAATGCGCATTTTAATTCATCCTGGCTGACTAAAAATTAAGGTTCAGACCCCTCAACCGAATATATTTATGGTTTGATTAAACCAAAAGCTTTATATAGGTATTGTTAGAGGAATTAGAACTTATGAGTCACATTCTTTAGCCCCTTCCGTTCAACTACAAACTACTGGAAGTTTTTCTCTTCACCTAGGCAGAATTCTCAGTCAAAAAAAGTCTTACTTCGTATACTGTTTTCGAAGAATCAATTTAAAGGGAGTGAAAATACGGTTATGTGTAATAAATGCGACCATAAAGATCACCATAAAGATCACCATAAATGCGACCACAAAGATCACCACAAAGATCACGATAAATGTCATGAAAGTTGTGTTGAAGAAATTTTGGAGGCAATACTGAAGGCACAAAGGAAAGCAGATGGAGATGATGGATGCAGAACTTCATGTAAAGAATCAATTAAAGAACTATTAGGAGAGTCAAAAAAATGGACGAAAAACACGATTCCTTTTATTCTTTACTGCGGTGATTGTGCACCATTCAAAGCATCTGGAGCAACAACAATTTTAACCCATCATAAAAAGAAAAAGTTTGTTTGTATCACTTCTTTCATCTTTAGAATTAAGGACATCAAAGATAGTTGTGCTGTTCTTGAACTATTAACATTTAAATCTGATAAGAAATGCGAAAAAGATTCATATAAGAGATGTGACGAAACATGTTCACCATGTTGTCAAATTGATCATAAAGATGTAGATGATTTAGTTAAAACTGGAATTTGTATAAATGTTGACCTTTCCTGCTTCTGTGCCGTAACATGCTTACCGGCAGTACATTTATAGATCAGGTTAAAATATAGAGCCTAGTAAGAAAGCTAGGCTCTATATTAGGTGTAATCTATAAATAGAAAAATGACTTTATATGGGACAGCCTTCACTGTTGCATTTTAAATTCAATTTCATGCCTTTAGTTATTAAAAAAAACGTGGGCTAGAATCATAGCTAAATGGAAGTAGTAACTAACACCATTATGGGTGTTTTTCATAAAAAAAGGTGAACCGTAGTTTTTGAGTTCACCTTTTTAAATAGCTAAGATAGTATAAAATTTTGTACTTAGTTTTGGTGTCTAGCTCCAGCGCCTAGACCCTCTTAGGTCTAAGCCACTCAGGAATTGAAGACAAAGAACGTCTTCTATTCCTGAGCGTCTTATGCCTGCCTTAGTCTGAACAAGGCGCTTGCGCTTTTCTTAAAGCTATCCTCCAAAAGCTTCAAGAACATCCTTTATGTCACTCATCTCTAAGTCTATTGGTGCATGATGTCGATGGTTAGTAGGGTTTGATACTTGGAAATTATTTTTTTGAGTATACCCCTGTTGCATCATTTTTTTTATTTCTGATAACTCAAACAAAATTTCCTCGTTACCCCCATGTATTAGTTTAGGATGAAGGTAACTATTAAGGGCTGATAACAGAAGGTGAATAAGTGTATTGTTATTAGTATGGTATTCGATTTGTTCCTGCATTTTTTGGGATACAATATGTGACTCTCCTGTTTTGACATCGATGAATTTGTCAGGAAGAGTTAAAATAGTTTTGTTTATATAATCGGTGAAAATTTCAGCCATCTTGATCACCCTTTAACCTTTGCGGCAACATGAGCAACATTAATCCCATTTTCTTTCTTGAATTGATTCATTTTCGCCAGGACCATCAGTCCAAGAACATTAAGCTTTTCCATATCTTCTGGAAATAATAAATCTATCGGGCGCCCTCTTTCAGACCATTTCACTGCAGCTTCTTGAATTTCTCTTTGGGCCAATTTTGCAGCCCCACCAACTGCAATATACCGGGCTGCACCTTTGACTTCATTTGAACTGCTACGGACTCGATCGAAATGTTCAAGGTATTTCATTGCCATTGATTTTAACTGTGGAATAATATATTTACTAATATCTTTTCTTACGCCTGCAAACGGTTCAACAAACCATTCCGACTGTCCTGCTGATAATTTTTCTTCAAGCTCAGACCTCGAATCGAATTTATACAGTTCATTTTTACTGATTTTTTGAATGATATTATCTAGAAATTGATTTATTCCGAACTGTTCTCCTTCGACAGAAGCTACAGGTTTATTATTCTTAATGCCTACAAAATCGACTGAATCTCCCCCAAGGTCCCCAATAATGATTCCTTTACGTGATTCACTAATAAGAGATTCATCTTTAATTCCTAACGTTGCTTGGTCACGTGTAAGACCTAAATATGCGCATGCTCCTTCTGCACCAACAATTACATCTTTTACATGTAGTTTGACAACTAACTCCTTTGGCTCTGCAGTGCCTGGTACCTTATGAAAAATAACGGAATGAGTACCAATTAAACGCTGCTTAAAGCTGTCTTTCTTTTCTTTGTATTGAGTGGTAGGTAAAGAAACAGCTAATTGGTCAATCGTATAGGATAGCACAGTTTCTTCGGGGTTTAGTAGCACTGCATGATAAGCTGCAAGGGCAAAGAGCAGAATGTAAGTACGATCCTCATCTACTTTCTGATTATTAATAGTCGTTAAACTTACATCTCGTTGCTTAGCAGCCGCCTTACCAATATAAAATATTTCCCTTTTATCTACTATTGCCGGACTTTTCACCTCTACAATAAGGTTTTCTTCAAAGACTACATCCTCATCATCATAAGGTTTTTCATAAAACTCTCCATCATATTGTGCAATGGCATTTGGAATTTGATATTCGCACACCATTCCCTGATCAGAAGCCAAAGCCTTATACCAACTGTTTCCTAAATCAACGGCAAGAAAGTTTAGTCTTTCCATTTTCTCACTCCTTCCTCTTGAATCCTATGCAGATTGGGCGTTACATTGTGCAAGTACTTATAAATATATTTGGGCTTTTTTTTATTCCCAAAATTCCACATTTGTACTACTGCATTTATCCATAGGTTCGCATAGGATAACTTGAACCTAAAACAATAGGAGGTTCGGTTAAATTAAACCTAATTAATAGGAGGAAAAAACAAATGAATAAAGATAAAAATTGTGTAGATGTTAATCAATCTGCTTCTGTAAGCCATTGTGATAATGTTGCTGTTCCACCGGCTACTGCACCAGCTGGAACAACAATAATAAAAGTTCCTGTTACCCTTGCGGAAAGAGAAATTAGTTCTAGTCTTGTTGCAAATATTCATTTTCCAGACCCTGTACTTGAAATCAAAGATATTAAAAAGAGGGTGAAAATTGTTCAGTGTCGTCTTTTGACACCACCAGCTCCAACTGCAGAGCCTACATTCTCTGCCGGGCCTTTTCAATTATTTTTAAAAGGATTTGTTCGTAAAAATATCCAATACGCGACACCTTGCCCGAATTCTTCAGGATCGTGTGTGTCTTCCGAAATCAAGTCTCTTACGGTTGATGTTCCGTTTGAATGTGTGACTACTGTTACATTAGATGAACCAGTTCAATTGCCGCAAGTAGGTACTCGAACAGAATTTGATTTCTTTAGAGAACAAAAGTTAGGGCACGGTTTCCCTGAAAAAGATCATCTTCTTTCGAGCGATCTTTCCCAGTTCCATCAGGAAAGCACTCAGTTCTATAATGAACTTCCATTCTGCGAGTTATTATCAAGCAGTATAACTGAATGGGATGAAGCAATAGATCGTAAACCACTTCCTGGCAATGCTCCGTTCGAAGAAGGAACATTCCAGGAAATAGTAGAAAAAATGTTCTTACGCTTTACAATTAAAATCTTGCAAAAACAGCAAGTAAGGATTACAGCTTTATAGACTGAAAACAACTGAATCCTTCTTACTTTGGCGAGTGGTGATAGGATTCGGGCGGAAGGCAATATCATGGCAATTCCTCTAGGAAGGAAGCATGGCATTGTCCTTTCTTGTTTATAAAGCAAGTAATCCTCTACTAATATACATATTCCAAGTTCATAAAAATTGATTGTGTAATTAAACATAGTCTTAAAAGTTTTTTAATTTTTTTTACTTAATGTATTTTTCTGACTTATATGCGCTCAAAAATTCAAGTTTATATATTTTTTTTTTTCACCTGAACCTTAAGTTTATAGGCATTTATCACTTGTTCAGAGTGATGCCTATAGGCAAGTG
Organism: Metabacillus sp. KUDC1714; assembly: GCF_014217835.1. Classification (NCBI taxonomy): domain Bacteria; kingdom Bacillati; phylum Bacillota; class Bacilli; order Caryophanales; family Bacillaceae; genus Metabacillus; species Metabacillus elymi. The sequence goes on from NZ_CP055263.1 coordinate 2,897,895, forward strand.
CCCAGTAACATAGTCATTTATCACGCATATGATGCCCTATCTTGAATTTAGGAGGAGACCAAATGTCTGATACAAATAAAAAAATGCATGACTGCTGTAAGGTTTCAACAAATCAATGTGAATGTGATAATAAGCCTCATCGACCACATGTTAGTATTGGAAAAATCATTGCAAAGGTACCTGTCGTTTTAGCAGAGCTTACTCTACAGGTGAATGTAGATGCACTTATTGATTTTCCAGAGCCAGTATTAGAGATAAAAGATATTAAAAAACAGGTGAAAATAACTCAATGTAGATTGCTTCTGCCTACAAACAAACTATTTGTAAAAGGATTTGTCCGCAAAAATATTCAATATGCTAGTCCAAGCAAAGACATTGAACAAAGTACGTCAAAAACTGTAGCATCAGATCTACATTCTTATACTGTCGATATTCCGTTCCAATGTGTGACAGAAATCAAGAAATTTTTATCTAAGCCAGTGATGCCAGAATTAAACAAACGTCAGGAGTTTGATTTCTTTGTTTCAAAATCATTGCCTTCAGGTTTTCCGGAAAAAGATGAATTATTATCAAGTGATTTATCTCAGTTTCACCAGGAAAGTACCCAATTTTTTAATGAGCTCCCATTCTGTGAATTAATTTCCAGCAAAATAATTGAATGGGATGAAGCAATAGATAGAGTTCATCTTCCAAACTCTGCACCTATTGGCGAAGGGTACTTTACTAAAGTAGAAGAAAAAATGGTTGTTGATATTACCTTAAAGGTACTGCAAAATCAACAGGTTCGTGTTTCTTCTACAACAAATGATGATTGCTACCATGACCATGACTGTGATTGTGATTAAAACTAGATGTTAGTTTCTACGAGAATTGAGTAGCAGGGAGGGGATTGGAGAGGATGCTTAGCAGCACCTTTCAGAGAAAATGGATAATAAAAGATATGCATATGAAGGATCCTACCCATTTCGTCGGAAAAGAGATAGAAATTCAAGCGATCTTACAAACAGCATAATGGATCGTGGAGAAGATCGACAAAAGAACAGTAACAAACAAATTTTGAATGTAGATGACAAACAGTATAAGAATACAGGAGCAACTAATAACCAGGTATCCTCAACTAGCAATATAGATAAACAAATTAATTCAGTTCCTTTAATTTTGCCTCGACCAAAGTTGGAGGAACAAAAGATTAAACTAAAGAAAAATATACAAGAAGAATTTGAAAATGAGCATGTGAATGAATTCATGCACCCAAAAACATCATCTAATTTAAATTTAAGTAAAGCAGGTAACAAAATTAAGCAAGAGTTGAATGAAGATGAACTTATTCAAAGGAAGGAAAGAATCTCTTCGATGATGAATCAATTTTCCTCAATGCTCGAAGAATCCTTTTCCTTCCAGGATAAGTTCTCTGTTAAGCGCGAGGAATCTTCATCCTTTAGTGAAAAGTCTTCATCTGACAGTGAGGAATCCTCTATGCTGGAGGAAGAGTTTTCAAGCAAGCTTGAAAAAGGAACTTCTTTACTAGATGAGCCTGAATCAAGCAATAAAGAAAATACTTTACTACAAAAAGAGTTTTCAGCGATGCTTGTAGAAGGATCTCCCGAATGGGATGAGTCTGAATCAATAAACGAGGAAGTCACATCTCTAGAAAAAGAATTTTCAGCGATTCTTAAAGGAAGATCTCCCGAATGGGATGAGTCTGAATCAATAAACGAGGAAGTCACATCACTAGAAAAAGAGTTTTCAGCGATTCTTAAAGGAAGATCTCCTGAATGGGATGAGTCTGAATCAATGAACGAGGAAGTCACATCACTAGAAAAAGAGTTTTCAGCGATGCTTGAAGGAAGATCTACCAAATGGGATGAGTCCGAATCAATAAACGAGAAAGTCACATCACTAGAAGAAGAGTTTTTAGCTATGCTTGAAGAAAGATCTCCCGAGGATGAGTCTGAATCAATGAACAAGGAAGTCACAACCCTAGAAGAAGAGTTTTTAGTGATGCTTGAAGAAAGATCTCCTGAATGGGATGATTGTGAATTAATCAAAGAAGAAGATACTTCATTAGAAGAAGAGTTTTCAGAGATGCTTGAAGAAAGATCTCCCGAATGGGATGATTGTGAATTAATCAAAGAAGAAGATACTTCATTAGAAGAAGAGTTTTCAGAGATGCTTGAAGAAAGATCTCCCGAATGTGAAGAGTCTGAATTAATCAAAGAAGAAGATTCTTTATTAGAAGAAGAGTTTTCCGAGATGCTTGAAGAAAGATCTCCCGAACGGGATGAGTCTGAATCAATCAAAGAAGAGGATTCTTCATTAGAAGAAGAATTTTCCGAGATGCTTGAAGAAGGATCTTCCGAATGTGAAGAGTCTGAATCAATCAAAGAAGAGGATCCTTTATTAGAAGAAGAGTTCTCAGAGAAACTTGAAGAAGGATCTCCCGAATGTGAAGAGTCTGAATTAATCAAAGAAGAAGATTCTTCATTAGAAGAAGAGTTTTCAGGGATGCTTGAAGAAGGATCTCCCGAATGTGAAGAGTCTGAATCAATCAAAGAAGAGGATTCTTCATTAGAAGAAGAGTTTTCAGGGATGCTTGAAGAAAGATCTCCCGAATGTGAAGAGTCTGAATCAATCAAAGAAGAGGATACTTCATTAGAAGAAGAGTTTTCAGCCAAGCTTGAAGAAAGATCTCCTGAATGTGAAGAGTCTGAATTAATCAAAGAAGAAGATTCTTCATTAGAAAAAGAGTTTTCAGAAATGCTTGAAGAAGGATCTCCCGAGTGGGATGAGTCTGAATCAACCAAAGAAGCAGATAACTCACTAGAAGAAGAGTTTTCAATGAAGCTTGAAGAAACCTCTTCCGTACTTGATGAGTTTGCTCCTACCGCTGAAGAAGTCTCATCACTACAGAATGAATCTTCTTCAGTTCAGGATGAGTTTATTGAAGATGCTACTTCAAGTCTAAATAGATTTGACTCTTTACTAGATAAATTTTCTTTAATGCTTGAAGATGAGCATGAGCATGCTTCTAGTCAGGATGGTTTTGAAAGAGAGCTTTTAAAGGAGGAAAATAGGGAGGACGAATCTTGCAAAACTCCTTTAAAGCAAAATCTTTCTGAAAATTGTTCACAAAAATCGCACCTCCCAATAGTAAAACTTCCTGTTTTACTTGCTAAAACGAACATTGATATCGATATTTTTAATTCGTTAGAATTTTCATTGCCAATAGCAAATATAACTAAAATTGAGTGGGCGATTGATTCTTTAGAATGCCGTGTGCTATTACCTTCAACTACTGTTTTCTTGAAAGGGATACTGATAGCAGATATCCAATATGTAAACGAGAACCTTACACACACACTTCATACAGTAAAAGTTCCAGTTCCATGGGAGAAAATTATTACTATTAATTGGCTTTACCCTCCTGTCTTATCAAGCAGCAGTCAAAGAGAGTTTATGTTTGGATCACATGATGCTGGAGAGGTTAGTTCACATTACGAGTATTGTCAGAAAATTACAGATCAAATTGAATATTCTTTACGAAGTATCAACTTTGTATGGCATGATGAAGTAGGATCTCAGGCAGAGACGCCAAAGGTCTCTATTCAAGGAAGAGCCAAACTTGCTATCGATCTATTGCAGCAGCAGTATATTGATCTTAATTCAGCAGGGAGCTTTCTTTGAACACATAAATAATAAGAAAGGGTGTCTTGTTTATGAGACACCCTTTCAAAATTTTTATTAGCGACGCATTACATTTCTGATACTGTCGTAAATAGTAGATCCTGCGAAAGTAGCTCCTCCAGTAATAGGTGGTGTAGTTGGTGCAATTGTTGGAGGTGTGAAATTCTGTTGTTTTTGGAATAATTTAAGTGCAAGTAAGACTTCCATTTTCTCAGTAACTCTGTCAAATCTACCCCAGTTGTCAAAATTGCTTAATTCGTCTAGTTCGTTGACAGCAGCAAAAAGCAATTTACATCCAATTGGTTCATTAAATACCTCGAATGTTACTGTTCCAAATGAACAACGGTCTGCTCCGTGACCATCCTTAGAAAGTTCTCTAACTTCATCAACAGAACTTTTTCGACTAAACTGACCAAACGGGAAGAAAATAGGGTTTTCAAGTGGAACTTCTATAAAACAGTCAAATGGAACATCTACGCTATAATCTTTAATCCATCCATTGCAATCCTCTACATATTGAATATTTTTGTGTACAATACCTTCCACCCATAATTTAACAGTTAATGAAGGGTCTAGGAAAGAAGGGACAGCTCTACACTGTGTTAATGAAACATTCTTCCTAATAGATTTAATTTCCCTTGCAAACGTTGGAAGCTTTATATCCGCTTTGACAATAGTTTGTAATGTAATATCTGTAAGAACAACCGTTCTTTCTTCATCAGCTACTACCGGAAACTCTGTAACTGTACACTCCCCTGATGTTGAATGTGCTACGTCACAAGATGGACCAGGAGGACAGCCGTGTTGTTTTGAGTGGTTATCATTACAACCACAACCTGTATTTCTCTTCATTCTTTTCACTCCTAAAGTTATTTTTGTCAAAAGAAACGATATGTTCCAAATCGTTCTAGAGTTTTTATAACTGATTTCTTTTTGACATACTATTGTATATGTCTGAACGTACAAATAGGAATGGACTCATGTCGATATACATTTACTAATTTTAATAATTTTTGAAGTTTTTAGTGATTAACCCCATAAATTTTCTATTTCAGTCTAATTCACGCCCTTTACATATATACAAAACAAATTCATCCTCACAATGTTTCATAATAATCATAAATTAATAATGGAAATCTTTTAAAGGAGCGACAAAAAGAATGAAATCACAACCCTCAATATCTATAATTTTCCCCGTTAAAAATGAGGGAGAAAATGTTAGATCAACACTTGAATCGTTATTTTCAATAGAAACAAACTATGCGTTTGAAACAATTGTTGTTGACGATGGATCAACGGATGGCTGCTGTAATTTTCTTGAAACTTATCAAAATAAAGCTCGTGTAAAGTTGGTTCAAACCAAGGGGATCGGTGCTGCTAACGCAAGAAACTTAGGAGCAGCAAAAGCATCAGGAGAATATCTTATCTTTTGTGATGCTCATTTGCAGTTTGAGAATTGGTGGATCGACCGATTATTAGAACCACTAGTTAGCGGGAAATCTGATGCTGTTACACCAGGCATAGCGGATATGGAAAATCCACAAGCTATTGGATACGGGCAAACTCTATCTCCTAAGCTTGAAACAGGATGGAATCTTAAACAAAACAATTTATTTGAAACAGCTGTATTGCCTGGAGGTTGCTTCGTCATCTCAAGAAAAGTATTTAATGATGTCGGCGGCTTTGAGATTGGCTTTAAAACGTGGGGCCATGAAGATGTGGAACTGTCGATAAAGCTATGGCTTTTTGGTTATCGCTGTCATGTATTACCTGACGTAACAATTTTACACTTATTTAGAAGAATCCATCCATATAAAGTTAGAAGCGATGATGTTTATTACAATTTAATAAGAATGGCGTTTTCTCATTTTAATGATGTACGTATACAAAAATGCAAGATGTTCATTACTAATAGTAAAGCAAAAATTATTGAGTCACAAGTACTGCAAGACGGTGTTATTAAGCAACGTGAAAGCTATTTTCAAAAACGAAAATATAATGATGACTGGTATTTTAAGAAATTTCATATAGATTTTTAGACTATGTCCACTATGATAAAAGTAATTTTAAAATCATTTTATTAATTTAAGCTTCTCTATAATATTTCCTAAAATAAATTTTGTTAATCAGTAACTATTCTTTATCGTGTTTAGAGTCTTTTCTCTTTATTACTTTACTCTTTAGAAGAAATTAATAGGAAATCATCAACTAAAGATTCTAGTGGACAATAGAAAAATGATATCCCCCTTAATTTAGGCCGGAATAAAAACTTAATAATAACGATAAAAAAATTGTAAACAATTGCAATGAATTTGCGGAGTTTCTTACTTTTTTAGTACCATAAAGAAAGGTTTTCCCAGTTACTTTAAGTCCCTCGACTTTTAAGTTTCAGAAGCCAAACAGGGGAGATTAGGAAAAGATGTTAACATGTCCAATATTGACTTTATCAACACTTTAGAAATTCAAAAAAGATGGGAATCAAAGTTAGACTCCCCATCTAAAAGAGAATAGGGATAATACTAAAAAAATTACCTATAATTTCTTGGGATAGGCTTTTTGAGGAAATCTCAAGGCGTTAGAGAAGAAATTAAATCAGTTATTCGTTGAACTACGATTATGGATTGTTCTAAATAACACCAGAACCGAAACGATAATCGAATAACTCAATTTCCTTTTTATAATATCTTTCTACTATTTGTTTTTGTTCTAATGTGTAAAATTTAGTATAATGGTCTCGGTTCTTTCTATAATTTCCTTTAGCTTTTGGGAGCCACCCATCGTATGGTAATCCAATTTCTTTACAAATCTTCATTATATCTTCTTCTAAGTTTTCATATTTACCGACAAAATCAACAACTACACGATCATCTATCGTATATAAGGGATAGTTATAAGGGAATGTTACGTAAGTATCCAGAAATTGTTCAAAAGTTATTTTCTCATTTGATTTTTTTGTAGCTATAAAGTAGTAGGCGGAAATAACTTTATCCCAGGGATCCCTCTCAAAACAGAATTTATAATAAGAGTTCCATATATTTTCTCCTATCAACTTTTTAATTTCATCAGCAGGAATATGATTATAAAATTCTTTTTTCTCTATTTGGTTATTCTCGTGAATTTCGATTACGTAGTTTTGTGGAAATTTCCCGAATTCAGCTCTTATATTTTCATCCTCTGTTGGGTAGATTGGCGTTATGATATCTTCCTCACTACAAAATCGTGATAAACTAATCTCTATACTAGTTCCTGCCGTTTTTTTAGTCTTTATAAAGATAAATTTATGTTTATGAGATATAATCATAATTTCCTCCTATTTTAAGTGTAATACTCGTCATATAGTTATATAAATGTAAATTAAGTGATATGGAAGCTATACATATAATTAAAAGAAACAGACTTACCAAAGAGTAAAGTCTGTTCAAAATCAAAAAGTATTCGTATATAAACTGTTTAGATTAGTTACTTTAATTTCCCAATCCAATAGTACCTGGAATTTCATATACAAATAAGTCCCCATACTTAAATGTTACACTAGGATTGAGATTTAGCCCAAGGGCATCTATCCCAGTAATATAAGGGATTACTCTTTGATTATTTGTTCGTACTACGATTTCGTAGTTATTCGGAAAGATTGGAGGAGTAAAGGTTCGGGATGCACCACTACTTGGAGGAATTGAAAAAGTATCCTGACTTACAAGAGTTTTAGGTGAGGTTGCAGTATTAAAAAACAAAATACTCACTATTTGCGTGGTCTCTTCAACCTTATTCATAACATCAACGCGAACAGAGCCAAGATTTAATAGTGGTGAACCTATTTGTCCTGTGGAATGGATAAACATAGAAAACAATCTCCTTTCTTAACATTACCATAGTAGTATACGAAAATAATCTCCCTACTTAACAATTATTTTCATACCTAATGTAATATATTGATAGAATTGGTAAATGAAACGGTAAATGACTCTATCGAATCATTTTTTTTTTTTCACTCCAATTCACATAACATATGATGCTCTCGGAAATTGAACACTTCACATTTCATTGAGGTATTTTTCTATATAGGTCTTTGATACACATTTCAATGTATAAGGGAGATTTTGTACACATTTATTCATAGTGACTTCTATTATTTGTACATAAAGTAACTCTTCAATTGCGGCTACGGTTATTTAAAGGGTAAAGTTACCGAGTGGATTTTAACCACCTAGATTGTGTGACTGCAGAGCACACATGAAAATAAGTTTGAACCTTCCATTATTTAAATCGTTCTTCTATCTTTAACTGTCCCTTATAAAAGCGATGCTTTTCTCTTTTTTTAGTTTAGTCATTAGGACAAGAACACAATTTCGCCAACATAGTCATCACTCCACGCGATATTCTATCAAAACACATATTGTAAAGTATGTTGTGTCGGATATGTAAATAAGAATGTCGAGGTGTTGAATAATGAAAGTTGTAATTATGGCAGGAGGGCAGGGAACCCGATTTTGGCCTTGGAGCGTAAAAGATAAACCAAAACAGTTTTTGTCTTTAATGTCGAATGAAACAATGCTGCAACAAACGTATAATCGATTTAGAAAGTGGCTTCCGTCTGAAAAAATATACATTTTAACAACTGAGGAATATTTTTCTTTAGTTAAAGAGCAGATACCTTCGATTAACAACAATCAGATTATAATGGAACCCTTACCAAGGGATACTGCGCCATGTCTTGCATTAACTGCTTTACACTTTTTAAAAGATAATGACAATGAGGCTTTTGCTGCTGTACCTGCAGACCATTATATTCCTGACGATCATGTCTTTCCAGAAATATTTTCGCTCGCAGAAGAGATAGCTGAGAATAAATGTGCAATTGTGACATTAGGTATAAAACCAACACGTCCAGAAACAGGATACGGTTATATTCAAGCTGAGAGGAATGAAGTAAGCAACAATGAAGTAAGCAAAAATGAAGTACTTAGGGTTAAAGCTTTTATTGAAAAACCATCCATGAAAAAGGCAGTAGAATTATTGAAAACAGATAATATCTATTGGAACAGCGGCATATTTATTTGGAAACCTTCAACAATTGGTTATTATATGGAAAAATTCCGACCTGATATATGGGAGAAACTTAAAAACTGTGAACAAGTTTCTAAAACTCAATATTCTCTTGTTCCTAAAATCTCCATTGATTTTGCCATATTAGAAAAAGCGGATACCATCTATACGATTCCGGTAAATCTGCAATGGTATGATGTAGGGAACTGGAGTGCATGGGACCGCCTCAACAATAAAAAAAATGGTGAGAACCTCGTTCAAGGTGATGATATCCATCTGTTAACTACAAAAAATTGCGTTATTAAATCAGAGGACAAAAAAGCAATAGTAATTGGAGTGGAAGATTTAATCATTGCCTCAACAGAAGATGGGTTGTTAGTCTGTCATAAATCACTGGAGCATAAAATAAAAGACATACTAAATGATAAACAGTAAAATAAACGTATCTTAATGGTTATTTTAAGATAGAGGTGAACAAATGGCATTTAAAGACAGTATTATACTTTTCTTCACATACCTAAAACAGTAGGAACTACTCAAAACAGGATTTTGGATAATAACTGTACTATTAGAGAAAAAATAAATTATTCCAGGAAGTTAATAATCAATTTGTAAATTATTTAATATAGAAAAATTAAGCAAAATCCTCAACTTAAATGTATAGCGGGCATTTTATGTTTGGTATTCACGACAAATACAAAAGCCATCTTCTTATATAACGATACTTCGTAACCCGATTAATTATGAATTATCCATATATTATTTTATTAAAAGATCACACACAAAATAGTATAGTAAAATTCAGGACTTTGTTACTTCAAAAAAACGGCATAACTAACACAATTATTTGTTAAGCTATTTTTTCCCAATTCTTTAAGGAAATGATCATGATCCCGTTTAAATTGAAATCGTTTAATATTTACTCGTTTGGTTCGCCCTACTTTTCCATTTCATTCTTGTAATTACCGTAAGAAACTGATGTTAACCGAGATATGGTAGTGGGATTATCTATGGCATTCTCGGCAAATAAAAGATACTCACCATGGCACATAATGTAGCGATTCGGTGATCATAGTCAAGTTATCCGGCGATGTCTTCGTTTTACTTAAAGGAGAGTTCGTGGTCATTATTGTTCCTTTGCAAAATGGGGTGATCATAACAGGCAAATAACCCTTTCCCAAAACATTTGAAGTTATCCACGAATTCCAGATCTTCTTCCTTGGTCAATTTTTTCTCGATTTCTTTTATTTAATTTGAGAGCCTATTTTCAACTTTTTACTTATTTTCCGATTCGAGGGTTTAATGATATGTAATTCTTCCTAAACTTGTGGACAACCTTACTACCTGACGATAATCCCTTTTATAGTTATCAACAATCCTGACTATTCTGAACAGTTTTTCAAGTAAAGGAGTCCCTTTTTTATCCATGCATTTCTCAAGGGTTTTTTGGATCATTTGAAAAAGATCGCAATTTAAAAACAAATATTAAAAAGGAACTTCGTGGCATCCGTGAAGTTAAGAAAAAGGCATTCACAGAATCAAAATTAGAAACTGAAACCGCTCATGCCTATACTGCACGACCTTACGTTGGCTAAAAAACTTGGAACAATTTTTGATATTATGGAATAAATGAAATGTTTGAACAATCATTATTTTTAATGCAGAAAGCTTTTGGGGAGAATGTCTTTAATAAGAAAGTGAATGTAATGTAAGAACGTTATATTGCAAAAAGCGCAGAGCTAAATACCATTATTATCTCTGCACTTTTTAAATAATAGTATTCAACTTCAATTGTAATGAATAGTGATAAAAAAGTAGTGAAGTCTTATGAAATGATAGCTAGAAAAATTATTAAATTCCTGTTCACTCCAATAGATGCTAGTAAATAAAATATCGTTTTATCCAGCGTTTAACATATAACTCTCCTTTTTCAAATTCCTCCATAAATTCGTTCTCTTCTTTAGAAAGAGGTAGAATTTCGGAAATTTTATAAATTTTATGCTCCATTCCCACATTTATACTTTTATCGCAGATAATTGAAAATCTATTTGTAGTGTTTTTTGAAGTAAGGGGAATTTGAAATTCAAAAGGTCCTTTATTTATTTTTATTTTTTGAATCAAAAGATCATTTATTAGAAAACTGCATGATATGTTGTCAAACTTTTCTTGAATTCCTTTAATAATTATGGAATGCAACGGTTTACTTGGAATATTTTGTATATTGATTTGAAGGTTTTGCGGTGCCCATGATTTCTCTATTAAATTTGTTTCTTTTATGTTGGGACTATTATCAAAGATTGAGAATGATTTAAATAATTTTATAAACCAAAATACTCCTTTATTTCGATAATGTTTTAAAAATAAATTAAGCCAAGTAGCTGAGACAACACCGAAATGTTTCTTACTTGTCCTGATTATTTCTGGAAAGCCGACATCAGCATATTTTGATCCAGACTTGCTTTCAGGATAGTATCTTGAATTAGCTAAAAAAACATTTAGATTTCCCATCTCATATCCTCTTATTGCAATTCGAATCCATAAATCGTAATCCATACAAAAGTCTAAGCTTTCGTCAATGCCTCCTAATTCATTTAATGTTTTTTTACGAAGGAATACTGCTGGCTGACATATAGGGCAGCTTGTGAATAAATCATTTAACCTGACCCGTCTTGCAACGAATTTTGATAAAATTTCATTATTTACATTCGTAATATTTGCACTTCCGTATACCATTGACCAATTAGGATTCTGTAAAAAACCATTTACAACATGATTTACAGCTCCAGGTAGATAAGTATCATCAGAATTAAGCCAACCAATAACTTCCCCTTTTGCCAACTTTATTCCTTTGTTAATGGCATGGGATTGCCCATTATCAGGTTCAGACACAAATCGAAATCTTGAATCTAAATTGCTGTATTCCTTTAATATTTGTAAGGTTTCATCAGATGATCCCCCATCGATTACAATATGTTCTAACTTCATATAATCCTGCTTTAATACACTTTCAATCGTTTCTCGAATAAATTTCCCCTGATTATAGGATGGGGTAATAATGGAAACTAATGGAAGGTTATTATTCATCATCATTCAACCTCCTCTAGTGCTAAAATCAACAAAGTAAATGTACGATTCAAATTATGACAAATAAAGATAATGTTCTTTTATCTTCATCATGTTTAAAGGGGTGATTTAATTTTTCCGGTTAGACACCAATAAAACGAATTGTACCGTTATTTACTTATATGTATTAATTGAACTAATCGTGAAAAAAACAGATAAAACGAAACTAGTAAAGTAAAGACTGGTCAATCATACAGACAATGTATTAGTAAATGCATACTTTATAATATGTTGTGTTTGTGTCTAAAGAAGTGACTGGAGTTGGTAAAATGAAAAAAGCATTGATTACCGGCATAACGGGCCAGGATGGATCATATTTAGCTGAACTTTTATTAAGCAAGGGCTATAAAGTATACGGGTTAAAGAGAAGGACAGCAACACCTAATTTTGAAAACATCAACCATCTACTTGATAAAATCGAATTAATCTCTGGTGATTTATTAGATTTTCCCTCGTTGATTAACGCAATAAAAATTTCCGATCCTGATGAGATTTACAATTTAGCCGCTCAATCTTTTGTTGCTGATTCATGGGTTCAATCCATTTATACAGGCCAGGCCACAGGATTAAGTGTCACAAATATGTTGGAAGCTGTCAGGTTAACAAAACCGAATATCCGCTTTTATCAGGCTTCAAGTAGTGAAATGTATGGAAAAGTGTTGGAAATTCCGCAAAAAGAAACGACTCCTTTTTACCCTCGAAGTCCGTACGCAGTAGCAAAAGTATACGGTCATTGGATCACAGTCAACTATCGCGAAAGCTATGGGATGTATACATGTTCCGGAATTTTATTTAATCATGAATCCCCTAGAAGAGGTCTAGAATTTGTTACAAGAAAAGTAACAAAGGCTGTAGCAAGAATTAAATTAGGCTTACAAAAAGAGCTTCGCTTAGGAAATCTTGATGCAAAGCGCGATTGGGGATATGCAGGTGATTATGTTAATGCAATGTGGCTGATGCTTCAACAGGAGAAACCTGATGACTATGTAATTGCAACAGGTGAAACACATTCGGTAAAGGAGTTAGTAGAAATTGCTTTTAGCTATGTTGGTTTAGATTGGAAAAAATATGTTGTTCAAGATCCTAAACTTATGCGACCTGCGGAGGTTGATATTCTGTTAGGAGATCCTCATAAAGCAAAAGAAAAACTTGGATGGAAGACTGAAGTTTCTTTTGAAGAGTTAATTAAAATGATGGTTGACAGTGATTTGAATAGGTTTGCGAATAGTAATTAAAGTTAAATACTGATGTTAATTTATTCTATCATCTATCAAGTTATCTTAGGAGAGACAGTAAATTTATAAACTTTTGAACTTTTAATTCATCCATATGGAAGTGGTAGAGGATTGGGGGAATGACTGCGTTCCTATATTATTCATAAAGCATACTATGAAAATGAATTAATAAAACAAGAGAATTATTGGAGTGAAAACAGTGCTTGATATTAGCATATAAAAGGAGAAGTGCACAAAGATATGATAATTCAAGATACGAGTATTCCCGGTTGCTATGAAATTGTGCCGGATAAATTTAAAGATAAAAGGGGAGCATTTGTTAAAATCTACTCTTCTAATCTTTTTGAGTCATATAATTTAGAAACCAATTTTATCGAACAGTATTATTCAATTTCTCATCAGGGAGTATTACGTGGATTGCATTTTCAAATTCCTCCATCAGATCATGAAAAATTGGTATATGTGATTACGGGTAATATATTGGATGCTGTAGTCGATTTACGTAAAGGTTCACCAACTTATGGAAAATACGAAACTTTTAATCTAAACGCTGACACAGGAAACATGCTATATATTCCTCGCGGTTTGGCACATGGTTTTTATGTTTTAAGTAAGACAGCAATTCTTGTATACAATGTCACTAGCAGTCACTCACCAGAACATGACACTGGAATTCATTGGGACTCTGCAGGTATCCCATGGCCAACTAGTCAGCCAATACTTTCAAATAGAGACATGGGATTTGTCTCGTTATCAAAATTTTCTTCCCCATTCGTATATAATGGAGAATTAAACTCTTGAGCAGAAGTAAAATTAATAAAACTGCACTGGTGACTGGAGCGACTGGATTTGTAGGATCAAATGTTACAAAGCGTTTGGTTGAGAATGGATGGCGTGTCCATGTTATTTTACGGCCTCAATCAAAGCTCACATTATTGGATAATCTTAAAAACAATGTTACATTTCATTATCACGATGGTTCAGCAGAAAATATGTTGGGAATTTTAAAATCAATAAAGCCTGATATTGTCTTTCATCTGGCTTCGCTGTTCTTGGCCCATCATCAAACTAAGCATATTGAGGAAATGATAAAGAGCAATATAACTTTTGGGACACAATTGGTAGATGCTATGACAGCTATCGGATCAAGCTGCATGATTAATACAGGAACATCTTGGCAGCATTTTCAAAATAAGAAATATAACCCTGTTTGTTTATACGCAGCAACGAAACAAGCATTTGAATCAATTTTAACTTTTTATACACAGACCACTTTATTAAAGGTCATTACTTTGAAATTATTTGATACTTTTGGTCCGAATGATCCGAGACCGAAATTATTTACACTGTTGCGAAAGACAGCAAATGAAAATAATACTCTAGCTATGTCACCTGGAGAACAATTAATTGATCTAGTTTATATTGATGATGTAGTAGATGCTTTTATGAAGGCTGCCGAGCGTTTTCAAAAAGGTAAATCAAATCAGTGGGAAGAATACGCTGTTTCGTCTGGCAACCCGATTCCCTTGAAAGAAATTGTTAGTATTTATGGGAGTGTGACTGGAAAGCGTCTATCAATAAATTGGGGAGAACGTCTCTATAGACACAATGAGGTGATGATACCTTGGAATAAGGGGAAGTGCCTTCCAGGCTGGGAGACAAAGATTTCCCTAGAAGAAGGAATTAAAAGAATGGAACTAGGTTCTGAAGATTAATAACCTTATAGACCGATATAAAAAATTCTTTATTGGAAAGAGGATGTTAAATGAAAGTTGTTATTCTGGCTGGGGGATATGGAACAAGAATAAGTGAAGAATCAATTCTAAAGCCAAAACCCATGATCGAGATTGGAGATAAGCCGATTCTTTGGCATATTATGCAAATTTATTCACGTTACGGTTTCAATGACTTTATCATTTGTCTGGGTTATAAAGGATACAGCATTAAAGATTATTTTGCTAATTATTTTTTACATCAATCGGACGTGACTTTTGATTTTGGAAATTTGAATCAGAGAATTATTCATAATTACAAAGTTGAGGCATGGAAAGTGACTCTTGTAGATACAGGAATTGATACGCAAACGGGTGGTAGGGTTAAACGAATACAAGATTATATAGGGAATGAACCTTTTTTATTAACATATGGTGATGGTGTTACTGATGCTAATATACAAAAGGTTGTAGAATTTCACAAGTCGAATGGAAAGTTGGCTACAGTATTGTCGACACAGCCAGCTGGACGCTTTGGGGCGTTACAAATAAATGATAATAGTCAAGTAGAAGGATTTCAAGAAAAGCCGCAAGGGGATGGCGGATGGATAAACGCAGGATTCTTTGTTATGAATCCGGAAGTGTTTGAATATATTCAAGGAGATGACTCAGTACTAGAAAAGGATCCATTAGAAAATTTATCAAAAGATGGACAATTAATGGCCTATAAACATTCAGGATTTTGGTATTCTATGGATACAGTAAGAGATAAGAAATATTTGGAATCTCTTTGGCAATCGGGGAATGCACCATGGCTGCAAAGTTAATTGATAATTTTTGGAGGGGGAAAAAAGTATTTATAACGGGGCATACGGGATTCAAAGGATCTTGGTTATCTCTCTGGTTACTTTCCTTAGGAGCTGATGTGACCGGCTATGCTTTGCATCCGCCAACTAAACCTAGCTTGTTTGAACTTTGCGGGCTCAGCAAATCGATACATTCTGTCATTGGAGATGTAAGAGATGAGGAGAAGTTGCGGAAAGTACTAATCCAAGCAGATCCAGATATAATTTTTCACTTGGCTGCGCAACCACTTGTCAATCAATCGTACCAAACACCAGTAGAAACTTATGCCGTCAATGTAATGGGAACAATTCATCTTTTAGAAGCAGTGAAAAGTTTGGCGGTTAATACTAATCGGATCAGAGCAGTGATTAATATAACCTCTGATAAATGTTATGAAAATAAAGAATGGAACTGGGGCTATCGAGAAATTGACCGGTTGGGTGGTTATGATCCTTATTCAAACAGCAAGGCTTGTTCGGAGTTGGTGACTTGTTCTTATCGCAACTCTTTTTTTAACCCTGACAATTATGAATCTCATGGTATTGGGTTAGCAACAGCCAGAGCTGGAAATGTAATCGGCGGTGGAGATTTTGCAAAAGATAGATTAATACCGGACTGTATTAGATCTTTTCTGATAGGGGAAAAGTTGAAGATTCGGAATCCTGGAGCTGTTAGACCATGGCAGCATGTTTTGGAACCTTTAGGTGGTTATTTGATGTTAGCGGAAAAATTGTATTCGGAAGGACGAACATACGGAGAAGCATGGAACTTTGGACCATTTGATGATGACACAAAGTCTGTGGAATGGATCATTAAAAAAATGATTAAAAAATGGGATAATGATATTTCTTATGATTTGCAACAAGCAAGTGGCCTTCATGAAGCAAAAAATTTAAAATTAGATTGCTCAAAAGCAATTGAAGAATTAGGTTGGCATCCTAGATGGAATATTGATCAGGCGATTGACAAAGTGATTGAGTGGGCTATTGCCTATAGAGATGGTCAAGAAATAAAAAAAATCTGTTTGAATCAAATTTCTGAATATATTTAAATTTCAAAAAGTGTGAAAACAAAGATAAAAAAGGGTGGATTCTCATACAAGTAGAAAAGAAAAAGCCCAACGTGTTAATAGGATCATTACAGCAGTATATCTATGATCTTTGCATGACCCATAAAAGATTGCTTTGTAAATAAAAATAAATTTATCATTATATGGAGGTATTTTTAAATGACTTTACCAATTATATTTATACATCGAACAGATGATGCTTATCTATATTATATTTTACGACAGGCCAAATTGTCTAATCCAGATTCTGATGTAATTTTACTTGGAAGTGAATCAAATGCTAAATATATCTCAAACGATACTAAGCACTTTATGATAGATGATTATAGCGAAGGAGCATCGAATTTTGCCAAAGCTTATAAACATTTAAGTTCTAATGAGTATTATTATAACTTATTTTGCTTCCAAAGATGGTTTGTTTTAAGAGATTTTATGAGGAAACATAAAATTCCTGAATGCTGGGTGTTTGATTCAGACGTTATGTTATATACAAATATAAACAAGCAAGAATATAGAAATTTTTCATATGAATTTACATGGACTACTATAACCACATTAAAAGATATTGAAGATCTTTGTAAATTACAGCAAGAATATTTTAGTGATCCCAAGTTGTACGAAGATCTCAAGATTTATACTAAAGAAACAGGACATCATCTTAGTAACGGAGATCTATTAGTATCAGATATGGTAACTCAAAGGCTATTTTTTGAAAGGCATCTTAAAGGAAATAGAGTACATGGAATTTATTCAAATTCTTTTTTTGATAATAATTTACACCTTTCGTTTCCAGGAGTTGAAATGTTAGATGACAAGAAAAAAATCTATTTAATTGATGGGACTCTTTGTTGTAAAAAAACAGGTTCCAATCAATATTATAAACTTAATTCGGTACATTTTACTACAACCGCTAATAAAAAGTTTATTGAGCGTTGTTACTCACCAAATACAGCATCAAAAAATAAGGGAGCTTATTTTTTGGATTACAAAACAAACCAGTGGAAGCAGACAACGGTGTAATAATTCCCAAATTATTAATAACTACTAACTATTTATTCATTGATACGACAGTTTCATATTTTCAAAGAAATATAAAAGGATGTGTAGCTATTGAAACTAGATGAATATCCTTTGGTAAGCGTGATTACACCTTCTTTCAACCAAGCACAATTCATTAAAGAAACAATCGAGAGTGTTTTAAACCAAAATTATCCTAATATTGAACATATTGTCATTGATGGTGGCTCAACTGATGGTACTCTGGACATATTGAAGAGATACAGTCTCCAAGCAGCAAATTTTAGATTTGTATCAGAAAAAGACCGTGGCCAATCACACGCCATTAACAAAGGGCTAAATATGGCAAAGGGTGAGATTATAGGTTGGTTAAATTCTGATGACACATATTTGCCAGGAGCTATTGAGAAGGCTGTTCATTCTTTTAACGAACAGGATAGCAGGGCATTGGTATATGGAAAAGCGAACTTTACAAATGAACGGAATCAACCCACTGATCCTTATCCTGTTGAACCCTTTATGATAGAAAACTTATTTAAAGCATGTATTATATGTCAACCTGCTGCATTTATTAAAAAAAAGGTATTTAAGGATGTAGATGGAGTTGATGAAAAACTACATTTTTGCATGGATTATGATTTATGGATGAGAATTGCTAAAAAATATCCGATTGGATATATTGATGAAATTCTCGCTAATTCTAGATTACACCCGGATGCGAAAACCGTTAAAGTTATGAATGAAACTGGTTTTTTAGAAATTTTTGAAGTAAGTAATAGGAACTTTGGTACAGTGTCAAACCATTGGGTTTGGGCTTTTGCAGTTAATAATTTTCCCAAAGGTCGAATTTGGTTAATGGAAAAACTTAAAACCCATTCTATTTTTAGTCCCTCTCCAAAAATAATTACAAGAAAACAACATCAAGATGATTTGGCCCCGTCAGTGTTTCACATTCAAATAGAAACTGATAAAAGGTTTCCTTTGCATACTCTGGTTATAAAAATCAAAAGTTATTTTCCTAATTGTTATGTTTATATAAATGACCGTTATCAAATGAAAATAAAACAAAATCGAAAATCTTTAGAAATTGAAATTCCTATCCAATCAAATGAACAGAACGTGGATATTAAGCTGGTAACGGAACCATGGGCTTTCAATTTAAGAGACGTTGACTTTCAAGTTGACAACATTCTTCCTTTTTCAAAGGAAGAGTATGATTTTTACTGTCTTTTAAAACAGGGACCAGACCAAATACAAAATTGGTTGTATGCAAATAGGTTCCCAGCACCAAATTATTCTAACTAACTAACTAACTAACTAACTAACTAATTTTGCGCATTTTTAACGAAAAAGATGCTCTTTTTGACAGCTTCCGATTATAGAATTACATCCTTCCATTTAAAAAGAAATTTATCCTTGAAAGCATTACATTTACCTTCTAAATTTTATTTATAGATTAGCAAAAAGTTAAATTGATAGTGTTCATTTCTTTAACTCAAACTTTGAATGAAATAAAAAGAGTTTTTATATTTATTAATATAGTGCTATGTTTCAAAAGCTGAAGATTTCTTCACTGAAAAGGATTTGTATGAAAAGCAAGCATCCATCGCTTAACCGTCCTTTTTGGTTGGATTAAAAATATGCCTAAACCCAATTAATCAGATGAGAATCAAATAGAAGAGTGGTGAACGACTTGAACTTTAATATTAAGAAAACTAAGTTGCCGGGTTGTTTTGAAATTATTCCGGATAAATTTGAAGATAAGAGAGGGACACTTATTAAAGTATTCCATAAAGATATCTTTCTTGAAAAACACCTAGAAGTTGAATTTGCTGAGGAATATTATTCAATCTCGGATAAGGATGTATTAAGAGGGTTACATTTTCAACTACCGCCAAAAGATCAAGTGAAATTAGTAAGTTGTATTTCAGGTGAGGTGTTTGATGTTGTAGTAGATTTAAGGTTGGGTTCTCCTACTTATGGAGTATTTGAGACGTTTCATTTGTCAGCAAAAAAAGCAAGTATGGTATATATCCCCAAAGGATTAGCACATGGTTTTTATGTTTGCAAGGAACCTGCAATCATGCTCTGCAAAACCTCCACAGTTTTCAGTCCTGAATATGACCATGGAATTCATTGGTCATCGTTGGATATTCCTTGGCCTAATAAAACACCAAAAATATCAGAAAAAGACAGTAAGCTTCCTATATTTAACCAATTTAATAGTCCATTTCATTTTACAGAAGAAGTATTGTAGTAACTAATGTTTAGGGAGGTTCCTTAATAAATGTTTTGCAGAGTGAGTATTGATAAATGAATGTAACTTAAAGATTGCAGCATCTAAATGGTTTGATCCTATCACCACTTTTTTAACCAATCAGGTTGACAACCTAGGTATTAAGGATTCTGCTTTAAAAAATAGAGTAGGAATTAACGAGGACAAGAAAACGAAATAGCTTAATATTGAATATAAATAGATTTGAACTGGTAATAACTCTTTTCCTAAAGTTAGTTAGAACCTTTTATGTGGTTAAGTTTTTGATCCAGATTAGAGCTATGCTTGAAACTTTCTTCCTTGCTGAAATGATTTGAAAAATATAGGAGGTTATTTCATGGGACTCGATATATCAGAAAAAAGAATTGTAGTTACTGGTGGGGCAGGGTTTTTAGGCCAGCATGTAGTTGATTTGTTAAAGAAGCAAGGGTGTAAAAAGATTTTTATTCCAAGAAGCAAAGAGTTTGATTTAAGAAAAGAAAAAGATATTGATATGATGTTGCAAACCTTCAAACCAGAAATAATTATTCACTTAGCGGCCTCTGTAGGAGGAATTGGAGCAAATCAAAAGAACCCAGGAAAATACTTTTATGATAATCTCATAATGGGAATTCAATTAATGGAACAATCCCGATTATACCAAATTGAGAAATTTATTGCGATTGGAACAATTTGCTCCTATCCTAAATTCACACCTGTTCCTTTTAAAGAACAGGATTTATGGAATGGATATCCCGAAGAAACGAATGCCCCATATGGTTTAGCAAAAAAAATGATGCTTGTACAATCTAAAGCTTATCGTGAACAATATGGTTATAATTCTATCTTTTTATTACCTGTAAATCTTTATGGGCCTGGTGATAATTTTGATCTTGAATCCTCTCATGTTATTCCTGCAATAATTAGGAAATGCATTGAAGCGAAAGTTAAAGGTGAATCAAGTGTTTCTCTTTGGGGAACAGGAAATATAACCAGAGAATTCCTTTATGTAGAGGATGCGGCTGAAGGTATTATTTTAGCTACAAAGAATTACGATCAATCCGAACCTGTAAATATAGGGTCTGGTAAGGAGATCTCCATAAGGAATCTAGCGGAAAAAATTAAATTAATGACAGGCTACCAAGGGGAACTTGTTTGGGATGACAGCAAGCCAGACGGGCAACCTCGTAGACAGCTGGATGTTGAATTGGCGAAAAATTATTTTGGGTTTGAAGCAAAAACTAATTTAAATACTGGACTTCAAAAAACTATAGAATGGTATCTTGAGTCTCGGAATAAATATTAAACGTATGTATTTTATTATGTTGGTACCAAACTCTTACAACCAAGTTGTAAGAGTTGTTTGTATTAACCAATTGTGATTAATAAAATGAAATGATAACTTCTATTAGATAAACACCCTCATAAGACGTTAATTAGGTATATAAAGATTTCAATTGAAACAAAGAAAGATAAGCAAACAGAGCATGAAATGGAAAAAGTAAGTAAGACAATGCGAGATGTAACAAGAGATAACAACATGCTCTTGTAAGCAAAAAGCAAATATCCTAGTAGAGGATTTATCATGCTATTTAATAAGAAAGAAATGTAAGTGTATTCAACTTCATTGGGTACTCTAGTAGCGATCTTTTGGTCAACTTAGCAGTCGCTCCTTAGAGAATACACTTTTAGTAACATCGGCATCGCATGCAATCATTCATTGATGGTTTTTGCTAATCTTATTAGTCCCTTCCTCTAGAAATTTCTTCTAACGGTTAATAGTAAAAGTTCTTTTTTTGATATTGAACTAATGTTCCAATGCAATATCTAACCCGATTAAGAGGATTCCACCCTTGTACTATGCCAAAGATTTTGTCATGGCACAATATCTTGGAAGTTCACAAAAAGTCTTTGGGTAATCAGTATAGGAGATAAAACGATAGATTAAATAGGAGCACAGCCTTAGAATTCCTTTCTTTAAGATTTAATCCAGTTCGTTCTATTACAATTATTATAGGTGAACGAAGGTTGATGGTATTCGTAATTTTTTATTACGAACATTTCAAGTCCATCAAGGGTTTGAAGCGCTCTAGCTTCTTTTTATAGTATGAAAGAAGAACGTTGTGACTGCTAGTTGTGGTTATCTTTTCCAAAATAAGACTGTATTACTTTCATCCCTTCAAAAATTCTTAGTATGAAGTTACTCATAGTCCTTATTACATGAAACTTTGTAATGATGGTATTCTGGTTACAGTTGATTCCTGTTTAATTCAAGCAATTTCTTCTTTATATTATTATTTAAATAGTCGTAAAAATCATTTGAGTCTTTGTTTAAATTTTTAGTATTGATTATCTTACTTAGGGGTATATTTTTAGCATTTTTACTTAATACATCATAACTTCCTATTTGGGGAATAGACCTACTATTATGAACATCATGGACTTCGGTAATGAAAGATTCATTATAGATATTAGAACCAGTGAATCTTTTATCATGGATAGAATAGTATTTTTTTAAAAGATTGTATTGAGTAGCTATTTTTTCTATTAATTTTATATCTGAGTATTCAATATAGTAGTTAACATATTTATGACTGTCAATTGCAAGTATATTCATGATATACCAGTAAAAGGCATTGCGATCCATCCTGTCTGTGATATGATTTAGGCAATATTCTAATTCTTGATTAGGAATAATATTTTTCTCTTTAATCTCCTGTAGAAATCTGCTCCAATCATTGGGGTATACTAAGTTTTCCCCTAACAAATCCCATCCATGTTTAGATAACGAATTTAAAACCCCATGTAAGTCTCTTATAACGACTATGGTTAAATCTGGTTGCATGATCTGATTTATTGCTTTGATTCTTCCATTTGCCCTGATGAATTTTGTAACAACGCTTTTATTACCACTGATAAGACTGTTTAAGTAGTTTGTATGTTGTTTAGAAAGTTGCCCCTCATTTAATGATAAATTTGAAGTTATGTGATGAAAAATCCCTTCAAAATTTAATTGCTGCGTTTTTCTGTTCATCCAATAATATGGTTCATAATTAATTCTAACCTTGCCTTCTTTTTTTATTAACAAATAGGAAAGATATAATTGTATTGCCTTTGTCCCTGATCTGCCAACTCCAAAAATATTTATCTTCATCACTTATCCCCCTATTTTTAGTTTATAAACAATGAATTAAATATTAAAATTTATTATTTATTAAATACAATATGTATGAATCAAAACAATTGCTTTATCATTGAGCACATTTTTGCATAAAACATATGAAATTGATGCTTCAACCTACGTTTCCATTGATTTAAGTGTTTTTGAAAAGTGATGTGAAATCATCAAAATAGGCCCTTTTTATTTGATTTTTAGTCAATAAATTTAAGTGAAAAACGATATTGTGATAGGAGAAAATTATAGTTGAAAAATGTGATTTACTTAAATGTTTTTATTTAATGAATTTGAATCAACTATGACACTAGACGTGACCAATAAGATAGTCTTGTAATAATATATATTAATCCTTTTAAGTGTCTGTCTTGGTGCATTATATTTCGGTCCATTAATACTTTACACTTTTGACCTCAGTTAATGTATCTTGTTTAAATGGCAATGGGAAATAATTTATTTGCGAGAATCGTTCTTGCATTTATAGGGGGAAAGGCCATGGAAGAATATTTTATAAATTTTTATTCTTTTCACTTAGATTTTATCCATCAGTTTCGTGAAATAGAATATAAAGGAATTCCTTTACCATTATTAATAAAAGTAGAAAATTATTTTACTCGGTGTAATCTGCATCCTGAATTATCGAAACCATCATTTAAAGATCAATTAAAAGTGAAAATAAATCAGAAAGGTGAGATTCAAAAACAATATAATTTAATAATGGATCCACTAGTGAATAGAAAAACTGGGAATAAACAGAAAAATGGCAAATTGATGCTTTACGATTTTGTCCTACATGCATACTCTTTTGCACAGTACTTAGATCCTTCAAAAATTCATATGATGAATCACGTGAATGCAGGTGAAACATTTAAGAATTATGAAGTTGACATGAACCAAATGAAGGATAAACTGGTCATGAAAGCAAAAGAGATCTTTGGAAATTTCAAATCCCATCCAATTTATTCAAATCCCGGATTTCAGAATATGTTTTTAAGGAGTATTCCGGTTTTATTAAATGTATTAGGTAAAATTGACAATTACTTTGAAAAAGTACCTATTTCCTGTGTTATTGTCGGTACAACCACTGATACTTTTAGCCGAATATTAACCATTATGGCTGGCAAGAAAGGGATACCAAGTCTTTGTTTACAGCATGGTTTATTTGGTGAAATCCAATTTATGCCAGTATTTGCAACTAAAAACTGTGTCTTTGGTAATTACGAAAAGGAATGGTATCTTGCTCGAGGAGTTGACGAAGATAGAATAGAGGTAACAGGTCACCCGAGACATGATCGTATCTTCATGGGACCCCAAATGCCTAAATCGACACTACAACAGAAATTGGGATTGAACGCCCAAAAAAAGTCCGTTGTAGTAGCCACTCAACCGCATTCCGATATAGATCTATTATCCAACTTAATTCAAATTCTGTCTAAAAACTCGTCCTTTGAAATTCTTATAAAACCCCACCCGCATGAATATGCACGAAATACACTTCAAAAATATGAATCAATACTCTCTGCTCACCAATCTATAAAAATCGTCCCCCGGGAAATTGATCTGTATCATCTACTCTATAATATCGATCTTGTAATAGTAGCGGCAAATTCAACGATGGGTCTAGAGGCTATGATGTTCAAAAAACCAATCGTTTTATTTTTAAAAACAAAGGATCATATTCGTCCTGATCTGTATTTTTATTCACATTTTGATTATTTTGATGATATGGGTCGTTTTGTCAGCTCTGATCCAAAAAGTATTAATCATTTGGCTGGGCAATTATTTTCAAATAAAAGCCCAATTGCAACAGAATACAACAATATTAGAAATAAATTTGTTTCAAATAGGTACCCAAATGAATATTCCTTTCAAACAATCTCAGACCTAATCTTTAAATTAACTGGCAACCGATATATTAAGCCCACTAATTAAGTCTCTAAATGATGAATCTACTTTCCATTACGAAAAAGGATATTTGCTCTTTTAATTGTTAGCCAGTTAAAACAATGCTATCTGTTAAAAAGCCATTTAGAATAGAATAGTTTATCAAACCTTTCTTCTGGTATATCTTTAACCGTCCATTTACCTGATAGCGTTACTTGGCATTCTTCACCATTCCGATCACATCAAGTCCTTGTTCGACGATAGCTTGAATAAGAGGTTGTTGAGTAAACCACGTGTCCATCAAGACATAAGAGGCTTCAATTACCTTGGACAATGCTCGTTCAATCATTACCGGGATTTGTTTGGTCAGGAGCAGATTGGAGCGCTTTGGTACGACGCTTATAACCAGAACAGCGCTTATTAACCTCTTCATTGATCCCATTAATGGAAGACGTTTTTGAGCTTAGTAAAGAGAAGTCAATCGGTACGAAAGTATGCCCGTCTGACCAGCCTAATGTAAGCATTCCAAATCCTTTATAGAATCGCATTTTAAGAGAAGCATGATCAAAACAACGGGAAAGCAACTATACCTGTTTACTACGATTGCGATCAAACGTAGGGTCGTCGATATTGAGCACTTTTGGACGGTCCTTTGCCTTAATAATGCTGATCTTTTGAATGGTCGCTATACTAAAATGCAGAAGAGATTTTCTCAAAGCAAACTTGGAATGATTTAAAAAAAGATAGACAGTATCTTTGCCTGGAAGGCAATCTTTCTTCTTATATGAGACAATGGCAAACCAATTTTTTTGATGAAAGATCAGACAGAAAACAAGCTGAAACAAATAGGATTTTAGAGTGGTAAGTAATTAATAAAAAGAATTAGGTTTTGATAAAATCCACTCTTTGAAATTTGAAAGGTGATTGATAAATATGTTTAGAGGGAAAAATATTTTAGTCACAGGTGGAACTGGTTCAATAGGTAGTGAAATTGTAAGGCAACTTTTATCCTATAATCCAAACGTTTTAAGGGTATATAGTAGAGATGAGTCAAAACAATTTGAATTAAAACAAGAACTAAGCAATTTCGATAATGTGAGATATTTAATAGGGGATATTAGGGATAGAGTAAGACTAAAATATGCATGTGAAAATATTGATTATATTTTTCATGCAGCGGCTTTAAAGCATGTACCAGCTTGTGAATATAACCCTTTCGAAGCAGTTAAAACAAATGTAATTGGAGTCCAAAATATTATAGATGTATCTATTAATTCCAATGTACAAAAGCTAGTTGGAGTAAGTACTGATAAAGTTGTAAATCCAACAAATACGATGGGAGCTACGAAATTATTATCCGAAAAGCTTTTGTTGGCAGGTGAGCTATATAAAGGCTATTCACCCGTTACATTCTCATGTGTTCGATTTGGCAATGTCATGGGATCTCGAGGATCTGTTATTCCATTATTTAAAAAGCAAATTGAAGAAAATAAACCTGTCACGATTACGAGTAATAATATGACTAGATTCATGATGTCGATCCCCCAGGCAGTTAAGTTAATTATTGATGCTATGGAATACTCTGTTGGCGGTGAGATATTTGTATTAAAAATGCCTGTATTAAATATTAAAGATATGGCGGAAGTATTAATTCACGATTATAATCATAAAAATCATAATAAATATACCAATAAAATTGTTAATATCGGTGTACGGCCAGGTGAAAAAGAGTATGAAGAATTAATGACAATTAGTGAATCAGAACGTGCCTATGAAAATGAGAACTTATATATTATCCCTTCATTAATAAAGAAAGATTGGCAAATTCCTAAAGGATTTACAAAGGTAAAGAAACAGGGTTACTCATCAAAAAATTCTCCCCTTCTTACAAAAGAAGATATTTACAAGTTATTATCAGATCAAAAATTACTATTTTAACAAGGAAATATTTGAATGTAGAAGGAGCTTCTCCTTTTATTATCATTTACTCTTAATTGTTATTGGAGTGAAGAAAATGCAATTTAAAATTAAGGATCATATCATTAATAAGAAATCTCCTACTTATATTATTGCTGAAATAGGAGTTAATCATAATGGAGATGTAGAGATTGCAAGAAAGTCTATAGATGCAGCATTTGAGGCAGGTGCAGATGCAGTTAAATTTCAAACATATAAAAGTAACAAACTAGTATCGAAGTATGCTGAAAAGGCTCAATATCAAAAAGAAAATACACAAGATGAAGAAACGCAATTCGAGATGCTTCAGAAATTAGAGGTTTCGGCTAACGATTTTATTTTTTTGAAAAATTATTGCGATGACAAGGGAATAGAATTTTTATCATCTCCATTTGATGAAGATAGTGCAGAATTCCTTAAAAATATTGGGGTAAATGTATTAAAAATTGGATCAGGAGAATTAACGAATATCCACTTATTTAAAAAAATTAGTCAGTACAAATTGCCCATCATCCTTTCAACTGGTATGGCCAGTTTGGGCGAGATTGAAGATGCCCTAAATGTTTTAGAAGACAATGAGGTCGCTTTGCTTCATTGCACGTCAAATTATCCTGCACCTTATGAAGATATAAATTTAAACGCCATTATTACCATGAAAAATGCTTTTGGAAAAATAATAGGTTATTCCGATCATTCAGTAGGAATTGAAGTTTCTATCAGTGCGGTTTCATTAGGTGCTAAAATCATCGAAAAGCACTTTACTATTGATAAATCACTCCCAGGTCCTGATCATAAATCCTCCTTAAATCCACAAGAATTCTCCAATCTCGTAAAAAGCATCAGAAACGTAGAAAAAAGCTTAGGAAATGGGATAAAGAAATGCATGCCTTCAGAACAACAAAATAAAATGATTGTTC
This sequence comes from Metabacillus sp. KUDC1714, assembly GCF_014217835.1. NCBI lineage: Bacteria > Bacillati > Bacillota > Bacilli > Caryophanales > Bacillaceae > Metabacillus > Metabacillus elymi. The sequence continues at coordinate 2,925,810 of NZ_CP055263.1, forward strand.
GAAAAAGCATAGTAGCCAATCAATGTATTAATAAGGGAGAAATCTTAACTAAAGATAATATGACTTTTAAAAGACCGGGAGGAGGCATTGCTCCTAAAAATATTGATGTGCTAATAGGAAGAAAGGTAAAAAACTCAATTAAAGAAGATCAAATAATATCATGGGAAGACTTATTATGACAGTAAAAGTAAAAAGAATAACTGTCGTAACAGGCACAAGAGCAGAATATGGAATTTATACACCGATCCTTCAAAAATTTCATGATGACCCTCATTTTGATGTGAATTTACTTGTTACAGGAATGCACTTATCTCCATTATATGGTATGACCATTGATGAGATAAAAAAAGACGGTTTCCATATAGGTGCAACAGTTGATATGCTCCTTCAGGGTGATACAGGTGCAAATATGGCTAAGTCGATAGGAATAGGTATTCTAGGAATGAGTCAAGCATTTGAAAATCTAAATCCAGATTTTATTTTTGTTTTAGGGGATAGAGGGGAGATGCTGGCTGCCGCGATTGCAGGTGCCTATATGAATATTCCAGTCGTACATTTTCATGGAGGAGAAGTAACGGGATCAATTGATGAGTCGGTTCGCCATTCTATTTCCAAAATGGCTCATCTCCATTTTGTATCCACAGAGAACAATGCTAAAAGACTTGAAAAAATGGGAGAAGAAAAATGGAGAATTCATTGTGTGGGTGCTCCTCGAATTGAAACGATTATAAACACCAGACTTCCATCATTAGATCTTGTTAAAAATAAATATCGTTTGTCAGGAGTTAAGGATTATTATTTATTCGTTTATCATCCCGTAACTACTGAAATATTTTCAATAGAGGAGCAAGTTTCTACTGTTCTTGAAGTACTATTAAATGAAAAAAAAGACATCATTTGTATTTTGCCAAATTCAGATGCAGGAACAAATCAAATTATGACAGTTTACAAAAAATATGAGGACAATATAAATCTTCAATTAGTAACAAACTTTGAACATTTAGATTATTTAGCTATCTTAAAGAATGCAGCAGCGTTAATAGGCAATTCTTCTTCTGGAATTATAGAAGCAGCATCTTTTCATTTACCCGTCATAAATATTGGAAGCAGACAGAATGGGAGGGAAATATCAGAAAATACCATTAATATCCTTCCAAATAAAGAAGAATTGGAAAAAGCATTAAAAAGAATCAGATCAGCAACCTTTAAAAACAGGTTAAACTTCATATCAAATATTTATGGAGATGGAAATACAAGTGAGCGAGTATTAAATGTTTTGAGGCATGTTTCCATAAACAATCGTTTACTTCAAAAAAAGTTGACATATTAAAATATATCAAGGAAGGGTTCGTGAGGTAAATGAAAGAAAAAAACAAACGAATCTTCCTTTCTCCTCCACATATGGGTGGTGAAGAAAGGGGATTCGTAAAAGAGGCGTTTGATTCGAACTGGATTGCGCCATTAGGACCCCAAGTGGATGCTTTTGAAAAAGAATTATCTGAGTATGTAGGAGCAAAAGGGGCATGTGCATTAAGCAGCGGTACTGCAGCTATTCATATTGCATTAGGGCTTCTGGGGATTCAACAGGGTGATGTCGTCTTTTGCTCATCACTAACATTTGTTGCAAGTGCTAATCCCATTTTATATATGGGAGCTGAACCTGTTTTCATAGATTCAGAGCCAAGCTCTTGGAATATGTCACCTGTTGCTTTAAAACAGGCTATTGAAGATTTTGCGAAAATAGGGAAATTACCGAAAGCAGTTATTGTGGTTAATCTTTACGGACAAAGTGCAGATTATGATGAAATAAAGGCAATTTGTTCAATTTATGATGTTCCTATTATAGAAGATGCTGCTGAATCTTTAGGAGCAACGTATAAAGGAAAAGCGAGTGGAACGCTTGGTACATTCGGTATTTATTCTTTTAACGGAAACAAAATCATTACTACTTCTGGCGGCGGAATGCTTGTATCAAACAATTTGGAAGCAACCGAAAAAGCCCGTTTTTTAGCAACACAGGCACGTGATCAGGCAATGCATTATCAGCACAGTGAGATGGGATACAATTATCGATTAAGTAATATTTTAGCAGGAATTGGAAGAGGGCAGTTACGAATTTTAGAAACTCATATTATGAAAAAAAGAAAAGTATACAACTACTATTATAAGAATTTGGCTGATATAAAAGGAATTCAATTTATGCCAGAAGCCCATTTTGGTAAGGCGACTAGATGGTTAACAGCATTAACGATAGATCCTTTGGAAACGAATATTAATGCTAATCAAATCATCAATGCATTAGAAAAAGAAAATATTGAGGCACGTCCAGTTTGGAAACCTCTACATTTACAGCCATTATTTATAAATCATGCATACTATCCTCATAGTAAAAATAGGAGTGTAAGTGAAGACCTTTTTAATAAAGGAATCTGTTTACCTTCCGGCTCTGACTTATCAATAAAAGATCAAGATAGAGTTATAAAATGTATAAAGAATATATTAAATGTAAATGAGGATTAAGAGGTGTGTGATGGAAAAGAAAATTATTATATATGGAACTGGTGGACACTCAAAAGTAGTAATGGACGCTATTGAAAAATCTGGACAGTATACAATTTATGGGTTCATTGATGATTATTATAATGATAATAGAGTTGATTTACAATATAAGTACATTGGGGATCACGCTTCCCTAAAAGGGATCATGAATAACATCTATGGTGGAGTTATTGCAGTTGGTGATAATTGGATAAGAAGTAATATTGTTTCAAAAATCAAGGGGGATTTTCCTTCCTTTAAATTTGTGACCGTGATTCATCCCTCAGCTGTTATAGGGGGGGAAACTGAAATAGGGGACGGAACCGTTATAATGGCTGGTGTTGTTGTGAATTGTCATACAAAAATAGGAGAACATTGTATCCTAAATACCATGAGTTCAGTTGACCATGATTGTTTTATAGATGATTATGTATCTATAGCTCCTGGGGCAACTCTTGGTGGAAATGTATGTGTTGGAAGTTATTCAGCCATTTCATTAGGAGCTAATGTTATTCATTCTAAAAAAATAGGTGCTCACTCTGTTGTAGGTGCTGGAGCAACGGTGTTAAACAATATTGATTCTCAAGTTGTAGCATATGGAACACCAGCTAAAGTAATTAGATATAGAGAAAAGGGAGAAAAATATTTATAAAGAATTAATTTACCGTTTTTTCTAATGTTAAAATCTCATCTTTTCTAATATCCTCTTTTGCTTTTTTATTAAGAACTGAAAAATATAAATTGAATGGATCATTGACAGTAAGTGAATCTGTTCGTTTAAAGAGCAAATCTTTACTTTTTATGATTTCTCCCTTTGGAATATCCCTTCTTGCTACCAAAGCTTTTTTCATCGGTCCGATCAATCTTTGTGATGTCTGATCAGTATTAATAAAATGATTTTGACTGATTATTTTTTTTGTTAAGTGTAATGAGTTTTTGATTTTAGGTAAGTAATCGGGATGAACTGCCGACTCATAATCTGTTCGTAATATCCCTGGGTTAAGAGTAATGTGTTTTTCAAAAATCCTGCTTCCAAATAAATACGCATATTCCATCAGCTTAATATCCACTTCTTTATCCCATTCAGTATGATCCGCATATCCAATTTGAAGGTTAAAGTATTCTTTTAGCTTATTTATTTTTGACAGTTCTAACTTATTAAAATCGGATGGATAGTTTTGATAACCATACATTAAATAGATTTCTTTGCTCTTGTCCTCTTTAGTAAGAAAATCAAGCGTACGTTCTAGTTCATAAGTATTAACGCCACTCAGACTAATAAAAACAGGAAAATCAGTCATTCTTATTTTATCCAGTAATAAAACATCGTTTATAGAAGTACCATGAAGACAAATTGCATTACAGTTACTTTGATCAAGAATTTCTAAACTATCCAAATCATCTACTAAACATAAAGTCTCTAAACCATGATTTTTAGCGTGATATAATATTTTCAGCCATTGTTCTTTGGTAAATGTCCAGTTTCTTAATTTTTGATAAATAGGGTGTTGCTTTTTCATATACTGGTCAATATTGGTTAAAAGGTGGAATTTAATTCCATTGCAGTTATTCCTACTTGTTTCAATCATTCGAATAATGTAATCAAAATCTCCTTCATGAGTATAAGCTGTTTCTGCGATGATATATGGCTCATGATTATTTATAAGATCTTTAACCTTCATAATGACATCACCTGTTCCTTTCCTTCATAAGAATAATTTATGTTTAAAAAGCAAAAAAGTGAGTGAAATGAGGTGAATAGGTGTTAAACGGTAAAAATAATGAAAGAGGAGGAGGAATAACAATTTATGAAAATAGGTTTCTTAATTACTGCGAGGTTGAAATCTTCAAGACTGCCGTTAAAAGCTATTCTCATGCTAAAAAACCGTCCAATTATTGATTGGGTAATTGAGCGTGCAAAAAGGGTTCAGTATGTTGATCAAATCATATTATGTACGTCTGATTATCCACAAGATAAGCCTCTCGTTGATCGAGCGAAGGACTTGGGGATTTATTACTTTATGGGGGAGCCGGACGATGTCTTATTCAGATTATATAAGGCGGCAACTTTTTATCAATTGGATTACATTATTTCAGTAACAGCTGATAACCCATTCTTTTCAATTGAATATACTCATAGAATTATTAATGAAGCATTAAAGGAAAAACCAGATTTCATTAAAATAACTGGGTTGCCTATTGGATGCTTTACCTATGGACTTAGTTATCATGCATTAAAAAAAGTATGTGATAGTAAGCAAGTAGTTGATACAGAGATATGGGGGCCTTTTTTTGAAAATGAGCAAATATTTTCAGTTAAAGAAATACAAGCCGAAACAAGAGATCAATTTCATGCAAGATTAACGATTGATACTCCAGAGGATTTTGAGTTCATTACAAAGCTTGCGGACTCTTTGAAAGAAAATGAATGGTATAGTTATACATCCATCATAAATTCCTTAAAAAATAATTCTGAAATAATCAAGATTAATAATCATATTCAGCAAAAAACATTATCAGTAGAAGAGAAAAGGAAAATGTTAGATCCTTTTAGGGGAGGAGAAAAGAATGGAGATTGACAAGTGGTTTATGAAATTAGATATTCGTGGGGGAAGTTATTGAAAGTAAATATTAATTCTTTACATCCTCTACCATTTAGTTCCCCTTCTCATAATAAGAAACCAAAGATTCTATTATCCAAATAAGTGCACAATCGAACAACTACGTTTAACATGACTTGGAACCACAGTATAAAGGACCGTAACTACTATGGTGTAGTGGGATACTATGATTCTCCTAATATATGGAAGGTGAAAATTGAATAAGGAGGCTGCTATCATGACATGGCGAGGTTCAGAAATGGCCTAAAATAATTGACTCGAAGGATCCATTCTATTCTCGTTAATATTGAGCGAAATTCATAGAAAATCTCAAAAGGGGTTCGGAATAAAACCATTCCAAACCCCTTTTGTCGTCAATCTGAGACTGCTATTAACATTGCAGTCTATTTTTTTTTCAAGTTTCACCTCGCCTTCTATATATACATATACATACTTGAACACTTAATTATTTAATAATACTAATAACTGAAAGATAGTGGTTTTAACAAAAATGGATTATCAAATGTATTATCACTATTAAAAAAAATGTCATATTTGAGAAAGCTAGTCTATTCCTTGATGTTTCTTCACTTTGGATCTCTTAAAGTATTAATTTAAGGGAAATATTAATCTTAATTCATTACCTTTGAACTATTTTATGAAAGTAGCATAAATTAATTTTGAACTAATTTTTTATAAAAATTACTAACGTTGTTATTGTGTTAAAAACTAAGTCGATGCAACCGCCTTTAAGGATATAAAATGGAACGCTCATAATAATAAAAATATTTTCCCCTAAAAAAGTAAGTTAGGAGCTTTTGATTTTATGGAAACAAACCAGAAAAAAGCCAGTGTCATTCTGTCCTCTTATAATGCGAAAGATAGACTATTCTTAGCTCTTTCTTCTTATAAACACCAGGACTTCCCGAAAGAGCAGTTTGAAGTTATTGTTGTTGATGATGGATCAAAAGACGAAACGTTTAAACTTATTGATCAGATTGATATTGATTTTTCATTAAAATATATTCGCCACCCTAATAACCTAGGAAGGGCATGTGCTAGGAATAGTGGTATAGCAGAAGCCTCTGGGGAAGTCATTATTTTTAGTGATAGTGACATGATTGCTGAACCAACATTTATATCGAAACATGTTCTTCATCATGAAAAAAACAATGAAATTTTTGTTGGAGGTTCTTTTTGGAATAAAATAGACCAACGCTATAATGAACAAAAAGGTGAGTATACTCCCCCTATTACACCAGAAGAAATTATGCATGAAAAATTTTTTGATGCTTCAACCAAACAGCCCTTTGCTCAGCATTATGAAAGGTATCTGAATCAATATGGAAGTAATCTTAATGGGTTTGAATTTCCATGGATGTATTTTATCGTGATGAATTGTTCTGTCAAATCCAAACATGTAAAACAAATAGGGTTATTCGATGAACAGTTTCAAAGAAGGTATGGCGGGGAAGATGAGGAAATGGGCTACCGCCTTTGGAAAGGTGGTTTAAAGGGAATCGTCGATCCTTCTATAAAAAATCATCATCAAGAACACAAACGTTTTGGTAATCAAGGCAGTGACAGTAATCAAAGTATCAATTATATTATTCAAAAACATCAAGACCTTAATCCAATCATGTATTATCACATCCATTTCGTAGATCTCATCGAAAAAAGTAGGTTGTTACAGGATATTCAACGGGCAATTCAAGAAAAAGTAGTATCACTTTCCTTTGAGCAGAATTGTTTGAATGAATTCCTTCTTTATAGCCAAGGGATTACAACTCGCACATCAAGTTCGTATTATTTGAAAAAAGATATTAGAAGATTACAAATAAAAAAACAGTACCGGCAACTGGTATTTTTTCTTCATCAATTAATATTCAGTAATAAAAAATGGAGGAGAAGTTAATGAAAATGTATGGAATTTTACCAGCTGCTGGTTTAGGTACGAGGTTAGCGCCATTAGCGTTTTCAAAAGAAATGTTTCCTGTTGGCTATCAAATGTATAAAGGGGAGCTTCGTCCTTGTCCGGTTTCGCAATATTTAGTGGAAGCTATGAAAAAGGCTGAAATATACAATGTTTTCTTCATTATTAACTCATCTAAAACGGATATCCTGTCTTATTATTTAAACGGTTATCGGTTTGAAATGAACTTTTCTTATTTAATTCAAATGGAACCAAAAGGGATGGTAGATGCTATTCTTCAAGTGACACCTTGGCTTCCAAAAGAAGAAGAATACCTTGTTACGTTTGGAATGCCTGATACGTTTTTTAAACCTGATACGTTGCTCAAATTATTAGTGAAAAAAATAAAACAAAGCGAAGATATGGATATTGTTTTAGGTGTTTTTCCTACAAAGGCTTGGCACAAACTCGGAATGACAACACTAAAAGAGGATAAAGATGGTAACGTTCAAGTTGTAGAAATCATCGATAAACCGAAGGCAAAACCAGATACAGATTATGCTTGGGGGGCAGCTGTATGGAAATCGAGGTTTCAGGATTTCCTTACTCAGTATACAAAGAATTATTCAAAAAAAGAGGAATTAGTATTAGGGGATGTTTTTAGAGAAGCAATAAAAAACGGATTTCGAATTGGTGCAGTTAAAGGAGAATACTACTTAGATACCGGAACAATAGAAGATCTTTCAAGGGCTATTACAAAAATGAATGATCAGGGGGGATTTTTAAGTGGAAATTGAAGTAAGTATCATTATACCATCTTATAATCGGTATCCACAAAACATGCTTACTCTTTATTCATTACAAAACCAAACTTTTGATCCATCTAAAATGGAAGTTATTTTAATTGACGACGGCTCAACCGATGAGACATTTCAAATCCCCAATAAATTTCATCCTCCTTTTACATTTAAATATTTCAAATGTGAAAATAATATGGGTCGTTCTAAGGCAAGAAATATTGGTATTGAGAAAGCAAATGGGAAAATCATTGTTTTTTTAGATGCTGAAATGATTGTGAACCCGGATTTTGTACAAAACCATTATCAATATCATCAAATCAATAAAAAATTGGTATTAACTGGAGCTCTTGGGTACCATTCTTTGTTTTCATTTATTTTTCCACAATTTAATAAAGAAGAGTTAAATCGAATTGCTAGATTTGTACAGGGTGATAGAGTTTTTTTAAAACGATTTCGAACCTATTCTAAAACCAAGCGTCCAATTCAAATGATTTTTAAAGAGGATATTGATACGTTAAGATTTCAAAAGCTTTCTTATTTTTCCCAATCGTCTCTTGATCAAAAAACGATTTCATTGTTTGGTGAAGAATTGACTGGATTTCAATTACCTTGGATAGCCTTTTTAACTGGAAATGTTTCGTTACGAAAAGAGCTACTACAGACTGCTGGTCATTTTGACGAGACATTCATTGGATGGGGGTTCGAAGATTGGGAGCTTGGATATCGGCTATATAAATGCGGAGCTACATTTTCCTATAAACAAAATGTAGCAAGTTATCACCAAGAACATCCTGTAACAAATCATCATAATTGGCAAGCTTCCCTAAAAAACTTTTATCTATTCCAACAAAAGCATAAAGATATTGATGTTTTGGTCATTGCATTCATTTTAATGGGTCAATATGATCGATTGGAAATCCATGAGATTTTAAAAGAATATAAAAGATTGGAAAAGGAATATCCCGACAAATTTTTCGATTTTAAAGATAGTATTCTATCGTTATTGAAGGCTGCTTCTAAACTTTTAGTAGAAGAGAAACCACTTGAAAATCTGTTTGTAGCAGCAGACAATCATCATAGAAAAAAGCATGCACAGTCTGATCGAAATGCTGTTCATTCCTTAGGGGAATTCAATAAATTGGTCAATGCTTTTGATTTTTTAATCTGTTTATAAAAAGCTGATTGTTAGTTGTGTTTTACTGGATCCACTATGTGATAGATAAGGAGTGTATTATTTTGGAGATAGAAATAAGTATTATTATTCCTTCCTATAATCGTTATCCTCAAAATTTACTAACACTATACTCATTAGAGAACCAAACCTTTGATTCATCAAAAATGGAAGTCATACTTATAGATGATGGTTCAACAGACGAAACTCCTGAAATACCTAAGCAGTTCAAACCTTCTTTCTTATTCAAATATATACGAAACGAGGAAAATTACGGGCGATCCAGAGCTAGGAATGTCGGTATCGAGAGATCATTAGGAAAAACAATTATATTTTTAGATGCTGAAATGATTGTTGATCCTGATTTTGTACAAAATCATTATAATTATCAACAGAATAACACAAATTTGGTTTTATCAGGTGGGCCGTATCATAAACGTGTGTATTCATGCTTTTATCCTGAATTTACAAAAGAGCAACATCACCAAATTAAGTCTTTACTAAAAAATATAATAAAAGCAAAAATTCCCCTTTCTGAAAAAGTGCTTTCCTTAAAGAATGGTAATCTGGTTCAGTTGTTATCAAAACAGGACATTTTATCTAAGAAATATCAGCTGTTAGCATTCGAATCACCATATTTATCAGAAATTTTTAAACAATATGGTGATAAATTAAATGGTTATAATCTACCATGGGTTTTATTTTTGAGTGGTTTTGTTTCAATCCCACGAAACCTTCTTCAAAAAGTCGGAGGGTTTGACGAAGGGTTTAAAGGATGGGGATTTGAGGATTGGGAGCTTGGATATCGACTTTATCAGGCTGGAGCAACATTCCGTTGCGATTCAAATGTTTCTGGTTATCACCAGGAGCACCCCGTTTCATATGACGAACTTTACAGGGATTTGTACAAAAACTATCTTCGGTACCAAAGAAAACATCAAAGTTTCGAAGTCTGTATACATGTATTGTTTCTAATGAATAAAATAAATAGAATACAAGAAAATCTTGTGGTAGGTGACTACAAATTACTATGTCAAAGTTTTCCGGACAGTTTTCAACATTTTAAAAATGGATTTCTAACAGTGTTAAAAGAACTGGCTGTTCTAATGGCAGATCAAAAACCTATTAATCGATTATTGAATAGATTGGACATTGAAGATCCAATAAAATGGAAACATTTATTGCTTTCTGAACGAAATAAAATTAAATCTCTTAACCAATATCCTCACTTAATTCAAGTATTTGATAACATTTCTATTTTATTATAAGAATAACACACAAGTATTAAAGAACTCCGGTAATAGGTTGGGGCCTTATTTGGCTTCGTAATCATAATAGGAAACTCGTAGGAACAATCGGTTTATACAGGACACACTACTTGCAATCGATGCTGATAATAAATTGGATGCTGTTCAGCAAAGTCGTTTTAATAAATTATCATTCTTGAAAGGTAGAACTTAAATGGTGGAGAAAAGGAAATTTTTAATTTTAGGACATCCAAGAAGTGGTACCGGATTTATGGTGAAATTATTTCAGTTATTTGGATATGATATTGGACATGAAAAGATGGGCAAGGATGGAATTAGTAGCTGGATGTTTGCAGTAGAAGATTATCAAGTATATTGTGACAATACACTTAACAGGCAAGATTTCATTTTTGATTATATTATTATGAATATTAGGCACCCTTTTGATATTGTATGTAGCACATATTACACAGAAAATATAGCAAAGGAAAGTTTGGAATATCGTAAAAAATATATAAATTTCGATGGTCTAAATGAAGTAGAAATGGCTGTGAAAAGTGTTCTTGAGTGGTATAAACGAATTGAATTACAAAGACCTATATTAAAAGTCTGTATTGATAAAAATCCAGAAGAAAAATTATTTTATTTCTTAAAGCGGTTTGAAAATAAGGAATTAATTTTTCAAAATGTAAAGATAAAGGAAAAAGTAAACGCAAGATCACACCCTGATATGGATTACTCTTTTTTAAAAGCCAATTGCAATAAAAATTTAATGTCACAGTTGGAAAATCTTTGTGAGTTATACGAATATAATATTGAAAAGATTCCGTAATAGCCAGTAATTAGTGCAAATAAGAATAATCATTAGTGACTAAAAATGATATTAACAGAGTTAAAAGGATACAACTGAGATAGAGAATATACGATATACTAAAGGCAGTATGTGACCAAAATTGTTAAAAAATTAACATTATAAAAAATAATGAAACCTAAGAAAATAAATTTTAGACCTTTATCACACTAATATAGTCAAGGATAGCTTTATGATACTCTACTTGCACTATAATGCATATTATATTCGTCACTCCAAATGAATCTAGGGATTAACGTTTCTTTATCAACGCTGCCTTTCAAGTTCCTCTAACTTAGGAACTCATTTTCTGCTTCTAAAAGCTTAATGCGTACTTCTTCATTTTTCAACTTTTTTTCTTAGGGCTTCATATGGGAAATCGAGTGGCAAATTAGATTCTCCAAAAGATACATAGTTTTTATTACAGAATGATTTGAGGGGGGAGATTAGCTTTCTCCCCTATCCAGATTATGACTCAATTCAAACTTCCCTATTTCATGACCCCCAGTATGAAAATTAGATCCACCTGTCATTATTTTACTATACCTTTTTGCTATACTCTTATACTGTTTTAAGTCTTCTTTGCCTTGTTTTCGATGCCATATTTCTATTCCGTCGAAATGAAATTGCATTAACTCCCCAACGATCGTATCACCGTGAATGAGTAAAGGATGTGCTAAAACGGCTACACCGCCAGCTCTATGAATTAACTCTAATCCATTACTTGTGAAAGTTCCAATTTATCCGCTGCACATTTTTGGGTTACTAGAATCAAAAAGAAATAATATCTTTTACTATCTTCATCACATCGTTTTCTAGTCTCATCAATAACTTTTCACTTTCATTCAGTGAAGTGCTTTTAACTGAAAAATAAAACTTAGCTTTTGGCTCTGTTCCAGAAGGACGTATAGCAACCCATGAAAGATCCGCTAAATGGAATTTTAATACATTTGATGAGGGGAGTTTTATAAAAGCTTCCTCTCCAGTCAAAAGGTTTAAACGTTTACTTGATTGATAGTCTTCTATAACAGATATTGTAAGTCCAGCAATTTCTTCTGGCGGATTCTTTCTAAATGAAGTTAAAATGTTGGAGATTTGCTTTTTACCTTCTTTTCCTTTTAATGTTAATGATTTTAAATACTCTTTGTAGAAACCGTATTTCTTATAAATTTCAATAAGCCCTTGATATAATGATTTGCCTTGTCCTTTATAGTAAGCAGCGACTTCAGCTGCAAAAACGGCAGATTGGATAGCATCTTTATCACGAACAAAGTCACTGATTAAATAGCCATAGCTTTCTTCATAACCAAATTGGAATATATGATTTTTTGTTTGTTCAAATTCCTTGATTTTTTCGCCAATATATTTGAAGCCAGTTAAAGTATCGACGGTTTTTAATCCAAAATCATCAGCGATGACACGTCCAATTTCTGAAGTCACTATCGTTTTAATTACAACACCGTTTTTAGGTAGTATCCCTCTTTCTTTTTTTTGAGACAACATATAATAAAGCATTAAGGCTCCCATTTGATTACCGGTTAAAATGACGTAATTGCCTTTCTCATTTTTCACAGCAACACCTAGGCGGTCACCATCTGGATCGGTCGCCATTAAAATATCAGCGTCAATTTGTTTTCCATATTGAATAGCCAATTCAAATGCTGCGTGTTCTTCTGGGTTTGGTGAAGTCACAGTTGAAAAGTTCGGATCTGGCTTTTCTTGCTCTTTAACAACTGTAATATTTTCAAAACCGAATGCTTTTAAACCTGCAATAACAGGTTTATTTGATGAACCGTGAAGTGGAGTAAAAACAATTTTTAAATCTCTTTTGAATTTATCAACCATATTGCTGTTCAATTGGATAGTCATCAGCTTTTCAAGATAAGCAGTGTAAATATCCTCACCAATGTAAGATAATAAACCACTAATCAATAATTCTTTTTCTTCTATTACTTCAACTGTTAACTCATTTTCAACTCCTTCGACAAACTGAATGATTTTGTTAGCTGCTGTTGGAGGAATTTGCCCTCCATCTTCTCCATACACTTTGAAACCGTTATATTCTGGTGGATTATGACTTGCAGTAATAACGACACCTGCATAAGCGTTTAAATAACGAACTGCGAATGATAATTCAGGTGTCGGACGCAGCTCATCAAAAATGCAGACCTTTATTCCCTGTTGGCCAACTGTTTTTGCTACTTCTAGCGCAAATCCAGGTGACTTATGCCGGGAATCATACGCAATGACCACACCACGTCTTTTTGCTTCTTCGCCTTGCTCAACAATGTAATCAGCTAAGCCTTTAGCCGCTTTACGGACTGTATAGATATTCATACGATTTGTCCCAGGTCCTATTTCTCCACGAATACCGCCTGTACCAAATTCTAAATTTTTGTAAAAACTGTCTTCTAATACCTTCTCATCATTCTGCATTTCTAGTAATAACTCTCTTAATTCTTTATCCAATAGTTTATAAGAAAGCCAATTTTCAACTTTCTTTTTCCATGTCATATTAATTCCTCCTTTTGATTGACGTTGATTGTGATTCTTTAAGCGGATTATTCCCTAATGTAGAAATTTATATCATATTGTAAAATAATCCAAGCTTATAAAATTGATAGATTTAATAATCCCCGTGTTCTAGTTTCACCAAAAGAATAACACCATTTATTATATGTAGAACAAAATATTGGGGAACAAAGATTATTATATCTTCATCTTTTTAAAGCTAGAGGACATAGGGGAAATCCTTCTCCTTTAACTAAGTGTAACAAAGAGTATCCAAGGGACTGACTTAAAGGTCAATTCCCTTATTAATATTTGGTAGCAAACGAATTAAGGTATGCCTTTCAAATTTATAAAACATTATATATTTTTACATAAAGAGACATCGGATGTTTCATACTAAATGATACGTAATCATGAATGTTTGAAGGAGAAGGTTTATGCCGAGTTGGATTGAGGTAATCATTCGTTCGACCCTACTAATTTTAGGGCTTTTTTTCATTACTAAGCTTTTGGGGAAAAAGCAGTTATCGAAGCTGTCTTTTTTTGAATATATTTTAGGAATTACAGTAGGTGATATTGCTGGAACACTCTCAATGGATATTGAATTACATGTAATAAATGGTGTAGTCTCAATTCTTATCTGGACGTTATTTCCAATTATTATTTCGATCTTTTCATTAAAAAGTAAAAAATTTCGAGACATTGTTGAAGGAAAGGCAACGACATTTATCCAAGATGGGAAAATACTGGAGGAAAATCTCAGGAATGAAAAATATAGTACAGATGAATTACTTGAACAACTTCGCAAAAGAGATGTTTTTAACGTTTCAGATGTCGAGTTTGCTATTCTTGAAACAAATGGTGAATTAAGTGTCCTGTTAAAAAAAGAAATGCAAGCTGTGAAATGGGGAGATCTCTTTCCAGATGGTTCCTCTGATAAGGTCCCACTAACAGTAATTATGGACGGAACTTATCTAAATGAGACAATATATAGTGCGGGATATAGTATAGATTGGATAAGAAATAAGCTAAAACTTAAATGTGCAAATGTAGAAGATGTCTTTTTAGGTCAGGTTGATTCGTCTGGGAATTTATATTTAGATTACTATGATGACGACAAGCAACAGTAGAGAGTGGGGGAAAGTATGAGTTTACTTGAAAAAATGTTTAGTGAGGTATTGGAAAGAAATTATCGCCAGCATGATAGGATTCAAAGGAATGAAGATGAAAGACTTCGCAAAATACAGATTGGCTTGAAGCAGATTGACGAGCTTGCTGAGTCATTTGAACAAAGGATGGACCTGGCTGCTTCTGAAATGGAACAAATGATATTAAAAAATAATAAGATAGAAAAATAATTCACCATAAAAAACGTCCAAACAAAACCTCTTCTTTCATCATATAGTGTAGGGATGATAGCAAAGAGGAGGTGCTTAGCACATGGGTTACGGTTACGGTGGTGGTAACTATGGTTATGGTGGTGGCGGTTATTACGGCAGCACATTTGTGTTAATTGTTGTATTGTTCATCTTATTAATCATTGTAGGTGCATCTTTCTATAACTAATGTTATAGCCAATTAAGTGTGTTGGAAGTACGAGCAATCTTTGCTCGTACTTTCTTTTTTCCAAGAGATTGTTATCACATTTTGCCTAGAAGGTCATAGGATATATCATGAATTAAGGAGGCTTAGAAAATGGATAATAAATTTTTCAAAAACCTTGAGAATAAAACAGGAGTAAACATGAATGATGTTTTTTCTTTGGCTAATTCTTTACAGGGTGCAAACTTTAAAGATGAAAAAACTGTCCGAAATGTGATCCAACGAGTTTCTCAAATTGCCAACAAACCAGTTTCAAAGCAAATGGAAGATAAAATTGTTAATTCCATTGTCAATGGTAATGAAAAGTTAGATTTTAATACAATTTCAAAAATGATAAACAAAAAGTAACCACATATTAATTGTGTTGTTGACCAGCTAAATCAACCTGATTAGCTGGTTTTTTGCTGAAATCATTCTAATAGTGTTAAACCCTTCCACCTTATTTTCATCTGAATTTCACTAATCTATTCTATCGTTAAAGGGAATAAAAAAGAGGTGATCATAAAATTGAGACAAGTTAGGACTGGGTTAGAAGAATGGAGAAATTTCTTATTAATCTATAAATTTGCATTGGATGAAATCAATACGAAATTGAAAATCCTTAATGAGGAGTTTAAATTTGTACATCAGCATAATCCAATTGAACATATTAAATCTAGAATAAAAGATCCAGCAAGTATAATAAGAAAGCTGCAAAGGAAGGGTCTTACTTTGACGAAAGAAAAAGCGGTGAAACATATTCATGACCTTGCTGGTGTACGGATCATCTGCGCATTTGTATCTGATATTTATAAGATTTATGACATGATTTCTGGTCAAGATGATATTACAATTTTAAAAGTAAAGGATTATCTTAAGGAACCAAAGCCAAATGGATATAAAAGTCTACACTTACTGGTTGAAATTCCTGTTTTTTTATCAAATCTAACTGAACAAGTTAAAGTTGAAATCCAAATTCGCACAATCGCAATGGATTTTTGGGCAAGCCTAGAACATAAAATTTATTATAAATATGATAAATCAGTACCTGTGCATGTAAAAGATGAACTAAAAGAAGCTGCGGAAATGGCCCAGTTTTTGGATCATAAAATGAAGAGGATTCACGATGAAATGATGGTGTATAAAGTGAAGGAGAAACTAGAGATAACTCGAGTTATTATCTAGGGGATTTTTTACAAAAGGCTGTATTCGCAAATTTGTGCTATATAACAAGTATGGGGAATGGTTGACTTCCGCTTCAGGATGCTCGCTCCAATAAACCTAAAATTGTTTTTGTTCAAGAAACTATTTAAAAAACAACAATCTTCTAGAAAAGAGCCTTACAAAAAATGCTTAGTAAAGTGAGGTTCTACTAAGCATTTCTTATAATTTATTAGGCTAGCGTAAATTTTTAAAATAAAGTCTTAAGAAACCTTGAAGCTACAGCTTTTCTTCCTCGTCTTTTAGAAGGAGTCGAGATGAATAAATGTTCTTTTGCACGTGTCATCGCTACATATAGTAAGCGACGTTCCTCCTCTAGGAATTCATAGTTTCCTTTTCTAGCAGACTCTAGTGCAAAATCATGAGGAATAGAGCCATCTACAGCCCCTACGATATATACATATTTATACTCTAGACCTTTTGATCGATGAATCGTCATAAGCTGAACACCAGCTTCGGTTGCCTGTTTTTGTCCTTTTAATGCTTTTTGAGTTAAGGTCATATGATCAGTATGTTGAAGAAATTCTGTAACAGTAGAAAATTTCTTCGCGACTACTTTTAAATCGTTAAGATCATCCGAACCTTTGTCGATTGTATTGCCTTCATTACCTAGTTTTTTAAGATAGTCATTGAAACCAAGTTCTTTTTCGATGGTTTGAATTGCGCTAGCAGGCTTATCTTTTGTCAAAGCGCTGATTTTTGGAACAATTTTTTTGAGCTTTGCCATTTGAAATGCATGAAGCCCATTTAAATATAATAAAGCATCAACAAGTGAGCAATCATGAAGAATGGATAAGGCCTTCACATCATTAAGAACAGATTGTTTTAAAAATAAAGCGCGAATTAGTTCGGTTAATGCCGATGAATCATCAGGATCGACACTAAGTCGTAAGTAACTTAGAACACCACGAACCATTTTTCGTTCATAGAATGAACTCTGCTCTTTTTCAATGACGAATGGGATACTTGATTGAACAAATCGTTCAAAAACTGCTCGTCCGCCAGTATGTGTTCGGTATAAAATCACAAACTCTTTAGGCAATGCACCAGCTTCAATTTTTTCTTTAATATCATTGACAATCAAGGTTGCTTCTTCTTCTTCATCATATGGAGAAAAACAAACAGGTAATTGATCTGTCTGGAATTGAGCGTACATCTTTTTGCTTAAGCGCTGTTTATTTTTCGAAATCACTTCATTTGCAGAGGAAACAATATGATGATCTGATCGATAATTTGAGGAAAGCGTAATAATAGTAGCTTCAGGGTATTCCTCTTTAAAATTCAGAATAAAGGATGGCTCGCTTCCTCTGAAGCTATAAATTGTTTGATCATCATCGCCAACACCGCATATATTATTTGTATGATTGGATAATAGCTTAATAAGCTTATATTGAACTGGATTGATATCCTGAAATTCATCGATTAGAAAATAGCGAAATCGCTTCTGATAGGCTTCTAGTACACTAGGATTTTCTCTTAACATTTCATAGCATTTTACTAGCATATCATCGAAATCGAATTGGCCACGCTCACGCTTTTGCTCTTCATAATAATTGTAGAGAGATAATGCCTTTTCTTCCCACTCATCAGCAGGATGGATATCGGTAGGAGTTTTCATCGTATTTTTCCAATACCCGATTTGTTGGATCGCTTGGTCAAAAGGAAAATCCTTTTCATCAATACCCATTTCTCTGCATGCTTGTTTAAGGTAGCTTTCCTTTTGCCAATCCCATTTTAGTAAATGCTGTCCATTCCACTTTTCTCTGTTGTCATGAAGTAGCATTTTGTAAAAGATACTGTGGAAGGTTCCAATGACAAGCTGGTTTAGTTGGTTTGCTGTTAGCCTTGTGTGCTTGATAAGGCGTTCATGCATTTCTCGTGCTGCTTTTGCTGTAAAGGTAACAAGCATCATTGAGGTTGGATCAATTGCTTTTTCTTCCATCATATATAGCGCCCTTGTTGTAAGGACACGCGTTTTTCCACTTCCTGCACCAGCTAGGATTAGAAGTGGCCCCTCTATTGTCGTTACAGCTTCTTTTTGTTCAACATCGAGAGGAATCCCGAGTAGTGATGAAGGTGTTTTGCTTTTGAGTGTGAAAGGTGTTCGCCCTTTTAGAACCTGTGGCTCTTGCCATTCTGTTACAGTGGGCTTTTCAAGTGTTGCAATCGACCTAGATTTAGGAATTCGAAAACCGTTTTGTTCAGAATATTCGCATTCTAAGTTAGGTTGTTGTGTTGAAATCGATTGAATAGGAGGACTGCTAACGATATCCGTACACCTTAGGTTATCTTCTTTGTTCGTGTGGTAGAAAAAGGGTGGCTTGTTCAATCCAAGATATAATTTAACTGGCAACCCACAAGCTTTGCAACTTACGTTGTCTTTAAGGCTAGCTTCATAGATACGCTGATAATCTTCTCGAGGCAAATTTTCTAAAGATAGATCAAATTCATTCATTTTTGCAACTTTCATGGTGATCCTCCTCCCATAAAGAATTATCTTCGTACGTATATGTAAATAAAGGATTATAAACAACGTTATTAAAAATAGGCGACAAAATCTATCTTAACAGAATGGATACATATCGAAAAGCTTAAGTTATTCGGTTCAAGCGAGGAAATTTGAGGAATAACGAAAGGGAGAAGAAAAATGGGTTATATTTTGCCAATTCAACAGTATACGTATATTCAATATGCGAATCGAAATGTCCCCGTTCAAAATCATTATTCACATACACTCCGACCTACCGCTGTTCAATCGGACATGAAAAAACAGAGATTTGAAGATATTTTAGATTATAAAATGAGATCAATGAAAACGAATAAAAATTCCGAATCATTTATAGTAAAAGGGAAGTATATAGACAGATATGCTTAAACTAGTTGAAATGGGTCTATTAGTAGTATAGATAAGGCTGACACAGAAAAAAGTGTCAGCCTTTACCTACTTAAAAGGATTGAACGTGCAAACCTGAACCTTCTAGCCATTCAGCGAACATGACTTCTTCAACACGAAAAATGTTGTGTTGTTTTAGCTGTTGTTCTAACCAGGTCATATTAAAACCAGCTTCTATAAGGTTGTCTTTAATGACCTTGCCATCACTAATAAAGGTGATTGGAAGATTAACTTGTTCAAGAATCACTTGTAGATCTTTTTTGGAAGGTGTTTCGTAAGGAGCTTTTTTTAATATACTGACCGTTCCATCTGTTTCAAGAACTGCGTACTCTAGCTCGCGGATAGAGAATACACCTTTGGACCTAACTAGATGCTGTAGCTGATTGACATCTAGCTTACTCTTTTTTAGACTTTCTTTTAAAATTTTCCCTTTATGAATGATAATCGTAGGCCTACCTTCTAATAAGCCTCGTGTACTACTCCACTTTTGTGTAATCATTTCCAAAATGAAAATGAGCAGTCCCCAGATTACAACCGCATAAATGATTCTGACAACTCCAACCTTATCATCAAAAATTGCATTACCGACAAGTTCTCCTAAAACTAATGCCGAAATAAAATCAAATGTAGTAATTTGGGTAATTTGTGTTTTACCTAATATTTTTGTAATTACAAAAAGTGCAATGAACCCTAAAACTAACTCAATGGAAATTTGTGCATAATGCATGTAATATAACCTCCGATATCATTAACACATGAAATAGTTTTTTCCAGTTCAGCTTTTTTTATGATCAATTATTAGAACTTTAACAAATAAATAATTTGAACCAAAATGGGTAAGAATATTTCTAACTATTTTATTTATCTTAGGAGGAAAAAACATGTCAGAGAGTCATACACAGCTTACAGCACCAGAAATTGCTTCTCTCTGGACTGCATATTTAAATACAAGTATGAGTGTATGTGTTGTAGGACATATGTTGAAACATATTGAGGATCCAGAAATAAAAAAAGCGATTCAGACTACGTATAACATATTTAATGAGAATCTAAAAATCCTTTCAGATATTTTTCAAAAGGATAATTTTGCAATACCAAACGGTTTTACAAATGATGATGTAAAAATGGATGCACCAAAGATATTTTCTGATTCATTTTGTCTTATCTATGTGAACCATATGTCGAAATTAGCGATGCTTGCGTTTAGTGGCTTCGTTTCTGTCAGTGTAAGATATGATATACGAACAATGTTTACCAATGGACTTTCTGACGTTTCAAACTTATATAATCAGACAATAGAAATTGCCCTTTCGAAAGGGATTTTTGTTAGAGCCCCTTATATAGATGTACCAGCTAAAACAGATTATATAGATAATAAGAAGTATTTAGGTGGTATAAATCCATTTACAAAGGAAAGACCGCTAAATGCAATCGAAATTTCGCATCTGTTTTTGAATATCCAAACCAATTCGATTGGAATTGGATTATGTTTAAGCTTTGCACAAACATCACAAAATAAAGATGTTCAAGAGTATATGTTAAGAGGAAAAGAAATTTCATATAAGCATGTTCAGATCTTTACATCAGCTTTAGCAGAAAGCAATCTTGTTTCACCTGGCTCGCCGAATATTAGTATTACGGATTCAACATCACAAATTTTTTCAGAGAAACTAATGATGTTTCACATGGCTCAGTTAAGTGCTGCTGGTACGGGTAACTACGCTACGGCAGCTGCGGCAAGTCAAAGATATGACCTTATTGTTAATTATGAACGTCTATCAGTTGAAATAGGTCAATTTGCAAAATCTGGAGCTGAAATCATGATAAAAAATCAGTGGCTTGAGGAGCCACCAGGAATGAAGGATCGGGAAAAATTGGCGAGAAAAGAAGAAAGCTAATGTGAAAAACGTAAAAACGAGCTTGGTTATCCAAGCTCGTTTTTAGTATGTGAAAAAGCTAATCAATTAGCATGTTTAATCATTGTAACGTGTGGGATACCAGCATCCATAAAAATATCAGATACAGTTTCATACCCTAATCGTTCATAAAATGGAATTGCGTGTGTCTGTGCATTTAACTTAAGTTTGCTGACACCTTGTTCGATTGCAATTTCTTCTAACTTGTTAACAAGTAATTTGCCAGCACCATTTTTTCTGCTGGATGAAAGAACGCAAATTCTTTCAAGTTTCCCAATCCCATCTAATACACGAAGACGAGCGGCACCAACTGGCACTTCATTGTCATATAAGACAATATGTGTAGCGTCATCTTCAAATTGATCAATTTCTTCTTCTTCGGGAACTTGTTGTTCATCAACAAATACTGTGCGTCTTACTGAATAGGCATCCTCGAGTTGGTCTTTAGTTGTAACTTGCTTAACGTTCAATTAATTGCAATCCTTTCCTAGTAAGAATGTTTCATATACGGTCCAAGATCCGTTTTCTAGTTGATATAGTAGGTGGAAGCGATCAACAACTTCCTCATGCTTCATTTCTAACATTTTAAGACTACCTAATACGTCTGAATGTTCATCATCAGATAAATTTTGTCCAATTGTAATATGTGGGACAAAAGCATATTCTGGCTGACTTTCTAGTGAGCCTGTATGAAGCTTCTCATGTAATTCTTGTAATTCTTCAGTTGGCTCGACTTTTAAATAGATTACATTATTAACCGGTGAAAAAGAACTAACCTTTTTAATCGAAATGGTTAGAGGTGCAGATTTATCAGCTATTTGACGAAGTTCCTTTGTAATCTGTTCTAAGTTCTCAACAGTCGCTTCAAAAGCTGTTTTAAGTGTTAAATGTGGTGGAACTAATGCATAATTTGTGTCATAGCGCTTACGATAAGAATTCACTAAATCTTGTAATTTTTTTGATGGAAAAAGGGCAATTCCGTAGTTCATGTCATTCCCTCCTAATCGATTCTTTTAAGGATAGTATATCAAATTTTTAAAAAGAAACATACGTACGAAATGATAGCAGTTCTTACTCAAACATTTCCCGTAAGATCGGTGTTAAAGCAGGCTGCCAGTACTTCCATGTATGGTCACCATCAAATTCCTCGTATGTATAGGAAAAACCTTTTTCAGCAATAGCTGTTTTCAACTCTCGATTTGGTGTAATAAAGTCGAGAATTTCTCCATCGGTAGTTTTAACGTTTGTTTCATTTTTCCCAATTTGATGAAAAATAGTTGGACGAGAAGGTGAAGAAAATTCTTTCACAGCCTGTAACACTGCATCATTCACATATGGTGATTGTAGGATTAGCTTTCCAAATGTGTTTGGATATGCTAAGCCAGTAAGTAATGAAACCGTTGCACCTAGTGAATCTCCAATAAGAGCTCGCCCGTAGCCTACCTGGTAGGTTGGGAATTCTTGATCAAGAAATGGCACAAGCTCATGTGCTAAAAATCGAACATAGCCTGAAAATTTTGCTCCATCTGGATGGTACTTTTCCCTGCGGTCGCCTACATCCTTATAAGGGATTCCAACAACGATAACATTTTCAATTTCTTCATTTTTCATTAAAGCTTCGACCTGTCTCCCTACACGTCCAAGCCGAAAATAATCCTGGCCATCCTGTGCAATAAGCAAGCTGTATTTATATAGTGGTGAAAAATTTTCTGGGAGATAAATTAGTAATGTTAATTCTTCCTGAAGCGCAGTTGAATAAAAAAGATGTTCCTTAATCATACCTGTTTGTTTGCTCATGTTAAACCTCCTGAGGCAGTAACGTTAACCGAGAATACACGGATAAAATAAAAAGATGTGTAACCCTTTTCTATTTTATCCTAGATTACTTGGCAATCACAACTAATGACTAATATATTGTTTCCTTTCCATTGTCCAAACGATCCTCTTCTTTTGATTATTTACTTTCATTCGATAAAGTCCTTATTATATAAAGGAAAGAAACCTGAACGTTATGAACAAATTGTGGATATCCAATTCAATCCATTGACATTTTCTCAGATCTTTATATAATAATCATATTAATCCGATAAAAAAGATGAGAATTAAAGAAAAGCAGGTGAGGGAATTGTTTTTATCAATTGAAAAGGTTACAAAACAATTTAAAAACCGTGAAAATAAAGCTGAAACTGTTTTAACTGATATAGATTTACAAGTAAAGGAAGGCGAGTTTGTTTCGATTTTAGGACCTTCGGGTTGTGGGAAATCCACTTTGCTTTCAATTGTTGCTGGGTTAACACCGCAAACTACGGGTGAACTTATTTTACAGGGAAAGCAATTAAAGGGCCCTGGTAAAGAACGAGGAATGGTTTTCCAGCAGGCTGCATTATTTCCATGGCTAACAGTAGAAGAGAATGTGATGTTTCCACTACGCAAGGAGCTATCGAAAAAAGATGCACTGGAACGAGCACATAAATATTTATCTCTCGTACAATTAAGTCCTTATGCAAAGCATTCACCACACGAGTTATCAGGTGGGATGCAGCAGCGTGTTTCGATTGCTCGTGCACTTGCAATGGATCCAGCCTTGTTACTAATGGATGAGCCATTTGGTGCATTGGATGAACAAACACGTTCAAGATTACATGAGGTGTTAGAAGAAGTTTTTCTAGAAACAAAGAAAACAATCTTGTTTGTTACACATAGTATCCATGAGGCACTTAAACTATCAGATCGCATCGTTGTTATGGGAACACAGCCAGGACGGATACTAGATGTTATTGAGCTTGACTTTCCAAGACCACGTGAACAAGCGCGTGAGGAACTCGTGAAATATGAAGACAGAATTAAGGGCTTACTTAAGTCTGAGATTGATAAAGTAATAGAAAAGGAGCAGCAGTATGCAACCAGTCGTTAAACGAATACTTTTTTACGGAATTCTGTTAGTTGTTTGGCAGGTTGCAGTGATTGTATTAGAAATATCACCTGCATTGCTGCCTGCACCAACAGATGTGTTTACATCACTTTACACAGGCTTTGCTGATTTAACACTTGTTTACGATTTAGTGGCAAGCTTTAGACGATTAGCGATAGGTTTAGCCATTGCATTAGCGCTAGGTCTTATCCTTGGTGTGTTCTTAGCTAAATCAAAAACAGCTGATGAAACATTAGGCTCACTTATCATCGCATTACAGTCTGTACCAAGTATTGTGTGGCTGCCACTTGCAATCATGTGGTTTGGCCTTAATGAAGCAGCAGTAACGTTTATTATCGTGTTAGGTGCAACCTTGGTGATGACAATCAACATGAGAACAGGTTTAAAAAATGTGCCACCACTTTATATAAAAGCGGCACAAACGATGGATTATAAAGGATTTAGCTTGTTTTGGAAGGTCATGTTTCCAGCCTCAATTCCTTATGCTGTAACAGGAACTAGATTAGCGTGGGCGTTTGCATGGAGAGCATTGATGGCCGGTGAATTATTAAGTACTGGACCAGGACTTGGTTATAAACTGAAATTCGCGTCAGATTTTGGCGATATGAGTTTAGTTATCGCGATCATGATGATGATTATGGTGATCGGAGTTATTGTCGATTTACTATTTTTCCAAAGAGTAGAAAAAAGTGTTATGAAAAAATGGGGTTTAGATAATTAAGAAAAGCGGAAGCGCCTTGATCAGCCCCGAATAGCTTAAGACGCTCATGAAATGAAGGTGTTTTTTACCTTCAATTCATGAGTGGCTTATGACTCGAGGGGCTAGGCGCTGGAGCTAGACACTAATTAAAAAGAGACGGAGGCTTAAACATGAAAAAGGGTATATTATTTGCACTTATATCGGTTTTATTAGTAGGTGTATTGGCAGCATGTGGGACGGCTAATACAGGTTCAAATGGTAGTGGAAGTGATAGTAAAAAGGAAGTAGTAATTGGTTATTTTCCTAATATTGATCACGTACCTGCGATGATCGCCAAGGAAAAAGGGTATTTTGAAGAAGCATTAGGGGAAGATGTAAAAGTAACGTATAAAACGTTTCCTGATGGAGCAGCATTTATGACTGCGTTAAAAACAGGTGATATCCATGCAGGTTTAGTTGGCCCTGGCCCTGTTATGAATAACTATGCAAATGGGGCAGATGTGAAGATTCTAGCAGGAGCATCTTCAGGTGGAACAGTTATCGTTGCATCTGAAAAAAGTGGTGTGCAATCAATTGATGATTTAACAGGTAAAACATTTATTACACCTGGTGTAGGCTGCACACATGATGTTCAAATGGAGACATTCCTTCAAGACTTTGGCATTACATCAGCACGTATTGGTGGAACATTAAAGCATGTAACTGGTAACCCAGCTCAATATGGAGCAATGTTTGAATCAGGAAAAGTTGATCTTGCTGCAGTTCCAGAACCATGGGCATCTATGCTTGTAAATGATGGAGCGAAAGTGATCGTTGATACGGATGAAATTTCTTACGGAACAACACTTCCTAATACTGTATTAGTAACAAGCGGAAAGTTAATTGAAGAAGACAAAGAACTAGTTGCAGCCATTGTAAAAGCACATGAAAAAGGTGTTAACTTTATTAATGAAAACCGTGAAGAGGCACGTGATATTGCAATTAAAGCGATCAAAGATATTACAGATCAAGAGCTTGATCCAGCAATCGTTGACAGTGCTTGGGAGCGTGTAACGTACACAACAGAAGTAAATGCAGAGGTTGTACAAGAATTTGCAAATTCTTCATTTGAGCTTAAATTTCTTAAAGAAAAACCTGAATTTAGTGATCTAATCGATACTCATTTCTTAACAAAGTAGGCGTTAATCGTGAAAAAACTTGTTTTTATCACTTTCCTTGCTGTTCTAGTGTTGGTAGGCTGTTCACAGTCTATCAACCTAGAGGAGCATTTTTCTTTAAATGGGACAGTTGAGCCTTTAGATGCTGTTAATCAAGTTGGAGAAAAAGTAAAAATGTCAGATTATGAAGATAAAGTCTGGCTTTCTACGTTCATTTTCACAAATTGTGATACTGTTTGTTCACCAATGACCGCACATATCGCAACACTTCAAGAGCAATTACAAGACGAAAAAGTAGATGTTGAGCTCGTCTCCTTTAGCATTGATCCAGAACATGACACACCTGAAGTGTTAAAGGGATTTGCAGAACAATTCGGTGCCGATTTTAAAAACTGGAACTTTCTCACTGGCTATGAACAAGCAGAAATTGAATCCTTCTCAAACACGAGCTTTCTTGTACCTGCTGCAAAGCTAG
Organism: Metabacillus sp. KUDC1714; assembly: GCF_014217835.1. NCBI lineage: Bacteria > Bacillati > Bacillota > Bacilli > Caryophanales > Bacillaceae > Metabacillus > Metabacillus elymi. The sequence goes on from NZ_CP055263.1 coordinate 2,952,314, forward strand.
AAGGTTCAAACCAATTCGTTCACAGCACATCGATCTATCTTATGAAAGGCAACACGATACTCGAACAATATGAAGGTGTGTCAGAAGTACCGAATGAAAAAATTGTCGAAGATATCAAACTATTACAATAATTGTGTTGCAATCTCCACTCGAATCATGTAAAGTAGTAAAAAATAGTAAACCTTAAAAATTTCATACATTTCTTATCAAGAGAGGCAGAGGGACTGGCCCTATGAAGCCTCAGCAACCGGTTCAAAACGAGTGAAGATCTCGTAACCGTTGATTTGCGTATTTTTGAGAAACCTTAGGTAGTTTTTTACAGCACCGACGGATAAATCAAAATGCATCGAACAAAGCGTCCTTGTTTGTTCGAGGCATTTTGATTTATCCGTCGCAGGCTTGCAACGCAAGCCGCAAGCACTTGCGTGCTGTAAAAAACCAAACAACACTACTTATAGAGTTTCCTAAGTTCAACCCGCAAATCAACTATTTCTTAAGCTCCACCCAAGATCTTCTACAAGTGCCAAGGTGCTAAATCCAGCAAGCCACACCAGCATTATGCTTGAGAGATAAGAAGAAGCGCACTCAAATACACAGTCTTCTTCTTACCGGGGAAGGCTTTTTAATTTGTTTTGAAAGTCTAAAAATGTGCTTCCTCTCATGTGCATAATCAAGAAAAATAACCTTAACTTAGGATGGTGACAGACATGAGTCAACGAATTGAAACGAAGTTAGCGCAAATTGGAAATCGAAGTGAAAATGTTACAGGTACGGTAAATCCGCCAGTCTATTTTTCGACAGCTTATCGACATGCTGGAATCGGAGAATCAACTGGCTTTGATTATATTCGAACAGGAAATCCTACAAGACTATTAGTTGAAAAGGCCATTGCCGATTTAGAACATGGTGATCGTGGATTTGCATTCAGTTCAGGGATGGCTGCTATTCAAACGATTATGGCATTATTCCAAAGTGGTGATGAACTTATCGTATCATCTGACCTCTATGGTGGAACTTATCGTTTATTTGAAAGAGAATGGAAAAAGTACGGTTTATCATTTCAATATGATGATTTCACAAACCCAGCAGAAACAGAAAAATTAATATCTGAAAAAACAAAGGCGATATTTATCGAGACACCGACAAATCCATTAATGCAGGAAGCTGATATTAAAGAGCTTGCGACGTTAGCTAAGAAACATAATTTATTAGTGATTGTTGATAACACATTTTATACACCTGTTATTCAAACACCAATCCTTGATGGAGCTGACATTGTGATCCATAGTGCAACAAAATATTTAGGTGGACACAATGATGTGCTTGCGGGTCTAGTTGTTACAAAGGGTGAGCAATTAAGCGATGAGTTTTTCCAACATCAAAATGCGATCGGCGCGGTTTTATCACCGTTTGATTCCTGGCTCTTAATGAGAGGAATGAAGACATTATCACTTCGCATGAGACAGCATGAGCAAAACGCTCAAGCCGTTTCACAATTTTTAGAAGAACATCCAGATGTTCTCGATGTTTTATATCCAGGAAAAGGTGGAATGCTGTCATTCCGTTTGCAGGATGAAACATTGGTGAATCCATTTCTAAAAAGTCTTAAGACGATTACCTTTGCGGAAAGCTTAGGTGGAATCGAAAGCTTTATTACCTATCCTGCAACCCAAACACATATGGACATTCCATTGGAAATTAGAATGGCAAATGGTGTGTGTAATAGACTACTGCGTTTCTCAGTAGGTGTAGAACATGCTGAGGATATTATCGAAGATTTAGCTCAGAGCTTTAAACAAATGAAGGGGGCTGAAGCAATTGAGCAATCATGATTGGTCGTTTCAAACAAAACTTTTGCATAATGAGTCAAAGGTAGATAGAGGTACAGGAGCAGTTAGTGTTCCAATTCACCATTCATCAACTTTCCATCAATTTGATATAGATGAATTTGGGAAATATGATTATGCGCGTTCTGGTAACCCTACAAGAGAAGCGTTGGAGCAAGCGATCGCAGAATTAGAGGGTGGAACAAAAGGCTTGGCATTTTCTTCAGGAATGGCTGCTATTTCAACAGCATTCCTGCTTCTTTCCCAAGGTGATCATGTCCTTGTGACTGAGGACGTATATGGTGGAACCTTTCGAATCATAACAGATGTTCTAACTAGATTCGGGATTGAGCACACTTTTGTTGATATGACAGATCTTCATCAAGTAGCATCAAAGATTCGTCCGAATACTAAAGTAATCTACATGGAAACACCTTCAAATCCGTTGTTGAAAGTTACAGACATTCGAGGAATTGTGAACCTTGCGAAGGCAAATAACTGTCTAACGTTTTTAGATAATACATTTTTGACACCAGAGCTACAAAGACCTTTAGAGTTAGGTGTAGATATTGTGTTACACAGTGCGACAAAGTTTTTAGCAGGTCATAGTGATGTCCTTGCAGGTCTTGCTGTTGTGAGGGATACTGAATTAGGTGATCGCCTATACAAACTGCAAAATGCATTTGGAGCAGTACTAGGTGTTCAAGATGCTTGGCTTGTGTTAAGAGGATTAAAAACATTACATGTTCGTTTGAAGCAATCCTCTGAATCAGCTCTGAAAATTGCTGAGTTTCTAAGTGAACATCCTAAGGTTGTAGAAGTCTATTATCCTGGATTAAGCTTTCATCCAGGACATGAAACTCAACGATACCAAGCAGATGGAGCAGGTGCCGTTCTTTCATTCAAGCTTGCTGATGGTGAAGCAGTGAAGACGCTTGTTCAACAAGTTAAACTGCCGGTTTTTGCAGTAAGTTTAGGTGCGGTTGAATCAATTTTATCCTACCCTGCAAAAATGTCACATGCAGCAATGCCTCCAGAGGAACGTGAAAAACGAGGAATTTCAGATGGATTACTTAGATTAAGTGTCGGCTTAGAAAATGTTAATGACCTAATTAAAGATTTTTCTGAAGCATTAGAGAAGCTACCACAAGTTAATAAGAAAGAAAGTGTTCGTTAGGACTGATCCTTTTGGGTCAGTTTCTTTTGTTGTCCAGGAAATTATAAAATTCGTTGAACTGTGGATAAGAGCACGACATCCAGCTCCAGCGCTTAGCCCCTCTAGGGTCTAGCTTATTTAGAATTGAAGGCAAAGGACGCCTTCTATTCTAAAACATCTTATTTGCCTGGGGCTGATCATGGCGCCCTGTGCTTTTGTTCATAGAGAAGATAATCTCCAAAATTATAGTCCTATTCATTTTTATTATCGAAGGGATCTCATTTATCATCCGCCGATTAAAATTCATAAAACTCGTCTTGATCAAATGATCTTTGTCTCACTGAATTTTTTGTTTGTGTTAAGTACATTTTTGCTTATTTACTATCGATTTGCATAATTTAGAAAGGCTGACTCGCCAAACTTTGTTGCTTTTAAAATAGTATTGGGTTGGTTGATTGGCACTCCAGGATGCTCGCTTTCCGTGGGGCGGGCGATGAGCCTCTTCAGCGCGAAGCGCCTGCGGGGTCTCATCTGTCCCGCTACTCCCACAGGAGTTTCGCACTTTCCGCACCAATCAACCTAATCAGTTTTGTTCAAAAACAACAATCTTTTAGAAAAGAGCCTTTAAAAAAGACTCGGAACAAGTTGTTCCGAGTCTAAATTTTTTTATACATTAATTTGTGTGGGCCGATCGGTTCGATCGTAAACACTTCACCAAATTCATGTAGACCCAATTTTTTATAATAATCACTCACTGAAATCCGCGCATTACACCACCATATTTCAACATTCTTTTCCTTTAGTAATTCTTCACCATGTAATAGGATAGAACTACCTGCTTTTAGTTTGCGGTGATCTTGTAGTGTGGCCATTCCTCTAAGGCGAAATTGAAGTTCTTCATCAAAACATGGATGCTTTTCTTTGTGAAAAGAGGCGATACTAATTAACGTCTCTCTAAAAAATGCTCCTAAGTGAAATGAGTCTTTTTGATGATCATTCTCATATTTGCAAGCTTCAATCGATTGATTTGGACGTAAAACTTTATGTCTTATTAGATATGTATCTTCTGGGTTAATTTGTCTAATTTCTAACATCTAATTCCCCCTACCTATTCTGCTAAAATTATACATAATTATTTTCATTATTAAAAATACGGAAAACTTTTGAAAGCATATAAGAAATTCTTATTGGTGCTATCTTGATGTTTTATATAAGATTTTTATTAAGAATCCATTTAGTTAATCTATTTCCTTACCACTCTATGCATGTACTGAAACTCTAAAACATATATACTTAAATAAGTAAGCTATTACTTGGAAATCGTTAGAAAAACGATTGAAATAGAAGAGTATGACTTAGGATATACAGATTTCAGAATCTTCACAATTAACAATTTTGTTGTTTTTTATGTTAATATAAACTTGTATAATTTTACACAAAATTACAGAGGGGGAAAATTTATGAAGAAAATTCGTAGTAGCTTTTTATTTGTAATGATGTTAATACTTACGATGATTATTGCTGCATGTGGGAATGCTGGTAATGAAGATGTTGCTGGTGATGAAGGTGGAAATAGCAGCGGTGAAAAGCAAAACTTAAGTCTTCTAACTGGGGGAACAGGAGGTACATATTATCCACTTGGTGGACAAATTGGAAAAATTATCTCTGATAACACAGACGCGAATATTACACCGCAAACATCAGGTGCTTCTGCTGAAAACATGGAAACTCTAAGAGCAGGAGAGGCGGAGATTGCCTTTTCACAAACTGATATCGCAGCATATGCAATTGAAGGAAAAGAGATGTTCGAAGGTGACCCAATTGACAATATTCAAGCAATCGGTTCTATTTATCCAGAAACGGTACAGCTTGTAACTACAGAGAAAAGCGGAATTAAATCTGTTGAAGACCTAAAAGGAAAATCAGTTTCAGTAGGTGCTCCTGGATCAGGAGCATATATAAATGCCATGCAAATTCTAGAAATTTATGGTTTAACCAAAGAAGATATTAAAGCACAAAATCTTTCATTTGACGAGTCTACAGATGGAATCCAATCAGGTAATATTGATGCAGCATTTGTTACTGCAGGAACACCAACTGGTGCAGTCGAAGCGTTATCCGCACAAAATGATGTTGTGATTATTCCAATAGCTGATGATAAAATCGATGCGCTAATTAAGCAATATCCACATTATTCGAAGGATAAAGTTGCTACTGGAACGTACAATATTGAGGCTGATGTTAATACTGTAGCCGTAAAAGCAATGCTCGTTGTCACAAATGACCTTAAAGAAGATCTAGTGTATGAGATGACAAAAGCTTTATATGAGAACACTGACAAAATTACTCATGCAAAAGGTGAGTTCATTACCCCTGAAACGGCACTAGAAGGTTTAGGTGATATGGAGTTGCATCCTGGTGCAGCAAAGTATTTTGAAGAAAAAGGAATTACACAATAAAAATTTATTAAGGAATCGATAGATCGCTTTTTGCGGTCTATCGATTTCAATTTTGAAATAAGATAGAATTCTATCTTGATCGGTGGGGTATTAATGAAGAAAAGGAAGACTATTGTTGTATTACTGTGTTTTCCTCTACTACTTTTCATCATTTTTCTTCTTTTTTTTCCTTATAAACAAGTAATTGCCTTCACATACGAAGATCAAGAGAAATTACTTGCGTATTTGTCGTTAGAAAAGGTGAAAACCTTTCAAATAAAGTATACACACTCCATTCATCTCTCAGATGTGCTTGAATCGTATCGTTTATCCGACAATCAAATCAACCAAACAGAGCTTGCATACGAGGACTTTGCTGTCGGGATGCCTTCTAATGCTGAAGGTGACGAGGTATTTGAGGAAATTGATGGTACATACTATATAAAAAATATGAGTCGTTCATTCCCTTTTATTGATTTGAGAATTGGACAAGTGAGAGCGAATCATCGATTAATCTATCAGAATAAGACATATTCATTATCTAATTATATTAAACCTGGAACATGGGTCAGAATATCGCAGAAAAAAATTACGATATGGCAACAATTGAAAGGAGTGAATATTAATGGCTGATAAAGAGGAAATTAAGTATTTAACAGAAGAAGAGCAACAGGAACTAATAGAAAAATATGATCCTGAAGCAGGGACAAGGAAACTAACTGGAATATTGGGTTACATCGCTTTTTTTGGACTTCTCGCTTTTTCATTATTTCAGCTATATACAGCAGTTTTTGGAGTGTTTACAGCACAAATTCAACGTACCGTCCATTTAGGCTTTGCATTATCTTTAATCTTTTTATTATTTCCAGGAAACAGAAAGAAAAGGCAAAAAGGGAAGTTTCAGATTACGTGGTATGATGGAATACTAGCTGTTTTAAGTATTGGTGTAGGTGCATATTGGCCATTATTCTTTGAGGATCTTGTCATGAGTGTTGGTCGTTTGACCAACTTGGACTTTGCAGTTGGCTTAATAGCAATCCTTCTAGTTTTAGAGGCTACTAGACGCGCAGTCGGTCTACCAATTATGATTATCGCGATAATCTTCGTACTTTATGGGATATTCGGGGAGTATATGCCAGGATTCTTATCCCATCGAGGGTTGAGCTTGGACAGACTAGTGCAGACCATGTTTTTTACAACAGAGGGAATTTTAGGAACACCTTTAGCTGTTTCATCAACATTTATCTTCCTATTCTTATTATTTGGTTCTTTCTTAATTCGAACAGGAGTTGGCCAATACTTTAACGATCTTTCAATCGCTATTGCAGGGAGAAGTATTGGGGGGCCCGCAAAGGTCGCTATCTTTTCTAGTGCCCTTCAAGGAACAATTAGTGGGAGCTCCGTAGCCAATGTTGTAACATCGGGGGCTTTTACGATCCCGATGATGAAAAAATTAGGCTATAAGAAGGAATTTGCTGGAGCAGTAGAAGCATCAGCCTCAACTGGGGGACAATTAATGCCACCAATTATGGGGGCTGCAGCATTTCTAATGGTTGAATTTATTGGAAACGGGATTACCTATTGGGACATAGCTAAAGCTGCAGCAATTCCAGCGATTCTTTACTTCGCAGGAATTTGGATTATGACGCATTTTGAGGCAAAACGACTTGGATTACGCGGTTTAACAAAAGATGAAATGCCAAGTCGAAAAGAAGTGTTTGGAAAGATTTATTTATTAATTCCAATCTTGGCAATTGTTTTGTTACTTATGTCGAACATTACGGTGACACATGCTGCTCTGTATTCAATTCTAATTTCAATCGTGGTTGGATTTATTAATAAAGCGGCGCGTATGAAATTCATCGATATTATTTATGCATTAGTTGATGGAGCACGTACTGCACTGGCTGTAGCAGCAGCTACAGCCGCAGCAGGAATCATTGTCGGAATCGTAACGAAAACAGGTTTAGGTCTAAAGCTAGCAAATGGTTTAATTGAATTGTCAGGGGGATATCTAATTCCAACACTTATGCTGACAATGGTGGCAGCTCTCATTCTTGGAATGGGCTCACCAACAACAGCAAACTATGTTATTACATCGACAATCGCTGCACCAGCAATGATTTTATTAGGTGTTCCTGATTTACCAGCCCATTTATTTGTTTTCTATTTTGGGATAATTGCAGATATTACACCACCAGTTGCATTAGCGGCATTTGCAGCCGCAGGTGTTTCAGGAGGCGAGCCGATACGCACGGGAATTGAATCATCAAAACTCGCGATCGCAGCGTTTATCATTCCATACATTTTTGTTCTCTCACCAGAACTACTCATGATTGATACAACATGGTTGGAAGTCATTTGGGTTGTTTTTACAGCTATGGTTGGAATGATCGCAATTGGCGCAGGTGTTATTGGATATTGGATGAGGGGCATGCACTGGTTGGAAAGAATCATTGCTGTTATTGTTGGCTTGCTATTAATTTATCCTGAGAGCATATCAGATATCACAGGAATCATCATGTTTGTGGTGTTACTAACTTTACAATATGTGTGGAAACGTAATAATAATAGTAAACCTAAAATATCAGCTCAAGCATAATGTCAAATAAACCTGATCCTCGACATGAGGTATTCAGGTTTATTTATTTTCTGGGAAATAAGTCGAATGGTGAGAATTGTGTAGATTTAAAACGGGTACTGTAGTCGTAATTAGGAGATTCATTTTTTAATTGCTATATTGACTTTTATTGATCTTTTGAATATAATTTAAAATGTAGTTTTATAATATATCGATCCGATAGTTCAGTGGGAGAACACTACCTTGACAGGGTAGGGGTCGGGGGTTCGAATCCCTCTCGGATCATCAAAACAAAATAGTGTATGAATCTTGTTGTATCAAGGTTTGTGAGGCAGAGAGACCATTTGTAGAAAGTAGCTACAGATGGTCTTTTTTTGTGAAATTATGTGTTCTGGTCACAAACTGGTCACACAGCCTATTTTCTACCTGCATATATGAATTGGTCGAATATCGTTGCGGCTTCTTTTTGCATTGTTGGTAATGAATGACTATAACGATCTAGCGTAATCTTCGTGCTAGCATGTCCTAGACGTTCAGAGATTACTTTCACGTTCACACCTAATTGGAGCATGAGTGAAGCATGTGTATGCCGTAAATCATGAAATCGAATTTTAGGGACATTTACTTTTTTAATCAAATTGTTAAAGTTACGTCGAAGGTTACTAGGATTAATAGGAGTACCCTCTAATGAAGCGTTCACTAGATTCATGTTCTGATAACCGTTGCCAAGCTTTAAACGTTGCTCAGCTTGTACTGTCTTATGTTTCTTTAGTAGACGAATAATCGTATTAGAAAGCTCAATTACACGGCGGCTAGAGGTAGTCTTTGTGGATTCTTGAATTTTCTTCGAGCCATTAATAATTGTGTGACGTACCTTAATGACTTGCTTCTCAAAATCAATATCATCCCATAATAAGCCTATTAGTTCCCCTTGACGCATACCAGTATTTAGAGCTAATACATAAACTAACTCATAGGGAGTTTCCTCAGCTGTTTTAAGAAACATTTGGACTTGCTCCTGTGTCCAGATGTTCATTTCTTGAGGCTTATGTTTAGGTGTAGAAATAGCTAAAACAATATTATGTGGCACAACTTGTAGCTTAACTGCTTGATTATAAATGTTTACTAATACCTTATGAACATTCTGAATTGTAGCGGCACTACGTTTTTCTTCATGAAGTGTAGTGTACAGCTGAGACATATGCAGAGGCTTAAGGTTTGCAATTAGCATATGCCCTAGAAAAGGTCGAATATGATTTTCAATAGTATAGTAGTATTTTTGTTGTGTGTTTATGCTCACTGTACGCTTTTTATTTTCAATATAAATATCTAGAAATTCATTCAGTGCCATCTTAGAAGGCTCGATATATGTACCTTCGTTTACTTGACTAAGTGCTTTTGTCAGAGCAGCCTGTGCTTCTTTCTTCGTTTTAAAGCCACGTTTTTTCTTTTGTTTTCGTTTTCCTGAAATTGGATCTTGATAGCCGAATACATAGTACCAGTTATTGTTTTCTTTCTTAATAGAACCTTGTGCCATTGGGAGTCCTCCTGATCAAATATTATCCGTTTAACCATTTAAGAAATGATTGTTTTGATATTTTGATTCGACGACCGACCCTTACACTGTAGAAAACATTTGAGTGTACTAACTCATATGTTTGCCTTCTTCCTATTTGTAAAATAGCCTGTACATCTTTAACATCTAATAGTTCTAGATTTTGAAGTTCTAAATTTGTCATCTCTAATTCCTACCTTTATTATAAATGTTTTTGACAATGTTGTATCCTTTAGTGTCTTATAATTTAAGTGTACGAGGATTAAAGATTTTAAACAAAGTTGCTCAGAACCGATCTCATATGAAATACAGCAAATTTGAGGTTCGAAATGTTATTAAATTAGGGGAGCACATCTATTAATCTTAGGTATGCTCTACTTTCCTGCGAAATGCTCATATAAAGTGGGGTTTTTTATGAAAATTTTCTGGAGGTAGCACCTTGTATGGTGAAGGGGATTAGTGAAGTTCGATGCCCCATCCTATGGAAATGGAGTCCTATCTCTTTTTAGTTATGTTTATCCTACAATATCAATCATGGTGTAGCACTCTATGGTATCTAAACTGAAATATTCATATGGTAAGTATCCATATCCGCAGTCTCCCCAACTTCCCCATGAGTTTTTGAATTTCAATGTTTGTGTTTCATCGTTATATCCAACGATACAAATACAATGCATTCCCTCAGGAGTATCCTTATCTGAGACAGGAAACTTTTCTTTTTTAACTAATTCAAGGTTCAGAGGAGGTATAGGGAGTTTCCCTGTTGATTGGGCAGGTTCTTCACTCCAACTCTTATAAACGGGAACTAACATTACACAAGGACCATGAGTTGTTAAAAACTTGAATGCATCCATAGTTGACGTAATTTTTGCATAAGATTTAATGCGATACTTTTTTGCATTTTCATTATAATCACTGTTAGGTGTCCCCTTATTGTTTTCAGTATAAGGCCAAAATGATTCTTCACAGATACCTTGTTTTACTAGGGTATCCAAAGCAGCAGGGATAGGTGTTCCTATTTGTTCATCAGGTATACCAACAGTTCTTCTAGCTTCTTCATAAACATATCTAGAAGATAAGATTATATCTTTACTATATTCCTTTTTGTCAAAATACTCCTTACAAGCAGATACACCAAAACCAACACAAGAATTTTCTTGACCTTGATTTCTTACAGGTAGCATATTAGGGGTATGGTCTATCGCTGGAAGGTATTACCTTATTCACATCAACTATCTTGTCATAATTAGGTGAAGGGATTGCCCCTAGTTAAAAGTATACTGACATATTAAACAGTAAGCATTTAGAGCAATAAAATAAAAACATTATCAAGATAGCTTCTCACATATAAGAAAGCACCACAGATACTAAAGAGGCGATAGCTTAGAATCACCCTAAGAAAGAAAAATCTTACAAGAAAGGAATCTTAAGAAGAAGGAAAACAGTGCTAGATGCTATAGCACCTTTGGGGGAAGTCTGTCCTTTTTGAAAGAGCCCTTCTGTTACAAACTTCAAGATCAAAACAAAGTTTAAAACCTTTCTATTCACTGGGGTATTGTACATTTAGATATAATCTATCTAATAAGCTATATCCACCAATTGGAATCATACTATCTTCTAAATAACACACTCGATAGAGTTTCACACCCACTAGCCGGAGGCGATTAGTAGATCACAAGCCACAGATTTTCCAAATTAATCAGGAATCACAAAATATAAGATTAGAGTTATCTACTAAAATGCAACCACGACAAAACTGAGGAGTTTGAGCGCTGTATAAAAGTAATACTCCATTAACAGTAAACCACTAATAGACCACAATTCATTAGTAGACTACTATTACTGCACCAGTCCACCACGCATCATCTTCGATCAGTGGATCACTCAATCCTGTGCACGCCAAATGAAAAAACTACCACACACCGTACAAAGAGCACGCTCCCGCTTGCTGTAGACTGCACATATAATAATCCAACTCTATTAATGATCACTTGTAATTCATTCACTATCAATACCATTCCCTTCACAATATAGATAAAAGAGAAAGAGCCATCACAATAATGATGACTCCTTACTTTTTGCTTAAATAAAAGATAAAACATATAATCTATTAAAAAAGATTTATTTCTTATTTCTTATTTTTTGAAAATATAATTTATCTTTTACCATTTATGATTATATGTTTTATTAATGCAGATAATAAGAAATAAGATTCTATTAGTGCATTAAGAATGGATTAACAGTACCCGCTATTACAAGTTAGTTAGATTTCGTTTTAACAATTACATCTTTAACAGATACTTCCGATCAGTAATAGTTTGATTCTAAATATATACGACCAATATTAGCCTTTTAGGTTAGAAGCAGATACTTTCTTAATATTTGTAAATCCCATGTTTTTTTACAAGAAAATAGATGGAATTAGAAAAAATGGTATTTAATCCCTGGGAAAGGAATGAAGGAATTTTGCTTCAATTTATTAATACATAATGTTATTCATTTATGATTTTTAAATATTCTACTTCTATTACACATTCGAAATCATAAAATGGAAAACCATCATCCACTATAATATAGTGTGTTTCCTCTGAAGGATCATTGTCATACAAATATTCATATATTCCACCAAAAGTTAAATTAGGTATATCTTTTTTTATTATTTTTACGTGTGTTGCTTCTTCTCGTTTACAAGAGATATATTTATTATTCGTCATTGATCTTCACTCCCAGTACAGAATAAGAAAATAAAATATAAGCATAATTCATTTGAGTTTTATATATAACAAATTTATACCATAATAACAAAAATCTTACTAAAACCTAACTTTTCACACTTTTACATGCAATGTAAATTCATTTAATCTTCATGCGTTCTATCTATTCATAATGTAGGTAGAGAAGAATTTTTTAGTAAATCTTTTTTATAAAAGAGTTGATTGAAAAAATTAAAAAGATTAACCCTCTATATAAAAAAATATAAAAAAATTTCTGAGAGGTTGTAGCTATTATCACACCTTCGACTATTGGTGTTTTGCGCCCCACCCCTTGTTGCATCTATACAGGGTAGAGAAGGGAAATGTCAGCTAGAGGGCATAGTTTAAACTAAGCAAAAAAAGAAAAAGAATGTATAGTGTCCAGGTTTTAAAAAATTAATTAGATTTAAAATTAGGAATATCTCTACAATAGGTGCTTTAATAATCTTTTTACTGGAACTAAAGAGAATGATTTCGATTTAATGAAGTACTAGTTATGCATCAACAGCATTCATTGCAATATATATATTCGAATACACCCTTGATGTCGAGAGCCACGATTTTGCACAACTTCTTGTGCGTCCAGCTACACCATTAGTGGGGGGTTAAATCAATCGGTAAAGGGATCTATAATGAAGCATAATTGAACTTAACTTAAACCGACCTTCTTCCATTAGAAAGGTCGGTGCTTTAATATTAAAATTAAGCAATTCCAATAAAAATCAAATGAAGTATTTGTGTATTATTACCATCATATATTCCAAGTCAATTAGAAGAGAATGTCAAGTATTGTACTGAAACTAAACCAGCTAATAGTTTGTCAATATTTTTCAATAAAAAATATAAATTAGCCATGATATACTAAAAATATGGATGCCAAATAACCTTCCACTAACTAATCATTGGAAGGTTTTGTCTTATTTACTTAAAAATCTTAATTAGGCTATATCCTGGAAAGTGGTTCTGTTTTTTAATATGGCATAAATCCAATGTAAGAGCTTATTTACACAAGCAATAACGGCTACTTTGTAAAGTTTACCTTCCTCACGCTTCTTATCGTAAAACTCTCTTAATCTCTTGTTTCTAGGGATGATTTCATCCGTTGTTTTCTGTTTACGACAATCACGAATGCCAGAACGAACAGCCATATATAAGGCGTGCCGCAACCTACTTGATCCACGTTTTGTAATACGAACGAGAGTAGCTTTAAATTTTCCCGACTCAAATACTTCTGGATCAACTCCAGCGAATGCGACAAGCTTTTTAGGGTGATTAAACCGATCTATCTCCCCAATTTCAGAAATAATCGTTGCCGCGATTTTTTCTCCAATGCCAGGGATAGATTGGATAATCTTATATTCTTCAATTTCCTTTGCTAGAGTATCTATCTCAGCGTCCAACTCTGATAGATGCTCTTTGTATTGAAGAAGCATATTTATATACATACTCAGACTCAGTAAATGACTCTGATATAGTGTCTTTTGAAATGGATTCCGTGCAGCTGCTGCCTTTAGTTTTTGAGACTTTTCTACTGCCCATCTTTTCGAACGACTTTTACATAATTCCTTTATTCTATCAGCCAACGCATCTTCACTAACTGCTAAAATATCTTCTGATACTGGGTACTCTTGTAGAATATGCAAAGACACAACAGAATATAAGTCACCAAAAACGCCTCTATATTCAGGAAATATTTGATCTAGTACTGCTTGAAATTGTAGTTTGGTTTGCACGTACATTCCTGTAATATTCTCATGTTGTCTTGTAAGATTACGAAGGTTCAAGAGTTGAATCCCACGTTTCTTGTATGGCTCTAAATCCTCTTTGTAGTAAAGCTCACAAAGACGATAGGCATCAATGGCATCAGTTTTTACTTTTCGTAAACTAGAGCTTTTGGCTCTATGAGAGATCAAAGGATTAACAATGATTAATAAATACTGATGTTCCTCTAGAAACTGAACAACTGGTGCATGGTAATGTCCAGTCGCTTCTAAAACTACCGAAGGTTGGAGACCTGTTTTATCTTTTATATCTTTCAGAAACTCAAGTAATGATCCTAGCCCATCAAGATCATGTTTGATACTAAAGCTTTTACGGTAAGGTTTTCCCTTATCTAAAAATGCCTGAACTTCACTTTCCCCTTTTGAAACATCCAGACCAATGACTGGATTCATTCTAAATCTCCTACTCAAATGTACTTGCCAGTAACCCCTATTCCTCCTAGTAGTATCATAGCTTCGCTTGTTATACGAGATCTCGGTCCCAACCAGCCTCAAACATGTTTCTACCAGTAGGGGGTGAACGGTTTAGCTGACGGGATCTAAGTCCCACGGGTGCTTACGTTCTACCCTGGCTACTGCTATAATAAGACCCTATAAAAAAAGGTCAACCAGAAATATTTAGCATTCTGGCTAACCTTATAATACGAATGGGTGCTTGTGTGGCCGAGCTTAGGTCGTATCATATAACGGGTGGGATTCCCGTCGAGTAAGAATTAGCCATTCGCTCGTAGCGAGTCTTGGAGGACTAAAGGTAACTTTAGTTTTTAAGCGTAGACAGTTAGGTGGCGGGCCGAAAGCCAAATGGTTGAAGGGATTGACCTCCATAATGTTAGTAATACGAGAGGGCTGATGCTTTAAGCGCTACAGAAAGCTACATTTTATCTTTCGATAGTGGCAAGAAGGATAAAACCTCTCTGGAGTCAGAGACCTTGGCACGTTACACATTGATATGATACGGCAACTCGGGTGACCCTACCGGTCTTTTCTTTTTTTGAAGAGTATGGTGTACAAGCGATAACAAGCAAGGAAACCAAATGCCGATGTAGGAAAGGCTAGCTACCAGTTATCACCCTTACTAGGGACACATTTACTACACACAGAGGTAGGGATAATAAATGGAAACATAACTACTAAGGATAGCAGAATTAGCAAAGTCTGATCCTAAAATGAAATTCACATCACTTGCATATTTATTAAATAAGCAAGCACTAGCTCAATGTCATCATGAACTACCCAATAGGAAAGCAACCGGGATTAATGGTACTACTAAAGAGCAATACGGTGAAAATTTAGAAGAAAACATAGAGGAGTTAGTAAGTAGGCTTAAAAGTAAACGCTATCGTCCTGTTCCAGTAAGGAGAATGTATATTCCGAAGCTTAATTCAGACAAGAAAAGACCATTAGGAATACCGGAACATGAAGACAAGATTGTTCAAAAAGGCATTACAAAGATACTAGATACCATCTATGAAAATGATTTCTAGATTGTTCCTTTGGTTTTCGTCCAAACCGTAGTTGTCATGATGCTTTGAAAATACTGAACTACTATATTGAAAAGAGATCAGTAAATTATGTAGTTGATGTCGATATTAAAGGATTCTTTGACAACGTTGACCACAAATGGATGATGGAGTTCTTAAAACTGCGAATTGCTGACCCTAACTTACTAAGAATAATTGGTAGGTTTCTTAAAGGAAACTGGATACCTTTGATTTTCTAGGGTTCACACATTATTGTGGGAAAAGTAAACAATGGGAATTTCGGGTGAAACGGAAATCGAGCAGGAAGAAAGTCCAAGGCAAACTCAAAGAATCTAAAGAATGGCTTTTTATTTTAGTCAATGAGCCTTATCTAACATAAGGATGAATTATGTAATTATAAATGCAGAGAAATTACGAAGAAAGTGCTGATAGTGATGGGTGCTTTTATAAATATCTAGAAAAGTGAATAGACAAACTAGTTTTGAAAGGGGAAAGTTATGGAAAAGAATAAAAAGTTCCGGAGAGATTAAGTTATGAATCTGATGGAAAAATGGACAAAAAAGATCAGACTGAATTCTTTAATACCACACAAAACAGTGTATAAAAAAATAAAAATCTACTTACATTTAACGTAAGTAGGTTCTTAATACAAACAGCTAAAAAGAGTAACTCTTCAACAAACAAGCGCAATTTGTGGAAATTTTTAGTTTGAAACCTTCTTGTTATAGAAACTTCAAGCCCCATCCCCAGGGTGGAATTTATAGTAGAGCAACTGCCCCAGTTTTTCGAAATATCCATCTTTAACTCTATGTGTTACATTCACATCTATTGTTACATCAATGTCATTGATATTACTGTTATACGCTAATGCACCAGTTTGTCCTATGGCTAAGGTTCCTGTAGCAGCAAAATAAACTGTAGATAAAAGACTATCCAACTTTGAATAATAGACTTCTAATGAATCGGCGTATATATTCAATACTTTATTTGCATCGCTATACTTTCCACCTGGAGATAAAGCTCCCATTGGTATAGCTGCAGCCATACAGAGCCATTCCGAAAAAATATCGGTTGTTCCTGACGACTCGTTTATAAACGATTGAGCAGCATGAGCAAACACATGACAACCTAATGAATGAGTAACAATTGTCCCTCTGCCAATCTTGTTGATTAAAACTGACTCCGATATCCCTTTCAAGAATGGTACCAAAGCTGCACCTACTTCCTCCGCACGCTTCATTAACTCATGCCAGAAGACTGCTGCAAATAAATCTGGTGCTGGGTTAGGTTCGGGATCGGTAATAGGGCCTAGAATCATTTCAAACCCTTTTCGGATAGACCATTCGTACTCATCTGTTAATTCGGTGTCATAACTTAATATGTAAACATCAACATCTGAATAGCCAAGATTTGGATCATAAAACAATTTTACTTCATTTTCAAAGGGTTTAAAAAAGTCAAAAGCCGTTTCTTTATTTTGTTTATTAAAGGCACCATGTATAAAAATAAAAGGTCTCCTATTTTCTGGAAATGGAAATGGGAGGCTTATTTCATCTAATTCTACATTTCCTTCCCAAACTGCTGCTTTCGGATTTTTTACTTTGTAAATAACCGGTTTAACCTCTTTTCTAAGCTCATTTTGAACTTTATCAAATACTTCCTGAATTAAATCAAGTGGTATAGTACCCATTTCGAATAGAATCTGGTTCATTGCTATATGATGTTGTAATGTTCTCAACCTACTATTAATCAAAAATTTCTCGTATTTCTGGTACGTTTTTACAGAACAATCCGTAGTCGAGGACAAACAATCTTGCGCCGTATGATAGAACATGAAAATCTTGTACGGTGCCGTTAATCAAGTTGGCTGTTGCACCAGCTATTTCATTCCCTGCCTTTGAAAGCTTCTTACCAATATTTTTAAGACTACCCAAGGACTCACTCCTCCTTATAAATGGAAATTAGTAATAGTATAGTTTTATCGGATTTGTTTTATGTGACAAGTCCAAAATATTATAAATTAGTAAAATTGTATTTTTCGCACTTTTTTACAATTTAAAAATGAAAAATTGCATAATGTTAAATGGCATTTTAAACGTATTCTCGAGGAATATAAGAAAGTAATTCAACCTTAAACGTTGTTAAGCTAACGAGTGCAAGAGTTAAAGATAGGGGTTTCTGCGGCAGCCTTTTTTCTTTTTCCTTCTTCATCTAAAGGTAAAGGAGATGGTTAGTTTTATTATATTTCATTAGTGGAAAATCAGTATGTGTTACCGTACTAGTAATATCGAATTTTTAATCCAGCACTTTCCTGTTTTTAAAATCCTTATTTAAGAATTGTTGGAGTATTTTTCCTTACTTGCGGTAAATATAAAAAAAACCGTAAGGATTGATTCATTTGGAGACTGTTGAAGAATTGTACAAAAAACATGGATCGGTTACTAAACTGAGCAAGCTGTTGAATATTAATCGAAATAAGCTCTCTAAGGAGTTAAAGGCTTTGGGGGTAAGTATTGCTCCTGTAGCACAAAGAAAAGATGTGGATGTATTGAAAATGAAGGTTATGTATTTAATTGAGCGGATGAGTCTCTCTGAAATAGCTGAGGAGTTTGGCGTTGAACGCAGACTGGTTTCATACAGATTGAAAGAGTTAGGTGTAGAAATTAGATTTACCGCACCTAAAAATTTCCCCCAGGAAGTGTATCAAGATTGGGCGGAACAGTACCAGTTGGATTTTTCTTATGAGTATATTGGCAAACAATATGAAGTAAGCAAGGAAACTGTAAGGTATTATCTACAAAATAAGATGGGGATTCCTAGTCGAGCTAGTCAAAAAATATTTAAAGAGGAAACCTATCTTATATGGGTGGAGCTATATGAACATGGGGCGAGCCTACAAGAAATAGCGGATCAATTTGACGTATCTATTTCAACCGTAGCTAAACATCTCGAAATTCGAGGGATAGAACGAAGAAACGGAAATACTTTTACCGAAGAGATATATGATGAATGGACTGCATTGTATAAAGCTGGATTTACAACAAGAGAGATAGCCTCCTTGTATGGAGTCAGTAAGTTTCCAGTAACTTATCATTTAAAAAGGAAAGGCGTAAGGATGCGAGAAAACTGGGAGTGGAATCTTTCCAAGCCTCATTTATTGGAGGCAGAGCTATCTTATGAACAAAAACAATTGGTTATTGCAAGTGCCATGGGCGACGGTACTCTATATGATCAGGCTATGGGTGCTTATCTTCGTATGAAGCATAAAGAAGGGCAAAGGGAATACTTGGAATATAAAAAAGGGATCTTGGGTGGATACATTGCTCTTGCGGGAATGGTAGAGACAGAAACGGATGCAAACGGAAAAACATTTGAGCAAGTATATGTCTGTTCGGTCCCTAATATGTATATTAAAAAGATTCGTACCTTAACATACTGTTCAGGAGTGCGGGTAATACGTGATATTATTCCTCTACTTGATTCACTTGGACTAGCCATACTCTGGTGTGATGATGGCCATTACATGAAGAAAAAAATGGGAAAGCTGTTTACGCTCAACTTCTCGTGGGAGGACAATGAACTTCTTGCCGCTCATATGTCGGATAAATTTGGAATTGAATGTTATGTTAGCGAGATCTATTCGAAAAAATATAATAAAAAGTATCAGTGTATCTATATCACGGTAGAAGGGATGAAACAAATGATAGAGGTTATCTCTCCATACGTCCCTTCAAGCATGCGTTATAAACTTGGTGAATTGTAGAAATCCTAAATTTCTATCTTGCTGTAATTTCTTTTTTTTGATTATAAATGTACACTCCTTCCTCAACTAAACCAGCTAATAGGTTGTCAACATTTTTCAATAAAAAGATTTATAACATCATGATATACTAAAAATGTTCATGCCAAATAACCTTCCTCTATATTGTAATTGGAAGGTTTTGTTGTATTTAGTTAGATACAGTTTTTAGCTATATCTTGGAAAGAAGTTCGGCTTTTTAGTAAGGCAAAAATCCAATGTAAGAGCTTATTAACACATGTAATAACTGCTACACTGAATGGTTTTCCTTCTTCACGTTTCTTATCGTAAAACTCTCTTAATCTTTTATTGCGTGCGATGATCTCATCAGTCGTTTTCTTTTAACGGGCACCACGAATACCACTTTGAACAGCCATATATAGGGCATGGCGGAGTCTACAAGAACCTCGTTCGGTTATCCTATTAACTGATGCGGTAAACTTTCCAGAAGAGTAAACGCTAGGATCTACTCCTGCGAATGCAACTAGCTTTTTGGCATCATTAAACCGTTCTATCTCACCAAGCCTTCGGCTATTGGAGATTTGTGCCACACCCTTGCCATAAAGGGAACCTCTTAAAGGAGAAGGAAAAGTCATTATATGTTTGTACAATGTATTTAACCTAGCAAGAAGATAATATATGTTATCCTGATTTTTGTAATTCAATGATAATTTAGTGCATCTAGTAAAGATTAAAAAAACAAGTAATGTTCGTATTTCCTTGTTTTAAACATGGGGTAATTCTGCTTAATTTTATGTGACTAATATTGTGTAGTTCCTCTGTAAAAGAGGTAGTCTAATATAAAGAATATTCATTTATGATTACAAAGCCGGCTATGTTATCATAAATCTCATCTGAATTGTACTTTGGACAGTTAATTAAATTTTGTTCCTTTATGAAAGTGTCGGCTTCTGCATTCCAAAGAATCAAAGGTTCTTGAAGTTGGCTTTTAAATAATTTAGGATATCCCTTAAAATGGTTACATGTTAATGAGTTTCTATAAGCCAAAGAAAAAGCATTTAGTAATTCTTTAGGAGAATATACGTCATAAGACACATCGTCCCCACATTTTAATTTAAAGTATCCATATTCCAATTCCTCTCCCAGTACCTCTTCTAAAGCAATTGTTAATTCAAGAATTTCAATATCTGTAACAAGTTTTATTTGTCCATAGGTATTATCTTCTTCTAAAGGAAGTTCTAATAAGGCCAAGTATTTGATCTGGTTCTTACCACTCAGTTCTTTAATTTCATGAATAAAGTTAAATAACTTTTTAGTAATTTCGTTATAATCACTAAGTGATACTGTAAGACTAAATGTAACTAAAATTCTTTCATCAATAAAATTTGTTAATAGTAATCTCCTTAGATGTGTAATACTTCCTTTAAAATTATCCTTCTCAAATCCAAGATTTTTTATAATATTTCTACTGTTGAAATCATATACAAATGTTGTAGATCCACAATGAACTAATTTAGTTTGTTGAGTCATGATAGTTTTCTCCTTCAATCCATTTTAATAGAACATTTTTTGAAACTTTGATGCGTCTTCCTATATTTATTACATGAAATTTATCAGAATGTACTAGCTCATAGGCCTGTTTTCTACCAATACCGAGTATTTCTTGAATGTCTGATACATTTAGAATATCTGGGTAATCATTATAGTTCTTGTACATATTTGATTAACTCCTTTATATCTTCTAAATAGTATTGTTCATATTTTGTCTCACCAGTAACCTGTGATTGATATGTATCGTCGTGTTTTAAAGTTGGCTGGCACTTAATAAGATAATTGTAAAACTCATCAAGATTCATAACCTCTATGGTAATAGGTTTTTTTAGACCGTGTGAATGGAAGTACCTTTTGTGACCATTTAATCTAGGATCAGCAATCCCTTTCTTTAAATAGAAGGAAATTTTTTCGTTTTCTGTAGATTCTGAAGTTGTAAGTGCTTTGTGAACACAACCGTACTGCCACAGCTTTTGAATTGTTATTACAGGAACTTCTGTTAGATTGCAAACAATGTGAAAGTGAATAGTTCCTTGACGATTCTCATCCTGGAACTCTGTAACGCCTAGGTACTTAAAATCTGGTAAATTGTTTGTTTTTAAATAGTAGGCGAGCCTTTTTTTGAATTTTGCAAACAACCTATTACAGATATTTATATTAGTTACATCAATATCTTCAGTTGGATTAAAGGTTAGGGTGATAAATGCATAACGATCAGTAAAATTGCACTCTAGCAATCTCCTAATTTGATTTCGTGCACGATTTATCCCTCTTTTTACATTGGTATCATGATCCTCAATACTTTGAATGGGGTAAGTCTTACGTCCTCCTGAGTAAGTTCTTCTATCTAGAGGTAAGTATTCTTGTTTAATCACTTCTACTAGTTTGTTACTTATTATTACTTTTGTATATCCTGGCATCTGTTTATACTCCTTTTCTAATATCCTGATTTTCGTCAAATTAATCCCTATTTATCTAGATTATATTAATAAGGTACCTTTTATAAACTTGTCTACATTGATGTATTTTAGATTAATTTTACATTCTCTTATTGTACTTATAATGACTCCTCAAAGGTAATTCGATCATTCCCCGTATATACTCATGAATATCTATTACTAGAGAAATTACACTACTTTTTTTTTTAGATAGTTAGAATTACTTGCAAATACGTTGAAATTCTTAAAAATTAGATAGAATGTAATTCATTACAGCGTTATGTTAAATTGTGGAAGTGTTTTTTAGAAGGTTTTTTCAATGTATAAGGAGTGGAATCACTATAAAGGTATATACAAGCAAAATTTAATGAGAGATGATAAAAATCCACCTGAAGGTGCCAAAAAGAGAGTTGAGGAAATGGTTTTTGCTAAAGAAGTTATTAAGAGTTTTTGTTGAGGCATCAGAACTAAATCATCAAGGGATATTTGGTCTTGAAGTATACAAGGAAACAAATGATCTAACGAAAAATAAATCAATCATTTAATTACTTTTCGGACAATGAATTAATAGAAAAAATCGGAAAGTAGCAACCGGGTATAAAATTAGATATCGGCAGTATGGAAAAAGAATATAAAAGGTATAACATTTTTTATTAGGCAGATCATAATGCAACTTTAAGAAATAATGTCATTAAAGGTGAATAAAGTGGAAAAAGAGTTATTAGTAAGATTATGGCCAATTGCTTTTAGTAAAGTATAAGAGATATATCCTAATATGAGAAAGCTCAGACCAGAGCATTTTGAAGGTGTATCGGCTATCTTAGTTTGAGAATTTAAAGACTATAATCCAAGAGCGATTGGTAGCGATTAGCACGTTTCGGGACATGATGAAAATAAATTTAAGTGAACTGAAAAAGTCACTAGGATAAGTATAAGAGAGTGTTTAGACACGCACTTTTTTAATTGTCGTATTTAAGGAAAATCCTTCTTTGACTTCCTTGTTATCATAGATTTCGGTATTCTTAAAGAAGATAAAATTCATTTTCAATAAAGAGGAGATACATCAATGATTAACTTTCAAGATAAAGTAAGTTTCATCTGGTCAATCGCAGAGGTTTTGCGTGGACCTTATAAACCAGAGGACTACGGTAAGGTGGTTTTACCATTAGCGGTTTTACGCCGTTTTGACTGCGTATTAGAAGATACGAAGGATGATGTGTTAGCAAAATTTGCTGACTTGAAATCTATCAATGAAGATGCACGTGAGCCGATTTTAAATCGTATCGCCAAGCAAAATTTCCACAATACAAGTAACTACAACTTTAAAAACTTATTAAGCGATGCGGATAATATCGCTGATAACTTACGTGATTATATCAATGGTTTCTCAAAAACAGCACGTGATATTATGGAGTATTTTGAGTTTGATAAACAAATCGACAAGATGAATGACAATGATTTATTGTACTTAACGATTAAGCGTTTCAGTGAATTGGACCTTCATCCAGAAGTTGTTTCCAATGTAGAGATGGGGTATATCTTTGAAGAATTAATCCGCCGTTTCTCAGAACATGCTGAGGCTGGGGATCACTATACACCTCGTGAAGTCGTACGTTTAATGGTTAGTCTTTTATTCATGCGTGATGATGATATTTTAACGAAATATGGTCTAACCCAAACTTTATATGACTGTGCTGCTGGTACAGGTGGTATGGGTTCTGTTGCACAAGAATACTTACATGAATTAAACCCAAATGCAGACCTGGAATTCTTTGCACAAGAAATCAACGGGGAATCGTATGCAATCTGTAAAGCCGACATCTTAATTAAAGGTGAAGATGCTCGTAACATTCGTCGAGGAAATACTTTATCGAATGACCAATTTAAAGGCGAAAAGTTCGACTATCTAATCTCAAATCCTCCATATGGTGTGGACTGGAAGTCATATGAAAAGCCAATTAAAGCAGAGCATGAGGAACAAGGCCTTAACGGTCGGTTCGGCCCTGGTACACCTCGTACAAGTGACGGACAGCTTTTATTCTTATTGCACTTAATTTCAAAAATGAAGGAAGTAACAGTTGAAAATCCACAAGGCTCTCGGCTAGCGATTATTATGAATGGATCGCCACTATTTACAGGTGATGCAGGTTCAGGTGAAAGTGAAATCCGTAAATATGTACTTGAAAATGATTTAGTAGAAGGAATCGTTGCATTACCAAATGACTTATTCTATAACACGGGTATTTCAACATACATTTGGATCTTAACAAATAACAAAGCAGCCATTCGTAAAGGAAAAGTTCAATTAATCAATGCTGTAGACTTCTCAAAAAAAATGAAGAAAAGTATGGGTAATAAACGTAACGAAATTACACAGGAGCAAATTGATGAAATCGTTCGTTTATACGGTTCCTTCAAACCAAGCGATTATGTAAAGATTTTCGATAAGGAAGATTTCGGCTATCACAAAATTACCGTAGAACGCCCACTACGACTAAACTTCCTTATTTCAGAAGAACGTATCGGGCAAGTAGCAGAACAAAAAGCCTTCCAAAACCTTGCAACATCGAAGAAAAAAGGCGATAACGGACTTGCTGAAATTGAAGCCGGCAAAGAGCTACAAGTGAAAATTACCGAAGTGTTACGTAGCCTTGAAAGCGATACACTATATAAAAATCGTGAAGACTTTGAAAAGAAATTAAAAGCAGCTTTTAAAGAAGCAGGACTTACAATCGGTGCACCTGTACTAAAAGCAATCTTAGCTAGCCTTTCTGAAAAGGATGAAACAGCCGATGCATGCATGAAGAAAAAAGATGAAAGCGAAGCAGATGCCGACTTACGTGATACAGAAAATGTACCACTAAAAGAAAACATCTACGAATACTTTGAACGTGAAGTGTTACCTCATGTACCAGATGCATGGATTGATCACAGTAAAACAAAAGTCGGTTATGAAATTCCATTCACACGTCAATTTTACAAATACACAGCACTACGCAGTTCAGAAGAAATCATGGCTGAAATTAAAGAGCTAGAAGTGAGTATTGCTGATCAGTTGAAGAAGGTGTTGGGATGAGTAAAAGAAAAGAATATGATGAATATAAGCCCACATCAATTATGGGTATAAATAAAATTCCATCTCATTGGGTAGAGTCGAAATTTAGATACGTTACCGACGTATTAACGGATTACACAGCCAATGGTTCGTTTAAATCATTGGCAGATAATGTTGAATATTTAAGTGAACCTGATTATGCCCGTTTAATTCGTTTAACAGATTTACGTTCAAATTTAAGTAATGATGGAATTTATGTTAATGAAGATTCCTATAATTTTTTGAAGAAATCAGCTTTATTTGGTGGAGAATACTTAATTGCTAACGTTGGAGCTTATGCAGGATTAGTTGTTCAAATGCCCAAATATGATGGAGTAGCAACTCTTGGACCGAATATGATGATGGCTAGATTTGATGAAAAAAAAGTTCTTGTGAAGTTTATGGTATATATATCTAATAGTGAGTATATTCAAAAGCAACTTCTCTTAAAAGCAACTGCTTCAAGTGCTCAACCTAAATTAAATAAGGAAGACTTTAGAAGTGTTGAGTTTATCTATCCTAAAATAGACGAACAAAAATGTATTATTAGATATCTAGATAATAAAGTTGGACAAATAGATAAATTAATTGATGAAAAGAAAAAATTAGTCTTATTGTTAGAAGAAAAACGCCAAGCAGTGATTAAAGAAGCGGTAACAAAAGGTTTAAATCCAAATGTAAAAATGAAAGATTCTGGTGTGGAATGGATTGGTGAAATACCTGAGCATTGGGAAGTTAAACAGTTGAAAAGAGCTTTAAAAGTATGTAATGGAAGAGAAATTGAAATTGAATTAGAGAAAAATGATGAAAATGGAATAAATGTGTATGGTTCTGGCGGTATTTTTAAGAAAACGGATAGACATTTATTTAGTGGGGAATCAGTGTTATTTGGTCGTAAGGGAACTATTGGAAAACCAATGTATGTAAATGATTTATTTTGGGCTGTAGATACAATGTACTTTACAAAGTTCAACAGTAACTCTTACCCTAAATGGTTTTACTATATGTTGAAAGTTTATCCCTGGGATTTAATAATGACTCAGACTGCTTTGCCAAGTATTGTTGGAACAGATGTAGAAAATGATATTTGGGCAATACCTGATTATAAGGAACAGATTGAAATAGCAAATTATTTACAAATAAAAGATATTAAAATGTTTTCTACAATTGAGAGTATAGAAAATCAAATCCAAAAATTAAAAGAATACCGCCAGTCTTTAATTTACGAAGCAGTAACAGGTAAAATTGATGTTCGTGATTTTGAAATAGAACAGTAATGGGGTGAGTGCATGGCAATTGATTCATCAGAAAAAGGGTTTGAGACGAATATTGAAACTTCCCTTGTAATGAATGGTTACGAGAAGCGTGTGTTAGAGGGCGAAGCGAGTCGTCTTTTTAAAAAGTATGTACTTGATGTAGAGAAGTTGTTTGAGTTTTTAGAAGCGACTCAGGACAAGCAACTTAAAGTGTTAGAGAAATCATATGGTGTGGACTATAAACAAAAAGTACTTGGCCGTATATGTGATAGCTTAAAAAAGCATGGGGTTGTACATTGTTTACGTCACGGGATTAAAGACCGTGGTGTGACGTTGAAGCTTGTTTACAATAAGCCACCAACAACGATGAATCAGCTTATGAATGAGCTGTATCAAAAGAATATTTTCACGGTCAGTCGCCAAGTATATTATAGCGACAAGCATAATAATAGCTTGGATATGGTTGTGTTTATTAACGGCTTACCGCTTGTTGTGATGGAATTGAAAAATCAATTCACAGGACAAACAGTGGAGCATGCAATGAATCAATTCAAAAAAGACCGTGATCCAAAAGAGCAGCTGTTTAAATTTAATGAGCGTGTCATTGTCTACTTTGCGGTAGATCCAGATGAAGTGTTCATGACGACAGAGCTGAAAAAATCGAAAACATACTTCCTTCCTTTCAATAAAGGTAATAATAGTGGTAAAGGAAATCCAACTGTCTATAATAATTACCGCACGCATTATTTATGGGAAGAAGTTTTACTACCAGACAGCTTGTTAGATATCTTATTCCGCTTTGTCTTTGTAAAACAAGACGATATTTTAGATTCTAATAATGAAATTATTGGCGAGCGGAAGATGTTAATCTTTCCTCGGTACCATCAACTCGATGTCGTACGTAAACTTGAAACGGATGTAAAAGATAAGAATGTTGGGCAAAACTATTTAATCCAACATAGTGCAGGTAGTGGGAAAACGAATTCGATTTCTTGGCTCTCACACCGTTTAGCAAAGCTGCATAATGAAGATAATGAAGCAATATTTAGTAGTGTTATCGTTATTACGGACCGCCGTGTATTAGATAAGCAATTGCAAGATGCCGTGTATCAGCTAGAGCATAAAGCTGGTATGGTTGAACGTATTAATAAAGACTCCAGCCAACTCGCAAATGCGATCACAGGTGAAACACGTATTATTATTACGACGCTTCAAAAGTTCCCTTTCATTATGGAAAAAGTATCGGGTCTTGAGCGTAAGAAATATGCCGTTATTATTGATGAAGCCCATTCTTCACAAGGTGGAAAAGCTTCAACAGCATTAACAAATATTTTATCGGATAAGACATTAGAAGATGCATATGAAGAAGATCGAATTGCAGAAGAAAATATGGATAATCTTGATGAACAGATCGTGGAAACGATTATGAAAAGTGGTAAACAAGATAATGTATCGTTCTTCGCTTTTACTGCGACACCTAAGCCAAAGACACTTGAAAAGTTTGGTACGATTGGTACAGATGGAAAGCCACATGCGTTTCATGAATATACGATGCGTCAAGCGATTGAAGAAGGTTTTATTCTAGATGTATTAAGTAATTACACAACGTATAAGACGTTTTATAAAATTGCAAAACATGTAGATGATGATCCGCTAGTATCACAAAAGCAGGCAACAAAAAAGCTGGCACAATATGTGTCGTTACATCCACATAATATCTCGCAGAAAACGGAAATTATCATTGAGCATTACCTCAATTTCACACGTCATAAAATCGGTGGTCGTGCAAAAGCAATGGTTGTAACAGCAAGTCGTTTGCATGCAGTTCGTTATAAGATTGCATTTGACCAGTACATCGACAAGCTGGGTTACGATGATTTAAAAACGATTGTTGCGTTCTCAGGCGTTGTAAAAGACGGCGACATTCCTTACACAGAGCCTGATATGAATGGTTTTAGTGAAAAGGAACTTCCTGATAAATTCAACTCAGATGAATATAAGGTGTTACTTGTTGCAGAAAAATACCAAACAGGCTTTGACGAGCCATTGCTTCATACCATGTACGTTGATAAGCCATTAAGTGGGATAAAAGCAGTTCAGACACTATCTCGCTTAAACCGTACATGCCCTGGTAAAGATGACACATTCGTACTGGATTTTGTGAATGATCCAGAAG
Organism: Metabacillus sp. KUDC1714; assembly: GCF_014217835.1. NCBI lineage: Bacteria > Bacillati > Bacillota > Bacilli > Caryophanales > Bacillaceae > Metabacillus > Metabacillus elymi. The sequence continues at coordinate 2,980,660 of NZ_CP055263.1, forward strand.
ATATTAAAGCGTCTTTCCAGCCTTACTATGAAACAACAGGGCTTGAGGAAGTAACAGACCCGAATATTCTATATGATTTACAAGCTGAGCTTGCACCGTACCAAGTGTATACAGAGGAAGAAGTACGTGCAGTCAATGAACTTGAAATTAAAGGTGGTTTCAACAAATCTGCAAAAGAGCAAACAGAACTCAATGCATGGATTGATAAAGGTGTAGAGCGTTTTAAAGGTGACTTATCTATTGAGGAACAAGAAGCATTTAAAGCATCTGTAACGAAATTTACACGTACGTATGCCTTTGTATTACAGATTGCGACGTTTATTGATGTTGAGCTGCATAAACAGTACATTTACTTAAATTATCTAGTACGCAAGCTTCCTCGGAACAATAAGGATAAAGACATTTATATGGCAGATGATGTGGCACTGCAATATTATCGCAACCAAAAAGTATTTGAAGGTAGTATTGATCTTGAAGTAACAGGTGGTGCAGAATTAAAGCCGACTGCGCATGGCACAAGCGGTGTGCAAGAGGAAGAAAAAGTTCGATTATCTTCTATACTTGATAAATTGAATGAACGTTTCGGCACAGAGTTCACAGAAACGGACTTCTTATCACGTGACCAAGTAAAAGAAGACATGCTGAATAGTGAAGACATAAAGCAAAAAGCAAAAAATAACACCAAAGATAACTTCAAATTTGCATTCGAAAAATCATTCATGGACTTCGTTATCGACCGCATGGGCAGTAACGAGAAGTTCTTTATGAAGATATTGGAGAATGAAGAGTTCAAGAGCTTAATCATGGAAGATATGATGAATGAGGTTTATGAGGAAGTTAATTCTTGAATATAACAGATTACAAATTTAACAGTAAACTGTAAGGATATCTAAACTACTCTAATAGAGTTTAGATATCTTTTTTATTTCAGGCTTGATTGGAGTATATAAGCTTAAAGTCAAGCTGTTTGTGGTATAGGGAAGTTAATAAATCAGGAGTAGATTTTTCATGAGGAGTCAAAGGAATTTTGGACACAGCCTTCGATGTTCTCTTCCAATATCAAAGGCATTAGTAATATCATTAATACGATGCCGAAAGATTACCTTATGCACATCAGTGAACTGTTAGGTATTTATTTAACTGCGAAAGGTCGTGTGGACTTCCGTGATTTAGATTTATTGACTGAGGGGAATTTTAGATGTTGCTGAGTTGATTGGAATTTGCTCAGGGTGCTTAGATAAGCCTGTACAAGAAAGTATGATTGTCATTGGCAACATAACAGTCGGTGGTACGATTGCGAAAGTAGAAGAATTGCAAATATCTTGTAAGTATGTGTAGAGTCTGGGTTAAGAAGGTTCAGATTCGGTAATGGATTTGCAACCTGTTACGCCGTTTATTGTTTAATTTGCAACCAGTATTTTATGCTGATGGGTATTTAAGGCATTGGGGGTTTTCTAAGTTAAATGAAATTTTGAAAAATCTTTTGAATTAATATTTTATCTCCTGTCAGCAAACTGGTCATGTGGACACCTGACCACATGTGATACACCCTTTTTAACAATTTTATCTTTCCCTTTGTCTAGGTACGAGGCACTCCTGTTTAATAAAAATGGCAACCTAACTAGCAAATTACTGGATATACCCAAAAGTTTAAGAATAATTGCATCAAATCAGTATTGTGTGGAAAGTTTTGGCCCAGAGTGTTTACATGATTGTTTTGGATTAATACTTACTCAAAGTAGTCAATATGGGAACATTGATGGTATTTAAGAGACTTAATTATTAGTGGATTAAAAACAGAGATGTAGTTCTTACAGAATTATTAATTAAATACTATATTTTTTTGTGAATTTATATTTTTTAGAATATTTATTCTCAAATGGTATAATTATAATGTGATGATTTTAATCTAACTTAAATGTATTACAATATTTGGTTAACAATTTTTAATAAGGAGATTGAAAATGAGTATTCCAGTTGATGAGAAAAATGGGAAAGTTATATCCTTTATTAATATGAAAGGCGGGGTAGGAAAAACTACTTTATGTTTAGGATTAGGAGAATTTTTAGCAAATTATAGAGGGAAAAAAGTCCTTTTTATTGATCTGGATCCACAATTTAATACTACACAATCTTTAATGGATTTAACAGATAATGAAGATAATTATATGGATGATTATCGTCATAGAATAACAGTAAGAAAAATATTTGAAGATACTAAAACAATATCTGAGAGACCACGAATTCCAGAAAAAGAAGATGTTATTTTAAAGTTTGAGAATGAACAAAATATAGATTTAATATGTGGAACAATTGATATCATTAAAGATGATACTTCAAACAAATCACTATTCAAAAGGCTTAATAAATTTATTGCAGAACATAATCTTAAAGATTTATATGATTTTATTTTTATAGATTGTCCTCCAACAATTTCATTTTATACTGATGCAGCTTTATTTGCGTCTGATTATTATCTTGTTCCAGCGAAAGTTGATAGATATTCAATTCTAGGAGTGAAAATGTTAAAGACTGTAATCGAGAATTTAATGTATGATGAAGATATACATATAAAACCTCTAGGTATCATATATACCATGAGAAAAGATGAAGAAACTAAGAAGACAGCAGAAATCAGAAACCGATTTGAATCAGATTCAGATGTATCAGAACTAGGCATATTTGAAAATTCAACATCCATTGTAAATGACTTAATGGTGGGATATCAAGGAAATATCTCTTCAAAATATCTAAAATCTCGTGAAGATATTGAAAAAGTTTCGGATGAATTCTTGTCGAATTTAACAGAAGAAAAGATCTCTGAGGATGATTCAAGTGAACAAATTATTAAGTGAATTTAACGACCATGTAAAACAATCAAACAAAAATTATACAATAGGTACGATAACTCTATTGATATATTCAACAGAAATATTTAAAAATAATAAAGATATTATTCCATTTCTAGATGCAGTTTTTAATGTCTCTTATTTACCATATGTAATAAAAAGCAGAACATTGATATGTGCTAAATTAGCAAGAGAGCTATATAACAAAGAAGAAAATGAAATTAGAATTATAAATAAAAATTTACTTAATTACTTCGAGCTAAATAGTCAAAATGAAACAACAAATAATGTTAATAAAAAGAAACAAAAAAAGAATGCAAATGAAAAATTAGATTCTTGGCTGAAAGGTTTATAATATGGATTCTATATATATCGATGTAGAGAAATTTTTAACATTAATTAATGCTAAAGAAAGAGGTTGGGATGAAGAAATTCTCAAAAATATAGCTTGTAGTACAATGTTTTTTAAGTATATTGAAGATAGTACATCCGACACTCATTATATAAAATCCCTGGTACAGGATGCATTATCTGTAATAGATTCTTTATGTCAAAAATCCCAAAGGTATTATTATTTTATATTACGATCTTATATAGAGAATTTTTTAAGGGTTTTACTTAAGCTTAAAGATGATGATGCGATGGGAGTCATGAAACTTTTTAAAAATACTAAACGTTTATTAGAGCAATTTGAAGGTGCGTCTCTAATTTTTGACCAGATGGAACAACAGTATGATGAATGTAGTTTATTCGTTCATAGTAATATTAAAGCAGATGATGAAATAAGTGAATTTTTAAAAAATATACTTACAAGAAATGATTTTGACGAACCATTTAAAGTAAATAATTCATTATTGAAATTTAACTCTTTATTAAATAGTTCTGTTAAACTTTTTTTAATTAGCCATACGCAAACTGTAGATAGTTGTTTCTATAGAAAAAAAGAAATCTTAAAAAAAATACTATCCGAAGAAAATTATCAAATATTTAGTGATTCATTAGTTTAATATAAACTATTAGTAAAAACCTTTCTATTTAAAAATAGAAAGGTTTTTACTTACTACAATATGATTCATCCATATCCTAGTCGAAACGATCTTTCCAAATTACTTTTGAATACCATTCGCCATCGCCATTTAGTGAAGAAGGCTATAATGTGCTATAAATCTTCAAATAAATCATCCTATTTCTTTTTTTAACTTTTGGGTTTCCTCTGAGGCAATCGTTATCGTTTCACCATCAAATAAAAGTACAACCCCAACTTTTGCTCCTTTAGAAAGCTTATTCTTTGGAATATCTATCATTTCATGATCAAATTCAAAAGTAGGCAGATTCTATTGCTGAATTTAGTAAATGGTAATGGGGTAGGTCGTTATCGTGATACAGCTCACCGGATTGTAGATGACTTAATAGTTAAAATTAGTGTGCTGAAAAAATGATTAAGTCCTATGACGTATCAGTGAATTTACAAGGAGTGCAACTTGTTTACCATGAAGGTGAAATATGCAAATCTGGAATGATTGTGGATTCTTCATCTCAAAATAATAGTTTTATGATATGTTGGATGGACAAGCAGATTGAGGAAGTAAGATTAACAAAGCTATTATACTCCAGTCAGTTTCAATTTTGTTGATTAGCCGAATAATAGCTACTTAACTGAAAATGGTTTAATTAGTCCAAGAAGTTGATATGGCGGGATCAAATATAGAACCTGATTGTTAATCAAGTTAACCGTTATCAGTTGACACAAGTCTAGATTTGGAGTGAGAGGAATAAAATTGGCTCACTGCCGCCGATTCGAAGCACTTTGTTGGCTTGGCTTTTAAGTGAAAAAATACCCCTAGAGGGCCTAAGTTGATATAATCAAAAATTTCAGTGTGAATATAAAAGTGACTGAAAATACTAGGATTTATAGACACTATCGGTAACAAGAGATGACGGTGAATAATATATTAGTAGACTTTGACAGGGTTAGGGGCGGCTGTCTAATCACTCACAGCTAACATATAAACAAGGTCCAAATATATATGTATCAAGTGTTTGAGCTTATTCCATTTGAAAAGTCTCACTATATGTAAAGGATAAAGTGGGTAGTGTGATTTTTAGGTTCCATTAATAAGGTAAATCTTCTTGTGCGCTTGTCTCCAATAAAAGTAAGCATTTTTTATGACAACTACAAGATCATTCTTCGGTATCACTGATGTAGTTTCTAGCCAGTAAACCAAAGGGCTATTTATCGTATTAGACTTTTTATTTAAGGGGAACACTGCTACATCTGCTATTTTTATTTTACCTACAGTCAACACTCCACACACCATAACTAAGTGTTTGGTCACGCATCTGGTCACACACTCGAAATAATTTGCGGATAAAAGAGGATACAAGCGGAAAGTGTGATTCCGCTAGTATCCTTGCTATGACTCATTTAGGAATTTAGAGATAACGGCAGGACATTTACTGATAGGAATTGACAGGGTAGGGGTCGGGGGTTCGAATCCCTCTCGGATCATCAAATTTGGAAGCTTCAACCCCTTGGTGGATAAGGGATTGGAGCTTATTTTCTTTTTCACTACCATTTTTCGAAAAGCCCTCGAATGAGAAAATTGCACATGTTTGTGATGCATTAACATCCAAAAGACCCTACAGAGATGCAATGTCACATGAAGCTGCACTTAAAATAATGGTATCTGGTGTGGGTAGTCAATTTGAGCCGCATGTAATGGAACACTTTTGGGAAATTGTTAAATTTAACTATAAAAATATTTAAAGATGAAGATGAAGTATATGACAACTAGCTATGCTTTCTTTTTTATTAAAGGGAGGGAGAAATTGTTACTTAATCATCTCGTAAGCAATTTAAAAGGAATTTACCTTCTCATCAACTATATTCCTTCAATAATGGTTTATACAATCGGACTATTAATTAGAAAAGCAAGCGTCTTTTACTGTTGAATTGACAAAAATTGCAAAAATAGTGATATAAAGAATAACAAATTAAGAAAGTACCCAGATTTTATGAGCACTTTACTAATCCTTATTCAGCTGAAAAATTAGGTTTATATAATTTATGAAATATCCAAGTTATACATTTTGATATTAATAGGACAAATATGTAACCGATAAATAAATGAAAGTAATTTATACTACCGTACATTCTAAAAAGACCAATATTTACTAATATCGGCTTTAAAATAAATGCAAATATAGCAGCCATTATTATAGCGTATATGTAATAATTTTTCTGATGGTTTAATGTCAATTGAAAGATAAGCATGAAAGCCACTGGAACTAAGGCGGTATCTAATGAAATGCTTGGCAAAGCAGGGATTACTTGATAAGGGTAATGCCAATAACCTCTATTTATGCCGTAAAGATCGATAAATGTAAAAAAAACATGAACGTTATACCCAAAAAAACCTATTAGAAATATTTTGCTCCGATCAATTTTGAAGTAAAGAATTATCAAGGGGACTAAAAGAATAGCAATCAGAATCCAAAATTGCCACGTAAGAGGGTTAGAGTAGTCTACCCAATAATTAATTAATGAATCTGTATTCTCTTTTCTACCATAAAGAATATTGTCAAATTCATGTAAACGATCCAATAATGGTTCCTCCTTATTTTTATTAATTATACATTTAGTATAACCCCAAAAAATTTTCCTTATTATTACTTCGAGCGAATTTGCATTGCTACGGAGTTCACAAAAAAAGTAGAGGGTGGATAAAAAGACCAGTATCAAATTGAAACGGGTGAAGGTCTGGAGAAGTAACGTTTGTGTAATCCTATTTTGTATTTATTCTGAAAAACCATCTTTGAAAGATACGCGAAAGAAAATAACTCATATACATTGTTATAAAACTCCAATACCATGACCATTTATTATACCTAATTAAGTTAATTCCTTTAGCACAGGAGAAGTTGCTGCTTCAACTGAGGAACAACTTGCTTCAATGGAAGAAATTAGCTCTTTTGCAAAAGGTCTATCATCCATGGCTGATGAGTTGAATGGGCTCGTTAATCGCTTCAAACTATAATGATAATAGAGGAACTGTTTTCTTTAATAAAAATAGTTCCTCTACTAGGTTATAGGGTCGGTAAATTCATTGCTGTATTAATATTTTGTAAATTAAGTTGAATTTGTTCCTTGGTATCATAAGCATGATACCATCCTTTTGAGACCATATAGTTCGATATTTTTTCATGCATGTCGAGGGCTTCCTCTAGGTGGCGAGTAAGAGTGTGTTTAATCTCAGGCGTACCTGCTTCAGTAACTGCCATTGCATAGTTTCTAACACCGCTTTTTGCTGAAATCAATAAGTCAGTGGCTATGACTTGATCAGACATTGCATTCATGCCAGTAAAATTTTCTACGATTGAGTTCATGTTTATTCATCTCCTAAATAATGCATTCCTTGTGCTTTAGATAAAATAGAAGAATATTCATCTAACTGACGACTTGATATCGTAATGTCTTGCTGCATGATGTCTTTTAACTCTTGATCGGATACAAGAGCTCTCATCGTTTTGGACTTTGTTAAACAGGTTGTTTTAAATGAGGCTATTTCCTGAACCTCAAGCACTTCATGTAAAGCATAATCCATACTTATATTCTCCTTCCTTATGGTTTTAATACGACTTTAATACAATTGTCTGTTTTTGTGTCAAAAATTTCATAACCACGTTTAGCTTCACTTAGTGGCAGAACGTGACTGACAACATCACCTGGATCAATCTTGCCAGTGGAAACTAATTCAAACATGTATGGCATATAGTGGATCACCGGAGCTTGTCCAGAGCGTATATTTACATTACGCTGCATGATATCTCCTAGTGGGAATCCGTTATATCGACCACCGTACACGCCTGTAATTTGGATGGTCCCTCCTTTACGAACGGCTTGGGAAGCCATAACAATTGCACTCATGGCACCACCTTGAAGCTTTAATCCCGTAGCTAGGAACTCCATTTCGGTCATTTTTCCATCCATGCCAACTGCATCAATGACAACATCCGCTCCGCCTTTTGTGATTTCCTTAAGGTAACTTCCTACATTCTCATGGTCTTCAAAATTAACGATTTCTACTTTATTTGTACGTTTCGCATGTTCTAAACGGTATTTGACATAATCTACAGCAATTACTCGTTTTGCTCCTTTTAACCAACAAAACTTTTGAGCAAAAAGGCCAACTGGTCCACATCCTAGAACAATGACAGTATCTCCGTCTTTTACACCTGCATTATCAACACTCCAAAAGCCAGTTGTCATTGCATCGGCAATAACACTTAATTTCTCATCAGGTTCTTCACAGGTTTCTGGTATTTTAAAATGAGTAAAATTTGCAAAAGGGACTCTTAAGTATTCAGCTTGACCACCTGGGTAACCACCTGTATTACCCGAATAACCGAAATAGGCCCCCATATCACCATTATCATTTGAATTATCACATTGACTCTCAAGGTTGTTTTTACAATATTGGCATTCACCACAGGCAATATTAAAGGGAATAATGACGCGGTCTCCTTTTTTCAATTTAGTTACTTCTGGACCAACCTCTTCAACGATCCCCATTGGTTCATGCCCTATCACATAGTCTTCTTGCATATTTGGAATCATTCCATGGATTAAATGTAAATCAGATCCACAAATCGCCGTACTTGTTACTTTAATAATCATGTCATCGGGCATTTGGATTTTTGGATCTTCAACTTCTTTCACTTCAACATTTTTGATGCCTTGATATGTTACGGCCTTCATACTGTATAACCTCCAATATTAATGTTCATCGGGTGTACGGTCAAACATACCTTTTCGATTGGTCTCAATAGGAAATAGATTCATGTTTCCAACCATAATTGTGTTTTTGGCAGAAAGCTGATCCAATTTATATTGCTCTTTTAAATCATGTGGATGAAACCATTTTTTCTCAACCATAAGCTCAGTAATTTCTTGATGCATGGCGATGCTCTGCATTAATTGCTTTCGCAACATGGCTCTTAAGTCAGGTGAAGAGGTTTCGGTTAAAGCCACAGCCGTATTTCTTACCGCCTCTTTTGCACGAATAAGAAAATCCATTGCAAAAGTTGTATCTGCAAGCTCAGGAACATGTAACGAATTAATCGGGTCTAAATAGTCATTGTTCAATGCTTGTAACCTTCCTTTCAGTTAATAATTGGCGTTGGACGATTTTGTGGGACAGGAGCTTCAAAAGGCGCACGCTGATAAATTGCCTGTAACTCATTTAGTGCCTGGATGGATTGATCAACATCTTTTTGCATTAGGTTTCTAAGGTCTTGATCAAAAGCTAGTCCTTGCATTAACTTTGATTTTGCAACACAAAGTGTTTTAAAGTTAATAACTTCATGTAAGTCCAAAGATTCGTGTAGAGCTAATTTCTGAGAATCCATTCAAAGTTATCCTCCTTTTTAATCTAGTACTTGGGTATTTTCCCCCGACATAGGATATTTAACTCTAAAAAATATTTGTCTAAATCAATGAATTGCTTCATCCAAATTCCCCCATAAATTCATCAATTCTAGAATATATTTTTTATTTTAATTGACCACTAAAACTTGTTCTGGTTAATATAAATGTAATTTCCCACTGAATGGAGGGTAAAAGATTGAGGTTATTATTAATTGAAGACGAGCCAGATTCCTTAATGGGGATGAAAAAGGCTATTGATTCTCTATATAATGTTGAAGTAGAATTGCACACCTCAAATAATGCGGAAGATGCAAGAGAGGTCATTTTTAAACACTATCCAGAATTAATTATTACTGATATTATGCTTCCAGGTATATCTGGTCTGGATTTAATTGAAGAGGTTGTAAATAAAGACTACCAACCAAAGGTTATTATTGTAAGCGGTTTTGATGATTTTGAATATGCGAGAAGAAGTATACGCTTTGGTGCGGTAGATTATTTATTGAAACCATATAGCACAAAGGAGTTTACAGAAAAGGTAAACAGGACTCTTTCAATGATAAAAGAGGAAAAAGAACTACTTCAGTATACTGAGCAGCAGAAGACATTTGCAGAGATTGGAACACGTTCTATGAGGGATAACTATTTAGTCGAATTTTGTTTAAAAAGAACACCTCTTGAGGAACATCTCTATCATAGACTGTGTTTATGGAATATTGATTGGATAGTGAATAAATCCTTCTCACTCCTTATTTTTGATGTAAATGGCTATCCTGACGGGAAACCTTTTACAGAAGAAAATCAATTAAAGACTTTTGTGATAGGAAATATTATGCAAGATGTGATCCAAGATCATATGCACTCACTCCTTTTTAAAGACACTAAAAATCGATGGGTATTATTAACAACTATTGAAGATGCCGAGGAAATAGCTAGGTCCATTCACAAAAAGGTAAAGGAATATCAAAAAATCGAGTTAGCAATAGGAATTAGCACAAAAGTATCGTCATTTGAGGAGATGCATGCAGCTTACAGCTCTACACTAAAAGAATTTCAAATAAGCTCTCTAACAAATCGCGAGGACTATGTAAAATCTAATCATCTGATGTCTACAGACCTTACAACCGCTAACCATTTAGCATCATTAGTTATAAATAAGGATGAAGAAAGCATTCGTCAGGTGGTAAAGGTTTTCTTTCAACAGGTTATATTACTTGATGGTCTTGAATCAAGAGACGATATCACGCGAAAAACATTAAACTACTTGTCACAAATCCTTGCAAGTATAAGTGAAAAAACCTCAAAGGAGCTTAAAGATATTCCAATGAGTGTATGGGAAAAGGTTGATGAATGTACCACATTAGAAGAATATGAAGAGGTCTTATCTGAGTATTTAACGAGTGTTGGTCATGAGGTTTCAACACATGCTACCAATTCAATCATTGAGAGAGCCATTCAAATAATTCATTCTAATTACATGGAGAATTTGAGTTTACAAATGATCGCAGACGAGCTATCCTTACATCCAGTCTGGCTAAGTCAGTTGTTTAAAAAAGAAACGGGACAAACATATATGGATTTTTTAACAGAGACGAGGATTAACAAAGCGAAAACACTCCTAAGAGAAACAAGTATGAAAGTATATGAGATAGCGGAATCTGTAGGCTATCAAAATCTACAGCATTTCGGTACTATTTTTAAAAAAAGAACAAGTCAAACACCCAAAGAGTATAGGTACGGAAAATGAAATTTAGAAAGGTAAGAATAGAAGATAATTTATTTAACAAAATGTTTGTCTTTATAGCCTTATCCATTATTATTCCATTAGCATTATTAGGTTATTTATCATATGATCGATCTAAGTCTCAGTTAGAAAAGGTTACCTCTCAGCTTCTTCATGACAATATAGAATTGAATAAAAAGCAGGTTAATCGTTTATTAAAAGATGCAGAAATTGAATCAGAAAAAATGGTGACATCTATACAGTTACAAAAGCTCTTGCAAAGTCATCCACCAACATCTTATATAGAAGAAAAAGCTTTTATCAATCGGATCAGTCAACTTATTGCCCAGTTAAAAGGGACGTACGGAGTATATGTCTTTCCAAAACAAATGAAGTATTATCCAAATTATTTGGAGCTAATTAATGGAAATGATTTTAAGCCAAGTACGGAAATGATGTTAAAAGCCTTTGATTTGAAAGAAAAAGGGATTTGGTACCATTATTGGGATGAATCTTCAAATAAGCCAGTTTTTACTTATATAAGAGCGGTTCGTTCATCCTATTATTTTGAACCACTTGGTGTTATTGTTCTAAAAATTCCTGATTCACTTGTTCGAGAGGAATTATCCTTCCCCTCATCTTTTGAAAATTATAATACGATGATTGTTGATCAAGAAAATAACATTATTTCTGACGCAAACTCTTCTCTTTATCATGAAAAATTTGTACCAGAAGAGGATTGGAATATTGCTGAAACTCAATTAAATGAGCAGGGATGGAAATTAATCACTGCCCTGCCAAACAAAGAGGTTACAGGAAATATTGAACAAATAAAAAACTTTACTTTGTGGATTGTTGTGAACAGTATATTCATTGTTTCGATTTACCTTGTTTTTATTGTTCGTAATTTTACATTACCAATTAAGGCTCTCGTCTCACATATGGAAAAAGTTCGAATTGGAGTATTGAAGCATTTCCGTATGGAAAGGTCTAGAAAAGATGAGATTGGTCAGCTTGTTGGTGGGTTTAACCAAATGATTACAGGAATGTCTGAACTTATTGAACAAACAAAAAAGATGGAATCTGACAAGCGAAATTTTGAGCTTCAGACATTAAATCATCAAATTAATCCACATTTTTTCTATAATACATTAGATGCAATTAAGTGGAGAGCAGAAAAGGTAGACGAAAAAAATATTGCACTAATGGTAACGAAATTAGCTAACTTACTTCGATTCAGTTTAAATAATAATAATGAGTGGACAACGATTGAAAGAGAACTTGAGCATGCTAATAATTATTTAGACATAGAAAAGCTAAGAAGTAATCGTTTATTTAAAGTGTTTGTTCAGGTAGATCCAACGATTTTAAAATTTAACGTCATCAAGCTAATCCTTCAACCAATCGTAGAAAATTGCATCAAGCATGGAATTAGTAACCTCCCAGAAGGAAAAGGGAAAATTCTGTTAACAGCTAAGCGTATTGAACAGGATATTATTTTTATTATTGAAGATAACGGGCCAGGACTGACGAGTAACAAATTGGATAAAGAAAAAAACACAAGTCATGTACATCATGGCATTGGTTTGAAAAATGTCCATAAACGACTTCAGATTCATTTTGGAACTGAATATGGAATAAAAGTAGATGAAGATCATCATCAAGGCTTTAGAGTGATCATTCGTCATCCAGTTCGTGAGGAACAATAGTTAACGAAAGGGGGGAGATTATTGATAAAGTACTTTACTCTCTTGATGTTTATACTTGTGAGCTCTTTTATTTTAACCTCTTGCAATCAACCATTGAGAAAGCAAGAAGAGGCCTTGGAAGAAAATAAAGAGGTCGAGGTGAAAAAGCAAATATCTTTAAATGGTGTTTTTCTTAACACGACATGGGGAGAGGTAACCCAACAATTAGCGGAAGAATATGAGGAGGAAACAGGTGTATCTGTAAATATTGAGTTGGTCAGACGCGACATGATTTTTCAAAAAATGTCTCTTTCGATTGCTGGTAATGCTAGTTATGATCTTTTTAATGTTGATTATAACTGGGTACCTGAACTCGTGTCTACTAATAGTTTACTCCCTTTGGACACCTATATGGTACAAGAACAAGTTGATACGGAAGGGTTTTTACCTAGAGCATTATCCCTAACACAATGGAACGGAAAAAATGGTGCTTATGGCGAAGGTGGTAATAATTATGGATTTCCACAGACGATCCACCCTCATATCCTTTGGTATCGTTCTGATTTATTCAAAAAAAATAAATTGAAATCAGAGTTTAAAAGTAAATACGGATATAACCTAACACCTCCCAAAACCATGGATCAATTTCGCGATATGGCTGAATTTTTTAATGGGAAAATTGTAAATGGAAAAAAAATATATGGCTGGGCTGGACAAGCTAGTGAAGGGTTTGGCAATGTACATACATGGTTAACATTTGTCTATTCTAACGGTGGAGATGTCATTGATTGGAATAAGATGACATCATCATTATCAACTCCAGAAGTCATAGAGGCGACAAAAACGTGGATTGACTTACTGCAATTCTCTCCTCCAGGTATAAATGATTATACTTTTTCAGAAGTATCAGATGATGCTGCAGAAGGAAACGTTGCAATGGCTATTCACTGGTCTTGGGCAGCTGATAAGGTAGATGATCAGGCCTATTCTAATACTGTAGGCCAATGGGATTTTGCCCAAACGCCAGCAATGAAAGCATCTGTACCACATCTAGCGGGATGGACAATTGTTATTCCCAGAACATCAAAACATCCTGAGGAAGCATTTAAATTTATGGTTTGGTTAGAAAGCAAACAAAATGATATCAGACAAGCTCAGATGGGTGGGGGAGATCCAGTCCGACTCTCTTCCTATTTAGATCCAACTCTTAAGCAAGTGGAAGTTAAGGGAACTGATGTTAAGAAATTTCGCCGATACGAAGCAGTAAATGAAGCAATGAAGACAGCAAAAGCGCGTCCATTCTTCCCACAAGAGGAACAATGGGAAAGTATTGTAACTGGTTATTTACATGCTGCCCAACTAGGAGAGATGTCAGTTGAAGAAGCATTAACGAAGGCTGATGAGGCTGTAAATGATTTGTTGAGATAATTAAAATTTTTCCTGAACCCTTAGATTTCTGAGGGTTTTTTGCTGTTTAAAACCTATAATTTCCAACTGAGAAAGCCAACACTTATCCCTACATCTACACTAAAAATGCATGGTGAAAAATTAATTTAACCATGTTTTTTCGATTTTCAATAACCGGTAAGATATAACTAAGAAATAAACAAGCAATACATTTTATCAAAATAAATGATTGCGATTACACATTATTAAGTTAATAGAAAAGAGAGTCTTAGATGGTTAGAATCGTAGATGTTGCAAAGAAGGCAAATGTTTCTACTGCTACAGTCTCTAGAGTCATAAGTAAGCCTGATACTGTAAGAGAGGAAACAATTAACAAAGTATTAAGAGCCATTAAAGAATTAAACTATCATCCAAATGTTTTAGCTCGTCAGCTAAGGACGTCAGAAACTAAAACAGTGATTGTTGTGATTCCGGATATATCTAATCCTTTCTTTTCAAAGGTTCTACGAGGAATAGAAAATCTTGCATCTGCTAACGGATACCAAGTTTTACTTGGTGATGCTGGGAATGATAGTGAACAGGAAAGTCGGTATTTAGATATGCTCCGTCAGAAAAAAGCAGACGGAATGATCTTATTAACAGCAAAAATGAAACCAGAGATTGTCGAAGAGATGGCTAATGAATTTCCAGTAGTGCTTGCCTGTGAATATATTGAAGGATCTTCTATTCCAACGATTTCAATTGACAATGTTAGTAGTGCTAGAAAGGCAACAGAATATTTAATTCAGTTGGGACACCGAAGAATAGGAACTATTTCTGGGCCACTTGATAGTGTATTAGGACAGGATCGATTAAAGGGTTTTTACCAGGCGATGGCAAGGTATAGCATATCAGTAGATCCAGTACTAGTACAAGAAGGTCACTTTAATTATGAAAGCGGATTTAATTTAATGAAGAAGTTCTTAGCGCTCAATAGAATGCCAACAGGAGTATTTGCAGCGAATGATGAAATGGCTTTGGGTGCCATTAGAGCCATAAGAACAATGAACCTTAGAGTGCCTGAAGACATCTCGGTTATTGGATTCGATGATATTCATTTTTCCTCTATTTTCGAGCCTGCTTTGACCACAATTTCACAACCAGCTTTTGAAATAGGGTCTAAAGCGATGGAACTATTAATCATGCTAATGGATAAAAAGAAAATCGAGAAAAATCAATATATTTTAGATGACAGTCTTGTCATAAGAGAATCGTGCTCAAAGATCAATAAATCATTACACGTTTAATGTAATCGGTTACAAATGTCGGTTCACTCATAACTTTTAAACCTAGTAAACAGGGATAAAAAGTTTATTTTTATAAAGAAAATGTAATGGATTACAAAATAAAGAAAGAAATTAGATTTCATTCATTTTCTCTATAAGTTAAGAAGCGCTAATTTATAGCTTCGAAATGCGGTTGATTTGTAAACGATTACAAATTTCTGCCAATTGAACTTTAAAGGAGGTGGTTGTAAAAAACGTTAGTTGTACCTTACAAAAAATTAAAGTACATGAAAAATTTGGGGGTTATGAAATGAAAAAGAATTTATTACTTTCCGTGTTATTGCTACTAGTTTTTAGCGTGATAATCGGATGTGGAAATAAGGAAGAAGCACAGACAACAGAAGGAAGCACAGAAAAAAATGAAAATTACCTCTCTGAATCAGGGCCACTAACAATAAATCCTGAGATTCCAGATATAGAAGTTCTAGATAAAGGACCAAATGGCGAACAAGCAGTTTCTGCAAAGTCTTTACAGTTAACTGAGGAAGAACTTCAAAAAATTAAGGACGGTAATTATAAAGCAGCAATTGTTATGCACTATTCAGGCACAGATTATATGAATGCAGCTGTTGGAGCAATGCAAGACACATTTGAAAAAATGGGAATTGAAGTTGTAGCTGTAACAGATGCACAATTTAAGGCTGAGAAACAAGTAAACGATATTGAAACAGTATTAGCGAAAGATCCAGATATCATGATTTCTGTTCCTGTTGATGCCGTATCGACTGCACCGGCTTATAAAAAGGCTGTAGCACAAGGAGTAAAGCTTGTATTCATGGACGGTGCTGCTGATGGACTTGTTGCAGGTAAGGATTATATCAGTGTTGTTTCTGGTGACAACTATGGTAACGGTGCGGTTGCTGCAGACATCATGGCAGAAAAGATTGGTGGAAAAGGGAAGGTTGGAATCGTTTATCACGATGTAAACTTCTTCGTAACGAAAAACCGTTCTGATGCGTTTGAAGCAACAATTAAAGAGAAATACCCTGACATTGAAATCGTTGCACAAGGTGGAATTACTGATCCGAATAAAGGTGAAGAGGTAGCTTCAGCCATGCTGACAAGAAACCCGGACATTGATGGAATTTTTGCTCCTTGGGATGTACCAGCTGAAGGTGTTATGGCTGCAGCTCGTACAGCTGGAAGAGATGACCTAGTTGTTACAACAGTTGATTTGGGAACAAATGTAGCAATTTCCATCGCATCTGACGGGATCGTTCAAGGTCTAGGTGCTCAATTACCATATGACCAAGGTGTAGCACAAGCGATTCTTTCAGGGTATGCACTTTTAGATAAAGAAGCACCTGCATATGTAGCGTCTCCAGCTATTAAAGTAACAAAAGAAAATGTTATCGATGCTTGGAAGCTTATCTATGGGGTAGAAGCACCATCAACAGTAAAAGATGCACTGAAATAATATTAATTAAAGCTTGTTTAGAGACTGCTGCAAATCTGCCAGCCTCTATAAATAAAGGAAGGTGAACATAGAATGGATCAACCTATACTTGAAATGAAAAATATTTGTAAAGCATTTAATGGAATTACCGTTCTTGATCAAGTCAATTTCTCTGTTAAAAAAGGTGAGGTCCACGCATTGATGGGTGGAAATGGTGCTGGTAAATCGACTTTAATGAAAATCCTTACTGGCATTTATGCAGCAGACAGCGGAGAGATTCATATTGAAGGAAAACCGGTGAGTATTAAGAGTTATGATGATGCGCAAGCGAATAAAATATCGATGATCTTTCAGGAATTCAGTTTAATTCCAACACTTAGTGTTGCTCAAAACATCTTTCTTACTCGTGAAAACAAAACATCACTTGGACTTTTGGATGATAAGGAATGTGAGAAGAAAACTGAAAAACTTCTTGAAGAATTAAACGTTGATATCAAACCAACTGATATTGTTCAAAACTTAGGAGTTGGTTATTGGCAAATGACAGAAATCGCCAAGGCGCTTTCTCAAGATGCAAAAATTTTAGTTATGGATGAACCCACTTCTTCATTAACGAAAACAGAAACAGAAGTGTTGTTCAACTTTATTAATCAATTAACAGAAAAAGGATATTCAATTATTTATATTTCTCACCGTATGGATGAGATTTTCGAAGTATGCGATAGGATTACAATATTGCGTGATGGGAGATATATCACAACAGAAACAATTAGTGAAACGAATCTTGACACAGTCATTCAGCATATTGTCGGTATGGAGTTTGACCAAGCCTTTGAATGGCTGGAGCGCCCATACTCAACAGAGGCGCCGCCGGTTTTTGAAGTGAAAAATTTAAATGCGGGAAATAAGATTCAGAATATTAGCCTTAAGATTCAACCTGGTGAAATTCTTGGAATCGCCGGATTAATGGGAAGCGGAAGAACTGAATTAGTTCGCAGTCTCTTCGGTATTGATCCAATTGATAGTGGAGAGATTTACGTTGATGGTGTTAAACAATCAATAAAATCGGCAACAGATGCGATTGATGCAGGGATCGCTTTAATTCCAGAAGATCGACGTGTACAAGGGTTAGTTCTCGAGCATAGTGTAAGAGACAATATGATTCTTCCAATCCTGCCAAAGGTAAATAAAGGTCTTTTTGTAGATACCAAAAAGTCAAACGAAATCAGTAATGAACTTGTTCGTAAGTTGAATATCAAAACAGACAATATTTTTAAAAAATCCGGCCTTTTATCAGGCGGTAATCAACAAAAAATTGTCCTTGCCAAATGGTTAGCCAATAATCCGACTGTCTTATTACTGGATGAACCAACAATCGGTGTTGACATTGGGGCGAAAACAGAAATTATCGATATTATTAGAGAAATGGCTAATAACGGCAAAGCAATACTCGTTATCTCTTCGGAACTCCCAGAGCTTCTTGCGATGAGTGATCGTGTCTTAATCATGCATGAAGGTAAGATTAAAAAGGAGATGAAGAGAATGGAGATTAAATCAGAGGAGGATCTAGAATATGCAATCCAAGGTTTCTAAAGTAGAAAAGCCAGTATTACCTAAGTTTAAGGGTTTTGAATGGAGAAATTATATCGTGTATTTTGCCTTCGTAGGGGTATTAATCTACTTTTCTATTACTTTATATGATGAGGGATTTTTAACATCTGGAAATCTATTAAATATCGTTAGACAAACGGCTACAATTTCCTTAATGGCTCTCGCGATGACGTTTGTTATCAGTACGGGAGAAATTGATCTATCTGTAGGATCGATAGCCGCTTTATCCTCACTAGTAGGAGCTTTAGCGCTACAAGCAGGATATGGCATCATTGGCGGATTAATTGGCGGTGTTGGTACAGGAATTGTTGTTGGTTTAATTAACGGTTTACTTGTAACAAAAGTAGCGATTCCTTCTTTCCTAGTAACTCTAGGTACAATGGGAGCGATTAAAGGTCTTGCGATGTGGGTAACGGATACAGCTCCTGTGCCGATTGTTAATTCAAATTTTAATTTCATCTTTGGTTCAGGTGACATCGGACCAATCCCGGTACTACTTCTTTGGACTGTTGTATTTACGATTATTGCTCATGTCTTGCTTCGTAAAACGTCATTTGGACGACAAGTACTAGCTACAGGTGGTAATGAAAGTGCTGCACGCTTCTCAGGTGTTAAAACAATGCGTATTAAGCTAATCGTTTTCCTAGGTACTGGTGCAATGGCTGGTTTAGCAGGATTACTATATGCAGGACGCATGAATGCAGGAAGATTCTCTTTCGGTGAAGGAGATGAGCTATCTGTAATAGCAGCAGTTATTCTTGGCGGTACAAGTCTTTTTGGTGGCGTTGGTACAATCATTGGAACTCTGGTTGGTTCTTTAATGATCGGTACGATTAATAACGGATTGATCATTATGGGGCTAGATGTTAGCCAACAAATGATTATTAAAGGGATTATCATCATTTTAGCGGTAGCATTCGGTAAGAAAGCATTGAAAAGATAGATTTAAATGAAAAAAGGGATGGAACAGTCAATCGTTCCATCCATGAAATAAACAACAAGGTGAAAAAGAGAACAGGAGGATGAGATGTGGAAAAAATAAAAGTCGGAATCATTGGTACTGGTTTTATAGGACCAACTCATATTGAAGCAATTAGAAGACTGGGATTTGTAGAAGTAGTTGGTTTAGCAGAGAGTAATCAAGAGTCAGCAGAGAAAAAGGCTGCTGAATTAGGAATTCCTAACGCATATGCATATGGTGATTATCGAGACATGCTGAAGAACGATGAAATTCAAGTCGTGCATAATTGTACACCAAATCATCTTCATTTTGAAATTAATAAAGACATTATTTTAGCTGGAAAGCATGTGATATCTGAAAAGCCGCTAGCGATGAATAGTGATGAATCAGCAGAACTGTTAGAGTTAGCGAAAAAACAAGGCATTGTTCATGGTGTGAATTTTAATTACAGACAGCATGCAAGTGTACAAAATCTACAATCAATGGTTGCAAATAATAATTTTGGGAATGTCAACTTGGTTCATGGCAGTTATTTGCAAGACTGGTTATTGTATGAAACTGATTATAACTGGCGATTAGCTCCAGGTGTTGGCGGTAAATCTCGTGCTGTAGCAGATATTGGTTCACATTGGTGTGATACTGTTCAATTTGTAACTGGCAAAAAAATAGCTGAGGTTTTCGCTGATTTAGCAATCGTCATTCCTTTGAGAAAGAAAGCAAAATCAGGTATTGCAACATTTAGTGCTTCAAGTGACATGGAACAAGAATATGATGATGTTCCGATTAATACTGAAGACTATGCATCTGTACTTGTTCGCTTTGAAGATGGTTCTAGAGGAGTCTTCACGGTTTCTCAAGTAAGTGCTGGACGGAAAAACAGACTAAGCTTCGAGATTAATGGTAGTAAAAGTTCTGCATTTTGGAATCAAGAAGAACCAGAAAAATTATGGATCGGACACCGTGATCGAGCGAATGAAATTTTGCTTGCAGATCCGTCATTGTTTACAGCAGAAGCAAGATCAGCCATCAATCATCCAGGTGGACATAATGAGGGCTGGCCAGATGCATTAAAAAATATGATGTTTAACTTCTACACTTTTATAAAAGAAGGAAAGAACCTAAATACAGATAAGCCAAACTTTGCAACATTTGAGGATGGGCATTTATCTATGTGTATCACCGATGCGATTTTAGAGAGCAATGAGGAGCAAAAATGGGTGAAAGTTCAGGTAGGTAAGGAGGTACATTCATGAAACTAGGTGTATTTACACCCCTTTATCAGAATCTTCCTTTCGAAGAGATGCTGGATAAAGTAAGTGAAATGGGACTTGAAGCTGTTGAGCTAGGCACAGGTAACTATCCTGGTAATCAGCATTGTAATCCAGATGAATTACTAGAATCACCGGAAAAAGCAAAATCATTTATGAATGCTGTTGAAAGCAGAGGGTTAACAATCAGTGGTTTAAGCTTTCATGGAAATCCGCTGCACCCAAATAAAAAAGTTGCCAACGAATCTCATGAAGTATGGAGAAAAACAGTCTTGTTGGCAGAACGCTTAGGAATACCGGTTGTAAATGGTTTTTCTGGCTGTCCTGGAGACCATGAAGGAGCAAAAAATCCAAACTGGGTTACTTGTTCTTGGCCGCCAGAATATATAGATGTGCTTAATTGGCAATGGGATGAAGTTGTTATCCCTTATTGGAAAGAAGAAGCAAAATTTGCAAAACAGCATGGTATTAATCAAATTGCATTTGAAATGCATCCTGGATTTGTCGTTTACAATCCAGAAACATTACTGAAATTACGCGAACATGCGGGAGAAAACATCGGAGCAAATTTCGATCCAAGTCATCTAGTATGGCAAGGCATTAATCCTGTCGAAGCAATTAAGAAGCTTGGCCGTGAAAATGCAATCTTCCATTTCCATGCAAAAGATACGTATTTAGATAAAGAAAATATCAGCATAAACGGTGTGCTTGATACAAAGCACTATAGCAACATTTTAGATCGCTCATGGACTTTCCGCTCAGTAGGTTACGGCCATGATGAAAAAATCTGGAAAGACATGATCAGCACATTACGAGCGGTTGGCTATGATTATGTCATTTCAATTGAACATGAAGATATGCTTGCATCAACGGATGAAGGTTTGAAGAAAGCTATTTCACTTCTTAAAGGAGCTTTGTTCAAGGAAGAGCTGACTGAGATGTGGTGGGCGTAGCTTTAAGAAACAAATCATTTAACATATAGGAGGATTTACGATGTCAATGAAAGCAGTATTTTTCCCAGGTGATAAAAAAGTAGAAATTCGTGAAGTAGACATTCCAACTCCTGGGCAAGGAGAGGTATTAGTTCAATTAAAAGCATCAGCAATTTGCCGCAGTGATATGAGTTTATATCATGGTACGTCGGTTTTTCAAGGAACGAAAACAGGCTGTACAGTGCCGGGGCATGAGCCTGCCGGAGTCATTACCGAAGTAGGAGCTGGTGTTGAAAAATTTAAAACAGGAGACCGTGTTGCGGTTTATTTAGCAGTAGGCTGTGGCGAGTGTGCTCATTGTAAAAGCGGCTACAAAATGTTCTGTAAAGAATTCAAATGCATCGGATTCGATTCTCATGGTGGAGATGCAGACTACATGGTTGTACCAGCTGAAAACTGCATGAGACTTCCAGATAGCATGAGCTTTGTAACAGCAGCTGTTTCAACAGATGCAGTCGGAACTCTTTACCACGCGCAAAAGAGAATGAATATTTCTGGTAGAGATATTCTTGTGATTTTTGGTATGGGACCTATGGGAGGAGCAGGTGTCATGATTGCAAAAGGCCTAGGTGCAACGGTTATTGCTGTTGACATGCTTGATGAGCGCTTGGAGCTAGCGAAAGAAGTAGGTGCCGACTTTACAATCAATGGAAAAAATGTGAATGTACAAGAAGAAATTAATCGCATTACAAAAGGTTTAGGAGCGGATGCTGCAATTGATTGTTCAGGAAGTCCATATGCTGAGAATGATGCATTGGATTGTGTAAGAGCACATGGACGTGTAGCGTTTATCGGGGAAAGCAAGGAAACAACAATCAAGCCAAGTCAGCAATTAATCCGTAAACAAATCACTGTCATGGGATCATGGTACTTCCCAATTCAAGAGTTTGATGAAATTGCTGAATTCATTGTACGAAAGAATTTACCAGTTGAAAAATTAGTAACACATACATTCAAGCTAGAAGAAGCGGAAGAAGCCTTCCGTATGTTTGACGATCGAGAAACAGAAAAAGCTGTGTTTGTTTGGTAATAAGATAGATTTATATTTTGCTACTTACCTATTCGGTAATAGCTCGTGATTAAAAATGAATGAGAAACGGAGTTGTTGATGATGAAAATATCATTTAATACGTGGGTTTATGGCTCTTTTCCGTCTTGGCTTCCAACTTATCCATTGGAAGAAGTAATTAGTCGCTTATCAGCGATGGGATATGATGGAATTGAAATTGGTTGTGCAAGTCCTCATGCATATCCAGATTTTTTATCGAATGAAAGACGTAAAGAAATTCTTAATCATTTAAAAAGAAACAATCTTAATGTTGCTGCTATGCTTCCTGCTCCAGGGGGCGGACCTGGCTTAAATCCATGCTCTCCATTAAAAGAAGAACGAGAATTTACAATTAAACAATATAAAGATGTCGTTCGACTTGCCCACGATTGGGAATGCCCAACTGTGATGTGGCTTGCGGGCTGGTTTGGCTTTGGAACTACTCAGAAGGACGCATGGAAATATAGTTTAGAAGGTTTACAAGATGTTGCAAAATACGCAAAAGATCTTGGAATTACAATGGTTGTTGAGCCTCAAGCAGCCGACAGCAATCTAATCGAATCCGCTGATGATGCCTTAATGCTTGCTGAAGAGGCGGGAGAATCCAACGTAAAAGTAATGTTTGACACGTTCCATGCCTTATATAGAAACGAGGTACCAAGTGATTATGTATATAGAATGAAGGAAAAGCTGCATCACGTTCATATTTCAGATGATGATCGTTTGCCTCCTGGTCAAGGAAGTGTGAATTTTGATTCCTTACTAAAAGCGTTAAAAGAAATTGATTATCAGGGCTATCTATCAATGGAAGTTGGATTTCATACAAGAAAAGCAGATCCAGATTGGTATGCAAAAACTTCAATTGACTATTTGAAACAGAAACTAGCAGAAATTAAATAAAGAAAATAAAACAGATCATATATACCTTGAACATCTTTTTGGATTCTAGAAAAGATGTTCAAGTATAAGATTTTATTTCATAAAAAATAGGGGGATTTTCATGAAAAAGATTTTTTTCAAAATGATGATGATTCTATTAATTAGTGGTCTAGCAATTGCTGGATGTAGTCAAAGTAGTTCTTCTCAATCTGGAAATGAAAGTGAAAAGAGCGATAAAAATGAGGTAAAACTTCCTGATTCAGGTCCACTTACGATTAACCCGGAAATTTCAAGTGAACAAGAAATATTAAGTAAAGGTCCTTATGGAGAAACAGCTATTTCTGCAAAGGATTTTCAACTAACAGAAGAAGAAATTGAAAAGATTAAAGAAGGTAAATACAAAGCTGCAATTGCCATGCATTATGCTGGTAATGATTATTCAACTGCACAAATTAACGGTTTAAAAGCAGCATTTGAAAGAATGGGAATTGAAGTGGTTGCTGTTACAGATGGGCAATTTAAGTCTGAAAAACAAGTAGCTGATATCGAAACAATCATGGCAAAATCTCCAGATATTATCGTCAGTCTACCGGTTGATCCTGTTTCAACTGCTCCGGCTTTTAAAAAAGCTGCAGATGCTGGTATTAAACTGGTATTTATGGATAGCGTACCTGTGGGATTAGAACCAGGCAAGGATTATGTAAGCGTTGTCGCTTCTGATAACTATGGAAATGGTACAGCGGCAGGAGATATTTTAGGTGAACAGCTTGGTGGAAAAGGGAAAGTTGGTATCATTTACCACGATGTTGACTTCTTTGTAAATAACCAACGTCGAGAAGCAGTTGAAACGACACTTAAAGAAAAGTATCCAGAAATTGAAATTGTCACAAGCAGCGGAATAACAACACCGAACGATGCTGAAAAAGTAGCATCAGCCATGTTAACGAGATACAACGATTTAGACGGTATTTTCGCCATTTGGGATGTACCTGCTGAAGGTGTTTTAGCAGCTGCACGAACGGCTGGAAAGGAAGATTTAACTATCACAACAGTAGATTTAGGTACAAACGTTGCCTTAGAGATTGCTTCTGGTGGAAATGTAAAAGGTCTTGGATCACAGCTGCCATTTGATCAGGGAGTTGCAGAGGCGATTTTAGCCGGGCATTCTTTACTTGGAAAAGAAGTTCCTCCATTTGTCGCTGTACCAGGTTTAGCTGTAACACAGGAAAATGTTTTAGAGGCATGGAAAATGGCATACCGTCAGGAAGCTCCGGAAGTAATTCAAAAGGCTGCAAAACAATAATTTAACAATTAAATTGTTTAATAACTTTTAAAAATAATGTAAGCGATTATAAAAAAGATGTTCACAAGAGTATATCCTAAATGGGCAAAAGGAGCGATGAGAATGATTAAATACGGTTATAACACACTTGTATATGCTGGTGAGAATATTGAAACTAGTATTGCGAGATTATCAAAATTCGGTTATGACGGTGTTGAATTTGTTGGGGAACCAGGACAAATGGATACTGGTTTAATAAAGGAACTGCTTAATAAATATAACATCTCTGCCTCTACAATATGTGCGATTTATAATGCTGAAAGAGACATCGTCTCCAGTGATAAGCAAACTAGAAGGAATGCGATTGAGTATATTAAAAGCTGCGTTGATTTTGCAAGTACCATTGGGGCACAAGGAATTTCATTAACTCCAACAGCCTGTATGAAAATTTATCAGGAGGCCGATAGAGAAACTGAGCTTAATTGGGCTGTTGAAGGAGTTAAAGAAGCAGGCTCATATGCTGGAGAACATGGAGTCAGATTAACTGTTGAACCATGGAATCGCTATGAGAATTATCTTATTAATCGAATGGAACAATCTCTTGAACTTGTCAATCGTGTTGATTTACCTAGTGTTGGGTGTATGGGTGATACATACCACATGAATATTGAAGAGGTAGACATTGCTGATGCGATTCGCCTGGCTGGGGATAAATTATATCATCTCCATATTGCTGACAGTAATCGTGCGGCACCTGGAAGAGGGCATATCGATTTTAAACCAATCGCGAAAGCATTAAAGGATATAAACTACAGTGGTTATTTAACAATGGAATTATTACCTGCTTTTGCTGACCCATTTAATGGGACAAGATGTGAAGAATTCTATGATCAATACACAGAGGAGTCTATCGTTTTCCTGAAAAAATTATTTAAGGAGGAAGTATGATGACACAGAACACAAAGGATGTTGTACTTAAAAAACCACAAGGCAGTTTTGATAAAAAAGAAATGAAGGCTGCTGTTACTTATGGAACTCAAGATTTAAAAATCGAGTCCGTACCTGTCCCGGAAATAAAGGATAATGAGGTTCTGATTAAAGTAAAAGCTTGCGGGATTTGCGGAACCGATCCACATATATACAACGGACATTTTCCAGCTCCTAAGCCTCTCATCCAAGGCCATGAATTTGCTGGTGAAATTGTAAAAATAGGATCATCAGTGACTAGTGTATCGGAAGGTGACCTTGTAACAGCAGATATCAATATTAGTTGTGGCAATTGCTATTATTGCCGGACAGGTCAGAAGCTCTTTTGCGAGAACATCACACAGCTAGGTGTCCATATCAATGGTGCATTTGCAGAGTACGTAAAAGCGCCTGAAAATAATGTGTATAAATTACCTGAAGCTATGTCCTGGGAGGAAGGCGCATATATCGAACCACTGGCATGTGTTATCAGAGGCCAGGAGCGGGCGAATGTCGGAATGGGGGATACAGTAGCTATTATCGGTGCTGGGCCAATGGGGCTAGCCCATGCAATTATGGCAAAACTAAATGGTGCAAGCAAGGTTATTCTATCTGAAATGAATAAAACACGTCTTCAAAAGGCTAAGGAGCTAGGAGTAGATTTTGTTATTGACGCATCAGAAACAGATCCTGTCCAGGAAGTAATTAATTTTACTGAAGGAAGAGGCGCTGATGTTGTATTTGAAGTTGTTGGAGCGATCCCGACTTATCAGCAAGCTTTACAGATGGTTAGAAAGGGAGGAACGCTGGTTGCTTACGGCGCAGCTCCTGCTGATAAAGTGATGGAAATTAAACCATTTGACATCTTTAGCAAGGAACTAACAATCGTAGGTTCTTATGCAGGTACTTACGGAACATGGACGAAGGCAATCCAACTTATTTCATCAAAAAGATTTAATCCTAAAGATATTTTCAGTAAAACGATCACATTAGATCAGTTAGAAGAGGGAATCAAAGAGGCAGATCAAAACAAAGATACGATAAAAATTTTAGTGAACGTCAATCAGGACTAAATTTAAAGGGGTATATTTCCTTTAAATCTTATTCTAGCAGGTAAGGTGTAATAATTCTCTTGGTTAGGAGTGATTTCTTCTGTATAAGTATAGTGCTACCCAGTGGATATATGGAAATGAAGACTTAGAAATCAGTTTGAAAAGATTGAAAAAGTTTGGTTACCAGGGAGTTGAATTAGCTGGTGAACCAGATTCAATTGATATCGAGCAAACAAAAAAACTTTTACATGAGTATAACTTGGAATGCAGTTCGATTTGTGGCATTTTTACTCCGGAAAGAGATCTATCCTCATCGAACGAAGCTATTCGGAAAAATGCTGTTGAATATGTAAAAAAATCGGTCGATTTAGCGAAAGCCTTAAATGCCCAAACATTGATTGTTGTCCCAACCTGTGTTGGTAAGCTTTCTTCAGAAACGACTCTTGAGGAAGAATGGAATAATGCTATTTTAAGTGTTAAAGAGGCAGGACAATATGCAGATGAACAAGGAATCACAATTGCTATTGAAGCATTAAATCGTTATGAAACATATTTAGTGAA
The DNA here is from genome assembly GCF_014217835.1 of Metabacillus sp. KUDC1714. NCBI lineage: Bacteria > Bacillati > Bacillota > Bacilli > Caryophanales > Bacillaceae > Metabacillus > Metabacillus elymi. Next base: position 3,008,095 of record NZ_CP055263.1, read on the forward strand.
CAACCTTTCATTAGCTCTAAGATTTGTTGAGGAAGTTAATGTAGAATGTGTTGGAATAATGGCTGATTTGTTTCACATGAGCATAGAGGAACGCGACATGAAGGCATCTTTAACGAAAATTTCTGATTATCTAGCACATGTCCATATAGCTGATAACACACGTGAAGCTGCTGGTCTTGGGCATACAGATTTTAAACCCGTTATTTCATTCCTAAAAGACAGAAATTATCAAGGATATATAACGATGGAATTTTTACCAGCTGTTTCAAATCCATACTTAGCATCTGAACTCACCGGAGAAAGCAATATTTTTGACGACTTTACTAGACAATCAATCCAGCACATGAAAAAAATTGTTGGAAATTTTTAATAAATAAAAACTTTTATTTTTCAAGTTAACAGTAAATTTAATTGATTTTAGTCTGACAAAGGGAGGTTTTCCAATGATAATTATTCATGCTTATTTCAAGGTTGATCCAGAACAACGTAATGAGTTCCTTGAAATAGCTGGACAAGTAACGAAACATTCTAAAGCTGAAGAAGGAAATATTACTTATCAGTACTATGAAAATCCAGAGCAGCCAAATACATTTGTTTTTGTAGAGAAATGGAAGGATCAAACTGCTATTCAGATACATGAAGAAACGTCCCATTTTAAAGGATTTGTAAGCAAGGTTGACAAGTTTTTATGTGAACCGTTGCAGGCAGAGTTGTTCGAGGCGTCGATTCTGTAGTAATTCAATGATGAATCAATAAAAATAATAAGAAAGTTGAGGGGAAATGATGAAATTAGGCTACCAAACGAATACCTGGGGAGGCGTTGTTGGTCACCCTGCTGGTGTTACTTCAGTAAAAGATTCCTATTATCTTGCAAATGGTTCAACAGAAGAAGCATTAGAAGATATTAAAGCTGCTGGTTATGAAGGCTTTGAACTGTTTGATGGAAATCTGATGCAATATAAAGGGAAAGAAGAAGAGTTTAAAAGACTGATTGAAAAACATTCGTTAGACTTTATCGGAGTTTATACTGGTGGGAACTTTATCTTTCCGGACATTTTAGAAGATGAATTAGTGAAAATTGAAGAAGTTGCTGCTCTAGCATCTACTCTAGGAGCAGAACACCTAGTTGTTGGTGGAGGAGCCGTTAGAGCTAAAGGTATTTTAGAGAGCGATTACAAAGATTTAGGTGAAGCATTAAATAAGGTCAGTCATATTGCTGAAAAATATGGTCTTATTGCAAGCTACCATCCACACTTAGGTACTTGTGTTCAGTCACCTGAACAATTAGATAAATTAATGCCATTAACTGTCATTAACTTATGTCCTGACACTGCACACATTGAAGCAGGTGGGGGGGATCCGGTAGGCGTCATTAAAAAATATATTGATCGTATTCAATATGTTCATTTTAAGGATTTTCAAAATGGAGAGTTTTTACCATTAGGTGAAGGAAACCAGGAATTTGATGAAATGGTAAGAGTGTTAGAAGAAGCTCAATATGATGGTTGGCTAACAGTTGAGCTTGATAGTTACTATGATCCAAAAGCTGGAGCAGAAATTAGCCGTAATTACCTGACAAAATATGAATCTATTAAATCAATATAAGGGTTGTCCAAAACAAGGGGGCTCAAATATGAAAAAGTTATTTTCTATTTTAACAATGGTTTTGTTAGCAATAATGCTAGGTCTTGCAGGATGCAGCCAAGGAAGTTCTACTACCTCTGAAACAAGTGATCAAGATCAAGGTTCAACAGAAGAAGTTGCAACAGAAGAATCTGGTCCTATCGCTATTAACCAGGAAATTCCTGATCAAGAAATCTTAAGTAAAGGGCCTGATGGAGAGTCGGCTGTGTCGGCTAAAACACTAGAGCTAACAGAAGAGGAAGTTCAAAAGATTAAAGAAGGTAACTATAAGGCAGCCATTGTTATGCACTATGCTGGAAATGACTGGGCTACAGCACAAATTGAAGGGTTAAAAGCAACATTTTCCAGAATGGGAATTGAGGTAGTAGCAGTAACAGACGCACAATTCAAAGCAGAAAAACAAGTATCAGATATTGAAACAGTATTAGCTAAAGATCCAGATATCATCGTTGGGATCCCTGTTGACCCTGTGTCTACAGCATCGGCATTTAAGAAAGCGGCTGATGCGGGAGTAAAAGTCGTATTTATGGATAATAAGCCAAATAATTTAGAAGCTGGTAAGGATTATATAAGCGTTGTATCCGCTGATAACTATGGTAATGGGGTACAAGCAGCCGAAATAATGGCAGAAGAATTAGGTGGCAAAGGTAACATTGGGGTTATTTATCATGATGCAGATTACTTTGTAACAAAGCAACGAGTTGAAGCATTTGAGAAAACAATAACAGAAAAATATCCAGATATTAAAATTGTAGAACGTGGAGGAATTGTAGCACCAAACGACGGAGAAAAAGTGGCGTCAGGAATGCTCACAAAGAATCGAAATTTAGAAGGCATGTTTGTCGTTTGGGATGTTCCTGCTGAAGGGGCATTAGCTGCAGCACGTACTGCTGGTAGAAATGACCTAGTCATTACAACAATTGATTTAGGAACAACAGTTGCCATTGATATTGCATCAGATGGAATGATTAAAGGCTTAGGCGCACAGCTTCCATATGATCAAGGAATCTCAGAAGCGATCTTAGCTGGATATGGTTTGCTTGGAAAAGAAGCACCTGCATATGTAGCAGTTCCCGCATTAAAAGTAACACCGGATAATGTATTAGATTCTTGGAAACTTGTTTATTCAAAAGAAGCTCCAGATACGATTCAAGAAGCTGCAAAATAATAAAGACAAAATAATTGGAGGGAATAAATATGAAAAAATTAAACGTAGGAATGATTGGCGGAGGATTTATGGGAAAGGCACATGCTCTTGCTTACGCGGGAATGCCAATGTTTTTTTGGCCGGCACCTGCTGTCCCACATCGTCACACGCTTGTTGACGTGACAGATGAAATTGCAAAAGAAGCAGCAGCAAAATTAGGTTTTGATAACTACTCATCTAACTGGAGAGAGGTAGTAGAAAATCCAGAGATCGACATTATTGATATAGTTACACCAAATAATTCACATGCTGAAATTGCCATTGCTGCAGCAAAAGCTGGTAAACATGTAATCTGTGAAAAACCTTTAGCTAGAGATGCTGCCGAAACAAAAACAATGTTAGATGCAGTAGAAGCAGCAGGTGTAAAGCATATGGTCGCTTTTAACTACAGAAGAACACCAGCTGTTGCACTTGCGAAAAAATATATTGAAGAAGGTAGAATCGGAAACATTTTAAACTTCCGTGGAACATATCTTCAAGATTGGTCTGCAGATCCTAACTCACCATTATCGTGGCGCTTCCAAAAGGAAATTGCCGGATCAGGTGCACTAGGTGACATTGGTACGCATGTTATTGATTTTGCTCGCTACTTAGTTGGGGAAATCACAGATGTCAATGCCGTATCAAAAACGTGGATCCCAGAAAGACCAGTTCAATCAGGCGGCGCAGACAAATTAGGAACTGTAAAAAGTGCAGGAGATGTTCCTAAAGGTAAAGTAGACGTAGATGATGAAATCACTACATTAGTCAAATTTGAAAATGGTGCAGTTGGAAGCATTGAAGCAACTCGTAATGCATGGGGACGCAATAACTTCCTAACATTTGAAATCCACGGTGATAAGGGCTCTATCTATTTTAACTATGAGCGTCGTGATGAGCTTCAAGTATGCTTCTCAGACGATCCAGGAGATGCAAAAGGGTTCAGAACAGTTTACACTGGACCAGCTCATCCATACGGTGAGGGTTTATGGCCAATTCCTGCTTTAGGGATTGGGTACGGTGAAACAAAAATTATTGAAGCGTATGATTTTATTAAATCAATTGTTGAAAACACAGAGGTATCACCAAATTTCAAGGATGGATACAAAATTGCAGTAATTTCTGATGCGATACTTGAATCAGCTGAAAAGGGAAAATGGGTGAAACTTGAAAAAGACGCTGTAAAAGTAAACTAGGAATCTTCTCAATTTCCAAACCGATGGTTGTGGGCTAATGGGATTTCATCACGTTAATGTTGTTTAAAGTAGTTAATGAAAGGAAAGAAAAAGAGCTGGGCTGCTAAGAAATAGCAGCCCAGCTCTTTAGATAAACGAGGGTTCAATAAGGAGTTCTCTTACCTCAATAAAAGAAGAGTTGTAGAGTTTTTTTAGGCTTTTTGCTATTCCCTAGAAATGTTTTCTGAATTTGCCCAAAATTGACTGACCTTTTTCTATCCAGTTTTCTTTTGCCTTTTTGCATATCAAAATTAAAAAACTGGAAAATATAGTTTGAATTTGTTAATAAAAATTACAAAGGATTTCGATAGATTAGGGGTTGAAAATAAAATTTATTCTAATTGTTCTTCATTAAATTTTTCCCATGCATAATGCATGTGTGTTTTAAATGCATCAACACATTTTTCAACATCACGTTCATGTAATGCATCTAAAATAGGTTTATGCAGTTTTGCTACTTCATCTAATTTATCGAAATACAATTGGCTTGTTAGATACCAAATTCGATTTGAAACAGCGCTTAAATCTTCCCATACTTTATACATAAATTCATGATTTGCTAACTTATAAATGTAGTTATGAAAAGCACCATCGAATTCCCTTACTTGATCGAGGTCATTATTTAGACCTGCTTTGAGCATGTTTTGATACAAATCATCAAGTTCTTTTAAATCTTCATCCTCTATTTTTGCTATAGCTCTAGCAATAGCAAGCGGTTCCATTACTTCGCGGAAGCTATAAATCTCTTCAATATTCTTATTAGAAAGGTTTGATACAAAGGAGCCTTTATGGCGATGATGGATGACAAATCCCTCTTTTCTTAAACGGGAAAGGGCCTCTCGAACCGGAGCTTGACTAACATTATATGTTTTTGCTACTTCCAATTCTAATATTCGATCTCCTGGTTTTAATTCCCCTTTTATAATTGATTCTTTTAATAGATCACATACTTGATCAGATAATGAATAATTCTTAACTTTCCCCATAGGAAAAACACCTCTTAGTTTAAATTTTATCGATAATCATTTTTTTGTTTAGTGTAGCTTAAAAAAAGTAATTAATCAATTTATAACAATAATGATTTTGACAATTCAAAATATTATTGTTACAATACTTATATATTATCGATAATCTATAATGAAGACTTAGACAAGGGGGAAAAGCATGAATATTTTTGTAGTAATGAAAAGAACATTTGATACTGAAGAGAAACTCACTATCCAAAAAGGTGTAATTGAAGAGGAAGGAGCAGAGTTTATCATTAATCCATATGATGAATATGCAATTGAAGAAGCAATTCAACTAAAGGATGCACATGGTGGTGAAGTATGTGTGATCACAGTCGGTGGTGAAGATGCTGAAAAGGAACTCCGTACAGCATTAGCAATGGGTGCTGACAAAGCAGTGTTAGTGAATATTGAAGATGATATTGACGATGGAGACGAATATACAACTGCAAAGGTTTTAGTACAATTTTTTAAAGAAAATGAATTTGACATTATTTTAGGGGGTAATGTAGCAATTGATGGAGGTTCTGGACAAGTAGGTCCACGTATTGCAGAATTGCTTGATATTCCATATGTAACAACAATTACGAAGTTAGAAATCAACGGTGAATCAGTATTGATTGAACGTGATGTTGAGGGTGACATTGAAATCATTAAAACATCGCTGCCAGTCTTAGTAACAGCACAACAAGGATTAAATGAACCTCGTTATCCTTCTTTGCCAGGTATTATGAAAGCGAAAAAAAAGCCGCTTAATGAGTTAGAACTAGATGATTTAGAATTAGATGAGGATGATGTTCAGGCAAAAACAAAAGTTGTAGATGTTTATTTGCCACCAATTAAAGCTGCAGGTAAAGTTCTTGAAGGAGAAATGGATGAACAAGTAAAAGAATTAGTAAATTTGTTACAAAAAGAAGCGAAAGTAATATAAAAGGGGGAGATCATTTATGACACGAAAAGTATTAGTAGTAGGAGAAGTTCGTAATGGTGCACTACGTAATGTATCTTTTGAGGCAATTGCTGCCGGAAAAGCAATTGCTGAAGGAGGAGAGGTAGTCGGTGTTATTTGCGGAGGATATGTAAGCGCTTTATCTAATGAAATGATTACATATGGTGTCGACCGTGTCATAACAGTGGAACATGAGTTGTTGATAAATTACACAAATGATGGGCTAACACAAGCATTAATGGCTGTTATTGAACAAGAAAATCCAGAAGGTATTATTATGGGGCATACTGCAATAGGGAAAGATCTATCTCCACGAATTGCCACGAAAATTAATTCCGGTCTTATTTCAGATGTTACAGATGTTGGTGTTGAAGCTGGTCAGATCTTATTTACACGTCCTATTTATTCAGGAAAAGCATATGAAAAGAAAGTCATAAAAGAAGGTATTGTCTTTGCGACAATTCGTCCAAATAACATTCAGGCCCTGGAAAAAGATACTTCTCGTTCTGGTCTTGTTCAGTCTTTAGATGTAGAAATTAAGAACTTACGTACAATCATTAAGGAAATTGTTCGTAAAACCTCAGAAGGAATAGACCTCTCTGAAGCAAAAGTTGTTGTTGCAGGTGGACGCGGGGTGAAAAATTCTGAAGGATTTAAAATTCTTGAGGAGCTGGCTGAACTTCTTGGCGGTGCAGTTGGTGCATCTCGAGGTGCGTGTGACGCAGAATACTGTGACTATTCTCTTCAAATTGGTCAAACTGGTAAGGTAGTTACTCCTGACCTATATATCGCATGCGGAATATCCGGAGCTATCCAGCACTTGGCAGGTATGTCTAACTCAAAAATAATTGTTGCAATTAACAAGGATCCGGAGGCATCTATTTTTAATATAGCAGACTATGGGATTGTCGGTGATCTGTTTGAAGTCATTCCAATATTAATAGAGGAATTAAAAAAAGAAGTCATTAATGTTTAGTTGAGGGGAATGAACATTGAATACCTTATTAACTATTAATCTTGTAGCATTTCTATTAGTTACAGCTTATGCGGTGTATTTATTTGTTTACCTTGTAATAACACGATATGAATATATAAAATTAGGCCGAAAAGTAGAATTTGACTTGAAATTAAAAGAGCGAATAGACAAGGTGAAGGTAAACGTCTTTGGACAAAAGAAACTTTTAAAAGATAAAAAGAGCGGTTTCATTCACGTCCTCTTTTTCTACGGATTTATTCTTGTTCAATTTGGGGCAATAGATTTTATTATAAAAGGGCTTGTTCCAGGAGCTCATCTACCTTTTGGCAAACTTTACCCGGCGTTTACTTTTTTCCAAGAAATTGTCACCCTTCTTATATTAGTTGCTGTTATTTGGGCATTTCATCGCCGCTATATTGAAAAACTTGTTCGTTTAAAACGGGGATTTAAATCAGGTCTTGTGCTACTGTTTATAGGCGGTCTAATGATTTCAGTTTTGTTTGGAAATGGAATGTCTATCATTTGGAATAACCATGGGCTAACTTCTGCAGAACCTATTGCATCAACATTTGCATTTCTTTTCAATGGATTAAATGAAAAAGCCGCTATTACTTTGTTTTATATAGCATGGTGGGTCCATTTACTATTTTTACTAACCTTCTTAGTATATGTACCACAGTCAAAGCATGCACATTTAATTGCAGGACCTGCAAATGTATTTTTTAATCGACTGTCAAAACCTGGAAAGCTTGAAAAAATTGATTTTGAAGATGAAACACAGGAAACATTTGGGGTAGGCAATATCGAGGATTTCTCACAGCATCAGTTAATCGATCTATATGCTTGTGTTGAATGCGGTCGTTGCACCAATATGTGTCCAGCTACAAGTACAGGTAAGGTTTTGTCGCCAATGGATTTAATTTTGAAGCTTCGTGATCATTTGACAAATAAAGGAGCTGCCATTACTTCTAAATCACCTTGGGTCCCAGTACAACTTTTTAGTCATACAAAAGGGAACCAGTTAGCGATGATGGCAGCTGCAAGTGGTGCAACTGAGACAGCTGCAACTGTTGATTACAACCCTGCATTAATAGGGGATGTTATTACAGAGGAAGAAATATGGGCGTGCACAACTTGTCGAAACTGTGAAGATCAATGCCCAGTAATGAATGAGCATGTTGATAAAATCATTGATTTGCGACGCTATCTGGTTTTAACAGAAGGTAAAATGGATGGTGAAGCACAAAGGGCAATGACAAATATTGAACGTCAAGGTAATCCATGGGGATTAAATAGAAAAGAACGAGAAAATTGGCGGGAAAACCGAGATGATGTTATGATTTCGACTGTGAAAGAGTTTAAAAAAGAAGGAAAAGAGTTTGAATATCTATTATGGGTAGGTTCAATGGGATCATATGACAATCGAAGCCAAAAAATTGCCTTATCATTTGCAAAACTTTTAAATGAAGCGAATGTAGCATTTGCAATTTTAGGAAATAAGGAAAAAAATTCTGGTGATACACCGCGCCGTTTAGGAAATGAATTTTTATTTCAAGAACTTGCGACTAAAAATATCGAAGAGTTTGAGAAAAACGGTGTAACAAAAATTGTAACGATTGACCCTCACGCATATAATATTTTTAAAAATGAATATCCTGATTTTGGTTTAAATGCAGAAGTATATCACCATACCGAGCTTTTAGCAGATCTCATAAAGGATGGAAGGTTAAAACCAGTTTTTGAAGTTAATGAAACGATTACTTACCATGACTCATGCTATTTAGGCCGATATAATGAGGTTTATGAGCCTCCGCGACAAATTTTGCATTCAATACCAGGTATTAAGCTAGTTGAAATGGAGAGAAATCGTGAAACCGGCATGTGTTGCGGTGCAGGTGGCGGGTTAATGTGGATGGAGGAAACGACAGGTTCCCGCATTAATGTAACAAGAACTGAACAAGCGCTTAAGGTTAATCCAACAGTTATTAGTTCAGGATGCCCCTACTGTTTGACAATGCTAAGTGATGGAACAAAAGCAAAGCAGGTTGAAGAACAAATTAATACGTTTGATGTAGTTGAATTATTAGAAAGATCAATTGTTGGGAAACAGTTGGAATAGTAAAATATTAATAGATGTAATAATGGGAGTCACTTGTATGTAATGTGACTCCCATTTTATTGTTTACTCGGAAATTATAAAATTCTTGAACTGGACGTAATTCGGTTTAGAAGAGATTAGGGACATACAAGGGCAGTAAATGCGATAGGACGTCAATTTTTTTACTGCCAGAGCTATAACAGAACTGAAATTACACTCCTCTTTAATAAGACATCGAACACTTGGGCTCATCCTTTTTTCATTTACCTATGCAAACTTAAGTAAATCAAAGAAGCAAAGTTTAGGTGATTGTTCATATAAGTCCGATAAGTCTTGCAAAAAATTCCCATACGGAGTTACTCAGTTCATATGTTGCTAATCTACGCTTTTGTTTTTGCTCTATTAATTTATAATGGAGATTCTACAGTAATTATCATAGCAGTGTAAATAGTAAGTGAAAATGGGGCTTAGTTAAGGTACTGAACCGTTTTAGTTCAAATGATTGCATCTTTTTGAACTAAAGCACTCGTTCGTAAAATAAATTAAATATGATTTTTTTTCGATACTCTCACGTTGTTTTATTTTTAATAATTAACCATTTAAAAAAGATTCCAAGACAAATAAATATATGTTTCCAATTGTTTAATTCATAAATTCCCAACCAAACACAAAAGGGTTCAAAAACGTATAAGAAAATAAAAGCAGCTAAGGTCATTGCAATATTAAACGATTTCCATGTAGGAAAATATTGATAAATTTATCATATAAACAAAGTGGTAAAGGGGCAATATCAATTACTACAACTGGAGGGATTAAAGGAAATAACATATTGGGGTATCCACATAATATAAACGAAACTCTTATAACATCTAATAATATCACTATTGTTGTTATCATAAATCCATATAATAAAATTTCCACTATTTTTGATTTATCCATCAATTTGCAGCAGTACATAAATTCATGTACTTTTTCTAAAATTTGTGTGAATTACTTTGCTAAATACTATGTTAAAACACTATAAACACAGAAATACCAATAAAAAAACGGGGTACTAATCAACGTGCGATTAGAACCCCTAATTCGTATGCGATTTATTGTTTATCCTCGATAACTTAACCCGTTAGTAAGTTAGGGTCCCCTCTTAATAATGTGCTAGTCCAAGGTGAAATACTTTTCAGTGTTATTGTTTTAGTAAGTATGGTAGAAACGTAGCAATTTGCGGAATCAAAATAATGATTACTAATGCTATGACCATTGCTAAGATGAATGGGATTATTGCTATAGATATTCGCTCAATAGAGAGCTTAGATATACCTGAAGCAACAAATAGATTTAAACCAACAGGTGGAGTTAATAAACCAATCTCTGCTCCTATTACTAAAATGATGCCAAAATGTATAGGGTCAATTCCCAATTGAGTAACGACTGGAAGGAAAAGTGGTGTGAAAATGATCAATATAGAAAGTGTTTCCATAAAAGTCCCTGCAATTAGTACAATCAGACCTATTAAGAGAAGAATAATTAACGGGTTGCTTGATAAATTTATGACAAAATTTCCGATAATAGATGGTATATGATATATAGCAATTAATTTAGAAAAAGCAGCAGCTGTACTAAGAATAATTAAAATTGCTCCAGTCATTATTGACGAGGAAATGATAGACTTTTTAATTTGTTGTAAATTAAGCTCTTTATATACAAAGATACCAATTATAAAAGCATAGATCACAGCAATAACAGCAGATTCGGTTGGAGTGAAAATACCTCCGTAAACTCCTCCTAATATAATGAAGGGGGTTAAAAGAGCCCATTTTGCTTCCCAGAAAGTACTAAATACCTCTTTCCAGTCAATTTTTTCACCACTGCCTGTGTAACCTCTTTTTTTAGATATGATTATGATAGCCCCAATTAAAAACAATACAGCAATAACACCAGGTCCGAATCCTGCTAAGAACATGTCACTAATCGAAACATTAGCAATTATTCCATAAATAATAAGAGGGATAGAAGGTGGAATTAAAATACCTAATCCGCCTCCAGAAGCAGAAACGGCCGCTGAAAACTCAGGGCTATATCCTTTTTTGACCATAGCAGGGAACATAATGGTTCCTATTGCAGCAACTGTAGCAGGAGATGAACCAGATAAGGCTGCAAAGAAAAGACAAGACATCATTGTAACAAGAGCTAAACCACCTGTAAACGTTTTCATTAGTGAGTTTGCAAATGCGATTATTCGTGTAGATAATCCACCTGTTTCCATGAGAGATCCTGCCAAAATAAAAAACGGAATAGCCATAAGGGGAAAAGAATCTAAGGCTGTAAAAGCACTTTGAGTAAGAAAAGCAGCGGGTATCCCGGAAATAATTAAAGAAATGACAACGGCAATTCCAATTGAAACAGCTATCGGTATACCGACAAAGAGACAGAGTATTAATACTGATCCTAAAGCAACACTAGCAGTCATATGAATCTCCTCCTTATATTATATGTTGATTATTGTTTTTACCGTTAGTTGTTGAATGATCTTGAGGGTTTAATTGATTAGTAGAATTAATATCAAGCCTTCTTAACCACATATTTTGTATAATTCTAATTGACATTATTGTAAAACCAATCGGAATGATTAAATAAACATACCCCATATTAATTCGGGTTACAGCAGATACCTGAATAGAACCCATTAATTCTTGAACCATTTTTGAACCATAAAAAATCATATAAATGTTAAAAGCAAGCCAACAAATATCTGAAACGTAATAAATCTTATTGCCAATTATTTTTGAAAGAAGTTTTTCCCCGACCTCCATTTTAAGATGAGCGTTATGCTTTGCGGCTAACGAGATCGCGATATAAACCAACCATATAAATATAAATCTAGCTAACTCTTCAGTCCAATCCAAAGGAAAATTAAATATAAATCGCGATAAAACTTGAGCACCAACTAAAATAGTCATTGAAGAAAATAAGATAATACATATATATTCTTCAAAATGGGCATTGATTGCTTTGGCAATATTCTTCATTCGTTTTATTCTCTCCTTTTAGAAAATTTATGTAATAGTAAACTCATCCCCTATTATATTTTATCGATAATCTAAAAGTAAAGCTTTGTTTAGGAATAATTTTAATTTTAAAATTATTTTGACAATACAAAATAAACTTGGTATTGTAACTTTATAGATTATCGATAATGTATATCTCGTAATCTAAAAGGGGGGATAAATCTTAGAGTATCTTTAATTTTGTTAATAGTTGTTGGTTTACTAATACTTTTCTAAAGGGGGAATACTTATTAAAACGAAAACTAGTTTGATTGCATTGGTATTTGTTCTTTTATTAGGCATTCTTGCAGGTTGTTCTGAGGGTGACACAACTAGCTCCACTACTCCTAAAAATGAAGAAAGTTCAACAACCGCAGCTGTTATCAAAATTGGGTCAGTAAATTCAGATAAACATACGCTTTATAAGGGGTATGAAAAATTCCAAGAAATTGTCCAAGAAAAAACAGATGGAAGAATTAAAGTAGAAATTTATCCAAATGGTCAATTAGGTGACGACCGTACAATGATAGAAGGATTACAGTTTGGAACTTTAGAGGCTGTTGGTGTTTCAACATCTATGTTAGCAAACTGGGCACCTCCAATGTTAGCTTTCGATTTACCATTTGCATTCCCTGAACAAAACGTAGCTTACCAAGTCTTAGATGGTCCATATGGGAAAAAAGCAGGTAAGATGCTAGAAAAAGAGGGTCTTGTTCTTCTAGCTTATATGGAAAATGGGTATAGACATTTAACAAATAATAAAAAAGAAGTAAAAACTGTCGAAGATGTTGCCGATTTGAAGATTCGTACGATGCAAACCCCTTTACACCTTGCCACATGGGAAGCTTTAGAAGCTAAACCAACACCAATGGCTTATACAGAGTTATTTACAGCAATGCAACAAGGAGTAATAGATGGCCAAGAAAATCCTTACGGAAACATGGCCTTGGATAAATTTTATGAAGTCCAAAAATATATGACTGTTACAAATCATGTATATAATCCTATGGGTCTTGTGATTTCTAAAAAATTCTTAGATGGACTTAGCCAGGAAGATAAACAGATTATAAAAGAAGCCGCTGTTACTGCTGGAAATTTCCAACGTGAATTAAACCAAAAGGAAAATGAAAAATTCAAACAAATCCTTGTTGACAATGGAATGAAGATAACAGAACTAACACCTGAAGCATATGAAGGATTTAAAAATAAGGTTCAAAGTGTATATGAAGATTTCAGCAATGAAATTGGAAAAGAGCACATGGATGAATTTTTAGCAGAAGTTGAAAAACACAGTAAATAGTAGTTAATTTTGTAAGCGATTACTTACGGTAATCTTTTATGACCAATAGTGAAGTGTAAAACACTTTCCTTATAAATTTTTTTCAAGGAGGAACATTATGAATTTATTAAAAGATTCGTTTGAATTTGGATTACATACCCAAATTAACTTTGGCATTGGTCGTCTTCAAGAATTACCTAGCATTATTCAAAAATATCAATATAAAAATATACTTATTTGTACAGATCCAGGGATTGCAAATTCGGGTGCTTTAGACCGTTTGGAGACAATACTTAAAAGCGAAAATATTAGTTATGAAGTTTTTACCGAGGTAGAACCAGATCCTACTATAAGAGTTGTTAAAAAAGTTGAGCAATTATATCAAGAGAAAAACTGTGATGCAATCATTGGATTAGGTGGTGGAAGTTCAATAGATACGGCAAAAGGTGTATCTATTGCTGTTGCTAACCCAGGTGATTTAACGCAATTTGAAGGGAAGAATCAAATTCCAAATCGCGGTCCCGATATAATTGCCATCCCCACTACGGCTGGAACTGGGTCAGAGGTTACTCATGCAACCGTATTAAAAGATGAAGATAGAAAATATAAAATGGGTATTCTTAGCGAACATTTGCATCCAAAAGTAGCAATTTTGGATCCGGAATTGCTTACTACTTTACCAAGAGGTCTTGCTGCTATTACTGGAATGGATGCACTAAGCCATGCAATTGAATCTTATACATCAAATCAAGCACAGCCAATTACTGAAGCATTAGGTTTGCATGCGATTGAACTTATTGGAAAATGGTTAAGACCTTTTGCTGCAGATCGCACAAATTTAGAAGCTGCTTCTAACATGATGCTAGCAAGTACCATTGCTGGTTCAGCATTTATTTGGGGAAGAGTGGCAGCAGTCCATGCTTTATCACATCCACTTGGTGGGAGATATAATATTGCTCATGGCTTAGCCAACTCATTGTTATTACCTGTAGTTATGGAATATAACTTAAGCTCTAACTTTCAAAAATTCAAAAATATTGCGGCCTTACTTGGAGAAAGTGTCCATGATTTAAGTGATCGAACTGCAGCAGGAAAATCTGTAAAAGCTGTAAATGAGTTAGTAACAGATTTAGAGATTCCAAAGAGTTTGAAGGAGATCAATATTGAATTATCTGAAGAAGAAATTCAAGTTGTTGCCCAGGAAGCTTTTGATAGTGGAATTGCAAACGCAAATCCTAAGAATGTTTCTGTTAAGGATTTAATTTCTATTATTAACACGATTAAATAAGGAGTGTAAAAATGGAAGCTATTAAAAATTCATATATTAAAGTTAATAATTATATCAACGGTAAATGGGTTCCATCTTCTAATAACGAAACAATCACAAGGGAAAATCCGGCAAACGTTGAGGAAATCGTATCAATCGCTCCAAATTCAACTGAAGAAGATGCAAACAATGCAGTAGAAGCAGCTCAGGAAGCGTTTAAATCATGGTCTAAAATCTCTCCTATTAATCGTGGGAAATACCTATATCGCTTTGCAGAGATTTTGGAAGCCCAAAAAGATGAGGTTGCTGAGCTGTTAACAAAAGAACAAGGTAAGCCACTTAATGAATCTTTAGGCGAAATTAACAAAACGATAAGTGAGGTTCTTTATACAGCTGGAGAAGGATCAAGATTATCGGGAGAAACCTTGCCAAGTGAAAGGGACAATGTAAACATTCGTACGATTAGAATTCCAAAAGGTGTAATTGCAGCTATTTCACCCTGGAACTTCCCATTAGTTACACCACTAAGAAAAATTGCCCCTGCATTAGTTGCAGGTAATACGGTCGTCTTTAAACCAGCAAGCTTAACAGTGGCAATGGGAGCTAAAATCGTAGAACTATTTGAACAGGCAGGACTTCCAAAGGGTGTATTAAACTTAATAATTGGATCTGGCAGCCGGGTTGGAAATCAAATTGTCAACCATCCTAAAGTAAAGGGAATTACCTTTACTGGTTCAACAGGTGTTGGGTCAAATATTTATGAACAAGCGTCAAAACGATTGGTTCAGGTTCAACTTGAGATGGGTGGTAAAAATGCTGCAATCATTTATGATTATGATGATATTGAAGGAGCGATAGGTCAAATCGTGCCAGCCTCATTTGCTGCAGCTGGACAGAGATGTACATCAATTAGCCGCATTATTGTCAACGAGAAAGATATTGATCAAGTTGTATCAGCACTGAAGAAAAAGACGGAAACATATGTAATTGGAGATGGGTTAGAAAAAGAGACAACTTTCGGACCATTGGTTTCTAAGGACCAGTTAGAAACGACTCAAAAATATGTTCAAATCGGTCAAGAAGAAGGGGCAACATTAATAGCTGGTGGGAATGTTTCTGTTCAAAAAACGAAAGGTTATTTTTTTGAACCAACTATTTTTACTAACGTAAAACCTAATACAAGAATTGCGAGGGATGAAATTTTCGGACCTATCCTTGTCGTAATGACAGCAACTAGTTTTAACGAAGCTCTGGATATTTGTAATGACACTGAGTATGGACTTGCAGCTTCTTGCTTCACTCAAAATAAAACCTACCAAGATTTATTTGTCAGTCAAGTAAATTCTGGAATGATTCATATAAATAATGGAACAATTAGTGAATCACATGTTCCTTTTGGGGGACTGAAGCATTCAGCTATTGGACCTTATTCAATCGGCAGTACAGCGAAGGATTTCTTTACAGATATAAAAGTAGTCTATGATGCGACACCCTAATATATTTGTTAAATAAATCTATAATTTTAATAGAAATGATATTCATCTTAGAATATGGATCTGATACTTTGCTTTATAGTCAGATCCATTTTTTTAATAAATTACGGATTATGATGAAGTTCACATTTATTAAAAGTTAACATCTTGTTGTATAGATATTTTTCCAAAATTAACATACCTTCAAACTTATATTATCGATAATCTATAATATAAGATAATAATTTGTTGGTGGGCTAAAAGGTATTTATACCAAAAAATGGGAGGTATTCATGTGAAAAAGCTAGTTTTCATATTTGCAAGCATTTTACTTGTTGTTTCCTTTGTATTAGTCGGGTGTAGTGGAGGAGGCTCGACAAGTGGAGAAGAACAAAAGGGTGAGTCTTCTTTATTACAAGAAGATGTAACATTTATTATCCCAAACGCACCAGGTGGCTCTAACGATTTATCAGTTCGTGGGATCATACGTGGAATGGAGCAAGAATTAGGAGTAGAAGTCATTCCTAAAAACCAACCTGCCTCAAAAGGTATAGTAGCTGCTGTTGAACTTACGCAGTCAGAAAATAATGGTCAGACCCTATATTTTAACTCTCAATCACTCATATTATTGGCACTGCAGGAAGATAATTTAGATTTATCTAAAATACAGCCTTTAGCACAAGTAGTTGAAGATACTTCTGCCATTACAGTTGCAGTTGATTCTCCTTATAATTCTTTACAAGATCTAGTAGATGCTGCTAAAGAAAACCCCGGGAAAATTAAAATTGCTACAAATGGGGTAGGAGCCTTATGGGATTTCTCAGCAAAAACTTTTGCAAATACTGCAAATATTAATCTTCAATATATTCCATATACTTCAGGCGGTAATGCAATGTCAACAGCAGTTGCTTCAGGAGAGGTAGATGTATCTGCTAACAGTCCAAGTGAAGTAAAACCCCTTGTGGATGCGGGGAAACTGAAGGTTCTAGCAGTTCAAAGTAATGAAAGACATGGTCTTTTCCCAAATGTTCCTACAGCAAAAGAACAAGGTTTTGATTCAGAATTTCCAGTTTGGCGAGGTGTGTTTACCGTAAAAGGGACTGATGAGGCAATTTTACAACAATTAGAAGATAGTATTAGAAAATCATATGAGAGTGAAGACTTTAAAGGTTTTCTTGAAAACAATGGTATGCCTGGGAAATTTAGAGGACATAAAGAGTTTACTGAATTTTTTGAGGAACAGGTAGAAATGTATGAGGAAATAGTGAAAAATCAATAGCAATTAAAAACGTTCATGGGATGAAATGATTTTTATATAACCGTCCCATGAATGATTTTTATTTTCAAATCTCCGGAAAGGGGCTTTAATTTGAAAGATATAATTTCATCTATCTTTATAATCATTTTAAGTATTACCGTTTTCTGCGTCGCAACACCTTTAGGGGAGGGAAGTAGCAATCTTTCTAGTAACGCAGGCTTATTTCCGCAAATTATCAGTTTATTTTTAGGACTACTTGGGGTTTCATTACTTATTCAAGCTATGATAAAAACTAAGAAAAAGAAAATTTTATTTAATAAGAGGGTTTTTATAAAAGTTATTACATTAATTTGTATTCTAGTCGTTTATGTACCTACATTACAAATTCTCGGGTATTTACTGGCAACTAATGTTTTTCTATTTGTCGTTATGGCCTTTCTAGGACAATCTATCAAAAAAACGAGTATCCATACAGTTTTTATATCTTGCACATTATATGTGATTTTCGCACTTCTTTTCAAAGTACCCTTGCCAACGGGAATTTTGTGGTAGATGAGGAGGGATTTACTTGGACATTAGTTTGTATACTGCTGGAATAGAACAAGTACTAAGGTTTGACGTCTTGGCTTTAATTTTCATTGGAGTGTTATTAGGTATCGTGACAGGTTCACTTCCAGGACTTTCAGCAATGATGGGAGTATCAATATTAATACCAATCAGTTATGGTTTATCACCAGCTGCAGGAATACTGATGTTGATAGGGGTTTATCTTGGAGCCGTTTATGGAGGTTCGATTTCAGCAACCTTAGTAAATATTCCGGGCACACCTTCAGCAGTTATGACAACTCTTGATGCGTATCCATTAGCGAAAAAGGGGCAAGCTGGTCGTGCACTAGGAATTTCAACGATATCATCAGCTTGTGGTGGTCTTTTAAGTGTTTTTACCCTTGTTTTAATTGCACCCGTCGTAGCGAATTTAGCCCTTGAGTTTACTTCCTTTGAGATGTTTGCTATTGCACTATTTGGTTTAAGCATCATGTCACTTATTTCACCTGGATCATTAACAACAGGGTTAGTTTCAGGATGTCTAGGTTTATTAATAGCAATGATTGGAGCTGATCCTATGACTGCTCAGTCTCGATTTACATTTGGAAGTATGCATTTATTTTCAGGAGTTCAATTTATAGCTGCAATGGTGGGACTTTATGGTGTGACAGAAGTAATCTTAAATATTGAAGAACGATTTAAAAAATCAAAGAAAAATGTAGATATAGCAAATATTAAGTTTGATAAAAAAATACCAAGTGTCTGGTTAGACATTAAAAAGCTATGGGGGGTGATTACTCGTTCAAGTATTATCGGTGTAATTATTGGAGCTATTCCTGGGGCTGGCGGTACGATAGCATCTATCGTTTCATATGGTCAGCAAAAGAAAATTTCAAAAAAACCAGAAGAAATGGGGAAAGGATCAGTCGAAGGAATAGCTGCCGCTGAATCCTCGAACAATGCATGCACTGGGGGTGCAATGACAACATTACTTTCCTTAGGTATTCCAGGGGATGCGGTAACTGCGATCCTTATTGGTGCTTTTATGATCCACGGTATCCAACCTGGACCGGAGATGTTTCAGGAAAATATCGATTTAGTATCAGCGATATTTATAGGGATGTTCATTGCAAACATTTTTATTCTAGTCATTGGTCTTGGTGGGGCGAAATATTTTGCAAAACTGTTAACGATTCCTGAGTCAATTTTAAATAGTACTATTTTAGCTTTTTGCTTTATTGGGAGTTTTGCCGTACAAAATAGCTTCTTTGATGTCCAAACAATGCTTGTTTTTGCAATATTAGGTTACTTAATGGTTAAAGTTAATATTCCACGGGCACCTCTTGTCTTGGCACTTATATTGGGACCATTAATGGAAATGAATTTACGCCGTTCCTTATCGATTGTACAGGATGATTTGGGTGCATTTGCATTTGCTTTTGTTGAAAGACCCATTGCTGGAGTTATTCTATTACTAACGTTTATTACATTAATAATGCCAATCTTTAAAATGATTAATGGTTTAGGAAAACAGGCTGAAAATTCACAACCGAAAGAATTATAGATTAATAATCAAAAATAACAAGCAGGAGGTAAAAATAGAAAATAGAGTAAAGATTGGTTTTGTAGGGTTAGGCTCAATGGGATTTCCGATGGCAAAACGGTTATGTGAGGCTGGATACAAATTACTTATTGCTGTTCATAAAAATCATGAAAAAGTTGAAAAGTTAAAAGAGAAAGGAGCCATTATAAAAGAAAGCTTTAAGGAGGTAATTCTTAACAGTGATATTATCCTAACCATACTTCCGGCAGACGAACAAGTGAAGAAAGTTTTGCTACAAGAGGAAGTAGTAGATAATTTAAAGGAAAATCAAGTATTAATTGAAATGACAAGTTGTTCACCTAAAACGATGAAAAAGATTTTCTATGTTTATGAAAGTAAGGGAGTAAAAGTTTTGGATGCACCTGTAAGCGGTGGCACAGGAGGGGCAGAAAATGGAACATTAACATTAATGATTGGAGGTGACGCTAACTTAGTAGTTGATGTTTCGCCAATTCTAGATAAGATCTCTACAAAAAAAGTAATAGTTGGAGAAGCAGGGGCAGGTAAGACAGTTAAAATGATTAATCAGATGCTAGCTTCTATCCATATGTTGGCAGCATCAGAAGCCTTTGCATTAGCTAAGCAATCAAATGTTGACTTACAGACGTTAAAGGATGTTATAGAGACCAGTTCAGGAAATTCATGGGTATTTCAGAACAAATATGAAAATTTAATGTCTCAAAATTTTGCTCTAGGATTTCGCCTTCGCTTAATGGTAAAAGATATTAATATAGCTTTAGAAGAAGGGGGAATTCTAGAATTACCATTAACCAATTTGACTTCCAATGTTTATAAAATGGCTTTACAAGATTATGGTGAGATGGATATTTCGGCTGTTAGTAAAAAAGTTTTTTAGTGAAGGTAAAGGCTTATTAATATAAATTGAAGGTGATATTAGATGATTGGTCGTTTAGATAAGAGCTCCTTGGTTGAGCAAGTTTATGATATGTTAAAAAACCTAATAATTAAAGGGGAACTATTTCCAGGTGAACGTATTATTGAAGTTGATATAGCAAAACGGTTTGGAATTAGCCAGGGACCGGTTCGCGAAGCTCTATCTCAATTACAAAATGAGGGGCTTGTAATCAGGCACCGTCATAAAGGTACGTTTGTTTCTGATCTTTCAAAGAAAGATACACTAGAAATTTATGAATTGAGAGAAATAATTGAAGAATTTGCATTAAAAAAAGCAATGACAAAGTTTACGGAAGCAGACCTGCAAAGGTTAGAACATATAATTGAAGAGATGAAAATCGCAGGAAAAGAAAACGATATTGAAAAAATAAGTAATGAGGATAAAAAATTTCACGATATGATTTTTCTTCGAGCAGATAATAATCTTTTAATGGAACTCTGGGAAGATTTGAGTATTAAATCTGATCGAATCTGGTATTTAACAAAACAAGTTTACTTTTCAGATCTAATTGATGTTGCAGAAATACACGTAACAATTGTAGAAGCTATTAGAATAAGAGATACAGGTCGTGCTATAAAAGCATTTCTTGATCACCTAAGCGTTGGAAAACATGAAATGATTAGTAAGTTTTTTGATAGTTTAAAAAAGTAAACAATATTTGGATGCAAACTTATGCATAGATTCTCACAGGTGAATAACGATTAAACAATTTTTTTTATACATTTGATTCTATTGTTCCTCACAAATGGAACTTCCTTTAATGAATTTCATAAACCATTTTACACATCGGGAAATATTTTAATTGTTTTGACAATTCTTAATTCACCTGATAACATATTGTTTATAGATTATCGATAATGTATAAAAGATAATCAAAAAATAAAAGATTTTCAGATCTCACTCTATTGAAAGCGTTTAATTGAATTAAAGGTAAAGGAAGTGGGTCAGATTGCAACTTACTGAACAACAACAAAATTGGAGAGATGTGGCAAGAGATTTTGCTAAACGAAAATTAGAACCAGCTACAGAATGGTTAGAAGGCGATTACTTTTGGAATAATGCAAAGAAACTGGCGGACCATGGATTTTTAGGTTTAACACTTCCAGAGGAGTATGGAGGCATGAACTTAAGCATTTTTGATGCATGCCTTATCATCGAGGAACTATGTCGTGTATGCCCAACTAGTGGACGTCATGCTTATCATGCAAGTATGGGTATCGCTTCATTTATTAATCAACTAGGTAATGAAGAACAAAAGAAGCAATACTTGCCAATGATTACATCAGGTAAGCTTTTTGTTGGTTTGGGAATGAGTGAACCGGAAGCAGGCAGCGCAGCAACTGATATATCGACAACAGCTGTTGAAGAAGGAGACTTTTATCGATTAAATGGTTCAAAGGTGTTTATCAGTGAAGCGCATCTGGCTGATTTATTTGTTGTCTATGCCCGTTTCGGCAATACAGGTCGTACTTCAGATATAGGGGCAATTTTAGTAGAACGTGGTACGCCAGGTTTTACTGTTGGACCAAATGAAGAAAACATGAGTGGAGAGGTACAATGTGCATTATATTTTGAAGATGCTATGGTACCGAAAGAAAATGTCCTTGCAACTAATAACGCTTTTAAAAAATTAATGGGTGTATATAATGGGGTGCGTTTAGGATTCTTATCACAAACCATGGGTATTACGCAAGCGGCTTTTGATCGTACGATGGAGCATGTGAAACAGCGTAAACAGTTTGGTAAGGAAATTTGCGAGTTTCAGGGATTACAATGGATGATATCTGATATGTATGTACAGCTTGAAGCTGCTCGTACGATACTTTACAGGGCAGCGGAAGCCGCATCGGATAATAAGCCGGATAAAAATGCAGTTAGTGTTGCGAAAATATTTGTAGCGGAGGCTGCCCAAAAAATCACAGATACTTGTATTCAGCTCCATGGTGGTTATGGATATTCAAAACAATACCCGCTTGAATGGTATTACCGTTGTGTTCGCGCAGCATCTATTGCAGGTGGTACCCTGCAGGTTCATAAAACAATGCTGGCATCAAGTGTACTTGAAAGGAAGTTTGATCAACGAAAATGATAGCTTTGTATAAAACGATAGTTAAGTTTTATAGCCTTCAAGTATAAATAATGAAGAAAACGATGGAGGTAATTGGATTGGGTACAACATCTCATAAGCAAAAAAGTAATTCTAAAGTAGTTTCTGCTGAAGAAGCTGTTAAAAAAATACCAAATGATGCAACAATTACTATTGGCGGCCTTATCTCTATTCTATGTCCTGAAAAAGTTTTGGCTTCACTTGAAGAGCGTTTCTTAACGACTGGGGAACCAAGAAACCTATCAGTTCTGACTCCTGTAAGGGTGGGATGGGATCAAAATAAAAGCACTGGATTAGAACACGTTTCCCACAAAGGGATGTTAAAGCGATTAATTAGCGGTAGCTTTAATGTAAAAGAAAGTCCAAAATTAACTGATATGATAAGAAACAATGAAATAGAAGCTTATAACTTTTCAATGGGTACTTTATTTCAGTTAATAAGATCAATTGCTGGAGGACATCCTGGCCTTTTAACAACAGCAGGATTACATACCTATGTGGATCCAAGGTATGACGGTGGTAGATTAAATGAAGCTACAAAAGAAGATATTGTAAAAATACTAGAAATAGATAAAAAGGAACACTTGTTCTATCCGTCTTTTCCGATAGACGTAGCGATCATAAGAGGAACAACTGCTGATGAAAATGGAAATATAACGCTTGAAGAGGAACCTGCTACATTAAGTGGACTTGAAATGGCAATGGCAGCAAAGGCTAATGGAGGTTATGTAATTGCTCAGGTCAAGCGTGTAACTGAAAACAAGACCCTTCACCCTCGTTCTGTAGAGATTCCCGGAATTTTAGTTGATGCGGTAGTAATAGATGAGGATCAGAAGCAAAGTTTACTTAAAGATTATCATCCGAGCTGGACAGGAGAAATTAAGCAACCAATTAATCAACTCAAAAAGACATTACAATTAGATGCGAAAAAAGTAATTTTACGTAGAGCCTTAAAAGAAATTGATGCTGGTTCAATTGTTAATCTTGGCGTAGGAATTCCCGTAGATCTGCCTCAGCTTGCGTTAGAGGAAGACTTCTTTAATGAAATTACATTTTCTTTAGAGCATGGTGCAATTGGCGGTGTTCCAATGGGGGTTGAGGTATTTGGGGCTCATATAAACCCAGAGGCATTTGTTACTTCCCCGCAAATATTTGATTTTTATCAAGCTGGAGGTTTATCTGCAACTTTACTTGGATTTGCACAAATTGATGGAACAGGGAATGTAAATGTTAGTAAATTTAAGGGTATATACAGAGGTTCCGGCGGTTTTGTTGATATTACTCATAAGACGCCAAAAATCATTTTCTGTGGCACGCTGACAAGTGGTGGCTTAAAGGTATCTGTTGAAAATGAAAAAATAAAAATTGTAAATGAAGGACGACATAAAAAATTCATCCAAACGATTGAACATTTAACGTTCAATGCTAGTCAAGCATTGAAAAAAGGGCAAGAAGTTCTTTATATTACTGAACGCTGTGTTTTCCGATTAGAAGAAGGTGGCTTAGTTTTAATTGAGCACGCGCCAGGGGTTGATGTGAAAAAAGATATTCTCTCGAATGTTGAGTGCGAAATTAAAATTTCTGCAGATTTAAAACTAATGGATCCAGAGTTTTTTACACAATCATCAAATGAAATGTTAATGGAAAGGGTGTAAAAGAGTGTCTTACTTTAAAATAGATCGCATAATTGAAATAGAGGTATTAGTTGTTGGAGGAGGTGGGGCTGCAGCGCGAGCTGCCCTATCTGCTGCTCAAGCCGGGGCAGATGTTCGGATGGCAATAAAAGCAAAATGGCTAGGAAGCGGTTCCACCGCAACGGCATTTTCAGAATTATTAGCGATAGCTGCAGCCATCGGCCATGCTGATGAACGAGACCATCCTGAAATTCACTATGAAGACACGTTAGATGCTGGAAGAGGATTTATTGATCCAGAGCTTGTTTGGACACTTGCATCAGAGGTACCAGATCGAATACAGGATCTTATAGACATAGGGTTAAATTTTGATAAGGTCGAAGACGGAAAATTAGTACAGGGCATGAGTGATTTTGCTACATATCCACGAACTTGTCGAGTAAATGGTGTAACCGCGCGTCATATTCTAGTAGCTTTAGCCAAACAAATTAAAAATCATAATGTCCCTATTGATGAAAATACAACAGTGTTTAAGTTAATAACAGATAAAAACAATAAGATTTCAGGTGCATTAGCAATAAATAAAGATACAGAAGAAATGATTCTTTATAAAACACCGTCTGTTATCCTTGCTTGTGGTGGTGCTCATCATATTTATAAATATGCAGTTGGTACATCAGACATGGTTGGAAATGGCTATGCAATGGCAAACGAATTGGGTGTTCCTCTTATTAATATGGAATTTATTCAAATTGGACCTGGGGCAATTCAGCCGTCTATTACTTTACTATCAGGTCCGGTATGGAAAGCAAGGCCAATTTTAACAAACAATAAAGGAGAAGACATTCTCGAAAAACATGTTCCTCAGCATGTAGATATTGATGATGTTTACAATCATAAAGTGTTTCCTTTTACCATTTCAACTGCTGCTTACTATTTGGATACTTCCATTCAAAAAGAGCTAGAATCAAATCCAACTCCTAATGGAGGAGTGTGGTGTACGATGCGTCCTGGTTCTGAAAGCATTGTTGATCAAAAAATGCCCAAAACCAAAGGGGTATTAAAGTCGAAGGGTATTGATGTATTTAAAGATAAATTTGAAGTAGCACTTGTCGCGCAATGTATGAACGGGGGTGCTTTAATTGAAAGCCCGGATGGGACTACAAACGTTTCAGGTTTATTTATCGCTGGAGAAACAGCGGGAGGAGTTCGCGGTCCAGACCGTCCTGGTGGCAATTCATTAGCTGAAGGTCAAGTTTTTGGTCACCGAACAGGGAGTGCAGCTGCTGCATATTCTCAGAAAACAACAAGTAATGAAAGTCTTGAACAAGAAACACTTGCGGCATTAAATAATCTTAATAGCTGGATTGAAAATAGTAAAGGTAAAAAAGACCTTGTTGAAGCAGTTGAATCTGTCAAAGAAACGATGTATAAAAATTGCTTAGTTATTCGAAATGAAGAGCGCTTAGATACAGCTCTAAAACATGTGAATGAACTTGAAAGATCATTAGAAGCTGGAGAATATCAGATTAATATGCAGAATATATCAGCAGCAATTGACTTAAAACATATGCTTGTCACTTCCAAAGCAATTATCCTGTCTGCTAAAACTCGTACAGAAAGCAGAAGTTGTCATTATCGTGAAGATTATCCAAATAAAGATGATGCAAACTGGATCAAAAGTATTTATGTCACACAGAAAGATGGTGAAATGCAAGTAAATACAAGACAATGGTTAAGTAAAAGGGTGAGTGAACGAAGTGAATCAAAACTATGAAGCTTGAAGTCTTAATTAAGAGTGGGATTGCACATGTTGAATTAAATAATCCACCTTTCAATCTATTAACAAATACAGTGAAACATAAAGTGAAGGAAGCTTTTCGTGTTCTTTCAGCTAATCGAAACGTGAGAGTCATCTTGTTTACTGCTGCGGGTGAACATTTCTGCTGCGGTGCTGACTTAAAAGAATTCTCTGCTAGAATCAACAACAATAAGGCAAAGGAAGCGTGGATTGAAGGACATGAAATGCTTCAGGCTATAATGGATGCTCCTCAACCAACGATTGTTTGCGTAAAAGGAAATACACTTGGTGGAGGAGCCGAGTTAGCTACTGCTTTTGATATAAGGATATTTGCTGAGGATGTTGCATTTGGTTATCCAGAAGTTTCACGAACGGTTTTTCCTGGAAACGGAGGTTTTGAACGATTTCTACAGCTTTCAGGGGAAGCGAATGCGGCTTATTTATTTTTAACAGGAGAAAAAATACTAGCTGCAGATGCGTTAAGAATCGGGATTGCTAATAAGATAGTAGAGAAAAATCAGCTTGAAATAGAAGGAAAGAAAATGGCTGACCTAGTTGCTTCATACTCAAACAAAACGATTCGGACAATTAAAAAAGTAATTAAAGGATGCCGCCAAAAAGACCTGTTTTTTAAAGAGGGAATGAATCACTTTGATGCTCTTCACCAAACGGAAGATATCGTTGAATCTATTAATGCATTTTTTGAAAAAAGAGATCCCCGTTACCAACATAAATAACATCAAAAGTCTTCAGGCATCAGATGTAAATCGAGCTAAACTTACCTTAAACATGATTACGATTTGGAGGTTAGGAAAATGAACATAGGCTTTCGAATATTTTCAGTTGATAAACGCGTTGATCAATTGATCGTTGACCAGTTTAGAACAGTTGTTACACCACATATTAGTGATAATATGAGCAGGTTGCAAGGAGCAGGAGCAAAATTAAGACCATACCATAATGGGATGAAGCTTGTAGGTACGGCATTTACTGTGAAAACAAGACCTGGAGATAACTTAATGGTTCACAAAGCGATCGATTTAGCACAACCAGGTGACGTTATTGTTGTTGATGCAGGAGGCGATCAAACAAATGCCATTGTAGGAGAGATTATGCAAAGAATAGCGAAAAAAAATAGAATTGCGGGATTTGTCATTAATGGTGCTATTCGTGATACAGTTGCTTTTAAAAATGATTCATTCCCAGTTTATGCAAAAGGAGTGACTCATCGAGGACCATATAAAGATGGCCCAGGAGAAATAAACGTTCCTGTTTCATTTAATGGTATGATTATTCATCCAGGTGATTTAATAGTAGGAGATGAAGATGGTCTTGTAGTAGTCCCGTTAGAGGAGGCAGAAGAAATCCTGGAAAAAGCACAAAAAATGGCTCGAAAAGAGGTAGAAATATTTCAATCTATTGAACAAGGAACAATAGATAGAAACTGGATTGATAGCACTTTAAAAGAAAAAGGCTGTGAAAGCTATGATTCTTATAAATCGTTCACTACCAGTGGTGGTTATAAATGAAGCCAAAAGTTTATATTACAAGGAAAATTCCTGAACAGATTCTAGAGAAAATTAGTATGGTTTGTGATGTACGAATGTGGGATAAAGAAGATATCCCAGTCCCGTATGAAATATTGGAAAAGGAAATTGTAGATATTGATGGACTATTTTGTTTATTAACAGAAACAATCGATCATTCATTAATGAGCAAAGCCACAAACCTTAAAATTGTTGCTAATATGGCAGTCGGATATAATAATATCGATATTACAAGTGCAACAAAGCATGGAATAATGGTTACGAATACACCAGGTGTTTTAACAGAGACGACTGCAGATCTAACCTTTGGGCTTTTAATGGCAACAGCCCGCCGTCTAGTAGAGGCATCCGACTATTTAAAAAATGGAGATTGGAAAACGTGGTCTCCAATGAAACTAACTGGTCAAGATGTACACGGAGCAACTTTAGGGATCATCGGTTTAGGTCGGATAGGAGAGGCTTTGGCACGAAGAGCAAAAGGTTTTAACATGGAGATTCTTTACTATAATCGAAGCCGAAAATACGAACAAGAAAAAGAGCTAGGTATAACATACACTTCATTTGAAAACCTTCTAAAAGTATCGGATTTTATATGTATAATAACTCCTTACACCCCAGAAACGAAACATTTAATAGATACAGAACAACTTTCATTGATGAAAAAGAATGCAATACTAATTAATACTGCAAGAGGAGGTATTGTGAATGAAGCTGCCTTATATAATACCTTAAAAAACAAAGGTATTTTTGGGGCAGGTTTAGATGTATTTGAAGAAGAGCCTGTATCTTTAGATCACCCGCTTTTAACTTTACCTAATGTTGTGACCCTGCCGCATATAGGTAGTGCGAGTAAAGCAACTAGAATAAAAATGGCTGACCTTGCGGCAAATAATTTAATTTTAGGTTTAAAAGGTAAAAGACCACAAAATTTAATAAATGATGTTTGTTTCAATCACAAATAAGCAATATAATAGTTTCCCATTTAGATATTCTTACTAGTCTACCTAAATTTTTTATGAAAAAGTGAATTAACACTACAGAAATTGATGAAAAAACACAACTTTGAACCAAAAGCTTCAATTCATTGATAAAAAAAAGGATTGAGGCTTTTTTTATTGCGTGCCCAGCAAGCCGTTAATTGCTAATTGGTGAAAGTTCAATCTGAGTAAGTCCCATGGCCAATTCCTGCGTTAGGGATTGGTTACGGTGAAACAAAGATTATTGAAGCGTATGACTTTATTAAATCAATTGTGGATGATACAACAGTTTCTCCTAACTTTGACGATGGATATCGAAGTGCTGTTATCAGTGATGCGATTCTTGAATCAGCGGAAAAAGGTCAGTGGGTGAATCTTGATAAAACTCCTGTGAAAACAAATTAATTTTTACATCTAAGACTGCCAGGAATTAATTTCTGGCGGTTTTTCAAGACACAATGGAGACTTTGAAATATGTGAAAGGAGAAATATCTTTGACATTTGCAGTAATACTTATTATTATGTTAGCCATATCTGCATTACTAGAACGATATTCACAGCAAAAAATATAGAATCTAACTACAGTAAAAAAACAAAAGGAAATCTAACAAGATTAAATTCTATTTAAGGAGTGGTCATTTTTTTTCACTGCTATTTGTGGGGCTATATATTGTACTTAGGTAAGTATTAGTTGAGGATTATCATATATAAAAGAGTGCTATCATGGACCAAACTAGGTGGATGCGGGGAATATTTAAAGGAATTCTTGCTCAAATTCTAGGTCAAACTCTCGGCTAAAAAAGACATCCCATTTTTGGAATGCCCTTTTACTAGTTATTCTCAATTGTAGCAATATCCTTCACAACATCCTCTAGTGTTACGCTCCTCAACACCTTCTCCATAGCTAACTGAGCTGATGTGAACAATGGTTCGATTGTATTCTGGATGTTCCTACCTACAGGACATTTTGGATTTGGATTTTCATGGACGCTAAATAGCTCTTTTTCCTGTACTACATTCACTGCTTTATAAACGTCAAACAGTGTAATATCATATAATTTTTTTGAGAGTTTAGCCCCTGCAATACCTGGTTTTACCTCTATTAAACCAGCATTTTTTAACATTCCCATGAGTTTTCTGATCACTGCTGAGTTTGTGTTTACACTGGATGCTAAAAATTCAGAAGACGTTATCCCTTCTTTATTTAATTCAATTAAAGCTAATATATGAATACCGACAGCGAATCGGCTGCTGATGGACATGTTCAGTCACCACCCTTGTGAACAAATCTATTTACTAATTTATAAGTGTAATTAATTTGATTACAAGTCTATTATACCAAATTTCGATGAAAATAATATATGATATCTAACCTGTTGACAAAATGATTACCTGTAACTAAAATAAATACATGTAACCGAATTTGTTACAATCGAAACCGAACTGGAGGAATATAAATGAAAATATTAGTTACAGGAGCAACTGGAAAATTAGGATCTAAGGTTGTGGAGTCATTATTAACATCCATACCTGCGAGTGAGCTGGCGGTGAGTGTTCGAAATCCTGAGAAAGCAGAAGGACTTCGAGCTCGAGGAGTAGAGATTCGAAAAGGTGATTTTGACCATCCAGAAACATTAGATGATGCTTTTAAAGGGATTGATCGTTTATTAATTATTTCTGCAGATGGTGATAATGATACAAGAATTCGTCAACATACAAATGCAGTGCAAGCAGCTGAACGTGCAGGGATAAAATTTATTGCATACACGAGTATCGCAAATGCAACAGAAAGCAAAAATTTAATGGCTCCTCCTCATGTCTCGACAGAAGCAGCCATCTTGAAGACGGGTATCCCATATTCTTTCTTACGTAATAATTGGTATTTGGAAAATGAAATTGATAGCATTCAAGGTGCTATGGCAGGAGCTCCATGGGTAACTTCTGCTGGAGCTGGTAAAGTTGGCTGGGCACTACAACAAGATTATGCAGATGCAGCAGCAGCAGTTCTTTTAGGTGAAGGGAACGAAAATACAGTTTATGAACTTTCTGGCCCTCTTTTAACTCAAGAAGAATTAGTGACGGCTATTGGTGCTGTATTAGGCAAAGAAATACCTGTACAACAAGTTGGTGACGAAGAATATGCCGAAATAATGAAAGGCTTAGGTTTACCTGAATTTGTCATTCCGATTGTAGTAGGAATTTAAGAAAGCATTCGAAATGGTTCACTTGAAATTGAAAGCAATGATTTTGAAAAAGTTCTTGGTCGCCCAGTTACGCCAATCAAAGAGGCACTTACACACATTGTAAATGCAAACTCTCAATCAAACTAAATAGATAATTCCAAAAATTAATCATGTAGATAAACCGACCTTCGTACGAGAAAAAGTCAGCTTTTAAGTTGATGTTGGACTCGGATGAGAAATAGGTCATCCTGGAATGTTCCTATTGACCTTAAAATACGATCTAGGCGCTTTTTGGTACAAGAGCTTGATATCCTTAGCTAGACCAATACTCTAATATTGCACAAAAATTTGCACAGACTTAATTTATTTCATTGAATTTTATTAACTCATTTTACAGTCACTAGCCAAAAACGTTGATTTATCAATACTTATTTAACTCGATCCTATTACATTTAACTCTATTAATTTCCCACCCAATTTTGACAGGGTAGGGGTCGGGGGATTCAAATCTTTCTCGGATCATCATAACAGGCCCTTGGTAATCCTTGATTATCAAGGTTTTTTATATATAACAGAGTACTTGAATAACAAGTAACGATTTCTACCTTCCCATTTATCTCCTATAGCCAACCTTTCATTGTTTTTAATTCTTTTGTAGCGTGTTCATTGTTCTTATGGACTTTTTAGTTTTGGGTGACTTGAAAATGTAACCCTGTTTTGTATGAATTAATGCTTGTTTTACATGTGTTTTTCCTTCCCATAAGTTGATATGATCCCATTCTAGTGAACTCCTCGACGCATTCCTGTTGAAACTGAGGGAGTTTAAGTACAATGTTTCACAAATTAAAAGACGAGCTTCCCTTCCCTATCAGGGCCTCGGCTTTTCTTGTGATTAGATATTATTTAATGAGCAATCAGCATAATATACCTTCATTTTTCAGAATTTGCTTTATCGGGAATCACCTGATTTAAAATGCCAAGATAGTGCTTTTTATTTGTTGCAAATTTAGAGTTTTATAGCAGTTAAAACAATAACTTGTTACTTCTGGGTCCATTTGGGTAAATTAATTTAAATGAAAATGTTCAAAAGAAGGGAATGTAGCAAATGTTTGATTATACTGTAGCAACAAATAATAGTATAAAGGAAGCAATATCTAGTCTGGAATTAAGTCTAAAGGAAGAAAAGTTTGGGGTATTATGGATGTTTGATATTAAAGAAAAGCTACAAGAGAAAGGACTGGAGTTTGAATCAGACTATCTAGTTTTAGAAGTGTGTAACCCGTATGAAGCCGAGAGAGTATTGAAAGAAAATTTATTAGTTGGTTATTTTCTGCCATGTAAAATTGTTGTTTATAGTGACAATGGCAAAACGAAAATTGGAATGCCAAGACCTACTGCTTTAATAAATTTAGTAAACAATGAGGAAGTAAAAAAGCTTGCTAATGATATTGAGCTAAGATTAATTAATTGTATTAATAAAAGCATTCTAAGTTAAAAAAATCAATCATTCCAATCTTTCATTGTATTTTTACTTAGGGGTTATTATGTATGTACATATAAGAATGTAACAGAGTGATTTATGAAAATTTATATTGTGCACGAAGTATTAAAGATTTGTGGTTTGTTTTTTCTTATAAAGTTGCTTATAAAAAAGAAATTAAGAGGATGTTGACAATATACCCTACACGGTATATTATGAATCATGTAAGTTGTTCCTTTTGCTACAAATTAGGGAGGAGCCTTTCACATGGTAATATTCTATTTATTTGTGCTAATAAGTATCAACCATTTCTTATTTATAAGGTATTATCCCATTTATGGATTACATGTTATTGATAAGAAAGAGATTGAGATAAATAATCATTTTGCTATTGATATAAGGGATTATAACGAAGCCTATAAGGATCCGGTATATCCAGGAATCAATATTCCAATTGCATACCTTAAAAGATACTACAGTGAAATTCCCAATAATGACCTAGTAGTCGTTGCCTCAAATTGTATGGAAAGAAATGTTGGGGTTCGAATCCTTCGTAAAAAGGGCTTTAAGGTTATTGGATATACAATTCCTTCCCAAAAGAAAATAGTAAATGAAAAACAAATAAGTACAGAAAGTTATTGTTAAAGGAGGAATTGAAGATGGAGTATAATGATCAAATGAAAAATAGAGTAAAGCGTATTGAGGGACAACTTAGAGGTATTTTAAGAATGATGGAAGAAGGAAAAGATTGTAAGGAAGTCATCACACAGTTGTCTGCAGCAAGAACTGGAATTGATCGAACAATCGGTGTTGTTGTCAGTTCCAATTTAGTAGAATGTGTTCGTAATGCTGAGGAAACTGGAGAACACAGTACAGAAGAATTAGTGAAAGAAGCAGTGAATTTACTTGTTAAGAGTAGATAATCAAAGGGTTGACACCCTCTTTCATTTATACTAATATATACCCGTAGGGGTAGAGGTAATTAAGATTAGGAGGATTAATCAATGAATATTGATAAAGTTTTAGATGCAAAAGGTTTAGCATGTCCAATGCCAATTGTTAAAACAAAAAAAGCAATGAATGAGTTAGAATCGGGTCAAGTATTAGAAATTCATGTTACTGATAAGGGTGCAAAAAATGATTTAACTGCTTGGGCTAGATCAGGTGGTCATGAATTTTTAAAACATGAGGAAGAAGATCAAATACTAAAATTCTGGATTAAAAAAGGGTAAAAAATTTAATGAATTATATACCTGTAGGGGTAAATAGAGGAGGAACTACTGTGACAGACAAGAAGAAGACAACGATTGTATTATTCAGTGGTGAATATGATAAGGCAATGGCTGCTTATATAATTGCGAACGGTGCAGCTGCCTATGATCATGAAGTAACGATCTTTCACACATTTTGGGGATTAAATGCTCTGCGTAAAGATGAAAATATTCAAGTGAAGAAAGGTTTTATGGAAAAGATGTTCGGCAAAATGATGCCTAGAGGGGCAGAAAAAATGGGATTGTCAAAAATGAACTTTGCTGGTTTCGGTCCAAAAATGATCAAAGATGTTATGAAGAAGCACAATGCCTTGCCTCTTTCGAATTTAATTGAAATGGCACAAGAACAAGATGTGAAATTAGTAGCATGTACGATGACAATGGATTTACTCGGTCTTCAAGAAGAAGAACTTTTAAATAATATTGAGTATGCAGGTGTTGCTGCATACCTTGCAGATGCAGAAGATGGAAACGTGAATTTATTCATCTAAGTAAGTTAAATAGGGGGATACTCCCCTAAGTATTTAAGGAGGATATATATGGAATACATTAACTATTTAGTTATTGCCCTTTTCATTTTTCTCATTCTGAACCGAATCATTCCAGTTAAAGGTATAAGACATATCTCAACAGTTGAATTGAAAAATGAACTAAAAGATAAGAATAAGCAATTTATAGATGTCAGAACGCCTAGTGAATTTAAAGGGAATCGTATTAAAGAATTTAAAAATATTCCACTTCATGAACTCGGCCAGAAAGCTGAGAAGGCATTATCAAAAGACAAAGAAGTCGTTGTGATTTGTCAAAGTGGCATGAGAAGTCAAAAGGCTAGTAAAATACTGAAAAAATTAGGTTATACAAATGTGACAAATGTAAAGGGCGGTATGGGCGCTTGGAGATAAAAGGAGGCTATTAAAAATGAAACAATTTACGGCAAAAGAAGTAGAAAACATGTTAATTCAAGGTCAAAGTGTAAACATCATTGACGTGAGAGAAGTGGAAGAGGTAGAAGCTGGGAAGATTCCTGGTGCCTTTCACATTCCATTAGGATTATTAGAATTTCGAATGAATGAACTAAATAAATCAAAAGAATATATCATGGTTTGTCGTTCTGGTGCAAGAAGTGGTCGTGCTTACCAATTTCTTGAAAGCCATGGGTACAATGTAATTAATATGACTGGTGGAATGCTTGACTGGGAAGGCGAAACAAACTAATTTTTTTTAAAAATAATTATACCCCAATGGGTAATTAGGAGGATCTTTATAATGAACTCATTAAAAACAGATTTATTAGTGGATGCGAAAGGATTAGCGTGCCCAATGCCAATTGTCAGAACAAAGAAAGCGATGAATGAAATCGAAGCAGGGCAGGTTTTAGAGGTTCAAGCAACAGATAAAGGTTCAAAGGCTGATATTCAAGCTTGGGCAAAAAGCTCTGGTCATCAATATTTAGGTACACTTGAAGAAGACGATGTTCTTAAGCATTACCTACGTAAATCTTCAAATGAAGAAACTGTTGAAAGAAAACATCCATATGTAACAAGTAACGAAGAACTTGAGAAAAAATTAGAAGCTAGAGCAAACATTGTTGTGTTAGATGTAAGGGAATCTGCCGAATATGCATTTAACCATATTCCAAACGCGATTTCGATTCCGTTAGGCGAATTGGATGAGCGTGTAAGTGAATTGGATAAAGATGATGAAATTTATGTAGTGTGTCGAACTGGAAGTCGTAGTGATCTCGCGTCTCAAAAATTAGCTGAAAAGGGTTTTACGAAAGTAAATAATGTTGTACCGGGTATGATTGCTTGGTCAGGAATAACGTCCACATAAATAAGTAAGGAAGAAATCTATATTATTGAAGGAATAGAAGTTGGCGGAGCTGTAACATTTTTAGAATTTGCAAGTGATGTGGAAGTACCACTTACTTTCTAAATACCAATTATTTTTTTAAACTCAAATATACCATAGGGGGTAATTAGGATGACTGTTAAAGCTATGACTTCAAAAAAAGTAACAAGAAAGGTATTTAATAAAGAAGCATTATTTATTCTTGATGTTCGTAATGAAGGAGATTTTCAAGACTGGAAGATAGAAGGAGAAAATTTTGCTTATCTAAATATCCCATATTTTGAATTGCTAGATGGTGTTGAAGA
This sequence comes from Metabacillus sp. KUDC1714, assembly GCF_014217835.1. Lineage (NCBI taxonomy): Bacteria > Bacillati > Bacillota > Bacilli > Caryophanales > Bacillaceae > Metabacillus > Metabacillus elymi. The sequence goes on from NZ_CP055263.1 coordinate 3,043,731, forward strand.
AATTTTAGAAAAGATTCCATCTGATAAAGAAGTATTAGTTGTGTGTGCGAAAGAAGGCTCTTCTGTCATGGTAGCTGAAATGCTTTCTGAACAAGGTTTAGATGTTTCTTACTTAGAAGGCGGAATGAAGACATGGAGTGAACACTTAGAGCCTGTGAAAATTGGCGATTTTAAAGAAGGCGGGGAAATTTATCAGTTTGTACGTATTGGTAAGGGCTGTTTATCATACATGGTGGTTTCAAATGGAGAAGCGGCAATTATTGATGCAACTCGAATGACTTCTACTTATCTAAACTTTGCACAAAAAATAGGGGCAAACATTACTCATGTATTCGATACTCACCTTCACGCTGACCATATTTCAGGTGGTAGAGTGATTGCTGCTCATACAGGTGCAACATACTGGTTGCCGCCAAAGGATGCAACAGAAGTATCGTTTGAATATAGTCCACTAGAAGGTGGCAATACCGTAACAATTGGAAATACAGACATTGATATTCATGCATTATACTCACCAGGTCACACAATTGGTTCAACTTCATTTGTTGTTGATTCTTCATACTTATTAACAGGAGATATTCTCTTTATAGATTCAATAGGAAGACCAGATCTAGCAGGGATGGCTGAAGATTGGGTTGCAGATTTAAGAGAGAGTTTATATAAACGCTATAGAGAACTGTCAGAGGACTTAATAGTTTTACCTGCTCATTTTATGATCATTGATGAGTTGAATGAAGATGGAAGTGTAGCAGAAAAATTAGGTACTTTATTTGCGGAAAATCATGGTTTAAACATTGTAGATGAAAATGAATTTAGAAAACTTGTTACAGAAAATTTACCACCGCAACCAAATGCATATCAAGAAATTCGTGAAACAAATATGGGGAAAATCACTCCAGATGAAGAAAAGCAACGAGAAATGGAAATTGGACCTAACCGTTGTGCGGTTCGCTAACTATATATAAATTTTTAGGGGGTAATTGAGATGGAAGCAATAAAAGTATTAGATGCAAAAGGATTAGCATGTCCAATGCCAATCGTAAAAACAAAAAAAGCAATGAAGTTTTGGATAAAAAAGGGCTGAAAAATAAAGGGAACCGAGTGCAGGTTCCCTTTTCTAAATAGGAGGTAATAAACATGGAATTAGGGTTTATTATAACAATCTTTTTAATTGGATTTATAGGTTCATATATTTCAGGAATGCTAGGAATTGGCGGTTCTATTATCAAATATCCAATGCTATTGTATATTCCACCTCTATTTGGTATAGCGGCATTTAGTGCACACGAAGTTTCTGGAATAAGTGCCGTCCAGGTGTTCTTTGCGACAATCGGTGGTGTTTGGGCATATCGAAAGGGTGGATATTTAAATAAAACATTGATTGGGTATATGGGAATTAGCATTCTAATAGGTAGTTTTATTGGAGGATATGGTTCAAAACTAATGTCTGATGGTGGCATTAATCTAATCTATGGAATTTTAGCTTTAATTGCAGCAGTAATGATGTTTATTCCTAAAAAGGGAATTGACGACATTCCACTAGATCAAGTGAAATTTAACAAATGGCTTGCAGCTATACTAGCTTTAATCGTTGGTGTAGGTGCAGGGATTGTCGGTGCAGCAGGAGCATTTTTACTAGTACCAATCATGTTAGTTGTACTAAAAATCCCAACCCGTATGACGATCGCTTCATCCCTAGCTATCACTTTTATTTCTTCAATTGGTGCAACTGTTGGAAAAATAACGACAGGGCAAGTTGATTACGGTCCAGCAGCTATTATGGTTATTGCAAGTTTAATTGCATCACCATTGGGAGCTATGGCAGGGAAAAAGGTGAATACAAAGATTCTGCAAGTTATTTTAGCCTTATTAATTTTTGGAACAGCTTTAAAAATTTGGCTTGATATCATTTGAAAAATATTACTCAAGTGTGCCTGATTTTAGAAGGGATTGAGTTCCTTAATTTTATAGGATTAATAAATCAGGATACGGTTCAAGTATATTGAACCGTATTTTTATGGCTGGGCGTTGGCCTATAGTGGATCATCTAATAATAAATAATTTGAAATTTTGCTAACGGTGTAATAATTAAAAGGGTTGTAATAAAGCTCCTTTTTTATTGAAATCAGTTAAGTACACTCCTCTCCTACATTACATAGGATAATTAGAAAATTATAATTAATTAATTTGAAGGGATTGAGGAAAATGTACTGTGCACCTTATATGTATCAATATCCTTATTATGTGAATGTACCAATGTATACTTACAGAAATTCTACAGATTATTGGACTGATCATAATGAGGGATTTGGTTCGTATCGGTCATCTTATGGTCATAATAGGATTATGTTAAAAGATTATGGAGCAAACCCATTTGTTATTAATATTAATGAAGCCACTAAGCAAAACAATACGTATCGAACAGCAATATGGACAGGTAATCATTTGCAAGTTACATTAATGAGTCTCAATATGGGTGAAGATATAGGTTTAGAAATGCACCCTAACGTAGATCAATTCTTAAGAGTCGAACAAGGTCAGGGAATTGTACAAATGGGCAAAGGTAGAGATAATTTAAATTTTCAAAGAAGAATTTTTGATGACTCTGCTATTATGATCCCGGCTGGAATGTGGCACAATGTAAAAAATACAGGAAATGTCCCTTTAAAACTATACTCGATATATGCCCCACCAAATCACCCATTTGGTACTGTTCATAGAACTAAAGCAGATGCAATGGCTGCAGAAGAAAGCTATGGTAATGAAAATGGAAATACAGTAGTTTTTGGAAGGACTCCAGATGACTGGTTAAGATATACGGAATTTTTGGTAAAAGAAGGCTTGGAAGACGTTAAAAGAGGAATTAATATGACACACATTCTTCAAGAATTTATTCTAATGGGAGTTCTTGTTGGAAAAGGATATTCTCCTGAAAAAGCATATGAAACCGTAGAAGAATGGGAGCGTACAGGAGAATCTAAAATTTTACAGAAGAGCAAAAAAAATATGTAGAAACATTCATATTTCAACAATTGGTGCTTTTGTTTAATAAAATGAATCTGGATATACATGAAAAAGAAAAGCGACTACCATTATTGGTTGTCGCTTTATTTGTTTAGACCTTGTTCTTTAATTTTTGCATAAATTGTTGATCGAGGAATACCTGTCATATGTATATTGAAAAAATCTGAATGTGATTTTAAATGGGGGAACATACTAAGCAAAAAAGAATGAAGGAAGATACCATGAAAACTATTAAACCAATTAAAGTTGGTTCAAATAAAACAAACACTTCAGAAAAACTAACTTCAGCAGAAATGGGTAAACTTTGGGCTACATATATGGGGAACAGCATGGGAAAATGCATTTTAAGCTATTATCTTCAACACGTTGATGATGATGATATTAAAATTTTATTAGAAAATGCATTAAAATTAAGTGTAGATTTTATGGAAACAATTGAAGCAATTTTTATAAAAGAAAATTTCCCTATTCCGAAAGGGTTTACTAAAGAGGACGTAAATTTAGGTGCTCCAAGGTTATTTGAAGATGAATTTTATGTTCATTACTTGAAGTATGTTACAAAAGCAGGAATGAGTATTTATAATGTAGCCATACCTCTTGTTTATAGAAAGGATGTAAAAGAATTTTTTAGATATTGTATGGATTCTTCAATGGATTTAATGGACCAAACCAAAGAAATATTAATGAATAAAGGGCTTATCAGCAAGCCACCATTTATTCCAGTTCCAGAAAATGTGGAATTTGTTCATGAGGATTTCTTAAACGGCTACTTTGGACATGTACGACCGCTACACGCTTTAGAAATTACCCACCTTTACGATAATATTGAGAATAATGTAACGAGTAAAGCACTAATTATGGCATTTGCACAAGTCGCAAAGGATGAAAAGATTAGGGAATTGTTTGAAAGAGGTAGAGATAGGACATCTACAAATATTGAACGTTATATGCAAATGCTACATAAAGAAAATTTGCCTTCACCATCTTTTCTGGACGATTTAGTTACAACATCTACTTTTTCTCCTTTTTCTGATAAGTTAATGTTATTTCATAAGATCGATATGTTTTCAATAAAAATAAGGGCATTTGGAAATTCTACAGCAGTAAATGGAAGGCATGACATAGCGCTAATGTATACTAAATCATTAATGAAAATTCTAACTTTTGTTCAAGATGCAACAAAAATCATGATTGAGAAAGGCTGGTTTGAACAAGCACCAAAAGCAGCGGATAGAGAAAACTAGTATTTGATTAAGTGCTTAAAATCTCTTTAAAAAGGTAGATAATTGAAGATCTAAAAGTAATATTAATATGGAGCATAGCTTTTTCGGGTTTCGGTCATTGCTATGTAGAGGCATGGAATTGGGGTAATTTTTAAAAGGATTTTTCTTGACTTAAAAACCTAATAAGGTCAATTGAACAAGTTATTAAATTAACTTGGAGAAATATATTCCTTTGAATTTGTCATAATTTATAGTTATTTACAAAGAATATAACTATACCATGAAAATTTGGAGATGAAGCAATGTGACTGAACATCACATTCAACTTACTTCAGCTGAAATAGCTTCTATCTGGGCTGGCTATATGAATGATAGTATGTCCAAATGTGTTTTAGGTTACTTTTTAAAAACTGTAGAAGATGTAGAAATAAAAGCGGTCGTTCAATATGCTTTTGACCTTTCATCTACACATATAAAAAAATTAACAACCATATTCCAAGAAGAACAAATTCCAACACCGACAGGGTTTACTAATAGTGATGTGAATTTAAATGCTCCCAGTCTCTTTACGGATCCATTTATGCTAGTCTATATAAATCATATGGCTAAGCTTGGTTTACTCGGATACAGTGGATTTGTTGCTATGAGTGCTAGAGATGATATGCGAGCCTATTATAGAGAAGGTCTTTCAGAAACATCGGAATTGTTTGAGCGCAGCTCAAAAGTTCTTCTTTCTAAAGGATTATTTATTAAAGCGCCATATATTGCTTATCCAACAAACACAGACTATGTAGACAGTAAAAAATATTTAAGTGGTTTTTCTCTATTTAGCAAACAAAGACCATTAAATGCAGTTGAAATATCCCACTTGTTTATGAATATTCAAACAAATATTATGGGAAGTAAACTTGCACAAAGTTTTGCTCAAATATCACCAAGAGAAAATATTCAAAAATGGATGTTAAGGGGAAGAGACATTTCAAAAAAACACGTTCAAGTGTTTTCGAAAATACTTCTAAATAACAATATACAGCCGCCTGTATCGTCGGATATTGCTATTACTGATTCAACCACACCACCATTTTCCGATAAGTTGACACTTTATCATATGGGGTTCATGAGTACAGCCGGAACAGGTAATTATGCAACAGCAGCTGCTGCAAGTCAAAGAAGTGATCTTATTTTTAATTATGAACGCTTATCCCTTGAGGTTGCACAATATGCCAAAGATGGAGCTGACATTATGATTAGTAATGAATGGTTAGAACAACCACCTGGAACGCTTGATAAAGATCAACTTACAAACAAAAAGGAATTAAAGAATTAATTCTTTTTTCATAACAAGTAGATAATTACGGTAGCTTTTAGAAACTAATAAAGAATTATAAATGAGTAAACCGAAAGATATGATCACAAATAGGTCAGAATACAGAACTTTTTTTCTAGCAAGAATTATGTTAGAGCTTAATTTCATATTTGCATAAATTGTGATTGTGGAACGCAGTTATTTTAACTATATCCTTCACACTCAAACCTTTCATTCTTTCCGCATTAAAGCCTTCTTAACGTCTTTCTCTGCCTTTCCCTATATGCCCCGTATCTCTTATCATAATGATAAGTGTTATTTATTAACACGTCTTGAGGGATAGTTGACTACGTGTTAAGGTTCAAAATACTGATTCTATGCAAATACATCATATTTTAAAGAAAATAAAGGACATGATTTCAATTTTTAACACAGTCCAAATATGATTTGAATCAGACTCTATCTTTCTCAGATGGGCCAGTTTATTAAATAAACACAGCAATACACTTGATGAGAAATACTGAACCCCATTTAATAGAAAATGGGGTTTTATTTTTTAGCTCCAAATCAAATAATTTTGAACTTTAATCAAAAATGTGGTGAGCTATCCTGATTTATTTTTAACGCAATTGCGGATTGAAGAAGGTTACAAATTGTTGTCACGCCTTGTGTTAATTGTTGTTCATTCATATAAGAAAAGCTTAATCGTAAATGATGATTTTCTTGCTCTGTAGGGTAACAAGCTGACCCAGGTAAAAAAGTGATTTGTTCTTTTTTAGCTTCTATTAAGAGGTGATCAGTGTTAATCCAAGAAGGAAGAGTGAGCCAAACATTTAATCCCCCCTTTGGAATAAACCAAGATACCTCTTCAGGTGATTGTTGTGACAGAATCTCTAGAACAAGATCGCGCCTTATCTTTAGAGCTGTTCTTAATTTTTTTAGATGATCCATCATTCTTTTTGAAGTAATAAATGGAATGATGGCTTTTTGTGTAAGTAAAGGACTGCCTAAGTCGGTGTTAGCCTTTGCAGCTAATAGACGTTTGAATATAGAACCAGAAGCAGCTAATATACCAATTCTACAACCTGGCGCTAAAATTTTGCTTAAACCTTTCAAGTAAATGACATGACCGTCTTGGTCCAGACTTTTCATTGATGCAGGAGGTTTTTTTTAAAAATAAATTTCACTACATGGATCATCCTCAATTACTAAACACTGGATACTTCTAGCTAATTCGAGAATTTGTCTGCGGCGTTTTAAGGACATTACAGCACCTGTTGGATTGTGAAACGTAGGGACAGTATAAATTATTTTTGGTTTATATTTATCACACAAATTCTGAAGCAATTCTATTCGCATCCCATCACTGTCAACAGGTACGGTAAGGATTGTTGCACCTCTCCCACGAAACACATCAATAGCCCCTGGATAAGTCGGAGCTTCCATGACTACCACATCACCTGGTCCAACGAATGTACGAGCAACTAAGTCTATTCCTTGTTGTGAACCACTTGTAACTAAAATATTATCAGGGGAAGTTGGCACGTCCATCCTTTGTAAATACTCAACCATTGCCTGTCTAAGCGCTCTATCGCCTTGGATCTCTCCATACTGTGAGAGAACTTTTGGGTCTTCAGAAAACATCCTATGAATCTCTTGCACTAAATATCGATTGGGTAGAAGTCCAGGGTCAATCATATTAGATGAAAGATGAATCTTTTCAGGAACTTGATGAAAACGAGCAAATTGAGATCTAGGTAAATAATCTTGAACGGAAAGTTGCCAATCGTATAAAAGTGTTCCTTCTTTTTTTTCTGCCTCTTCGATTTTTGTCTTTCTTATAAACGTTCCTTTTCCTTGAACAGATGTAATAAAACCATCATGTTCTAGCTTTTGATAGGCCTTTACTACAGTAACTAAACTTACTCCAAGCTGTTTTGAGAGCTCGCGTACAGAAGGTAATTGTAAATCATCTTCTAAGAGATCTGAACGGATATGATCGAGAATTGAATGGTATATTTGCTTCGTTAATGAAATGTCAGCATTACGTTGAATTTCAATGTGCATGGGTTAATCTCCTTTAAGTGTTATACATAGGTGTTGAGTGTTATACACAAACGGATGTAAACTATCATTAAATTATTAGGCACATTATAACACTGGAGGAAAATGAGATGAAATATTTTGTAGTCGATGCTTTTGCAGAAAAGGTTTTTGAAGGAAATCCAGCAGGAGTATGTATCATGATTGATTGGATTTCAGATGAACTCATGCAAAAAATAGCGATTGAAAATAACCTATCGGAATCAGCTTTTGCAGTAAATGAAGGAGCACATTATGGACTGAGATGGTTTACACCTGGAGGAGAGATTAACCTTTGTGGGCACGCCACGTTAGCAACGGCATTTATCATTCTAAATTATTATGAAAAGCAATTGGAAACCGTCAAGTTTAATACAATTAGTGGAGAGTTAACTGTAACTAAACAAGATGACTTGTATGAACTGGATTTCCCTTCTGTTCCTTCAGAAGAAATTTCTGTTACTGATGAAATGATTAGTTCTTTAGGGATCGTACCAAAAGAGACATACTTAAATAGAGATCTTGTTTTTGTACTAGATTCCGAGGAAGATGTGAAAAACGTAAGTCCTGACTTTGCCCAATTAGAAAGATTACCAGAAGGATTGGGTGTTTGTGTGACAGCCAGAGGCAGTGAATTCGATTTTGTTTCCAGGGCGTTTTTCCCTAAGTTGAAAGTAAACGAAGATCCAGTAACAGGTTCCTTGCATTGTAGTTTAATTCCATTTTGGGCAAAAAGATTAGGAAAAAAAGAAATGGTGGCTAGACAATTATCAAGTAGAGGTGGAACGCTTTATTGTAAGCATGAAGATACACGAGTGAAGATGGCTGGAAGTGCAGTTCTATATTCAGTAGCTGAATTAAAAATTGAGATTTAAAGAAAGCTTTAATCATTTTTTTATTTACATGATAGCGGGGTGAAGGCTTGAAACGTTTTCATTATAGTTGGGTTATTTTATTAGTCACTTTTTTATCCATTCTAATAGCAAGTATTATACGGTCATCATCAGGAGTCTTCATCGTTCCGTTTGAAGCTGAATTTGGATGGGATCGCTCTACAATCTCATTTGCTTTTGCGATAAGTCTTCTTCTATACGGAATATCTGGTCCTTTTATGGCTGCTTTAATAGAGGTAACAGGTATAAAGAAAATGATGATTTTAGCAATGACAACATTATTGGTCGGTGTTAAAATCGTTGAAGACATATACTTGATTTTACGGATTATACCAAAACAATTCTTTTACGATAATTTACGATGGAATTAATTACCCGTAAAAATTGTATAATTCAATCCAATCAGATGTAAATGAAACGTTTTAAATCCATGGTATGAAAGGATTTGAGGCGTTTTTTATGTTGTGTTTGAACTTATGATCAAACTACCAGAAAGATCGACAGCTTGCTTAGGAATTAGTACAAATTTTTCATCAATTAGGCCATTAAATGGAATATGATTTCCAAATAAAACTGGATATAATGACCATCTTTTTGCACTTACCGATTTATTTTCCAAGTCCTTGAGGTAGATTGTTTTATGCGCTTCAAACCCTATTAAAGTTTTTTATAATCTAAATCCTAGTTACTCTAAACAAAAGATATTTGCTGTTTAACTACCCTGTTCTTTGGGAATGTGAACTATGAAACAATTACAACACTTAATCGGAGTTTTTAAAGGAGGCAGTATATGATGGATTACAACGGAGTAAGAGATTCCTGGATGGCTTATTTAGGTAGATTACCAGATTTAGTGCTTGCGCTTCTCGTCCTTTTGATAGGATGGATTGTTGCATCACTTATTGCAAAGGCGGTAAAAGCTGCTTTGCATCGTACAGACTTTGATAATAAAATGGCACGGTGGATGAGACCAGATTCTGATAGAGACCAAGGTACATCTAAGTCCTTTAACTATTCATCTGAAAGTATTATTAGTAAGATCGTTTTTTGGATCATAATGGCTGTAGCATTTGTTGTATTTTTAAACATGCTTAGCCTGCCATATGTTGCGCAGCCAATCTCACAAGCACTAGGCGTCATTGTCGCTGGGATACCAAATTTATTAAAAGCGGCCCTTATTGCTGTTGTTGCTTGGTTGATTGCATCAGGATTGTCGTTTTTAGTTAAGAAGGCGGGGGGAAATCAACGTTTTCTAGGCTTTTTATCACGATGGAAGCTAACAGGTGACAGCAATCAAGCTAATCATGCAGTACTCTCTGCTTCTAAAGCAGTCTTTTATTTAACACTGCTTCTTTTCTTGCCGGCTGTCCTTGCAGCCCTGGGAATTGAGGCAATTTCAGAGCCTCTTGAAGGCATGTTGAATGGGTTCTTTGCCTTTATTCCAAATATTATAGGTGCTGCGGTCATTCTATTTATTGGATGGTTAGTAGCGAAGATCGTAAAGGAAATTCTCGTGAACTTCCTGCGAAGTATTGGAACAGATCGTCTAGCAGCTAAATTAGGTGCTGAGAAGGCACTTGATAAAAATTCGATTTCTCAGCTGATTGGGACAATTGTTTATGTTTTTATTTTAATCCCGGTTGTCATCTCAGCGCTTGAAACATTAGATATTGATGGTATTTCAGCACCAGCGGTTGGAATGCTTGGCCAAATCATGGACATGATTCCAAACATTATTGTAGCGATTCTGCTTGTTGCAGTAGGTTTATGGGTCGGAAAATGGATCAAAACAGCCATCACTTCATTGTTAGAGCGAGTTGGGTTTAACAGCATCCTTTCTAAAATGGGACTAGGGTCACTACAAAAGAGCAATCAAACGTTTACCATTTCTGAGCTTGTCGGTTTGGCAGCACAGATTGTAGTCGTTCTGTTATTTACAATCGAAGCCTTACAGCTTGTTAATCTTGAAAGCTTAGTTTCTATCTTAACGGTTGTATTAGCTTATATTCCAATGGTGTTAACTGCTATTCTAATTCTTGGAATTGGATTTTATGCGGGTGATCTTGTCAAACGTGTTGTTAAAAGCATGGTGAGACAAGAAACAGAAGGTAAGTTACTTGGTAATATCGCTAAATATACCATCATTACATTAGCTTTCTTTATGGCCCTTAATCAATTAGGGGTAGCAAGTACAATTGTGAATGCTGCATTCATCTTAATCCTGGGCGGATTCACACTTGCATTTGGTTTAGCCTTCGGATTAGGTGGAAGAGAAGCGGCTGGTCGAACATTAAACAAATTAAGCAATAAAATGGAGCAAACGACCATTCATAGCCCTGATCCAAAAGAATGGAAGGAACGTCGAGAACAACCGAACATAAAAACGAGTGATACAAATTTATTTCAAGATAGAAACCTGAAGGATCTGAACAACCCAACGAATTCTCGTAACAATCCAAGACGAGATAAATAGTTTTTTAGACAATGAAGGAATAATAGATCGCAAATGCATCTATTATTCCTTTTTTGTTTAAGAGATTGGACTAGAAAATGTTTATTTCGCAGAATATGACGGGTAATGAATCTACAAACTAGTAAAAGTAAGGAGAGTAAAATGATCGAAACGTATTTGGAATCTAAAAAACATGAAATCATTGAGCTTTTGGAGATTCTCGTGAATACAGACAGCGGAACATACAATAAAGAAGGAGTAGATGCTGTAGGAGAAATTTTAATAGAGAAATTTGAGGAGATAGGAATGGAAGTTAAGGTCCATCCTGAACAAAAGCTAGGTAACCATTTGGAAATAAAAGCTTTAAGTGACAGTGATCCGAAAATTATGATCATTGCACATATGGACACTGTTTTTCCTAAGGGGGAAGCTAAAAAACGTCCGTTTAATGTGATAGGAAATAAAGCCTTTGGTCCTGGTGTTAATGATGAAAAAGCGAGTCATGTTCAGGTATTATACGCATTAAAGGCATTAAAAGAAGCGGGATCTGACGCATACAAAAATGTGCATATTATTTTTAACAGTGACGAAGAAATCGGATCACCTGCCTCAAAGCCGTTGATTAAACAGGTTGCTGAAAACAAACAGTATTCAATAGTAGTAGAATGCTCCCGCCCAAATGGAGGGATTGTGACAGAGCGAAAAGGGGTTGGTCATTTCACGCTTGTTGTGAAGGGGAAGAGTGCTCATGCCGGAGTAGAGCCTGAACGGGGAAGAAGTGCGATTGAGGAAATCTCCCATAAAATTCTCAAGCTTCAAGAGTTGAACGACTATGAGGAAGGAATATCTGTAAACGTAGGATATGTTCATGGCGGAACCTCTACAAATACGATCCCTTCTGCTGCAAAAGCTGAAATTGATGTGCGTTATAAGAATGAACAACAGGCGGCAGAGATTGTCAGGAAGATAACTGAAATCTCTCAGAAGGAGCATGTTTCAGGAACCAGTACCAAATTAAAGGGTGATATTAGTCGACCACCTATGCAGAAAACAAACGAGACAGAGCAGCTAATTAATGTTATTCAAGAAGTAGCTGCGGAAATTGATATATCTATCCGTGAGGTAAGCTCAGGCGGCGGATCTGATGCCTCCTTTACGGCAATTGAAGGTATTCCAACTGTAGACGGAATGGGTCCAATGGGAGAATTTTCTCATAGTGAAAAAGACGAGTATACAGACTTAAAAACGTTCCCTAAATTTACAGCACTACTTGCAAAAACGATTGAAAAATTAAGTGGATAGTTTTCTAAAAAGGGCTGTTTCAAGGATTAATATTTCCTTGGACTAAACAGCTCTTTTTATTTTTTAACAATACTAATTTGCATGTTCAAAGAATGTTAAATCGTAACTAGTTCAAAAGACCACTTATAAAAAATAATAATAAAGTAGGTTTAAGGGTTTTTCTTTTGGTGAATAAAAAGAGAAAAGAAAGATAAGAGAAAGTAAGAATGCTGAAATGAAAGTTTTGAAAGCTAGTTAATAGAAAAACTATTCTACTAAAACAAGAATACAGGAGGGTTTCATATGGGAGAAGCAGCAAAAAAGGTACCATTTACGCAAGGTCACCAAATGAATTTCCGTCCAGCTTATTCGATTCAAGACATTTACGGAGAAGGTATCATCTATAACCCCAAATTATATGCTGAAGATTATCAGCATTATTCAGGAGATTTATTAAGCTTAACTGCTCTAACAGGGAGAGAACTAAGTGTGGTTGGAAACACACCGGTTGTATGTCATGCTGCATGTGCTACAAAATCGGCATTAAGACTGCTGGGAAAATCAGGGCTTCAATTGCCGCCAGAGCTTTATACGTATCGAAATGAAGAAGAATATATTAATGTGCTTAAGCTTCTATCTAAACAAAATAAAAAGATGATTTTTCAATACCCACATCCTGAAGATAAGGTTTCAGCTGAGCTGTATAGGGTTGACCCTAGAGTGTTAGCCTATCTTTGTGATAAGAGAAATATACCTGAACTTGTTCCTTCTGAACATATACCGAAGCGAAGAATGATGAGCTTGGAGCAAATTATGGAGGAAAAATTGCAACTGCCAATTGTCTTAAAAACAGGGGATGGTCGTCCAACCTCTGGAGGGTACGGAGTCTTGCTTATAAATGAGGAAAAGCAGCTAGAAGAAATTGATGAAAGCTTTGGTGATTTGTCATCAATTATCGTCGAGGAGCATATTCCTTACGAGCAAAATATTTCGATTCATTATATAGCCAACAAAAAGGGTGAAATTGAGTTTATTGGCAAATCAGAGCAACTCGTCACGGATGATGGTAGCTTCTGCGGTAGCTGGATTACAACTGATTATGACGAAAACATAGCAGATATCATTAAAACCGGCTATAAAGTCATGAAAAATATAGCCGAAAAGGGATACGTCGGTGTAGCCGGCTTTGATGTTCTATTATATAATGGGCATTACTATTTTATTGATTTAAATGTCCGTTTTAATGCATCGACATGCGGGCTCTTGCTATATAACGATATTCATAAAAGATTTGGCAAAAAGTTAGTGCGACTTTGCAATTTTGATTGGAACAACAACTTTGATAGTGCCATTCCAATGGCCGAAAAATTCGTAGATAAGTATCAGTTTATTCCATTAAGCATATTAGATCCTAGATCTTTTCCGGGTGAGGATCAGGTAACAAAGATGATTGGTCTAGTGATTGGCCATTCTTCAGAAGAGGTCGAGGATGTGCTTGAGGAAATGAACAGAACTGGTTTTATTTTAAAGGAGTAAAGAGAGTAGAGATAGATAGTAGAAAGCGGGATTGTTGCAAAAGGTTCTGACTCTTTGTGACAGCCCCGTAACATTTCAGTTATCTGCCAGATTTACCTACTCCAAAACACATCGTTGAAAGATTGATAGAAGAGGTGCAAGATGTTAAAAAATCTTAAATATCCGCCAGATTAGAAGCCCAAACTTCAGCTCTCGGAACCCCAAGAATTCTCCCCTTTTTCCATCCAATTCCTTTACCATAATAGCATTCCAATATAAATGTCTAACTTCATCCCCGTTCCTCCTATTAAACGATATACTTTGCCTTAGCATAAAAAATAGCCATTAATTTTTTTTTTTTTAAAATAGAAAAACGTGCTAAAATGGAAGAGGTACAGCTTTTCACTGTATAGCAGTGAAATTGATTGCTTTATAAACATACACAAATATGAAAGCGGTATCTTTTTTGAGGGGAGGGAATTTTTTGTACTTAAAAACTAAAACATCAAAAATATTTAGAAGATTCTTACTATCTTATGTTATCATTCTTTTATTTCCACTCATTACCGGTTTTATAACGTACCAAGTGTCAATAGATGTTGCAAAGAAAAGCTCTATCGATACGAGCAAGTTGATTTTAAACAAGAGTAAGGAAATCTTAGAAAGCAGGCTAATGGAAGTTGAAAGATTTACTAGACAGATTGCTTTAGAAGATTTTAATCAACATTTAACGGTAAGAACAGAATCTAATCCGATTGATATTTATAGCTTAAGAGAAACCTCACGTTTTATTTCAACATATGCTCATTCGAACGATTTTTTAGAGGATTTTTATATCTATTTAAAAAATTATGATGTTGTATTAAACGATGGTGCAGTTTTTTTTAGAATTAATCATTTCTATGAAACTTACCATTATAATGATCTCTCCTTTGAACAATGGAAAAAAACAATTTTACAGGGGGATTATCAAGGAGAAATACTCCCACTTCGCTCATATACGAGTGAAAATAAGGAGCTTTCTGTTATTACATATCTTCAATCTCTTCCCTTCAATAGCTATAATCAACCATTGGGTACAGCAGTTTTGACGATTGATCAGAGGAAAATTCATTTACTATTAGAAGGGATATCTAAGCAGTATGGAGGCTGGGCCTTTATTGCTGATAAAGAAGGAAATCCAATTACAATAATGGGTATTAATGAAAGTCAGGCCAAAGAAATTGTCAGCAATTATACAAAAGATACAGATTCAATTAACAAAATAATAGAAGATGATACAATGCTATTATCTATACAGTCTGATCTCAATGGATGGAATTATGTTGCAGGGATACCTAAAGAAGGACTAATGGAAAAAGCGGAGGTTATCAAACAAATAACATTGGTTGTTACACTTAGCACTCTGATAATTGGAATGTTGCTTTGCTTGCTTCTTGCTTACCGCGATAGTACACCAATTCATAACTTAATAGATGTGGTTAGAGAGCAAATTGGTCCGGATGCCTCCAAACATAAAAATGAATATGACTTTTTACATGGCAATATTTCGAAGCTAATATCTAATAATAAGCTCTTAAGGGGAGAAATAACGAATCATAAAGATATATTAAAGGATTCCTTTATAAAGAGTTTATTAAATGGAGAATTTTATTATCAAGAAGGGATTAACGATAGGGCAGATCAATTAAATGTAAACTATAGAGGTGAGTATGGATTTGTATGTATTTTAAAAATAAATGGTTATGGTGATATGGAGAATAAAGAGATTCATAATGAATTGAGTGCATCACGTTTCCTTATTAAACGAACTCTCAAAGAATTAGAAACCTCGACCATTGTGACTGATTTAAATTTAGATAAGATTGTTATTATTTTTACTGTTAATAGTGAAAATAAAGTAACTGCCCCTGATGAATTAAAACATCTTCTAAATGAACTCAGTTTATCAGTAGCAAATTCTTATCGTATCTCAATATCATCTTTTGTAGGGAAATCCTTTCAGAATTTTAAGGAAATTAGCCGTTCTTATTATGAAGCAAGACAGGCATTAGATTATACCTTTTCTGAAATGAACGAGATACTTTGGTTTCAAGATATAGCTAGAGAAACAAGTATGTTTTATTATCCAATTGATATTGAGCTTCGACTGATAAATGCAATGAAAATGGGAGAAATATATGATGTAAAACAAATAATGACAGAAATCTTTCAGGAGAATTTTTGTGAAAGAGAATTATCTCCAAAAATTGTGGAGCAATTACTTGAAGAAATAAAATCTACGCTTATTAAGGCATGTTACTCTTCTAATTATCAAAGTTCTGAAAAATCAATAAACTTGGTAAATAAGATTTTACAAGTTCATTTAAATCTTGGAATAGAACATGTTTGGAAAGTATTTGAATCTACGGCTGATGAATTCTGTAGCATGATTAATAAAAGGAAAAAAGAATCAAATGACCAGGCAGTAAAATTAATTATTGAGTTTTTGGAACAAAATTATCATGACCCAGACTTATCTTTATACAGAATCTCAGAAAAGATAGGTCTTCCTGAAAAATTTGTTTCACAGCTTTTTAAAGAGCAATTAGGTGAATATGTTTCAGATTATATTGAAAAAATTCGCATCAAAAAAGCTTCTGAGTTACTTCTTAAGACCGATATGACAATTGAAGAGATATCGATTGAAGTGGGCTATAATTCTGCCCATTCTTTCCGTAGAGCTTTCAAGAGGGTTTTACATGTAACACCAAAAGTATATAGACAAGCAGCTAATCAGCAAAATGGAAATAGTCCAAAAGAAATAAGTAAGTAAGTTCATATTCTTCTATAAAACAAATAGAGATTCTCTATTTGTTTTTTTTGTTGTTAAGCGTATAATTTTTAAGTGAAAAATTTGAATTAACGTACTGATCCGCATTTACAGGACGAGTGGAATAAAGCTTAACGTCGATTCCAGCTCCAGTTTCTAGCCCCTCTAGGTCTTAAGAAAAATTGGAATGGTAGGCAATAGATTCTCAATTTCCATTTGTCTTATGTTTGTAGAAATGTTTAAGGTGGTTGTGCTTATATATTCCACCTCCACTTTAAAGACAAGTTAGTACATGCAAAATGTACTGATCAAATTCAAATGTACCTTGACGGCTAAATGTATTATTAGCTTTTTTTTTATATTCTATGTGTGTGTTTATAGCTTAGGAAATGAAAAAATTTGAACATTGGATATGCGATTTTTAGGATCTAAACATTTTTGATTAAAGGCAAGGAAAGCCTTCTATTCTGAATCTTCTTATGCATGGTTGAAGTATTCAAAATAGGGGCTTTTGTTAAGCATGTAGATTATCTCTATCGTTAATTGTCCTAAACATTTGCAATTGTACCTATGAAGAGGATTAAACACATGTTACATTCTAATCAACTTATTAGTTTTTTGTTTTGGTAGCGTTTACAAAAAAGATAGGAGTGGTTGAGTTGAAAGTCGAGGTAGCAAATAAGACTTCACCTAAATTGAATGGAATACAGGTTAAGTCAAAGATCTTAGGAAATGCCAAAAAGTCATTAAAGAGACATTGGCAACTTTATCTGCTGGTTATTCCTCCGGTTCTATATTTTCTTATTTTTAAGTATATTCCGATGTTCAATTCCGTAATTGCTTTTAAGGATTATAGTGTGGTGAAAGGAATTTGGGGAAGTGAATGGGTTGGATTTAAGCATTTTGAGATGTTTTTTAACAATCCACAATTTTGGATTCTTATTAAGAATACTTTCTTCCTTAGTTTGTATGCGTTGGCAGTGGGATTTCCTATTCCTATAATCTTGGCTCTATGTTTAAATGAAATTCGCAATGGCATGTTTAAAAAGACGGTACAATTGGTCACATATGCACCATATTTTATTTCGACTGTTATTATTGTTTCAATGTTAACATTAATGTTCTCTCCTAGGCTTGGAATTGTAAATCAATTGTTTGGAACCCTTGGGCTTGAATCGATTGATTTTCTTGGTCTGCCAGGGATGTTTAGGGACATCTATGTATGGTCAGACGTATGGCAGCATGCAGGTTATTCAGCTATCATTTATTTGGCTGCGCTATCTGGTGTCGATCCATCACAATATGAAGCGGCAAAGGTTGACGGAGCTACGCGACTTCAAAAAATCTTTTATATTGATATTCCGAGTATCATGCCTGTAGCAACTATTATTCTCATTCTCAGTGTGGGGAACATCATGGCACTAGGATTTGAAAAAGTCTTTTTATTACAAAATCCACTTAATCTTTCTACTTCTGAGGTTATTTCGACTTATGTATATAAAATTGGTTTGCTAAATGCTAACTTTAGCTTTGCAACTGCAGTTGGTTTGTTCAATTCAATTATTAATCTAGTTTTACTTGTTGCTGTAAATGCAACCTCGAAGAAAATTTCCAAAAATGGCTTGTGGTAATAAGGGGGAGTAAAGCAATGTTTAGTCATAAAAACAAAATAAAAGAATCGATTGCTGATCGTTTTTTTCTAACAGGTGTTTATTTATTTCTAACGATCTTATTGGTGGTTGTTCTTTATCCACTAATTTATATTGTCAGTGCATCAATAAGCAGTCCTGAAGCAGTTTCATCTGGTAAGGTATGGTTATTTCCAGTAGACCTGTCTTTTAAAGGGTATGAAGTAATCTTTAGTAATTCACAGATCATAACTGGTTATTTAAATTCTCTATTTTATACTTCTTTCGGTACGTTAATTAGTGTGACATTGACTGTGTTGATTGCCTATCCACTCTCAAGAAAAACATTCTTTGGTCGGAATTTTTTAATGTTTTTTATCGTATTCACAATGTTATTTTATGGTGGCTTAATTCCTACTTATCTTGTAGTGCAATCGTTAGGAATGGTGGATACGAGATGGGCGCTCATGATTCCTAATGCAATTGCTGTTTGGCAAGTTATTATTGCACGTACATTTTTTCAGACTTCAATACCAGATGAATTAGTAGAAGCAAGTGAAATGGATGGATGTAGTGATTTTCGTTTCCTTTGGTCAGTTGTCCTCCCATTAGCAAAGCCAATTATAGCAGTCCTTGTTTTAATGTATGCAGTAGGTCAGTGGAACGCATACTTTGATGCCTTGATATATTTAAAGAATCCAGATCTACATCCACTTCAATTGGTACTTAGAAATATTATTATTTTGAATACAGGCACAGGTGGAATGGATGCATCTGAAATGATGGAAAGACAGCAGCTAGCTGATTTAATGAAATATGCCTTAATCGTTGCTGCGAGTTTACCTGTTATGCTCATTTATCCATTTGTTCAGCGTCACTTTGTTAAAGGTATGATGATTGGTTCAGTTAAAGGCTAATGCATCTTAGTTGTTAATGTTGAAAGGGGGGATGTGGAGTAAATATATGTAGTCAGATTTTGATATTGTCATTCAATTTAATGAAAAGGGGAAGGTTACATTGAAAAAGGCGATGCTTTATTTTTTATCATTATTGCTTATTCTTAGTTTTACTTTAGTTGGTTGTAGTTCAAATGAAAAAACAGAAGTGTCTCAACAAGATGGTCCACTTAAGATAAAGGTTTTTGGTCCACAAAATGCTGATACAAATTTAGAAACAAACTATTTCACGAAACTGGTTGAGGAGAAGTTTAATATCGATTTAGAATGGCAAGTAACAACTTATGATGCAACTTCTGCAAGTGAAGTAAGAAATATAGCGCTCGCAAGTGGTGATTACCCTGATGCCTTTTTCTTAGTTCCTTGGGTAGATCAGTTTTCTCAAACAGACTTATTACGATATGGAAAACAAGGTGTAGTACTTCCATTAAATGATTTAATAGATAAGTATGCTCCAAATATAAAAGAGGTGATAGAAAATCATCCTTATTATGCATCAATGGTAACGGCTCCTGACGGAAATATTTATGGATTGCCACATTTAAATGAATGTTTTCATTGTT
This sequence comes from Metabacillus sp. KUDC1714, assembly GCF_014217835.1. Lineage (NCBI taxonomy): Bacteria > Bacillati > Bacillota > Bacilli > Caryophanales > Bacillaceae > Metabacillus > Metabacillus elymi. The sequence goes on from NZ_CP055263.1 coordinate 3,063,466, forward strand.
CGTATGGAAATAAACTATGGATTAATAAAGATTGGCTAGAAAAATTAAAGCTAGAAATGCCGAAAACAACAGAAGAATTTAAAAATGTATTAACAGCATTTAAGACACAAGATCCAAATGGAAATGGAAAACAAGATGAAGTTCCATTAAGTGGCTCGCCTGCTCTTATTGAATCATCTATTATTCCATATTTAATGAACGGTTTTATTTATGATGATTCGAGGTCAAGATTGACCTTAGAAAATGGGAAGGTCGATTTAGTAGCAAATAAAGATGAATGGAAGGAAGGCTTAGCCTATATAAAGTCCTTATATAAAGAAGGATTAATTGATAAAGGTGCCTTTTCACAAAATATGGAGGCACATCAAAAATTAGGTAATAATGCAGAAGCTCAAATTGTAGGAGCGTCTACCGGGATGCACCCAGGAGTGTTTGTAACAAATTTCGAATATGATATAGATTACGATGCATTGGCTCCACTTAAAGGACCAAATACTGAATATGCAACATATAACTTCCCGAGTACTCCTGGAGGAGCATTTGTTTTAACAAATAAAGCAAGTGAAGAAGCTCAGATTGCTGCTATTAAGTTAGTAGACTATATGTTTACAGACGAAGGACGAATTCTCAGTCATCATGGTGAAAAAGATGTAAGCTGGAGGGAACCTAAAGAAGGAGAAATCGCAATTGAAGAAGGGGTAGAACCTAATTTAGCACTAATACCTTTAAAAGAAGATGAAAAACCACGTAACGATAATTGGGGGGCACAATCACAATATTATCATTCCGGAGAATTTAGAGATGGATTAGTCCAAGCGACTGATATTTATACAGCAGAAGGGTATGAGCGAAGATTACAGGAAGCAACTCATTTATATGAAGGAAAAGAACCTTCTGAGGTTTTCCCACATTGGGCAATTTGGATTGACCCAGCTGTTGCAGATGAAGCAGCAATGATTGAGACAAATATTGTGGACTATATTGAGCAGAATTCCCTACAATTTATTACAGGTACAAAAGACTTGGATAAAGAATGGGATGCGTATGTTAAAGGGTTTGACCAGTTAAACCTTAAACGTTATTTAGAAATTATGCAAGAAGCATATGACAATTCTAGTTTATAAAAAAGTTCAGCTATGATCAGTTGAACAATTGAATAAAAGAACCGATGAAGGTCTCTTCATCGGTTCTATCAGTTATGCGTTATTTTTATAGTCGCAACCTTAAACAAAAATGTAAAAAAATTTTTTCTGGAGGGGCATATGAAATATAGAAAACTTGGAAAAACAGGGCTAAACGTTCCCGTTCTTAGTTATGGTGCTTCATCTTTAGGTTCTGTGTTTAGAAATATTGATGAGGAAGAGGGAATAAAAACAGTTCATACAGCGGTTGAATGTGGAATGAATTTAATTGATGTTTCACCCTATTATGGCTTAACGAAGGCTGAAACTGTACTTGGAAAAGCGTTGAAAGATATTCCGAGAGAGAAGTTCATTCTTTCCACGAAAGCGGGAAGATATGGAGAGCATGAATTTGATTTTTCAAAGAATAGAATTATTACAAGTGTAGAAGAAAGCTTAAAAAGGTTATCGACGGATTATTTAGATATTTTACTTTTGCATGACATCGAATTTGCTTCTTATGAACAAATCATAGAGGAGTCAATCCCTGCCCTCAAACTACTAAAAAAAGAAGGGAAAATTCGATTTTTTGGCGTTTCGGGTTTACCATTATCCATATTTGAAAAAGTACTTAACAAAACTGATCTTGATGTCATCCTTTCCTATTGTCATTACTCATTGAATGATAATTCTTTGTTGAATATGCTCCCTCTTTTGGAAAAAAATCAAGTCGGCTTGATGAACGCATCCCCACTATCGATGGGACTACTTAGCAATCGATTGGTGCCGGAATGGCATCCAGCATCACAAGAAATAAAAGATGCATGTAGCAAAGCAGCTTATTTTTGTAAACAACATGGCGAAGACATTTCAAAACTTGCTATTCAATACTCAGTAGCGAATGAAAAAGTACCAACAACATTAGTGAGTACAGCAAGTGTGGAGAATGTTAAAAAGAATATCGAGTGGGCAAATAAACCGATTGATTTAGAGTTTCTAAAAGAAGTTCTAGCTATACTAGAACCGATCCACAATAAAACATGGTCTAGTGGAAGAAGCGAGTATTGGTAATAATTTTTACAGTCGATTATAGGAGGATATAAAATGAAAGCTATTGTTTGTGAAAATCCGAACGACCTAAAAATGATAGAAATGGCAAAGCCTACTTTAAAAAGAGGAGAGGCGTTGGTAACTATTAAGCGGATTGGGATATGTGGGACTGATATCCATGCATATAAAGGAAATCAGCCATTTTTTACTTATCCACGGATTTTAGGTCATGAATTATCAGGGATCATTGAAGAAGTTGAAAAAAATGATAGTGGTCTAAAAAAGGGTGATCATGTTGCGATTATTCCGTATATGTATTGCGGTAAATGTATTGCATGTGTAGCAGGGAAAACGAACTGCTGTACAGATCTATATGTTATCGGTGTACATATAGATGGAGGAATGTGTGAAACATTATCTGTACCGGTGTCTCACTTGATAAAGATAGATGGAATTTCACTTGATGAAGCTGCAATGTTAGAGCCAATGTCGATCGGCGCCCATGCTGTCAGGCGTTCATTTTTAAAGGAAGGTGACAATGTCTTAGTCATCGGTGCTGGACCAATAGGTCTTGGAGTTATGGCTTTTGCTAAATATAGAGGAGCTCGTGTCATCGCAATGGATATAAATGAAGAAAGACTTGCTTTTTGCCAGAACTGGGCGAAAGTTGATGAAACGGTTTGCGTAAAAAATGAACCACTCCAAAAAATTCAAGATATTACAAATGGTGACCTACCAAGTATTGTATTTGATGCAACAGGAAACATCCAATCTATGAATCAAGCATTTCGATACGCAGCACATGGAGGATCGATAGTGTTTGTTGGATTGGCAAAGGGTGACATCATCTTTCATGACCCAGATTTTCATAAAAAAGAGCTAACATTAATGGGAAGTCGGAATGCGACGAAGGAAGATTTTCGAGAAGTAATAGAAGCTGTAAAATCATCAAGCATTGTCTTAGAGGACTTAATTACACATCGTTGTTCATTTAATGGAATAGCGAAAGAATTCGAGTATTTGCTAGCTCCGGAGGCAAAAGTAATAAAGGCAGTAATTGAATATGAATAATAAGTAAAAGGGAGGGATCTTTTGAATGATGAAAATTGACGCACATCAACATTTTTGGCTTTATAACGAAAAGGAATTCGCCTGGATAAATGATGATATGTCTGAATTAAAAAGGGACTTTTCACCAGAAGATTTGAAGGTTCTTTTAAAATCTATTCATTTTGATGGGTCTATCGTTGTTCAAGCTAGACAAAGCTTAGATGAGACAAGGTGGCTTTTAGAATTAGCCCAAAAATATGATTTTATCAAGGGAGTTGTAGGATGGGTTGACCTATGTTCACCTGATGTAACAAAACAACTAAAGCAATTTGCTAACAATCCCTTTTTAAAAGGCGTTCGTCATGTGATCCACGATGAAGCCGATGATCAATTTATGCTAAGCGAAGAATTTCAACGGGGCATCAGTGTGCTAAACGATTTTAACTTAACGTATGATCTCTTACTTTTTCCAAAGCATATTCCTTATGCTCTCCAGCTTATTGAAAAATTTCCGGAACAGTTATTTGTTTTAGATCATATCGGCAAACCAGATATAAAAAATAAAGAGATTTCATTTTGGAAGGAAAATCTTACAAAACTTGCAGAATACAGAAATGTTTATGTGAAAGTATCTGGAATGGTGACAGAGGCAGATTGGAAGAATTGGAGAAAAGAGGATTTTAAAGCCTATCTAGATATCGTATTTAATGCATTTGGACCGGAAAGAGTCATGATAGGATCTGATTGGCCAGTATGCACAGTTAGTGAATCCTATGAATCGGTTATGGGAATTGTACTAGATTATGTTAAACAATTCGCTTCTGGTTACGAGAGTCAGATATTAGGTGAAAACTGTTCTCGATTTTATTCAATAAAATAATTAGGGGGAAATCAGTTTTGAAACATAATATGATTTTATTTAATAAGCCTGCAAAGAATTGGAATGAGGCATTGCCTATTGGGAATGGACGATTAGGTGCTATGATATTTGGCAAAACTTCAGTAGAACAAATTCAGTTAAATGAAGAATCAATCTGGTATGGAGGATTCAGAGATAGAAATAATCCAGATGCATTGGAAAACCTACCCAAAATTAGAGCGTTACTTAAGGAAGGAAGATTAAGTGAAGCTGAAAAACTAGCAACCTATGCTTTATCGGGAACACCTGAAACACAAAGGCATTATATGACCCTTGGTGATTTGTTTCTTAATTTTGGGCATGAAGGGGTTGAAGAATACACAAGGAAGCTTGATTTAGAAAAAGCGATGTTATCGGTTGACTATTCTTTGAATCAAACCAGCTTTAAAAGAGAAATATTCTCCAGCTATCCAGATCAAGTTACAGTAATTCGTGTTACATCAAGTGAAAAAGGATCGATTTCATTTACTGCTAGACTTTCAAGAGAACAGAATAGATATATTGAGAGTTTATCTTCAAAAAGAAATAATAGTCTAGTCATGAAAGGGAATTGTGGTGGGAACGGTGGATCCGATTTTTCTGTTGTGTTATCTGCCTTTGCAGAGGGAGGAACGGTAGATACTATTGGAGAGCACCTAATTGTAAGTGAGGCTGATACAGTCGTATTATTTTTAGCAGCTGAAACAACCTTTCGTCATGCTGATCCAGAAGAAGAATGCTTTAAAAAGATTGATCAAGCAGCGATTAAATCTTATGAACAATTGAAGCAACGTCATATAGAGGATTATTCGGCCTATTATAAACGAATGGAAATTTGTTTAAATGATGAATTAAATGAAGAATTACTCCAATTGCCGATAGATGAAAGGATCAACCGAGTCAAAAATGGTTTAGAAGATCATAAGCTGATAGAGTTGTATTTTCAATTTGGTCGATATTTACTCATATCAAGTAGTCGACCTGGCACGCTTCCAGCAAACTTGCAGGGAATTTGGAACGACAAAATGAGACCACCTTGGGATAGTAAATATACCATTAATATTAATGCACAAATGAACTATTGGCCTGCTGAAGTGTGTAATCTATCAGAATGTCATGAGCCATTATTTGATTTAATTGAACGAATGCGGGCAAATGGTAGACATACAGCAGAGGTCATGTATGGATGCAGAGGATTTGTAGCACATCATAATACGGATATTTGGGGGGATACGGCTCCACAGGACATTTACCCTCCGTCAACCTACTGGCAAACGGGCGCGGCATGGCTTTGCCTTCATTTATGGGAACATTATCAATTTACTTTTGATAAAGATTTTCTTGATAAAAGCTATGAGACAATGAAAGAGTCTGCTGAATTCTTTTTAGACTTTTTAGTAGAAACGGAAGAGGGATATCTGGTTACAAGTCCATCTGTTTCACCAGAAAACACCTATATTCTTCCAAATGGTCAAAAAGGGACATTGTGTATTGGACCATCAATGGACAGCCAGATCCTGAAAGAACTCTTTCTTGCATGCATTGAGGCAAGTGAAATCCTAGGGAAGGACGTACTATTTAGAGAACAATTGGCTGAGGTTTTAAAGCGTTTACCAGAAACGAAAATAGGTAAATATGGGCAAATCCAAGAATGGATGGAGGATTATGAAGAGGCAGAACCAGGTCATCGACATATATCACATTTATTTGCTCTCCACCCAGGGAAGCAAATCAGTGTAACGGAAACTCCAGATCTTGCCAAGGCAGCGAAAACTACTTTAGAAAGAAGACTTGCGAATGGCGGGGGGCATACAGGATGGAGTCGGGCTTGGATTATCAATATGTGGGCAAGACTTTGGGAAGGGGAACTTGCTTATTCAAATATTTTAGAAATGCTGAAGCACTCGACCCTTCCAAACCTTTTGGATAATCATCCGCCTTTTCAAATTGACGGGAATTTTGGAGGTACAGCCGGAATTGCTGAAATGCTCATACAAAGTCATACTGGATCACTTCAGTTCCTTCCTGCCATCCCTGAAAAGTGGGATAAAGGCTTTGTTAAGGGAATAAAAGCACGAGGTGGATTTGAAGTAGATTTATATTGGGCGAACGGTTCAATAGAAACCGCTGTCATTCATTCTTTAAGTGGAAATGATTGCAAAATAAACTGGACTGGGCCATATAAGTTAACTGATAAAAATGATAAACCTGTTAATAAGCTACATGAAGAAGACGGAATGATTTGTTTTCCTACGGAAAGAGATGGTATTTATACTCTACGTGTTAAACACTAGGTTGTTTTAAGGTAGTAATGGAAGCGGAAACAATGTTAATTCGCTAGAATTTACATTTTGTTTAAGAATCCAAAAGTACGAGTGGAATTTTCTTCCTTCATAAAAGAGAGTGTGTAGATAAAAATAACTTATTAAGAACAATAAAGTGAGCAAAGGTTGTCATTTCTGGAATCTAGCATTGTTTTCTCTTTTAATGGGGTGACTGAAAAAATCGATAGAAGGCAGGTATGTATCATGCAGGTAGTGCAGTATAAGCGCCATGAAGATCACTTGTTAATTGAATGTACAAATGGAATGATAAAAATCACTCCTTATACGAATTCAATTATTCGTATCCGTTATACAGTAGAGAAAGAGATTGGTATAAAAGAAAGCCTCATCGTTGAAACAAATGCACAAGAACCTGTTCTATTTTCAGTAAATGAGACAGACAATGGTATCAAGTTTTCAACGAGCGATGTACAAATTGAAATCAACAAACAAACATGTGCTTTAACTTATACGGATTCGTCAGGTAAGGTTTTAACAAAGGAACCAGATCGTGGTGGGAAAACCCTTGTCCCTGTTGAAGTGATAAAATCTGTTTTTGATGAAAATACGGAGATTCAGAATTCAAAAAATGTTGATGGCGCTCGAGCTAAAGCTATTCCAGAAAAACACATCGTTGATCGAACAGCTTATCATACCAAACTCGAATTTGAATGGTCAGATGATGAAGCGATCTATGGCCTAGGTTCACACGAGGAAGGTATTTTAAATTTAAGGGGCACTCATCAATATTTGTATCAGCAGAACATGAAAGCAGTGGTACCTGTTTTTGTCTCTACTAAAGGGTACGGAATTCTTGTAGACAGCTATTCATTGATGACATTCCATGATGATATTCACGGTTCATATATATGGACAGATATAGATAGTGAGATGGATTTTTATTTTATTCATGGGCCTAATTTTGATCAAATTGTAAAAGGTTATCGCCACCTCACAGGAAAAGCACCGCTTTTGCCTAAATGGGCTTTTGGTTATGTGCAGTCAAAAGAGAGGTACAAATCACAAGAGGAGTTAATTTCGACGATAAAAGAGTACAGAAAACGTCAAATCCCTCTTGATACAATTGTACTTGATTGGATGTCATGGACTGGGGAACTTTGGGGGCAAAAATCTTTTGATCCCGAACGTTTTCCCAATCCAACAAAAATGATGGATGATATTCATGAGCTGAATGCGAAACTTATGGTTTCTATTTGGCCAATTATGAATAACGATGGGCCTAATCATGTAGAAATGAAGCAAAAAGGGTATCTTCTTGGGAATCAAGCAACGTATGATGCATTTCGCGAAGAAGCGCGTGATCTGTATTGGAAACAGGCAAATGCTGGATTGTTTTCACATGGCATCGATGCATGGTGGTGCGATTGTACAGAACCCTTCGAGGCAGATTGGGGAGGGGAAGTAAAACCTGAACCAGAAGAAAGACTTCGGATCAATACGCAAGAATCAAAAAAATATTTGGACCCTGGTTTTATTAATGCATATTCACTTCTGCATTCCAAGGGTATCTATGAAGGACAGCGGAAGACAACTGAAACGAAGCGGGTTGTTAACTTAACAAGGTCCGCTTTTGCAGGCCAGCAAAAGTATGGGACGATTTCTTGGTCTGGAGATATAGCTGCCAATTGGGAAACAATGCGAAATCAGATCGCTGATGGATTAAATTTCTGCGTGACCGGGAATCCCTACTGGACTTTGGATATCGGAGCATTCTTTGTTTCTAAAAAGGCTCAGTGGTTTTGGAATGGAGATTATCAGGATGGCTGTGAAGACTTAGGATACCGCGAGCTATACGTTAGATGGTTGCAATATGGCACATTTTTACCTATGTTCCGAAGCCATGGCACAGATACACCTAGAGAAGTGTGGAGATTTGGTGAGCCAGGTACGGTGTTCTATGACACGATTGTAAAATTTATTAAGCTACGTTATCGCTTATTACCTTATATTTATTCGATCGCTGGTTGGGTAACTCATCAGGATTATACCATGATGCGTACCTTAGCATTTGACTTTATGCATGATCCGAAAACCTATAACATTAAAGACCAATATATGTTTGGACCAGCCTTCTTAGTAAATCCTGTGACGGACCCAATGTACTACAAAAATGGATCAATTAAGATTGAAGATGCTAGTAAAAAACGCCATATATATTTACCTTCTGGAACAGATTGGTATGATTTCTGGACAGACCAACGGATGTTTGGTGGCCAACACATTGAGGCACCTGCTGAGCTCGAAACTATGCCTTTGTATGTACGTGCCGGATCTATTGTACCTTTTGGTCCCAATATTCAATACAGCTCCGAAGAGTTAACAGAACCCGTAGAATTGAAAGTTTATAAAGGGCAAGATGGAAGTTTTATGCTGTACGAAGATGAAGGAGACAATTACAACTATGAGAAGGGGGAATTTTCCACCATACTCATTCGCTGGGAAGATGATAAAAATCGACTTGTAATAGAAAAACGTCGTGGTTCTTATCGAGGAATGAAGAGCTCTAGAGAATTGTTGATTACTCTTGTTAACGGTGGAGAAGTTAGATCCGTTCCTACATATTCTAAACAAAAGGTTGTTTACAATGGAGAGCCAATGAGCATTAATTTTAATTAATCAGTCATATTATCTTCCTCCGCAAAAAATATTTTGTATTATAGATTTCTAGCTTTTAATAAAATATGTGAACTTATACTATCTAATGCTATTGGAAGTTGTTGGATATAGAAGGTTAAAATAGAATTCTTCAGCTCAATAAATCGGTAAATCAAAGATTATGACGAATAGACTTTTGGAGTGATATATGATGACAGTAAAATTTAAAGAATTTCAACATGGTTCAATAAAGTTAATAGATAGCCCTTTTATGGACCGTTTTAATTTGAATGCTTCATATCTTAAAAGTTTATCAACGGAAAACTTATTACGGAATTTTTATCTTCAGGCAGGATTATGGAGTTTTAGTGGAAGCGCTAGTACTTCTTTCGATAGTGACGATGAAGAAAACGGACCAGAAACATGGCATTGGGGTTGGGAATCTCCGACTTGTGAGCTTCGCGGTCATTTTTTAGGGCATTGGCTCTCAGCTTCAGCTTGTGTTTTTGGGCAAACAGGTGATGAAGAGCTAAGAGCTAAAACTTTGTTTATCGTTCAGGAGCTTGCAAGATGTCAACAAGCAAACGGAGGAGAATGGGTGGCGGCAATTCCAGAGAGTTATATGGAGAGAATATTAGAAGGACGACAAGTATGGGCGCCACATTATACTGTCCATAAAATATTTATGGGATTACATGATGTGTATAACATGATGGGAATAGAAGAGGCCTTACATATATCAGACCGTTTTTCAAATTGGTTTTACAATTGGACTAAGTCTTTTACAAGAGAAAATTTGGATGTGATTTTAGATTATGAAACAGGAGGAATGCTTGAAGCATGGGTAGATTTATATGATCTTACTGGTAAGCCTGAACATCTAGAATTAATCAAACGTTATGATCGCCCAAGATTTTTTGATGCCCTTCTTGAAGATAAGGATGTTCTTACAAATAAACATGCGAATACGCAAGTAGCAGAAATATTAGGAGCTGCTCGTGCTTGGGAGGTAACTGGAGAAAAACGCTGGCGTAATATTGTTGAGGCTTTTTGGGAAGAAGCAGTGGTGAAGAGAGGAACATATTGTACTGGTGGAGTTTCTTGCGGTGAAGTATGGACACCCCCTCAAAACCTTGCTGCAAGATTGGGCTTAGCCCAGGAACATTGTGTTATTTACAATATGATGCGTCTCTCCCAATTTTTGTACCGCTGGACTGGAGATGTAAAGTATGCTGATTTTTGGGAAAAGAATTTATATAACGGAATCATGTCGCAACAGAACAAGAAGACGGGGATGATTTCATATTTTTTAGATATGGGACCTGGAAGCAAGAAGAAATGGGGAAGTCCAACGAAGCATTTTTGGTGTTGTCACGGAACACTTGTTCAAGCTCAAGCATCTTATGATCAATGTATCTTTCATAAGCAATTAAATGGAATAACGATTAGCCAATTTATTCCTTCACGAACTAGTTTTAGTTATGAGGGAACAAATGTGAAAATGGAGTTAAGAAGTAGTACGCAGAATGGATCAGGTCCTATTCAGACATTTCATAAAAGTGGATATGAGCAAATTCAATATGTACATGTACCACAAATTCCAAATGATCGTCCTGATTGCTATAGGCATATACTTCATATTGAGTGTGGTACACAGGCTGAATTTGAGGTGAAAACTCGTATTCCTTGGTGGGTGCAAGGGGAACCAACTGTGAAAATTAACGGGAAAGTTGGAGAGTATTCTATCCAATCTTCCTTTATCCATTTGAAAAAAATCTGGAAAAATGATCAAATAACACTCGAGTTTCCAAAACAACTTTATACCTCTTCACTGATAGGTTCACAAAATATGGTGGCATTAATGGATGGACCACTTGTTTTAGCAGGGCTAGTTGAAGAGGAGAGGGAAATTGTAGGAGATCCTAATAAACCAGATACTTTCTTAACTCCTCATAACGAAAGGCATCATAGTTTTTGGAATGATGGAACATATAAAACGAAAAATCAGCCCATAAACTTTAAATTTATTCCATTAGTAGATGTGACAGATGAGAGTTATACACTTTATTTTCCAATTCGAAAATCATAATCTTTATCATAAATTGAGTAATGGAAGAAAAATCAAACTAGTTATCAACTATTCTATCATTAAGCCATTTAAATAGTGCATTTTTTGATTGTAAATACATGTGATGATAAAAAACATTATCATTTTTTAATGATCTATGAAGCGCGGGAAATATTAATCTTGATCGTTAAGTCTAAAAATAAAAACTGTTAGATAAGGAGTATCTGTAAAAATGTTAAAAGGCATACCAAAAATAATTTCCCCTGAGTTATTAAAAGTATTAATGGAAATGGGACATGGCGATGAAATCGTACTAGCTGATGGAAATTTCCCTGCAGCAAGTCATGGTAGTAAAGTGATCCGCTGTGATGGGAATAGTGCAACAGAGATATTAGAGTCAATTTTAGAGTTATTCCCTATTGACACATATACGAAACACCCCATTGCACTTATGGAGGTTGTTAAGGGAGATCCTGTTGAAACACCAATTTGGGATGAGTACGAATCAATAATAGCGAAACAAACTTCAATAGAGAGTCCCTTTGAATACGTAGAGAGATTTGCATTTTACGATAGAGCAAAAAATGCCTATGCGATAATAGCGACTGGTGAAAAAGCTCTTTATGCAAACATAATTCTAAAAAAAGGTGTTATTTCAGAATAAGTTATGTGAATTGATTATACCTAAAATATCGATCACTAGTAGTAATTAGTAATTTCTAGTTTAAGATCTGCAAGTTTACATATAGGTAAGATCGTTGTATATGGATAAATCGGAAATTTTAAGTGTTAAAAAATATAAATCAATCATTTGAAAAGAATTGATCAAAGCATTACAAGTAGAGGAGTGATATTTCATCGCTCATAGTTTAGTCAATCTAATTTAAAGTTATTATTCATTTCATCTTTTAAACAAGTTCTTGTTTATACACATGAGGAGGAAAGATTATGATTGATAAAAAATATACAAATTATTTAAAAGAAATTGATCGAGTGATTAAAGAAGGAAAGTATGATGATAATTGGGATTCACTTTCGAAGTACGAGTTAGCAAAGTGGTACCGTGATGCAAAATTTGGAATTTTTATTCATTGGGGAGTATATTCAGTTCCTGCTTTTGGAAGTGAATGGTATTCAAGAAATATGTATATTCAGGGGTCAAAAGAATTTGAACATCACGTAAAAACTTATGGTAATCATAAGGAATTTGGGTACAAAGATTTTATCCCACTGTTTAAAGCAGAACGTTTTGATCCAGTGGAATGGGCTGACCTTTTTAAGGAGGCTGGAGCCCGATATGTAATGCCTGTTGCAGAACACCATGATGGATTTCAAATGTATAAGAGTGATTATTCTCATTTCAACGCCTATGAAATGGGACCACAACGCGATATCCTTGGTGAATTAGGCGATTCGTTAGAAGAAAGAGACATTTCATTATGCGCATCCTCTCATCGTATCGAACACTGGTTTTTTATGGGCCATGGTAAAGAATTTGATAGTGACATTAAAGAACCGCTTGAGAAAGGAGATTTTTATTGGGCGGCTATGCCGGAGCCAAATCATCAAGATCTATTTAGTCCATCACCGTCTGAGGAATTTCTTGAGGATTGGTTAATTCGCACCTGTGAAATAGTTGATCGTTATCGACCAAAAATTATGTATTTTGACTGGTGGATACAGCATCATGCAGTAAAACCATATCTAAAAAAGTTTGCTGCGTATTACTATAACCGTGCTGATGAATGGGGCATGGATGTTGCTATTAACTATAAACATGATGCCTTTATGTTTGGTAGTGCAGTAGTAGATATAGAAAGAGGACAATTTTCAGAACAGAAGCCGTATTTTTGGCAAACTGATACTTCTGTAGCCAAAAACTCATGGTGTTATACAGAAAATAATGATTATAAAACTGCTAATGAGATTATATGTGACCTTGTTGATATTGTGAGCAAAAATGGTAGTTTATTGTTGAATATAGGACCAAAAGCAGATGGGACAATACCTGATGAGGATAAAACTATATTGTTAGAAATTGGTAATTGGTTAAAAGTGAATGGTGAGGCTATTTATGATAGTAAAGTATGGAGGAAGTCTGGTGAGGGACCTACAGAAATCCAGGAGGGACAGTTTACAGATAGCAAATCAAAAGAGTTCACTTCAGAAGACATACGCTTTACTGTAAATGGCTCTTATCTTTATGCAACAGTATTAAATTATCCGGAAGATGGAAAAGTAAATATCCAGTCTCTTGCAGAAAAAGATGCTTCAAAACTACCTCATTTTCATGGCATAATTAAAAACATTTCCATTTTGGGGTTTGAGGAAAAACCGAGTTGGAATCGTACAGAAGATGGTTTGGAGATTACTACAGATCAAGTTAGTAGTGATAAGCCAGTGGTATTCAAACTATTGATTGATTAATTTTTACATTGAAAGAAGTATAGGAAGATATAGAGTATCTGAATAATTTACTAGGTTTGCTTATTTAAATCTAATCTGTCTGTTCTTTTCAATAGTAGGATTGGTTATATTATATGATTAAAATTAAGCGAGCCTTTCCTTGGTTTTTATTGGGGAAAGGCTTGCTGGTTTTGTTGAAGAATTAGTGTATTAATTTCAGGTGATGTCATGATGAATTGTTACAAATATAAAGGAGTTTTAAATATAAATACAGAATAAAAAGTTAACTAAGAAACTGAATATATACTAGAATCATAGAAAGTAAAGAAACTAGATAGAAATGAAAAAAGGAGAAATATGATGAGTCAAACTACTTTAACAAACCCAATTTTTTGGTCAGATGTTCCGGACGTAGACGTTATAAGAGTTGAAGAAATTTATTATATGGTTAGTACAAGTATGCATACCGTACCAGGCTGCCCAATTATGAAGTCAGTGAATTTAGTGGATTGGGAGATTGTCGGATATGTTTTTGACACATTAGAGGAAAATGATAGTCATAACCTGTTAGATGGAAAAGGAATTTATGGTCAGGGATCATGGGCTGCAAGTTTACGCTATCATAATGGTACATTTTATGTTTGTTTTTCTAGTAATGATATGAATCAGTTTTATATATACCAAACACAGAATATTGAAGGTGGAGGATGGAAGCGCTTTACTATTGAGGGAAGATATCATGATCCTGCTTTGTTTTTTGATGAAGATAGAGTGTTTGTAATTTATGGATGTGGGGATATTCGTATTACAGAATTAACAGAGGACGCGACAGCCGTAAAACCAGGGGGAGTTCATCAATTACTCTTGGAAACTGAAAAGGAAGGAATAGGTTTACGATGTGAGGGTTGTCATGCCTATAAGATGAACGGACACTATTATTTACTATTTATAGAATGGCCAAAGGTTGGAAATCAGCGGAGAAGACAAATATGTTACCGCTCAAGACAACTTTTAGGAGAATATGAGCGCAAAGTGATTTTTGATGACGATAAGGGTTACCATAATAAAGGGATTGCTCAAGGAGCCATTTTTGATACTCCTGATAATAAGTGGTATGCCATGTTGTTTCAAGATCATGATGCAGTTGGTAGAATTCCCTATGTATTACCGGTTAACTGGGTAGATGGTTGGCCAATTTTTGGGATTGATGGCAGGGCACCAAAAGATTTTGAACTGAACTTGCCAAATTCAACCCATCAACCTTTGGTAATTAGTGATGAGTTTGCTTATATAGAAAATAAATTAGAACTTAATTGGCAATGGAATCATAATCCTGACAATAATCTGTGGTCTTTCGTGAAAAGGCCAGGATATTTGCGTTTGGAAACTGGTTATTTAACAAACAGCGTATTATTTGCTCGTAATACATTAACCCAAAGAACAGAAGGACCAACCTGTGCTGGAATTACCTTAATGGATATAACGCAGATGAAACCTGGTGATCATGCAGGATTAATTGCTTTGCAAAATAGCTTTGGAACCATTGGCATTCAACTTACAGAGAATGGTGACCGCTATGTAACAATGACGAAAAATCGTGGAGATGGTAGTGAAGAAATAATAGAAAAAATACCATTTCAAGAGAATCTGATATATGTAAAGATAGAATTCAATTTTGAGGATAGCTGTGACGTAGCGAAGTTCTATTACTCGATCGATGGGAATGAATGGATTGAAGTGGGTGATGCATTGAACATGAAATACACTTTAGATCATTTCATGGGCTATCGCATCGGTTTATTTAATTATGCAACGACACAAATTGGTGGACATGTTGATTTTGCTTACTTTCATTATATGAAGGATAATAAGGTTATTAAAAAAATTAGTGATAATGTAGTAAAGAGTATTTAGTTTAATCGTCATGAAATATTCTTTTGTAAAGCAGTACAGTAACTATATACAGTCTATTTAAACTAATATTTTAGACGTTGAAGAAAACTAGCACATCCATAATTGGGCGTGCTTTTTACTATTTAATGAGCAAACATAGGTACTTAAGGGTTCACAAAACAGAAACTACCAATTGTTTAGTTACGATAAAATAGTATAGTAACTAAACAAGTTTTAACTATGGCAATAATTTTTCAGTAGTTGTTGTGAATGAAATGAAAACGTATACTTTTAGTGGGGATTCTTTTAGCTTTTATTGATTTATCGTATCTAGTTATTAAGGATTAAATCACAAAATCGATAGGATGTGTATAAAAGTATGGAGCTCATACAATTAGCACATTCGTAAAGGAGGATAATAAAATGGAACAGAAAAAAGTTGTTTTGATAACAGGTGCAACAAGAGGAATTGGTCGTAATACAGCTCTGTTTTTTGCAGAAAAAGGATATAAAGTAATTGGAACAGGAAGAGATTCTGAAAGGTTAAAAGAAGTAAAAGAGGAATTAGATACATATTCTTCTGAGCATGTAATGGTATCAATGGATGTAACACAACCTACTGAAATTCAAGATGTAGTGGATTCTGTAATGAAACAATTTGGACAAATTGACGTGTGGATTAATAATGCAGGTGCATTTAAAGCGATTGGACCTACTTGGGAGGTGCGAAAATCAGATTGGATAAATGATGTCACCACGAATTTATTTGGAACATTTCATTGTATTCAAGCCGTGGTTCCAATCATGATTAGCCAAGGCTTTGGAAGTATTATAAATGTTGTAGGCGGTGGGACGATAGGAGCATTTAAATATGGTAATGGATATGGTACATCCAAAACCGCTGTTGCTAGATTAACAGAGAATTTATCTGAAGAGCTAGATGAAACACCTATTAAAGTATTTGCTTTAGATCCAGGCTTAAATGATACAGATATGACCCGTTATCAAAGAGATACAAAAGATGGTCAACGTTATTTAAGTGATATCGAGGGTTTATTTGAACAGAAGATTGATGTCCCACCATTTCAAGCACCTCAATATGCATACTACATGGCAAATGGAGAACTTGATCATTATACAGGAAGAGTAGTTTCTGTTTATGATCGTTTAGAGACTTTAAAAGAGCATGCGAGTTCAAGTGAACAGGATAGTTATAAGCTTCGACTAAATAAATAAGACGATCTTTTGTAATACTTTAAGTGAATTTTTTCGGGTATAGTATGATCTCGAGAGATAAAGGATGTGGTCATTTGAACGAAAAGCTTGTAGTAAATCAAGAGAGTAAAAATGAGGAAATTGCTTATGTTATGGGATACTTTACTGAAACGCCTCTAAACGAAGGGAATGAGTTTTCACTGCATTTGGCATACAGCTATGATGGTCTTAACTGGATCCCTCTCAACAACAATAAACCAATACTTGATCCTCAAATAGGTGAAAGGGGACTTCGAGATCCATTTGTCTACAAAAAACAGGATGGTAGCTTTGTTATACTTGCAACGAATATGTGGAATAGTGAGTATATTATGTGCTATGATTCTCCAGATCTTATAACCTTTGAAAATGGTCGTCTTCTTCAATTGAATTCTGAAGGTATGCACTCCTGGGCACCCGAGGTCTTTTTTGATAAGAAAATAAATAAGTATGGAATTTTTTGGTCTGGTAATACAGATGATAGAAACCGAATTTATGTCAATTACACGGAAGATTTCGTAACTGTGAGTGACCCAATCATTTATTTTGATCCAGGATATAATGTCATTGATGCAGCGATTGTAGAACATGAAGGAAGCTTTTATATGTATTTTAAGGATGAACGTACACCTGATGAGGCTCCAACTGATGGCAAACGAATGAAAGGGACGTATTCAGCTTCATTGGAACCTAGGAGTTTTGATCATAATCAGTACACACGTCCAATAGGTGAACCAATGATCGAAGCATCTATAATCATTAAAAAATATGAAGAGAATAAATGGTATCTTTATGGCGACTGTTATTATCCTGTGAATGGTAGAATGTTTGTTTGGGAGACAGAAGATCTAGCAAGAGGAGAATGGACTCCATTAAATAGACGTGACTATAATCCACCGTTGAATGCTAAGCATGGATCTGTTACAAGAATTACTAAAAAAGAACTTGATCGTTTGCTTCATCATTGGGGAGATAAGCCACAATGGAATCGTCTAAAGTCCTACAACTCTCCGGACTGTTATGTGAGACATGAGAAGTCTTTTGCTCAAATCGCGCATTATCCCTTCGATTCATACAAATCTTCTCAGTGGATAATTGTTCCTGGTCTAGCTGATAAAGCAGGTATTTCCTTCGAATCATTGCAGAATCGAGGTCATTATTTGAGAAATGTAAATTATGCACTTCAACTTGCAAGAAATGATGAATCGGATGATTTCAAGGCTGAAGCGACATTTATTCCAACCCAAGGCTTAAGTGATTCCAGCTGGTCCTCATTCCGTTCATTTCGATATCCGGATAAATTTATAACATTAGATGGTATTTACTTAAGAGTAAGTGATGTTAACGATGATATTGACAAGCAACTTGCTACATTTCAGATTAGTTGGTAGAAAAGTGTAAGAATATTCTTTCTTATTTTTCTAGAAGTTTAGAAAGTGGTTCCTAAATCGAAAGTGCTACTTCGAATGTTTAAGATTATATCATTTTAGCCTTAATCCCATGTGGATAAGGCTTTTTTATTTATAAAGCTTAAAAAGTTGAAAGGAAGCTAAAAGTAGTAAGTATTATAGGGTGGGTATTCCGTACAAATTCTTAAGGGGAAAAATGGCTAAAGAAGGTAAGTGTTTTATGTGGAAATTATTTGAATATACGTACAATTTATATTAAGATTAATGAAAGAACACTTACGTACAAGAAAGATAATGTTATGTAAGCGATTTCTTTAAGTTGTCCAATTAAAAATAATTGTTTTCTGCCCTTATTAATATTTAATAGGTTAATGGATCAACTTATTTCACTCTTAAAAACAATCGCCTTTTTAGATGATTAAATGTAGAGTTAAAGAGAGATATCTTAGTTTATCCTTAATACTTTTATTTATAGGTCTATACAGAGAAGTTTTATTAATTTTACAAGATGAGGTGCTCCTATGCCAACGAAATACGACATTGTGAAACAAGAAATTAAATCAAGAATTTTAGATGGAACCTTTCAACCTCACCAAAAAATACCTTCTGAGAGTGAGTTAATGAAGCAATTTGAGGTAAGTCGTCATACTGTTCGAATTGCAATTGGGGAGTTAGTAAACAAGGGATGGCTTTATAGAGAACAAGGTGCTGGTACTTTTTGTGCAGACCGCACACATAATAAAAGGTTATCAAGTGTAGGAAGTCAAAAAAACATTGCCATTGTCACTACTTTTATTTCGGATTACATTTTTCCTTCAATTATTAGAGGAGCAGAATCCTTTTTAAGTAAACACGGCTACAATGTGAGTCTATTTAGTACAAATAATGATCATGATAATGAAAGAAGGGTTTTAGAAAAGATTTTAACAGAGCCTTTTGAAGGAGTCATTGTAGAACCTACAAAAAGTGCGACATCAAACCCCAATATCAATTACTACCTAAATATTGAACGTTTAAACATTCCATATATTATGGTTAACGCATTTTATGATGAATTGGAGCCATTAAGCATAACGATTAATGACCAAAAGGGTGGATATATTCAAGCCGAACATCTCATTCAATTAGGACATCGAAATATAGTGAGTTTCTTTAAAACAGATGATCTTCAAGGAGTAAAAAGAATGAAGGGCTTTATAAAAGCTCATCGTAATCATGGTGTCACGATTAATCCAAATGGGATCATAACTTATAATTCAAGTGAAAAGTTAACCAAGCCAAAAGAAGTACTTACGAAACTATTAGACTTAGATAGAGATTCTAGACCTACAGCTATTGTTTGTTATAATGACGAACTAGCCATTACTTTGCTTGATGTACTTCGAGAAAAAAACCTGCGTGTTCCTGACGATATATCTCTTGTTGGCTTTGACAATTCCTTTATGGGAAATCTAACGGAAGTGAAATTAACAACAATTACTCACCCTCAGAGTAAACTAGGTGAGACAGCAGCAAATATGATTGTAGATCTCGTGAAAGAAAAAAATGGTCAACAGAAAAAATCTGCAGAAAAAGTACAATCAGTTGTTTTTGAGCCAAGTTTAATTGTACGGAGTTCAACAGCAGAGTTAAACCTTCGTAAAAAGGTAACCAAATGAAAAGATTAGGTTACCTACTCCATAAATTGAAAGTGATTATTTAAACAATTTTCAAAAAGTTCTTGAAAAAATTTTACCAGTTTCATATAATCAGTTTATAGAAGCATATACGGACGAGTGAAAGTATTGATAAAGGTTTTAAAGAAACGTTCGTACAATCAAGTGATGAGATCTATATGAATTGTGGTAGGAACAGGTATATATTCTTTAGAGTTATATGTAAGCGTTAACAATGATGTTTCTTGGAATGCTTAGACTAGTTGAAGCTTCAATAACTAGAATTTATTTTGGAGGTGTTTTTGGAACAAGCAAACTAAAAAAACTTTTTACGAAATGAACATATACTCTTTCATCCTCGTTGTCATTTCGTTCCTAACGATCTTTGTCTAAACACCAATGTGATAACAAATAAAATGACTCAACTTTTTAAAAAGTATTAGTAGTTAAACTGTATTTTGAAGAATCTTTTAAGCTATTTAAGTTTTATTAGGGAGGGTTTTCTAATGTTACCTACGTCAAAGAGTACATCCCAAGAACTTGCTATACCGGTTAAAAGACAAAATAAATTGGTTAAATTTCTAAATTCGAAAAAGGTAGTGCCTTATATATTTGTTTCTCCTTTTATTCTTTCTTTTCTACTGTTTTCTTTATATCCATCTATTAAAGCAATTATTATGAGTTTTCAACAAGTACTCCCTGGACAAACGACATTTATAGGGGTATCCAACTACTCGAGGGTTTTTAATCCAACATTTTTAAAAGCGCTATCAAATACATCCATTTACGTTATACTAACCGTCATCATTTTAGTGATAACACCAATTGTTCTAGCTGTGTTGTTAGATTCTAAAATTGTAAAATTTAAGACGTTTTTCCGTGCATCGTTGTTTTTACCTGCATTAGCATCAACAATCGTATCTGGTATGGTCTTCAGACTAATGTTTGGCGAAACGGATACTGCAGCGGCCAATCAAATAATGAACTGGTTAGGATTGGGATCAGTTGATTGGAGATACAATGCATGGTCGGGAATGTTTTTAATGGTCCTACTTTGCTCTTGGAGATGGATGGGTGTTAACATTCTTTATTTCTTAGCTGCACTTCAGAATGTACCAAAGGAATTATATGAAGCAGCAGAAATAGATGGAGCATCAACAATTAAGAAATTCTACTATGTAACTTTACCATTCTTAAAGCCTGTTACGATCTTTGTTACGACAATTTCAGTTATCCATGGATTTAGAATGTTTGAAGAAAGCTTCGTGTTCTGGGAAGCTGGTTCACCAGGAAATATTGGGCTAACAGTCGTTGGATATTTATATCAACAAGGTATTCAACAAAATGATATGGGATTTGGTGCTGCAATCGGAGTTGTCTTGATGCTAATCATATTTGTTGTTAGCTTCATTCAGTTAATTTTAACTGGAGCATTTAAAAAGGAGGATGCATAAATGAAAAAGGAAAAAAATTCTCTTTTAGTTTGGGTTGCTAACATAAGTTTTATCATCATTTCATTTATTGCATTATTCCCAATATTAAATTTATTAATCTCGTCATTTAGGCCTTCCTCGGAATTAATGCGTAATGGAATTAGTTTAGTATTTGATCCTAGTACGTTAAGCCTTAATAACTATACGTACATCATTACTCAAGGCGGTAATTACTGGAGTTGGTTTATTAACAGCTTATCCATTTCAGCTATTACCATTATCTTATCGTTGTTCTTCTCTTCAATGGTAGGATATGCATTGGCATTATATGATTTTAAAGGAAGAAATCTTGTCTTTGGATTTGTTCTCTTTATCTTAATGGTTCCATTTGAAATACTCATGCTACCGTTATTTCAATTAATGATCAATATGAACTTAATTAACACCTACACAGCTGTTATTCTACCAGCAGTCGTTGCACCAGTTGCCGTTTTCTTTTTCCGACAATATGCAATTGGTCTTCCAAAAGAATTAATGGATGCAGCTAGAATTGATGGTGCATCTGAATACGGAATTTTCTTTAAAATTATGTTACCACTCATGGCACCATCAATGGCAGCTATGGCAATTCTTCAAGGGTTGGGGAGCTGGAATAACTTCTTGTGGCCATTAATTGTTTTAAGATCAAACGATATGTTTACATTACCTATTGGTTTAGCAACCTTATTAACACCGTATGGGAATAACTACGATATATTAATCGCTGGTTCAGTAATGACAATCGTACCAATTATCATCCTTTTTATCTTCTTCCAACGATATTTTGTAGCTGGACTTACTGTTGGTGGAGTGAAAGGTTAATAGAAGCGCCAGAGTAAAGAGGTGGATAGTAAAATGAATGGAAAACAGATTGTAACAAAACTAGATTATATCCTTCAGTGGATTTCACGCCTTGTCATCTTAAATGTATTATGGATTTTCTTTTCAATCCTTGGCTTATTTGTAGCTGGTATATTTCCAGCTACGGCTGCCCTATTAGGAGTAGCTCGGAAATGGATCATGGGAGAACATGAGATAAAAATTTGGAATACATTTAAGCAAATATATCGGCAGGAATTTGCCTCTGCCAATATTATAGGATGGATTTTATCTATCGCTGGTATCATCCTTTTTATCAATTATCAATTGATCAGCAATTCGACAAGTGACCTGTTTTTTGTTATCCCATTTGCGTTTTACTTCATTGTGTTTTTCTATACAATTCTCTTAATCTGGGCTTTTCCATTACTAGTCCATTACAAGGCTACATGGAGACAACATATTAAAAATGCGATCATTATCGGATTATCCAAAATTCATTATACGATTATGTGTGGGTTGGTGATTGTTTCTATCATCTATTTTTCCCTTAGTTATCCAGGTCTTATCCCATTTTTCACATTTAGTGCAATTGGATGTGGGTCTATGTTTTTTTCATTGCGAATATTCAATAAAATGGATCAAGGGTTAAATAGTCAACTAGTAGATAATCGGTAATAGTACCTATATGAATATGGGTTTTGAAGAACTTCCTAAAAGTCAATAGAATACTAGCCAAAGGTTTAGATTTAACCAGTTTTTGTAAGTGTTCACTAAGTTTTTTGGTTTTTCAAACTTAAGGGAGGTGAGTATTCCAACGTTAAACTTTTTGTTAGCACTCCAGTTTTTGATAATGACAATTAGGGGGATAAAAAATGAAAATGAAAAGTTTGTTATCTATACTTTTGGGTTTATCAATGTGTTTCTTGTTGGTAGCCTGTAAAGGTGGAAACTCAACTTCTGGTGAAGCAACTGAATCAGAAGTAATAGGTGGAGACGTTGAAGATGCTACTGAATTAAAGTATTGGACTTTTGTTGAATTACACATGGAATTCTTTAAAGACGCAGTACCTCGTTGGAATGAACTTCATCCAGATAAACCAATTAAACTTGTTGCTGAAACATTCCCTTACGATCAAATGCACAACAATTTATTATTAGCTTTACAATCTGGGAAGGGTGCACCTGACATTTCTGATATTGAAGTAGG
Source organism: Metabacillus sp. KUDC1714 (assembly GCF_014217835.1). Taxonomy (NCBI): domain Bacteria; kingdom Bacillati; phylum Bacillota; class Bacilli; order Caryophanales; family Bacillaceae; genus Metabacillus; species Metabacillus elymi. Next base: position 3,086,711 of record NZ_CP055263.1, read on the forward strand.
TCGTTTTCCAAACTTTTTACAAGGTGAACCACAACTGTTACCTATGAATGAATATGTTGAACCTGAAATGGATAATTTTATTGAATCTCGTCTTGATATTTATTCGAAGGATGGAAAATACTACGGAATGCCTACTCACGTTGGGGCAACTGTTATGTATTACAACAAAGAAATTATGGATCAAGCAGGTGTTGATATCGAGTCAATTAAAACATGGGATGACTATGTTGAAGCAGGTAAAAAAGTCGTTGCAAACACAGATGCTGTTATGACAACAGTACATACTGGTGACGCAACAACTTTCCAACAAATGATTAGTCAGCAAGAGTCTGATTTATTTGATGCTGATGGTAACTTAACTGTAGATAGTGAAAAGAATGTAAATACCCTTTCTTTATTAAATGACATGCTTTATACACATAAAATTGCAGAGCTAACTCCAGGTGGGGAACCACATGCTGAAGAATTTTATGCTTTTATGAATGAAGGAAAAGCAGCTTCCATTTCTATGCCAATGTGGTATATGGGACGCTTCACAGACTACATGCCTGACTTAAAAGGTAAGATGGTTATTCGTCCAATGCCTGCATGGGAAGAAGGCGGAGATCGTTCCGTTGGTATTGGTGGAACAGGTACAGTTGTTACAAACCAAACAGAGCATGCAGAACTTGCAAAAGAGTTCTTAGCATTTGCAAAACTTTCTAAGGAAGCAAATATTAAGCTATGGACAGTTTTAGGTTTTGATCCTCCACGTTGGGATGTTTGGGAAGATCCTGCTGTTCGTGAAGATAACAAGTTCTATCAATACTTTGGTAACGACATCTTTGATACATTATTAGAAATTAAAGATGAAATTAATGGTATTAAAGTAACCGAACATTATCCAGATGTTTTAACGGAGTTAAATACCAACACATTAAATAATGTCCTAAGACAGAAATCACAATCACCTGAAGAAGCATTAAAACAAGCACAAGAAACTGTTGAGGCGAACATGCAATAATACGTAAATGAAAAAGTATTGAATAAGGGTCTGGATGCAAGTAATCTGACCCTTTTCTCTCAATAAAAATTGATTAAAAATTATTTTTTGTAATATGGAAGGAGAACATTATGAGTAAAAAAGCAAAGATGATCTTAGAAAAGGATTTTAAAATCTCGGAAATTGATAATCGGATCTACGGGTCTTTCGTTGAACATTTAGGTCGTGCTGTCTATGGGGGAATCTATGAGCCGGGCCATCCACAAGCGGACGAAAATGGCTTCCGTCAAGACGTCATTGAAATGGTGAAGGAGTTACAAGTACCGCTTGTTCGTTACCCAGGTGGAAACTTTGTATCAGGTTACAACTGGGAAGATGGAGTAGGTCCTGTTGCACAGCGTCCACGCCGATTAGAGTTAGCATGGCGTACGACTGAAACAAATGAAATTGGTACAAATGAATTCATGAAATGGGCAGAGCTTGTAAACGCAGAGGTTAATATGGCTGTAAATCTAGGAACACGTGGCATTGATGCTGCTAGAAATCTTGTTGAGTATTGCAACCATCCTGAAGGCTCTTACTATAGTGATCTACGGATCTCACATGGTGTGAAAAAACCATATAATATTAAGACATGGTGTCTAGGAAATGAAATGGATGGTCCGTGGCAGATTGGACATAAAACGGCAGCTGAATATGGACGTATAGCACAAGAAGCTGCAAAAGTGATGAAATGGGTTGACCCAACAATTGAGTTAGTTGCATGCGGTAGCTCAAACCGTAATATGCCGACATTTGCAGATTGGGAAGCCACTGTATTAGATCATACATATGACCATGTAGAGTTTATTTCATTACACCAGTATTACGGTAACCACGATAATGAAATTTCAAACTATTTAGCTCTATCATTAGAAATGGATGATTTTATTAAATCTGTCATAGCGATTGCAGATTATATTAAAGCCAAAAAACATGGTAAAAAGAATATTAATCTTTCATTCGATGAATGGAATGTTTGGTACCATAGTAGAGAGCAGGATAAGAAAATTGAACCTTGGAGTGTAGCACCACCACAGCTTGAAGATATTTACAATTTTGAAGATGCTTTATTAGTAGGTTGTATGCTTATCACATTATTAAAGCATGCTGACCGTGTGAAAATTGCTTGCCTAGCTCAACTAGTAAATGTCATTGCTCCAATTATGACTGAAGACAATGGAACAGCATGGAAGCAAACGATCTTCTATCCTTATATGCACACTTCTGTATTTGGAAGAGGGGTTGCATTAAATCCGATCATTTCTAGTCCGAAATATGATAGTAAAGACTTTACTGATGTTCCTTTACTTGAGTCTACTGCTGTTTATAATGAAGAAAATGAACAATTAACAATCTTTGCTGTAAACCGTGACCTACAAGAGGGACTACATTTAGATTGCGATATTCGTAACTTCGAAGGATATAAGGTGATAGAACATATCGTTCTTGAGAATGATGATATTAAGCAAACAAATTCTGCAAAAGGTACACCTGTTACTCCACATTCAAATGGAAATGCTAAACTTGAGAGTGGCATGCTAACAGCTGTATTACCAAAGCTTTCTTGGAATGTTATTCGCCTAGGGAAGCAATAATCATAAAGTTGAACCATATCTTTAAAAGCTCCTTTTAAAGATATGGTTCATTTTGTTTGCAAAATAAACATGAAATCTTGGTGTGTAAAAGAAATATTTCACCAGTATTAATTACCTTAACCTTCGGACATAAAGAAACTAAATGAACACTTGATATAAATTTGCAGGGGATCTTAAGTACTACGTTGTAATGATTACATTAATGGTGCTTTGTTGTTTTTGTATAAAATGCAGGCTATACATTAAAAGGATTAAACTACTCTTATCTCGCCTTTGAGGTAGGGAACAATGCGCTACAAAAAGCGGTAGAAGGGATGAGAGCTCTTAATGTGGCTGGCTTCAATGTATCAATGCCAAACAAAATAGAAGTTATTAAATATGTGGATGAACTAGATGATAGTGCTAAATATACAGGTGCAGTTAATACCGTTGTCATAAAGGTGGTAAATTAATTGGATATAACACAGATGGAAAAGGATATGTGAAAAACCTTAATGCTCATGGAGTAGATTTGAAAGGAAAAAAAGTCACATTAGTTGGTTCAGGTGGTGCTGCGACATCAATTACGATCGTTTGATTCAAGTAAAGTTGCTTGGGTTTTTGATCAGAATGCACCTAAATATCTTGGTGTGGATTGGTCATTGTTATGGGGAGTGTGAAAGGGTGAAGTTTCTTTAAAATTATTTATACTTCATTCTCATGAGAGTTAAACCCTATCAGAACTATTTAAGTCCACCAATGCTTTTACTTTAAAATAAAACAGAGGGGGAGGAAACTCACCATTAATTATCTAATCTCAACTTCTTGTAAAATATCTATTATCCAAACTAAGTCTTTATTAGTGAAAACGCCTAAACCTTTAGTATTAAAGGGTTTGAGGTGTTTTTTTGTTATCACTTAAATCACAATAAGGAAAATTATCCTAACTACCTCTTAACTGGACATAAAGATTGCCATTACAGTTTGGATCTAGTAAATGTCTTTATTCAGCAAAATGGCCAGATTGTAGAACAACATACATAGAAAATGATCAAACTTTTTTTCTCTTTTATCAAGGTTTATAGAGTTAATTTAATCAAACTTTATTAAAAGGCTACATCACAACCAAGGTATCAATCAAAAACCTATATTTACAATTCAATTGCGTAATCAAACATTATTACTTTATGTCCCCTTTTCTTTGATATTGACATAGGAATAACGATACTACCGTTAAGAATATTTGTAAAATTCGACCTATTCCAATTATTGGTGAATGGGGGTATAGTATGAAATTGGAAGCAGCGGTTATCATCAAAAATTTTATTTAAATCATGCAGGAATGAAAAAATACTGCATCGGAGTTGAGCAATATGACGAGTCAGGTTGAAAAATTTAAAGTGAGTTTAAGGAAGAAGCTCGAGTCTATCTTTCACTTTTGGAATGGATTTATTCAGAACCATCCATTTATTTTACGGGTCTTTACAATTTTTTCTTGGATATCGCTATTTGCCTTCGTACTAAGCTTAATTTTTATGGAAGACTCCAGAAAAATGTTCGTCCAGTTTTTGTGGTCATTTTACGTTATTTTGCAATTTTGGTTGTTATGTCGAAGTAAAACTTTAACTTGGAAGAAGTACACCTATTTCTTTTTGGCGGGGGCATGGTTAATCGTACCGTTGAATTCTCTTATCGTCAGTTTCATTACTGCTATTTTCGGCGGGAGGGAACAAGATATATGGAGTCAAGCATTTTTAACCCCGATTGCTGAAGAGGTGTTAAAACTGATCCCCATTGGAGTTTATCTGTTTTTGTCACGACGTGCTTCCACATTGAGTTTAAGCGATTATGCGCTTATTGGAGCGGCAACGGGAGCTGGTTTTCAATTTTTAGAGGAAACCACTCGTCGATTTATTTCTGGAGGTATTTTTGATTATGGTGTGACACTATTTGGAGGGAAAGTGCTTCATTGGGATTTATTCACACTATTTCCAGGCTATTTTGAGGAGGGCTTTTTGCCTGATAAAATGTCTGCAGGACATTCGTTGCTAACCGCGATGGTAACGTTAGGAATCGGGTTAGCAGTGCGATATAAAAGTAAATTAAAACGGTATACATTTATTTTTCCTGTTATCCTTTTGGTTTGGGCCATTTTTGATCACGCAATATGGAATGCTAGTTACAATGCTCCGGATTGGTTAACCGGAATTCATGATTTATTAGGAAGTGGATATGCGGCAAAACCGGTATTTTTAATGATGCTCGGTGCTGCGTTACTCATCGATTATTGGGAATTGAACCGAGTAAGAGCGAAGATTCCTATGCTAGATGGGGAAACCCTGATCAATCCTGTTACTGAAATGTGGAATTTATTCAGATGTGTTTTTGAAGACAGACAGCGTTTTGGATACATGCTACTTTTTTATCGAGAACGGAGAGAACTAGGATTTACCTTGTTACACGGTAAAACAGAGGCAAGGGAACTTTTATCAGGCATAGAAATAAATATTCAGAAGTACTACAAAGCTTTAATTATTGTCTTATTAGCATTAGTCTCAGTTATGTTTCTAACTGATTGGGGAGTCACTGCCAATGGCTCCGAGGCTTGTATTGCCTGTTTATTTGATAGTCTGCAAAACTGGTGGAACGGTTTGTCAGGTTTGGAAAAAACTTTGATTGTCCTTGGAGCATTTGCTTTAACGTTCCCGTTATTAGGATTCTGGTCGGCAATAGGTGCCGTATCGACTGGAATCGGAATTGCAGCAGGCGGAAGTCAGATTGCAGACATTATCCGCAATCCTAAAAAATACCTTACGCCAGAAACGGCTCTTGCACTGGGAATTGGTGCACTGTTAAGTCGAATTCCTTTTGGGAAAGCCCTTGTAAAACTAGGTGACTCGGTTTCATCGAAACTAAAACCTTATTTAAAAAAGATCTTTGAATCGTTCACAGGAAAGAAAAGTAAAAGTAACAATAATCATGACCATGACCAGAATTCCTCTAGTAAAAAAGCTCACCAGGAAGAAGATCCAGAGAAAAAGAACGATAGAAGTGAAGATGACTCTGAAGAAAATAAGGAAACGAATAAGAACGATAATAGTGAAGATGATTCTAAAGAAACTAAGGAAGCGAATAAAAATATTACTTTTAAACCAGGATATGATAAACATTTAGTAGAAGTAGTAGATATTGTTAGGAAAAAAGGTAAGGGCGTAGTTGGAGGACATAATCTCAATAATTTCGAAAAGGCATTTAAAGCGAAAGGCTGGGATTTAGAGGAGTGTATTATTTCAAAAAGAAAGCACCCTTCCATCGAGGGAGTGTATGAAATAGAATATGGCTTACCTAAACTAGACATGGAAGGAAAGCTAATACCTGGAGAGCTTAAGAATGTTTCCCATCCAAAAACAGTTTACGACCCCAACATCATATCAGACGAACAGATACTAAAATGGGGAGAAGAAGCCATGAAAAATGGTAAGGTCGTTGGCGCTGGGAGAGAGATAACAGGTGTTTCCTCTAACGGACTCCAATTTAGAGGCTTTATTGATGAATCAGGAGAAATATCAAATTTCTTCCCTACCCTGGATTAATAATGAAGGAGTTGGAAGCATCGTGGAAGATATGCAGCGAAAATTGATAAGTTATTTCTATCACCATATGGGAGACGGTAAATTTTTACGAATCATAAGAAGTTATGCGAATGGTGAAGGATATGGTACTGAATATGCGAGGTTTGTGTTTGCTGACTATTATGAAGAGTGGGAAGAAGATTATTTTGGTAAAGAAGGTATAGCCTATTACATTGATCGTCCTGCAGTAGAAGAAGACCAAGAGATTATTTTAGATTATCCGACATTCTATAAATATTTAAGAGAAGAATGTGTTCGTTATCTTAAAGATTACCCCCAAGATAAATCAGAAGTAGAAGAACAATTAGAAAGGATTAAAGAAAGATTTAATATACAAGAATTTTGATTAGCTTTTATGCTTTTCAAGGTTTTTAATATGCTTAATCAATGCATCTATAGACGCATACTTAATATGTATTCTCTTTATTTTTAAGGATTTTTATAAATTAGGTCTTGATAAATCTTATGGATGTGGGCCTTTTCGCCTTATCCTTAGATACTTCGTGTAAAATATCAATTAACACAATTAAATTTGAGTAGTTAAAACGTCTTAAATCCTTGATAGTACGGGAGTTGAGGCGTTTTTTATTATATCAGGAGCTAACGTAAGTGTTATTAACACACATTTTGATAGATGAGTGACAAATTTGAGGATAGCTCCACGGGTGCTTACGTTCTACCCTGGCTACGGTTATCATTTATCGATATAAAAAAGGTCAACCAGAAATATCTGGCATCATATAAAATTAACGGTGGATTTACTACAATATGGAGTAAGTCAGTTACTTATTCAAGTAACTGAGTTAAAGGACAGGATTTTTAACATTATAGATTAGTTAAATTTCGTTAGGTCGGAAGCACTTATCTGCTTACTTCCATTGACTATCAATGTATTAAATGCTTATTATTACTACAAGAGTTTAAGTTTATTATCTTAAAAGAGGGGGTTGGACTAATGAACGTGATATTTAATGTTTCAAACCACTTAATTGATAATACAGAATCACTTGCTGAAGAAATCGTTGATGGTGTTTTGTATAGTATGAAATTAGAAATCCCTCTGTGGGAAAAAGAACAAGCAATAGAAATGTATATTGAATTTATAAACTTTTTAGGCGATTCCCTTATTATCGAGGAAGAGAAAATACCTGAAACTCTCGTTGAATGGAGTAAGAATAACGCAGCTAGACAGGTATCTCCCAAAGGGAAAATTTCAGAAATATTGGTTCGTTACCCACCAACAAGGGAAATTTTTACTGACATAATGACGAAAATTAGCATAGATTTTGGGCTTACATTAGAAGATTATGCTTTCATTATTAAAAGGATAAATAATATGTTGGACATAAGCCTCAATGAAACGGTTTTTGCCTTCGAACGCCTATCCGATGAATATAAAGAGGAGACGCAAAGAGAACTGGCTGAACTGTCAGCACCTATTGTATTAATTAAAGAAGGTATTGCCGTTCTCCCTCTGATTGGTATTATCGATTCATATAGGGCAAATCACATTATGGAAAAAATCGTACCAAAAATTGCTGAACTTCAGATTAGATATGTTATTGCCGACTTCTCAGGCATATTTTTAATTAATTCAGATATAGCGCGGCATCTACATCAAATAGGACAAATGCTTAATTTGTTAGGGATACAAACCTTGACAACAGGTCTACGTCCTGATTTAGCAAAAACAATTGTAAATAGTGGAATTAATTTGTCCGAAATTACTACTTTCGCAAACGTTAAGCAAGCATTAGAAAGCCTCAATCAATAATAAGTAATACATAGCTTAGGATAATCCTTAAATCTGTTCACTTGCAGTCTGCAATCTCCAGCGTTAATTAAAACTAAAGTCTGATAGTTTGTTAAAAAAGTTCGATAGTTTATAAAAAAGATTGATTAAGATTCCTGTTTTAAAATACAGGAATTTTTTAATATTCTATATTGAGAAACAAATACTAAAGGTTGGAACAGACTTAGTAAATTGTAAGATATTTTCGAGGAGAAGGTAAATTTTTCGGCAGGTTGAAGAAAAGAGGATGCAGTACAATACCGTATCCTCTAATAATTTCTATACACTGTCAGTGGTATACTAACAGATATTAATATATTCCTTGTTTGATAGGATTTATATCTCATAGGTAACAAAAATAGAATCTACCTAGATACAGATTTAATTGAAAGAATTGATATCCCTCCGATTATCGAGAAAACAAATGACATTATAAAAATTGATGAAAATCCTATTGCTGAAATCATAAATGCAGCAATTACTGGGGCAAGAGCTTGAGTTACTGTATTTTCCCAAATTGTAAATTCCTAAGAAAAATCCAACGCGATCCTTATCAGGAATAACTTTCAAATTTAAAAGGTTATCCAAAGAATTCCATATTCCCATTCCAAAACCAGCCAAAAAAGCATGAATTTCGTAAAAAAACAAATACTTAGAAATATAAAAAGCTTGAATCTTCAAGCTTTTTAATTTTGTGAGCATATGAAAATAAATAATCAATTAGCTGAGATACTATTTTAATATGTTAAGTCCTACTTTTAACTCGTCTATTGAGTGCAATACGCAAATAGTTATCATGATAGTCTGCCCGCTTAGAAAACGATCAGAATAAAAGACACGAATACCGTGACTTTTCAAATAAGCTTCCAACTTTAACGCATCGTAATTCCCTTCTATAGGAAGCAAACTATAAAAACTAAGAGGATTCCAACATTCTGTTTTATAGGAAAATAATCAGAATATATATCATTCACAGTCAGTGCAAGCTATTCCTTTTGAGAAACAACTTCATGAGCCTTCCTTGACAAGATAAGCTCTGTGATCACCTCTGCGTCTAAAGAAGAGGTTTTTACATTGATGTTAAAAATATCCGTTGAAATTTCTCACGTAACGCATCCCCATAGACCATATAGGCGACTCTTAATCCTGAACAAATTGCCACAGATATAAATGCTCTGTTCTGAAAGTAAATTGAACATTGGCTGTTGGTAATCGGTGTTTCTTCATTTTTAATGTTAGATCTTCTTACATAAATATAGAATTCTATTTTTTCGTGGTTTATACTTCAAACATATTAACAATATTAAGAGCGTTATTTAAATCATTTTGAATAAAATAGCTCTCTAGGGTTCCGTTTAAAGAGTACTCTTTAAAGTCTGGTCCGAGAGAGAGCGTACAGCTATACATAGTTGTATACACGGAGGGAAAAAAGCCCGGGAGATTTTTTAAAACAAAAAATCTCCCTGACTTTTTTCCTTTTTTATTACATTTTAAAAAGGATGATGGATGATGATGGAGAATGCTACACTTGTTAAATCACTAAAACTACCTCAAGTTGTTTTTATGGGACTTGCTTGGATGACCCCGATGATTTATTTTACGGTCTACGGTGTGGCGTTTGAATCAGCTAATGGTCAAATGGCAGGCGCATATATTGCAGCCTTTCTAGCAATCTTTTTTACCGCATATAGTTATAGCAAAATGGTAAAAGCTTATCCAATCTCTGGTTCTGCCTATGCGTATACAAAAAATTCTATTCATCCCAAAGCTGGGTTTCTTGTAGGATGGGCACTTCTTATCGATTATGTTTTCTCTCCCATTATTGCGATTTTAACCTTCGGAATTTTTATGAATACCGAGTTTCCCGCTGTCCCTATTTATGTTTGGGTCATTATTATGAATTTCATCCTGGCTGTAGTCAACATCCTTGGGATCAAATCCGCTGCACGCTTAAGTGGGATCTCCGTTCTATTTCAAATCGGATTTATCTTACTATTCTGTGTTTTAGTTGCGAAGGATATTTTAACAGGAGGTAATGAATCCAGTTCCATCTTTTCATTAACTCCATTCTTTAGTGATGAGTCATCGACGAGCGCTGTGTTCTCAGGTGCTGCTGTAATTTGCTTCTGTTTTCTTGGTTTCGACGCAGTAACAACTATGGCGGATGAAACCGTTGATGCTCAAAAAACGATTCCGAAAGCTATTTTTTGTATTATTTTTATTGCTGCTGCTATGTATATTTCAATTTCTTATTTAACTCAAATTGCGTATCCGAATTTTACGTTTACAAATCCAGATAACGCTGCCTACAGCCTTGTTCAACTGATTGGCGGAAACCTATTGAGCTCACTGTTTATTATGGTGTTAATTGTGGCGACCTTTACACAAGGGCTTTCGTCAATGACCAGTGTAAGTCGTTTTTTATACGCACTTGGCCGTGATTCAATTTTGCCGAAAAAATTATTTTCCTCAATCCATCCAAAATACAAAACACCTGTAGCAAATATTATATTTGTGGCTGTTATTTCCTTATCAGCTATTTTTATTAATCTCAGTACAGCCGTTTTATTTGTCAGCTTTGGTGCATTAACAGCATTTATCTTCGTGAACTTATCTGTAATTGCACATTTCTATATTAAGCTTAAAAAACGTTCACCAAAAGAAACCATTTTATTTCTGATTTTCCCTCTTATTGGTGCTAGTTTTATTGGATGGCTATTAACTTTACTAGATACAAATACGCTAAAATTTGGCATTGCTTGGATTGTGATCGGCTTCGTTTATATGTTTTTCAGAACGAAGTGGTCGAAGGCAACAGAACGAAAAATCATGCTTTCACCGAATACACAAATGAAATTAGAAAAGCATGTAAGATAATCTACCATGTTTGTTGTTTCATAACACCATGACCATTTATGCTGAGTACATCAAATCACAAAACACTTATAAAGGTTTCCGCAATCTAGTTGGAAACAAAAAAGCTTTCTAGGGTTCCGTTTAAAGAAGTAATATCATCTTTAAAGCCTGGTCCAAGAGAAAGAGTGCAACCGTAACGGTTGCATACACGGAAGGATAAAAGCCTGGGAGATTTCCATCTCTTTAGGCTTTTATCCTTTTTTTATTTGGCTGTTTTCGCAAACTTTGTTGCTTTTAAAATAGTATTGGGTTGGTTGATTGGCGCTCCAGGATGCTCGCTTTCCGTGGGGCGGGAGATGAGCCTCCTCAGCGCGAAGCGCCTGCGGGGTCTCATCTGTCCCGCTACTCCCACAGGAGTCTCGCACCTTCCGCACCAATCACCCTAATCAGTTTTGTTCAAAAACAACAATCTTTTAGAAAAGAGCCTTTTATTTTAATTGTCTATCAGTTTTAAAAGTTTTGGTTCCATGTGCTTTTGGCCAGATCTATATGGCAGGCACCTCGGACCTTTCTAATTAAAAGGGGGATGAATCAATGATTAACACTGTTTCTTCTATTATCACTAAAACTATACCGGCTGGTGGAAAATGGTCAGCCCGCATTCGAAGAGGAAAAGAAATTACCTTTACTGCACTCGAAGATGGCGCTAATTTATCTTTATTACTTTATAACGCGGATGACACTGCTGAACGCTACAATATGCCAGATACATTAAAAGCTCAATACACAGCATTTTTAACAAAAGGAAATGTTCTAATGACTGATAATGGTCGCGTACTAGCAAGTTTTGTGGAAGACACAGTCGGCTGGCATGATACGATCTCCGGATACACTACCCGGCAAATGATTGATGAGAAATATGGAAAAACCACCTATCAAGAAAATCGGAATGAATGGTACCGGAGCGGGGAAGAGAATTTGATTGTGGAACTCTCCCGTAATGGATTAACGACAAGTGATTTATCACCAGTCATCAATTTATTCTCGAAAGTGTATTGCGATGAGGAGGGAAACATGAATTTTGTCGAAGGACATACGAAAAAAGGAAAGATCGTCACACTTAGAACGGAAATGGATGTCCTTCTCGTTTTATCAAATACACCAAATCCACTAGATACCAAAAATATTTATGAATCGACACCGATTGAAATGAAGATAAAAGATGCAGGACCTGTTCAAGAAAATGACATTTGCTTGAACCACCGCGACGAAAACCGAAGGGCATTTGAAAATACATGGGAATACTTAATGCTTACTAAAGGAGGAATTCAATAATGGCAGTTTTAAATTATGTAGAAAGTGAACGTAAAGTGGAAGAAGCAATCTATCATAAAAAATTACTTGCAGGAGAGGGCTGGTTGTATACATTAGAGCCAGGTCAAGTGTTACGAATTCTGGATTTAGAAGGCAATCAAGCAGCGGACACGTTGTTCTACGATGCGGATCATCCATCTGATCATTACAGTGCCATTAATACAATTTTGCGTCAGCGAAATATTTATCTATCTACAGGTTCTGTTCTTTTAGCTGAATCGGGAAAAGAATTAATCAAAATTGTCGCGGATACATGTGGACGTCATGATACCATTGGCGGTGCCTGCTCTGCACAGAGTAACACCGTTCGATATTCACACGATACATTGCCGATGCATAACTGCCGTGATACCTTTATGCTCCAAATGGCTAAATATGATAAACGCACAACCAAACGAGATATTGCTGCGAATGTTAACTTTTTCATGAACGTTCCCGTAACACCATCAGGCGGATTAAGATTTGATGACGGAGTTTCAGCACCCGGCTATTACGTAGAGATGCAGGCGATCAACCGGACAACGGTTGTAATCAGTAATTGTCCGCAGTTAAACAACCCATGCAACGCCTATAATCCAACACCTGTGCAATTAATCATCTGGGATAAATAAGAGAATAAAGGAGCGTGCGATCATGTTTAAAAAAGTACTAATTGCAAACCGCGGCGCTATTGCCGCTCGAATAGAAAGAACCTTGCAAAGAATGGGAATTGGTTCTGTTGCTGTTTATACAAAAGCTGATCAGGATAGTCTACATGTGGACCTAGCAGATGAGGCTGTTTTAATCGGTGAAGGGGTGGCAAAAGATAGTTATTTAAACGCCGATCTTATATTAAAAACAGCGATTGAAACAGGGGCAGAAGCGATCCACCCAGGGTATGGATTTCTAAGCGAAAATGCAGACTTTGCCCGCGCCTGCCAAGAAAACGGAATTGCTTTCATTGGTCCAACTCCGGAACAAATTGAATTATTCGGTTTAAAGCACTCTGCTCGTGATCTTGCGACAAAAGCCAATGTTCCGCTTTTACCAGGCACTTCGCTGATCAGTGATGTACGTACAGCGTTAATAGAAGCCGAACAGATTGGCTATCCGATCATACTGAAAAGTACAGCTGGCGGCGGGGGAATCGGCATGCGAATCTGTACGGATGAACCGGCATTATGTGAAGCTTTTGAGTCGGTATGTAGATTGGCGGAAACGAACTTTAACAATGGTGGTGTATTTTTAGAAAAATATATTCAAAAAGCGCGTCACGTAGAGGTACAAATCTTCGGAAATGAATTTGGTGAGGTGGCAGCACTTGGAGAGCGGGATTGTTCGATTCAACGACGAAATCAAAAAGTGGTAGAAGAAAGTCCGGCTCCTCTTCTCTCTTCTTCTGTCCGTGAAGAAATGTTAGCAGCTGCGAAAAGACTGGCTCTAGAAGTGGGGTACCGCAGTGCCGGTACAGTTGAATTTTTATATGATCCCGATGAAGCAAAGTTTTATTTTCTTGAAGTGAATACACGTCTTCAAGTGGAACATGGTGTAACGGAGGAAGTCTTAGGAATTGATTTAGTAGAGTGGATGGTTCGTGAAGCAGCAGGAGAGTTGCGTTCACTTGAAACTCTTTATTTAGCTCCGAAAGGACACAGTATTCAAGCTCGGATTTATGCAGAAGACTGCTTAAATGATTTCCGTCCAAGCGGTGGACAAATAGACCAAATTCATTTTTCTGAACAAGCTCGAATTGAAACATGGGTACGTGACGGTATCAACGTCACTTCGTTCTATGATCCAATGCTAGCAAAAATTATTGTTCATGCTGATACAAGAGAAGAAGCGATTGATAAATTAAGCACAGCTCTAAAAGAAACAAGATTATATGGAATAACAACGAATCTACAATATTTAGAAGCTCTGTTACAAGAAGAGGATTGCCGTTCAGGATATGTGCATACACAAATGTTAAAGAACTTTGCGCCAGAGGAAAGTGCTATTGAAGTACTTGACGGCGGGATTCAAACGACTGTACAAGACTTTCCGGGGCGTGTCGGACATTGGGATGTGGGTGTACCGCCTTGCGGACCAATGGATCCATTCTCCTTCCGAATTGGAAATAAGCTGTTAGGAAATGACGAAAGGGCTCCAGGATTAGAGTTCACGCTTCGTGGCGGTTCCTATCGATTCCGGGCAGAAATGTCCATTTGCCTGACAGGTGCTGATATGGAAGCGAGGTTAGATGACAGAGAAGTACCCATGTATAGCGTCATCCATGTCAAACGAGGTCAAGTGCTATCATTCGGTGAAGCCGTACAAGGCATGCGGACCTATTTATTAGTAGCAGGTGGATTAGATATGCCACTATACCTTGGCAGCTCCTCAACCTTTACTCTTGGTGGCTTTGGCGGACACGGTGGACGTGCACTCCGGACAGGCGATGTTCTGCGGGTTAGCTCAAATTCTGCACCTTTACTGTTCGAACTCCCTTCTGATCTTCATCCTGTTTTAACAAAGGAATGGACGATTGGTGTGATTCCAGGACCGCACTGCACAGAAGAATATTTAATGCCTGACTATTTGGATCAATTAACAACTACGAGCTGGGAAGTTCATTTTAACAGTTCACGTACAGGTGTCCGATTAATAGGTCCTGCTCCGCATTGGACACGTGAAGATGGAGGAGAGGCAGGCTTGCATCCATCCAATATTCATGATAACGCCTATGCGGTTGGAACTCTTGATTTAACAGGAGATATGCCAATTTTACTCGGCCCAGATGGTCCAAGTCTTGGTGGTTTTGTTTGTCCGGTTACGACTGCTTCAGCAGAATTTTGGAAAATTGGTCAACTTCATGCGGGCGACCGTATTCGTTTTCAGCTTTTAACATTAGAAGAAGCAAATGAACTACGTCAAACACAAGAACAATACTTGGAGAGTATTGGAACAAAGGAATGTGAATCAGCCGTTCTTCCGACTTTACCAACAGAAATTGCACCATTTTCACCAGACTATCCAGTGCTTGTTGAGCGGACAGACGGCCGTTTTCCAATGATGATTCGTGCAGATGGTGATGAAAACATTCTGATTGAATATGGGGAAATGGAATTGGATCTTTTGCTTCGTTTCCAAGTACATGCACTCATGCAAGCCATTCAATCCCGTCATGATATTCCAGTGATCGATTTAACTCCTGGCATCCGTTCTTTACAAGTTCATATTGATGCAACAAAGTTGTCGGTTGCTGAACTTTGTGAAATCATTCAATCTCTTGATCGAGAGCTGCCAGCGCTTGAAGAAATGGAAGTACCGTCCCGTATCGTTCGACTACCGTTATCATGGGATGATCCGGCTACACAGCTTGCGATTGATCGTTATCAAAACAATGTTCGTCCTGATGCACCATGGTGTCCAAGCAACTTAGAATTTATTCGTCGTGTGAATGGATTGGATGCCATCGAGGAGGTTAAAAAGGTTGTTTTTGATGCCAACTACTTAGTTCTGGGTCTAGGAGATGTGTATCTTGGTGCCCCTGTGGCAACACCAACCGATCCACGGCACCGTTTAGTAACAACGAAATATAATCCGGCTAGAACATGGACACCGGAAAATGCTGTAGGCATCGGCGGAGCTTATATGTGTGTATACGGAATGGAAGGTCCAGGTGGATATCAATTTGTCGGCCGAACCGTTCAAATGTGGAATCGTTTGCGTCAAACAAAGAGTTTTAAAGAAGGAAAGCCATGGTTACTTCGTTTTTTTGACCAAATTCAATTTTATCCAGTTGGTGCGGATGAACTTCTCACTATGCGTGAGGACTTTATACGAGGACGTTTCGAAGTTGAGATTACCGAAACGACCTTTAAACTTAGTGATTATGTTTCTTTCTTAAATTCAATCAAAGAAAGTGCTGATGCTTTCCGATCAACACAACAGGTTGCCTTCCATGAGGAGCGTGAAAGATGGCGTGAATTGGGTCTTGATGAGTATATTTCCGAAAATGAGGTGACGGAAACGACAGAAGAAGTACTGCCAGAAGGTGTGGAAGCTGTTCGTTGTACGATGCCAGGTAGTGTGTGGAAAGTTCTTGTATCACCAGGAGAAGAAGTGAAAAAGGGCGATACACTGATCATTGAGGAGAGTATGAAGATGGAGTTTCCACAGCTGGCTCCATATGACGGATTTATTCACTCTGTTCTTGTATCACCGGGTGAAGAGGTTCATGCTGGTCAATTAATTATATCCATGACAAAAGAAAAGCGAGGTGCTTCTCATGAAAACATTGAACTTACCGCAAATATTATCCATTCCTGAGCTGAAGGGAAAATATCAATCGAATGAACTTACACCAGAAGCAGTTATTCAGGAAATCGTTCATCGGGCAGAAGCAGACAAAGAATATAATATTTGGATTACTCCGCCTACGATGGAAAGGATTAAACCATATTTAGATCAGTTAAAGCAAATGGATCCAGAGCAAACACCGCTCTGGGGTATCCCATTTGCCATTAAAGATAATATCGATCTTGCGGGTATACCTACTACATCTGGCTGCCCTGAATATTCTTTTACACCGAATGAACATGCGACAATCGTTAAGCGATTGATTGAGGCTGGTGCCATACCAGTTGGTAAAGCAAATCTAGATCAGTTTGCAACAGGTCTTGTAGGAACAAGAAGTCCATATGGAGAAACAAAAAATTCGTTGAACCCTGAATTAATCAGCGGTGGTTCAAGCTCAGGTTCCGCTGTTTCAGTTGCACGAGGGATGGCCGCCTTTTCTCTTGGAACTGATACAGCTGGATCAGGTCGTATACCGGCTGCCCTGAACAGTCTTGTCGGCTATAAACCAAGTCTTGGGGCATGGCCGATCAAAGGTCTGGTAAAAGCCTGTGCTAGCTTGGACTGTATTAATGTGTTTACCAATAGTCTTTCAGATGCTTTGCTTGTTGATGAAGTGGTACGCGGGCTTGAAAGCTCTGATCCATGGTCCAAGTCAATCACGCGTAAATCCAATGCCCTTCCGGAAAAAATTTATCTTGTGCAAGAACCTCCTACATTTTTCGGACCCTTTGCACAGGACTACAAACAGGCATGGGAAAAAGCTGTTGCCCGCGTTGGGAAATTGGATATTCCGATCGAATACATCGATGGAAGCTATTTAGCGGAAGCCGCTGCTATTCTTTATGAAGGACCGTGGGTCGCTGAACGCTGGGCGGAATTAGGGGAATTTATTACGACACATGAGAATGCCGCTTTTCCTGTGACAGAAACAGTCCTTCGTTCCGGAGCAAATCCAGAGCATGATGCGTCTTCTTTATTTAAAGCGATTCACAGGCTACAGACATTAACGAAAAAAGCCCATCAGCAGTTAAAAAATGCGGTTTTGGTCATGCCGACATGCGGAGGTACATGGACGCGTGAAGAAGTACGTGAAAATCCAATTGAAACCAACAGTCTTATGGGACTATATACGAATCATTGCAATCTATTAGATCTTAGTGCTGTAGCGGTTCCAGCAGAAGCTGAAGAAGAAAATCTACCATTTGGAATTACGTTGTTTTCAAGCAATGAAAATGAGCATTTGATTTGTGGGCTTGCCGATTTATTTATACATGGTCGCCGCTTTCGACAAAAGAAGGAAACGACACTCGTAGCAGTATGTGGACTGCATATGCGTGGATTTCCGTTAGAAAAGCAAATGATCGAACATGGAGCTGTCTTTATTCGAGAAACGAAAACCGCTCCGCAATACAAAATGATTAAACTATCTTCCCATCCATCTAAACCGGGATTAATTCGATTGAACGAACCAGGGGCGTCTATTGAAGTAGAGGTTTGGGAAATGCCACTCAGCCAGTTCGGATCCTTCGTCTCTCTGATTCCATCTCCGCTTGGGATTGGAAAGGTAGAATTGGAAGATGGCTCTGAAATACCAGGATTTATCTGTGAAACAAGTGCAGCCAAAACAGCAGAAGATATTTCACATACTGGTGGCTGGCGTTATTCTTGAGCGACTTTAAAATAAAGAGAGCTTTAAATTAAACAAAGTTTGCTAATTTTATAAGGTTTAAGAAAAGATCCTGTATTAATTTAATCAGGATCTTTTTTTGCTCTAACACGGTGGTGATTTGGTGATAAATAAACTAGGTTAATATCTTTCATTTTTATATAGAGAAGATTAAGCAAACATTTGCGATGAATAGAATAACGTTCGCTTCTTCATTTGTTGCATAACAAGGTGCCTTTATTAATGGGGGTACTAAATCCTATGCAAATTAATTGCATTAAAAAGCCTACAAAGGTTTGTGTTTTTAGTAATATCAGTTCATGAAAACAATAATAACTCACTAAACGGTTCAATAATCCAAAATAATATATGACTTGAATGAAAGCGGATAATTAGGTATATTTGTAGTAAGTTTAGTAAAATATAACTAAATAAAGTAGTATTGTTAACTAAAGAGGGTGGAATTGTGACGACAATTAAGGATGTTGCGTCTAAAGCTAATGTATCAACAGCGACTGTTTCAAGAATATTAAGTAATGATGAAACCTTATCTGTTGGAGAGGATACGAGAAAACGTGTTATTGAAACTGCAAATTTATTAAATTATAAGCCAGCAAGAAGAAAGAATTGCAAGAGCTTAGAACAGAGTCCTAATATCGGCTTAGTTTTAACTAGTTCACAAGAAGATGAAATAAATGACCCTTATTACTTATCGATTCGTCTTGGAATTGAAATGGCATGTGAATTCTATAAGTTAAGGATTAATACGATCATTAGACTTAACCAGGATATTGATACAAATAGCTTGAATGAATTAGACGGAATAATAATAGTTGGTTCGATTAGTGATTATGCTATACAAAAAATTAAGAAAAATAAGAAAGAAATTGTCTTTGTGAATTTTGATCCTAAGTTGAGCGGTTGTGATATTGTAATTTCTGATCTAGCAAGTGCAACTGAACGAGTGCTAGAGCACTTAATGAATTTAAACCATAACCAAATCGGTTATATCGGTGGAATGGAGATTATAAAGGATTTTAAAAATAATATTGAAAGTGAACTTGATGATATTAGAAAAGTAACATTCCAAAAGATCATGCATGAAAAAGGGTTGCTAATAAATGAAAATGTTCTAATTTCAAGTGATTGGGGTCCAAATGGTGGATACCAACTGATGAAAGAAATGATTAGAAAAGGTAACCTGCCAACTGCAATTGTTGTAGCAAGTGACCCGATGGCTATGGGAGCGTTAAGAGCTCTCCATGAAGCAAATATAAAAGTACCTGATGATGTTTCAATTTTTAGTTTTGATGATATTGAGTCTGCTGCATATTTGAGTCCACCACTTACGACAGTAAAGGTATATCCTGATGAAATGGGTAAAACAGCAGTGAAGTTACTAAAAGACCGAATAAATGGAAGAAAAGTAGCGATAAAAACAGTATTAGAAACTGATTTAGTATTAAGAGAAAGTTGTCAATACAAAAAAGAGTAAGAGAAAAGAAACCGATTTTATTCAGCAAAATTGGACCTTAACGAGCTATTTAAGAGACTTGATCTACAAGAAAGGCTGTTTAGGCAGCCTTTAGGAATAGGTTTCAAAATCTTAAGCAAAAGTCTTAGTTGAAACCGAAAACTCCTGGATTTTATATCCTATTATTAATGTCCATCACACAAATATGATTCACAGGAGTGTGAAATATGAAACGAGCAACAAGTGATTTTGAAAAAGATCCTCCATCAATTCAAAGCTATTATGAAGGGACTACTTTGTCAAACCGAAAACGAGGATCCTATGGGTTTCGGTTTCAAGATAGATCCTATAAATATTTAGTTAACCTTTGGAATATCGGGTGGGAATTACAATCTTCAACTGATTATTGTTGGGATGGTAATGAACGTGATGAGATAGGGAAACTTATTTTTCAATATACACTATCTGGTACAGGGAAATTAGAAATAGAAGATCAATCATATACACTTCAAAAAGGACAAGCTTTTATAGTCTCAATCCCTAGTAATCACCGGTATTATTTCTCAGGTGGAAGTGAACCATGGGAATATATTTTTCTTACTCTATATGGTCTTGAAGCCGAAAAAGCATGGAGTTATATAACGAAAAGAACGGGACCGATACTAGACATACCTCCTGACTCCCCTCTAATAAACTCAATTTTTAATATTTATAAAGAAACAAGAAAAGAAAATGTTAAAGACGCTTACTATGCATCGGCTTTGAGCTATAGGTTTCTTATGGAATTAATTCGTTTTACAAAAAACAATACCAATCAAGATGTAATTCCAACAAATATTAAAAAGGCTATTACATTTATGGAAGACTATTTGGATCGTGACTTAACTTTGGAAGATATTTCTGAGGAAAGTAACTTATCAAGGTATTATTTTTCAAAAATATTTAAAGAGCAGGTAAAAGTAACTCCAATGCAATATTTAACGCAATTAAGAATAAAAAAATCTACGTATCTACTTTTGCAAACGAATAAGACAATTAATGAGATTGCTATTGAGGTTGGTTTTAAAAACGGAAACTATTTCAATAAAGTTTTTAAAAAGTCACTAGGAGTTTCTGCTGGTGAATTTAGGAAAGATAATGGTCATAATTTTATGGATTACATTGTTACGGAATAGTAGATTGAGGAAGAGGTTATAGATCTCTTCCATTTTTATTTTATGAATACCTTTATGGTTTATGGCAGCTCAAGAGTCAACTTTAACTAATTCTACCTCTAAATTTTTAAATTACACTTCATAAAACACTTCAAAATTTTACTTAAAATTCATTTAAAATTTACTTAAACTAAGCCGATTGGAAGCTGATTTTTAATAAATAGCCATAATTCTTAAATCTGTAAATACCGCGTGCATAAAGGGTTTAAAGGAGTAATGATAGAAAAGATGAACATAAATAATTTTTAGTTAATTTAGTAGAAATAGCGAATAATTACCCTTAATTCAACAAAAACTTACTCTTGTAATAGTAAACGTTTACTAATATATTGGTTGTAGAGTAACTAAATATTATTTGAGGGGGAACTAGGGTGAAGAAAACAATAGTAGTTATGATTGTTTTATTATTTTCAATAGGATTAGCAGCTTGTAGTAATGAGGAAAAAAGCAGCAATCAAAATAATGGAAAACAAGTAGAACTAACTTTTGCAACTTGGGGAAGTCCAGCAGAATTTGAAGTTTTACAAAAAGCAGTAGATAAATTTAATGAAGAACATGAGGACATCCATGTAAAAGATATAATTGGTATCCCATGGGCGAACTATAATCAAACAATTACGACTAGATTACAAGGTGGAGAAGCTCCGGACGTTTTTTATGTGAATGGACAAAACATTTCAAATTTAATTGAAACAAAATCTATACTACCGATTAATGATTTTATGGAGAGTTCTGAATCCTATGTAAAGGTTGATGAATACCCGAAAGATATCTGGGGCCCGTCAGATAAAGATGGCATCAAATATGGATTCTCTGTAGATTCTAATCCAATTGTTATGTACTATAACAAAAAAGTATTTGAAGAAGCTGGAGTAAAAACGCCTCAGGAGTACTTTGATGAAGGGAAATGGAATTGGGATGCTATGGAGGAAGTTACGAGTCAATTAGTTGA
Source organism: Metabacillus sp. KUDC1714 (assembly GCF_014217835.1). NCBI lineage: Bacteria > Bacillati > Bacillota > Bacilli > Caryophanales > Bacillaceae > Metabacillus > Metabacillus elymi. The sequence continues at coordinate 3,108,592 of NZ_CP055263.1, forward strand.
GGCAGGAAAGTATGGATTTGTACAGGACCCTGCACACAATGCAATGTTGAATTGGGTATGGGCTAATGGTGGAGAATTTGCAGTTGATGGTGAGGTCGTAGTTCAAAATGATCCGAAGGCTAAAGAAGCATTTGAATTTGTTAATAAAATGATTGAAAGCGGTAACTTTGTATCGGGTGGTACCCTTCCTGAAGGACAAGGGTCAGATGCGATGTTTATGTCTAATCAAGTAGGGATGATTGGCGGTGGACGTTGGTATTCACCAGGTTTCAAAGAGGCTAATGTTGAGTACGATTATATACCTTGGCCATCAAATACCGAGAATAAATTGGAACCAGCAGAAATTGCAACCGCATTCCTATCAGTTAATAGTGATACAGAGCATAAGGAAGCAGCTCTTAAGTTTGCATCTTACTATAGTTCAGAAATAGGACAAGAAGTACGTTTGAAAGGTCAAGGGAATGCAGTTCCATCTGTACTAGGACTCGATCATCTAATTACCGATAGTCCAGAGACGGAACATGCAAAATATTTGTTAGACGCGAGAAATATTGGTAGAGTAGTTGATTTTGCGGTTAGTATACCTGGATTAAATGATGAATTAAATTCTATTTATCAATTGTTTATGCTAGGTGACCTAACTGTAGATGAAACAATAAATCAGTTAACGGAAACTAGCCAAAAAATGGTTGCTGAAAATAAAGAATAAAGAATAATTCATTAAGAATAAGGGACCAAGTCGTGTTCCTTATTCTATATTAAATTAAAAAAAGGTGATTTAAATGCACACAAATAAAACAAAATGGTGGGGTTATTTTTTTATAGGTCCACAACTCATTGGAATGTTGGCATTTTCATTAATTCCGCTCGTCTCTGCACTAGTGTTAAGTTTTATGGACTGGGACGGTTTTAACTCTGCAAAATTTGTTAGTTTATCCAATTATATAGATCAGTTAAGTAATGATAATTTTATAACTGCTTTAATCAATACCGCTTATTACACGCTTTTGGTAGTCCCAGTAGGGATAGCATTAGCTTTAGTTGTGGCTCTGGGATTAAATAATGTTACGGGAAGTAATGTATACAGAGTTTTTTACTTTATGCCTGTTGTCACAAGTTCAGTTTCTATAGGTGTCATTTGGATGTGGTTGTTGAACGGGGACTTTGGTTTAATTAATCAATTACTTTCTTATGTAGGTATAGAGGGCCCTAATTGGTTAACAGATAGAAAACTAGTCCTACCTTCCATTGCAATGTTAAGTATTTGGTGGGGATTGGGTACAAATATGGTGATATTTTTAGCTGGTCTAAAAGGGATTTCAAAAACCTTTTATGAAGCAGCAGATATTGATGGGGCAAGCCCTTTACAGAAATTTCGTCATATCACCTTACCAATGTTATCACCGACAACATTTTTTATTTCCATAACAACAATTATTGGTTCGTTCCAAGTGTTTGATCAAACGTATGTCATGACAAAAGGTGGACCAGGGAAAGCAAGCTATACCGTGGTTTATCACATTTATGATACCGCATTTGGTCGATTTGATTTTGGGGCAAGTTCAGCTGCAGCTATGATTCTTTTCATTATTATATTAATCTTTACCTTAATTCAGTTCTTGGGTTCAAGAAAGTGGGTTCATTATGAGTGAGAAAATATTAATAACGCCTAAACAATTAACAACAAATCGAACGTTAGTAGCAAGTAAAAGAAAACAGACTGTGTTAAAAATAATGCTTCATCTTCTTTTAATCATTGGAGCTATTGTTATGTCTGGTCCATTTATATGGATGTTCTTAAGTGCTGTTAAACCATTAGATCAGATCTTTGCTGTACCACCGAAGTGGATACCAGAGCCGTTTGTCTGGAGTAATTTTATAGATTCATTAAAGGCAATGCCTTTTGGTAAAGCTTATTTTAATAGTTTTTATATCTCGATCATTGTAGTTGCTAGCCAAATATTGACTTGCTCAATGGCGGCATATGGGTTTGCGAAGATCAAATTTCCGGGTTCGAAAGTGTTATTTATTTTGTTTTTATCAACTATGATGGTTCCTATGCAAGTAACATTAATTCCGCTTTATTTAATAATGGATGCAATTGGATGGTTAAATACACATGCATCTATTATTATACCGAGTGCTTTATTTAACGCGTTTGGTGTATTTCTCCTACGTCAATTTATAATGGGCATTCCAAAAGAAATGGAAGAAGCAGCGATTATTGATGGTGCGAATCCATTTCAAGTGTATGTGAAGGTAATATTACCGTTAATTAAGCCATCATTGGCAGCGTTTGGGATATTTTCTTTTATTGGTGTTTGGAATAATTTTATTCAACCTTTAACCTTTTTAAGTAGCCAGGAGCTATATACTGTACCACTTCTGCTTAGTTATTTTAAAGGGCTTTATGTAACAAATTGGGCACTAATGATGGCTGGTGCTACTATTTCTGTCATACCTATTCTAGTAGTTTATATTATTGCTCAAAGACAGATTATTGAAGGGATAACACTCACAGGAGTAAAAGGTTAATAATTTGGTAGGTTCAATATATATAAAACAGATGTTGAGGAACACCTAAGTTATTTTGTATTTATGTATATTAAAATGATGATTAGTGGACTGACAAAATTAGTTAATAGATAAAATCGGTCTAAAGGAGACAACAATGGCTATAACTTTTAACAACGATACTAAAACGTTTCATTTAAAAGCGAAAAATACAAGCTATGTTATGCAAATAATTAATGACGGCTATTTAGCTCATCTGTATTGGGGAAAGAAAATTAACGAATATAATTATTCGAATGGAGTACGATATTGGGACCGAGGATTCTCTCCTAACCCAGTATCGAGTGATCGCACATTTTCACTTGATACATTACCACAAGAATACCCGCAATTCGGAAATACAGACTTTCGAACACCAGCCTATCAAATACAATTAGAAAATGGCAGCACAATCACCGATCTACGCTATCAATCTCATACGATTGTAAAAGGTAAGCCATCACTTGATGGTCTTCCTGCTACGTATGTCGAGTCTGAATCAGAAGCTGAAACATTAGAAATCATCCTATTTGATAAAGCAATTGGGTTAAAAGTAAAGTTGCTTTACACAGCTTACAATGATCTAGATGTCATAACCCGTTCAGTTCAATTAATAAATGAAGGCAATACTAACTTGAAATTATTAAAAGCTGCTAGTGTGAATGTCGATTTTCGAGAGCATAAGTTTGAGATGATTACCCTTTACGGTGCTCATGAAAGAGAACGTTTTGTGAACCGTACGGGTTTACGATATGGGATTCAATCAATTGATAGCGGACGTGGAACGAGTAGTCATCAACAAAACCCGTTTGTCGCGTTAGTAAAAGAAGATACACGGGAAGATCACGGTGATGCTTATGGGGTCAATCTTGTTTACAGCGGCAATTTCCAAGCGTCTGTAGAGGTAGATCAATTTGATTGTACACGTCTAACAATGGGTGTGAATCCATTTGATTTTACTTGGTTGCTAGAAGCAGGTGAGGCATTCCAAACTCCTGAAGCTATCATGGTTTATTCATCTCAAGGTTTAGGACATATGTCTAGAACCTTCCATAAGCTTTACCGGACACGTCTTTGCCGAGGTGAGTTTAGAGACCAGACTCGTCCAATCTTAATCAATAACTGGGAAGCAACATACTTTAATTTTGATGAAGAGAAAATCACTGAAATTGCTAGAAAAGGGAAGGATCTCGGAATTGAGTTATTTGTATTAGATGATGGTTGGTTTGGTAAACGTGATGATGATAACACATCTCTTGGAGACTGGTTTGTGGATCAAAATAAACTCCCGAATGGCCTTGAGTCGTTAGTAGAAAATGTCCGCAACATGGATATGCAATTTGGACTTTGGTTTGAACCGGAAATGGTTTCGGAAAACAGTGATTTATTTAGGGAACATCCTGATTGGTGCATTCATGTTCCAGACCGACTTAAGTCAAAAGGAAGAAATCAATTAATTTTAGATTACTCTAGAAAAGAAGTATGTGACGAAATTATCGACCGAGTGTCAGCGATTCTTGCAAGTGCACCAATTACGTATGTGAAGTGGGATATGAACCGCCATATGACTGAAGCTGGTTCAGCCGCTCTACCAGCAGAGCGCCAAAGAGAAGTCGCTCACAGATATGTACTCGGGGTATACCGAGTTATGGAGGAGATTACGTCGAGGTTTCCTCACATTCTATTTGAAAGCTGCTCGGGTGGCGGTGGCCGCTTTGATCCAGGAATGCTTTACTATATGCCTCAGACATGGACGAGTGATAATACGGACGCGATTTCTCGCTTGAAAATTCAATATGGAACAAGTCTAGTTTATCCAATCAGTTCAATGGGGGCTCATGTATCAGATGTACCGAATCACCAAGTAAACCGAGTCACATCTGTTGAAATCCGCGGGCATGTTGCAATGTCTGGCAACCTTGGGTATGAACTTGACTTAACAAAAATGACAGAAGAGGATCAACGAGAAGTTATCAATCAAGTCAATTACTACAAAGAAATCAGACCTCTTATTCAATTTGGGGACTTTTACCGACTGCTCAGTCCGTTTGAAGGAAATGAGACAGCATGGATGTTTGTATCTGAGGACAAATCTGAAGCTGTTTTTGCTCACTTTAAGGTATTAGATGAGGGGAATTCTCCTTTCCTATCAGCTAAGCTACAAGGGCTAGATCCAGATAAAAAATATACAATTGCTGAACTTGACGAATCATATTACGGGGATGAACTAATGAATGTCGGCATAAATATTCCGAAAGTCAGAGGAGATTTTACGAGTGTTATGTGGAGATTGAAAGCTGAGTGAGATATACTAAGTGAGTAATATAGAATCACGAAGTAATGGGGTATCTAATGTTAAAAAAGCTATCTTTTTCTCTATTAATTATATTCGCAGTGTCTATGTTCTTAATAGTATATATATCTAAAACATTATCAGCTGAAAAACCAAATGTAACTGTTGTTTTAAAAGGTCTAAATTCTGAGTATTGGGAGCTAATGGCAGCCGGAGCAAGAAAAGGATTTGAGGATTTTGGTATAAATGGTAAAGTTATTGCTCCTTCTGATGGATCTACTGTTGAGGAGCATGATCGTTTTTTAGAACAAGTTCTTATGGAAAGTCCTGATAGCTTAATTATAGCTCCTATTTATCCGGATAATATTAGTTCTACGTTAGAAGAATTTGTAGAACAGGATATTCCAGTTATCTTACTAGATACAGATGTTACTTGGGAGGATAAAACCGCTTATGTTGGCACTGATAATGTTGAGTTAGGTAAAAGAGCGGGTGCGTTACTAGGTTCCCAACTACAGCCTGGAAATGAAGTTGCTATACTAGGAGTAGATACAAATAGTCCGGTAGCTTCTGACCGGATAAAAGGTGCTAAAATAAGTTTAAAGTCTGTAGGAATTGAAATTGTTGCAGAAGGAGTCGATGTTTTCTCTGAGCCTTTGCAAGTGAAAGAAGATTTGAAAACGATTTTAGACGAACACCCTAACCTTAAAGGAATTATCGCCACGAATGACGGACTAGCATTAATTGTTTTTCATGCTATTGAAGATCTGGGTTATAAAATGCCGGTCATTGGAGCGGATGGTATTAACAAAATGATTGAATTGATTGAAGAGGAAAAGCTGCCTGGGACAGTGGCACAAAATCCTTATGATATGGGATATTTAAGTGTCGAAGCCGTTATGAAGGTATTAAATAGTGAGAATGTTGAAAGAAATATCGATAGTGGAATCGATATCATCATTAATGGGAATGCAAAGCAACGGTTCGAATTTCAGGAGAGAGTGTTAAGGTAATGGTAATCGGCTAATTCTAATCACTAGTCGAAAACGTTGATTTACCAATACTTCATTACCTCCATTCTTTGTTCAGTTAACTTTTATTTTTTCCCCCTTTTATTTATGAGGGCAGTGAAAAACTGATGTCTATGACAGATTTTTTTAAAAAAAGAAGATTTCCAGTACTAGTATTGATCTGGAAATCTTCTTTTTTTGTTGGCTAATGTTGTTCTGTCGTGTATTTTACCCCATCAATCAGTCAATGCAATCTATAAAAATCTGAATTTAATAAACTTTAAACCAGCACTTTACTTTGAGCCTTACGTGACCAAGTAATGACAGGAATAAGCAACAATGAAAGGATAGCTCCAGAAAGTGATAATGCTGCATAACTTGAATGAGCGACGACAATTCCTGATAACACACCGCCAGAGGCACCTGATAATGCAAGTAAGACATCAACCGATCCTTGAGTTTTTGCACGAATGGATGGATGTGTTGCATCAATAATGAGTGCCGTTCCACTAATTAAGCCAAAGTTCCAACCAACACCTAACAATACAAGCGCACAGATAAGCAATATCATTGAGTCTGCCGGAGCAAAAGCCGCTAGAAGACCAGAAGCGAGAAGTGTGGCACCAGCAGCAATAGCCATCGTAGTACGGCCGACTTTATCTACCAGCAGGCCTGTAACAACTGAAGGGAAATACATGGCGCCTATGTGAAAACCTATGACCAGCCCGACTTCCCTCAAACCATGGCCATGGTGTCCCATATGGATTGGTGTCATGGTCATAATGGCTGCCATGACAAATTGAGTCAAAACCATAACGGTAGCACCAACGACAATTCCCCTTTTGTTTAATGTAGAGCTTTCCAAAGTTGATTCTTCTAAGACTTTACCGTCTTCCGCCTGGGCACTTGCTACGGCTGTAGATACGATCAATGGGTCTGGACGAAGAAAAATTAGAAGAACCAATCCGGCAAGAATAAACGCAGCAGCCCCTAAGATAAAGGGACCAGCCAGAGTGGGAATACCAATAGAATCTGCAAATTCTCCCATCACATTGACCAAGTTAGGACCCGCAACAGCACCAAAGGTAGTCGAAACCATGGCCATGCTGACAGCAGTTGCCCGCTGTTTAGCTGTCGCCAGATCTGTACCCGCGTAACGTGCTTGCAGATTTGAGGCTGTACCAGCTCCATAGATAAGTAGGGAAGCGAATAAAAGGAAGACACTGTTAAGTAAGGCAGCGATTATTACACCGATCGCACCCAATCCGCCAGTAAGAAAACCGGTTGCAAGTCCTGCTCTGCGGCCGAAACGCTGTGAAAGCCGGCCTACAAGAAGTGCGGCCCCTGCAGAACCTAAAGTGAGTAAGGCAACTGGAATCCCTGCAGCACTTTCTGTCCCCAGCATATCTTGAGCTAGAAGTGCGCCTACCGTTATACCGGCTGCTAGTCCTGCCCCTCCAAAGATTTGTGAAAGGATCACTATTCTTAATGTTTTTTTATAAAGCTGTTTTTGCTTTTCTGGTGAATCAATATATTCTTGAAGCCAAGCAGGATTCTGTTTTGGCTTGCTTTTAACTACTTTTTCAGTGGTCATAAGCCGTACCTCCTCAAAAAATCAATTTTAGATTTTTATGCCTTCTCTATCTATCTCTTTTAGAATATTATCGTTTCTCATAACTATTGACTAATCATTAAGAAGCTCATGATTATCAACACAATCATGAGCCTCTTGTCATTTCTAATGATTACTACACACGATAAGATTTAAATTCTTAATAGACAATTAACATTTTGTCTTTTTAAAAGGCTGTTTTCGCAAACTTTGTTGCTTTTAAAATAGTATTGGGTTGGTTGATTGGCGCTCCAGGATGCTCGCTTTCCGTGGGGCGGGCGATGAGCCTCCTCAGCGCGAAGCGCCTGCGGGGTCTCATCTGTCCCGCTACTCCCACAGGAGTCTCGCATATCCGTTCCAATCACCCTAATCTGTTTTGTTCAAAAACAACAATCTTTTAGAAAAGAGCCTTTTAAAAAATTAAAATGTGTATGATTGCCCGTCTTCTGGCACTAACACATGTGAAGAGATTCCTTTTTCCTCAATGAAGCTTTTTAATTCTTCTCGGGATAATGTCCAATGGTTAACAGCTTCCATATGGACAGAAATGATTTTTGCGTAAGGAGCAGCCTTATGCACTTCATAGATGTCATCTTTCCCCATTACTAAAGAACCGCCTTGAAGGAATTGATTATCTCCGCCATTTACAACAATGATATCTGGCTTATGTGAATTGATCTCTTCTTGGATTCCATCATACCATACCGTATCTCCAGCCACATATAACGTTTTTTCACTTGTGTGTTTGAAGACAACGCCACACACTAAACCAGCAAATTTTAAAATTTCTCCTCTTCCGTGTTCACCTTTCGTTTTTACTAATTGGATACCTTCAAAGACTGTATCTTCTTGTAGAACCACTACATTTTGAAAACCAGCGTTTCTTACTTCTTTCGCATCTTCTTCATTTTGGACAAATATTTTGATCTCTTTTGGCAATACCTCTTTGGCCGTATCATCCCAATGGTCTAAATGTAAATGAGTTAAAATTACTGCATCAACATTATTAATAATAGTATCAATTGATGTTGGTAAGCTAACTAAAGGATTATTTTGATCTTGTCTTAAAGAATTTGGGAAAGGTGGATAAGTCCCCTTCTCTGCTAAAAATGGATCAATTAAAAACTTCTTACCTGTATATTCGACAACAATTGTTGCATTTCGAATTTGTTGTATATTCATATTCATTAACTCCTTTTCTTTTAAATTTCCTTTGAACAATGTATATTCTATACTGTGACTCATTGAAGATACATAGATTAAATAAAGTGTTTTGGCCGTTTGACTTTATTAATGAAAGGAGATAAATAAATGTTAGATAACACGGATATGCAAATCTTAGATGAACTATCCAAGAACAGTCGGATAACAATGAAAGAATTGGGCGAGAAAGTCCATTTGACTGGACCGGCTACTTCAGCTAGAGTGGTGAAATTAGAGGATAGTGGAATTATTGAGGGTTATACAATTAAAGTCAACCAAGTCAAATTAGGTTATTTTATACATTCTTTTATTAATATATTTACAAAAAGCGCCCATCATCAACCTTATCTGTCGTTCATAAAAACACAAGAACAATACATCATAAATAACTATAAAATCAGTGGGGATGGTTGTTATCTTCTTGAGTGCAAATTTCCATCTAATGAAATATTGGATCAGTTTTTGGAAGGGTTAAATGAGCATGTAAATTATAAATTAACGATTGTAATTAACAAATAGTATATCAATAGAGATTGAAAATCCTTGGTATTATTGGGTTAAGGCGTCTTTTTAATAAAAACATAATTCACTATAAGGAAAATTATCCGAACTATCTAGATCGTTCAATACGTTTAGCCAATCCTGTTGCTTTAATTGTCAGGAATAAAGTTTTACAAGGTGAAAGGGTTTATGGCAGTTCTAAAGTTGATTTAAGGACTGAAAACATGCTGCTTTTAATCAACGTATCGCGGGCCAGTTGGGCAGGGATTATCAATTGGTCGTGTAATAGAATAAAAAATATGATATTGAGATACCAATTGATTTATTGTCGATGGTATCTTTTTTGTTTTTATATAAATGCGGTTTCTGAGGCTGCAAATCTTGATAAAGCTATAAGTTTATTGCGTTGTGTTGCGGTGTTCCATGAACCAGTCCAATCCTCAGCTAGAATATTATAATCCTTCCATATCAAACGGAGGAGCGTACCTGTATTCGAATACAGTTCTAACTAATCCCAGGCGAACTTCTCAAAAGGTACTAAGTTTCTTCATAATAAATACCTTGTTCAAGGTCATAGATCAATTTTGCAGTTGCTTTTTGAGCTTCCTTTTTTGCCACTCCTTTTCTGTTTTGGGATCTCTACAAAAAGCTACAATATTCGTAAAAACTCTCTACCCTGCTACAAAAAATTTACATAACTTTAACAGTTTCCCTATATTCAAATAACATACACTCCTTATACTTAAATTTCGTCTAAGAGATTGAATAAAATATTAAAGGAGAAATAAAGTATTTTAAAATTAATCATTTAAAAATTTGCAGCAGAAAAGGAGAAACACAAAAGGTATGAAATTTATGAAAAAAAAATCAATAATAATACTTGCAACACTAACTCTGGCATCTTCTACGCTTCCTGTTCAGGCTGCCAGTCAATATTCTGATATCGAGCGGAGCTTTGCGAAAAATGAAATTCAAACTGGGATTGATAATGGCTCAATAAAAGGATATCCTCACGGTTCTCGTGCAGAAGCCGTAGTTACATCAAATAATGCTTTTAAAAAAGATAAGCTTTCAAAACCTGCAAAGCCACAAGGGACTACTGAAGAAGTAAATATAGATGCTCCTGAAGATGATCAACCTTTACCAGCAGTGGATAATGGTAGATATGCTAATGATGCAATCTTAAAGAACATAGCTGCGACTAATCCTTTTATTAATATTTTAGATGGTTTTGATCAAATATGGTCTATGAATCAACCAGATTGGAGAGACGGAACAGCGTTAACTAAACCAGGTGTAAATGGTGAGGTTGCAAACTATGGTGACGGACCTACCGTTTATTTTGATGGATATAAAAATGATAAGACAAAAGTAGTAGCAGATAAGAAGACATATGCTAACGAAGAAATCAGAGATGCAGAGACTTGGGCAGCTAATATAAAATATGTAGAAGACGTTACCAAAAACAGAACTGATGAAGAGGCGTTAGCGGCCTATTATGATGATCAAAGAGATAAGATATATAGTATGATGGAAGCTTATGGGCCTTTAGCTAATACCTACATAGATATCGTTAACCCGATCACAAGTGTTGTAAGATCAACAGAGGACATGAATAAAGTATTGGAAGAAACGACTGTTGAAGACCAAAGTCAAGGAATGGGACAATGGAAGGGATCTGAACTATCAGATGCGATGGATTTAGTTCATTTAATTAGATTTAGAACTCCTTCTTCGTCAAACCCTTCTAAGTACTTTTTCTCTTCTCCAAGACCGTACAGAATGAATTCAAATGGAGAAGTGAAAGAAGTTGTTGATAAGAACGGTTTACCTGTTTGGGAAACAATCGGCAGTGGTGAAAGTACAGTAGAAGAATTACCTTCAGGTGGTAAAAAAGAAACGGGAGAAAGACATTACCAACAATATGAAACGAATGTGGAAGTAATTCCTGCATTAGAATATGTAAAAAGAGAAGCGAAAGACGGAAGAGGCAAAGACGGAGCTTTTCCAAGTGGGCATACAAGTGCATCTTATTTGTCAACATTTGGATTTGCATACGCAACACCGGAAAGATATGCTGAATTTTTAACTAGAGCAGCTCAAATGGGAGAAAATAGAATAGTGAGTGGAATGCACTCTCCACTTGATGTCATAGGAGCAAGAATACAATCTACAGCAATGACTGCCTATGCATACAATCTTCCAGAAAACAAAGAGGTATTGGATAAGGCTTATGAAAATGCTGGAGAAGTATTCGGTAAATTAGCTGAATCAAAAGAAATGAGCTTGTACGAATATGCACATACGGTAACAGAGGCTTATAAGTTTGAAAGTGCGTACGATGAAGAAAAGTGGGAAGATCATGAAACAAATAAAGCTTTCTATCGGGAAAAACTTACTTACGGATTACCTCAAACAGGAACAAAAGGTTTAGACCCTGTAGTACCTAAAGGGGCAGAAGTTTTATTGGAAACTCGTCAGCCTTATTTGACAGATAAACAACGTAGAGAAGTATTGTATACCACAGAAATTGAATCAGGCTACCCTGTAATAGACGAGTCAAATGGTTGGGGAAGACTTGATTTGGTAACAGCATCTGATGGATATGGTGCGTTTTTAAGTAATGTAACAGTGGATATGGATGCTTCAAAAGGAAGATTTAATGCCCATGATTGGTGGAGAAATGATATTACTGGCAGTGGTATGCTTACCAAGCAAGGGACGGGAACGCTTACATTGACAGGAAATAATAGTTATTCAGGAGGCACATTGCTACAAGAAGGAACGTTAGAAGCTACTTCTACGACTGCTTTTGGTGAAGGCGATCTTTATGTAGAAAATGGTGAAGTTTTAGTTAATGTAGATGGACCTTTAAATTTAAATGGCAATTTAACAATGGAAGCTGGAAACCTAGATATTGCAATGGATAATGACAACAGTCAACTAAATGTAGATGGACTGTTATACCTTGATGGTGGGGACCTGAATTTAGATCTTTCTAATTATGAAATAGAAAAGGGTACAAACATTACTTTAATGACTGCCGACAAGGTGAAAGGTAAATTCGATAATGTAACTGCTTATGGTTACAAGGTAACTGTCACTTACAGAAATAATAGTGTCGTTGCACATATCAAAGCAAAATAATAGCATTTGGTAATTCGAAATCGAGTAGGAGGGGGTGATGAACCCCCCCGACTCCAGGTAGATTGGCCTTGAGACCACTAGTAAGAAATAGTGGTCTTTCCTCTTTAGTGGGAAAATCAAGTATTCTTGATGGCTTAGCGCTTAAACAAACGGTATCACCAGTCAAGAGCAATCTTCAACAATCAAGCGCTTTTCCGGAACACAGAAAGCTTCTTTTTTGATGTAACAGTTAGATCTGCTTTTCAATCGTTTTGTTGGGTGCGAAACTTAAGAAATCTTAATCATCGTTTATAAATATGATCGCTGAGCTGGCCATGAACCTTGTAGTTTACGAAGTTGTACAATTTGTCCTGTATGATAAGCATCGTGCAAAAGGATATTCAGATATTGTTGCCAAACTGGTAGAGAAGGACTTGGTTGATCCAATTCTGCTTCTTGAAGGGATGTTAATGAAGATTGTAAGGCATCATGTACTTGAAGCGTTCGCTTCACTGTATCTTGCCAGGCATCTTCATCATTAGCTCCACCTTGGACAAACGTGTCATCATTATTTTGGGGAGCAACAAAGGTGTCATCTTGTTGTAAGCGGGAAAGTAAGCGCTCTTTAAAGGTTAGTAAATGGTTTACATTTTCCCAAATCGTATTACCGGCCATTCCTTCTGGTTGCCAACATGCTTGTGCAGCGGTAAGATTTTTTAATGCTTCTGATATCGGTGGGTACCATTCTTCTTCGTAAAAAGCTTGCTTGACTCCATTTTGCAAGATTTCTTTTTTACTCATTAGGATAGCCTCCTTGTTTGTAACTATCTAAATAAAATTCATTAGTTACGATCAATTTATCATATTTCCCTAAATAAATACATTGGAGGGAAAATATACATGAACTTTATACTGCTATCGCTTGAAACAGTAACGGAAAGTAATCTTTAATCACTTGTTGGCGATATCTTGTAAGACTACTGGAGATAAAAAGTATTGTAGTACTTGTGCGAAAAGATTCAGTTCATTTGAAATGATAGGATTCATCAAAAACGCTATGCTTATCGTAAACTTCTTACGATAAGCATAGCGTTTTTTCATTTTGGTGTATGATTTTAACTGATCTTGATGGGCATGTAACACTACCCATTAAACAGCTTATTTTGTTATTCTATTAACCTCACAAGGATTGGAACTAGTTTCCGACTAAACTTCCTCATTTTCTAACAAAACTACAAAAAATTCAAAAAAATATGTAACATTACCTTACAAATATGTACAAATATTCCGAAAAATGCATTAAATTAAAATTTATTACAGGAGGTGTAAAGAAAGATGACAAGAAATCAAGAAAAAGGTATGACGAGAAGGGATTTTTTGGATCAAGTCGGAAAAGTTGGGGGAGCAGTTGCGGTTTGGGGCGCAATGGAATCTCTTGGTTTATTAGGTAAGCCATTAATGGCAAGTGCAAAGGAATTTACTAGTCCTAAGAAAAGCGATTTAGCAATGGCGAATAAAAATGGCAAAAAAATCATTATTTTGGGAGCGGGCATTGCTGGAATGGCTGCAGCTTATGAATTAGGAAAGGCAGGTTATGATTGTAAAATACTTGAAGCAAGGGAGCGCACTGGTGGTCGCAACTGGACAGTAAGAAAAGGTACAGCAGAAAGTGAAATAAATGGGGTAAAACAAATTGCGAAATTTGATAAAGGGCTATACTTTAATGCGGGTCCAGCGCGTATACCTCAGCATCATGTAACAATTGATTATTGCAGAGAACTTGGTGTTGAACTTGAAGTATTCTGTAATGCCAATGAATTCTCATACTATTATCAAGAAAACTCCGGGCCTCTATCTAGCCAGAAAATACGAAAGGGCACTGTAAAGGCAGATACTCGCGGTTATATTTCAGAATTGTTAGCGAAGGTTTCAGATAAAACCGCACTAGATCGCCCTCTTTCGAAAGAGGATATTGAACGGTTAACTGCCTATCTTAAAGGTGAAGGAGATCTATCTTCAGATTATACATATAAAGGTTCAACTCGTCGTGGATATAAGGAGTTGCCGGGGGCTGGTCTTAATCCTGGTACAATCGATTCGCCATTAGCCCTTACAGAGCTGCTGCAATCAGGAATGATGAACAGCATCAGCGGTGATTATGATTTCAATCAGCAACCGATGTTGTTCCAACCTGTAGGAGGGATGGATCAAATTCCAAAAGCTCTTGAAAGTAAGTTGTCGGGAAAAATCACTTTCGGAGCTGAAATACAAGAAATTAGACAATCAGCGGATGGAGTTCGAATTGTATACAAAACAAATAAGAATGGTAAAACAAGTGAAATAACAGGAGACTATTGTATTTGTACTATTCCTCTTCCTGTATTAAAAAATATTCCAGCTGATTTTACACCACAAATGAAAAATGCAATTAAAAATATAAATTATGCAACGACTGGAAAAATTGGTCTTCAGTTTAAAAACAGATTCTGGGAAAAAGACGATCGTATCCTTGGCGGAATTACGACAACTAATATGGATATATCACAAATTTGGTACCCATCCAATGACTTTTTATCTCAAAAAGGAGTGTTAGTTGGCTATTATAATTTTGGTCAAAATGCAGTGGATTATGGGAATCTATCACTCTCGCAGAGACAAGCTCGTGCGATATCTCAAGGTGCGAAAATCCATCCTCAATATGCGCAAGAATTTGAAACTTCTTTTTCACTGGCTTGGCATAAAATCAAATATAGTGAAGGCGGATGGGCTTCATACTCTGCATCTGATCGTACGAACTACTATCCTATCCTAAATGAACCACAAGGACGAATTCATCTTGCTGGTGAACATCTAAGTTATTTAACTGGATGGATGGCAGGTGCTTTTGAGTCAGCAAGAATTGCAGTTAGCAGAATTCATGAAGAAGTACTCAAAGAAAGTAAGGTTACTTCTAAAGTAGGCTAAACAGATCTTCAATATTCATAGGTAGAAGGAGATGGAATGATGAAAAAAACGATTAAATCTTTGGCCATAACCACTGTACTTGGGACAAGCCTAATTGCTGGATTCTCTGCTTCTGCAGGAAGTGAAAGTTCAGCATTGAAATCAAATAAAGTAACCTTCTTTGGATCTCCGACATCTTCGATTTCTAGTTCAGTTGCTGTGCCGCACAATTATAATCGATTATCGTATAGTGGGACAGTCCCTCCATTAATAAATAAGGATGGAAAAACGACATATGAACGATATGGAGATACAGAAACGCAAGCCATTGGAATATTAAAGACCTTTAAAGCTGATCTTGAAGCAAAAGGACTTTCTATGGCAGATATCACATATTTAAGAGTGTATCTTACTCCAGACCCTAGCAAAGGGAATAAGCAGGATTACCAAGGATGGTTCAATGCTTATGCCAAGTTCTTTAATACAAAAGAAAATTCAGTAAAGACTGCCCGTTCAACGGTAGGTGTCGATAGTTTAGTAAATTCAGATTGGCTAATTGAGATTGAGGCTGAGGTAGCCTATAAAGCTAAATGAAGGAAAGAAAGGAGTAAACTTACGACAGCGGGATCAGCACCCTTTCCTTCATAAAAAAAATAAAATATAGACAAGGGAGAGAATCATTATGCTTCAGAATATCGGTGTTCCAGGGTTAATCTTAATTCTTATCATTGCACTTGTCATTTTCGGGCCTTCAAAATTACCTGAGATTGGGCGTGCATTCGGTAACACTCTCAAAGAATTCAAAAAGGCAACAAACGATCTTGTGAATGGAGACAATGAATTTAATAAAACAGAAGAAGAAACAAAAAAACTACAAGCAGTTGAATCGACTAAACAAAGTAACACTGGTAGTTAACATATTTAAAAAGATGTAGGTAGGTGATCCTGCTTACATCTTTCTTATCTAGAAGGATCTTTTTACATGATAGTGTTTAAACGTCAATAAGGGTTTTCGTTAGGGGGCTTTACATTTGGATAAAACCAAAATGAATCTAGTTCAACATTTAGGAGAATTGCGAAAACGAATCATCATCGTTTTAATTGCTTTTATCGTTTTCCTTTGTCTATCCTTCATTTTTGTGCAAGATATTCACCAGTTTTTAGTGAAAGATTTAGATGATAAATTAGCATTACTAGGTCCTGGTGATATCTTATGGATTTATATGATGATTGCTGGAGTTGTTGCAATTGCGGCAACAATTCCGATTGCAGCTTTTCAAGTTTGGAAATTTGTAAAACCAGCTCTCAAAAAAGAAGAACAAAAAGCAACATTAGCATTTATACCAGGTATATTTCTTTTATTTTTGTTGGGGATTTCCTTCGGCTACTTTATCCTTTTTCCAATTGTCCTATCATTTTTAGAAAATTTAGCAGGAGAACAGTTCGAAGCGTTCTTTACAGTCGATAAGTATTTCAGTTTCATGATCAATTTAACGTTGCCATTTGGATTTTTATTTGAAATGCCTGCGGTTATTATGTTTTTAACAAAACTAGGCATCATAAATCCTCATAGACTAGTAAAAGCAAGAAAAATATCCTATTTTGTTTTAATGATTATTTCAGTGGTCATTTCTCCCCCCGATTTGGTTTCCGATGTTCTAGTCATCGTACCTTTACTCATCTTATATGAGTTTAGCATTACATTATCTAAAATAGTATTTAGGAAAAAAATAGAATTACTAAAAGAAGCAAGTTAATAATGGAAGTTTTTTCTCTTTCTCTTTTTCGGTGGCTGTGCCTTCCGAAGTTTGTCGAAAATAGGGTTGGGGTAACTTACTAGATTGCTGCAAAGCCAACTTGTTTGGCTATATCTTGTAGGACTACTGGAGATAAAAAGTATTGTAGTTCTTGTGACAAAAGATTCAGTTCATTTGAAATGATAGGATTCATTAAAAACGCCATCCTTTCTCGTAAATTTTTTACGATAAGCATAGCGTTTTTTCATTTTGAGGGTATGATTTTAACTTCGCTTGATGGGCATGTGACTGTACCCCTAAATTTGTCATAAAAAAAGTATTCAATAATGGATACTTGAGGTGCTGGACCATGACATTCTGCTGCAACAATGCCACCCTCGTCATAAATTGCTTTGATAATTCGATCTAAATCATCATCTTTTGCAAGGTTGTACATTACATGATCTCCAACTTCCAGAACGACATCATATTATTAAGCTGTGTAAAGAATGGCTTGGAGAAGTATTTGCATAAATTTGTTGTATTTTCTATAAGAAGATAAGGGGAATTCCAATCGGTGACTGAATTCCTCTGTATAATTCATTAATATATCTTTCAGAAACTGACTAGTTTTGGAAAAAGTAAGGATTTGCGACCATCAATAGAACATTTAAACTTACCAAACAAACTTAGAGGGCGGCACTTTATAATATTTTTTAAACGCTTTAGAGAAACTGTAAGGATCAGGGTATCCGAGCATACTTGCAATTTCCTTTATCGAATAGCGTTTAAGGTACAATAATTCTCGAGCACGGTTCATTTTCAATTGATAAATGTAGCGCCCTGGTGTCAGACCAAGAGCTTGCTTAAAATAAGAGATAAAATACTTCTCTGACATACTCGCTACTGCAGCAATCTCTTCAACTCGAATTGTTTGATGAAGGTGTTCATGGATAAAATCAAATACAGGCTGAAGCTTAACCAAATCCATGGTCAACTTCTGATTAGTTGGATAATGCACGAATTCCCCACGATATTGTTTACGACCATACTGTTCCATAATCTTAGCGATTAAAATCGTCAAACATCCTTTCAAACGAATCCCTGACATTGGAGCACTACGTTTATATTGGTCATACGTATCCAAAAAAAGCCGAATCTCCTCTTCAACAAGAGTACTATGAATAATGCCAGACAGCTGAAAATTGTCTAGTATTCGAATATGATCCCCGAGACTAAGATCAAAGTGTGTGAATATAAATTTGCAACTGGTACTTAGGGTTGTAGCGGTATAGGTAACTTTTGGAGTGAAAAGAATCAAATCTCCCTCAGAAGCAAGATACACCTCTTCTTGAATACGAATTTCAATCTGTCCTTCTTGAATGCACCATAAGTCATAATCCTTATGTTGTCTTCTCTCAATCCAACTATTGGGATGCGCAACTTCGCTACAAGAATTTATTTGGAGCTTGATGAGCTCTGAAAGTTCGTTGAAAATATCTAAACTATCCATCGGTAAAACCACCCCCATACTTTTAGATGTATTATTGATACTTTTAGACATTTTTTTATTTATTTATTATAACTTATGAATTTGTTAAGATTATCTAATATTACTATTTGACATGAAATGATTACTCTCTTACATTTCTAATTTTGTATGCGCTCTCTATAATTGTAGATAACAAATGTATTGGAGGGGATTTCTATTACTATTCAGAAGCCTAAGGTAGTCGTGTTAGGAGCAGGGAGTTTGTTTTTCGGTCGTCAGTGTATTTGGCAAATGGTTCATTCTAAACATCTAAACAAAGGTACTTTAGTTTTAGTAGATACAAACGAAGAACGGTTAAACAAACTGGTCAATTTAGCCCAAATGGTTGTCGATGCTAATCAAGTAGATTTGAAGATTGAGGGATCGGTTGACCGTAAGCTAGTTCTTCAAGATGCTGACTTTGTTGTACTTAGTTTTGCTAAGGATACAGTAAAGTACAGGGGAATAGACTGTGAGATTTCCGAAAAGTATGGGATAAGAATGTGCTCTGGTGATACGATCGGACCTGGTGGGGTTTTCCGAGCGATGCGCGAGCTTCCTATGATTTTGGAGTGTGCAAAGGACATTGAAGAAATTTGTCCCGAAGCTTGGGTCATTAATTATATTAACCCGTCGACGGTCAATGGAATAGCGTTAAAAAGATATGCACCGAATTTAAAAACTTTTGCTTTGTGTGATTCGCATCATATGCCACATAAGAAAATGATCTATGCTGAACGAGCGGGGATAATCAATGACAAAAGTGAGTACTCCGAAGAAATCGACCGTAAATTCAATTTACGCATTGCCGGAGTAAATCACTTCACTTGGCTGTTAAAAGCGGAGTATGAAGGAAAAGATGTCCTTCCTACTATTGCTGAATCATTGAACCGTTCGGCGGAGACGGAAACAGTAGGTGGTGACACAGGTGCCAAGGCTCTTTACAATGATGCCATCAGCTATCAACTGTATGACATCTTTGGCTATGTTCCAACTTGTACTGCTCATACAAAGGAATATGTTCCTTATTGGCAAGGGCTCGGCAAGCTGGAAGATACGATACCGCCATTATCTATTTGGGAAACGGAAGACCGTTATAAGCGCCATGATGAGATGTGGCGGCAGATTGATAGTTTCCTAAGCGGTGAAACACCAATCAGTGAGTATATGAATACATTTGGTCCGGACCATGCGACAGATATTATTGAAAATATGGTGGGCGGATTAGGGAAACCTTTCTACATTAACACACTTAATCAAGGCGCGGTAACGAATATGAACGATGATTCATTCCTCGAACTGTTATGTGAAGTCACTATGGATGGGGTAAAGCCTTTACCTGTTGGCGAGATGCCTCGTGGGATTCGCGGCATGCAGGAGCTAGTACTGGATACACATGAATTAACAGCGGAAGCCGTTGTGGAACGCGACCGTAAGAAGCTTAGAAGGGCTATGCTGACAGATCCTCTCGTTAACTCCATTGCAGATGCCGATCAAATCATTGAAGAACTTTTAGAGTTGGAAAAGGATATTATTCCTGAGCATTGGTATGCAAAGGATCTTATATAACTAGTCCCGCCGGGATGTTTTTTCATTCGCTTTATGATCCTGACATCCCAGAACAGACTCTAATTGAGCTTTCTGAAAAAGCATCTGCTAGATGGTCTCTATAATGGTTAGATGGAATTCTTCATAGTATTCAAATACGAAACCTTACAGGGACATCGATGGCCGAGTACCTTGAAAATCTTGTGAAAGGACGCGCATAGCATTTGTTGTTATAAAGGTAGATAAAATAACAAAAGGGGAGAGATTCCCCTTAATCTACAAAACTTAACTTCGTGTAAAATATCTATTATCCAAACTAAGTCTTTATGAATGAAAACTCCCAAAACTTCTATTCAATCAGACTAAAGTCCGCTTATAACAAAACCTCCACTTATTGAAGGTTTACTTTATATGATATATTATTCCATCAGCTGTCTCGCTTCCATAAACAACGCTTGGATAAATTTTTTCATGTTAATGCGGCTCTGGTTGCTTGCCTTTTCGCTTTTGTCATCCAGCTCCAGCATTTTTTTGCGGACTTCCGAGAAATCAAAAAATGTGGAAGAATAGGCTTCGAATTTTGGATTCATATAATCCGTCAATCCTAATGAAGCGATATGGATGAGCGCCTGGTAAAGAGCGCGGCGGACACGCTGCTCAGAAGCTTTCATTTCCTTCTGGATGTCGGCCTCTTTCACTCGATCTCCTAGCTTTTCAGCAGCGATGCCTGCAAAAATATCCTTTAAAGATGGAAACGTATAGGCAGAACCGAGTCTTTGCTTTTCATTTTGGAGGAATTCTAAAATTTTTAGTAAATCCTCGCTTCCCCCTTCTCCAATCATACCTAAATCTGAAATTAAGGGACGTCCGGCTTCAATAATATTTTTTGTATGATAGGAGGACACGAACGGAGACTGCGGTTGGCCTGTAAATAAGTTCAATGATTCTTGAATGCCTCGCATTGATTGTTCCAACAGAACCTGCTTGTTTACTTTTTTTAATATGCATGCAATTTCAAGATGGTTCAGCGGTTTTGTAATGTAGTATTCCGCCCCTAAACGGTACGCCTCTCCGATCAGTTCCTTCGTTTCTACTTGAGAAATCATCACAAACTTTCCTTGAAATCCATCAGCAAGAGCCCGGATCGTTTCAATTCCGTCCCTTATTGGCATGAGCAAATCAATTAAGACAACGTCTGCTTTTTTTAATGACAACAAGCCATTATCCACTAACGATCCGTCCTCCGCTTCTCCCACCACGGTTCCTAAATCTTCGTCTTCAATCATTTCAATCAGCATTGCTCGAATGGCAATATCGTCATCTATAATGAAATAATTCATCTCGCTAACCCTTTCTCGATCATCGCATTCATTGGAATTTCTAAGATAAATACAGTTTCTTTATGGTTATCCATAAGCCTGATATGTCCTCCCCATTTTTCAACCGTTTGTTTCACATACGATAAACCGATACCCGTCGAAGGGTTTCCAGCCGCATCAAATTTCTTTGTAAAGCCTTCTGTGAAAATGACTTCCTTCAGTCTAGGTGCAATGCCGGGGCCATTGTCACTGACGCAAAACTCCACGAATTGATCTTTCCTTTTCACATGCAGCGATACGTATCCCTCTTCTTTAATGGCTTCCACGGCATTGGCTAACAAATTATTGATTAATGATAATACCATGTATACATGGTAAGGCGGATGGTCCCCATCTACATGCAAGGAAAATGAAACATCTTTGCAGTTAGACTCTGCATATCGTCTATTGGACACGATCATAATGTTACCAAGCTCTTCGATTGTCATATAATCTTGTAGGTTTTTGGAAGCCATGAGTTCCGACACCCCTGCATAAATCCGCTGGTTATCTTTTTTGATCTCATGGACAAGACCGGCAATCTGCAGTGCCGTTTGCGCATCATGGCCGCTTTCCTCCCGTGATTTTAACCGGCGATAAAAATCATAACACATGCTGGTGATTTCTTCCGCATTTAGCATCGTTTTCTTCAGTTGAACCGATTCTTCATACAAATTTGAAATGAAAAGCAGCATTTGCTCCTTTTGCTTGCGTTGCTCTTCTTCTGCGAATTTTGCTTCTCTCAGCTTGAAAATATTAAAAAAGCCGAGAACGAAAAAGCTTCGAATAAAGGCAATGAAAACGAGTTGTTCAATGGTCAGCAAGGTTATGTCTTGATTTGCCAGGAAAGAACGGATCGCCATTTCCGATACGCTTGCAAAAAGCTCGATCAATACCCCTAAAAGCCCGATTATAAACGGCTGATCATGCCGTTCGTTCAATTTCGTCAAATGAAATACGAACGCGTACATGACGTAATAGAAGAAGGCGGGAAAATGAAGATACATCGCTTCCTCAACAGATATGTCTCGTATCCCAACAGCCAGCAAAAAACGTAAAACAAACACACTTAACCCCGTTAAAATGCCTGCAATATTCGGATGAATCCTTCTCCCCCACAGCAAAAACAAGAAAAAGACAGGCGTCCCCAAACTGACTCTGAATGTATCGTCGAATGGATAAAACTTGAATTCACCCGCAAGAGGCACTGCAATCATCATTAATAGTAAAATCCTTATACGCTCTTTCAATACAGTCCCTCCCCAGTCACTATATAAAAACATAACACATTGTACTAATGGTAAAAAAGGGGAAAGGGTTTTGACTAAAATTTTTAATTTTCCTATTTGCCCTTGTGGGTTTCAGTAGGTTTTAGTTGGTTTTAGTGGGGTTGAGTATAAACTAAGATAAATAATAATGAAAGCGTTAACAAAAAACAACTAACATTAGGGGGGAATTTATTTGAAAAAGTTTGGATTAGCTACACAAATTTTTGTTGCACTTATACTAGGTATTTCTGTCGGTGCAGTATTTCACGGGAATGAAACAGTCATGGTCATTATGGAGCCGATTGGAGACATTTTTATTCATTTAATTAAGATGATTGTCGTTCCGATTGTCATTGCTGCATTAGTAGTCTCAATCGCAGGAGTCGGCGATATGAAAAAACTAGGGAAATTAGGCGGGAAGACCATTCTCTATTTTGAAATTGTCACCACAATCGCCATTGCTATTGGATTACTGGCGGCCAACTTGTTCCACCCGGGTTCTGGTTTAGATACAAGCAATCTTGAAAAAAGTGATATTTCAAATTATGAAGAAACGACGAAAACAGCTGAAAGCCAGGGTTTTGCGGAATCGATTGTTCATATTGTTCCGAAAAACATATTTGAATCCATGGCCCAGGGTGACTTGTTACCGATTATTTTCTTCTCTGTGTTTTTTGGTTTAGGAATTGCGGCAATAGGAGAAAAAGGAAAACCTGTCCTTGGCTTTTTTGAAGGTGTATTAGAAGCAATGTTTTGGGTGACAAACCAAGTGATGAAGTTTGCCCCGTTTGGTGTATTTGCACTGATCGGTGTAACTGTTGCTAAATTTGGCATTGTAACATTAATTCCATTAGGGAAATTAGTGCTTGCTGTTTATGTGACGATGGTATTTTTTGTGTTCGTCGTTCTTGGAATTATTGCGAAAATGTCCGGGACAAGCATTTTTGTTCTCTTGAAAGTGTTAAAAGACGAACTGATTTTGGCATTTACAACGGCAAGCTCAGAGGCTGTATTACCAAGGTTAATGGAAAAAATGGAGAAATTTGGCTGTCCAAAATCGATTACTTCATTTGTTATTCCAACAGGCTATACGTTTAATTTAGACGGTTCATCGATTTATCAAGCAATAGCTTCACTTTTCGTGGCACAAATGTATGGTATTGATCTATCAATTACACAACAGATAACGTTATTACTAGTATTAATGTTAACGTCAAAAGGAATGGCCGGCGTTCCGGGTGCGTCATTTGTTGTCATTTTAACAACACTTGGTTCTATGGGACTGCCACTCGAAGGAGTTGCGTTTATTGCCGGTATCGATCGTATTTTAGATATGGTACGAACAGCGGTTAATGTCGTTGGGAACTCATTAGCAGCAATTGTTATGTCAAAGTGGGAAGGCGAATTTAACCAAGAAAAAGCAAACCATTACGTTGATTCAATTAAACAGTCAGACGTAGCATAAACTTGCCTGAGGATAAAGGAGGAAACACTATGTCAACAATTAGAATAGGTCATAACGTACGCATTGAAAAAGATTTCTTAGGTTCAAAAGAAGTACCTGTAGATGCATACTATGGGGTCCAAACATTGCGTGCGGTCGAAAATTTTCCGATTACAGGCTATCGTATTCATGAAGAATTAATTAAAGCGTTGGCTATCGTGAAAAAAGCAGCAGCTTTAGCAAATATGGATACGAAACGTTTGTACGAAGGACTTGGTAACGTGATCGTTCAGGCAGCAGATGAAGTGATCGAAGGTAAATGGCATGATCATTTTATCGTGGATCCAATCCAAGGCGGTGCAGGTACATCGATGAATATGAATGCAAACGAAGTCATTGCTAACCGTGCACTCGAATTACTTGGAAAAGAGAAAGGGGACTATGTTCTTCATTTAAGTCCAAACACCCATGTGAACATGTCACAATCAACAAACGATGTGTTCCCAACCGCAATTCATATTGCCACCCTTCGTTTACTCGAAAAATTGTTACCTACGATGGAGTATATGCTTGATGTCTTTAAGAAAAAGGCACAACAATTCGACCATGTGATTAAAATGGGACGGACACATCTTCAAGATGCGGTGCCAATCCGACTTGGTCAAGAGTTTGAAGCATTTAGCCGAGTAGTAGAGCGTGATATTAAACGCATTAAACAATCACGCCAACATTTATATGAAATAAATATGGGAGCAACAGCTGTGGGAACAGGATTAAATGCAGACCCTCGCTACATCGAAAGAGTGGTTAAGCATTTGGCTGATATTAGCGGCCTTCCGCTTGTTGGGGCAGAGCATCTTGTTGATGCGACACAAAATACAGATGCTTATACAGAAGTCTCTGCAGCGTTGAAGGTATGTATGATGAATATGTCCAAAATCGCGAATGACCTACGTTTAATGGCCTCAGGTCCTCGCGCGGGCCTTGCGGAAATTAGCTTGCCGGCCCGTCAGCCAGGCTCATCCATTATGCCGGGAAAAGTCAATCCGGTTATGCCTGAAATGATCAATCAAGTAGCGTTCCAGGTCATTGGCAATGACCATACTATTTGCCTGGCATCTGAAGCGGGTCAGCTTGAACTGAACGTGATGGAACCAGTGCTTGTGTTCAACTTGCTTCAATCCATCAGCATCATGAACAATGCATTCCGTGCCTTTACAGACTACTGTCTCGCAGGAATTGAAGCAAACGAAAACCGTCTAAAAGAGTATGTAGAAAAAAGCGTTGGGATTATTACGGCTGTTAATCCGCATATTGGGTATGAAGTGGCAGCTCGTATCGCAAGAGAAGCGATTTTAAAAGGTAAATCCGTACGTGAACTATGCCTGCAGTATGATGTGTTAACAGTGGAAGAGCTTGATCTTATTTTAAATCCTTTTGAGATGACAAAACCAGGAATTTCTGGGGCAGCTCTATTTGACCGAGAATAAATAAGTTTTTATAAGCCCGATGAATCTTAGAAAATTGGCAACGGTAATTGGTTTGCGAGAGTAGATATAGGTGACATAAAGGGGAGAAAACTAGAGTAAAACCGATATAATATGCAGGATATTACTCTACTATAAGTTCTTCCTTTACTATAATTATACAAAAATTAAACAATGGGAGATATACTGAATGTCAAATTTACGAGAAGAAGCATTAAAGATACACAAGGAAAATCGAGGAAAGCTTGGTGTTCATTCAAAAGTTCCGGTACGAAATGCGAAAGATTTAAGTCTCGCTTATTCTCCAGGTGTAGCGGAACCATGCTTGGACATTTATGAAGATGACAGCAAAGCGTATGATTACACAATGAAGGGGAATCTTGTTGCTGTTGTTTCAGATGGAACAGCTGTACTCGGCCTTGGGAATATCGGCCCGAAAGCAGCCATGCCTGTCATGGAAGGGAAAGCATTATTATTCAAATCGTTTGCAGATGTGGATGCATTCCCGATTTGCTTAGATACAACAGATCCGGACAAGATTGTGGAGGTCGTTAAATTATTGGAACCGACTTTTGGCGGAGTGAACTTAGAAGACATCGCAGCACCGCAATGCTTTGAAATTGAAGAGCGGCTACGAAAGATTTGTAATATTCCAGTTTTCCATGATGATCAGCACGGTACAGCTATTGTAACAGCGGCAGGGTTACTCAATGCTTTGAAACTAGCAAACAAAAAGATAGAAGAAATTCACGTTGTCGCAAACGGTGCCGGTGCTGCTGGCGTGGCGATTGTCAAGCTGCTGTTGCATATGGGTGTAAAAGACGTCATTTTATGCGATACAAAAGGAATCATTTATGAAGGACGACCGTTTGGAATGAATCCATTTAAAGAAGAAATGGCTCGCATCACTAATAAAGAACAAAAACAAGGTACATTGGCAGATGCTCTTTTGGGAGCCGATGTGTTTGTCGGGGTATCAGCCGCAGGTGCCGTCACGAAAGAAATGGTTCGTTCCATGAACCATGATCCAATCATTTTCGCCATGGCCAATCCAGTACCGGAAATTATGCCACAGGAGGCAAAAGAAGCGGGAGCACTGGTAGTAGGAACAGGACGTTCTGATTTTCCAAACCAGGTCAATAACGTACTTGCATTCCCTGGTATTTTTCGGGGAGCTTTAGATGTTCACGCAAAACAAATTAATGAAGAAATGAAGCTTGCTGCTGTTTATGCGATTGCTGGATTAATTGCAGAGGAAGATCTTCATACCGATTATGTCATTCCAGATCCATTTGACAGAAGAGTGGTCGCTTATGTATCGGCAGCTGTTGCTTACGCTGCAATGGAAACAGGCGTTTCGCAAAAGCATGTAAATGTAGAAGAAATCAAAAAGTGTCTATTAGCCCTAGCAGAAGAAACACAAGTTGTTATTGTATAAACCTGGTTCAAATAAAGGAACACCTTATTTACTGCTTAAATGCTCAATAAATCCTATTTCATACCAATTTATGATGGGTATAGGGTCGTGTAAAGGAATAAAATGATCTGGATTGAAGAAGATACCAATTGGTTTAATGCCGATGGTATCTTTTTTATTTTTATATATTTGCAGTTTCTGCTGCTAAAACTAAACAAAAATTATGAATGAATAGAAACTTCCCCCTACTCTTAGGTCATCAGAAAAAGAGACCACTATTGTGACCCATTTTTTGACAATGAAACATATTTAACGGTATATTATTAATATTTTTTAAAAGTATTGAATCGATGTCAAAGCTTATTAAAACAGGGATAGTTTAATATTGTGTTTATCCATATTATTCTATTAAACAATGGTATTGTTTTTCCTTATTGAAATTACGTTCAATGTAGTTGAATAAGGGGATTCAAACGGGTAGCATAGTTACAGAAATTAATTTCATAAGGAGAAATAATCGATGGCAGTTAAAACAAATTTTTCATCAAAAAACTTTAAAGACATTCTTTCAAATTACAACTTGGGTGAACTTGTATACTCTAACCCAATAACCAAGGGTACAGTACAGACTAATTTTTTAATTAAGACAACAACCAATAAACTTGTTTTTAGATATTATGAAAATCGTACAACAGAATCGGTTTTATTTGAAATTAATTTATTGAACTATTTACAAGAGAAAAAATATCCTTGTCCCACCCCATTATGTAATAATGATGGACATTTCATTGGTATCTATAATAACAAGCCTTATGTTCTATTTCATTTTATTGAGGGGGAGCATATAGAAAATCCTACTACTAAACAAAAAAAACAGCTCATAAGAAAAGTGGCTGAATTTCACAATCTAACTAAAGGGTATAAATCGGATCTAACACAGTACCGATTGAATTACAACGTAGAACAGTGTGAAAGGTTAGCTCAGGAAAGTGCTGAAAAGATAAATACTTTAAATTCTCAAGAAAAACTTAAGTGGTACATACATCAGCTGAAACAGCTAGTCCTTCCAAGCTCATTACCAAAGGGGATTTGTCATTCTGACTTTCATTTCTCTAATGTCCTTTTTCAGAACGATGAATTTAAGGCACTTATAGACTTTGATGATGCCAATTATACATTTTTAACTTTTGACCTTGTGTGTATGATAGAACCATTTAAATCTACTTTTGATTGGGATACTTGGGAGAAATTCAGTTTAGAAGACGATGTTTTTGATTTTAGTAATGCAAAGAAAGTAGTATTAGAATATTCTCAATATAGACCGCTAAATGAATCTGAAAAAATACATTTATTTGATTTACTAAAATTCGGAATATTAATTGACTGTATTTGGTATTTTGAAAGAGGTAATGTTGATGATTTTTTCGAAAAACGGAAAATTGACTATCTTAATAATTTAGGTAGAGAAAATTTTACTAAGGAACTCTTCGGATAATATAATGGCTCTGTTATCTTAATTACGGTTAAAAGCCTTAAAAGAAGTTCATGATGCTGGAATTATGAAACAATCTTCTATCTTGCCCGTTTTGCCCTTTCCCCTTGAGCTTCTAAATGGTCTATAGGATCATAAAAAAGAAAAGCTTCAATCCTTTGGTAGATAAGGAATTGAAGCTTTTTTTACATTTAAAAAATCTTGTTCGAACTTACTTGCAGTTTATCTAGAGCCATACCTTCGCCTTTAAATAGAGTCTATTGACGTAAGTGTTCATGTAAAGCTTGTTGTAGTGTGCCTAAAGTTTTTGTATTTTTGTTAAATGAGGCGCCAAGGTGGATCATTTTTCGTACTACCTCAGCCCTTAATCCGGTAATAACGGATTTACATCCCATCATAGAAGCTCCATCTATTATTTTTAATAAATGATTAATAACTTCAATTTCCATAATAGCGATACCAGATAGATCAATAATCAAAGTTTGAATGCGGCTGACTCCAATTTCAGTTAGGACTTTTTCTTCTAGGATATTTGTTCGAAATTCATCAATAGTCCCAATTAATGGTAAAATACAGACGGAAGAATTTATTGGGATAATTGGTACTGATAGATTCTCAACCAACTCTCTATGTGCTTTAATCAAAGAATCTTTGTATGTAGAATAACTCATAAAGAAGGAATTTAAAAAATCATCAATCCGATTATTTATTTCTTTTTCTAGAGTAAAAAAGTTGATAATAATCTGTTCATTCGTTAATCGGTTATACTCTTTTATAAGATACCAAACCGTTCTACGAATGGCTTGTATCCACTCTAATTTAAATGATAAGTCAATTGAATGAGTCGCCCAAGCAATACCTTCTTGCTTTGCAAACAGCTGAAGGTCTTTTTCTTTTTTATTAATAATATAGATAACGAGATTTTTTGC
This sequence comes from Metabacillus sp. KUDC1714, assembly GCF_014217835.1. Lineage (NCBI taxonomy): Bacteria > Bacillati > Bacillota > Bacilli > Caryophanales > Bacillaceae > Metabacillus > Metabacillus elymi. The sequence goes on from NZ_CP055263.1 coordinate 3,138,043, forward strand.
ATTATTTACAAGATCAATATTTCCAATTTGTAAGATTTCATCAATCTTATCTTTTACATTAACAGCCTCAGAAAGAAGCAACTCTTCAAAATTTTCAATATTGTTTTCAAAAAAATCTTTTAATTGGTATGTGGCTAGGTAGTTGAATTTCATTGCTTATTCCCCTTTATTTTTATTTTTTTGAAATTTGTATAATATCCCCAATGGTAATTACCCCCTTAACTCCTTAAGTAAACAACTTTTATGCATTTTTTACCTATATTTAATAATGGAAAATATTTAAAGTGATATTGTTCATTTTTTATATAAAGGCTGTTTTCGCAAACTTTGTTGCTTTTAAAATAGTATTAGGTTGGTTGATTGGCGCTCCAGGATGCTCGCTTTCCGTGGGGCGGGCGATGAGCCTCCTCAGCGCGAAGCGCCTGCGGGGTCTCATCTGTCCCGCTACTCCCACAGGAGTCTCGCATATCCGTTCCAATCACCCTAATCTGTTTTGTTCAAAAACAACAATCTTTTAGAAAAGAGCCTATATAAACAATCTTGCAGGATCAGATTTGTATTCCTTTTTTACAAGGCAGTACTTTCATATTGATTGCATGTATCGTTCATTCAATATGAAACTGATAGAAAGACATGGGAAACTCATGATCTTAATAGGTATCACAGAAATATTTATTATATGTGAAACATACGCTACTCTCTCCACCACTTCTATATATATTCTATGAAAGGAATTTTCTAAGAAGAAAGGGAAGTGGTAGATATGGCAAAATATCGAATGGTGCGTACTGAATTTTGGAAGAATCCGATTGTTTCAGAAGAAATGACCCCGGAGGATAGATATTTTTACCTATATCTTCTTACGAATCCACAAACGACTCAAATTGGAATTTATCGAATTACGAAAAAACAAATGGCTTTTGATTTGGGTTATTCAATTGAGAGTGTTCATTCGTTAATGAAACGATTCATCGAACATCACAAATTGATTCGCTATAATCCAGAAACTAGAGAACTCGCCATTAAAAACTGGGGGAAGGATAACCTGCACAAAGGTGGGAAACCGGTTATGGATTGTATACTTTCTGAATTGAAAGAGGTCGAGGATACTTCGCTTATTTCATATGTTTCGGAAACTATTCAAAAGCCGGAAATTCGTGGTCTATATGAATCTTTTTTTAGTGAAGTTAGTAACCAAGATGAAAATGATACATATCAAGATACCGAATGTGAAGAAGTTGACGATACGTTCATGCGTCATAATACGATACGTGGACAAAAAGAAAAAGAAAAAGAAAAAGAAAAAGAAAAACAACAACAAAAAGCTTTTAACCCAAATATAGAGAATAATCCAGACAGAGAGGATCAATCACAAACTCATAAAACGAAAGACGTGAAAGAAATTGTTGAGTTTTGGGACAACAATGGATTTGGTTTTTCAAATGTCAATGCGAAACAGCAGCTTTTAGCTTGGTTAGATGATTCATGCTTTTTACAGCCTAAAGACACAATTTTAAAAGCCATGACGATTGCCTGTGCTAATAACAAGCGAAGGCTGAACTATGTGATTGGCATTCTGAAAAACTGGGAAAATGAATCTTTACTGACCGTGGGAGAGATTGATTCTTTTTGTGAGAACCAATATTCTATATCAAAGCATAAGCAATCAACGGAATCGTTTCCTGCTGGAAGAGATATTCCGAGTGGGTTTGAACTTGATCTAACAGCAGGTGAAGAGTGATGAGTATTGTTTGGAGGTAAAAGTAGATAATGAATTTTAGAGAGCAAAATAAGGAGTAAACTATCCAGATATGATAGATTTACAACTTCTTGGTGTAATTGGTCTTTCGAGAGATCCAGTAGAATGTAATTCATTTGGATTTTTACTGACAAATATTGCTGGAGTTAAATGAAGGAGATTTGTTTCATTTGTAAATGCTGGTCATTGGTTTCCCCACCCATTTTCAGGGTAGGGGTTGGGGTTCGAATCCCTCTAGAATCATCTAAATGAGATGCTTTAATCCTTTAGTAGAAAGAAGGGGGATTAGTCTTTTTTCATTTGATGGCCTACTGCTACAAACCTAGCAGCCTTTTGATTTACCTATTTGTAATAACAATTCTATATCCTAAAACATCTTTGAAGCCCTTTTTTACGAAAATAGAGTAGAAACCTCAACCTGATGTCCATACATTGCAAATTCTTTTGGGGACATTGCTGTTAATTTTTTAAACATACGAGAAAAATAGGAAGGGTCATAGTATCCGAGATAATCAGAGATAGCTACAATTGTCATATCGGTATTTAATAAGAGATTACATGCTTCAATGATTCTTAGTTGATGAATATATCTGATTGGAGACTGTCCCATTAATTCCTTAAAGACCGAAATTGTGTAACTTGGAGACCTGTTAATTAATTTTGCGAGTTGATCAATTTCAATGGTTTTACGGTAATTTTTTAACAAGTAGTTCTCGATGATTGAAGTGTATTTCACCTTGCTTGGTGTGATTGTAGGGCTATCTAGTTCCCGGGCAAACATTCCAAGTAATTCCTGTAGTATTCCAACACATATATAGGAGCGGAATTTTTTATCACCTCTACTATCGACGAATAACCTCTCAAAACGATGCTTTACATATTCGGGATTCCTTGTTTTAATTTTGTGGAATTTTTTACTGATAGGAAAAGGGTCCGTATAAGCGACATTTTCAGGAATTGTAAACGCAACTGTGTATTTTTGGTGCCCGCCAGATTCATGATTCTCTCCACCACGTAAAGTCCCAAATGGAATATATACAAGATCACCTTTTTCAGCAATAATCTGTTCTCCATTTATTGAATAGGCGACTTTCCCTTTTACCATTAGAATAAAAACATTGTAATCAATTTTCTCAGTTTGCGTATGCCAATTTGGAATTAAATTATCAAAAAAAACGCCAGTTATGTTAATGATGTAGAGACCTCCTTACAGGCTAATTTTTCTATAAATTTAATATACACGATATCTCCAAGTAGAAATATAGAAAAATAAAATGTAGTAAAAAATCATACATGAAATCGATAAATTGTACATGGACTATAATTCGACATAACCAGTATACTTGTTATCAATAAGATGATTAAGCGTTTACACACCTTGCACATATCTCAATATGTACAATTGTTTTGTGATATTTGGAAGCGCTTAAAGGGAGTCGTAAATTAGATCTTAAGGGTGCAATTTACGGTCTTAACTAAATATAAAGGTGGTGGCACAGGATATAAATTAATATTTTGTCCTTAACAGTAACCAAACACTTCACTATGAGTTTAGCTTAGGCCGAATATGGGGGGATTACTTATGTTTAAAGTAGATCAAGTTTCATGGAAAGAAAGAATTAGTTATGGTTTAGCGGATACTGCATCTAATTTAATTTTTGTAATGGTTTCAACATATTTACTCTATTTTTATACAGATGTTTATGGTATTGGTGCAGGTGTTGTTGGTACTTTATTCTTGCTTGTTAGATTTTTAGATGCAGGTACAGATTTGCTTGCTGGTTATGTAATCGATCGAACAAATACGAAATGGGGTAAATGTAGGCCATATTTTCTATGGTTAGCGATCCCATTTGCAGCTGTCGGTGTTTTAGCCTTTTTGACTCCAGATTTAGATACACAAGGGAAAATTTTGTTTGCTTATTCAAGCTATATACTATTAGGTCTTATTTATACGTTTATTAACATTCCTTTATCAGCCATGTTACCTAGCATGTCAAATAATCCGCAAGAACGTCATGAAGTCACTTCTATACGTATGATTTTCGGTCAGATTGGTGGCTTTGTTGTCTCGGTTGCAACATTACCTTTAGTTGCTTATTTCGGAAATGGTAATGATGCAAAGGGTTTCGCGATAACAATGACTGTATTTGGTGTCATTTCTATTCCGATGTTTATAAATGCATTTAAAAATACGAAAGAAAGAGAGTATTACAATAGTAAAAAGACTGTTCCTTTAAAAGATGGATTGAAAGCATTTAATATCCCATGGTTAATTATCTTTACTGCAAAACTTGCTTTCTTCTTTGTATTTATTATTCGTAATCAAACGACTATTTACTTTCTTAAATATAATTTTGGCAGAGCAGATATCGTTCCAATTGTTATGGGTTTGAATTATTTAACAATTGTTTCCTTACTTTTAATTCCGTTTGTTACAAAGAAACTTGGTGGTAAGAAAACCATGCAGTTTGGGATTGTGGTGTCCATTATAGGATCTCTTATCATTTATTTCAGTTCAATAACATCTTCTATTCCATTACTTTTGATTGGGGTTGGACTTGGTGGATTAGGTCTTGGTTTCGTTCCGAGTCTATTATTCTCACTTATTGCTGACACAATTGATTATGGTGAGTGGAAATCAGGTGTTCGTGCAACGGGTCTTTTATACTCAGGTTCAACATTTGCAGCAAAATTTGGAATGGGTATAGGCGGTGCTGCGGGGGCTTGGTTATTAGCTTTATATAATTATGACCCAGCATTAACTCAACAATCTACAGAAACTTTGGAAGCGATTGAATTTAGTTTTATATGGTTCCCAGTCATAAGTTTTGTATTAGTTCTCATTCTGTTGCAATTCTACAAACTTGATAAGATTCATCCTCAAATAGTGGAAGACTTGAAAAAAAGAAATGAGACAAATACTGATCTCGCAAAAGAGGCTTAAAAATATTAAGCTTATCCGTTATTGAAAGTAGACGAATAAGCTTTAAAAACAATCTCATCCAACTAGAATACGAATTAAAGGAGAAGTTATTTATGAGAATATTATTTTTAGATTTAGATTCAGTAAGCCCACGCCATTTAGGATGTTACGGTTATCACCGTAATACTTCACCTAATATCGATAAAATTGCAGAAAAGGGAGTTCGTTTCAATAATTACTATACTTCAGATGCTCCATGTGCACCTTCTAGAACGGCCTTAATGTCTGGTCAATTTGGAATTCGTAATGGTTTAGTAGGACATGGAGGTACAGCTGGAGATATGAAACTAGAAGGAGTTAATCGTAACCTTTTTGGTAGACTTTCAGTTGGTGGATCTCTCCCTTCTTTCTTACAATTAGGAGCAGGTATAAATACAACTTTAATTAGCCCATTTCCGCAACGCCATGCAACATATAATTTTTACGCTGGTTTTAACGAAATAATTAACACTGGTAAGTTTGGAATGGAATCAGCTGAACAAGTTTCTCCTGTTGTTACAGATTGGATTGAGAGAAATGCTGCAAAAGACGATTGGTTACTTTATGTGAATTATTGGGATGCTCACACGCCTTATCGTGCGCCAGAGAGTTTCGGTAATCCTTTTGCTGAAGAGCCACTGCCGGAATGGGCTAACGAAGAAACGTTAGAAAAGCATAAAGACGCTGTAGGTCCTCATACTGTGCATGAATTAGTTATCGATCATAATGGAAACACGTATACGAATGTAGAAAGTGAAAAATTCCCAAGAAGTCCTGGTGAGATTAAAAACATGGACGATTTAAGATCTATGATTGATGGATATGATTGTGGTATTCGATATCTTGATGATCATGTCGGCAAATTATTTTCATTGTTAGAAGATAAGGGAATTTTTGAGGACACGATTATTATTATCTCAGCAGACCATGGAGAGAACATGGGACAATTAGGGATTTATGGAGAACACGGAACGGCCGATGATGGCACATGTCGTATTCCAATGATCATTTCATGGCCAGGCATGCAACAAGGAATTGTCGATGACGGCTTACATTATCACTTAGATTTACCTGTTACATTAGCAGAAATGCTTGAGCTACCTGCTTCTCCAGATTGGGATGGAAGAAGTTATGCATCTGTATTAAAAGAAGGAAAAGATTGTGGGCGTGACTATCTAGTTGTTTCTCAGTGTGCTCACGTTGCTCAACGAAGTGTACGTTTTGGCGATTGGTTATATATGAGAACGTATCATGATGGATATCATTTATTTGATAAAGAAATGCTATATAATCTTGCAGAAGATCCTAGAGAAGAAAACAACGTTGCAGATAAGTATAAAAACCTTTGCATGGAAGCAACCTATTATTTGAATGAATGGCATGATGAAATGATGGTAAGAAGTGGTGATGATGTTGACCCTCTATGGACTGTTATGAAAGAAGGCGGACCATATCATGCTAAGGGATTCCTTGAAAATTATGGAGAAAGACTCATTCAAACTGGAAGAGAACGACAATTTAATGCATTGAAACAAAAACATCCTAGTGAGTTTCCAGAAGAAATTGATGAAGCAAGAGTTGCGTTTACTCGTGCGATGATGAAAAATTTATTTTAATTCATGATAACGCTATTTTTATACCTTAGTTTAGTATTTTACTAGACTAAGGTATTTTTTTGCTTAAGCAAAGATATAGAAAAGTAAATATTAAATAAGATAGTAGATAACAAATTGACCACTAATTATTTTCTTGCATGCAGAAGTAGAATGAAAAACATGCTCATTCTTTATACTTTTTTGAGAAGGGTAGCTTAGCTCTTTTTATCTCGTTTATTAAAAAATTGCCCTTAAATAAATTACAGGTGACCAGTAACAGAAAAAGATGTTTTGAGTCCAAGGGAGGGGTATTTTGAATATTCTGAAAGATTATACATGAAATCATAATATCGTACATGGACCATGATCCTTCTAGCCATCTATAATTAGCAATAACAAGATATTAAGCGCTTACAAAATCTTGTGGAGAAAATATCAAAGGGGAGAATTACATTGATGAGAAAAAAGTGGTTGATATTGCTATTAAGTACATTTTTAGTTTTTTCACTCACAGCTTGTGCGTCATCAAGTGAAGAAGCAGGGGGAGAAGAGGGAGAAAAAGATGGAAAAGTAGTCTTACGTGTAATGGATTGGAGCGACAGCACGAAGGACATACGTGAGGAATTCCACAAAAGATTTATGGAAAAATACCCGAATATTGAAGTGGAATATACGCAACTTACAATTGATCAATACAAAAATACTATTTTAACAGCAGTAAACTCAGGAGAAGCTCCGGATTTATTCCCTGTACCTAGTGGAATGAAATTAGCAACTCTTGTAAAGGACGGATGGTATCAGCCACTTGATCCGTATATAGATGATAAATTTAAAAATATCTTTGTGGAAGGTACATTTCAAAATGGAGTCACAATGGTTGATGGAGAAATCTATTCTATTCCAGAAACTGCTTATGTACCTAGCAGTCTCATATTCTATAACAAAAAATTATTTAAAGAAGCAGGCTTAGATCCTGAGCAACCACCTACAACCTATTCAGAATTTAGAGAAGCTGCAGAGAAAATAACAGAAACTGGAGAAGGTAAGTATTACGGAATAATTGAAGGTGGGAAACAAAGTAACCGCTGGTTGGAGACGGTAAGAGACTGGTCATCACTAGGTGGAAGTGGGATAAACGCTAATTCACCAATTAGCCTTGCAACAAATGAGACGACATATGACAGTGAACCTGTACTTAATTTATTTAAACTATTTAAAGACATTAAGGAAGATGGTAGCTTTCATCCGAAGACGATGAATATTTCTGCACCTGAAGCAAGAGCGCTATTTGGACAGGGGCAAGCAGGGTTTATTGTTCAAGGGGCATGGTGTATTGGTGTTTGGAACAAAGATAACCCTGATTTAGAGTATGGAGTTATGGCACCTCCAGTTCCAGACTCAGGAAGAAAAGGTTCATTATCCATTATAAGCAATGCAGCATGGATGGGATTATCGGCTACTTCAGAACATCCAGAAGAAGCCGCGTTATATCTTAAGGAATTTTATGGTGGAGACTATTTTCAACAAGAGCAAACGAAAAAAGGAGGAGCATTCTCTATTGTAAAGGGAATCAATGAAGAATATATCACAGTCGAGCAACTTCAACAATACTACGATATTTCTCGGGAGATTGGTCGTGTTATTCCTAATCCAAGTGTCAAAAACCCAAATACATCTGCAGTTTTTGCTGAATTTAAAGATGTAAGTCCTAATGTGGGTGAAATACTTGGTGGAGTTGTAGCAGGAGCCGTATCTGACTATGAAGGTGAATTAGGAAAGTATTCAGAACAGTTAGGAATAGCCTGGGACAAAGCACTTTCAGCTGCAAGTGAAAAAGGAGTAGAAGCGAAACGTTCAGATTTTGAATTCGCGAATTGGGATCCGATGGAAAATTATACAGAAGAGGGTTATGCAGAACTAAAATAATTGCAAATAAAGGCGGGTTTATTGATGTACTCGCCTTCTTTTGTACAAGAGAGAAGGGATTTTATGAACAATACAGATATAGTAATCTCGACCAAAACTGTTAAAAAAGTTCGTAAAGGTTCATTATCTAGAAAAACGAACTTGTGGTGCTGGCTCTTTATTTTGCCGAATCTAATTTTTTATGCACTGTTCCAAGGTTGGCCGATAGTAATTAACTGGTATTATTCAATGCTAGACTGGTCAGGACTAAATTCTAACGTAGCGTTTGTAGGCCTTGAAAACTTTAAAGCAGTTATTAAAGATCCCCACTTTTGGAATGCGTACAAAAATAGTTTTGTTTTTATGGTAGGTGCTGTTCCTTTACTACTTATTCTTGCATTGTTCGTTGCACTTATCTTGAATAATCCTAAACTTCGATATGCAAGTGTATACCGTACTCTTTTCTTTATTCCTGTTGTCACAACTGCATCAATTGTTGGGATCATCATGGTGTATATTTGGGGTTCAGATGGTGCTGTGAATTTTGCCTTAATGAAATTAAACCTCATTGATCAGCCAATTAACTGGTTAAGCGATGCAAAAATGGCTATGACAACTGTCATCTTAATTTATGTATGGAAGAATTTGGGGATGAACATGATTTATTGGTTAGCAGGTCTTCAAAGCATACCTAAGGAACTGTATGAGGCCGCAAAGGTAGATGGTGCTGGGCATGTAAAAACGTTCTTTTATATAACACTTCCACAGCTTATTCCAATCGGAGTTGTTATTCTCTTATTAAATGTAGCCGGTTCATTAAAGGTATTTGATTTAATCAAAACGATGACGGATGGAGGACCATTTTTTTCCACAGATGTTGTATCAACTTATATTTACCGTTATGCTTTTTCAAGTGAAATGGGTCTCCCACAATTAGGGTATGCATCAGCTGCTGCCATTTTCTTTACCTTGACGATTGTATTCATTGGTATTGCTCAAGCAATTATCAAACGTCCATTTAAACAAAATGCAAAGGGGATGGAGTAAATGACCAAAGTAGGTAAAATTGTTACACACACTACACTAGTTGCTGTTTTATTTGTTTGGATTTATCCCTTTTTATGGATGGTTTCAGCAGCCTTTAAAAGTGACTCTGAATTTTTCACAAAAGGGTTGAGCTTAATTCCATCTACTTTCGATATGTCGAACTTTACCCGTGCATGGGATGCTGGAAACTTCGATCGATACTTTATCAATTCTGTCATTATAACAGTAGCCGTAATTGCTATTGTATTATTCATAACTGCAACTTGTGGATATGCACTTGGTAGATATTCTTTCCCGGGAAAGAAATTGTTTATGGCAGTGCTCGGGGCTAGTATCTTTTTTCCGCTTGAGTTTTCGATCATTCCTATCTTTCAATTGATAAAAGAAATGGGACTGATGAATTCACTTCTTGGAATCATCCTTGCAGAATCTGGTGGTGGACACGTATTGTTCGTTTTACTTTTTGCTAGTTTCTTTAGGGCTGTTCCAAAGGAATTAGAGGAAGCATCAATAATCGATGGATGTAACTTCTTTCAAACATTCATCCATGTCATTATGCCATTATCTAAACCGATAATCGGAAGTGTTATCATTATGCAATTCGTGTGGACATGGAATTCATTCCTTTTACCATTGGTATTAACTCTTAGCACACCAGAACTTAGAACGTTAGCGGTTGGATTATACACACTCCGTGGTGAAAATATTGTTGACTGGACAGGAATTGCTGCTGGTGGAACGATCGCTTTAGTGCCAATTATTATTATTTTCCTATTTTTACAGCGTTATTTTGTGGATGGAATTGCTGGAGCGGTTAAGGGATAAGAGATTGTACTACAAAAATAAAACGTAACTTTGTCATGATAAGAATAAGAACAATTAATTTCATATATAAGTGTAAAGAAGGAGAGAGCGTTTATGAGATTCCTATTTTTAGATTTAGATTCAACAACACCTAGTCATTTGGGATGTTACGGGTATCATCGTAATACATCGCCTAATATTGATAGAATTGCAAATGAAGGGATAAAGTTTACAAACTATTATACTTCCGATGCTCCATGCCTACCCTCTCGGACAGCCCTTATGACAGGAAAGTTGGGAATTCATTCTGGGGTTGTAGGTCACGGGGGAACTGCTGCTGATGTGCGTCATGAAGGAAAAGATCGCCAATTTAAGGATTCTCTTGCTACACAGAGTTTTCCTGCCTTCTTTAGATCTTTAGGGATGAAAACGTCATTAGTTAGTCCGTTTGCTGAACGTCATTCTGCTTGGACATTTTATGCAGGGTTCAATGAAATGTTTAACACGGGAAAAAGTGGGATGGAATCCGGTGAAGAAGTTACTCCAGTCGTATTAAATTGGATTGAACAGAACGGTAAAGATGACAATTGGATGCTCTATGTAAACTACTGGGACCCACATACACCTTATAGAGCACCCGACATCTTTGGTAATCCATTCGAGAATGAGCCTCTTCCGTCGTGGCTAACCGAAGATGTACTTGAAACACACAAGCAAAAAGTTGGTCCACATAGTGTGAATGAAATAAACATGTTTAATAACCAAACAAGTCCTGATTATCCACGATATCCAGGCGATATTAAAGATATGGATGAGTTACGCAATATGGTTGATGGTTATGATTGTGGTGTTCGACATATGGATAATCAAATAGGTATGATCTTTGATCTGTTGGAGAAACAAGGTGTTATGGATGAAGTCATAATCATTATTTCTGCGGACCATGGTGAAAACATGGGCGAACTTGGGATATATGGAGAACATGGAACTGCAGATCATGGAACTTGTAATATTCCGATGATTATTCGCTGGCCTGGGTGTCAAAAAGGACATGTAGATAATGAGCTCCATTATCATCTCGATATCTTACCTACTATTGCGGAAATGGTTGGGAAAAATCCTGCACCAAACTGGGATGGACAGAGCTTTGCAAAAACAATTCAACGAGGGGAGAAGGCAGGTCGAGAATTTTTGGTCGTCTCTCAATGTGCACATGTGTGTCAGCGTAGTGTAAGATTTGACGATTGGCTATATATCCGAACGTACCATGACGGATATCATCTGTTTGACAAAGAGATGTTATTTAATCTAATAGAAGACCCTCATGAGCAACATAATATTGCTAATGATAGACCTGATATATGCAAAGATGCGGTTTATTATTTAAATGAATGGCATGATGAGATGATGGCAACAAGCCCTTCTGATATAGACCCAATGAGAACCGTCATGCAAGAGGGTGGGCCATATCATGCAAAAGGTGCGCTTAAAGATTATACAGAATGGCTTATTGAGACGGGAAGAAGTCACGCTGTACCAGAACTAAAGAGACGTCATCCGAGGGAGTTTGTATAAGGGTTCATAACGTTTCTGCTCTAAGTTTATTACTAAATAAAATAGTTCAAACTTCTCTTCATAACGGAGGTTTGAACTATTTTTAATAGTAATTATATTGTTTAAATACCTATGTTAAATTAACATCAATTAAATTACCTTCATAAAGGCGTGATTTAAACTTGAATTCATGTTCTTAATATAAACGAGTGACAAACTTTCTTCTAAATAAGACTAGCTTATAGTTATGAATTAGACCATTAATATCATTATATGTTTTTTAATTGTATAGATATTTCTAGGCATTAATTTACTACTCTCAACCAATTAACGCAATGTGAGCCTGTTTATGCAGATAACACCTAGCAATCTTCTGTTTGGCGACAGTTACAATAAAAAGGTTTTTTTATACTCATACGTTTTATTGAGGTGTCCTTGACAACTTACGAGAAAAAGACTTAACATTTTTTTATGGGAATTATTAAAATTCCTTGGTCATTTAATTACAATCATTATGTGAAATTTGAAGAACTAATTATAAACTAAAACTCGGACTCAAGACGTTTTAAAAACTCTTCTGCAGCACTGTATCCTTGCTGCTTTAGAAGCCAGTTATTTGCGGCAGCTTCGATTAATCCCGCCACATCCCGACCAGGTTGGAGCTGGATCTCAATGTGAGGAATTTGAACACCCATATATTCTGTAAAAGAAGATTCATGCTCTAATTCATTATTTAGGGAATTCTTCTGCCATTTTGTCAGTTCAATATCGAGTGCAATCCTAGTTTCGTCCTGAAAAGCTTTTCTGCCATATAAGCGGACCACATTTAAAAGCCCAATACTACGTAATGCGAGAAATTCCTTCGTTTTCTCGTCATGAGTACCAAGAATAGTTCGCGGACTAAGCCTTTTTAACACGACGATATCATCAGCCACAAGCCTGTGCCCTCTGCCTATCAATGTGTGTGCAGTTTCACTTTTACCTACTCCTGATTTTCCTCGAATTAAAATGCCCATTCCATATACGTTTATACATACTCCGTGTATTGCGGTTTCTGGAGCAAGAGTTTTCACCAAATAAGCATCAAGTTTTGTTATAAATTCAGAGGTTGTTTGTGATTCGTTTGTACATAACAAAGGAATTCCTTCTTCTATACAATATTGGGTCAAGTATGTTAGTCCATCTTGGCCGGCAGTAACGATAAAACAAGGTGGGTGGTATTTAACGATATTGCCAATTCGCAGTTGACGCTCCTCGATGCTTAACTTATGTAAATAAGTAATCTCTTTTCTTCCAAGTATTTGAACACGTTCAGTTGGAAAAAAATCAAAGTGACCAACAAATTCTAAACCTGGGCGATGAGCTCTTGATTGTGTAATTTTTTGTTGTAGTTTATTTTTTCCAGTCAAAATTTTCAATGAAAACTTTTGAACTAAATTTTCAACTGTTAATGATTTCAATTCTACGACACACTCCGTCCGTAATGACATTCTGAATTAATGAAGAGATGAAAATGTTGTTTCAAAATCTTATTTTTAGAGATATTCCAAAAAAGTTTAATCATTTGATCGTACTTAATAATAACTGATATTACGAGTAGATATCTATTCTGATGGTTTGAATGTAGAATAAAAAGTTGGTTATGTGCCATGGGAGAAGTAAGTGTTATATGGTGTCATTAAATTGGGCAGGTTCCCCTAGAAGAGAATTCTGCCCAAAACTTGATATATTAAAGTGATCCAAATGCTAAAATATTTTTCGCTAGATGTATCTTAACTCACTACTCTACATCAGCTACACAGCGAAAGCCTAAATGACCTGATGAACTATCTGGTGTATTCGAGGTTCGTGCTGCCACTCGATAACGATTACAATAAGATTCATGGCATAAATATGATCCACCACGCATAATCTTCGTTTCGCCAGTTAATGGTCCTTGAGGGTTCGTTCGCCCACCTCTGTTGTGAATACTTCTGCTAAACCAATCGGAACACCATTCCCATACATTCCCTGACATGTTGTAAAGACCGTATCCATTTTCAGGAAATGATTTTGCCGGAGCTGTTCCATTATAGCCATCATCGCTTGTGTTACTTTCAGGGAATTTCCCTTGCCAGATATTACAGTAATGCTCACCTTTTGGTTCTAATTCATTACCCCATGGATATCGTTTTTGCTCAAGACCTCCACGAGCTGCAAATTCCCATTCAGCTTCTGTTGGCAATCGTTTCCCTGCCCATTTGCAAAAGGCAAGTGCATCATTCCAAGTTACATGGACAACAGGGTAATCCATACGGTCTTCAATAGTAGAGGTAGGACCTTCTGGTTGGTACCAATAAGCTGCATTAACAGCACACCACCATGGTGTATTGACAACACGATTTACTTTGCCGATTAGATTTTGGGGTAAGAAGCTATAAAAGACATAAGACCAACCAAATTTCTCTGCTTCAGTGACATAGCCTGTATCTTTGGTGAATTCAGCAAATTCTGCATTCGTAACGGCATAACGATCGATTAAAAATGGATTTACTTTCACCTTCCTTACTGGACCCTCACCATCTGCTTTGAACCCTTCTTTTTCATTAGTACCCATTAAAAATTCTCCGCCAGAAAGGTAGACCATTTTTTCTCTAAAATGATTTTTACCTTGAGAAATTTCTTGTAATGGTTCATTGTTTGCTTCAATTTCTAGATCGGATTTTGTTCTTTTAATAGCACAACATGACATTTTATTATCCGTTTTCATTTTATCTCACCTTCTACTTTTTTTAATAATGAGCAAAGACTTCATTTCTATTACTATTAAAAATCACTCATCTTCAAAGGATTTTTGACAGAGTTGCGTTCAATAATATTTGAATCAACAACAATCTCCTTGGAAAATTCCTGTGTTCCTTGTAAATACTCAAATAGTACGTTTGCAGATTCAATCCCCATTTGATAAGCAGGTACATAAACACTTGTAACAGAAGGGAAGCATTGCTCTGCATCTTGATACTTGTGTTCAATTGTAATGATGGAAACATCTTCTGGAACAGATAACTTTAGATTGTTTAGAAGGTTAATTGTTTGCTGAACTTTAGAGATATCATGAACCAATAGAGCTGTAGGTTTATCATTTTGAGTAAAAATATTCCTTAATAAGTCTAGATATGAATTTAAGTTTACTGGGTCAAAATAATGGTCTATCTTTAGATCTTTATCATTTTTTTCTACCTTGAACTTTCGCGTAACGGATTCTAATTTTTCTTCTAATCCAATAACAACGATATGTCGATGATCACGGTTATAAAAAAAGTCTAATATATCTTTATTATATTGTTTGAATTGGCAGTATACATTTAATCCAGAATGATTATATAGCTGTTGATATAGAAACACCAGCTAAGTTCGCAACATCATAAATAGATGCTTTCATTTTCATCACCACAGAATGTAAGTATTTATATTAAATTTCATGCAACTATGGAAGTGCTTCCATAGTTATTGTGATTAAATGCATCAAATTAATGAAAATAGGTCAATTGAACTCTATTTCACTTTATCATTAATACAGGTTTTTGTGAAAAAATAATTTCTATTGGTATATAAAAATTTGTTATACCCTATAAATTAATTGATGTTGCACGGGTATTAATTTTTTTATAAATTTGAAAACAAGGAAGTAAAAGTGCTTCCATACTTTTATCAGTTTAGAGAAACTGTAAATAAAATTAATGATAGCTCATTATCGAATGTTTTGGTTGATTCAAAAGAGAGAATGCTAGATTTCTATCAAGAGACTTGTGATGTAGTTCCACAAGTGAGATCTAGTAGAGAAGTGAAATAATTGAGGTAAATATATCTACTAAAAGAGTATTAGAATGCTTAATAAGGGGATGTTGTTACTTGCAAAACTGCAAGTAACAACATTTTGTAAAACCAAAGGCTAGGAAAAGCTAGCATAGTGTATAAACTACGATTAAAATCCCTCTCATCTATATCGTTCAATCAGTTTTGCTCATTATTGTGAATCATCTTCTTGTTGTTCAGTTGGTTCTTCGCTTGGATCTGGCTCATCTTCATCCACACCATCGTCACATGCTACTAATAACCCCATGGACAAAATGGCTGTCATCATTCCAAACAAGTATTTATTCTTTTTCATGGAAGGCATCTCCTTTCATCTGATGTATACATCCCGTTTTCCCTATAGACTCTATTGCTAAACTCCCCATTAATTTTCGAAATTCAACTTCAAGTAAAATACAATTTATCCAAATTAAATGGTAATGGAACTAAACTGCGACGGGCTTTCATACCCTACTTGAAAACCAGCATCCGAAGCTTCTATCGTTTCTGAAAAGAGTAGCCTTCGTGCCTAAGGGGTACACGATCTTGAGCACCGAAAAGACATATGACGACATAGAGCATATTGGTGATAAACATTGGGAGAAAAATTATAAGGATGGGATTGAATAGCGAAGTACTTAATCTTTAACAGATTAAGTACTTCGCTATTCAAATATTTCACTTAGAACATCTTCTTTTATTTTACATCCCACGAAAATATATTGGGTCCTGAGCAAAAGATATTAGGAGCTACTATAGGAACACATGGGATCAATATGACAATAATTATGAATTACTTTGATGACCGTTATGGAAATAGTTTTTGGAAAAGTACATCTAAGCCTGATATATATCGAATAAAATTTAATAATGAAAGTTTAATCGAAATTAAGAGATTGTGGAGTTAATACATAAAGCATTTATTTTAAATTAGGAGGTTTTTCTGAATCTTAGACAAATGGCAGTTGCTTTACTTTTTAATGATCAGAATTGAGTTGCCCTCTAACCACGAAAGGTTAAGAATGAAAAATGCTTTTTTATCATATCTAGGTTCCTGTCCTATTAAAAATGGGTTCAAAAAAAACGTGATTAACTACTACGGCTTAGCTGTGGTTAACCAGAAATTATGACAAAAAGCAGGTATAATGAACTAACTTTTGAAACAATAATTAATTTTACATTTACTTATCAATAATACTTATTTAATAAATTAGTTTTATTATAAATAAGTAGAGTTTGAATGTTAAAGAATAGCTTACATATTGCTAACTGCCAAGGGTGGAGTATATGGAGAAAACCCAGGTATAGTTACAAGTTCTCTGAAAATGCAAATTTGTTAAAATTATTTGCATGTTGAGGGCTGGCTATACTTGGGTTTTTTGTTGTCGAATTATAGTCTTAAAGTAGTTAGAGAAAGCTAATCAATCAATAAAAATTAAGGGAGGGAATTAGACATGGAATACAAGAAGGAACCTACTCTATGGATATGTGGCTGCTGGTCGTCCATAACTTCAGTAATTTAAAGATAAAATTATTTATTTTTTATTTCTCTATCAAACCTGCTTTTGGAAAAATTATAGCTAGTATATTGAGGTTCTAAATAAGCTGAAAATAAGAGATTCATAGGAAGAGTTGTTTGTGCCTATGTGTATAAATCTAGGATAGATATATCTTTTTCTCAGCATCTTAATAAAAGATTTTACGACTATCTACTATTTTTTTAAATAACAAAACTTCCACAATAGTGTTAAATTTTCTAAATGTTTTTTCACATGATAAATGTATTTAAGAGGAGAGAAAAAAATGAAAAATTCTAATATTGATTCAGAAAAGTTTAATCGGAGAAGTTTTTTAAAGAAAACAGGAAAAGGAGTAGGAATTGCACTTGGTGTTACGATTGCAAATACCTTACCGGTGAATTTTGCTTCTGCACAGTCTAAGAAATTATCCTATCCTTTTACACTGGGGATTGCTTCAGGAGACCCGGTGCCTGATGGAGTTGTTTTGTGGACAAGACTTGCTCCAGATCCTTTGAATGGCGGGGGCATGGATAATCATCCTTTCCCAGTACAATGGGAGGTTTCTCTTGATTCTAGCTTTAAAAAAGTCGTAAAAAGAGGAACAGAGCTTTCCAAACCTCAACTAGGTCATTCTATTCATGTTGAGGTTGATGGCTTGCAACCTTCTACATGGTATTATTACCAATTTAAGGCTGGTTCTGAGATCAGTCCAGTTGGGCGAACAAAAACTGCTCCAGCTTTTGGCAGTCACGTAGATAAGCTGGCTTTTGCATTTGCTTCTTGCCAAAATTGGCCAGTTGGTTATTACACAGCATATCAACATATGTCCAAGGATGATTTGGATTTGGTTATCCATTTAGGTGACTATATATATGAAGGTCGTCATAACTCAAGCGGTGTTAGGCCTATTGAGAAAGATTTTCCAGAAATCTATACGATTGATGATTATAGGAACCGCTATGCTTTATATAAATTAGACGCTGACTTGCAAGCAGCCCATGCAAATTTTCCATGGATTGTTACAAATGATGACCATGAAGTAGATAATAACTGGGCAGGAGATGTCCCGCAAGATCCTGGTAAGCAAAACACGGAAGATTTCTTAAAACGGCGGGCAATTGCTTTTCAAGCTTATTATGAACATATGCCGTTTCGACGTACTTCGTTCCCAAATGGAAGCAGTATGCAATTATATCGGAGACTCAACTTTGGTAATTTAGTAGATTTCAACGTACTTGACACCCGTCAATACAGAGACGACCAGGCAAATGGGGACGGATGGGACAGTCCAACACCTGAGTCTATGGATCCGTCTCGAACCCTGCTGGGAGAAAAACAAGAGCGTTGGTTATTAGATGGATTGACTACTTCTCAGGTAAAATGGAATGTTCTTGCGCAGCAAGTATTTTTTGCAAGACGTGATGGTGCGTTTGGTCCAGAGAAAGAACGCTACAGCATGGATGCTTGGGATGGGTATCCTGGTGCACGCCAGCGGATATTGGACTTTTTAGCAGAGAATAATATAACCAATACGGTTGTCTTAACGGGAGATGTTCACACTAGCTGGGCAAATGAGGTCAAAGCGAACTTTGATGACCAAAACTCCAAAAATGTTGCGGTCGAATTTGTTGGAACTTCTATTACTTCTGGTGGTGACGGATCTGATGTAAATAGCGACACTGCGCAAATACTACAAGAAAATCCACATATTAAATTTTTTAGTAACCAACGCGGTTATGTTCGCTGTACATTAACCCAGCAAAAATGGCAAACAGATTTTATGGTGGTTCCGTATGTAACTAGACCAGGTGCACCAATCCAAACACGCACTTCATTCATTGTAGAAGATGGAAAATCGAATTTACAGCAAGTAACGACTGAAGCCGCTCCGGTTTAAAAACCACTTTTTAATGTATTTATTATTTACATTTTATTGCTGTAAACGAATTAATATTTGAAAATGATAGTCAAAAACAATCTTTTTTATTGATAGATACAAACCTATGAAAAGTATGCAATTTAAATTAGTAGAAATTAAAGTGATGGTAAAGATACTGAGTCAGTCTTTTGCTTTCTCCACCTTTTAGTTTATTAAGAAGTTTAAAAAATATTTTACAATTTAATAATAAGACTCTTAATAATTGATTGATAGAATCTAATTATTGGAGGTTGAAAGTATGGATAAAAAGGAACTTGTAACAAAGAATCCCATTATTGCTGCTGTACGTGACGTATCGTTAATCGAGAGGGCTGTTCTTTCCCCTGTAGAGACAATATTTTTAATGACAGGTGATATTTTCTCAATTGATCACTGTATCGAAGTTTGTAGGAAAAACAATAAGTCGATTTTTTTACATGTTGACTTAATAAAAGGAATAGCAAATGATCGGGAAGGAATTAGATATTTGTCGAGAAAAGTAAAGCCTGATGGAATTGTTTCTACAAGGAATCAATTATTACAAGCAGCGAAAAAAGAGGGGTTATTAGCTGTCCAGCACTTATTCATGATAGATACGTTAGCTTATGAAAATGGGATTCGAAATATTTTAGATATTAAGCCTGATGCAATTGAGATCATGCCCGGATTAATGCCAAGGGTTATTCGAGAATTTACCGAAAAAATAGATTGTCCAATTATTACAGCGGGATTAATCAAAAATCCAGATGAAGTCAAAGAGGTTATTGAAGCTGGGGCTCACGGTGTAGCCATTGGTGAACCAAGATTGTGGGATGTGAGGATTTAGATCTACTTGAATTGTTACAAGAAGCAGGGATAAAGAATCAATTGATGAAATAATAATTAAAAATACTTTTACTTAATCAACATACTTTATTAATGAATGAATTTTACTATTAAGATGTAAAGTTTGAATTTTTTAAAATACCTCCATAATTAAATATTGCTAACTGCCAAGGGTGGAGTATATGGAGAAAACCCAGGTATAGTTACAAGTTCTCTGAAAATACGTGATTGCTTATCTAAGCATGTGTTTTTATAGATACTGGCTATACTTGGGTTTTTTGCTGTTCTTTTTTCATTCTTCAGGGTGGAACGCAATAAAAAACCTATCAATGGAGATGAAAGGAATGACAAATCTTGAAAAAAAGTATTGCATATTCGGTATTGATTCTTGGCTGTTTCTTTATGATGTTGTGCCCTTTTAAAGCAATGGCTCATACGGATAATAGCGAAGGATATTCGAAGATTACGATGGATCGTGAAAATGAAAAATTGCATGTTGACCTTTATATCGATTATTTCGAAATGGGGCGATTAATTGATTACGGAGTGAATCCAGGTGCTACTCCTGCCCAGCTTAGTAAGGCATTATCTGAAAAGAGTAAAGCGTTGTCAGACTACCTATCAGCACATTTTGAGATGTTTTATAACGGAGAAAAGGCAGAAGGAACGATTGTTTCTACGAATGTAGAAAAAAGGGTAGACCGAGATTACGCAAAGGTTTCATTAAATTATCCAATGCCTTCCTCCGAAGCGTCCATTCAAATTTATTACAATATCTTCTTTGATGATAATGATCCGATGCATCGAAACATCTTAACCTATGACTTCGGGGAGAAGAATGGGCAGTTTATCTTTCAGGCTGGAGAAAGGGAGCTGCAGATAGGGGAAGAATCTCTGGTAAACCAAATCACCAGATTCATTAAACTTGGATTTCACCACATTATGATCGGTTATGATCATATCTTGTTTGTCATTGCGCTCGTTATGGGAACGCGGAAGCTTTCAGACGTTTTTGAAATCATTACCATTTTTACAATTGCCCATAGCATTACCCTTGGTCTTACAGCTTTGAAGTTTCTTCAATTACCTGCTGAGATCATTGAGCCGCTTATAGCGTTAAGCATCGCCTATGTAGCAGTAGAAAGCATTCTTGGTTTTTCTTCAAAGTTCAGGCTGACGGTTGTTTTTATTTTTGGACTTATTCATGGGGTTGGATTTGCTGGTGCCTTGCAGCTAAATAATGAAATAACATGGCAAACATTGTTGTCGATCCTTTCCTTTAATGTTGGTGTTGAAGTAGGACAAGCTCTAATTATTACGTTTTTGTTTCCTTTACTGCTTTTAATAAGAAAATTCAAATGGTCATTTTATCTTCAGGGAGCTACGACAGCTTGGATATTGGGTATGGGCTTATTTTGGTACTTTGAGCGCTTTTTAGGCTAATGCATTAGCCATTTAAGGAGGTGGTGCTGCTACTTTGGTTGCAAGATAAATAAACGAAATAGTTTAGAGGAGGAGAGACTATGAAACTAGCAGAAGGCAAATGGAAAATCACGAAGAAAAGGCTAAAAGCAATGACAGCAGTTGTCATGTGTGGTTTGGCCATTTCCGCTATAGCCAAGCCAGTTATTGCAAACAACATGAATGTAACAATTAAGGGTGTCGTTTATGATGACAAAAATGAAAATGGCAAGCGTGACAGCAATGAAAATGGGATTCCGAATGTATCCGTATCAGATGGGAAGAAAATTACAGTAACAGATGAAGAAGGGAATTATCAGTTAGCTACAAGTGCTGATAGACGACAAACGGATATCGTCTTTGTTACAGTTCCTAGCGGATATAATGTTAAAACGGATGAGAACAAAACGCCTCAGTTTTATAAAATGCTAGGCAGCCTTAAAGCAGGCGAAACTCGAGAGCAGGATTTTGGATTGTTACATACGCCAGAAAATAAAAATCCAAACTTTAGCTTTGCCAATGTAGCTGATGTTCACGTAGAGGCTGGAACGACTAATAACCGTGAACGGTTTACGGATCAGCTCAAGCAAATAAATGAGTCAACAGGGGATCCGGCTTTTATTGCTGTCAGTGGGGACCTCACCAACCGGGCGACAGATGCAGAATTTCAGGACTATACCGCGAGTACGGCAACTTCTACCCTTCCTGTTTATCCTGCAGTAGGAAATCATGATTTTGCTCCTGGTTCAGACTATCAAACAAGAATTGATCGTTATCGAAATTATTTAGGACCAGAATGGTACTCTTTTGATTATGGTAATAAGCATTTTGTTACGTTAGAAAACACATTGGGGTTTTCAGAAGCTGACCAATTAGAGTGGTTAAAGCAGGATCTTGCACTAAATGCAAAAGATAAGGAAGTCGTAGTCTTTGTTCATAAACCATTAAATACACCACAAACACCATCACCAGATAATACGAAGCAATTTATTGAACTTCTTAGTGAATATAATACTCGTCTTGTGATGGTTGGACACACGCATGTAAATGATGTAGCACAAGACACGATTCCTGGTGCCGATCATGTAACGACAGTTTCCAGTTCCTACACGATTGATCAGTCGCCTAATGGATTTAGAATGGTCACATTCCAAGGTGACAAACAAGACCCAAAATTTAAGATGTATGATGTGAATAAAAGTGCTTCCATTGTACATCCAGCAAACAATAGTGAAGTTTCACAAGGTAAAATGAATATTTTGGTAAACGCTTATAATACATCAAGCAATGTAAAAAAAGTGGAATACCGTATTGATGGAGGGCCTTGGAAAAAGCTTAAGCAAAGCAGTGGCATGAGTTGGTATGGTACATGGGATGACAGTAAAGCAAAATTAGGAAGACATCATATGGAAGTTCGGGTAACAGATGATGCAGAAAATGTGTGGGCAAAAATTTCTCAATTTACGATTGTTGATAGCGACAAAAAAATTACGCCAAAGAGCGGCAGTGACTGGACAATGTTCCATGGCGATGCACAGCATACGGGTTATGCAAAGGATACGCTTGAAGCAGGCCTTCGCCTAAGCTGGACTTACCATACTCCAGGAACAATCCTTACTTCTTCACCTGCAATTGTAGATGGTATTATCTATATTGGCACCCGTGATGAAGATGGCAATAAACATCATGCCATTCATGCAGTGGATCAAAAAACTGGCAAGAAGCTATGGCAGGTTAAGGCAGATGCACAAGTCCAATCATCTCCTGCAGTTGCTGAGGGAATTGTATATGCTTCGACGATTCGCGGTACCCTTTATGCCATGGATGCAAAAACTGGAAAAATGATCTGGGAAAAGTCAGTAGGAAAAGATGAAGTACAGCGTGCTTGGATGTACTATTCTCCAACGGTTGAAAACGGAGTTGTCTATCAGGCATATAGTACAGGTAGCGGCGGAGCCATGATGGCCATTGATGCTCGCACTGGAAAGGAATTATGGAACTCACCTTTAGCGGGTGGCTGGATCGTTGAATCAACACCAGTTGTAAAAGACGGCAAGGTGTATGTTGGTGCAGACGGTGGCTGGTTAATTGCTCTTGATGCTAAAAGTGGAAAAGAAATCTGGCGACAAAAGCCTGCAGGAGGCTGGATGCATTCTATGCCTTCAATTTCAGATGGACGGGTATATATGGGTTATCAAGGCGGATTGTTAGTTGCTCTTGATGCCTCAACAGGCAAGGAGCTGTGGCGTTATAAGAGTTCAGATTCATCCTATATTCACGGAGGAGCAACTGGATCATCTGCTGCTATAGCTGATGGAGTCGTTTATATGGGATTCCCTGATGGAAATGTAGCAGCTTTAGATGCCGCTTCTGGATTATTGAAGTGGAAGTACCGCACACAAGGTGGAATCATTTCTTCTGCAGCAGTTAGCGGTGAAGTGGTATTTATCGGATCAAATGATGGAAATCTTTATGCATTTGACCGCATGACTGGCCAGCCTTTGTGGCAGCATGAAATTGGGGCATGGGTAGCATCATCGCCTGCTATTTCAGGTAATACCTTAGTGGTTGGTGCGCTTGATGGCAACCTGTATGCATTCACTCCTGGCGGAAAAATGGTTCAACGCTGGCCGCGTATTACCGGAAAAGTAAGCGATGCTAAAACAGGAAAGCCTGTAAGTGGCGCGGCAATTTTAGCTATAAACGACAAGGGTGAAACACAAACCACAGTCGCAGATACAGAAGGTGAATATGTTCTTGGAGTACAGCCAGGGAAGTATACTCTTTCTGCAAAACGGAGAGGTTATCTCAATGGTGATCCGGTTTCTGCACAAATCGTGGCTGGTCAAGTTGAGACGGTCAATCTGCATTTAGAAGAGATTACAGAACCTGTTGCTGGAAAGTCTCAGGAAGCACCTGATTATAATTCAGGAAGTCCGCGATTGGATGCAGTGAACGGTGAAGAGTATCACTATGTGATGAATGATCGAATTCAAGCAACGATCTCTTCGGAAATCGGGACAAACAACCTTGCGGGAACTTTCCAGCCGGGGTGGCTTGGGGATCTTGCTTTGTTGGACAATAATGGAATGGAAACGATTGACTGGAGTGAGATGGTCCTAACTCCGACAATGAATGATCCAAAACGGCCATGGAACCGTGAAGGTGAATGGTTGTCTTTACCTGCTATTCAGGTTGAGGGGGATACTGTAAAAGCTTCAGGACAAGCACAAATGAATCCGGCAGTCAAAACGTCCGTTACGTATAAGGTGCTTCCGAATGCGCCGATTGCAAAGTTTACATTAGAGCTAAACAATACTGGTTCAGAGGATTTTAAGGGATATTTTCAATATTTGCTTGATCCTGACAGTCCTGATGACACAGTATTTGTTCCTGGAATAACAGCTGCAAATCCTGGTTTCATCACATCTGGCTATACAGGGAATTATCTTTATGATGGACCAAAAACAGCAATTTCAAGCCCTGCACACGGAATTGCATGGGTAAATGACCAACCTGCTGGATTAAGTGCTTTTGGCTATATTTTTGGGGCATCCTTTGATGCAAGCGTAGCAGCTGGTCAAAAAAAGTCGATTAGCTGGTACCACATCACTGATTATCCAGCTGAAGGAAGCGACCCTGCAGCTAATATTGCCAATTGGGCTGCTATGATCGGGACATTAGACCCGGAAGCAGCTGAGCAATCAAGAATTCAGGGAAGGGTTACGGATGCCGAAACCAAGCAACCTGTTGAAGGAGTGTTAGTAGAGGCTCTCGATGAAGATAATAAAGTAATTGCCTCTTCAACAACAAATCAAGAAGGAAAATATTTATTTGCAATCCAAAAACCTGGACACTATAAAGTTCAGACAAGTCGTTTGTCCTATGAAAGTGCTTTAATCGATACGAAAATTAGTGCGGGTGAAACCAAGTCTTTGGATCTTCCGCTAAAGCCAGTAACAGTTAATGTTAGTACTGGAAAAGTGTTGCCAGGTCCAGTTTCTGAAGGTTCAAAGCAAGATATATTGATGGAAAACAGCAAACTAGCAATGATGATTGCTTCCGTAACTAATGACGCACAGCTTCCTGGAGTAACGAAAGGAAAGCCGATTGATATTTCAGCTAAAGGCTATCATGATCAAATGGACTGGTTTAATCTTCCTTATGTATCAAAAGAGCAGCCAACAGGACCGGATGCATGGGCACAGCTAACTGTAAAAAGCGAGGAAGTAAAAATAGAGGAATCTACTACTGAACGTGCTGTATTAAGTGTAAATGGTGGATCTATGGAGGATCCAGAATTGAGTGTAAACACTACTTATACCATTTTACCTGACCAAGAGTGGATTTCAGCGGAAACGATCGTAACGAATACGGGCAAGGAAGCAAAATCAGTTTGGCTAGGTGATGCGCTTGATCACGACGGTTCAGGACAGAAAAGCGGTGTTGCCGGTCATGGTTCGATTACGCTACCCTATTCTAGCCCACAGGAGTTTATCCCTACAGAACCGTGGATTGGAATGACTGGAACAGACAGGCAAACAATTGGTCTTGTTTATTCTGGAAATACCACCGGGTTAAAAGCATATGGTAATGGAAATTGGATGATGACCCGACAATTTATTGATCTTCCAGCAGGTAAGAGTCATACGATGACTAGAAAAATTGTGGCTGCACCTGCTGGATCTGAGGATCCGTTTTCGGTACTAAGCGCCATTTTCGAGTAACATCAATACTAAAATCAATACGGGTTGAAGAGTAAATTCTTCAGCCTGTATTTTGATGGTAAAAATTAAATCTTTCAGCTTTACCCAATAGTCCATTCATTATGAATTCTTAACATTGAGATAATATAAGATTTACAATATTGTGTTTAAATAATAAAAGATTAAATTTTTTTATAGGTTGCAAACTTAATAGTACTTTCTACCGAGGGTGGAGAATTGGAGAAAACCCAGGTATAGTTCTTAGTCAGATCGAATAGAAGCTCAATGAATTTCTATTTATTTTGAATAACTATACTTGGGTTTTTTTATTATCAAAAATGGAGGTCAACTTGCAAAAAGAAGAACCCTTAATTAATAAGTAAAAATGTAGAGGTATTTCTATAAATAGATGAAATGCAGCAAGATAACTAAGCAAAGAAAAGGCAGTGACACATAAAAATGACATTTAATCTAGCAAATTGTTCGACATTTATTTTTGACTTAGATGGATCGGTTTATTCTGGTAACAGGTTATACGCTGGAGTACAGAAATTATTGCAATTACTGAGTCTTAGGCAAAAAAAAATATTCTTTTTAAGCAATAACTCTACGGATACAGCGGAATCTATTCGCAAGAAACTGCAAGGGATGGGTTTATCGATTCATCATACTTCTATTCTAGTTGCCACAGAATTGGTAGGTGACTATTTACTAGAAAAGTACGGAAAAATTCGAGTGAAAACGTTTGGGACAACTGCACTTGAACAGTCCATTAAGTCATGCGGGCACATTATATCATCTGCAAGTAGTAAAGATCCATGTGATGTGGTCGTTGTAGGAAGGGATCCATCATTTACCTATGAAAAGCTTTATGATTGTACAAGAACTCTTACAAATGGTGCAAAACTTGTGGCGGTAAATCCGGATCTATTTCATCCAGGTGAAGACGGCAGCAGGGTTCCCGAAACTGGGGCAATTATATCAGCGATCCAAGCGGTATCAGGCTACTCAGACTACGAATCAGTAGGTAAACCTTTTGATTATTCATTTAAAAAGATTCAGGAACAATCTTTATCTGAGCCAAAATCATGCATCATGATAGGAGACAATCCTTACACAGATATTCTTGGAGGATACATGGCTGGAATGCATACAGCATGGATTTCCCATGGAGAAATATTTCCTTCAGAGCTTGGATTCAAGCCGGATGTAACAGTTTCATCCATTGGTGAATTAGTTCCTTACATTTTATTTGGGGAGTTTCAGGAAGAGAGTTACGAGGCTTAGAATTCATGATTTCCCTTGGCTTTTCTCTTAAGTTATGAGATTGCAATTTATACCTAAAAAGTTAGTTAGTGACTTATCAAAGAAAGCAAAAGATAGCATTACCCGTTTACTCTATTAAACAATCATTCGAATTACTTTAATATAAAAGGAGAGATTAATTTGAGTTACGAAAAATGGATAAATAATTTGAGTTCGAAAAAAATGGATCGCCGAAGCTTTCTAGGGACAACTGGGAAAACGATGGCATTTGCTACACTTGGCTTTTCACTTCCTCTTGTACAACCTGATAAGATAAAGGCTTCACCAATTTTCACTACAAATCCTTTTACCCTTGGAGTCGCTTCTGGTGATCCTCTTTCAGATAGCGTTGTTTTATGGACGAGGCTTGCTCCTAATCCACTTGCAGAGGATGGACGAGGCGGGATGGATAATAGCTATGTTTCCGTTGAATGGGAAGTAGCAGAAGATGAAAATTTCAGTAGAATTGTTCGAAATGGTACGGAGATTGCTGGACCTGAGCTTGGACATTCTGTGCATGCTGAAGTGTATGGCTTAAAGTCATGGAGAGAATATTACTATCGTTTTAAAGCAGGTAATGAAATTAGCCCAATTGGCAGAACAAAAACAGCTCCTGAGGAGGGTTCGCATGTAAAAAGTCTTTCGTTCGCCATAGCTTCTTGTCAATCGTGGACAGGTGGACGTTATTCAGCTTATAAACATATGGCTGAAGACAATCTTGATGTCGTTTTTCATTTAGGTGATTATATTTACGAGAAGGGTGATACAGAAACACTTACTGATTACCGGCTTCTTCATTCCCAATATAAAACATCCCCAGATCTGCAAAAAGCTCATGCGGCCTTTCCATTTATTGTTACGTTTGATGACCATGAGGTGGATAATGATTGGTCAAATGATATCTCTGAGCCAAATTATCCGGAAGGGGAACGTGAACGTTTCCTTGCAGTACGCGCAGCTGCTTTCCAGGCCTATTATGAGCATATGCCGTTAAGACGCCGATCTAAGCCTAACGGTCCAGATATGCTTCTCTACCGCAAGTTTACTTTTGGAGATTTGGCAGAATTTAGTGTTTTGGATACTAGACAATACCGAAACAATCAAGTTGGAGCAGGCTTCCCTGGTGGACCTATTCATCCTGATGCATCGAATCCATCAAGAACGCTGATGGGATCTGAACAGGGGAAATGGCTTATTAATAATTTGAAATATTCACGTGTACGTTGGAATGTTATTGCACAACAAACGATAATGGCGCAATTTGACTATGATACAGGAGAAGGGCTTAGTATTAACCGTGATCAGTGGGATGGGTACTCAGCGGACAGGGATCGACTATTTGACTTCATTAAAGAAAGACGCACATCTAATCCAATTGTTCTTAGTGGTGATTGGCATTCAAGCTGGGTCAATGATTTAAAAGAGGATTTCAACAATCCTAAATCAAAAACAATTGCAACCGAATTTGTGGGTACGTCCATCAGTTCAGGCTGCGGGTGGAAGAATCAAGTTGAAGCAGCTCTTACTGCCAATCCACATGTCAAGTTTTTTAATGGAGATTACCGTGGATATGTGCGCTGCCTTGTAACACCTCAAGCATGGCAAAGTGATTATTGTATTGTAACTTCTGCAGATAATCCAGATGCCTCTATAAGCACACTTGCATCATTTGTTGTTAAAAACGGCAAGCCTGGCGCTGTTCGCATCGGGGGAGTGGATGTTTCAAATATTGTATCAAATACAATGTTTGCTGGTAAGGCAAGCCCTATTTCAGTAACACTAAGTAATGGGACGAAAAAAACAGTAAAGGTTGATGTTCGTGTTCATGTTCCAAAGGAGTGGGAAAGTGAAGCTAAAACGATCATTCTTGAACCTTATGGATCATCAACAGCTGAAGTGATGGTAACACCACCTGCCGGAATCCCAGTAACAGAAAAACTTAGTTTAGAAGTAAACGCTGATAAGACAGAGGTATTCGGTACATCAAGAGACTTTTATGTAGTCTCCACATTTTCTAGGGAAGAGCTTTTTCTTGCTTTAGATGCTGGAAGTGAAACGAGTGCGCTATTACCGTCATACACTCGATTATCCCATAAAGATACTTGGGATGTCTCTAAGGGGTATGGATGGGTTGGAACAGTACCATCTTCTAGAGACCGTAACAAGCTGGATGAGTTACAGCGTGATTTTATCCTTTCTAAAGGAAATCCTACGAAACTTAGACTTTCTGTTCCTGCAGGTGTTTACAAAACTTATATTCTAACAGGAGATGCGACATATTCATCTGGTAATACAATCATAAGGTCAGAAGGGAAATTACTTGCCGAGTCTGGTGGAGAATTAAATATCGGACAATTCAAGTGGATACCATTTGAACTAAACGGTGGAGCAGAAGGTCGAGAAATTGAACTTGAAATCACGGGTGCACTCAAGGATGGTTATTGGCGCATTGTAGCACTGGTGATCCAAAATCAACAATCCTAAAAATTAAATAAATATTTCTTGAACCCAATAAATTCCTAAATCCTTTAATTATAATTATCTAGATGTTAATTTTAGTAGTATAGTCAATAATTCTACTGTTTAGAAAGTAAGATAATTAATAAAAACTACTAGTTTTTTACCACAAATGGGGAGGCTAGTAGTTTTTATTTGTCTCCAATTTTTACTACTAAGAAGCATATTTGAGAATAAAAAGACCTTTAGGGTTCTTAGGAATTTTAAATGACATCGTATAGCCAAGAGTATCGAAAGGTCCTTAAGGAAGGTTAAAAAGAAGCTTTATAATAAAAAGATTAGGAATTGAAATAGACTGGCTAGGGACAGAGAGTATCAAAGACTTTCTGTACACCTTCTTCTATTTAAAAGGTTATAGATTTTACGCATTTTAGTAGTAGAATCTTGTGATCTGTTGTTGAGCCAGTATGTTGCTGCAGGGTTTATAACGAGACAGGACAATGATACACTAGTATAATTAACAGCAACTATTATTTCTGGAGAAGTACGTCATACAAAGCAAATTCTACTTACTGTTAAGGCAAAATCGAAAAATAGGAATTTCACCTTTAATTTAATGATTAGGTAAGATCATTAACGGGGCGGCGATAATAAGAAGTAAAAAGCCTATTTTGTCCTATTTGAAGAATATAGCGACATAAAAAAAGACATGAAAAACTACATGTCATTAAAAAAATTTAAATCAATCATAGCTAGACATTTAATAATAATATTGCGGCCAAGAGGAATTCTGATAGTTTGGTTGATAATATGCTGGAGCAGTATATCCGGTGTTATGGTAATAATTTAAATAATGTCCATTTATACTTTCACTCGTTCTTTCGCAGGATGTAGGCGGACCAATAAAGGTAGAAGGTTTAACTGGTTTAATCGCTTGTTTCCATTGATTTTCATCGATGCAATAGGTATGTGCCATAATATTTGAAGGTGTCAATTTTAAGATATCTGATCCTAGAATTACTTCAGGAGTGGGTGCATTAAAAATCGCTAGTAGGTGTGTATGATCTACAGTCGCAACTTCATAATGCCACCACCCATGTGGAACATTTGCTACTTGACCAGGAGTGATAGGAAAATTTTGAATTTGCTTGGTAAAGGGATTTAATATAGAAACAACAGCAGCACCAGAAATGCAGTAAACGAGCTCTGCAGCATTCTGGTGGTAATGTGGTTCTATAACATTATTTGCACTAAGAAAAATATCAAGTAAAGACACATTATCGAGTGTGTTAAGTTGGTTGATACCTAAAACATTAATGTAGTTTTGATTATCTTTTTTCATTACAGGACTTGTATTTACATCAAAAGTAAATTGTGCTGAGGGGGAGGAGTAATCCAAACTCGAAACCATTTAAATTTCCTTCCTTCATTTTTAATTTTCGTTACAAATTAATCTATGCAAATACCTAAATAGGGTGTATTTACACAAATTAATAAATGCATAGAAGGTTTTAATTGATGCGTAGTTCACAACCAGTTAATTATGAATTGCTAGTGAAGATAATATCAAGGAAAATGGAAAGAATTCGAATTCGAATTTTTGGCGGCAATAGCATAATATCAAAGGAGGAAGACATGGAAGTTTTTGCAAAATATTTAGCAGGTATCGATAACCCCGACCACCGCGATAGAACAGAGAAAATTTTGGCTTGGGTTGCTAATAAATACCCAAATTTGGAACCACTAATCAAGTGGAATACGCCAATGTTTTCCGATCACGGCACATATATCATCGGTTTTTCCACAGCGAAGCACCATTTGAGTGTTTCACCCGAAGAAGTAGGCATTGCACACTTTACTGAAGACATTGCCCAAGCTGGCTACAGTGCTACCAAAGGCTTGTTTCGAATTCCGTGGAAAGAGCCGGTAAATTACGAATTGCTTGAGAAAATGATTGAATTTAATATTCAGGATAAAGCAGAATATACAAATTTTTGGCGGAAGTAATACCTCGGCCTTATCAAAAAACGCATGATACGAAAAATGTCATGCGTTTTTGCAAGTCAATTAAGTCGCCAACAGCTCAGGTAGTAGCCGTATGCGAACTCCCGTTAAAATACTTCCCAAGCACCGGTTAATTGATGATGATGAAAGCTTTCTACATAAAATTCTAGGAATTAAGGTGAGAAATTATATGAATAAAATCAAAAAACATAAGCCCAATAATAAATTAAAAATGATTTTACGAGGATTAATGGTCATTATTGGGGGATTTATAGCAGCATATGGACTAGAAGCTGTATTAATTCCAAACAACGTATCTGATGGGGGTGTGACAGGTCTTAGTATCGTTGGTTCACAACTATTTGGATTACCCTTAGGAGCTCTAATTGCAATTATAAATCTTCCTTTTATCTGGCTAGGCTATAAACAAATTGGTAAAAATTTCGCGATTTATTCGACTATCGGAATAGCCTCACTAGCGATTGGTACAATCCTCATGCACCATATTCCAGCGATTATTGATGGAGATACTTTATTAGTTACCGTTGTTGGTGGAATTATCCTAGGTTTTGGGATGGGGTTAGCATTGCGGAATGGCGGAGCATTAGATGGAATTGATATGCTAGCAGTACTGCTATCTCGAAAATTACCGTTTGGGACAAGTGATCTCATTCTTTTCTTAAACACGTTTGTATTTATTGTCATTTCAACGGTATTCGGTCTACAAGGAGCAATACTTTCGGCAATTGCTTACTTTATTGCTTCTAAAGTGATTCATATTGTTGAAGAAGGTTTAAGCGGCTCAAAAACCTTTAAAATTATCACAACTCAACCAAAATTAATGGTAGAGACCATACGTGATCGATTAGGTCGAAGTGCGACATATAATGAAGTTTACGGTGGTTATTCCCATGAAAAATTTAAGGAAATCACTTGTGTCATTAACCGCTTAGAAGAAAGCAAAATAAAGGAAATTATTAATGAAATTGACGAAAATGCTTTTGTTACGGTATATGACGTAGCAGAAGTTAAGGGTGGTAATTTCAGAAAGCATAATATTCATTAGGTAACATTTTAGAAGAAGACTCAGCTCAAAAAACCGTTGAATTACTAGATTTAGGCAGTCCTTACAATAGGGTCTGCCTTTAAGTATTTTATTAGGCAATTGGAAGTGTTTCTGTAATAAATGGGAACACTTTTTTCATTGTAAGCAGGATAGTGGAAGAAATAAAGGCAGAAAAATATATAGATGAAGGAATACTATTAGGAGCCGTGAGACAAAATATAAAGGTGAATGTATTAAACAAGAGTAAAAGGGTGAGGGATATTAGACATGTTTAATATCCCTCACCCTTTATGCTTTCGAACAAGGATAGTTTTGCCTTGTTGAAAGAATTTATAAAAAGTAGTTTTGAGGATTTTTTAATGCACTTGCAATTTTCCTTATTCCCTCTTCAATTCGATGGCCGTCAACATTTGAAACATTCAACTTCAAAATCCGTTCGTGGTAAAAGTCATCTAAATAATTTCTTTCAACTGAATCCAGACTTATGCCTTCTTCATGCAAATGATAAACAAATGATTTCAAATTCACACGCTTGGGCAACCTAATATGACTATGCATTACAATTTCTGATGATGATTCGTACGTTGATAAATGATCTTGTATTGATTGATGCAGAATTTTCGCACGTGCATGATAGATGTTACTGACTTTCGTTTTATTGTGTTCAAACATACCATTTTTCAAATAGAGATATAATGCGGCTTGTGAAATCATAGAGCTGTCGATATCGTTTGTCATTTTGTATTTTTGAAAAATGTCAATAATTGAAGAAGGAAGAACCGCCAATCCAACTCTTAACCCAGGAAACATAATTTTTGAAAAACTTTTTAAATAGATGACTTTATCATGGTAATCATCAGCAAAAAGAGGATCGTTCTTCGGATTGTATTCAAAATCTGCTAAATAATCAT
This sequence comes from Metabacillus sp. KUDC1714, assembly GCF_014217835.1. Classification (NCBI taxonomy): domain Bacteria; kingdom Bacillati; phylum Bacillota; class Bacilli; order Caryophanales; family Bacillaceae; genus Metabacillus; species Metabacillus elymi. The sequence goes on from NZ_CP055263.1 coordinate 3,171,679, forward strand.
CTTCTAAAATGTATACATTATATTGGTCTGCTAATTGTAAAATAGCTTCTTTTTCTTTTTTACTGTATGAAGATCCTAAAGGATTATGGAAGCGTGGCATTGTATAAAAGAATTTAATATCTTCTTCATGAAATATTTTTTCTAGTCGATCTAAATCAATACCTTTCGCGGTACGTTGAATTCCTATTGCTGGCAGCTGTAAGGTTTTCAGCAGTTCCATATATAAATGATAGCTAGGTTGTTCAACTAGAATGGTGGAACGATTATTTGGAAAGGGCATCATACTTACTAAAGAAAGGGCCTGTTGAACACCTGTAGTGATGAAAATCTGTTCGTTATGCGTGAATACTTGGTAAGATTCTAACAGTTTTTTAGCTTCTGCTATGAGTGGCGGCCAACCTTTTGGCGTTCCGTAGCGAAATAATTCTTCTTGATAGGTATCAATTGCTTTATTTATGCAGTGTTGAAATTCTTTATAAGGAAATGCATGCCAAGTAGGAGATGCGCTTGCAAAGTCAATTATGTCAGTGGACAATGGGGTTTTGAAGACTTGATTATCCACAACATAATAACCACTTTTCTGTATGGCATAAATAATATGTTGCTCCTCCAATTTTTTTAAAGCGGTCAATACCGTGCTTTTACTACAAGAATATTGTTGTGTTAAATTTCGAATGGATGGTAATTTTGCACCGGTCGAAAATCTTCCAGACTGAATTTGCATCATAAGTGATTGATAGATTGATTCATATTTAAGCATCATAAACCTCTTTGCACATCTGTATCGGTACAGATGTGTATTTTTTATATCGTAAAGGTTATTATTATCTCTTACGATAATGGTACCGGCCGGATCAATATAAGGGGGTAGTCGAAATCATTGAAAATAGAAATGCATATATTGCAGCAACCATCTATGCAATCATTATCGGATTGTCATTTATGTTTGTTAAAGTGACATTAACGGTTGCAACACCGTTAGATACATTGGCTCATCGGTTTACCATTGCATGGATCGCTGCCACAGTGTTGTTCGTGTTAAAAAAAGAATCGATCAAAGGAACAAAAAAAGATGTACTGCGGATTGCCTTGTTAGCCATCTTATATCCGATACTCTTTTTTGCTTTTCAAGTATTTGGGTTAGTGCATACATCTTCATCGGAAGCTGGCATTATTCAAGCAACAATACCAATTTTTACGTTGATTTTTGCAAGTATCATTTTAAAGGAAACATCAACACGTAGTCAAAAAATAGCGATTGGTTTATCTGTACTCGGTGTGATGTATATTATGTACATGAACGGGGCAGGAGGCACAAATACAAGTCTCCTCGGGACTGGTTTAATTTTACTTTCAGCACTTACCTCCTCACTATACAACGTATTTGCCAGAAAGTTAACACAACGCTATTCGTTATTCACTATCACATATATCATGACCTTGTTTGGGTTTATAGCTTTTAATGGACTGGCACTGACAAACCATGTAATGAATGGAACAGTCCATCAATTTATGCAACCTTTTGGACACTGGGATTTTGTTCTTGCCATTTTATATTTAGGTATCCTATCGTCTTTAGGAACGTCCTATCTTTCCAACTATGCTTTATCAAAAATAGACGCATCGAAAATGAGTGTTTTCAGTAATTTTGCTACGCTCATTACCATTTTAGCAGGGGTAATTTTTTTAAAAGAGGAATTTCATTTATACCACATAGCAGGATCAATTATCATTATCATCGGTGTTGTTGGTACAAACTATTTTGGTGCAAGGGGCAAATTAAATGAAAAAATATAGTCTCTTGCTAATCATAAGCTTCATTTGGGGATCTCAATTTTTCTTCGTGGAATTAGTAACGAATGATGTAGGTTCCATTTCGTTGTCTGCTTTGAAAGCACTGATCGGTGCAATTTGTTTATCAGTGATTAGTCTGTTCCAATCAAAGAAAAACTACACAACCAATACTAAAAAATATTTTTGGATTGCACTTTTTGAAGTAGTCTTGCCGTTTATTCTTATTGCACAAGGCCAAAAGTACGTATCGAGCAGTATTGCATCTATGCTAATCGCAATGGTCCCAATCTTCACATTGGTATTTTTCGTATTGCTCTTCAAAAAGAAAGCTAGCCACTTTGACATAGTCAGCATAGTATTAGGATTTTTAGGAATTGTGATCTTATCGTGGCCAACGCAAGGAATTATGAACGTTTCAGGTAATATATTGGGTAATGTGTTGCTCATTCTTGCTGCTATAAGTTTTGCATTGTCTTTAATTCTAATGGAAAAATTAGAAGATGGTTCTCCGGTGGTCCATATGAGAAATGTTTTATGGATTGCAAGTATTGTCTTATTGCCAATGGCATTCCTTTTTGAAAAGCCATTACAAATCGATATCAATCATTCACAAGTAATATATATTATCATTTTAGGTGTATTCCATGCAGGAATTGTCTATATGCTGTATAATCTCTTAATTCAAGAAGAGGGAGCATTATTTGCCTCTTTTAGCAACTATATTAACCCGGTTATTGGTGTAATTTTAGGCTATATTATTTTAAAAGATCCATTATTTTTGCAGCATAAGATTGGCATATTAATCATTCTTCTAGCACTTTTATTTTCGAATCCTGCTATTTTTAGAAAATGGGTTAGGAAGGATAATTAATAGAGAATATCCTTGTGTATAATGAGCTTATTTCAGGTTGATTGGAACGGATTGCGAGACTCCTGCGGGAGTAGCGGGACAGGTGAGACTCATGCAGGCGTTTACGCCAAGGAGGCTCACCGCCCGCCCCGCGGAAAGCGAGCATCTCTCGCTGCAATCAACCACACCGCACTACTTGGTAAATAGCAACAAAGTTTGCGAAAACAGCCTTTATATATATGGATCTATTTTTGTACGAATCCTCTCTTGAATTGAAATAACCAACTGGAAGTTGTAATTTTAAGAATTGTTTTATTGGATAGACTTTTAGTTTCCTAACAATACGGAAATAGACATTTCTTAGATATTAAAGTATTCACTCAATTATTTCTTTATTTGTTTGTCTTCCCAAGGTTCAAATGAATATGGAATTCCAATCATTTTAGCGATCAAATCATCATAGGATACTAAATCTGTTTTCGACAACTCTTTTAAAGAGCGTTTGCCCATGGCTCTTAACGCCATTCTCATTTCTTCTATACTTGCTGTTAAGAATTTCTCTGCTGATTTTACCCCTTCTTCAATCTTAAATTGATCCTTATATTTGCCTTCATTCCAAACCACTTGTGTAGCTGGTTCAAATGGAAGTGCATTAAATATTTGATTGTGTGAGACAGTAAATAACATCGCAGAGCCTACATACACAGCATCAGCACCAAGTGCAAGCACTTTTAAAAAATGCCCAGGTACTAAAAGCCCTCCAGAGATAATTAAACTGATTTTCCCCTTCATGTTTCTCTTTTCTAGATGATTAACAGCTCGGACAACTGCATGTAATGTAGGGATTCCCATGTCATCAGATAAAATGGGTGCTGCTCCGAGAGTGGCTGCTTGGCCGCCGTCAATCGCAATATAATCAACATCCATGTCGATTAAATGATCAATATCTTCTTCAATTTTTCCACCTGCTCCTATTTTTGCACCAATGGGAACTCCACCTGTTAGATCCCGAAGATACTCAACAAGCTCTTTCAAATCTTTTAATGATTGTTCTTCAAAAAAGTTGTCAAAAATCACCGCATCTTCATTTTCTTTTAGTCCCATCACTTCACGAGCACGGCCTGTTAAATTCTTGGGGGAAATTCTCCCGCCTATTCCGAATATTGCGCCTTGTCCCAACTTAATTTCAATCATGTCGGCACGCTTAAAAAGTTCTTCTTCCTTTGCCCATTCTGTTTTGCCACATTGTAAAATAAATTTCCCTGCTTTGTCTAATTCTTCTGGTAAAACTCCACCTTCACCGGAATTAATTGCAGTTCCTACATTATTAGCTGCTTCTGCTAATGACAACTTCACTTCTTCACTAAGTGCGATCCCATAAGCCATCCCGCTGATCATAAGCGGAATATTTATTTTCATTGGTTTTTTTGCTTTTGGTCCAATGGTTACTTTTAAATTTACTTCTTCTTCGCCATTAATGGGAAATGGTGACGTTTGTGCAGGGATAAAGGTAATCGGATCTAAATGTGGCCATTTTTTTGAAGAGCCAAGTGGGCGATGAAGTACGTCACCTGTTTCTGCACGCAAGCTATTTTCAAGCATATTTTGAACGCCCATATGCCTAAGGCCTGGCATCAACTCAATAATATTTTCTTGATAACTGTCGGTTAGAATGATTTTTCCCATTTGTTTAACCATTCTTTTAATTATCCAACGCCAACCAACAAGTATGAATAAAATAAGGACAAATACTATTGAAATCATCACAAAAGACAAATAATATAAAATGTTCGGCATAATCACTTCTCCACTATTAAATAGATTAAACAGTTATTATTCCCATTATTACCAAAAGAGAAATAATTAACATTTGATATGAAATCATTCTAAGCTACATGGGGAATAGAAATACAAGAGGAATCGTATTGAAATTTCCTTTAAGGGAAAGACTACAAAAGATCTACAAATTTACAACCACTAACATTGATAGTTAACGTAGCTCCGTCCACTTTACTTCGTACATATTTTCTACGGCTTTAGATGCTACCAGCAAGTAAGAAGGAGAGCATTTTCATGAACTTATTAAATGATATCATTCACCGCCCCTTTCCATTACCTTCGAAAAAGTGGATTATGCGACAAACATGGAGTAACCTATTTTTTCTTCATTGGCCTATTCCACCTGAAGCACTACGTCCACATATACCTGCTCCTTTACAAATTGACACCTTTGATCACAATGCTTGGTTAGGAATTGTTGCATTTGTTATAGAGGGAATTTATCCTCGCGGGTTGTCATCTGTTTCACTAACCCCTAAATTTTTAGAAGTAAATGTAAGAACTTATGTTCAATATGATGGTAAACCTGGTGTCTATTTCATGTCTTTAGACGTCGAAAACTGGGCTTCTCGTACGATCGCAAAGAGATGGTATCGTTTGCCGTACTATCCCGCACGGATTTCTTTTCAAAACGAAGGTAAAACCATTCATTTCCAAAGTATCAGAAAAAGTACAACAAAAGCTCAAATAACATTCAGTGGATCGTTTAGACCTTCACAAGAAGTGAATTTTGCAAATACAGGAACCCTAGATCATTGGCTCACAGAGCGATACTGCTTATATAGTTTCGATAACAGAGGCAACACCTATTGTGGAGAAATACACCATCCTCCTTGGCCATTACAAAAAGCAGAAACTCAAATAGGAATGAATACACTTTTTTCTCCTTTTAATATTGATCTTAGTAATGTAAAACCGATTGCTCATTTTTCAAAAGGGTTCGATTCGCTAATATGGAATATTAGGAAGATACATATCTAAGTTGAGAATGGTATATTCGTTGTGAAGAAGGAAAAGATTAGTGTTATTCAACTATTTTTTCATTTGATTATATTTGATCTTGGGACTCCCTTGGTCATTAGTCATGGTAAGACGTGAAAGAATAACATATTAATTGGTACTTTAAAGAATAATAAAAAAAGATAATATCATTAAAAGGAGGAGCTTTATGGATAAGTATACGAAACAAGTGGCATTCTCTTTAGCTACATTAATACTACCTTGGCTAACTGTCCCTTTTATGGGGAAAAGAAATATTTTAAGGTTTTTACCCGTAGCAAGCTTTATCAATTTATTTTTAAGTGTGTTTTGTCTAATTAGTAATAGGAAAAAATGGTGGAAAACAAAAAATCCACTATCACCTGGTCCAGTAGATTTTACATATATATTAGGTCCTTATTTTGTAGCAACACTTTGGATCTTTAAATTAACATTTGGTAATTTTCCTAAGTACTTAATTACAAATATGGTATTAAATATTTTTAACGCTTTTCTTTTGCCTCCTATAGGAAGGAAATTTGGAATTATTAAATTTAAGCTGATGAAACATACTACTTGGTATTTTATATGTATATCCTTGTCAATTATTATCTATGGCTATCAGCATTTTGTGGAACAATCAATTAACAAAAATCAAGATGAGATTAAAAAAACGCTTTAGAGTAAGTTCCTTCATTTTTATGAAATAAAGGAAAATTAAACTACCTAGGCATATGACCGTAAAGAATCTCCTATTAATTTAAAACTTAATTTTAAAAAAGAACTTTAAGGGGGGAAGAAAAATGTGGTGAACCCCAAAGAAAGGTTATTGTGGAGTATTGCTCTTCCGGGATTTGGCCAATTATTAAATAAAAAGTATATAAAAGGTATTGTTTTTGTTTTTTTAGAGTTCTTGGTGAATGTCCAGGCAAATTTTAATGAAGTCATTATGTTAAGTTTTCAAGGGGATATTGAAAAGGCAATTATAAAGGCAGATTATCAGTGGTTAATGTTTTATCCATGTTTGTATTTTTTTGCAATGTGGGATGCGTATAAAGATGCAGGAGGAGAAAAAGATTGCTTTTCCTTTCTGCCATTTGTTTTTTCTGCATATTTCGTTACAGTTGGATGTATGTATTCTTCGAATTTTAAACTATTTGGAGTACTATTAGGTCCTGTTTGGCTTCCAATCATTGCTGTTATTCCTGGTGTGATGGTAGGCTTTCTCTTAAGAGGAATATTATTTAAAATAAATTTAGTAAGAAATAAAAATGTTTAGTTTGTGAAAGGCGCGATTGTTGAAGATATTAATAAAAATGATCAATGCTTTTGTGAACAAAATTTTACCAGCATGACCATTTTAAATCTTTAATATTAATATTATTATTAAGGACAAGTTAAATGATTATCTCATGTGGATATAATAGAGAACAGCTTACTTTTAAATATTCAAAGGGGGAAGATATCCCCATTAATCTTCGAAAATAAACTTTGTGTAAAATATCTATTAACACAACTAAATTTAAGTATTTAAAACGTCTTTATTCCTGATAGTAATGTGGTTTAGACGTTTTTTATTGTTTCGGAAGAAACTCCATATTCAATCCTTTTCTCTTCTTCCGCAACGGGCCATTATATTGAATAAGAGGTTGCACAAACTAGAAAAAACGGACAATAGCCAAACACTTGATATATAAGGGATTGATTCTTTGACTTTCTTCTTTAAATTGGTATTATGTTAACTAGATTTGTATATGTATTTATCTGTTTATCTTTGGAAACCATATTGATATTCAGAGACGTAAAGGAGATTATGGATGGACTCGATTTTTAAGAACTTAGATTTAAGTGCAAAGGGTCTGTGGCTTCCAATATCATTGGGGCTTATATTGTTATTGTATGCTCTTCTTATGCCGAAGAAAGAGATAAATTGGAGAGAGTTATATATTACAATTGGAGTAATTGGTTTATTAACTTGGATTAGTGATAACATATTTGCAGGAATTTTTGATTTAGTTGATTTTGGTCATCCTAAAATCTCAGGAATAGGTGAACTTATAACATACAGTTTCATTCCTTCATCACTTGCAGTTATTTATTTAAACTACTTAAATAGTTCGAATAAATGGAGATTAGTAATAATATTTATTGTCATTTCTGTACTAATTGAATGGGCAGTAGTAAGTGTAGGATACATGAAACTTAAAGAATGGAACCATATATTTAGCATTCCTATATTCTTTGTTGTGTATAGTTATTTCCTACCTTTTCATATTAGAATAATAAAATGTTATAAAGGTAAATAATTGCATTATAAAAGGATTTTCGATTGAAGATCTTTTTTTCAATACCTATAACATTGCTTATGTCTTCTTTAGAGGGTTGCTTTCCTTTAATGACGATCTACAGCTATCGGGCGCTTATCTTGAATAGGGATAAGCGCTTAACTTCCGTTTAAGGGCGATTTAGTTGAAAGGGATAGGGCTGGGAAATTGCTAAAACAATATGCTTAAAAAGTGAACATTGTTTGTTTTTTTATTTAACAAAAATAGTATTGAGCGCTCAAGATCATCTAATGGTTGAAGATATAATTTTACATAATTTCTATTTTAAATAAGTTAAATGCTATTCAAGTTGGATATAATAGTGAACAGTTTTGAAGAGAGGGAGGAAACTCTCTATTATTCTTGAAGATTTAACTTCGTGAAAATATCTTTTTTATGAACACCAGTAAGAGAAGACAATCAAAAGCAACCTGAATTCTCTTTCGAAAAGGATTCAGGTTGCTTTAATATATATAGAACTAATGATAATTGTATGTATCTCGATAATTATTTAATAAATTCAACAAAACTAGTAACACTATTTCGATTAAACCTTTGAGGTTTTTTAACAAGCCATAAGCTTCTTTTTATATTAATTCCTGAAATTTTCATTTCCTTCAAAAAGCCTAGCTCTAATTCTCTTGCAACGGTTAATCTTGAGAGAATACTTACTCCAAGGCCTGATTCTACCGCACTTTTTATTGCTTGGGTACTTCCGATCTCCATGTAGTTTTCAATTTTATCTAATACCCCATGCTCTTTTAAGGCGTTTTCGATAATTAGTCGTGTTCCTGATATGGATTCTCGCCAAATCATTCGTTCATTAGCCAATTCGTTAATATCTATTTCTGATTTTTCTCCCCAAGGGTGGTCTGCTGGATAAACGAGAATTAATTCATCATCAGCAAATTTAGTGACAGTGAATTTTTTATCTTCAACAATTCCTTCAACCAAGCCGATATCAATTACATCGTTCGCTAAATCCTCTAACACACTCGGAGTGTTTTTTATAGTTAATGTTACGTTAATTTCAGGTGTCAATTTTTTAAAACGACCTAGTAAATTTGGTAAAAGGAATTCGCCTATTGTCAGTGATGCACCTACCCTAATGTTAGAATTGTACTCGCCTGTAGCCTGCAAGATCACTTCTTTGGATCGGTTAAAGTCGTTAATAATCGCTTTTGCGAAAGGATAAAGCATTTTCCCTGTTTCTGTAACAATTAATTTTCCTTCTGTTCGATCAAATAAAAGGGTCCCATAAAGATTCTCAAGCTGCCGAATCTGTCTTGTTACAGCAGGCTGGGAAACAAAACTTAATCTTGCTGCTTGGCTAATACTCCCCTCATCAACTACTAAACAAAACGTTTTCAAACTATCGATGTTCAAGGAAACTCCTCCCTACAAAGTTATCGTACCTATTATTCGTATAATACAATATTACCATATGTCCATATCAGAAGAACTCCAAAGGAAGTATAACGATCTGTTATAACCTATGCATTTGTTGCAATATCCCTTCTTAAGAAAGCGTGATATCGTATAGATAAGATAAAAAAATAATTAAAAATTCATCAAGGTCATTGGTAGAAATATTGAAAAAAGGGATGGAGAATTTTATGAAGGAAGAAACAAAAAAATTATTTCAAATCTTTTGGACCTTCTTAAAAATTGGTCCAGTTACCTTTGGTGGAGGGTATGCGATGATTCCACTTATTGAAAGAGAAGTAGTGGATAAAAAGAAATGGATAAATCATGCGGATGTAACCGACGTTTTTGCGATTGCGGAATCAATTCCTGGGGCAATTGCCATAAATTCTTCAACATTTATAGGCTATCGAATAGGAGGGATTAGGGGTGCCATTGCAGCATTATTAGGAGTGTTTTTACCAACCTTCCTTATTGTTGTTGTACTTAGTATTGTTTTTCTCCAGATCCAGAACAACCCTAAAATAGAAGCGGCCTTTCAGGCGATTCGTGCTTCGATTGTTGCCTTGATTGTATATGCAGGTTATATGATTGGTAAAACGGCGATCATTGATAAAACAACATTAGTTATTTCGGTTGGTTCTATGGCGATTCTGTTTTTCCTTCATCTCCATCCGGTATTAATCATCTTCTCTGGTATTATTCTAGGTATTCTACTTGTTAACGTTAAGCGGAAACTGGGTTACTCAGTAAAGATAAAAAAGGAAAAGAGTACACCTGCACAGCAATTAGAATGCTATATGGGAGATGGAATTTAACATGATCTTATTTGAACTATTTTGGATGTTCTTATTAATTGGTTTTGTCTCATTTGGTGGAGGGTATGCGATGATCCCTGTCATTGAGATGGAGGTTATCAATAAAGGCTGGATGACGACACAACAGTTTACAGATGTTATCGCAATTGCGGGGATGTCGCCTGGGCCAATTGCCACTAATAGTGCGATATTTGTAGGGTACCAGATTAATGGGATCACAGGTGCAATCGCAGCTGGATTAGGTATGGTGATCCCTTCCTTGTTGCTTGTTATAATCATTGCAACCTTTTTCTATCGAATTAGTAAAAATAAGCATGTTGAATCTGCATTTTATGGATTACGTCCAATTATTACAGGCCTTATTGGTTATGCAGCGATTAAATTTGCAATCAGCAATCATTTATTAGATTCTTTTTCTTGGTATTCAGGTAGCTTACTAGCTATATTCGCATTGTCATTATTTTCTTTAATAAAGCTTCGTTTGCATCCTGCGTTAGTCATTGTAATGTCAGGTGTACTGGGAGCTGCGATTTATTCATAGTAAAAAGGAGGCTAATCTTGGATTGGGCTCTTTTTCTGTATAAGGAACGATTTACTCTTGAATCAGAAAAAAGCTTAACATAAAATCTGGAAATTCTGACCAAACAAAATTTATATAATAATCGTTTAAAAATGAGGGATAAGATGATTTTTCCTACAACATCCGATTTTGAATATGTATGTAAGTTATTATTCGATACGTTTAAAATTCCAGTAAAATTTATAGAGCATAATGGTTCTATAGTTCAAAATTACACAAGTACATCGACCTCTAATCCATTACATTCTGATTGGGATATAATTGAATGGAGCAAATTAGAAAGTGTTCAAGTGAATTTTCCTATTCTTCAAGAAAATGAATACCTAGAAAATTTCATACTAATGCCTATCCAAACCAGCGATAAAATGATAGGAACATTCATTATTGGTCCCACATTAATTAGGAACCTATCACAAGAGACAATCACTGGGTTGTTAAATGATTTTTCAAAAGTAATTGGAAAACAAGAACTCACCATATATTATGACCGTTTACAAAAGGTAAGCAGGGGCCAGCTATTGAATATTGGTAAATTACTCTACTTCCTAGTATTTAATGAAAGAATAGACATAGCAGTTATTGTTGATCAGAACCGAATGTTTATGAAAGATACCTTAATTAGTAACCCACCTGAGTTAGAAATTTCTAAACGCAGGGAGAATCAAGCATTTCATCCTCCCGAATATTACGAAATAGAGCTCATGCAATGTATTAGAGATGGTCGAAAAGAAGATCTACTTAAAAAGTTAACAGAAACAACTGTAGGGGAGACAGGTATATTAGCTAGAAATAGTTATTTAAGAAGTCAAAAAAATTTATCTATATGTGGAATAACTTTGGCCACCAGAGCAGCTATTGAAGGAGGACTAGAGTGGGATCTAGCTCGAACCTTAAGTGATGTTTTTATTCAAAATATAGAAGACGCCACAGACGTTGAAAGTGTTAGAAGAGTAAGAAACGAATCTATGTATGATTTTGCAGAACGTGTTCTACAAAGTAACAAAAATAAATATTCAGAAATGATCAATCAATGCTTCCGCTTTATTTATAAGAATGTATATGATCATATCAGCGTTTCTCAAATTGCAGAATCTATTGGAATAAGTCCTGTCCATCTATCTGCTTGTTTTAAGAAAGAAGTAGGACAAACTCTTTCAAGATATATACAAGAGGAAAAAGTAGAAGAATCTAAAAAACTAATTGTACTAACTGATTATTCATTCCTAGAAATTTGTACTTTACTTAATTTTAATGATCAAAGCTACTTTACAAAAGTATTTAAAAAGATAACGGGACTAACCCCAAAACAATACAAAGATAGAGGGAGGTTAATATAATAATGGCAAGGTTTTAAGAACAATTTAAAGATACGGTCTTGTCCCGAAATGACTTTCGGGACAAGACCGTATCTTTTTCTTTGACCAAAAGTAAATCAACATTAGAAGGTATTTGTAACAAAAAATATATTATTGCTTAAAACTAGTAAATTATTTTTAAAAAGAATAAAAAAACACCAATGTTAATAAAAAAGTACCAAACGTTTAAGATAAAAGAATATAAACTGTAAACATGAAAACGCTTAATATTTAATTTGAATGGGGATACAAATTGAATAGGTGAACTAAGTCAATCTTATATCTAGAAGTATTTGAATGAAAAAAATTACTGTAGTTACTTACGGACTAATAAGTAATGGATTCACCTAACTCTTCATTCTTACCTCTATTCAAAGTAAGCGTAATTATGAATTCTGAGATCTATTAAGGTGAAATTAAAAGGAGGTAATAAAATGAGCATACAACACGCTAATGTCGTAGAACAAGTTCAATTGAATGAACAAAACCAAAAAGCTGGTTTGAAACTGTCGATCCAATATGCAATGGGTAACTTTGGTCTTAATCTTTTCTTTATGGTCATTGCTTCTTATTTACTTTATTTCTATACAGATGTGTTTGGCATTTCCGCAGCTGCGGCGGGTACATTATTTTTAGTTACTCGCTTAATTGATGCTGTTACTGATGTCGCTGCGGGTGTAGTTGTTGATGCTACGGAAAGTAAGTGGGGGAAATTTAGACCATATATTTTATATGGTGCAGTTCCACTAGCTATATCAGGTGTATTGTGTTTCACTGTTCCTAATTTTAGTGATACAGGGATGCTTATCTATGCTTATGCTACTTATATTTTCTTCGGATTAATGTACACAATCGTCAACATCCCTTATAGCTCGATGATGACTGTCATTTCACAGGATTATCAAGAAAGATCTACAATTTCTTCTATTAAAGTAGTTTTCGGAACTGTTTCGACATTAGTAGCCACAAGTGCAACATTACCGTTAGTTAAAATGTTTCCATCAGAAAAGACTGGTTTTTTAGTTGTTTCTGGGATGTTTGCGGTCATAGCAATTATTACATTACTCATCACTTTTTTTGGAACGAAAGGAATAGAGAAAAGGGAACAGAAAAAAGAAAAAGTAAACAGTGAACAGTCTTCGTTTAAAACAAAGGTTAAAGTAGTAGGAACGAATGCTCCATTGTTAATTATTTTAATCTTCATTGTTACAAATACGATGTCTTTTACCATTCAAAATGGAGCAATGCTATTTTTCTTTAAATATAATTATGGAAATGTCGGGATGTTTGCGATTTATTCCTTAGTAACATTATCAATTACATCATTGTTTGTTGTCTTTAGTCCATTTTTTGTCAAGCTAATGGGAAAAAGAAATTTAGCTATTGTAAGTCAATTAATATCAGCAATCGGATTATTAGGGTTATATTTCTTCCATTCTAGTAATATGTCGATTTTCTTATTTGGTGGAATTTTCTCAATTGGAATGGGATTATCAAGACCATTACTATGGGCAATGGTCCCTGACACTGTGGAGTACGGAGAATGGAAAACTGGTCTTAGAGCTGAAGGATTAATCTATTCTTCATTCATTTTCACACAAAAAGTTGGAATGGCGGTAGGTGGTGCTCTATCTGGAATTATTTTAGCTTCGACTGGATATGTTGCAAATGCAACTCAAACTCCAGAAGCGTTACATGGAATCTTGTTCTCAGTCACGATTGTACCAGTTATAGCTTCAGTGATTGGCATGATAGCTATGGCCTTTCATAAATTAGACAGTGACAAATATGCTAGCATTGTTGCAGAGATTGCAGCAAGAAAATCCTAGGGAAATACGAATTTAGGAGAGTTAATATGAAAAAACAACCGAACATTATTATTTTTAATCCTGACCAATGGAGAGGAGATGTCATGGGGCATCTAGGCAATCAAGCAGCAGTCACTCCTAATCTTGATTCATTAGTAGAAACAGATGGAGTCTCTTTTGAAAATGCTTTTTGTCAAAATCCTGTTTGTACACCAAGTAGATGTTCTTTCATGAGTGGATGGTATCCACATGTGAAAGGAAACAGGACGATTTTCCATATGATGCAACAAGAAGATCCAGTACTATTACGTACGCTTAAACAAAAAGGATATCACGTATGGTGGGGCGGCAAAAATGATTTAATTTCAAACGACGCAGATTTTTCAGAATATTGCGATGAGAAATACGAACCTGAACAAGGAATGAAAATGACATCAGCGAAGCTTAATGATGATTGGCGTGGAGATTCAGGATCTCCTGACTATTATTCTTTTTATGGTGGTAAGCTAGAAGCGGGGCATGGATTACAAGGCTTTGCAGATTATGATTGGGGATACATTCATGGTGCTATAGAACGTATCAAAAATGCTCCAAAAGATAAACCGTTATGTATTTATCTTCCCTTAATGTATCCACATCCTCCATACGTAGTTGAGGAGCCATGGTTTAGTATGATAGATCGCGAAAAGCTTCCTGATAGAGTAAAACCACCTGAAAACTTTGAAGGTAAGCCAAGCATGCTAAAAGGAATTGCAGATATACAAAATATGGAGTCATGGTCAGAAGAACAATGGGATGAACTTAGGGCCACATATTATGGAATGTGCGCACGAGTAGACCATCAATTTGGAATGATTATGGACGCTCTAAAGGATGCTGGTTTATACGATGATACAGCAGTGTTTTTCTTCTCGGATCATGGAGATTATACTGGTGATTTTAATATCGTAGAAAAAAACCAAAATACATTCGAGGATAGTTTAGCGGGAGTACCATTTGTCGTAAAACTACCTTCAACATATGAGGTAAAATCCGGTGTTAGGGATGCACTAGTAGAACTAATTGACCTTCCTGCAACAATAGAGGATCTTTTGGATATTGAACCAGAACACACCCATTTTGGAAAGTCACTTCTTCCTATTATCGCTGGTAAAGTAAATGAACATCGTGATGCTGTATTCTGTCAAGGTGGAAGATTACATGGAGAGACCCATTGTATGGAATTAGAAGCCACCGATCAACAACAACCTGGGGCATTATACTATCCAAGATTGAAAATGCAACGTAGTGAAGGACCAGAACATACGAAAGCAATTATGATTAGAACAAAAGACTATAAGTATGTAAAACGATTATATGAAGAAGATGAATTCTATGATTTAAAAGAAGATCCAAATGAAGTGTATAATCGTATTAATGATCCTAAATACTCGGAGATTTTATCAAAACTAAAAGAACGGTTGTTAACTTTTTATGTAGAAACATCTGATGTTGTTCGTCATAAACCAGATGCTAGGTTTTAGAACCTTCTAATAGCTTGGAATAGGATTAAATCACCAGTTGCAATCCGGTTTTAAAAAAACATGTTGAAAATTAAATCAAATTAGCTTATGATGAATTTATCACAAATTAAATATTCAGGTTTGTTACTGTTTAATCAGGCAAGGCCTAAAGCTGCGTAATAATTACGTTAGTTTTAGGCCTTTTTTATTTAGAAAGGAAGAGAAACATGCTTGGTAAATTAATCGGTAAAAAAGGTATAGAGGAAGTTTTTGTTTCCCCAATTCAAGGGGAAATTATAAAAATTGAGGATTCATCAGATGAAGTTTTTGCTACAAAAATGCTTGGGGACGGTATTGCGATAATACCTACTGAAGGGAAAGTAGTTTCACCTGTCGAAGGAAAAATTACTCAAATCTTCCCAACAAAGCATGCAATCGGTATAGAAACAACTAATGATTTGGAAATACTAATTCATATAGGGCTAGATACTGTTTTTATGCAAGGAGAAGGATTTACAGCTCATATAGAGGTTAATGACGTCGTAAAACCTGGTGATCTCTTAATGACATTTGATTTAGAATTGGTTAAAGAGAAAGCTACTAGTATAATCACACCAATGGTTGTTGTAAATAGTGATAAAGTGAAGAAATTAGATAAATTTTATAATGAATCGGCAATTTCAGGAAAAACGAATGTTTTGATAGCAAAGATAAAGTAGCAGGATGAATTTATTAAGTAAGGAAAGGATGGGCGATATTGCGAATCAATAAAATCCTTAATATAAACTCCATAGTCATTAAAGAAGATGGTGTTGAAAAGATCGTCATGGGATCTGGTATAGCATTTCAAAAAAGTAAAAATGATCTTGTGGACCAAAGTAAAATTGAAAAAATATTTATCCTAAAGGAAGAAAATAAGAAATTTCAAGAACTATTACAATCTGTTCCTGAAAGTCACATCACCTTAGCAGAAGATATTATTTCTTATGCAGAGGAAAAGTTAGAAATAAAATTAAATGATCATATTCATATAGCATTAACAGATCATTTGTCTTTTGCTCTTGAGAGAGAAAAGAAAGGAATTCCAATTAGGAATAGATTAGTGAATGAAATCAAAAATCTCTATCATCAAGAGTATGAAATTGCTATTTGGGGTATCGAGCATGTGAAAAATGAATTAGGAATCTCTCTTCCAATAGATGAAGCTGCATTCATAGCACTTCATATTCATACTGCAAAAATGAATCTAACGAATATAGGATCATCTATTAAAAAGACAATGATTATCCAAGATATGATTGATATTATTTCAAGTCATTTAAGTATTGATATAGATAGGGAGAGTATGGACTATCAGCGCCTATTAACACATTTACATTTTGCATTAGCTAGGCTAGAAGACAACAAACCCTTTCATGATATGGATAAAGATATGTTAGATGTCATTAAGACAAAATATAGTGAAAGTTTTGAATGCGCTTTATCAGTAGAGAGTTTCCTAAATGCAGAGCATAGTATGAGCTTCCCTGAATCAGAAATTGGATATATTACGTTACACATCCAAAGAATATATGACAAGAACTATCAGCATTAACAAAAAAACAATTAAATACAGGATTGTTACTGTTAAATCAGGCAAGGCCTAAAACGGATAAAGGAAAACTATTTCTTGTCGTTTTAGGCTTTTTCTTTTTAAAAGTAAGGAGTGATAAATAAATGAATGCCATTCAAATATCTGATGAAATTGTGAAGAAAATGGGTGGGAAGGAAAACATTGAAGAAATATTACTATGTGCTTCAAGAATTCGATTAAAAGCGAATGACTTGAGCATCGTTCATTTGGATGAATTAAAAAAGATAGAGAAGATTTATGGAGCGATCATTCGCTCTGAGTGGATTGAATTAATTCTTGGTAAAGATGTGTCTATGCAGGTTCATAAAGAATTAAACCTTGCAATAGATACTTCAAATAATAATAAAGAAAAAGAAAGGGGAAAAGGTATGTTTAATCATATGTTTAGTAAATTTCAAAAGTTTGGGAAAGCCATCATGTTACCAATTGCTGTGCTTCCTGCAGCAGGTCTTCTTCTAGGGATTGGAGGGGCATTTTCAAATCCCAATACAATTGCTATGTATCCATTTTTAGATCTAGTATGGTTACAAGCAATCTTTACGATAATGAGTTCAGCAGGACAAGTGATTTTTTCAAACTTACCAATAATATTTGCAATAGGAATTGCGGTTGGATTAGCTAAGACTGACAAAGGCGTAGCCGGTCTAGCTGCACTTTTATCCTATCTCGTTATGAATGCTACTTTAAATGCTGTATTAAAGATATCCGGAAAAATAGCAGAAACGAATTTAGGTGATGCTGGACAAGCAATGATTTTAGGAATACAAACACTACAAACAGGAGTATTCGGAGGAGTATTATCAGGTCTATTGACTTACACTTTACACAAAAAATTCGGTAAGGTTCAGTTACCACAATTTTTAGGGTTTTTCAGTGGATCACGTTTTATTCCGATCATTACGTCTGTTATTTCAGTGCTTTTAGGGATTGCATTGTTTTATATTTGGCCTCCAATCCAAACAGGTATTGCAGGTTTAGGTGATTTAGTTGATAAAACAGGTTACTTTGGGTCATTTATTTTTGGATTTATTCTTAAGTTATTAGGACCACTTGGTTTACACCATATTTTCTATTTACCATTCTGGCAAACAGGTCTTGGAGGAACATTAACAGTTGATGGTAATGTGATTCAAGGAGCTCAGAACATTTTCTTTGAGCAACTTGGTGATCCAAATGTAGAACAGTTCGATACAGTTGTAGCAAGGTTTATGGGCGGAAAATATTTAACAATGATGTTTGGATTAATGGGTGCTGCACTAGCAATGTATCATACAGCAAAGCCTGAAAATAAAAAGAAAGTGGGCGGTCTTCTTTTCACAGCTGCATTAACTTCTTTCTTAACAGGTATTACAGAACCTCTAGAATTTTTATTCTTATTTATTGCACCAACTTTATTTGTCATCCATGCAGCATTCTGGGGACTGGCTTACATGACAGCTCATATTTTTAACTTAACAATTGGAATGACCTTTTCAGCTGGATTAATTGATTTCACATTGTTTGGAATTCTACAGGGTAATGATAAAACAAATTGGATATTAGTACCGGTTATCGGGTTGGTTTTCTTTGTTCTATATTATGTGATTTTTAGAACATTAATAGTGAAGTTTAATTATAAAACACCAGGTCGTGAAGATGAAATAGAAGAAGCTTCAGTAGATATTAATGGTAACGAAAGAGGGGTTTCAATTCTTTCTGCTCTAGGTGGAAAAGCAAATGTTAGTGAAGTTGATAACTGTGCTACTCGTTTACGTGTTACGGTAAATAATGCTGAGATGGTATCTGAGAATGACCTTAAGAAAACAGGCGCAAAAGGTGTAGTCATTAGAGGGAACGGTGTACAAGTCATTTATGGTCCACATGTTTCGATAATAAAAACTGAGATTGAGGAAATTATGGAGACTACCTCTGCTTCTTAAAATTTGTCAAAAGGGCTGCTCTTGAAATAAATGAACAAATAGACAGCCTGTCTTTTTTGAAATGATAAATAGATTTTGATAGGATGGTGTATAAAATGAAAAAACCAAATATATTATTTTTAATATCACATGATACAGGGAGATACCTTGGCTGCTATGACAGACCAGTAAAATCGCCAGAAATTGATCGTTTAGCTTCATCAGGAGTACGCTTTGATCAAGCATTTTGCCCAACTCCAACATGTAGTCCGAGTAGGGGGAGTATTCTGACAGGTCTTTATCCACATAATAATGGGTTAATTGGCCTGGCACATTATGAGTTTGGTATTAACGAAAATGTTTCTACATTACCAATGGCACTCCAACAAAGTGGATATGAGACAACCCTTATTGGATTTAGCCATGAAACAATCGGACATACTGAAAGAGGCACATATAGTTCAAATACCAAATTAGGATATCAACGATATGAAAAAATCGAAGGCTCGAGAGCACCACAAGTTGCAGATAAATCAATCGAGTATTTAAAGGAAAAGAGTAAGGATTCTAGTAAACCATTTTTTGCGAATATTGGTTTTTGGGAAACACATCGTACATTTGA
The DNA here is from genome assembly GCF_014217835.1 of Metabacillus sp. KUDC1714. Classification (NCBI taxonomy): domain Bacteria; kingdom Bacillati; phylum Bacillota; class Bacilli; order Caryophanales; family Bacillaceae; genus Metabacillus; species Metabacillus elymi. The sequence continues at coordinate 3,191,105 of NZ_CP055263.1, forward strand.
TGAGTATGAACCATTTGCTGATGAAATAGAGGAAGTGACTGTTCCAGAGTATCTCCCTGATACCGAAAAGGTTCGAAAAGAAATTGCCATGATGAATGGATCAGTCAAAGTTTTGGACGAAGCAATCGGACGGATCATAAACACCCTTAAAGAAACAGGATTAGATGAGAATACGATTCTTATTTATACAACTGACCATGGTATTGCATTCCCTAGAGCAAAAGGGACGATGAAAGAGGCAGGATTAGAAACAGCGCTTATTTTCTATAGTCCGAAGCTATTTGGTGAAAACGTCACAACCAATGAACTTATATGTAACATTGATTTAATGCCAACCATTTTAGATTTAGCAGGCTTACCTATTCCTGAAAACTTAGACGGTAAGAGCTTTGCACCATTTTTGTTAAAAGAGACGGAAGCAACAGAACGTAATGAATTCTTTTTTGAATTAACCTGGCATGATAACTATCATCCGATGAGGGGAGTTCGTACAAAAAAATATAAATATGTTAGAAATTTTGAAGATGGTCCTGAAATTTATTTACCAATGGACATTCATAAAAGTCCTTCTGGTGAAGAGGTCCGTCAAAAATTCTATGTTCCAAATGCCAAAGAAGAGCTTTATGATTTGGAGAAAGATCCGTTAGAAGAAACGAATCTTATTGAAAATCCACATTATGCTTCGATTGTTGAAGAGCTTCGAGCTAAGGTTAATCATTGGATGGAAAAAACAAATGATCCTCTACTTAATGGTCGAGTACCTGGTGTAGCTTCTAAAAGCTGGGCTCTAGAAGCTGAAAAGGGAAATGCCTATATAGGTAGAAGGTAAAGTTAGAGCTTATTACAAAGTAGATGAACCGCTCGATTAATAATGACAATCGAATGTCTAATACAAAGGGGGTACCGAAAATATAGCTTTCGGTACCCTCTTTTTTATATAGGAAAAGCCAGCATAGAGAAAAAACTATTATAAAAACCCCCTGCAATGGAGGCAGATACAATATTTCAAATCTATTGACCCTTTTAAAAATTGGTCCAGTTCCTTTCGATGGAGGGTATGCCCATGATCCCTGTCATTGAGATGGAGGTTATCGATAAAGGTTGGATGACGACTCAACAGCATTACGTCCAATTATTACAGGCCTTATTGGTTATGCAGCGATTAAATTTGCAATCAGCAATCACCTATTAGATTCTTTTTCTGGGTATTCAGGTAGCTTATTAGCTATATTCGCATTGTCTCTATTTTCTTTAATAAAGCTTAGGATTCATCCTGCATTAGTTATAGTGATGTCAGGTGTTTTGGGAGCTGCGATTTATTCATAATAAAGAATATAGCTAGTTTGAGTTAGTTGTGAAGAAAAAGTAAGAACGTAATTTAAAATAAGATAACGAATAAGTTGACAAGGATTTTATTATTTAGTGAAGCAAAAAGTCTCTTTTAATTCAACAATCGAGCAATTATATGTAGTATACCAGTGCGTAGTATTTAACGTTAATAGCGTTAAATACTACGCACTTTTTGTTTCTTTATTTACAACATATATTTAGTAGATAAATATAATAAACATCGTTTTCATAGAAAGAGTACAAAAATACATCACTATTGTATTTGGAGGTGATGTTAATGAAAGTGCAAGAGGTTTTAATTAGTGACAGAAAGAGATATCTGCTTATTGATGGAGACCGAAAAACGCTAAAAGCTATTCAAAAAAAAATTAAATAACCTTCTTATACGTAACCTGTATGGAAAAAGGCAATCCACAAAGAATGGATTTCTCTTTTTATCGTATAGGAAATTAAAATTCTTGAACTGTGGATAAGCGCACGACATCCAGCTCCAGCGCCTAGCCCCTCTAGGGTCTAGCTAATTTAGAATTGAAGGCAAAGAACGCCTTCTATTCTAAATCGTCTTATTTGCCTGAGGCTGATCAAGGCGCTTGCGCTTTTGTTCATTCCTAATTTCTTTACAATTTTCAACTGTTTTTTACAAAACTCGGGTTTTTCCTTAATAATTTACATTTAATATTTAATCTATTAATAGATTTAAAAATACATAGATGGGGAGAGATAAGGTATGACTGGTCAAAATTCTAATAATGGCTTTAACAGAAGAGATTTCTTAAAAGCGGGAGGAATGAGCGCGCTTGCCATTACACTTGGTTCGACTGGAGTAATAGGACTCGGTTCAAAAGCATTTGCGGATGCTACTGATAATCCAACCAGCGGATTTGGTGGGTATGGAGATTTAGTTCCAGATCCAAATGGTATTCTTGATCTTCCAAAAGGCTTTCATTACAAAATTATTTCCAGAGAAGGCAACCTGATGACAGACGGAACCAATATCCCTGGTGCTTTTGATGGAATGGCAGCTTTTGAAGGACCGAAAAATACGACCATTCTTGTTCGTAATCATGAATTATCGGCAGGTCCTGCATTTGGAAGCAATCCTTATGATGCGAATGCTCAAGGTGGTACAACGGCTCTAGTTGTAGGTGCAAATCGTGAAGTGATCAAAGAATATGTTACCTCTTCAGGTACAATCCGAAATTGTGCTGGTGGAGCGACACCTTGGGGTACTTGGTTAACTTGTGAAGAAACACGTTCCGCAACACACGGATATGTATTTGAAGTAGATCCACAGCAGCCGGAAAACGAATTGTCCAAAACTCCAATCAAGGAAATGGGGCGTTTCTCTCACGAGGCTTGTGCCATCGACCCTTCGACAGGATATGTATACTTAACCGAGGATTCAAGCCCAAGTTACCTTTACCGTTTTATTCCAAATGACTTGAGCCAAAAACCAGGTTCGTTACAAAAAGGCGGCAAGCTTTATGCAGCGGCAATTGAAGCAGTAACTGATCCATCAGCAAGTACATTTAAAACAGGACAAACATTTAAGCTTGTTTGGAAGGAACTAGATCCTCATTTATGCCGTGAGGACGCTAAAGCACAAAACTGCATCGAATTCAGTAGACTAGAGGGAGCGTTCTTCCAAGAGGGTGTTTTCTGGTTCGATGACACCTCTGCTGGGGACAAAAAACTTGGACGTGTTTATCGTTATGTTCCTCATACTAATACATTGGAGCTTTTCTATGAGGGAAATGATGCACGGGAAATGGAATATCCGGATAATATCTGCTGTACTCCATGGGGTGACCTTTGGTATGCAGAAGATGGTTCAGGCCAAGATCGCATTATGGGAATTACCCCAGAAGGCAAAGTTTATCCTTTTGCCGCTAATCGCCTAAGTGGCTCTGAATTGTGTGGCCCAATCTTCTCACCAGATGGAAACACACTTTTTGTCAATATTCAAAGCCCAGGCAAAACCTTTGCTATTTGGGGACCGTTCCAACGTAGAAACTCTGCGCGCGCAAGGGAAATGTCCTATGCTGCTCCTGCGAATCTTGCACCGCAAGTTTCGGAAAAAGTAGCTAAGGCTGCCGAGGCGCAAGGTATGTCCGTTCTAGAAGCAGCAGCATTTGAGCGACACGGAGTAAAAATGATTTAAATTGTTTTACAGGATACCATAAAAAAGATGTAAGCTAACACTTTGTATGGTTTACATCTTTTTTTACATTTATGGAAGGAGCTTATATAGTGGTTTTAGTTTGTAAACAACATGTTCATAAAGCCTTAAAAATAATTTTTCTTCCACATATTCAATCTATCTCAGATGATAATAAATTACTTGAAGAGGTAAAATGCCAAGTTTGTGGTAAACAGGCAGATTATAAATTATATAATTTTATACCACAAAGAAAAAGAGCTATCTAAACAATGGAGGTTATGTAAATGTTACAGAATATAGGGATACCTGGTTTAATTATTGTTCTTGTCATTGCATTAATTATTTTTGGCCCATCCAAGCTACCTGAAATTGGTCGTGCATTTGGATCTACTTTAAGAGAGTTTAAAAAATCAACACGTGAGTTGGTATCAGATGATGAGTCAAACAAAGACAAAGACGAAACACAAAAAAGAAAAGTAGTTTAATAATTTGAGATATTAGAAGATGTAGGTAACTTCCATGCTTTCATCTTCTTTTTTTAGAGGAGTAAGTTAACAGAAAGATAAGCGCACGACATCCAGCTCCAGCGCCTAGCACCTCTAGGGTCTAGCTAATTTAGAATTGAAGGCAAAGAACGCCTTCTATTCTAAATCACCTTATTTGCCAGAAGCTAATCAAGGCACTTCCGCTTTTGTTCTTAATCGCCACCCCCGCCACAGCTTGAGCAGGAACTACCGGACGAGCAAGAACTACAAGAGCTAGCCGACCCGCAACTTGTACAACTTGATGAACTGTCGCTGCTAATTTTCATGTAACTTTCAAATTCATCGTAATGAAAATAAGAAACAGATAAGAAAGGAACGAGCATTGTGTTATAATTTTCCTGACTTTTGCTTTTTTTCATTTTTTCTAGTATTACGCTTTTTTCATAATCTTTTATCTTATTTGCAGTTTTTTTCATGGAAGAGATAAGCGAGAGTACAGTAGTAATATATTTGGTATCACTATTAAAATATATATCTATAAGTTCATTTTCTGGTAAATTTTTAAACTCATCAATGATATCCGGGTGTACAGGGTACCTGAAAAACCCCTTATAAAGATGGATATTCTCTTTTCTTATGTGAAAAAGTTCAGCATACACCCAATCAAAAAATCCTCGCAAATCAGGATCAGGCACTACATTTACATTTGGACTGTGATGAAGAATTGTCCCTAGATATTTCTTCGAAAAATCATCATACTCACGGGTGAACATGAGCATTTGATGCCACAGTTCATCGACTTTCTGGCTAAACATTGGAGACTCTTTTAATAGAGAAGTCAAAATAAAATAACGTTTTAAATCTAATAGACGCCACTTGTACTCATTTTCTTTTAACTTATTCTCTCTCCTTACCCTTTCTTCTACGTTTTCCATATAACTATTACTTAGAGACTGCTCCAGGTCATCACTTAGTTTTTTTAACCCTTTAATTGGTTTTATCTCTAATGATATTGGAGATAAACTAAATTTAAATGAGAGTTTTTTGCGTAAAAATAATATAAACCAAATAACTACTGCAAGCAGGAGTAACCATTCCATCTAATCTCCCTCATTCCTATTAGAACATTTTAATAGCTTTTAATCTAAAAATAGTATAGCTGTTGTTTTAACTACAGAAAACAAAAGAGTATCCCGTAATATTAAACCCTTCACTAAAACGATACTTTCTTCATTACTATTACGAATTTCATTGTGAAAGGTTCCATATTTTACATTTTTTTCAATTTTCACTATTCAACTCCCTGGCTGGTTAGTATAATAAGTTCCAAATAAAAAGCGTACCTTTCAGCAAAAAGCCAAGGGGTACACTTTTGTGTGCAGTATTTTGCAAAGTGAGGTAATACCTTAAAGTTTAATGAATTTATTTTCCCATCAAATGTACTTGTGCGAGCCATCACAGTTGGGCATCTTTTGTGATCGTCCACAAGTGCAATCATTTAATCCCTTACCATTTAGAATTTTCTCCATACATTTTTCAATCCTTGACACTCGAGTTTTGGATTGTTTGGGCTGAGAAAAATGAAGAATGTAGGCTCTTTGCCGTCCAGGTGTCAAGCTTTCAAAAGCTGTTTTCAAGGCAGGGATTTCATCGAATTTATTTTGAAGTTCTTCAGGAATGATGATTTCTTCTGTTTTCTTTTTAAAATTCACTTCCAAACCGGCTTTTTCAACTTCAATGGCTTCATGAATATAGGCTTTCAAGATTGGTTCCATTTCAACTATTTCTTGAACATTGGTGAACCGAATCTGGCGCGCCGCCTGTACATTTTCCGTTTGTTGGATTAGAATCCCATGGGCATCCTTTAACAAAGCACCTTTGTGAAACAGAAGCGCACAATATTCTTTAAATCCGTGTATTAAAACGATGTTTTTTTTCTCAAACGTATAACAAGGATGCATCCATTTAAATTCTTCGGTCAGCTCACAGTCAAGAACGATCTTTCTCAACTTTTCAGATTCTTCCTTCCACTTTTCGGCTTTACTTAAATATTCGTCAACCTTAGGATTCATTCTACTATTTGTCATCAAGGAACACCCCTTTTAATTTTTCGATCAGCTGACAGTCAAGAATGATCATTCTCGGGTTTCTCCAATTCTTTCTGTCACTTTTTTGCTTTATTTGAATATTCATCAACCTTTTTTAAAAGGTAAGAAAGTATAGTTTTGTACTTAGTTTTGGTGTCTAGCTCCAGCGCCTAGCCCCTCGAGGTACCTGAGGCTGATCAAGGCGCTTGCGCTTTTCATTATGCTACATAATTAATCAGTCATAGCCCCCACAGAGGTACTATTTTTGTACTTCTTCGGAGTGATTCCAGTATATTTTTTGAAGACCTTAGTAAAATAACTTTGGTCATGAAAGTTTAACATGGTGGAAATTTTCAATAAGGAATAGTCAGTAAATGTTAATAACGACTTTGCTTCATCTATTTTCGTACGTTGAATATATTCAGCTATTGAAATACCAACTTCTTTTTTGAATAGAGAGGATAAATAATTAGGATGCATATCTACAATTATAGCCAGGCTTGTAAGTGTAATATCCTCGTAAAGGTGGGTAAAGATATAATTTAAACACATATTAATTGGTTTTGAATATTTTTGTTGTTTATTTTTTCGTACTCGCTCAGCAAAATCACTTAAAGCTTGTTCCAAAAATGCATCAACTGTTTTAAAATCAGTTAATTCCTCTAAGTCTTGAATATATAAGTCGCTTAATGTATAGGCAATTTCATGATGAAGACCACCTTCCATTGCTGCGCGGGTAGCTAAAGTGATAGCTGAAATCCCCAGGTTTTTTTTACTTCGCAAATGACTTTTTTTAGATAATACCCCCATTTCACCATGTTCTGGACTTAACTTAAAGATTTTTAAAAATTCATCTTTTCTACCTTCTTTTATACATAGAAAGATCTTTTTTTCATACATGAAATCATGGTGAAACGACACATTTTCACGTCTCTGTGAGATGCTAATATGTGGATCTGTTATGTTTAAATTTTGGCCTTCAACTGATTTGTTTTTAAGAATAATATCTGCTGGATCTAGTGCTTCTTGATAGATCATATAATAAAGCTGCATACTAATGGTGATAAATTTGATTGTAGATACCCGTGGAAGTGATTGATAATATTGAATTAACTCCTCACGTAAATCCTTTCGATCTGACAGATCATAAACAAGTGAACTTAGCCTTTCATTTATAAGTTCTGTTGGAAGAGTTGGGCCAACAATAATTATCCCTTTGTATTGATTTTTATCATTTATATGAATTAAAAAATAGTTTTCATAGAACTGTGTTGTTCCTAATAACGGAAATGTAAATAGATCTAGATCCTTAGATAAGTGAAATTGTTTCAACAAATCCTGTAGAGACTTGTTGAAAGGATTCCTCCTATTAGAAGTTGTATATTCAAACTCCACTTCTTCATCTTCATTTAGGTAAATGACAGACATGTTATTGGCTTCATAAATTAGTTTGCAAATATACTGTAAATCCTGTAATTTCATTGCCATCTCCTCAAAAATTACTATTTATATAAGCATATCATACCTAAAATAAAATAATAAAAAAAAGACAAAATTATTAAATAAATACCAAAATATAAATAAGTTTCTATTTATAATAGGTTTATAGAAATTAGAAAGCGTTTACTTAAATTAATTTCATGGAGGGATTAACATGACGAATAATATTAAAGCTTTACTATCACAAATGACATTAGAAGAAAAAGCTGATCTATGTTCAGGTAAAGATTTTTGGAATTTAAAAGGAATTGAGCGACTAGGTATACCATCTATTATGGTAACAGATGGCCCGCACGGATTACGCAAACAAAATCTAGGTGCAGATCACTTAGGGTTATTTGATAGTGTACCTGCAACATGCTTTCCATCAGCTGCGGGTATGGCAAGCTCATGGGATCGCAAATTAATTCAAAAAGTTGGGGTAGCTTTAGGTGAAGAATGCCAAGCGGAAGATGTTGCTGTTCTTCTAGGACCAGGTGCAAATATTAAACGTTCTCCTTTATGTGGACGTAACTTTGAGTATTTCTCTGAAGACCCGTACCTTTCATCAGAAATGGCAGCTAATCATATTAAAGGTGTGCAAAGTCAAGGTGTTGGAACGTCGCTTAAGCATTTTGCTGCAAACAATCAGGAGCACCGTAGAATGTCAACAGATGCAATCGTTGACGAAAGGACATTCCGTGAAATCTATCTAGCAAGCTTCGAAGGTGCTGTTAAGCAATCACAGCCATGGACGGTCATGTGTTCTTACAATAAAGTAAACGGTGAATTTGCATCTGAAAATAACTATTTATTAAATGAAATTTTAAAAGAAGAATGGGGCTTTGAAGGCTTTGTCGTTTCTGACTGGGGAGCTGTAAATGAACGTGATGTTGCTCTTGCAAATGGCCTTGAACTTGAAATGCCGGCATCAAAAGGTATCGGAGAAAATAAGGTTATCGAAGCGGTTCAAAATGGTACATTATCTGAAGAGAAGCTTGATGCTGCTGTTGAGCGTATTTTACGCATTATTTTTAAAGCAGTCGAAGAAAAGAAAGAAAACGCAACTTATGACAAAGAAGCGCATCATCAGCTTGCTAGAGAAACAGCTAGAGAAAGCATGGTGTTATTAAAGAATAAAGATAGCATTCTTCCTCTAAAAAAGGAAGGAAATATCGCTGTAATCGGTGAATTTGCAAAGGCTCCAAGATATCAAGGTGGAGGAAGCTCTCATATTAAACCAACGAAGCTCGAAAACATTGTTGAGGAAATCGAAAAAACAGCTGGAGAATCAGTAAATGTTACTTATGCTCAAGGATACTACCGTGATAAAGATGCAATCGATGAAGACTTAATTGAAGAGGCAAAAGTAGTGGCTTCACATGCAGATACGGTTATTTTGTTTGCGGGTTTACCAGACCGCTATGAATCTGAAGGCTATGATCGTGAACACTTACACATTCCTGAAAATCAAAAGCGTCTTATCGAAGCTATTGCTGACGTTAACCCAAATATTGTAGTGGTGCTGAGTAATGGATCACCAATTGAAATGCCATGGTTAGACAAAGTAAAAGGATTACTTGAGGGCTATCTTGGAGGTCAAGCACTAGGTGGGGCAATTGCAGATATCTTATTCGGAGATGCAAATCCAAGTGGTAAGCTTGCAGAAACATTTCCAAAACAATTGAGTGACAATCCTTCTTATCTGTTCTTCCCGGGAGATGGAGACAGAGTGGAGTACCGTGAAGGGATTTTCGTTGGTTACCGTTATTATGATACAAAAAATGTAGAGCCATTATTCCCATTTGGTTATGGACTAAGCTATACAACATTTGAATATAGCAATCTAACAGTTAGTTCTAATGAAATTAAAGATACTGATAGCTTAACAGTTACAGTAAATGTTAAGAATACTGGAGCTGTTGCAGGTAAAGAAGTTGTTCAGCTTTATGTTAGAGATGTTGAAAGCAGTGTAAGCAGACCTAATAAGGAAATAAAAGGGTTTGAAAAAGTAGAGTTACAGCCTGGAGAGGAAAAAACGACTTCCTTTATATTAGATAAGCGTTCATTTGCTTACTATAATACAGAACTAAAAGATTGGCATGTAGAAAGTGGAGAGTTTGAAATATTAGTAGGAAAAAGCTCTAAAGAAATTGTCTTAACAGAAAAAGTTCTAGTTGAATCGACTGTAGAACTTCCTTTTACTGTTAACCGCAATACAACAGTAGGTGATCTGCTTGTAAACCCTAAAGTAGCGCCACTAGCGAAAGAACTTTTAGTAAAAGCCCAAGAAGGAAGTCCATTTGCAGCAGCAGGTGAAGAGCAAGGCGATTTTTCAGAGATGATGGAAGCGATGATGAAGTATATGCCATTGCGAGCTTTATCGAACTTTAGTGATGGTAACTTTACGGAAGAAAAGCTACAGGACATGATTCAACAGTTGAATGACATACAGAAAAAGCAGGTTACGAACTAGGATGAAATAAGGAGTGGCTCACATAATTAGAGTCACTCCTTATTTACATTTATTCAGTATTTATTTATATCGATATAATATAATGTATTTACAAGTAAGTAATCGATTTTTGCGTAAAAAACCAAAAGGAAGAAATGTTGAATCGATAATTTGAATAGGGGAAAGGACAAGGTAAGTTCATTCACAGAGTTCACTGATATAAACGCTCCAGCCATTATAATGTAAGGGTTGGAGCTTTTTTTCTGTAAGTTATGCTTAATCACCAACTTTTCAAGTAGGCTTAGTTACGTATAACCACCTGTTATAACCTATGCATTTGTTGCAATTTACCTTAGTAGTCAACCGTGATATTGTAGTAATAGATAAAATATATCCACTTAAAATAATATACTAAGAGAATAAATAGAAAGAAGGAGTAAATATGAAGGAAGAATGGAAAAAAGTCTTTCAACTTTTTTGGTCTTTTTTCAAGATTGGGCCTGTTACTTTTGGTGGTGGCTATGCCATGATTCCTTTAATAGAAAAAGAAGTTGTTCATAAGAAGAATTGGGTGAAAAGTGAGGATCTTACAGATGTTTTTGCTATTGCAGGGACAATACCAGGTGCAATAGCAGTAAATGCAGCAACTTTTATCGGTCACCGAATTGCTGGTATAAGAGGAGCTATTGCAGCAACGTTAGGAACTTTACTTCCAACCTTTATCATTGTACTTGTGCTTTGTGGGTTGCTCTCTAGCTTTCAGGAAAATCCATATGTTGAATCAGCATTTTTCGGCATTCGAGCTGCAACTGTCGCCTTAATTGTGTACGCAGGGATAAAAATCGCAAGGACATCGTTATTGGATAAGGCAACGTATACTTTAGCACTTAGCATGATTTTAGCTATGTTGATTTTTCACTGGCATCCAATTTTCGTGATCTTTTTAGGTGCATTATTAGGGATTCTGATTATTAAAATCAAAGAAAAATTAGGAATGATTGTAAGGTTTGAGAAAAATGAAGAAAAAGAGATTGAGAATAAGGCGTACTCGGTTAAGAAACAGGTAGGAATGTAGGGAGGATTTGTCATGCTATTACAATTATTTGTTCTATTTTTTATCATTGGAACTGTATCATTTGGTGGAGGATATGCCATGCTTCCTGTAATAGAAAGGGAGGTAACTAGTAAGGGCTGGATCACAACAGCTGATTTTACCGAGACGGTTGCCTTAGCAGGAATGACTCCAGGTTCTATTGCTTCTAATAGTGCAACAATAGTAGGGTATAAGGTTGCAGGATTACCAGGAGCTATTATCTCTTCCATTGCTATGAGTTTACCATCCTTAATCCTTATTTTAGTTATTGTCCTATTTTTCTATAAATTGCATACAAACAAACTTGTAAAATCTGCCTTTTATGGATTACGACCTATTGTAACTAGCCTAATTATCTATGCTGCGATTCAGTTTGCCATCTCAAATGGTGTCATTTCAACCACAATATCTTGGGATATGATTAGTCTACTATTAATCTTCGGTATATCATTGACTTCTTTATTATATTTTCGAGTTCATCCTTTTATAGTAATTTTGGGTGCTGGTGTTGTTGGTACGTTGATTCATTAAGTATTCACCTTCAATACCACTCATAAAAAGATAATATATTCTCAAATTCTCATGACGTTTTCCACCACTACACGGCAATTATAACCCAATAAAGTATCCTCTATTGTTGAGCTAGCCTAAACATTATTATAGTGCTTGTACTACTACAAGTCCTGTTTAGGTAAGTGGCTCAAAACCTCACTTTTGACCAGACATTCATTCAAAAAAATTCACAGACATATAAAATAAAGGAGGTTTAAGTCATTTACCTCTGTTTTTTAAACATTCTTGTCTAGATTTTCAATTAATGTAATTACCAAAACCTATTAAACTAATAATATGTAAACACTTACAAAAATCATTTTTGTTAAAAGTAGAAAGGAACTAACAAATGAATAATGAAAAATTCTTTATATTTAACAAGGAAACATGCCTTGATTATCAAGGTCCTGAATTAAAAAGCGTTAATCATTTCTTAAAGGTCTTGGCTAGAGATAAGGACAAAGTATTTCAAGAAGATGGTAGCCAAAGAAAAACCACCATTCTTTTCGTTCTGGATGAAAAGAATCACGACAACCTGAAAGCTGAACAGTACTCTATTCAGTTCTCCGATGATTTGTCTGAAATGAGAGTAGTTTCAATTGATGAATTAGGAATTATCTATGGCATGCTTTATGTTAGTGAAAAATTTCTTGGTGTTGACAAGTTTTGGTTTTGGAATGACTGTGAACCTTCAACAAAAACAATGATCAAAATTACCCCCGACCACTTTCTTTCAGATGTAGCCAAAGTTAGGTTTAGAGGTTGGTTCATCAATGATGAGGTTCTCATTTCAAAGTGGGAATATAAGAATTCGAATACCAATGTATGGGAAATGGTATTCGAAGCATTATTGAGATGTAATGGGAATATGGTGATACCTGGAACAGATATTGAGAATCCAGTCTATAAAAATATCGCTAGTGAGATGGGACTGTGGATTACACATCACCATGCAGAACCGCTTGGTGCCCAAATGTTTAACAGAGTTTACCCTAATGAAAATGCTTCATATGTAGAAAACGAACCATTATTCAAAAAGTTATGGAACGATGCGATTATCGAACAGCAAAATGATAAGGTGATTTGGAATATCGGTTTTAGAGGACAGGGAGATCGTCCATTTTGGATAGATGATCCGACGTTTGATACCGATGAGAAAAGAGGAGCTCTCATATCTAAAATAATGAGGGACCAATACGAAATGATTGCAGAATATGAAAGAGATCCTGTTTGCTGTGTCAATCTATACGGGGAAATAACTGATTTGTATAAAAAAGGATTACTAGAATTACCTCAAGGAGTTATCAAAATTTGGGCAGATAGTGGGTATGGGAAAATGGTGACGAGAAGACAAGGGAGCCACAACCCTAGAATCCCTTCTATTCCTGAAAAACACGATAAAGGACCTCATGGTATCTACTATCATGTAACATTTTATGATCTTCAAGCTTCAAATCATTTGACGATGCTGCCAAATACCACAGCTTTCGTGAATGATGAGTTAAGTCAGGCTTTTGACAATGACATGTGCGAATTCTTGATCGTAAACTGTGGAAATATTAGACCACACCTCTATTTTTTAGATTTTGTTAGTCAACTATGGAATAAAGGTAAAATGAATTCTGCAAAATTTCTAAACGAGTACGTTTCCCAGTACTATTCTTCATATACGGGTGAAATGCGTAAATATATGAATGCTTACTTTGATGCAGTTATTCAGTATGGTAACTTTTACGATGAACGAGCGGGTGAACAATTCTATCATTTTGCAATCCGGAATCTTGCTAAACAATGGATTGTTTCTCAAGGAAATGAGAGTGCTAAAAATGTATATTGGGCAACAGGAGAGACAGATTTAAAAGAACAATTTGACTGGTTCAAAAATAAGGTCGAAGGAAAACGATCTATCTGGGAATCATTATTTGAGAATGTTAAGGCTTTGGTAGGAGAAGCCAGTTCGATCGAACAAAAAAGAATTCACGATCAGTTGCTCATTCAAGTGCAGATTCATAAGAATGGTTGCAAGGCACTTTATTCTTTCACAAAAGCATTTGAAAAGTTTCAAACAAATGAGTATCTAGATGCATATTTACTTGTAAATGACGCTATGCAAGAGATAAAAGAAACGATGGATATAATGGAAAAGCCAACCTATGATAAGTGGCAAGGTTACTATGATAATGATTGTCTAACGAATGTTTCATTAACTTTTTATACGTTAGAAACTGTAAGAAGATATCTTAGAATGTTTGGGGATGGACCGACATTTTACAATTGGGAAAAAAAGTACCTTACTGATACTAGAGAAAGTTCGGTTATGTTACTGACAAATAAAACAAAACAATTGATGGATGATGAATTAATTAATGGGTTAGAAAGGAAATCAATTTATCCAAACTAAAATAACGGATGATCTAATTTTAATTCATTTTTTTTCCAATTGGGCAAGGTATCAATTGGGCGTGTAAAGGGATAGTATTAATAAAGATGAGGAAGGGTTACCGATTGGTTATGGCAGTTGGTAGCTTTTTTTATTTTATATTTCTTAAACTAACAATACCGAACTGAAACTAGAAAATTAAGGGTCATTTAGATTAGTGGTCTAGATTAGAGGTGTGAAAATTTATTCTTACACAATCAGGCCATATTCTTGAATAACTAATTGTGTAAATAATGGGAATTTGAGATGATTGTTATTAAGTTAAGAGGCGGTTTAATAACATCAGTAACTTTATTCAGAAATAAATGCTGTAAATAATTAAAATATAAAAGGACTTGGATGGGGGAAAAATATCTAAACGATTAAAGGGAGGAAGAATTATGTCCAATAATGTAAGACCAAGAAGAATAATTTTAGATTTAGCAGTTACTTTAGATGGTTTTATAGAAGGGAAAAATGGGGAAGTTGATTGGTGCATAATGGACTCTGAGATGGGGTTTATTAATTTCTTAAATCAAATTGATACTATTTTATATGGAAGAAAAAGCTACGATTTATGGGGACAATTTACTCCAGAACTTGAAGATACTGATACAGAAAAAGAAATTTGGGAATTAGTTCATAGTAAAGAAAAATATGTGTTTTCCAGAACGCAAAAAGGAACTGATAATAAATCCACATTCATAAATGAAAATATTCTTGAAGAAGTAAATAAATTAAAGAATAAGCCTGGTAGAGACATCTGGCTATATGGTGGAGCAAGTCTTATTACAACTTTTATCAATTTAGGACTTGTTGATGAATTTAGATTATCTGTTCACCCTGTTATTTTGGGAGAAGGAAAACCGTTGTTTATTGATATAAAACAGAGGGTGAATTTAAAAATAGTTAATACAAAAACGTTCTCCTCTGGCGTTGTGCAACTAATCTATCATTTGAAAGGGAATTAATAATATTGCACAATCAAAGATAAAAAACAGTTACTTCTTCAACAAAAGAGCACGCTTTTTAAACAGTAAAGGGTTCCATTTTTGAGGTGCTTGCAAGCAACCCATTTTATTCTTCAACTCTTGCATTGCACCCATTACTTTAATTGTAATTCTTCACAATGTTTATTTACTTAATTTCACTTATTTTGTTTAGCTCGTTCATTTGGCTATCACATCAGAGGATAGGCTCCCGGGACTCAACTTCTTTCATCTTCTCATTCTTCATATAGACAAGATTATTGACGCCGCTTTTTTCACTGTGCTTTTGAGGTATACTCATGAACTCTGCAAAATCCAGTTTTTCATAAAGATTAATGGCATTTGTGTTGGTATCTGCTACCTCTAAAACATATTCGTGGTATGAAGTTGAATCCATTATCGATTTTAGCAGTTCAGTCGCCACACCATGTCCTCTATAATTTACCGACGTCGCCACAAACTCTATTGCACCCATATTTTCAGAAATTTGAAAGGGATATGGCTTTTTCTCAAATTCTTTTTTGAGAATTACATAAGCAATACTTCCCATGAATAAGCCAAGATGCTTTCTAAATTCACTATATTTCAATCTCACTGAAGGTATATTTTTTGTAGAGCAGGCAGCTATAGCCGCAATATTATCGTCAACTACAGCCGTATAGAAGACCTCTATATTAAACATATGGGCAAATGTCTTGTAAAGTTTAGCTTTATCCTTTGAAAAATATTTCAGCCATTGATAGAAGCCGTCTACAAAGATTGTACTCATCTCATTTCTTATATTTCTTTCTGCTTCACTAGCACGAATAATATTCATAGTCTATCCCTCTATTCTTTGTGAATGCTTCAACTCGATTATTAAGAACACATATCTTTCCAGCATATAAAGCATGCTTAAATTGGTTCTTTAGTTGACAAAACGATCCATTTCATTATACTCCTTTAAGTGAATTACATAATAGGCACGTACTCGTTCGGCTATATATATGTACCTTATTCAACAACGATGACCTTTTCTGGAATAAATTACAATTTTAAGATAGTCCATATAAATTCCTTCCCTATTCAAGAATATGGCCCGATTACTTAATAAGAGCTAAATACGATTATTCCACTTAATTGCCCTTTTATCTTGGGTTTCCGAAACGAGTTGATTACATGAAAAGAAAGTAGTCATAAAATCTAAACATTTGTTTTTTCTTAGTTTCTACTTTGATACACATTGAAAATTATCTTTAAAAATGAGTGGTGCGCATTCTTGTGAAAATTCCGTGTTATATTTCCTTACATAAGTATGTGAAGATATAAAAAGACGTGATATTTTTATATTAACAAAAAGTTCTGACAAATTAGGAGGAAATCACAATGAAAAACATCGGACATTTATCATTTTTAATATTAGTAATAAGAGTAGTATTTTCAAAAAAATCTCCTGTTATATATTGATGATTAATTGAAATAAACATTCTTATCATTGTTGATCAATAACGGCACTCGGGCGAGAGTAAAATAAATATGATTTTAAGTTAAGTTAAATTAAATAGTATCTTGGAACTTAAAACTATAGCACCAAGAGAATTACAAGGTGGTCTTTATGAAGAAAACAAATGGTCAAACATCGGTATTAGTTTTATCAACTGTGTCAATGATTGTCTCATTTACCGTATGGTCGGTTTTTGCACCGATTGCAACAGAAATTCAAAAAATTTATGAGTTAAGTATTACTCAAAAAAGCATTCTTATTGCTACCCCAGTATTACTGGGGTCTGTAATGCGTATTCCAATGGGGATTTTAACTGATCGATATGGCGGGAGAAGAGTTTTTGCGCTGACTATGTTACTGCTAATCTTACCCATGGTTGGAGCAGGTTTTACAGATACTTTTGCCATGTTGTTATTTTGGGCATTTTTTATCGGGATGGCAGGAACAACCTTTGCTATTTCCATAACCTATGTATCCAAATGGTATCCTCCAGAAAAACAAGGTTTGATCTTAGGAATTGCAGGGATGGGGAATTTAGGATCAGCTGTAGCAAATTTCTTGATACCATCCATTTTTAGCTCTTATGGTCTTTCATGGGTGTTTTGGAGCCTATCTATTGCTATGGCATGTATGGCAATTCTTTTCTGGGTAGGAACAAAAGATGTACAAGTAACAAGTAAACATAAGACTTTAAAGGAATCTCTTTCCGTATTAAAATTTAAAGAAACATGGTATTTATCGGTTTTTTACTTCCTTACATTTGGAACATTTGTGACTTTCAGTATTTATTTACCTACATTTTTGAATGATCTCTTTAGTATTTCAGCCCTTGAAGCTGGAATTATAACAGCTATATTTGTCGTATTGGCGACGCTTATACGTCCAATTGGTGGCTATCTTTCCGATCGTTTTGGAGCAAAAGGATTGTTGACTCTAGTTTTTAGTGGAGTAACATTATGTGGAATGTTCATTGCTTTTACAATGGAAAACTTCCTTTTCTTTAGTATAAATTGTTTGATCATTTCTATATTGGTAGGGATTGGAAATGGTGCAGTTTTCAAAATGGTACCTGAAATCTCTAATGGAAATACAGGTGCGGTAACAGGGATTGTCGGGGCAATTGGAGGAGTTGGAGGCTTTTTTCCACCAATTATCCTTGGAATGACAAAAGATTTAGCGGGAGATTATGTTTTAGGTTTTCTACTATTATCTATTCTCTCCCTTTTTTGCTTAATCCTTAATCATAAGGGAGTTAATAAAACAAGTATAAAAGTAAGTGCACAGAAAAGTGCATAATACACATATAGTCTGGAGTGAAAGAGGCTGGGACATAACTAAATTGACCATTCTTAAAGCCGAATAATTTTTAATTTAATTAAGCGATATAAATAAAAAACCCAAACTATTATGAAACTCTAAATTAGAATTTCGCATGATAGTTCGGGTTTTTCTTTGGCTGAAATACTTTTGTCCCAGCCTCTTTTTATTTCTTTATTGAGAGGTTCATTATTCTTGAATAAAATTTGATCATTTACTCTGCTACTAAACCATGCCTAAAAGCATAAGAAGCAAGCTGTACACGGTTCTCAAGATGAAGTTTCTCTAGAAGGTTCTTTATATGATTCTTTACTGTATTTTCTGAAATGACAAATCGCTGGGCTATTTGTTTATTGGTTTCACCAAGTGCTACCCTAGAAAGGATTTCACATTCCCGTGGTGTTAAAGATAATGGACTAGGTTCTTCGATGTTATCTTCTACAACTCTAAAACGATATAACAAACGGCTAGCAATTTCTCGTGAGACTTCTGTATGATCTCCAACAAGAGCAAGAAGGTACTCGATCCAGTCATCTTGCTCCATATTTTTTAGTAAATAACCTTGTGCACCGAATTGAATGGCTGTAAACAAATCTTTTACATCATCGGAAACGGTTAACATTACAACTTGTATTCTAGGAAAAGCTTTCCTAATTTTTCTAACTGCTTCAAGTCCATTTAATCTTGGCATGTTTATATCAAGAAGCAGCAACTGAGGTAGTAGTTCTTTACAGAGTTCAAATGCTTCATGGCCATCTGATGCTTCCCCTACAACATAAAAAGTTTCATTTGTTTCTAGCACACTTCGAATTCCTTCTCTTGCTAGTGGATGATCATCAGCAATGACTACACTATAACGCTTCATTGGTTGTTCTCCTTTGTTACGATTATTTCTGTTCCACCCATTTTCCTTTTTATAATTTCAAATTTTGCACCTAATTGTTTTGCCCGTTCCTGCATCATAGATAATCCATATTTCCTTTCGTTACTCTTTTTCGTATCAATTCCATTACCATCATCGGCAATTTTAATTTTCCATTTATCTTGTGTTCCCTTAATTTCAATCAGTGCATTAGAGGAACCAGAATGTTTCCTAATGTTGGTGAAAGCCTCTTGGATAATAGCGAAGATCTGAACCTCTTCTTTTACAGAAAAGCTATTGTAGGGAATATCTATTTTTTCTTCTATATCTATTCCAGTTATAGAACTCCATTCTGAAAGCCACTTCGAGAGTCTGTTGCTTAATGAATCGTTTACTTCAGGTTTTGATCGAAGGTTAAATATAGCCTGACGCATATCATTATCAATGACCGAAACAGCACGGGAGGCGGCTTTAATGTCACCTTGCTTCAATTTAATATTAAGAAAGAATAGTGATTGAGCAATTCCATCGTGAAGCTCACGTGCAAGTCTCTCCCGTTCTTCATATACAGCGCGTTTTGACTGTTCCTCAACTAGTTTATCATTTGTAGTTCTTATCATACGAAACACCCAAAAAGAAAACAAAAGGGAGAGTATAAAAGTAAGGATTGTAATATATAAATTTCCTGTCTCCATCGATAAGTGTCCCAAAAGAAATTCATGACGAATATATTCGAAACCCCCAATTAATAGTGTAGGCAAAATAATAGTTAGCAACTGTAAAATGCGATAAGTCATATAGTCCCTCTCCTTATTAAACATAATCTGTATAAATAAAATAACCAATTATATAACTCGATTCTAATAGCTACTATGAGCTATTTAAATTGTGGTGTTTCAGGATTACAATTTAATAGGATCATTTTAAAGTATGTTGAGTATTGTAATTCATATTAATTTTTTTGATATTCTAACGTCCTTTGCCTAGAAAACTATTATACCTTTATATCCATGGTGACTACAGTTGATATAAAATCTTCACGTTTCTTACACAATTTTTTTGATGAAAAGTAAAATAATAAATAAGGAGATTAAAAATGCTGAAAGCAAAGCAAATAGAAAATGAAAAGCAAACTAATTCCTCTCTATATAAAACGGTATGGAGGTGGCACTTTTACGCAGGTCTTATCCTCGCACCTTTTCTTATTATTCTAGCTGTTACCGGTTCAATATATTTATATAAACCTCAAATAGAGAATGTTATCTATAAAGATTTTTATGAGGTGGTTCCAAAAGGGGAGAGGGTTTCAGCATCAGAACAAATTAATGAAGTAAAAAAACAATACCCTGATGCTGTTGTGACAATGTATCGGCCTGGAGAATCAGAAGATCGTTCTAGTGAAGTAAGTATTATGAATCTTGAAGAATCACTTACGATCTTTAGTGACCCTTATACAGGAAAAATAATAGGAGAATTAAATAACGACGAACGAATTATGAACAAAATTGAAGAGTTCCATGGTGAGTTAATGGCTGGGACACTAGGTGACCGGATCGTTGAATTGGCGGCTTGTTGGGCAGTCATTCTCGTTATTACTGGATTTTATTTGTGGATTCCCAAAAAGAAATTTACGATTAATGGGGTGCTTGTTCCACGATTTAATAAAGGAAGAAAGATTCTCGTTAGAGACTTGCATGCTGTTCCTGCATACTGGATTATGGTAGGAATGCTTTTTTTAATTATGACAGGACTACCCTGGTCAGGATTTTGGGGAAGTAATTTTCAAAATATAGCAACTCAGTCTGGAATGGGATATCCACCTTCTATTTGGACTGGTAGTGCTCCAATTTCAACTATCAAAACAAAGGACATAGCAGATGTACCATGGGCTGCTGAGAACTTAGACATACCTTCTTCTGAAGTAGATGGATTTATTCCATTATCAATAGATGAAGTTGTCACAATAGCAGATCGGGAAGGAATTGATCCGAGCTACACAATTTATCTTCCTAGTGAGCCAACAGGAGTGTACACACTATCAGCTTATCCACCAAAAGCGCAGGATGAGATTACGATGCATGTTGATCAGTATACAGGAGCAGTTTTATCTGACTATCGTTACGATAATTATGGATTTGTCGGAAAGATAGTGGCTATGGGAATTACCTTACATAAAGGTACGCAGTTTGGGTGGTTTAATCAACTTATTAGTCTTATAATCTGCTGGGGAATTATTTTTGTATCTATGAGTGGCTATTATCTTTGGCTTGTTCGAAAAAAGAAACATGATATTAGTGCACCTAAAGCACCTAGTGCAAGGAAAATAAGAGCATTTTTCATTCTATTAATTGTACTTGGTATTTTATTCCCATTGGTTGGATTGTCTCTTATTATCATTTGGTTAATAGATTGGTTGTTGATTCAAAGGATCCCAAGATTAAAGAAGATTTTTAATGCTTAAAAGGGGAGAACATAGTATGAGGAAAAAATTTATATCTATACTAACTATGTTATTTGTATTTTTATTAAGTGCATGTTCTAATCAACAGGCTGTCGAAAAGCTATATGCACAGGAATCCCCCCTTAAAATAGAAGTGTTTATTCCGGAGTCGTTCTCTGCTAATAAAAAAGAGACCATAAAGGTACAGCTAAAACAAGATGGAAAACCATTGAAAGAAGCCGATTATGTCCATTTTGAGATTTGGAATCAAGAGGGTTCGGTCTATTATTCAATGGAATCAGCTATTGCAGAAGGAAACGGTATATATAGTTTAAGCAAGGATCTAGATGTAGAAGGTCTTTATTTTATTAAAGTACATGCTAGTAACAATGGTTCTATCATCACACCACAAAAGCAATTTGTTGTAGGAAAGTTAACTGAAAATGATGAGAAATTTTTAAATAAGGGAACAAAACTAGAAATCGAAGGCCATGAACATCACCACTAATGCTATCTTAAACTCATGTAAATGATATATTCTTTAACAATCAAGGCGCGACCGTTGAAGCGTTGGTAATAATTACCGTGTTTTAAAGGACCAACTTTACAAGCATGAATAATACTTTTATTAAGAGAAAGATAAATGATTATCAATTGGGATATCCATTATCCAAACTAAATCAACGTTAATGAAGTGCCTTAAATCCTTGTCATTATTGGGTTTGAGGCGTTTTTTTATAACCACAGTACCCATGATAAGGAAAATTATTCGAACTACCATGATATATCCTTACGTTTAGCGAATCTGGGTGCACTCATTATTGGGATAATGTTTTACAGCGTCGACAAGGTATATGACAGTTCAAAAGTTGATGTACGATCTGAAAACATGTGTGCATTTAACCAAAGTATGGCGGATGATCTTAATTTGGAATCTATTATTTTGCCAGTTGGACAAGGGTTATCAATTGGTCGTGTGAAGGGATAGTATTAATAAGGATGAGGAAGGGTTACCGATTAGTTATGGTAGTTGGTAGCTTTTTTTATTTTATATTTCTGAAACTAACAATACCAAACTGAATCTGGAGAATTAAGGATCAGTTAGATTAGTAGTCTATATTAGAATTATGAAAATTTATTCTTCCACAAACGGGCAAGATTCTTGAATAACGCAACTCATGTGCCTTAGAAAGAAAGTCGTACCGTTTAAAAAAAGTTGCACCGTTTCACCTCTTTGGATATGATCCAATTAATAGTAGGTGATTATTAGTGGATAATAATTTAATTCTAATAAAAGAGTTTAGCAAATTAACTGGCATAACTCGAAAGGCTTTGTATTTATATGATAATCATAATATTTTGAAACCTGTATTTATTCATCCGGATAATGGTTATCGATATTATGATCAGAATCAGCTATTAACTGCTAAACGAATAAATTTGTTTAAACAGGCAGGATTCACTTTGAATGAAATCAGAGAAATTATGGATGGGAAATTATTAGATGATGAAATAAATAATTTAATAGAAGAAAAGCTTCACCTAGAAATGGAAAAGATAAAAGCTGCTAATCAAGCAATAGATCAATTAGAGAACCTCCGCAATATGATTACTAACCCAAATAACGTGGTTAAAAAAGCGTATTTAAAATCAATTATTGTATATGAATACAATTTAGAACCAAATGAAAATATATGTGTGGCGCTGAATCATTCAGAAGAATTTATTAAAGAACTAAATGTTAGAGCTAAAGAAAGAATTATCAAGTATAAACTGACAGATAATCAAATATACCCTGTTAGCATAGCTTTACAAGTAGAAAATAAGGAATTAAATCAATCAGTAATCACAAGTTATTTTGGTTATGAAACGACACAGTTTTATTCTGAAATCAATCCTTATCAAGAAGAGTCAGTATTAAAGATAAAAGAAATAATGGAAAATAGCGAATTAGAATTGTCTGGATCATATATATATGAACGAATATTAAACCCTGACGATTATCTATATTCATCAAAGCGCCTTTCGATATTTATTTTTCCTTCTAAGTAGTTGACCTTACCCCTGGGTTAACCTTTACACTCTCTTTAAAAGGAGGGTATACAAGTGAAGAAAAATAATTATGCATTAGTGACGGGGGCATCTAGAGGAATAGGGAAGGCAGTCGCAATCCAACTTGCAAATGATGGATTTAATATATTATTGCATTATAATCAAAACATTGAAAAAGCGAATGAGCTAAAAAAAGAAATTGAGTTAAGTGGTAGACAAGTGAAATTAATTCAAGGCGATTTTAATTCCAGTGAAGGAATTGAATTATTTATTGAAAAAACGAAAAAATTGTTAAATGAAGAGAATGTATTACTGCATACAATCGTTCATAATGCAGGACATGCTACTTCAAATGGATTTGGCGAAGTGGATTATGATGAGTTCAATCGACTATTTAATGCGAATGTGAAAGCGCCATATTTTATTACACAATCATTAATCGGATTTATAGAATTCAATGGTAGAATAATCAACCTTTCATCAGGTGTGACACGTATCGCATTTCCACATATGTTGGTATATAGTATGACAAAAGGTGCTATTAATACGATGACATTCACACTAGCAAAAGAGTTAGGTGAAAAAGGAATTACGGTCAATTCTGTAATGCCGGGAATTATTAATACCGATTCAACTGCTAGCTGGCTACACACCGAGGAAGGCCAGAAGAGTGCAAAGAATATGAGCGCTTTAAAAAGAGAGGGTCAACCTGAAGAGATTGCAAATGTTGTTTCATTTCTAGCGAGTGAAAAAGCAAGTTTTATAACTGGTCACAATATGGATGTAACTGGTGGAAGTCATTTGTAAATATCTAATTTGCATGAAATATTCTGTTTTATTGGTCAATCTTTTTTAGAAATAATAAACCTTAATCTTTTGCAGAAGAATCCTATTTTGTAACTATTAGTGGCCATTAAAACCTTTAATTCCTGGTGTTAATGGTCTCAAATCTTTATTTTCTGATTAAAATTTGTTTATGTGATTGTTAATAGGGTTTGAACAATCGCTTTTTCAATAACAGAATCATCAACATTATCGATATATTCTGGTTTAAAGAAACCCAGCTAATCTTCACAAGTGAAGGTAGCTGGGTTTTAAAGTTGGATGTGCAAAATAGCTCTTAAACAAGTCAATTATCGGGGCAAAGTGACAAAAAAGTAGTGAAATATTTTCACAATAAGGCGTGTTTTTAGGATGGTGTCTTTTTCGTGTATTGGGACATATTCTTGATAAGAGAAGGGATTATTTTTAAGAGTCGAACTATAAGTTATTCAATTAATGAAGGCAGGATAGCACAATATTTTGCTTGCAGTTATAATGTTCAAAGACGGACATTTAATGGCTCCAATTCATCTGATGTTTACCAATGTCCTGTGTCCAAATATTCGGAAAAGGGAGGCGAGGTGTGTAATGAAGAACCATGATAAGATTTACAACACTGCTGTAGAGGCAACTTTGGAGGTAATTGGCGGGAAGTGGAAACCTGTGATTCTCTTTCATCTAACTTTTGGTAAGAAACGTAACAATGAATTGAAAAGCTTGATACCCGTAATTACTCAAAAAATGTTAACGCAGCAACTTCGGGAGCTTGAAGAGGAAGGCGTCATCTTACGCATTTCTTACAATCAGGTTCCACCAAAAGTCGAGTATGAGTTGACAGACTATGGATGGAGTCTAAAGGAGATCCTGCATCTGATGTGTAGGTGGGGGGATTCGCATATAGAGAGAAAGTATGGAGGAAGGGCTACTGTACTTTCCAATCCACAGCTTAAAGACGTATATGATATATAAGAAGCCGACATATAAGGCCGGCTTTTCATTTATGGGATAACTTTGCGTTTACGGAAGTCGTCGAAGATGTTCATAAACATCGCTTCGGTATCGACATATTCATGAAAACCTAAGCGACGGGCCTTAGTTCCGTCGGCGAAGAAATCGTAATCCCAAGAGAACACAAAATCACCGAATTGCCAGGAGGAAACGTCTTTATAGGAATGCTGAGCAAGCCCATGTTTCTCAACTATTTTATTCCAAAGTTGCTCCTTGTCCGCCATGACAACGTCCAGTGACATCTGCAGCGGAGGCGCTGTTTCCAATCCGAAGTAGTGAGCAATTTTCGGCCATAATTCATTCCAGCGGAACAGGTCGCCATTCGTGATGTTGAATGCCTGATTGGCACAACGCTCTTCAGTCGCTGCCCATACTGTTGCCTTCGCAAGAAGCCCCGCATCTGTCATCTCCAATAGGCTGTCATAAGCACCCGGTTTTCCCGGAAACCGCAGCGGAAGTCCAAGCTCCTTCGAAATTGACGCATAGATCGCAATAACCATGGCGAGGTTCATCGGATTTCCAAGCGAGAATCCGCAGACTACAGAAGGACGGAGCGCAGACCAAGTCCAATCCTTACCTGTTTGCCTTTGTTCTAAGAAATCTTGCTGATCAACATTGAACTCTGGCGGCATATGGTTAGCGTCTGTCTCACGAGCCGGGGTCTTGAACGGGCCGAGATGTGCGCCGTATACCTTGTATCCCTGCATCAAACTGACATGTTTTAACCCTGCCGCGATTGGCTCGATCGCTTCTACAGTGTTCACTAGCATGGCGAGGTTGGGTTGAACAAGTTCGGCCCAAGTTGGACGGTCCTGATAGGCGGCATAGAAGATGTGTGTTACCTCAGTTAATCCACTTAATTTCTCGCGGGTGTCGTCGATATTGAGGAGATCCGCAGCCACATACCGGACACGGTCAACAGATTTTCCGCCTCGTCGCGATACGCCGATCACGTCCCAATCAGGGAGAGTAATAAGGTGATCAATGAGGTTGCGACCGATGACACCATTTGCACCTACGACCAAGGCAACTTTGCGTGTTTTTTGGGATTCATTATTCATAGTTTTGCAGCTCCTTCTGTACTGTGCTTTGTTCACTGTTATTTTGCATCAAGGAACCACACTTGAGAAGTACGCACTTTGAAGTACCATAAGCACTTTTTTGTAATCCAGTAGTGCTCTTAAGACAAATATTTGGTAGTAATAACATAAAATATCCTTCATTTAGATATAATGCTAGTTTTACTAAATTGTTATATAATCCCATAGCTTTGTGCAGTTTAACTGCATAAGGCACGACTGCCTGTGCGCATAAAAAGCCCCTCTCAATTGAGAAGGGCTTTTTATGTCGATTTCACTCTACAAAGTGTGAATAAATAATCTATTAAAATTTTATCCTTTTTTAGTTCTATAAAAGATGTAATTATCCAAATATCTAATTGTAGTATTCATAGGGCGGAGCCTATTTTTTCTACTTTACAATTATTAACTTAATCTTTACGCCAGGAAAATATTAAGTTAACAATCTATCAGTATATTATTAGTTGAATACAAGTTGAATACAATTTGAATACCAAGAGAGGTGAGAGCAAATCAAATCTCAATTTTTACATAGCTGAGAAGAAATTAGTAGGTTAATTAGTGGTTTAAAAAGTGAAGTTTCAAAGTTTTTAAGAGTCTACCAAAAACGAAGTAAGTGGCCCATTTAATGATTGTTAAATTAACTCTAAGAAGGAGATAAACAAAATGATGAAAATATTATCAAAATTCTTTCTAACAGTAGGACTTATATCCACTTTAGCAGCGTGTGGGAATGGAGCGAGTTCATCATCTTCTGCTTCCGCTGATACAGCAAACAAGGGGTGGCCAGAAGAACTGACGTTAGTTCAAATGCCTAATGAAAACAATCCAAATGCAGCTTCTATGCATACAGCATTGAGAGATCACCTTTCTAAAGAATTAGGAATTGAAGTGAAAGAATTTGAAGGTGGCAGCTATGCTGTTGGAATTGAAGCTCTAGCAAGTGGGAATTTAGATGTTATGCTCGCTAGTCCAATGAGCTATTACCAAGCAAATCAACTGGCGGGAGCGGAATTGTTAGTTACTCCTCAAGTAGAGGGCTATGAATATTACACGGCTTTTATTACTAAAAAGGATAATAAAGAAATCAACAATATGGAGGATTTAAAAGGAAAGAACTTCGCGTTTGTTAATGCAGCCTCTTCTTCAGGATATCTTTATCCAAAAGGAACCCTGGTTCAAGAGTTTAATCTAGATCCAGATTCAGTTGAGCAGTCAGGCTACTTTTTTGAAAATGTTACCTTTTCAGAATCTCATCCAAATAGTGTCATGGGTGTAATGATGGGTGACTTTGATGCAGCGGCAGTGGCTATTGGTCAGCTTGATAGTATGATTGAGGCAGGAACAATTAAGGAAGATGACTTCAAAATTATCGGACAAACACAGAACATTCCTGATGCTTCTTATATTGTTCGCGGAGATTTACCTGAAGATTTTAAAAATGCCTTAAAGGATGCGTTTGTATCATTTGAAGATGAGAAATATTTTGAAGCCGTCCATAATGATCCAAAGGCTCGTTTTATAGCTACTGAACAAGACTATTATGATCCTACTATTGAAATGCTAGATGCTATTAATGCGTTAGAGGAAGAAGCGAAATGAATCCATTATTATCAATAAAAAATTTAGTTAAAGTCTATGGTAAAGATACACGTGCTTTGAATGGAATAACTTTAGATTTTTACCCAGGTGAATTTATTGTTGTCATTGGTCCATCTGGTGCAGGAAAGTCCACATTTATCCGTTGCATCAATCGCCTTGTGAACCCGTCCGAAGGGAAAATTATATTCGACGGGCAGCATCTCGAGAAACTTAGTGGGCGGAAGCTAAGAAAAGAAAGGTCCAAAATTGGGATGATTTTTCAGCATTATAACTTGGTTGGCAGAACGAATGTGATTAAAAATGTTCTTCATGGCCAATTAAGCAGCACTCCATTATACAAGAGCTTGCTAGGGCTCTATCGCCATGAGGATAAGCAAGAAGCTGTTGAACTTCTAAAAAAAGTGGGTCTTCAAGACCAAATATATAAACGAGCAGATGAGCTTTCTGGGGGGCAAATGCAGCGGGTTGGAATTTGTCGAGCAATTTTACAGAGACCAAAGCTGTTGCTCGCGGACGAGCCGATTGCGTCACTGGACCCGCTCTCTGCCAATATTGTCATGCAGCAGCTACATACGATTTCTTTAGAGAAGAAATTAACCTGTATAGTGAATCTCCACCAAGTGGACTACGCCAAAAAGTATGCCACACGAATTATTGGGATTAAAAAAGGGGCGGTTGTTTTTGATGGAGCCCCATCTCGATTAACGGATGCAATGATTCAAGAAATCTATGAAGGAAAAGAATCACAAATGACGCTTCAGGGTAAGAGTGGAATGCAATTGGCTGTGGGGCAAAACGATGAATAGTAAAATAGTTCCTAAGATCCCGCTCGATCAAAGAGATTCTAAAAGAACCTTTGTAATTGTGGCAGCCATCTTTGCCGTGTTGATATTTTCAGTTTATTATTTAGAGATTTCCTTTATAGAGATGCTCATGGGCATACCAAGCTTTGTTATGTTTTTCTTTGAAAAGTTCCTTCCGCCAAACACGGAGAATTTACAGCAATATATTCCAGCGGTGATCGATACGCTCGGTTATGCGGTCATCTCAACCTACATTTCTACGATTATTGCGTTTGTTTTCGGGATATTAATCTCGGAAAATACTAATAAGTTTAAAACATTAAGGGTGATTACCCGCGGTTTTGTATCGGTTTTACGAAATATTCCTTTTATTATTTGGGGAGCCTTATTGGTTTATATTTTCGGTATTGGTGGGATTGTTGGAGTTTTAGCATTGATTCTTGTAACAATCGGATTTTTAAGTAAAAGTTATGCAGAATCGATTGATGAAATTTCAGGAGACAAGCTTGAGGCGTTACGGGCGAATGGTTCCTCTTATTTTCAAATCTTGTTTCATGGTGTCATCCCGCAGTTTGTTCCAGCTTGGATTAATTGGACGTTATTTGCCTTTGAAATTAATGTCCGAGCGTCTGCTGTTTTAGGTCTCGTTGGGGCTGGCGGTATTGGTGTTCTAATAGATACAAATATTAATTTGTTTAAATATGGAGAAGCAATTACCATTATTGCCGTAATCGTCATGATTATTTTATTAACAGAGTTAGTAACCAATTCGATTCGTAAACGTTTCGTCTAATTAAAGTAAGGAGATTGAAAACACAATGGAGCACATTCGAGTCACTTCAAAAGGAAGTGTTGGTAAGTCGATTCTTCTTGTTCTTATTTTGGGAGCTGTGTTTTTTGCAGCTGTAAAGCTTATCAATTTAGATATGCAAAAATTTTATGAACGGTTAGAAAATGTTCCCGTCGTCTTAAGTAGAATGATGGCTGTCGATTTTTCAATTGTTCCTGATGCACTTTTGAATATTGTGACCAGTTTAGCATTGGCTTTGTTAACATTGGTTGTAGCTGTTTTTTTAGCCATGTTTTTAAGTTTTTTAGCAGCATCAAATATTGCACCGAATCGATACTTAGCGATTTTTATAAAAGGTTTTTTTGCCATCATTCGCTCTGTTCCTTCGCTGGTATGGGGGCTAATGGTGATTGCGAGTCTAGGGTTTGGCAATGTGTCAGGATTTGTTGCGATTTTGATTTCAGCTGTCGGCTATCTAACCAAAACTTTTACAGCGAGTATAGAAGAGACAGGCAGCGAGATTATTGAAGCGATGAAGGCAACCGGTGCTTCTTGGTTTAAAATTATTTATCACGGATTGATCCCGCTTTGTATTACCGCTTTTGTTGCTTGGATTACCGTTTGCTTTGAAACCAATGTTTCAGAATCAATCGGTTTAGGAATCATTGGGGTTGGCGGGATTGGTCTTTTATTGACACAAGCGATTAATACGTATAACTATGCACAAACAACCACGATTGTCATTATGATTTGTTTACTCATGGTTGTGCTTGAACTGGTGATGACGAAGATGAAAAATAAGATTAAATTTGGAAACAGTTGATTGTAGGAGGAAACTAAGATGATGAAAAATGCTAAATTAAATTGGGTCCGCTTGCCCATTGATAGTCTAGAAAACTGTAGGGAATTAGGTGGATACAGTACCGAATGTGGGGACCAAACAAAGTGGCACTCGTTTTTAAGATCAAGTGATATGAGCAAACTCTCTAAAGAGGAAATCGACTTTTTAGGAGAGTATGGAGTGAAAACTGTCATTGATCTGCGAGGAGAAGATGAAATTGAAACACATAAAAATCCACTTGCGGAAGAGGATTTTTGTGAATACTATAACATCCCATTTATTACCGAGAACGTTTCAGATATTACTGTAACTTCATATGAGATTACAATGGGAGATTTTTATATTGATTTATTGGAGCAAAAAAACGATTCTGTAAAAAGAATTTTTGATGTGATCGCTCAAGCAAAAGCAGGCTGCATCGTTTTTCATTGCGCGGCCGGAAAAGATCGAACAGGGATCTTAGCCATGCTGCTGTTAGGCTTAGCGGGAGTAGAAAAGAAAGATATTGTCTCAAATTATGAAGTAACCTACACGAACCTTGAGTCCATTCATCAGATTGAAAATCCTTATGGAGATATTCCAAGGGAGTACATGTATTCAAATCGTGACTATATCATAAGAGCATATGAATACATCCTTCATACTTATCAAAGTGTTGGACAATATTTACTGACAAAAGGTGTGGGGCAGGATGTGATTGATCGAGTAAGGGGACGATTAATAGGTCTAGGTGAAACTGTTGCATCATAGTGACATCCAGAAGGTAAAAAGGAGAAGTGTTAAAGCACTTCTTTTTTTGTTCAATTAATAAAATAATTAACTTACAACAATAATGTTATGATGGTTCTATCAATATAACTTATTAAAAGGAAATTTATTAAGTGAATAGGATAATCTTGATTGATCTTCCTTCCCATTAGACGATAGTAGTCTAAATGATCTTGCGGATCATTATAGATTTATATAGAATTAGTGTGTAATTCTGTTTGAAAGGAATTGTAAAAATGACCCAACACTCACTGGTTGATATAGCTTATACGAAAATTCGCGAAAATTTAATTAATGCAACTTTTATGCCAGGACAGTTTCTATCGGAAAATGGATTAGCAAAAGAACTAAACATGAGTCGCACTCCAATTAGAGTTGCAATCTCCCGTTTAGAGTCAGAGGGATTTGTCGCAACAATTAAAAATCGTGGAATTATAGTGAAAGAGATTTCAATGAAAGAAATGTTAGACCTTTCGCAAGTAATCTTACTTTTACAAGATTTCTCTGTAGATGAAGTAGCAGTGAGGGGCAACCGCTTCGATCTTGAGGAATTGAAAATGTATTTAGACCTCCAGTTTGAAGCAGAAAAGAATATAGATTACTATGAATATATTCAAAACTACATTCTTTTTACTCGTTGTATGATTGCATCTGCTAACAATAATACAATGTTGGACTTCATGGATTCCTTGAAAGATAAATTTGTACGAATGGCTATGGTTAATTGGAAATTGACCCCTAACCAAAAGCATTATTCTGCCAATCAAATGAATAAATTAATTTATGAAGCTATTTGTTCGGAAAATTATTCTAGAGTTAAGCAAATTTGTAAAGAAACTTTATCAAAAAGTCGAGAAAGAATCATTAATTCCGTTGCATTATAAATCTTTTAATGCAACAAATAACTGACACAGCCAAAGGCTAGTAAAATGAATACCTATGTGCTTTAAGGTGACACTTAGTTTTGATTTTCAATTAAGATAAATGGGTGATCAGAGATTAGGTGACAAAGAGTTCCTCGTGGTAGTGAACTCTTGTTTCATAAAGAAAAACACCTCCAAAATCGTTTAGATAACTAATACGACTCAAGGGGTGTTTTTTCTTTATCTCATTTTTTACAAACTGAAAAAATTATAGCAATACATCTAATCAATTGTTTTTACAGTCTTTTAGGAATGGTGAGGGTTACTGTTGTTCCTACATTTATTTCACTCTGATAAGCTAAACCAAACTTTTGACCGTAAGAAAGTTGTACGCGGTCGTGGACATTCCTTACTCCATATCCTTCTGTTTTATTTGTTAAAATTGTTTTTAGCTTTTCAGGGACTATTCCACAACCATTATCAGATACTGTGAAAATCAAGTTATCCTCATTTTGTTTGCCTGATATCGTTAAAACTCCTTTACCGGATGTTTCTTTGTGATCAATCCCATGATTTATGGCATTTTCTACTAACGGCTGTAAAAGAAGATTAATCATCGTGTAATCAAGGATATCTTTCTCTACTTCACAATGAACTTCAAATGAATAGGAATGCATCATTCGTTGAATTTGAATATAAGAAGTTGTATTTTCGAGTTCATCTTTGACTGAGATGATACTTTTTCCTTGATTCAACGTCGTACGGTAAAACGATGAAAGGTATTGAGCCATTTGACTAATATCCTCTTGATCAGCCATAATTGCCTTGCTGTTGATCAGCGATAGACTGTTATAGAAAAAGTGAGGATTAATTTGAGCTTGTAATGCTTTCATCTCATATTCTTGACGAGCGATTTTACTTTTGTATACTTCATTAATCATGGTTTGTAATTTATGAACCATATTTCCGAATTTTTGAATTAAGTTACCGATTTCGTCAGATGCAGTGTTGGTAACAGTTACGACCAATTCCCCTTTTTCAATCTGTTCCATATTTTTTGATAGCATGATTAACGGCCGGACTACCACTTTTGAAAGAAAATAGATTGATAAAAACAAGATTAGGATTGAAGAAAGAACGACGATAAAAAATGTGAATTCAAGTTCATAAGAAGAGGCAGAGACTGTACCTATAGGACGATATAGATATGCTGTCCAGTTATAGGGTATAAGTTCAGCTTTCTTATATATGTACTGTTCTTCTATGGAATTTTCGCTTAATTGTTTTAGCAATTCGTTTTCTGTTAGCGCAAAAGACTTATTCTTTTCTGAAAATTTGTTTATTTGGAACACAGGCAGATCATTTTCATCAAGAATAATTAGTCCGTAGTTGTTTTCATATAAGGTGGACATTGATTCAAACACATTTTCATAATCGATATCCATGTAAACGATATTAGTCGTATTATGATGACGATCAAATAATTGGCTCGCAACCTCGAATGTCTCCTCTTTAGCTGATACAATTAGTTTTGGTGTGGTCGCTTTCGAAATACTTTCAAACCAACTGTATTGTTCAATATCTGATAAAGGACGAAGGCTCTCACCGTGTGAATGCATTTTATTATTACTATATATCGTAATTCTATTGATATCCGTTTGTAAAAATTTTGAAGTGTTTAATAGAGGATCTAGTGTATAGTGATAGAATAAAAACATTTCATAGTTATTGTCATAATGAGATGTAACTCCTCTTTTTACATCTTCATTCCAAACTATATGATTCATAGCATCAAAATAAGTATTTACTTTATAATCAAGACTGGAGATTGCTTGATTAAGAGATTCATCTAACACTTCATTTTCGCGTGTAATAAATAAATGTTGAATCTGATTATACCAAAAACTTCCCAATGTAATGACTGGGAGTAGACCTGCTAGTAAACAGATAAATAAAATTTTATTTCTGAATTTTAAGTTCTTAAACCAGACTTTTATTTTGTTCATATTAAGAATTCTCTTTCATTTTTCTTTCCATTTGCCGGTATTTTTCTGGACTTGCTCCGAAATGTTCCCGAAAACTACGAACGAAATATGAAAGATTTTGATAGCCTACATTATGACATATATCATTCACTTTCATATTTGTACTATGGAGGAGATCTTTTGCTATTTCCATCCTTAGATTTTTAATATATTTATTGATTCCGCAACCTGTTTCTTGGATGAATATTTCACTTAAATATCCAGGTGATAAGTACACTTGTTCAGACAATAAATTCAAAGATAAGTCTTCTTGATAATGTTCGTGTATATATTGTTTTACGATTTGGATAACATGTTTTGGAGATTTTTTTTCTTCCTCTAATCTTTTTGTGATTTCATTTTGAACCGAAATCAAAATTTCTTCTATATCAGAAAAATGATGACAGGAATATATAGCCTCCATTGTTTTATTAATTGTTCTTTTATCATATAAGGGTAGATCATGACAAAGCAGCTGTAATAGTTTTGAAAATAAAAATCGCACATATACATGGGATATTTCTAGATTTGAACGGTACTTTTCGAACAAAGAATTCATATTTTGTCTAAAACTAACGGTATCTGCAAATTTAATGGCATTTTGTATGGCCTGTAGTAGGTCATCATCTGTTTCAGGGTAGTTTTTACTTTCGATTGATGTTGCTTCTTTTGAATATGCATAGGTGTCAGAATAGAAAAAGTGGTCCTCTATATACTTTTCCATCTCCTCGTATAATCTAGGCATTTCATATGGAGCTGAGATTTCATTACTTATTGAAATAAAACAGTTTATACGATATTCTAAGTGGATTTTTTTTTGTATTCTGGTTGCAATCTGTTTAGTGTGTAATGAGTTATCCCGATTTTTCTTTAGTAACAATATAATCTGAAAAGGATTAAGATCAATAAAGTCGCAAGAAAAGTTTGGAATAGCTTCCTCGATTTGTTGGTAAAAGAAAAGAGTGTCTTTTTCCTTAGGAAGTCGATCGAAAAAAGGTTCATCAAACTGCATTAAAATCATTTGAGAATATTCATTTAAATAGGCGAAATTTATGGAAGGGTATTCATTTTTAAGCTTTTCCAAAGGAGTCTTATTTATAAGACGATTGAGAATATGGGTTTTAAGAAGCTCAGTATTTGCTTCTATTTGTGCTCGTTCTTTCTCCTGAGTTTTAATATTTTGTATGACGGAACAAAGTGTTTGTTGAAATTCATCAGGTTTTACTGGTTTCAAAATATAATCAACAGCTCTTAATGAAAGAGCTTTTTTAATAAAGTTAAAATCATCATGACCACTAAAAAAGATCGTTTGAATAGTTGGATAAAGTTCTCTAGCTTTTGTAGCCAACTCAATCCCATCTATAAAGGGCATTTTAATATCTGTAAATAAAATATTTATAGGCTGTTTTTCTAACTGAATAAGAGCCTCTTTTCCATTGTTTGCTTCAATTATATCAAGTTGAAAACGGTATTTATTTAGAAGAAAACGAATGACGTTTCGTTCGTCTTTTTCGTCATCTACAATTAAGATTCGATACATATTTTTGCCTCCAAGATATAATATTTGTTCATTATATCATTTAAGGTTTTTTTAAAAACAATTAGAGATAAATGTTCCGGAAAAAAGTACATGAAAACGGTTTATTTAATATTTTTGAAGAACGCTAAAACAATTAAACTAAAAGTGTGCCAATGACATGGCTTAAACAAAAAGGAGATATACGAGGGGGAGAACAATGAAGCGCAACTCATTATTTAAGAGGGTTACCATGCTATCTATGGCATCTATTATGACATTTTCTTTAGTGGCATGTGTAGAAAAAGAGCCATCCAATGCAGCGGATTCTGCATCAGAAAATGGAGAAAAAATCATTAAAATGGGGCGAGTAACTTCAGCTAATTCAAAATTACCTGAAGGTGATACTTATGAAGATAATGCCTATACCCGTCTAGTAGAAGAGAAATTAGGTGTGAAAATAGAAAATGCATTTGAAGGTGAAGGAGAAGATTATACGAGACAGGTTGCACTTGCTATCTCTTCTGGAGAACTACCTGATATGATGCGAGTCGATTCAAGAGAAGAATTGAAAGAGTTAGTTGAGAATGACTTAATAGCAGATTTGACGGATGTTTATAACGAAAATGCAAGCGATTACATTAAAGATATATATGATTCTTATGATGGACGAAGTTTAGAAGATGCATCATTCGACGAACGACTAATGGCACTTCCAGCAACAATAGGGGATGAAGCTCCTAATATGATTTGGATTAGAAAAGACTGGACGGAAAAGTTAGGATTAGAAATTGATAGTGATGGTGATCGTAGCATCACATTAGATGAACTAGAAAAAACTGCGAAGGCTTTCATAGAAAATGATCCTGGGGAAACGGGCAATCCAATCGGAATCCCTATGGCTTACTGGTTAAATTCCGGAAGTTATGGAGGCTCTGCACTTAATATGACATCAATTGCTGGAATCTTTAATGCTTATCCTCGATTTTGGCTAGAAGATGAAAATGGAAAGATTACGAATGGCTCAATAACAGAGGGAACTAAGCAAGCACTAGGTGTCTTGTCTGATTGGTATAAGGAAGGGATCCTTGATCCACAGTTTGGAACTAGAACATGGGATGACATAATGGCTCTTGTAACAAATGGACAAACAGGTATAGTTACTGGTCCATGGCATATTCCGGACTGGGGATTATCAACTGTAAGAGAAATGGATAAGAATGCAGATTTCGAAGCTTATTCATTAGAAGATGAAAATGGAAAAGTAAACGTTGCTCACACGAACCCAACTGGTGCTTTTATCGTTGTCAGAAAAGACTATGAACATCCAGAATTAGCGATTGAGATTTTGAATCTCTTCTATGACGAGCTAGCAAATTCAAAAGACTTAGAAACTGATTATCCAGAAGTTGCAGAATACAAAGAACTTGGTGTTGATGGGTCAACGAGACCGTTTAATATCGAAGTGTTAAAATCAGATAATTTGTTATTTGACTATTCAACTATAATGGGTGCAGTAAACGGTGAAATTGAGATGGGAGAAATCGCTTCATCTGAAGCAAGAGATGCAGCAACTAGTATTAAAAAATATACCGAAAATCCTAGTGATGCTGATACGGCAGATTGGTCAAAATATCACTCTAGAGTGAAAGGTATGGGTTTGATCGATAAACTTACAAAAGAGGATAAATTCAATTGGGTAAATCCAGTGTACTTCGGAAATACGGAGACATTAGAGAAAAAAGGTGCGAACCTTCTTAAATTAGAAGAAGAAGACTTCATTAAAATTGTAACAGGTGCTGAGCCTCTTGAATATTTTGATACCTTTGTATCAAATTGGAAAAGTCAAGGCGGAGATGAAATCATCGCTGAAATCGAAGCAATAAATGCTGATAGGAGTAATGAATAAGGAATAAGGGCTGCTTTGCAGTCCTTATTCTATAAGGAGGGAAAATCATTATGAAACCGATAGAGCATGCAAATACAAGGATAGAGCCTATCTATCAAAAGAAGATAAAAGGAAGAAAATTGACTAAAATTGAAGCCTCGTATCACCTTATGCTGTTGCCCGGGATGATCTTTCTATTCATTTTTAGTTATATCCCAATGTTTGGGATCATCATGGCTTTTCAAGATTATATTCCAGCAAAAGGATTGTTAGGTTCTGAATTTGTTGGATTTGATCATTTTACTTATATGTTCTCATTACCTGATATCGGGCAAATATTTTCAAATACAATTGTAATCGCACTTGGAAAAATAGTCTTAGGAACTTTAATGGCAATTGTATTCTCAATTTTATTAAACGAAGTTAGGATTAAACTGTTAAAAAAATCAATTCAAACCGTTGTATATTTACCTCATTTTTTATCATGGGTTGTATTGGCATCTGTTGTGTTAAATATGTTTAATCTTGATGGAACTGTGAATCAAATTTTAACTTTTTTTGGGTTTGAAAAGCTGAACTTTCTTGGAAGTAATAAGCTATTTCAACCATTAATAATTGGTACAGATGTTTGGAAGGAATTTGGATTTAATTCCATTGTATACTTAGCTGCAATAACTGCAATAGACCCAGGGCTTCATGAAGCAGCAGGGATTGATGGAGCCAATTGGTGGAAAAGAGTTTGGCACATTACACTTCCTGGCATGTTGCCTATAATCCTTCTATTGGCTATTCTAAGTCTCCCTAATATCTTGAATGCTGGTTTTGATCAAATCTATAACCTGTATTCACCCATGGTTTATGAGACAGGAGACATTCTGGATACCTATGTATATCGAATCGGGTTAATTGGCCGTGAATATAGCTTTGGTACAGCAGTTGGTTTATTTAAATCATTAATAGGATTAGTTTTAATATTATCAGCAAACAATGCTGCTAAAAAATATACAGATCGAAAGTTATTCTAAGGAGGTAGAGGGATTGTGGTACAGAATAAAACATTTTCCGCGCGATTAGGAAAAGTAATCATCTATGCAATCGTCATATTATTAGGGCTAATCTGTCTCCTGCCATTGTGGAATATTGTCGCTATTTCTTTTAGTAGTAGTGAGGCGGTTGCGGCAAATGCCGTAGGTTTAACACCGATAAATTTTACAACAAAAGCATATACGATGATCATGCAGGATGGACAATTTTGGCGCTCATTTTCTATATCCATTCAACGAGTGATTCTTTCACTTATTATTAATATGATATTAATTGTCTTAATGGCATATCCACTTTCTAAATCGAAACGAAATTTTAGAGGTAGAAATATATATATGAATCTTATTATTTTTGCGATGTTGTTTAATGGCGGCATGATTCCTACTTATTTAGTCGTGAAAAACTTAGATCTCCTAAATACAATATGGTCCTTGGTATTACCCGGAGCAGTCCAAATTTTTAGCATTATTTTAGTAATGAATTTCTTCATAGGTGTACCCAAATCGTTAGAAGAAGCAGCTATTATGGACGGCGCTAACCCATGGCAAATATTAATAAAGGTTTATATTCCTATCTCCTTACCAGCCCTAGCAACGGTTGCATTATTTAGTATTGTTGGAAACTGGAATGACTTCTTTTCAGGATTAATTTACATGACGAAAGTTAGCAATTACCCTATCATGACTTATATTCAGTCATTATCAATTGATATTCAAGATATATTAAAAGCAGGGGCAAACTCAAGTCAATTGGAAAATATAATGGAAGTTTCAAATAGAAATTTAAACGCTGCAAAAATCGTCATTTCTACTATTCCATTATTACTAATCTATCCAATATTACAGAAATATTTTATTACAGGTATTGTGGTTGGTTCCGTAAAGGAATAGTGACCTGTAGATAGAGATTGGGTCCAATAAAACCTCACTATGTATTATTAATTCATTAAGAGAAAACAAAAAGAGGAGAAGTCTCTTTTACAGGGCATGATCTCGTCTAATGGTGATAACAATAATAAATAAGTATGAGAAAAGCATCTACACTATTTGTAGGTGCTTTCTTTCTAGCTAATAAAAATATAGTAAAAAAAGGAGGGCATGATAAGCATTTAATTAAAGGATTTCTTATTAACTTTATTAATAGACTATTATCTGTTACGACTAATTGCTACACTCTAAATTCTTTTTCAATAAAATCAACAAATGCCTTAACAATGTTTAATTTTAATGAATCCTCGTGATAAATCATCCATGTCTTACGAACAATAGGTTTCCCATCAATAGATTTAATATCAGCTATATGTATATCATTTACATCCTTTAATATCAAACTAGGTAAAATAGCATAGCCTAATCCATTTATGACCATTTTTTTACAAGTGTCTGCTTTATCTACTTCTATGCTGACAAGTGGGGGTTGGGTGAAATTTTCAGACCACCACTTATCTATGGAATTCTTCAATGACGTGTCAGTATGATAATCAATTCTTGGCAAGTTAGGAAGGTCATGTATGTCTATTTTTTCTTTAGAAGCTATGCAAATGGATTCTTCAAATAATAAATGTTTATGATCTTTCCAAATAAAGTCCCCTTTAACTATTCCAATATGGACATTTTGATTGTAAATTAACTGAGCAATGTGACTGCTAAAGTTTGTCGTTACCTTAAATTCAATATTAGGATACTGATCTTTGAATAGCTTTAATAGGTTGGGAAGCATGTAATCAGTAAAAAAGTTAGAAACACCCAATCTTAGTGTACCTACAACTCTATCCTCCATATTAAGGACATTTTCCTTAATTTTTTGTATGGTTAATAACATTTCTTGTGCACTTTTGGCTAAATACTCTCCTTGTGGAGTAAATTGAACTCCACGCCTTCCTCTATTTACGATAATTACGCCAAAT
Organism: Metabacillus sp. KUDC1714; assembly: GCF_014217835.1. Classification (NCBI taxonomy): domain Bacteria; kingdom Bacillati; phylum Bacillota; class Bacilli; order Caryophanales; family Bacillaceae; genus Metabacillus; species Metabacillus elymi. The sequence goes on from NZ_CP055263.1 coordinate 3,231,283, forward strand.
TCCTTTTCTAATTGGTTTAATCGGTTTGTCAAAGCCGGTTGAGAAATATACAAAAGTTGAGCAGCCTTTGTAATATTTTTTTCTTTATAGAGGGTTTGCAAAACCATCCAATCTCGTTCATCCAAACTAATAACCTCCATTTCTACTATCAAGATTATTTATGGATAATTATAATAAATCAATATTTTAATTATTTCTAAAAGTATACTATATTTGATTTATCAAGAAAAGATTACAAAATACTTCACCTAAGTAAAATATCGAAAGAAGGATTCGGAATGAAAAAAAATAGGGATTTTATTCAGTTTGGGTTGTTTGTAACAGTAAGCGGAGTAGGTGGATTATTTCTCTCTTTAACTGGTCTCCCTATTGGATGGATGATCGGGACACTCCTCATGGCAACTTTTCTTTCAATTTTACGTCCGAATTTATTACAATTACCTCGTAATCAAAAGGGTATTCCAAAATATTGGTTATATATTGGACAGTGTATCTTAGGGATTGAATTAGGACGGAAAGTGAATAGTTCTGTTCTATACATTTTTCATGAAAATTGGTCAACTATTACCATAATGCTACTTTTATCTATTTTTATTTCTTTACTTTCAGGTTTTGTTTTATGGAAATACAGCAATTTGGATATGTTAACAAGTTTTTTTGCTACTGCACCTGGGGGCCTTTCCTCAATCCCTGGCATTGCAGAAGAGGTTGGTGCTAACACTGGTGTTGTCAGTATTATTCAGGCTATGCGTGTATTTTTAGTTATCCTAACGATTCCTCTAATTATATCTTTCTTGAATAGTCATTCTGAGGCTAATGCAAACAACTATACTATCTCAACGGAATTAACAAAATTTGGAATTGAACAGCTTGCTTTTACAATTTTGTTTGTATGTATAGCGTGGAGTGGATATTATATAGGGGAATTTTTGAAGTTTCCAGCTCCATGGCTGATTGGTAGTATGGTTAGTGTTGCTATTGTCAAATCTTTTGGCTCAGAACTTTTTGGATATGAACTTGTAACTTGGTGGCCGCAAAGTTTAATGATCGTATCACAAATTTTTATTGGTGCAAGCATCGGCTCGCGTTTTCATAAAAATATGTTTATAGGGTTAAATAGAACTTTAATAATTTCATTTTTGAGTACAATAGGCTTAATTGTTTCTGTATTTATATGCGCTTATTTTGTATCGATTGTAACGGATATAACATTTCTGACTGCAGGTTTAGCTTTTGCACCAGGTGGAATTGCAGAGATGACAACAACTGCTCTTGTGCTTAATGGTGATGCTACATTTGTCATAGCAGTACAAGTGCTCAGGGTCGTCACTGTATGCATTACTCTTCCTCCTCTATTTAGATTTTTAAGATATTGGGAGGTCAAGAAGAAATCTCATTCTCATCTATCTGCATAGTTAGTATTGTTTTATTTTTTTATTAAACGTTATAATTATTTCAATAACTTTATTTATAGTTTACGGAAAAAATAACATTAAGGGTGATAATAGTGTGTCTTATTATTATAAAAAAGAACAAAAGAATCTAGAAAAATATTCATATAATTTGAAATCTAATGGAAGTACAGAAGAAAAAGATATTGAAGTATTAGCACTTAAAATGAAAGAAATTATTCAAAATTCATCACGAGAGGATAAAGATATTGTCTTTTTATGTATAGGTTCTGATCGATATGTTGGTGATTCATTAGGACCATTAGTAGGAACGATGCTTAAAGATAGTCAAGTTCCTTTTCGTGTTTATGGAACATTAGAAGAGCCCGTACATGCATTTAATTTAAAAGGGATATTAAAGGAAATCAATAAACAATTTAAAAAGCCTCTTATTTTTAGTATTGATTCATCCATTGGTGATAAAAATCAAGTGGGCTATGTGATGTTTAAAGAGGGACCATTAACTCCTGGAAAAGCACTTGAAAAGATGCTCCCTGAAGTAGGGGATTACCATTTCGTGGGATTTGTTAATTATATAGATCCTTTGCCAACTTCACAATTTTTAAATGATACAAGATTGTATACTGTAATGAATCTTGCAAAAACGATTGTGAAAGTGGTTACTAAAATAAAGGTATATGACAATATCTCAGAGGGAAAAGAGAGTTAGACTAATTCTAATGCTTATTATTTAATGTATAGATTATTTCATAATCATAAAAAAAGAGCCATCCAGATCAGGTTCGTAACTGAATTTGAATGGCTCAGCTTTATTATTGGAATTTAAGTTGAAAAATCACAAAGGAATAAAGGTTAGCTGATAGAACTTGTTAAAAAAGCAACAGCAATAATGACTACCGAACAAAGAAGAGTCCATTTAAACGCATAGCGCTGAAATTCCCCGATGTCTGTTTTAACCATTCCTACTAGTAAAAGAGTAGATGCAACAAGAGGACTTAGAAAATGTACAGGTTGCCCTAATATGGAAGCTCTTGCAATTTCTAAAGGACTTACCCCATAAGCTGCTCCTGCTTCAGCTAGAATTGGCAAAACTCCAAAGTAATAAGCGTCGTTGGATAAAACGAAAGTAAATGGCATGCTAGTTAGTGCCACGACAAGAGGAAAAAAGGAACCTACAGATTCTGGAATGATCGATACTAATGCATTTGAAATTGCGTCTACCATTTTTGTTCCGGAAAAAATTCCTGAGAAGATACCAGCGGCAAACACTAATATGACAACAGTTAAAGCATTTCCTGCATGTGATAAAATACGTTCTTTTTGCTCTTCTAAATTTGGATAGTTAATCATAGCAGCGAGTACAAATCCAATTAGAAATAGGATTGGAGCTGAAATTAACCCCATGACTAAAACCACCATAATCGTTACTGTTAAAATGAAGTTTACCCATCTTAATGTAGGGCGTTTAATATCATCTTGCAGGGCAAAAGTGGCAGCAACCTCGCTCAATTTTAATGATTGATGTGGAATTTCCTCGACATTAATAACACCAATTCTTGCTCTTTCCTTTTTTCCAAGAACAAAAGCTATAAAAAGAATACATCCCATTCCTGATAACATTGTTGGTATAAGTGGGAGGAAAAACTCATTAGCATCAAGACCTAAAGAGGCAATGGCTCTTGTAGCTGGTCCTCCCCAAGGAGTCATACCGCTCATTATGCTGACAGAAAGTAAAGAAATTGTTGCAAGTACAAGTGGGTTCATACCAATTCGAAGATAAAGTGCCAACATAGCAGAAATAGTAATCATATGAGTTGTCGTTCCATCGCCATCTAATGCAACGGTCATAGCGATTATTGCGGTTCCAATAGCAATTTTAACGGGATCTCCTTTAACGAATTTCATCATTTTATTAATTAGTGGGTCAAATAAGCCTGCATCGATTAAAATTCCAAAAAATAAAATAGCAAACAATAATAAGGCAGCTGAAGGAGCAACTTCTTTTAAGCCATCTAGCATCATACCCCCGAGCTCTAAGCCAAACCCACCAATTACTGCAAATATTATTGGCACAATAACAAGAGCTGTAACAGGAGATAATTTTTTTGCCATGATCAAATAAGTAAAAACGACAACCATTGAAATTCCTAAAAAAGTAAGAATTTTAATCCCCTCCTAAAATAAAGAAATCGCTTACAAAACATATTGGAAATATTCCAGAAATAGAGTTTTGATTTACTACATCCCTAGATTAGAATTTAAGAATATTTCGTGTTTTTAGAATATAATACGTGGATTAATAAGTAAAATATATATTTTTTGAGATTTTTCTAAAAAAAAACTTATAATCAAGATGATAGATAAGGGAATTACTTTAAATTCCTCTTTAAATAAGGCTCTTTTCTAAAAGATTGTTGTTTTTGAACAAAACTGATTAGGTTGATTGGTGCGGAAGGTGCGAGACTCCTGTGGGAGTAGCGGGACAGATGAGACCCCGCAAGCGCTTCGCGCTGAGGAGGCTCATCGCCCGCCCCACGGAAAGCGAGCATCCTGAAGCGCCAATCAACCAACCCAATACTATTTTAAAAGCAACAAAGTTTGCGAAAACAGCCTTAAATAAAGAAATTTTTATTAAATATTTGGATTTTCATTTAAAAAATCTATGAAATTTTTTACAATCGAGAGCTTTAATGAATCTTGATTATACATTAACCATGTATATCTAAATACTGGTTCTCCATTGTTATAGAATAATTCATGTATTTGGAGGTTATCTGAAGGTTGAAGACAAATTTCAGGTACAATTGCAATACCTAAATCATTTTTGACCATTTCTTTACATGTTTCTAGTCTGTCTGTTTCCATCATAACAAATGGCGGTTCGGAAAATCTGTCATGCCACCAACCGGTAATTAGAGCTTTTAGAGAACTATCCGTTTTGTAATTAATAAATGGCAGTTCACGTAAATTTTCCATGTCTATTTCTTTTTTAGAAATCAAACAAAGTCTTTCTTTATGTAATAATACTTTTTTTCCATACCATTCATAATTTCCACGTAAAATTCCTAATTGCACAGTAGCAGAATTAAGAAGGTTAATAATATCGGTACTCCAACCTGTATTTATATTAAATTGTACATTGGGGAATTTAGTTGAAAACTTTTTTAATATCTTGGGAAGCTTATATTGAGCAAAGTTACTTGAAACTCCTAACCTTAATGTTCCTTTTACCTCATTTTGCATATTAATCATATAGTCTTTCGTTTTTTGTAACTTATTTATCATTTCTTCGGAATACTCAACTAAATGTATGCCTTCAGAAGTAAACTCAATTCCCCCTTTTATTTTAAAAAATAATCTAGTCCCAAACTCCTTTTCTAAATTTTTAAGTCTGTAAGTCAATGCAGGTTGTGAAATATATAAACGTTCTGATGCACGGCTAATATTTTTCTCTTGATATAAAATTCGGATCGCATTCCAATCTTTTTCATCCATAATGTTCATCTCCATCAACTGATTATAAGTTTTTTTTTGTATTTTTTTAATAAATTATCTATTTTACTTATGATAACACATGTCATACTATAATTTTAAAAGCACCGGTACTTTTTAAAAAGTGAATAAGAAAAGGTGGTAATTTGGATGAGAGTACCTGTTGTTGTTATGCGTGGTGGAACTAGTAAAGCGGTATTTATTAATTTTGAAGATATGCCGACTGATCGTTTGCTTTGGGATGAATTTTTATTGGATATTATGGGAAGTCCAGACCATAGACAAATTGACGGCCTTGGTGGGGCAAATTCATTAACTAGTAAAGCTGCAATTATCAAAAAGTCAGAACTAGAAGAGATTGATATTGAATACACATTTTCCCAAATAAGTATTGAAAATCAATTAGTTGATTTCAAAGGAAACTGCGGAAATATTTCTTCTGCGGTAGGTCCCTATGCAATTGAACAAGGCCTAGTACCAGCAATTGAGCCTATTACAACAGTTAGAATATTTAATACAAATACTCAAAAGGTCATTATTGCTGAGGTAGAAGTTGAAAATGGCCAAGTAAAAACTGAAGGTATGTGTGCAATCCCTGGAGTACCAGGAACAGGTTCTCCTATCTATCTTTCATTCACTAATGCTGAAGGTGCAGTAACAGGAAAACTATTTCCAACTGGAAACTCTATTGATGTCATTCAATCACCTAAAGGCCCTATAAATGTTTCTATTATCGATGTTGCTAATCCATTAGTTTTTGTTAATGCCAAAGATGTCGGTCTTACGGGTACTGAACTACCTCATGAAATTACACAAAAAAAGCTAACAGAACTAGAGAATATTAGATCAATTGCAGCCGAAATGTGCCAATTTTCTTCAAAAGAGGATGCAACAAAAAAATCACCTGCTGTCCCTAAAATGACAATTATTGCTCCTCCTATGGATTATATTGATGTAACAGGAGTGGAAAGAAAAGCTTCAGATATGGACTGCACAATCAGAATGATGTCCATGCAAAAACCACATCAAGCACTTGCTATAACAGGTGCCATCTGTACCACTGCAGGAGCATTTTTAAAAGATTCAATCTTATCCGATATTGTAAAAGTAAATCAAGAAGTTGTCAGGTTAGGACATCCTGCTGGGATCATGGAAACCAAGGTTGAGTTAATAGCTGGAAGTATTAGTGCAATCAAGGTAGTACGTACAGCCCGTATGATTTTGGAAGGTTATGCATTTACAAAGAAAAATTATGAGTTTACCTCTAAATTAGCTTAAATAATATAATTTTGTAAAAAGAAATTGGATAAAATGTAAATTATTTTCTTAATTATAAAAAAATTTAGGTTATAAATGGAGGAACTATTCGTGTGGGTAATTACTATCTTTTTAAATGAAAATATGAAGATGTACGAATTTAATACAGAAAAAGAGGCGAGGGAGGCTTTTAGGAAGATAAAAGGCGACAAAATTCTTTCTGAGATAGTTTATTTTAATGATCCTTGTTATATTTAAACCCTAATTATGAAATTATTTTTTACGTTTATAGTTTCTGAACTAATAATGTAATCCAGCCTGTTCACTGGTGGATAGGCTGGATTACTTTTCAATAATCGAGGCGTTATTTATAAATAAGCATGGTGCTTCTTTATATTTTATTAAGTATAAAAGTCCACTGGGAAGAGGGAATAATGTTGTTGTAATTACACAATATGATAGTGATTAATTTGTTTCTGATGTAGAAGAAAATGCTAATGCTACCCCGAAAATTAGATTTTCACTCTAACTTTTGGGTTACATTAATAGTTAGGACATGTATTTACTTTTGGTTTTTGATAAATTTATTGTATTATTTTTTATTAAATGAACTAATAAGGCGATTAAAGGCAAAGCTGTTCCAATGAGTAAAGTTACTTCACTATTAAATTTATAGTAAGTATAACTTCCAATCCATGAACCAAAGGCTCCTCCCAAAAAGAAAATAGTCATATATAATCCATTAAGTCTGTTTCTTATCTCGGGATTCAAACCAAAGATAACTTTTTGTCCTAATAATAAATTTCCTGCTACACCGATATCAATGCTAATGCCGGAGATAAGGAGTAAAATCACACTAAATAGTGAATGATCTTGAACAAAAAATAAAAGTAAGATAGATAATAGTACGAGCGCCATTGATATATTAGTCATTGTAAAAATATAACCTTTATCTGCTATTTTACCAATAGTAGGAGTTAATAAAGCTCCAGCTATTGCAACAAAGCCAATTAATGCAATTTCATTATTTGAAAAATGTAATGGCTCAGACCTTAATAAAATTGGGATAACTGTCCAATAAAGACTAAATGTTGCAAATAAACATGCGTGATAAAAAGCTCTTTGTTGTAAAGGAGATGTATTTATTAATAGCTTCACCATAGAAGCTATTAAATTTGGGTATGACATGTTACTAGTTGATACTACTTCATAGTTGGGCAAGAATTTAATAATTAGCAGTAATACGGCAACTAGCGTTATTAATGAAAAAAGAAATACCATTCTCCAGCCGAACCAGTCAGCTATTCCGATAGATAATGGGCGAGCAATCATAATCCCAATCAATAAACCACTCATCACTTTACCTACATATTTACCAGTCTCTTCTATAGGTACAATCCTCATTGTTAGTGGAACTAACATTTGAGCCGCACAAGCTCCGATGCCAATTATGATTGTTAATAGTAAAAAAACAATTCCATTTGTTGAAATTAGCGTACCAATTAATGAAAGAATAATAAGCCCGATAAGAATTCCTATTATTTTCTTACTTTTAAATAGGTCAGCCATTGGTACGATAAAAAATAGGCCCAATCCATACCCAATTTGTGTCAAGGTAGTAAGCAATCCAGATAAATCAGAAGAGATGTTCAGATCAGTTGCAATGAATTGGACAATTGGTTGTGCATAATAAATATTAGCAGCAAGTGAACCGCAACTAATTGCCAAAATAAATAGTAGAAAATTTGTCTTTTTAGTCAACGTTATCATTCCTTTTGATTACGCTTATTTTTTTGGTACGTTCGTTCCGAAATGTTTAAAAAAGAAAGACTATAGGTCTGCAATAGTCTTATCCACTAGATTATAGGCAAGATATTTCTCTTTTTTATATCTGGACATTAAATTAAGGCTATGATTTAAACTTAATAAAGAATATGCAACTAATTCAGAGTTAGCCTCTTGTGAAATTTCTCCTTTCTGTTTTCCTTCTTCAATAACTTGTTTAAATACTTTTTCAAGTTCATTAAAATCATTCAGAAGTATTTCTTCTATGGAAGGATCAATATGTCCAATAAGCAGCGAAGAATTAGTTATAATACAACTTTTGGGAATGTCATCTGAATAGCATTTTTCAATTTGTTGATAAAAAAACGATTTAAGTGATGCTTTAGTGTTTATACCACTAAAAAGTAAATTTCTCTTCCGAGAGCCAACGTTTTTATAATGTTCTAAAACCAGTTTAAATAGTTCATCCTTATCTCCAAAACTATCGTAGAGAGTAGATCGACTTATTCCCATCGTTTCAATAAGATCTGAGATATATGTAGCGTCATAACCTTTTTCCCAGAATAAATACATCGCTTTATTCAAAGCATGTTCTTTGTTAAAACTAATATTTCTACCCAATTTACATGCACCTCCATTCATATAATTTAGTATAAAGTTTTCGGAACGATGAGTCCAGAAAAACGTATCTTGAAATCAAGCCTTCAAGAGTCTAGCTTGGATTGAATCCAAACTTTTTCATCAATCGATTTTCTGGAGTAACGAAAAAAAGCCCAATTTCTCAATTTTAATGCTGAGAAATTGGGCTTTCTAATATTGTAATTTCCTTAACGTTGTAAATATGCGTATTTTCCAGACGCTACCCCTAATAAAAAGGTTTTTTATATTCTAACGAGAATATATATAAAACATTGTAAAGGGGGTAATAGGATGACAAAAGATGCTAAGGATACCAGTGTCAAAAAATATTCAATTGATCATTTTTTCAACACTGAATCTATTATATCGAACTCCATTTCTTTCGACGAAAAAAAAGTTTTATATTCGAGTGATAAAAGTAGGATCTATAATGCTTACATGGTTTCTTTAGAGGATAATAGCCAGCAACAGGTTACCTATTCAACGGATAATGCAGTCTATGCCGTTTCTTTTTTTCCGAAAGATAATCGCTTTTTATTTTTAAGTGATAAAGGCGGAAATGAAATTTTACATATTTATGTGCAAAATGAAAATGGGGAAGCTATTGATTTAACTCCGGGAGAAAACGAGCGTGCGGTATTTTTTGATTGGAGTAAGGATGAGAAAAGCTTTTTCTATGGATCCAATAAAAGGAATCCAAGTTTTATCGATGTTTATGAAATGAATATCGAAACATATGAATCAACCTGTATTTTTACGAATAATGCCGGATATGAATTTGGATCCATATCACCTGATAAGCGTTTTATATCGTTAGCAAAAGTGAGTAATTTAAATGATTCGGATATTTATTTATATGACCTTGAGTTCGATCGTTTGTCTCATTTAACTGCTCATGAAGGAGATGTTAATTATTTTCCTCAAAATTTCAGCGAAGATTCCGATTCTCTTTACTTTTTAACCGACGAAAATTATGAATTTAAATATTTGAAAAAGTATCACTTCGATACCAACCAATCCGTAGAAGTGGCTAAAGAAAATTGGGATATTACGACTATATTTTTTTCAAGTGACTATCACTATCTTGTTTACTCGATTAACATTGATGCAAAAACAGAATTTAAAATAATAAACTTAACCACTCACCAGCAGATTGAACTTCCGTCATTGCCTGAAGGACAAATTGTCAATATACAGCTTTCTAAAAGCGAGGAATTAATAACATTTCTATTAAATAGCTCAAACGCACCATCGAATTTGTATGCCTATTATCTCGAATCAAAAGAATTAAAAAAGCTTTCTGATACCTTAAATCCTGAAATTGATCCAAAGGAATTAGTAGTAGCTAAGGTAATCCGCTATCCATCATTTGATGGATTAGAGATACCTGCGATTTATTATAAGCCTGTAGTAAATGCAGGTGAAAAAGCACCTGCTCTAGTATTTGTTCATGGAGGCCCCGGAGGGCAGTCTAGTACTGAATATTATCCATTATTTCAATACCTGGCAAATCAAGGTTATGCCATTTTAGACGTAAATTACAGAGGAAGCTCTGGATATGGAAAGTCTTTCTTTAGTGCTGCAGATTTAAAGCAGGGGGAAATCGATTTGGAGGATTGTATTCAGGCAAAAAATTTCCTTCGAGAGCAAGATTATATAAATGGAGAAAGAATCGGGATAATTGGAGATAGCTATGGTGGATTTATGGTGCTTGCTGCATTAGCATTCAGGCCGGAAGAGTTTAAAGTGGGTGTAGACATTTTTGGTGTCTCAAATTGGGAACGAACATTAAAAAGCATCCCATCATGGTGGGAAAGTTACCGAGATGCACTTTATAAAAAATTAGGTAACCCTTTTACACAAACTGAGTATTTACGCAGTATTTCACCATTGTTCCATGCGGAGAAAATTAATAAACCACTCATTGTGCTGCAGGGTGCAAATGACCCACGAGTACTTCAGGTTGAATCTGATGAAATCGTAGCTGCACTGAAAAAAAATAATGTACCTGTTGAGTATGTAGTGTTCCCTGATGAGGGACACGGATTTATGAAAATGGAAAATAAAATAAACGGTTACAAGGCCGTACTTGAATTTTTAGATGAACATTTAAAAGCATAATAATCATTGTAAAAAAGGACCAGATTAAATAGCTGGCTGACCTTATAATACGAATGAGTACTTATATTCAATAGCACTGAGTAACTTGTATAGGATTTCCTAAATAACACTTCTGCACCATGCATTACCCAATTTCTTATAACACTGTCTGATGTCCCAATATACCTCACAATCGTACTATAACTCTCCACACCAGCTAAATAGCGTTTAACAATTACTAGTTTATCTTCTCCAGTGAATTTAGCCATACAAAAACTGCACCTCCAATTGTTAGATGGTGTCCAACAATTGGGGTGCAGTTCAATTTGGAGCGTTTTTTGTTATAGATCATAAAGGGAAAGGAAATTTCCCTGACTGCTTAACAATTTTTTTGAGAAAAATAGTGTAATTAATCCCAATATTAGAACACTTGCTATACGTTTTCTGTTTTATCTGTTTCATCTGCTATGTTTGCTTTTTGCTGGTATAATTTCTTCCCTAATATGGACTGAAAAATTAAGAAAGTTCCTCCGACTGCCCAGTATAGCGGGAGTGCTGCTGGAGCGTTTAGAGAGAATATCACGATCATAAGTGGTGACATGAGCCCCATAATTTTCATTTGAGACTGGTTTTGAGTAGGCATATTTGACATCGATACTTTAAATTGTACATAGTAAACGATCCCAGCAATTGCTGTAATCCAAATATCCGGCTGTCCTAGGCTGAACCAGAGAAATGAGTGTGTCGCAATTTCTTCTGAGCCCCTGATTGCATAATAAAACCCCATCAAGATCGGCATTTGAATAAGCATTGGAAGACAACCGATAGAAAGTGGATTAACTCCATGCTTTTTATATAATCCAAACATTTCCTGCTGTAGCTTTTGTTGTTCTTTCTGGTCCTTGGCAGCCTTAGTCTTTTTCTGAATAGCATCCATTTCAGGCTTTAATAATTCCATCTTTTCCTTCATATGCTGTTGATTTTTATACTGTTTTAACATCAATGGCAACAGAATGAGACGAATAATTAGTGTAATCAGTATGATTGACAACCCAAAGCTGCCATTAAATAAAATAGCGATACTATGAATGGCTGATGCAAATGGATGAACAAACACATTTTGAAAAAAACCATTCCCATTTGAATTCTGTGCAGAACATGCAGAAAGTACAAAGGTAGATATCATAACTACAATAATAACAAGTATGTTTTTAGTAGGTTTCATCTTTCTTCCTCCAGTCATTTTTCTAAAAATGCTTAGTAAGAGAAAGAATGGAAACCTTCCGAATCGTCACCCGAGCTTTCTTTTCTGCGAATATATCTTGCAATCCAACCTAATAATGAGTTAGACCTCCAGTCATTTATCTGCTGAATAGAAGGTCTTGATAAAGTTATATTTACCTTTGAAGGTGAGACACATGTTGCTTCAATAAAATCATATTCAATATGCCAAGTCCAAATATATTTAATCGTTAAGCTTAATAGAAAGCTAGCATAGAATGTATTAATAGTAGAAATGTTTGTAAAATCTAAAATAATCTCGTACAAATTTTCACCCCTAAAAAGAGCAACTAAGAGAAGTATAATAAAAAATTGAGTGCAAGGCAATGGAATGGATATCTAAATAGGGGCTGCTGAATAAACAAAGGATCCAGTAATGACAAGGGGGTGGGGTCTTTTTGTCGAATATATGTATTTATGATTACTCTTTAATAATCTATTTTTCGCAGAAAGGCGCGATTGTTGAAATACGAAAAAGGAAGAATGCCTTTAGTTTTCATCATTAATTCATTAAAAGAGCAATTCATTAGGAGTACCAAATAGAAAAGAGGAATAATGATCTAGTCATTGTTTCTCTTTATTATTTTGATAAAATAAACAACACTGTTATTTAGAAAAAGAGATCGGATTTTTATATGTAAAGGTAAAGAACTCTTAAATATAATGAAAATAAGTAAATGTTTACCTTGTGTTAAGAAGGCTGTGAATTTTGTAAGCGCATCCAAATATGTTAAACAAATTATCAATAAGGAGTTTTTATAATGGTAAAAAGATATGTATTAGTCGGAACAGGTGGAAGAGCAGAATATTTCTATGGTGCGGTTGTCCGTGATTTTAGGGAGACGAGTGAACTAGTTGCGTTTTGTGATATCAATCAAACGAGAATGAATTATGCGAACCGTTTATTGGAAGAGAAATATGATCATCCGCAAATCGAGACTTATCTTGCTAAGGATTTTGAACAAATGATTGCTAATGAAAAGCCTGATACGGTGATCGTTACGTCCGTCGATCGAACCCATCATACGTATATTATTAAAGCATTAGAACTAGGGTGTGATGTGATAACCGAAAAACCAATGACCACCGATGCCGAAAAATGTCAGGCGATTATTGATGCTGTTAAGAAAACAGGTCGAGAGGTTCGCGTTTCTTTTAACTATCGATATGCACCACATAACACGAAAATAAGAGAGTTAATTAAAGACGGTGTGATTGGTGAAGTATTTTCGGTCAATTTTGAGTGGGCATTAAATACTCAGCATGGGGCAGATTACTTCCGAAGATGGCATCGAGATAAGCGAAATAGTGGTGGCTTGTTAGTTCATAAATCTACCCATCATTTTGATTTAGTTAACTTCTGGTTAGGAACAACACCAGAGACAGTCTATGCCCTAGGTGGATTACGTTTTTATGGCAGAGAAAATGCAGAATCAAGGGGAGTAACTAACTTTTATCAACGGGCACATGGAAGTGAAGTGGCCAAGAATGATCCGTTTGCTATTAATCTAGAAGAAAACAAACATTTAAAAGCAATGTATTTAGATGCCGAAAAAGAAGATGGCTATCAGCGTGATCAAAGTGTGTTTGGAGATGGCATTAATATTGAAGATACATTAGGCGTGATGGTCCATTACAAAAATAAAGCTATTTTAAACTATTCTTTAAATGCTTATTTACCATGGGAAGGCTATATTGTTTCGTTTAATGGTAGTAAAGGACGAATCGAAGTTCATGTCCGGGAGCAATCATATATTAATTCAGGTGGAAATAAAGAGGATGAAGGAAGACTAGAGGAAAAATCAATTACTGTTATGCCGATGTTTAGTGAATCGTATGAGGTAGAAATAGAAGAAGGTGAAGGTGGCCACGGTGGTGGTGACCCAATCTTATTACAAGATCTGTTTGGTACACCGTTAGAGGATGAATTTAACCGAGCAGCTTCCCATGTAGACGGAGCCATGTCAATACTTACTGGGATTGCAGGAAATATTTCATTAAATACTGGACAGCCAGTGAAAGTTGACGGATTGGTGAAGTTTTAAGCTATTGGTGTTACAACGATGGTTTGAAAATATAAAAGAAAACGGGGATCAACTTCGTTTTCAAGCATGATTTGATCACAACTATAGAATACAATATCCAGAAATAGCTACAGGTGAATTTAACCATACAAAAACTGCACTCCAATTGTTAGATTGTGTCTAACAAATGGGGTGCAGTTTAATTGATCTTTGAGCTTTTTTGTATGTCAATGTAAGCTTTTTACTATCGGTTTTTCCGTTTGCGGAAGAACGCTGGAGTATCTAATGATTCTTCTGGTTCCAAGTTTCGTTCATAAAACGGAATTGATCCTCTAGGTTCTACTTTCTCAGGTTGTATATGTTGTTCCTTTGGATATCGATTAGACGTTGCTTCAGTTGATGGCTCTTCAGGTGTTTGTACTATTGATGAATCCTTTGCAGTAAATCCAGTAGCTATGACAGTTACGATAATTTCATCTTTTAAATTATCGTTGATGACAGAGCCAAAAATCATATTTAAATCGTCATGTGAAGCAGATGAAACCATATCGGCTGCCTCCTGAACTTCAAAAAGGCTTAAATTGCGACCGCCGGTTATGTTCATGATCACTCCCTTGGCTCCATTGATGGAGGTTTCTAGCAACGGACTATTTATTGCTTTTTGGGCAGCATCAGCAGCGCGGTTTTCACCTGAAGCAATACCAATGCCCATTAAAGCAGTTCCTTTTTGGGACATAACTGTTTTCACGTCAGCAAAGTCAAGGTTAATTAAACCTGGAATAGCGATTAAATCAGAAATTCCTTGAACGCCTTGACGAAGAACGCTATCAGCTTCTCGGAAAGCATCAAGGATATGTGTTTTTTTATCTACAATCTCTAATAAGCGATCGTTTGGAATAATAATTAGAGTGTCAACAGACTCCTTCATTTCGTTAATTCCTTTTGTGGCGTTTGCAGCGCGCTTGGAACCTTCAAATTTGAACGGTCGTGTGACAACCCCAATGGTTAAAGCTCCAAGATTACGGGAGATTTCAGCAACGGCTGGGGCTGCTCCTGTGCCTGTTCCACCACCCATTCCTGCAGTAACAAAAACCATATCTGCCCCTTTTAACACTTCTTCGATTTGTTGTTTGCTTTCTTCCACAGCTCTTTTACCAATTTCCGGATTTGCCCCTGCGCCTAGACCTCTAGTTAATGCTGCACCGATTTGCATCTTAATCTCTGCTTTTGATTGATTAAGAGCTTGTGCATCTGTATTAACTGCAATAAATTCTACCCCTTCAACACCGTCCTCGATCATACGGTTTACAGCGTTGTTTCCCCCACCGCCTACACCAATAACTTTAATTGTTGCGAATTGGTCAATATTTGTATCAAAATCCAACATGTTCATTCCTCCTAAATCATCCAAATTGCCTAAATTATAAATTATTTCAATAAAAGCCATAGACTCTAATATGATTCGAAGTTCTCTGGCTATTTTTGTATGGTTTGTAGATTAATAGTCTGGATAATCTGCTTTTTTTATAAGGTTTTTTGTCCCTATATCAAAAATAGTAAATAAGACAAGCCTATGATATTCGAACCATTCACGTGTATAATAGGAGAAAAAATGAGATGAACATATAAGTCTACAAAGTCTGGGGGGATTTTTTTGAAATCTGGTGAAGGTTGTAGAATCATCATTGTGGATGATGAGCAATTAATAAGACAAGGGATTAAGCATTATGTGGAATGGGAGCAGGAAGGCTTTAAAATCGTTGGGGAAGCATCGAATGGTCAAGAGGCTCTTGAGTTAATTGAGTTAACAAAGCCGCATATTGTGTTAACGGATATTGTTATGCCGATTATGGACGGGGAAGAATTAACTCGTATTGTGAAAAGTAAGTACCCACATATTGAGATTATCATATTAAGTAGTTTTGGGGAATTTGAATATGTGAGATCAACTTTTCAAAGCGGGGCAGTTGATTATATTTTAAAGCCAAAGCTTGATGCTGATACATTACTTAATGTGCTAAAAACTGCAGCAAGTAGAATACCATCACTACAAGCAGCAAATGGAGATACCAATGTTGCCATTAATATTGGACATATGATCGAAAAGTTTGTATCAGGTTATGACACTCAATATGATGAAAAATTAATGTCAGAGACGTTTAATTATGAATATTTTTGCTTAGTAGCTGCTGATACAAGACTCCTTAAAGATAAAGATGCTATAAACAAGGATTTGATTATTCTTCGATTTGAAGAATTGTTCGATACTCAATTAAAGAAAATAAAAATACAGGAATTCACAACAGAAGAAAATGTAAGTGTTTTCCTTGTTAATGGGCAAGAAGATGAACTAATAGAAATGCAGGGAGTAGCTGCTGAACTATTAGAGTTAGATTCAAAGCTTTCAGTGCTTATTTGTGACACGTTTGAAAACTTTTCAAAAATTGGGATTAAGTACAATGACGTGATCAAGAAAATGCTTCAATATCGATTTTATTTTCCTGAAACTAAAATAATAGTTGAGGAAGACTTAGCAAAAGAAGGTCCGAAAATCACTTCTTTTAATTTGGATAAGTTTACGAATGATTTTAAGCATGAGCGTTTTGATTCTGCATTTGACTATTTAGAGGAACATGTAAGAGAATTATCAGCAGCATTTACGACGGATATTTTTGAATATAAAGCGTTTTTTGGCAACATCATTTTCAATATTTCCATTTTATTAAGTAATTTGGAGTATGATGTGAAGAATTTAGAAAATGAAAAGTTTAGTTTTTTTAATGCAATTGATGAAGCCAAAACGGCTGCGAGTGTTGTTGAACAGTTGCATCGCTTTGTAGAAAAGGCGAAAGAAATTATTTTATCAAGGAAAAATCAAACCGGACATTCAAATCTTCAACAAATTCTTGATTATATTGAAGAAAATTATGCAGAGCCGTTGAGCTTAACTGGTGTAGCAAATCATTTTCATTTTAATCCTTCCTATTTATCAAGTTATTTTGCGACACATAACAAAGAAGGCTTTAATGAGTATTTAAATAGAATTCGTATAGAAGAGGCTACGAAGTTATTAATGAATAGCTCTATTCCGATATCTGAGATTAGTGGACATGTTGGGTATTCCGATCATAGTTATTTTTGCAAGGTATTTAAAAAGCAAAGAGGTTTATCTCCGAGTCAATATCGAAGAAATCAAAAATTGAATAAGTGATGTGAATCAGTATGAAATTTTTCCAAAATCATTTTAAACATAATGGTTTGTTTGTCATTATGTTTTTAATTAGTGTAATCAGTATTATTACGGTTTCAATCATTATTACGTGGACAACGTTTCGTATGTCTGAGCAGTTTTTTATTGATAAGTTTAGTATTACAAATGCGAAAGTCATGAATCAAGTTAAAGATAGTTTTGAATCCTATAATTACTCGATTGTTCTTGCGTCAAACAACATCTTACAAAGTGGAACGATAAGAAGAATTATGACGGAGGAGCAATCCAATGCGCAAAAAATGCGATCTTATTTTCAAATGAGTGAGCAGATGAAACGAACGAAATCAAATGTTGATGCTTATGAAACTGAAATTATTGTGACCGGTGTGAATGAAATGAGCTATGCGACAAATCGATCATACTGGCTAATTACCGATGAAGAATTGCAGAGTCATATTATGACTGAAAATTCGTTAAAAAATCCAAAGAGGTTGATCTATCAATATGATCAGCGTAACGAAAATACAAATAGTGCTAATGATGCTCAATTTATCGTTGCTTCAAAACCTTTAATGGAAAGGATTTCAGGTAATATATACGGAATGATGTACTTCGCAATACAAGAAAGTGAAATTAGGAATTTTTATAACAGCCACACAAGTACAGGAAATGATGTTTTTATTCTCGATAAAACTGGTACCATTGTGTCAAGTAATAAAACGGAATTAATTGGAGATGAAGCTAATAATCTTTTGCACTATGCAAAAGAAAATGAACAAAAGAATAATGATTATATAATTGCAAATTTCATGGGAACAGATCAAATCATCTTTATGGAATATATTCCTTCTTTTGATATGTATTTATTTAATTTAATAGACAAGAAAACAGCAATTGGTGATTTGATTAATAAAAAGCAAATTGTGCTGATTTGTATTTGCATTGTTGCTATCGCCCTTATTATTGTTTTTCTTATATCGAGAAGAATGACAAATTCATTATCAACATTAGTAAAGCAAATTTCAGATGCTTCGAAATTTGATTTTGATCAGTATGTTTCAGTAAGTGGTACGTATGAAACAATGCAAATCGGTAAGGCATTTAATTCAATGCTGGATGAACTTCATGATTACTTGGAAAAACTCGTTCTTTTCCAAAAGCAAAAACGCAATGCAGAATTAGCGGCTTTACAACAGCAAATTAATCCGCATTTTCTCTATAATACACTTACTTCCATTAAGTTTATGATTCAGCAAGGTGGAAAAGGGGAAGCGGAGGAAACGATCAATTCCTTGATTTCATTACTTCAAAATACAATTGGAAATGGGAGTGAAACCATTTCTGTTGAGCAAGAAATAAATAACTTAAAAGATTATGTTCTTATTAATCAAAAACGCTATGGAGACAGAATTAAAGTAAATTATTTACTTTCACCAGATTGTGTAGACCAACAAATTCCTAAGCTGATTTTACAGCCTTTTATTGAAAATTCATTTTTCCACGGATTTAACAACAAAACATCTGGCTTTATCAATGTAATGGTGTGGCAAGAAAAGGGTACTTTGATTTGCGAGATCATGGATAATGGAGATGGAATGGAGATTTCATCTAATAAACTTCCGAAAACAAAGAGTAAGAAACAGCATTTTACAGGGATAGGTGTAAGAAATGTAAATGAAAGAATTCAAATTTTGTATGGTAATCAATATGGTGTATCGATTTCAAGTAATTTAGGAGAGGGAACAAGAGTGAAGATTACACTTCCGATCTCCGAAATATAAAAAAAGTACAAGTATCTAAAAAAAATACAACCCCAATTAATTGTAAACGGATACATTCTATAAAAAAATCACAAGTTTATGAAAATATTGTCCTAAAGAAAAACGAAACATAGGTGCTAATATTGTAGTTGTAAGGGTGATAGCGCTTACGAAAACAAAAATATGGGGGTATTTTTTATGAAAAAGCTACTCGTACTTATGATGGCTTGCATGATGTTTTTGGCAGCATGCTCATCTGGGTCTCAAGAGACAGAATCAGATTCAAGTGAATCATCGGGTTCAAAAGAAATTACAATTTGGGCATGGGACCCAAACTTTAATATTAAAGCGATGGAAATAGCAAAAGAGTATTATCAAAAAGAAAATCCTGATGTAGAAATCAAGATTGTAGATAATGCGCAAGCTGATATTATTCAAAAGTTAAATACAAGCTTAAGTTCTGGTACGACAAAAGGATTACCAAATATCGTGTTGATCGAAGACTATCGTGCACAAAGCTTCCTTCAAGCATATCCAGATTCTTTCCATGAAATTACTGGATCTTTCAAAGCGGAAGATTTTGCATCATATAAAATTGCACCAACTAGCTTAGATGGTAAAAACTATGGTTTACCATTTGATACAGGTGTAACTGGTTTATACGTAAGAACGGATTATTTAGAAGAAGCAGGCCATACAGTTGATGATTTAAAAGGTATTGATTGGAATCAATATATTGAAATTGGTAAAAAAGTAAAAGAAGCAACTGGAAAGCAAATGATTACACTTGATCCAAATGACCAAGGTCTTATTCGTATGATGTTGCAATCTAGTGGTTCTTGGTACTTAAAAGAGGATGGTGTGACACCATTTATTGCTGATAATGAAGCACTTAAGAAGTCTTTTGAAACATACAAAGCAATGTTGGACGCTGATATCGTAAAACCAAACTCTGATTGGAGTCAATTCTTAGCAGCATTCAATAGTGGCGAAGTAGCATCAGTACCAACTGGAAACTGGATCACACCATCTATTAAAGCAGAAGCATCTCAATCAGGTAAATGGGCAGTTGTGCCACAGCCAAAACTTCCAGATGTTGAGAGTTCAGTGAATGCATCTAATCTAGGTGGAAGCTCATGGTATGTTCTTGATGTAGATGGAAAAGAAGAAGCAACAGATTTCTTAGCAAAAACGTTTGGTTCAAACGTTGATTTTTATCAAGATTTAGTAACAGAAGTTGGGGCAATCGGAACGTACACTCCTGCAACTACTGGGGAAGCATACAAAGCAGAGGATGAATTCTTTGCTGGGCAACCAATTATCTCTGACTTTTCACAATGGGTAAAAGAAATCCCACAAGTCAATTATGGACTGCACACATACGCAATTGACGACATTTTAATTGTTGAAATGCAAAACTACCTTAACGGTAAGGATCTTGATCAAGTGCTAGAAGATGCTCAACAACAAGCAGAAGCACAGCTTCAATAATTACCTTTCCTACAATTCTTCTCAAAGCTAACTTAGTATGAGAAGCTAAGCCTTGAAACCTCATCTGCTTCTGTTAATAAGGATAACTTATGAGAAGTACAGTCGAGATTTCAAGGCTTCTATCTTATTTTGACAAGTTAAGGAGTTGACATAATATGTTATCAGCAAAATCAAACGCAAACACTTCTGTTTCTTATTCGAAAAGGAAACCTTTAAATAAAACGACAATCATCGGTTGGTCCTTTATCACAATCGCTTCTGTATTAATCTGCTTATTTTACTTTTACCCAATGGTTCAGGCTTTAATCATGTCTTTCCAATCAGGTACAGGTACGAATTTAACGTTTACAGGATTAGATAATTACGCTCGATTACTTAAAGACCCTACTTTTATAACTGCAGTTAAGAACACGGTTATTTATCTAATTATCCAAGTGCCAGTTATGATTTTATTAGCCTTATTTTTATCCGTTATATTAAATGACAAACGTTTAAAGTTTAAAGGATTTTTCCGTACTGCGATCTTCTTACCATGTGTTACATCACTTGTAGCTTATTCCGTTATTTTTAAGTATTTATTCGGTGTAGATGGAATTATCAATATGATGTTAATGAAGCTTGCATTTATTTCTGAACCAATTCAATGGTTAACAGATCCGTTCTGGGCCAAGATTACAATTGTTATTGCAATTACATGGCGCTGGACTGGTTATAATATGATTTTCTATTTATCATCACTTCAAAATATTGATCATTCAATTTATGAAGCTGCAAAAATTGATGGAGCATCTTCCATACAACAATTTTTTAAGATTACGATTCCAATGTTAAAACCTATTATTCTTTTTACGTCGATTACTTCTACAATTGGAACACTACAGTTGTTTGATGAGGTTATGAATATTACAAAAGGTGGTCCTGGTAATTCTACTATGACAATTTCTCAATATATTTATAATCTTTCATTTAAATACACCCCAGACTTTGGGTATGCGGCAACCGTATCGTATGCAATTGTTATTATGATTGTGATCTTCTCAATTATTCAGTTCAAAGTGGCAGGTGAGAAAAATGCTTAAAAAATTATTCGGTTATGGTGTATTAATTATTGCGAGTATTGTGTCAATCTTTCCGTTTTTATGGATGGTAGTTTCAGCAACAAATAAATCAGTTGATGTAACACAGGGGAGGATATTACCTGGTACTCATCTTGTAGAAAACTTTAAAAATCTATTAACCACAGTTGATATTGTACCGGCCTTAATCAATTCAGCAAAAATTTCTATTTCAACAACAATTTTATCGTTATTAATCGCTTCCTTAGCGGGATATGGATTTGAAATTTTCAAAAGTAAGTCAAAGGATGTTGTGTTTAATATTTTACTACTATCAATGATGATTCCATTTGCAGCGTTAATGGTCCCTTTATTCAGGATGTTCGGTACGATTTCACAAACAGTGCCTTTCTTAGGAATTGATACATTAACAGCAGTGGTTTTACCAACATTAACTACAGCATTTTTAATCTTTTTCTTCAGACAAAGTACAAAAATGTTTCCAAAGGATATTCTTGAAGCCGGTCGAATTGATGGATTAAGTGAGTTAGGAGTATTTTTTAGAATTTATGTACCAACAATGAAAACAACATATGCAGCAGCGGCAATCATTACATTTATGGCTAGCTGGAACAACTATTTATGGCCTCTAGTTGTTTTACAATCTCCAGAAAATCAGACGATTCCATTATTGATTTCAAACTTAGGTTCAAGTTATTCGCCTGACTTTGGGGTTATTATGATGGCGATTGTGATTGCTACATTACCAGCTGCACTGATTTTCTTCATTATGCAAAAGCACTTTGTTGCAGGAATGATGGGCTCAGTAAAATAAGATAGAGAGGTAGAATGATAATTATGACAACGAATCCAGATCTAAATTGGCTAACAGACGTAAATGTATTTGCAGTAAATCGACTTCCTGCACACTCTAGTCATATGTATTACGAAACAATGGAAGAGGCAAAAAAATCTGCTCCAATGAAAATGAGAAAAAGCTTAAATGGAAATTGGAAGTTTCATTATGCGATTAATCCGAGTAATCGTCCGGAAACTTTTTATGAATTGAATTTTGATTGTGATAGCTGGAATGATATTAAAGTGCCAGGTCATATTCAACTTCAAGGATATGGCAAACCTCAATATGTAAACACGATGTATCCGTGGGACGGGATAAATGACATTCGTCCTCCTGAGATTCCTACTGATCATAATCCTGTTGGAAGCTATGTAAAGTATTTTCATGTCCCTGAAAACATGCTAGAAAAGCCTGTATATGTATCGTTTCAAGGGGTTGAGTCTGCTTTTTACGTATGGCTAAATGGTAAGTTTGTCGGATATAGTGAAGACAGCTTCACACCTGCTGAGTTTGACTTAACACCTTTTTTACAGGAGGGGGAAAATAAACTAGCAGTTGAAGTGTATCAAAGAAGTACAGGAAGTTGGTTAGAAGATCAAGATTTTTGGCGCTTCTCAGGTATTTTCCGTGAAGTGTATCTTTATACAGTGCCGAAGATGCATGTTTATGATGCATATGTTCATGCAGATTTGGATGAAACTTATACAAAGGGAACACTTAAAGTTGATCTTCAGCTAAACGCTCCTGCTGCATCTGGATCAAAGGTAATCGCTAGTTTGGTAGATAAAGATCATAACGTTATTGAATCAACAAGTGTTGCGATGAACGATGAAAACCCAACATTTACGATCAATGTGGATCAACCAGAATTATGGAGTGCGGAAACACCTAATCTATACAAGCTCTACATCCAGCTTGTGAATGAATCAGGAGATGTAGTAGAAGTTGTTCCGCAAAAGGTTGGTTTTAGACGTTTTGAGTTAGTAGATAAAGTGATGAAAATAAATGGTGAGCGTATCATCTTTAAAGGAGTAAACCGCCACGAGTTTAACCATCGAACAGGGCGTGCAATTACTAAGGAAGATATGCTATGGGATATTAAGACATTAAAGCAAAATAATATTAACGCAGTTCGTACATCGCATTATCCAAACCAAAGCTATTGGTACGAATTATGTGATGAGTATGGCGTGTATGTGATTGATGAGATGAACTTAGAAACACATGGTTCGTGGCAAAAGATGGGCGCTGTTGAGCCTTCTTGGAATATTCCAGGTAATAAACCAGAATGGCAAGACATTGTTTTAGATCGTGCGAAATCGATGTTTGAAAGAGATAAAAATCATCCTTCAATTATCATCTGGTCATGTGGAAATGAGTCATATGCAGGTGAAGTGATATTAAATGTAACAAGATACTTTAAATCTGTTGATTCTAGTCGACTTGTTCATTATGAAGGCGTGTTTTATGACCGTAATTACAATGACACAAGTGATATGGAAAGCCGTATGTATGCAAAGCCAGCAGATATTGAAGAATATTTAACAAATAACCCTGAAAAACCATATGTAAGCTGTGAATATATGCATGCGATGGGGAATTCATTGGGTGGTATGAATTATTACACAGAGCTAGAGGATAAATATCCAATGTATCAAGGTGGATTCATTTGGGATTATATTGACCAGTCTCTTGTTAAAGAAGACCGTTACGGGAAAGAATTTTTAGCTTATGGTGGAGATTTTGATGATCGCCCAACAGATTATGGTTTCTGTACAAATGGAATTGTTTATGCAGACCGTAAAATTTCACCGAAAATGCAGGAAGTGAAATATTTATATCAAAATATTAAGCTTGAAGCAGATGAAACAGGTGTAACGATCAAAAACAAGAATTTGTTTAAAGATACATCTGATTATGAATTAAGATACACGCTTTTTCTTGAAGGAGAAGAAGTGTATGAAAAAACATTACAAGTAAATGTATCACCACAAAGTGAACAGCGAATCGACTATGATTGGTCAAAAGAATTAATGAACAAACCAGAAGAGTATTATGTTCATGTTGCTTTTCTTTTAAAAGAAGAAACGATATGGGCAAATGCTGGACATGAGGTTGCATTTGGACAATATATCTTTGCGAAGAAAGCTAGTAAAATGGCGCCAATTGCAGCAAATGGGGAATTCAGGTTAGTCGAAGGCGATGTGAATATCGGTGTTCATGGAAGAGACTTTAGCATTATCTTCTCAAAGGCAGTAGGTAGTTTAGTATCAGTAAACTATTCTGGAAAAGAAATGATTGCTTATCCTCCTGCTCCATTGTTTTGGAGAGCAACGACAGATAATGACCGAGGTTTTGCACAATCATTTGTTTCAGGTTGTTGGCATGCAGCAAGCTTAGCTCGTAGATGTACTAGTGTTGATGTATCCGAAGAAAAAGATACTGTTCAAGTAGCATTTACCTACAAGTTTTCTATTCATGAAAAAATTGAAGTTACCACGAGCTATACAGTTTATCCTAATGGAAGTATTCATGTTAAGTCTTCCTATAAAGGAGCAGAAGGATTGCCGCAAATGCCAATTTTCGCAGTATCCTTCAAGGTTCCGGCAAAATATAATCAGTTAGAATGGTATGCCATGGGACCTGAAGAAAACTATTCTGATCGAGCTCATGGAGCACGTCTTGGAGTATTTAAGAATACGGCAAAAGACAATGTCGAAGGTTATTTAAATCCACAAGAGTCGGGAAATCGTACAGGAGTACGTCGGGTAAGTGTAACAAATTCTGACGGTGAAGGGGTCATGATTTTATCTAAGGATACGCCAATTGAATGTAATGTCTCACCATACACAGCTTTTGAGCTTGAAAATGCGAATCATCATTATGAGCTACCAAATGTTCATTATTCAGTGATTACTGTTGCTGGTAAGCAAATGGGTGTTGGTGGAGATGACAGCTGGGGTGCTCCAGTTCATGAAGAGCATATCATAAAAGGAAATACTGATTTAGATTTTGAATTTATCATTCAACGTGAAGGGTTTTAATCATACAAAGTAAACAAGAGCTTGGATTTTTTTCAAGCTCTTCGGCTTTTTTAAATTGTCTCATTTCTAAGAGATTGTTGCTTTTAAAAACTAAAACTGCTTAAGGTTGATTGGAACGGATTGCGAGACTCCTGCGGGAGTAGCAGGACAGGTGAGACCCCGCAGGCGTTTACGCCGAGGAGGCTCACCGCCAGCCCCGCGGAAAGCGAGCATCTCTCGCTGCAATCAACCACACCTCACCACTAGGTATAAAGCAACAAAGTTTGGGGAAACAGCCTTTAAATAAGAATTAGGAGTTGAAAAAAGTGTCTATTCATATAAATGAGCAAAATAAACAATTTCACTTAACAAACGGCCAAATTAGCTATATTTTTCAAGTTTTAAAGAACGGGAGTCTAGGTCAGCTTTATTTTGGTAAGGCCATTCGTCATCGCGATGATTTTTCACATTTTCAAGTAAATGATATTCCGACAGCAGCGAGCTGTCACTTTTATCAAGAAGATCCAGCCTTTTCTCTAGAAACAACACGTCAAGAGTTTCCGGTACCTGGTAAGGGAGATTTTCGTGAAGCTGCAATCGAGGTTGAAACAAGTGAGGGAAGAGTTGGAAATTTATTTGCTTATCAAGGGTATGAAGTGATAAAAGGAAAGCTTAAATTAGATGGACTTCCTGCTACATATGCAAATGAAGAGGAAGCAATAACGCTTATTATTAAACTTGAAGATCAATTGATTGGTGCAAGCCTTCAGCTATCTTATACGATTTTTCACGAGCATCCTGTTATTACACGTAATGTAAGGATCGTAAATAATGGAGATCACACTCTTTCTCTGAAAAAGATTATGAGTGCCTCAATCGATTTACCTGATGCAGATTATACGATGGTTCATCTGTCTGGCACATGGTCAAGGGAAAGGCATATTAAAGAACGACAGCTTGTACAAGGGATTTCTTCAATCTCCAGCATAAGAGGTGCAAGCTCACACCATGATAACCCATTCATTGCTTTGAAAAGAAAAGAAACAACAGAGCATGACAACGAAGTGTACGGATTTAATTTTGTTTACAGTAGTAATTTCTTAGCACAAGTGCAGGTTGATCATTATGATACATCAAGAGTCATGATGGGGATTCACCCACATCAATTTAATTGGCAGCTTACCAATCAAGAAAGCTTTCAAACTCCAGAAGTTGTGATCGTTTATTCAAATGAAGGATTAAATGGAATGAGTCAAGCCTATCACAATCTATATCGCCAGCACTTAATCCGTGACCCATGGAAAATTGAAGAAAGACCAATCTTAATTAACAATTGGGAAGCTACTTACTTTGATTTTAACGAAGAAAAGCTTGTAAATATTGCAGAAAGTGCAAAGGAACTAGGAATTGAGTTGTTTGTTCTGGATGATGGTTGGTTTGGGAAAAGGAACGATGATACATCCTCACTTGGAGATTGGTTTGAAGATGAAGAAAAGCTTCCAAATGGCTTAGAATCTTTGGTAGAAAAATTAAAGCAAATAGACATCAAATTCGGCTTATGGTTTGAGCCTGAAATGATTAATCCAATTAGTCAGTTATATAAGGAACATCCAGATTGGATCGTAGGTAGGCAAGAAGAGCACTTAGTTTTTGGCCGAAATCAATTAGTGTTGGATTTCTCAAGACGTGAAGTTGTAGATTATATTTATGAAAAAATGGCGGGAATCATTCACAAAACACAGCTTTCTTATATTAAATGGGATATGAATCGGAATATTACAGATGCTTATTCAGCTGCACTTAAACTAGAACAACAAGGTGAGTTTTACCACCGTTATATTCTAGGTGTGTATGATTTATATGAGAGACTTACGAATGAATTTCCGAACGTATTATTTGAATCATGTGCCGGTGGTGGAGGAAGATTCGACCCAGGTATGTTTTATTATGCTCCACAAGCTTGGACAAGTGATGATACGGATGCGGTTGAGCGCTTAAAAATTCAGTATGGAACCTCACTTGTTTACCCGATTTATAGTATGGGTTCACATGTATCAGCTGTTCCAAACCACCAAACATTAAGAAAAACACCTATTGAAACAAGAGCGAATACAGCGTACTTTGGGACATTTGGGTATGAATTAAACCCACTCGAATTAAGCGAAGAGGAACGAGAATTGATTAAGACTCAAGTTCAATTTTATAAAAATCAACGTAAATTAGTAAGAGATGG
The DNA here is from genome assembly GCF_014217835.1 of Metabacillus sp. KUDC1714. Classification (NCBI taxonomy): domain Bacteria; kingdom Bacillati; phylum Bacillota; class Bacilli; order Caryophanales; family Bacillaceae; genus Metabacillus; species Metabacillus elymi. Next base: position 3,258,905 of record NZ_CP055263.1, read on the forward strand.
TGATTTTTATCGTCTTCAAAGTCCTTTCGATGGAAATGAAACGGCATGGATGATCGTATCGAAAGATCAGAATGAGGCATTGATAGGGTGGTATAAGGTGCTTGCCACAGTAAATCCAAAGAAACAACAAGTTCTTAAACTAAAAGGACTTGATGAAAATAAGCTTTATGAAGTGAACGGCAAAGGAACATACTATGGTGATGAATTACTTTACAATGGTTTACAATTACCTACTGAGTTTAATGGAGTAAACGCCCCATTTGCAAAACGTGGAGGAGATTATCAATCAGTTGTATTCCATTTAGTAGGGAAGGATAAATAAAGTAGCTTAGCATCACAAGACAACCACCTACTAAAAAATAGGGCAGTCTAATAAGTCCTTAAAATAAATTAGGTGAAGAATAGGTACTTATACTGTGGTAGTCGACACAGCATCAGAGTTAGAAGCTTAAATTCCTTGGTTAGTTAAAGGATTTAAGTTTTTTTTGACTTAAAAATGACCTAACTCGTATTAAAAGGGAAATTTTACATTTATTAAGGGTAACACGGATTTCCATGGTACAGGCGCGGCTACCATGCCATTCATGGTGACCGTGAATTGGCTTATCAAGGCGATCCGGAAACTGGTACACGGACGGAGAACCACATTTGGCATGTAGATAAAGTAAAGGCTTTGGTCGCCAACCAGGATGAGGCGGTAACATTCTTCTGCGGTGGCTCTAGGAACTTTTCGAAATTCATAGATCTATTTGACGGCGTGTTCGTCCTCGAGGTCGACCTTGACACATTGAACCGGCGGCTTGACGAGCGACCGGAAAATGAGTGGGGCGGAAAGAATACGGAACGGGAACTCATTGCGCGATTGCACCAAACGAAAGAAGACATTCCGAAAAACGGAATTATAATCGACGCCACCTTACCGATCGAGCACGTCGTTGACGAGATCGTCCGTCAAAGCGAAGAAAATAAACGTCAACGTCAAATTTAAGCTATAACAACCATGGAAATGGATTAACATAACTCAACATAGCAAAATGGATTGTCCTATATCCAGACAACCCATTTTTGTGATTATTTATTCAATTCAATCGTTTCATTAACATCAGTCGATTTAGAACTTTGCCCTGTTATTCGTTTATAGAAAAAGGCAACTTTCTTCGTAAAATTACCTGTTTCCCAATATTCGGCTGCTTCCGCTTTTACATTTATCAAAACAACGTTAGGATCATCATAAGAAGTTTGCATAATTTTCTCATATGTTTTGCTCCACAATTCCTTTTTCTTGTCTAAATCCTCAACGATTTCCGCTCTGCCACGGACGGAGACATAGGACTTACCTGCATAAGCCACATTAACATCATGATCGTGTAAAATTTCTTCATATTTATTAGTCTCTTTTTTAGTAAAAAACCATAAATCACCATCAAACTCTAATTCTTGTGTTTTCATAGGACGAGAAATAAGCCCTTCTTCAGTTACCGTAGTCAGCATGGCCGTTTCTACGTCTTTGATTAACTCTCTTAATGTTTCCATTTCTTCTTGTTTCATCATGTTAGACATTTCCATCACCTCATTAATGTTTATAGAGGTATACTACCCTTTACACCAACTTTTAATCCGGTATGGCGGTTTACTTAACTCTAACAAAATGAAGCCAAACAACCGGAAAAAAAAGAGGGGTAAACGTTTTAAAGGTGAGAATGCGTAAGCCTAAAATTTACATAGTAATGCCGATAATGCGATTTACCTCGCCTGTTACGCTGCTAATTCTGGTTTTATGTTAAACTTTCTAATTTTGATTTTGTACTTTAAAACTGTACCCGTTAGAACTTTGTAAATTAAAGGGAGAAAACTTGCTTTTGATTTTTATATTGTTTTGTAGTCAATCCAGTTACCTTTTTGAAGGTTCTGCAAAAATAATGCGAATCAATATACCCAACTTGATGGGCAATTTCATATGTTTTATTATTTGTCGTCTTCAAAAGATCTTTGGCCATATCAATTCGGGTGTTTGTTAAATATTCAATTAATGTTTTACCTGTCTCCTGACTAAACATATGACTTAAATAGGATGCGCTTACATTCACTGCGTCTGCAACAGTTTGAAGAGATAACTGAGAGTCAGTAAAATTTTCGTTAATATAAGATAACGCCATTTGAACTGCTGAAGAGTATTTTGTAGTTAAACGATCTCTAGTTGAAGTAACGAGGTTTAGCATCTCTTCAATATAGCTTAATACTTCATTATAATTCCTAATCCAGCTTGCTTTCATTTCTAATTGATTAATTTCCTGCATAACTTCAAGATTATCCATTTCTATTTCCTTTAAAAAATGTGAAATCGTAATGGTAAAGTCCATTAAAAAATAATACGTTGTAAAAGGAGATCGAACATTCCCTTTTTCTAGATAAGATGAATAAGAACGGGAAAAACAAGAAATATCGCTTGATAATCCAAATTTTAGAAAGTCAATTAAATCTCTTCGGTTAAAATGTTGTAATTCCTTTTTAGACTCTATGTCTATTTCAGTTTCCTTCGAACTGTACTTATGAATAATCGTTGAATAGCTTTTCTCTTCATCGGCTTCTGAGAAAGATAAGGTAATACCTTGAATACGGCTTTCTACTCTTCCGATTCCAAAGATTAATGGGTTCTCAGGTTGTAGTTCTTCATGTGACACCAACCGCTGTCTTATTATCTCGGACTCCTGTTCAAGTGTTTGTTTTGATTCTCCCATCATAATAAAAATAGATTCTTTTAATTTTCTACTAAAGCGCAAACAATCATATTCATCTTCTATCCAGTCAATCGAATCAGAGTCGATTGTACATTCTATGATGATGATATAATAATAACTTGCGATAAGATTAAGATTTAAATTTGAAGCTTCCTTAATCGCCTCAGAAAAAGTATATAACCCTTCACAGAGTTCATATAAAAATTTATCTCGAGAAGCAGATTTATTTTGCAATAATTGATTTTCTAAGTCACTTAATCTTTTATTGTTCATTTCTTCCTCATCGATTTTTGAAGAAACTTTTTTTAATATAGTAAGTAAATCTTGTGAACTAACAGGCTTTAGGCAATATTCAGTAACTTGGATGCGCATTGCTTCTCTAGCATATTCAAATTCATCATGTCCACTTAAAATAATTATTTTTATTGAGGGCATTTTTTCGCGTAGAATACGACTGAGTTCCAAACCGTCCATAAAAGGCATTTTAATATCCGTAATGACAATATCAGGTTGGTGTTTTTCAATTAAAGGAAGAGCAATTTCACCATCAGAAGCATCACCACAATAAATAAACCCTTCGCGATTCCAATCAATGCATTTTCCAATCCCTTCTCGGATAGCCATTTCATCATCTACTAAGAATACTCTTTTCATTTAATTCCCCTCTCTGCTGGAATAATTATACTTACACGCGTGCCAGAACCATACCAGCTATTGATTGTTATACCAAAAGGCTCCCCATAGTGTAAAAGAATCCGATTATGAACGTTTACCATACCAAAGCCTCCTTGATCCTTTTCAAATGGGACTCCTTGAGATAATTGAAATCGAATATCTTTTAACTTGTCTTCTTTAATGCCAATTCCGTTATCTATCACATCAATGGAAATAAATCCTTCTGGAGTAAAATCACCTTTAATTCGGACAAATCCCTTACCGCGTTTATTTTTTATGCCGTGATAGATAGCATTTTCTACGATTGGCTGAAGTGTTAATTTAATAATTTCATAATGTAAAATATCTTCATTTAAATGAAAGGTTACATCTAAAATATCTTGGTATCTCATTTTTTGAATAATTAGGTAATTTCGAATATGATCAATCTCATCTTCTAAAAGAATTAAATCTTTTCCTTTACTTAAAGAAATTCTAAAGAAATGGGATAATGCCTTCGTAATTTCTATTACTTGTTGACTTTTTTTTGCTTCTGCCATCCAAATAATTGTTTCAAGTGAGTTATATAGAAAGTGTGGATTAATTTGTGCTTGCATAGTACGTAATTCTGCAATTTTTAATTGTTTTTGTTCATTAACACTTTTTGTTAGTAGAGCTTTGATTTTCATAATCATACTATTAAAATTTTCACCTAGGTCTGCAATCTCATCAGTACCTTTATTAACGAGCTGTACATTAAGATCACCTTGTGAAACCTGTTTCATTTTCTCTTTTAAAATACGAATTGGAAGAATTAATCTTGAAGTGATAAAGAAATATAATGCAATGGTAAAAATTAAAACTGATCCTACAGTTAATACAATTAGACTTCTTATTTCATTAGCTTCTTTTGTAATGTCTAATAACGGTGTATATCGAATGAATTTCCAACCAGTTAATTCAGATGTTTCAAAGACGAAAAATGTTGCACCATGCGTAAAATAGCCAGAGTGGTTTTCTTCTATTTGTTTTCTTTCTAAATTAGGTGAAGTCTTTGCAAATTGTGGGTGCGAAAATAAAATATTACCCGATTCAGATTCAATTTGAATTGTACTGGAAGTTTTTAAAGAAGCATCGCTAAGAATATTCTTAAAAATTGAAGCTTTAATAACAATATTTATGAAACCAATTACTTCATTGGAATTATCCGAAGTAATTGTACTTGTCATAGAAAGTGCTGGATTACTGTTTTTATAGATTGGTTCTATTAGTGTATTAGTTGGCTGATCTAGTAGTTTCGTGTAGGGAAGCTTAGTGAGCGCCTGACCATCTAATTGATGAACGCCACGGTCTTCACTAACAGCTTTTCCATCAAGACTAATAATCTTAATATTCATGATGCTTTCACTATATTGATAACTTTCTCTGTAAAGTTTTATCATTCCTAAAATACTTTTAGATTCCTCAGCCGTATTATGTTTGTCAATTAAAAATTGAACAGTGCTATCCTTTTTCCCAACTTCTGTAAATCTTTTAATATCCTGAAGGACATCATCAAATTCACTACGTAATTGTGCTACTTGGATTTGAGCTAATGAATATGATTTTTCGGCAACAATATTATAAGATTTCATATAGGATATTACCCCAACAAGGATGAGGGGTATTACCGTTAGAAAAAGGAACATCATAAGAAGTTTTGTACGTAAACTTGAAAAAACCCATTTTTTGAATTTCATAAGCGAACCAACCTGTCAGTAGTATTATTAGAAGATTTATTATTGATTCGAATCAATATTATATGTGTTTGATTATTATATTTTAAACTGCCTAATGTTATCTTTCATTTGTTGAATTCGTTCTACAAGTTTATAAGATGCATCGGAAACTTCCTCAAGAGTAGTTAATTGTTCTTCACCCATAGCCGCAATTCCAACAACTTCTGCATTCGTAATTTGCGAACTCTGCTCAATGTCTGAGATTATTTGACGAATAGAAAGCATTTGATCAAATGCCTCCTGCATGTCTTGTTTTATGCTTTCAATTTCAACTTGCTGTCTATTTCTAACTGAAAGAATAGTTTGAAATCGATTCTTTACTTGCTCAGTTTTGAATCTGCAAAGTTGAATGTTTTCTAGAGTTTCAGAGTTTTGTTTTCTGATTGAAGATGTTAGGCTCAAGATATGGTTTACTTTGTAATCGGAGTCTTGTGAAACCTTGTTTGTTTCATCAGAAACTTCCTTTATACTAGTTAAAGCTTTTTCTATTCTTTCATTTATTGAACTTTTAGGAATTTCATTTATAAGAGTGAGGTACAATAAACTAGATTCTCGTGCAACAAGCTTAATTAATCGCAAATATTCATTCATTTCCCCTGAAACTCTCTGAAGTTCTTCTGTATCTCTGTTTACTAGATAGATAGTTTGGCTCATTTTTTCAAGTTGCTGATGGAAGGTGACAAGTTCATGACTTATTTCATTTGTAATATGTAAGGTTTCATTTGATTGAAGATTTATTTTATTTGATTTTCCTAGTACTTCGTTATATTTAAAAAGTAAATGTTCAAATGTAGTTACTGATTTTTGAATCAGTTTATCTTGTGTATGAAGATTGTTCGAAATTGTTTGTGTTGCTTCAGCAACTTCTTCCCCAGCTAGTCGGTTTTCAAGAATACTTTGGTGGATATCCTTTGAAGTTAAAACAACTAGATCATTTGTATTTCTCACGTTTAAGATAATATCCTTTAAATTATGAAACATTCGATTATAAGAACGACATAATTCTCCTATTTCATTCTTAGACGGATTTACTATTGCTCCTATGGTTAAGTTTCCTTCTGCAATTTCATTTGTTTTTTGTCCTAAACTACGAATAGGTTTTACAAAACTTCCTGATATATATATGGCAAATAATAATGAAATGATGATAACGGCAATAAATGAACAAATATAAATAGTTATGTCTCTTGTTAAGTTAGTGGAAATGATATTCTGTGATTCCCCTTTTACCAAAAGGGTTTTTTGTAAGAGTGACTGAACCTTTTCATCGATGAGGTCTGTTAGAATTGTAATATATTCATAGGTGATATTTCTTGAATCTGCAGGAACATTTTCTTGGATTTGCTCTCCAAGCTTGTCAATATATTCAGTCGTAGTCGTTAATGTTTGGCGAACCTCTGTAATTTCCTCAGTAAATTGGCCATTTTTATCGTCACGTTCAATTTTATCTAAATTTTGATACATATTGTGTAGATGATCATATTGAGTACCATTTTCAAAAAGTACTTTTCCATACACAATATCCCTAATTTCCTCATCTAGCTTTTGCTTAAGTGAACCATTAATTGAATTCGTCAATGTGATTGTTTCCATCATTGCATTATATTGACGAACATACCCGAGGAAAAGATAGATTTGTACGCAATTAATTGTTGCAAGCCCTAATAAAATGACCATGAAAACAAGGATTAATCTTTTACGTAAAGATAAATCAGATAGCATTGAATGCGCTTTCAATCAAAATCCCCCTTCCTAGACCCATTTTACTATAGTAAGAGTTAAAAGTAGATAAAAATATTTTGCACTTTTTTGAAAAAATTTATAGTTTTTAAATTTAAAAGTTCTATATAAACTAAATGAATTTACAATTTTTTCGAAAGTTATTCCATTCAATCTAGGGGTGTAAACGCTTTATAATTAGAGTGCTGCAATTCAAAGAAAATATAAATGCATTTGTTGAAATCTTAACATGGAAAGTTAAAAGAATAGAAAGGAGACATAATTTTATGTTGCAAGAAATGTTTATTAAGAGATTACTAATTAAATGTTTGATCTTAGTCGTTGTAGTAGGAAGTATCTTGCCTGCCCTACCTACTATGACGAATGCAGAGGAGGGGGAGAATGAATTGATTTCTGATTCAGAGCAAATAAAACTAGATCCTAGTTATCAACATGAACCATTTGATGGTTGGGGAACAGCTCTTGTATGGTTCGCGAATGTGACAGGTGGCTGGCCTGATGAATTAAGAAATGAGCTTGCTGATGATCTCTTTGGTAAGGATGGACTGAATTTTAATATTGCCCGCTATAATATTGGTGGTGGTGATTCTCCTGAGACAGAGCCTTATATGCGTAAAGGTGGAGCAGTTCCAGGGTATTGGAATCGTCCTGCCGAATACAGCCCACCGGAAGGTAACACAGATGAATGGACAGAGCAGGAAAACTGGTGGAATCCAGAAAATCCTGAGCATTGGAACTTGGAAGCTGATGCTAACCAACGCTGGTGGGTTAGTGCTGCTAAAGCCAGGGGAGCTGATACCTTCGAAGCTTTTTCAAACTCACCGCCATATTTTATGACTCAAAGTGGTTATGTATCAGGTAACTGGAATTCATGGGATGATAATATTAAACCAGATCAATTTGAAAATTTTGCTTCATATTTAACAACCGTAGTAGAGCATTTACAAAAGGACATGGATGTTGAATTTCAAACTCTCTCACCTGTAAATGAACCTAATACTGGCTATTGGAGAGCTAAAGGCAGACAGGAAGGTTCAAACTGGTCTCCAGCTTCACAAGCTAAAATTATTAATGAAGTAAAGAAGCAATTGGATGAAAAAGGTCTTAGTACAGTTGTATCAGGTATGGACGAAACGAATCCACAAAAATTCAGACAAAATTGGGAGCAATACGATAGCACAACGAGAAATAATATTGAACAGTTAAATGTGCATACTTACGGTCCTACACAGCAGATTGGTGCAAGGGATATTGCAAAGTCAGCAGGAAAAAAGCTGTGGATGTCTGAGGTGGACCTTAGTTCTGGTGCACAAAATCATGAGGATATAATTCCAGGTCTTGCATTATCACAGCGCATTACGACTGATATTCAGAAATTGGAATCAGAAGCATGGGTGCTTTGGCAGTCAATTGAAGACGAAGTGAATATGAGCCCAGAACATGAAAATGGCAACTGGGGACTTATCCAAGTTGATTTTGATCCAGCTGATTTTGAGAACGTAAAAATCTATAAAAATAAAAAGTATTATGCAATGGGGAATTACAGTAAGTTTATTCGACCAGGCTATCAAGTCATTAATTCAAATAGTAGTGATACATTAGCCGCAATTAATAAAGATGACAATTCAGTTGTTGTTGTCTATACAAATTCAACCACAGAAGAGAAAGCAATCAACTTTGATTTATCTGGGTTCGATACTGTAGAAGCGAATGCAAAGGCAACACCTTATGTAACATCTACTACAGAAAATTTAGCCCAAAAGTCAGATGTAATGATCTCAGGTAACGAGCTCTCAGCAGTTGTTCAGCCCCAATCAATTACGACATTTGTTGTATCTGGTGTATCAGGTGTGAATGAGGATAACTCGTTTTTAAATAATAACGAAACATACAAATTCATTAATAAAAATAGTGGGAAAGTGCTTGATATTGGACAAGATGGAAAATCCATTGTTCAAAAAACAAATATTCGTGATGAGGAAAAACAAAACTTTAGTATCCAAAAAATAACAGATGGAAATAGTACAAAAGAAATTTACAAAATAGCCAACAGTGATAGTGGAAGTGTACTTAGTGATGAGAATGGTTCCATTACTCTCCAAGCCAATGAAAATAAATCAAATCAAAAATGGATGCTGTCAACCTATGGAAATGGAGAGTACACATTTATAAATGTTCAAAGCGGAAATCTAATAGAAGTAGGCGGGGAATCAAAGGAGGAAGGAGCTAAAGTTGGCCTTTGGAAACCAACAACAGGTAACCACCAGATTTGGAGACTAGTAAAGGCCGGAATTGCCAAGGTAGAGCCAGTTGATGTCGTCGTTACGAAGAAAAAGACTGCACCAGAATTACCTGATGAGGTAACGACCATTTACGGAGATGGTGAAGAGGTTCAGAAAAAAGTAGTTTGGGATACAATCAATCCTGATTTATATGCAAAGGAAAATATCTTTAAAGTTGAAGGCACTGTTGAGGGAACAACGATTAAAGCAGTAGCAACAATAACAGTAAGTAAAATTGAAAGTATTCAACCTATAAAAATAAAAACAACTCCAGGTAAAGCACCAATTTTACCTAATAAAGTAACAGCTAAACTAAAAAGTGGTACATTTGGAAAAGTACCTGTTGAATGGAATGAAATTGATCAAAATGAGTATGCGGATTTTGGTAAGTTTTCAGTGAAAGGATCAATATCGAAAAGTCCTGTTAAAGCAATTGCTAATATCCAAGTTACACAACCTGCTCTAGAAAATTTAGCTGTAAAGCCTTCTAGTTCAGAAAATGAGTACCCAAAAGTGAGCGCTTCCTTTACTGGTCAATGGGATAGCACGAGTAATGTCAACGATGGAATTATCTCTAGTGCTAGATGGACGAACTGGGATCCAAATAGCTGGAGAGAAGAAGATTGGGTTGCTATTGAATTCGACAAAGCGGAAACAGTATCACAAGTGAAATTTCACTTCTATGATGACAATGGCGGCACAAGACCTGCAGACTCTTTACGACTTGAATACCTGGATGGAACAGAGTGGAAAGAAATCGAAGGGACACAGACAGATGTTCAAGACAAGGAGTTAACAATTGACTTTACCCAAATTGAAACAAAACATATTCGTGCTGTAATGAAGGCCAAAGAAGGTGCTTGTATAGCCATTTCAGAAATGGAGGTATTGGGGATTGGTGAAAACCAAATTCCAGGACAAGGTAGTGATGCAACATTGGAAACTATTTTAATTAATGGGAAGCAAGTAAAAGAATTTGATAAGAATACCTATAATTATCAAGTTAAAATAAAGAAGAACCAGCAAGAAATCCCGACTATTGAGGCAGTTACTAATGATTTATTTGCCACTTACCAAATTGAAACACCATCTTCGTTAGAAGGTGAGGCTGTTATCACGGTTAAGTCAGAAGATGGGAAGAATCATGCAAAATATACAGTTGAATTTAGTGAGAAAAATTAAAGAAACTAGAAATAACGTTTAAACAAAACAAAGATAAAGGCTTCGCAATTTGTTTCCAAAAGGGGGTTCGAATGTTTTCATTCTTACCTCCTTTTGGTATTTATAGTGGATTTGTTAGTAAAATTCAGCGATTGCTCTCTGGTTCTTTAAGTTTTTTTAGAGGTACATTCAGTTTCTGGAACTTTATCCCCATTTCCCAATTTAGTTACAAAAAAATTGCAGTAAATCGAAAAATTTTGAAGTTTTTGAACCCTTAAATTGAGAAATAAAAAATGAATTTACAATATTTTCGAAAGTTACTCCATTAACCTCATGTATGTAAACGCTTTATAATTAGAGGGTATCAAGTTCATGAGAAAACAATTTATTTAAGAGATCGTTTGTAACCGTATTTAAGTTACTAGTAATTACTTGCCTTTTTACTTACCAGTAAAAATAACAATGAACAAAATACAATCTTTATAGTTTCATCTACCTCTTTAGATCTCTTCTCTATTCATCTAATAAAAGCATCCTTTCTCATTTTAATAAGTAGATTAATTGAACTCTACTTATCTTTCTAGAACTAATCCATTTCGTATTAGACAAATCGAAACTTGAAAGGGGGTGGAATATAAAAGTGTAAAACTTTTTAAACGTTAGTTCCTAATGTGCTGGAGGTGATGCCAAAAAAAGTTAGGTTTTTAATTTAGTAATAGAAAGATATCTATTATTTAGCCTATTAAGTTCGGTAAGTGTTATTAACCAAGGAGGTAAAGTGCTATGAAGGGTAAAAAGTGGTTATCACTATTTATAACAATAGTAATAATAATTTCACTCCTCCCAATACCAGTAATACAAGCAGAGGAGATTGTTAAAGTGGAAGATAGCTTAATCGCACATTATGATATGTCAATAGCTAATGGTAAGTTAACAGATGTGACGAACAGTGGATTTGATGCAGAATATGTTGGATTTACTGAAGGAGACTTCTTAGAAGAAGAAAACGATAAAATCTTAAACTTCACTGGTGATAAGTCTAAATATGTAAAATTACCTTTGGGGATTATTGATGATGAAACATTCACCATTGAAACAACATTTAGCACAAGCACAAGTGCTGCACATTGGCTTTATAGTATTGGTAACAAGACAGGTGTTTGGCCAAATGTGAAAAATTATATCTTTTTAAATCCAAAACAAGGAAATGGTAATGTTAGATTTGGGATCAAGAACTCCGATAAGGAGCTTCTATTTCAAAATGCAACGATTCATTCAGGAGAAAAAAATACCTTCACAACGACTTTTAAAGAAGGGGAAATATCTCTTTATCTTAATGGGGAACCAGTTGGAACTCTACCACATACTTATTCAGTAATGGACATTTTAAAAGAAGGTGTTGATCCTACAGCAAATTCTATTGGATTTATTGGGAAATCACTTTTTGAACCTGATGCTGCCTTTACTGGTAAATTAGCTGATTTTAAAGTATATAACTATACATTATCGGCAGAAGAAGTGAAACAAAATGTAACATTAACTGATGTTGAAATTGTTGAATTAGCAAAAGCTAACTTAAAAATTCCAAATGCAGATGACATCCGCGGCAATATTACGTTACCTACAAGTTCTGATAAAGGAGCATCAATCACGTGGGAAACCGACAGCCCAGATGTAGTAAGTGTAAATAAAGAAGAAAATGAAAATTATGATGATATTCCTGCTGGTGTTGTAACAAGACAGGACTCTGATACACAAGTAAAATTAACAGCGACTATTCATTCTGGTCAAGTAAGTGATACAAAGCAAATTCTACTTACTGTTAAGGCGAAAACGGATAAAAAGAATTTCACTAATTATTTAATGACACATTTTACCGGTGAACACGATATCGGAGAACAGATTTATTTCGCGAGTAGTTCTGATGGACTAATCTGGAAAGATTTAAATGAAAGTAATCCAGTATTAATGTCTGATATTGGTGAAAAAGGTGTGCGTGATCCCTATATTCTACGTTCTCAAGAAGGGGATAAATTCTATCTCATCGCAACAGACTTACGTATAGCCAATGGAAAAGGTTGGGGGGCAGCGCAAACTGCTGGAAGCAAATCTCTTATTATTTGGGAATCTACTGATTTAGTAAACTGGTCTGAACCTAGGATGGTTGAAGTAGCCCCACCTAATGCAGGCGATGCATGGGCACCTGAAGCTTTTTATGATGAAAAAACAGGAGAATATGTTGTATTTTGGGCTTCAACGACTAGTAATGAGCAAGGGGAATTTGAACCACACAATATTTATTATGCAAAGACTAGAGATTTCTATACGTTTACCGAACCAAAGGTGTTTATTGACCGTCCAGGTGATACTCATATTATTGATACAACGATCATTAAAGAAAATGATATGTATTACCGTTACTCAGGTGATGGACAAATTACGATCGAAAAAAGTAATCAAATACTTGGCACATGGTCTAAGCTTGGAACAATTGAAGATTCAACAGGATTAACAGGGCGTGATGTAGAAGGTCCGTTAATTTTTAAATTTAATGATAGAGAAGAATGGAACCTAATGGTCGATCAGTATTCAACAGGAAAAGGTTATCTCCCGTTACTAACGACCGAGCTCTCAAGTGGTCAATTTACTAAATTAACAACTTCAGTCTATTCCTTAGGATCTAATAAAAAAAGACATGGTTCTGTCTTACCTATAACACAAGAAGAGTTCGAAGCTGTCATGGCTAAATGGAACAAAGTGGTCGAGGCACCAGACGAAGAAGAACAAAAAGAGCCAATCCTTGAGTACAATTTTGAAGAAACAACAACTGACAACACGATTCAGGATGATTCAGGCAACAACTATACTGGTACGTTGAATGGTAATGCAACTTATGTGACAGATGAAGAAAAAGACTCTAAGGTATTATCTCTTGACGGTACGACTAATACATTTGCTGCCTTCCCAACCGGTTTCTTTGATGGCAGAGATACAGTATCTATTTCCATGGATATGAAGGCGGAAACAGTATCAGGAAACTTCTTTACCTTTTCAGTAGGTAAGAATGACCAAAAATATATGTTCTTAAGAACACGTGATAGTGAAATAAGAAATGCCATTACGGTAAACAGTTGGTCTAGCGAGCAGGAGGTTAAAACGAATACATCTTCCATTAAGAACAAGTGGATGAATATCAAACTTGTCATGACACCTACAAGTATGAAGATGTATAAGGATGGTATTCTTGTAGCTGAAAATAACAATGTAACAGTGGCAATGAAAGACTTAGGAGCAGATTTATCAGCATACTTAGGGAAATCCTTCTATTCTGGAGATCAATACTTTAAAGGATCTTTCGACAATGTAAAGATTTATAATCGTGCGCTCTCAGAAGCTGAGATCCTTGAAATGAGCATTGAACCGACTGGTATTGGAAACTTTGAAGTTCCTGGTCAAAAGGGTCAAGCTGAAATTGATAAGAAAGCTCATACAATTGCTGTTCCTATTAAAGAGGGGCAAGATATAGATATTACAAAATTAACACCGGCGATTACCCTTTTACCAGGTTCTACAGTGAGTCCAGCATCAGGTGAAACACAAGATTTTACAAACCCTGTTACATATACAGTGACAGACAAAGATGGAAACAAGCAGGAATGGACTGTGAAATTGAAGATGTATCCATCAGGTACATTGCCAGGACTTTATGCAGATCCACAAATCGCTGTTTTTGGAGATACGTATTATATTTATCCTACAACAGATGGATTTGATGGCTGGTCAGGTTCACAATTTAAAGCGTTTTCTTCAAAGGATTTAATCAATTGGAAGGATGAAGGTGTTATTTTAGATCTTGCAACAGATGATGTGACTTGGGCAGATAATCGTGCTTGGGCGCCTACCATTACAGAAAAAGATGGGACGTATTATTACTACTTCTCTGCAGACGCCAACATAGGTGTAGCAACATCTACATCTCCAACAGGACCGTTTAAAGATGCTCTAGATAAACCATTAGTGCCAAGTGGAATATATCCAGGCCAAGCCATTGACCCCTATGCATTTAAAGATGATGATGGACAGTATTACTTTTATTGGGGGAATGGAAATTTATTTGGTGCGAAGCTAAACGATGATATGGTTTCATTTGCCCAGGATCCAGTGAATATGACACCTGCGAATTTTAGAGAGGCTCCTGTTGTTTTTAAGCGGGATGGTATTTATTACTTAATGTGGTCAGAAGATGATACTGGTAGTGAGAACTATCAAGTTGCATATGCAACAGGATCATCTCCAATGGGGCCTTGGACGAAGAAAGGTGTCATTCTTAGTAAAGATTTAAGCCTTGGAATCAAAGGACCTGGTCATCACTCTGTATTAAACATACCGAACACAGATGATTATTATATTGTTTATGCAAGGCATGCCATTCCTGATGGTAACGGTTTTAACCGTGAAGTTGTCATTGATAAGATGGAATTTAACACGGATGGTTCGATCAAACAAGTTAAACCAACATTAAACGGTATTACTGAACCTGTTTATATAGAAAAAGGAGATACAGAAAGTCCAGTAGGTCACTTTACAATTAGTTCTGGCGCGGAGTATACAAATAAGTCAGCTGTTACCTTATCTCTTGAAGCAACGGATGACAGTAGTGGAGTTCATCAAGTTCGCTACTCAACTGACGCTAAAGAATGGACAGAATGGGAAGCGTATACAACTTCAAAAGAATATACGTTACCATCTGGTGATGGTGATAAGACAGTATATGTTGAATTTAAAGATCAAGCTGGAAATGTAAGTGAAACATATCAACAAAAAATCATATTAGATACGACTGCTCCTGTAATAAAATTTAACGGTCATCAAGATTCCTATACGATCGATTCGTCTATTAAGATTTCTTGCAAGATAGACGATGAGTTGTCAGGAGTAGCTTCTAAAGAATGTTCAAGTGTTGAAGGACCAGCATATAGCTTTGAAGTAGGAGTAAATAAGGTCACTGCTTCTGCAACTGATAAAGCTGGTAATAAAACAGATGTTGAGATCCAATTTACAGTAACAGTTGACTTTGATAGTTTAAGTCGATTAACAGAAGCTTTTGTAACAAAACAAGGAGTTGTAGATTCACTAACAAAAAAGCTTCAAGCGGCAAAAGCATCAGCAGCCAAGGGAAATAAAGAGGCATTTGCTGGTCAACTAAATGCTTATAAAAACCAACTCAATGCTCAAAGCGGGAAAGTCATTACCGAACAAGATAGTCATCTATTAGTATCTTTCGCTGATCTACTAAAAAAGTAATATATTTATAGGTTAGATTCAACAGGTACAAATATCAAAACAGAAGGAAGCACATATTTGATATAGATAAAATGTGCTTCCTTTTATTATCTGTTTTTATTGGAAATGAACCTTTTTGTGAAATGAAAAGGCATAGCAACAAAGTTTGTGAACAGCCAATATTAAAGAAGCATGTAACTAAACATATATTACTTTGGGAGGTATAAATAGAGTGATTTTCAAAAATAGTAAACTATTAGTCTTAGCTGCGATACTCCTGTGGAGTAGTTTGTTTTCTCAACAGGCAATATTAGCAGTAGAAGAATCGAAAGTGGGTAATGACGAACACCTTTTAGCACACTACCCTTTAATTAAAGATCTTAAAGATGTTTCAGGTAACGAAAAACATGGAGAAGCTGTTGGGAATATCACCTATACAGATGGCTTAACTTTACCTGGTGGAACGAATAGTAATACAAATTACGTTAAGTTACCAGATGGATTATTCGATCATCAAGATAGTTTAACCATTTCTACGTGGCTGAAAAGTAACACAGGTAGTGGAAATTATTCAGCATTGTTTTTCGGAACACCGGCAAATGCAAGTAAAGTTCCTGAAAACTATTGGTTATTCAACCCAACAAATCCAAGCGGTAACTTTAAATCGGTATTTACCAACTCCTTAAACAGCAGTGCCCCTTGGAGTACCGAAGTTGGGGTAACATCAACAAATACAACAGCTAACAATGGAAAATGGACCCACTATACGACTGTTATCACTCCTAATTCTGTAACCGGATACATCAATGGGGAGAAAATAGGTACTGTCAATAAAACGAGAACAACTAGTGACTTTGGTACTGAATTAAATGCATATATAGGGAGATCAAATTATATAAATGACCATACGTTTGCAGGTTCCTTCCAAGATCTACGTATCTATGGGGATGCTTTAGACGATATGAATGTGAGTAACGTATATGAGGAGTCTGTCAATCAGTTATCACTACACCAGGACAAGAATAACCTTACTTTGGGTGATACTTCCACCGTTTTTGGCAATTTAAGCTTACCTACAAAGGGTAGTAATGGTTCCACCATCTCTTGGAAGTCTAGTAATGAAAATATCATTTCAAATGCTGGTGTCATTACATTAAGTGATGAAGAACAGACAGCAAAACTAACAGCAACACTTGAGATAAATGGTTACAAAGCCACAAAGGAATTTACGATAACGCTTGTTTCTTTAGCTAATGTTACTGAAACGATTGAAAAAAAGTTATACATTCCATATGTACTTACAGAGGATGATGAGTTGCCTACTACTAGTGGCGTAGCCTCTATTTCCTGGGAAAGTAGTGATATGTCGATTATTGACAAAGACGGAAACATTCATTCGCCTTCAGAAGGCATGAAGGAAGTCTCATTAACTGCTACGATTTCTTATAAAGACCAACAAACAAAAAAAGAATTTCATGTAAAAGTAATTGAATCGTCTGCAGCTTATATTCTAAGCTATCATCGTGCTGGTGGCAGTGTTGTCACAGATGCTATGCACTTGGGTTATAGTGAAGATGGAGAGAACTATACTGCTTTAAATAATAATACAGGTGTCTTATTTGCAAATGCTGATTTTAATGCTGGGAGCGCAAAAGAAGGTCTAACAAAAAAATTAGTGAATCCCTACATTTTTAGAATGAAGGACGGAACTTTTGGTGTCATTGCTACAAGATCCACCAAGGGTGGTTCTCAAAGCCAAGCTGAACAGTCATCTATTTTATTATTTAAATCAGAAGATTTAATTTCATATGAAGAAGTAGGTTTAGTATCACTAAACACAAATGAAACAGTCGTTAAGCCAATTGCTGAATATGACCCTTCTTCAGATGAATATCGTATTGAATGGAAAACGTCAACTGGAAAGAGCTACTTTAATACAACACAAGATTTTAAAACTGTTAGTGAGCCGAAAGAAGGAGCTAAGTTTCAAATAAATGAAGTGAATACAAATATTGCTAATTCCATTCCTAGTAATCGCATTGTAGTTACAAAGGCTGAAGCTAAAGTAATAACGAAAAAATTAGCAAAGGTAACCAATACGAGTGTTTCGAACATTGAAGTTAACGTAGAAAACAATCAAGAATTTACGTTTGCTGATCTCAAAAATATGAAAGTTACTGCTTCTTATAGTGATGGTTCAACAGCAGAAAAGTTTGTGAATTGGAATGAGGAGCAGTTTACGCAAAATGATTTTAGCATGCCGGGTACTTATTCAGTTAGCGGAACTGTCAAACAAACAGATTATCCAAAAGAGATGATAAAAGGGTATGCAGATCCAAATGTCATTAAGTATAACGATAAATACTATTTGATAGCTACTAGTGAAAGCGGATTCAATTACTTAGATGTTCGGGAAGCAGACACAATATTAGACTTAAAAGATGCACCAGTTAATAGAATATTCAACCGTAATCCATCAGGAGAATTATCTGGTTCCCTATGGGCGCCTGAATTCCATATAATAGATGGTGATTTATATGTATTCTTTGCCGGTGGCAGTCCGCATTGGTATACCGTTCAATCTTATGTAATGAAGTTAAAGGATGGTGGAAATCCAATCTCACCATCAGACTGGGAAACACCAAAAAGGGTACTCAAAAAAGATGGAGAACTCCTTTCCACATCAGGTCTCACTTATGATATGACCTATTTCGAGCATAAAAATGAACATTATGTCATTTATAATTATGGAGGTCCGGCTGGAACACCGGATGAAATTTCTACTCTTTTAATTGCAAAGATTAATCCTGAAGAACCATGGAAGTTAACGACTGAGCCTGTTGTTATAAACAAACCTAATTTTGGATGGGAGCGTCTAACAACAGAGGTTGTAGAAGGATCATTTATCCTAAAACATGGAGATAAAGTATTTCTCACTTATTCAGCTTCAGGAGTAGATACTACCTATTCAATAGGTATGTTAACAGCAAATGAAGAAAGTGATTTATTAGACCCTGCATCCTGGACAAAAAATAGTTATCCGCTTCTAAACTCAGAATCTGTACCTGGAGAATATGGACCAGGACATAATTCATATACACTAGATGAGGATGGAAATTTGATTAACATTTATCACACGATGCCTGCTGGGGGAGGTCAACGAAATATATCTGCAAGAATCGTACACTGGTCAACGGACGGGACACCAGTTTTAGATATGATACCTGAAAGAGAGATTCTTCCTGAAAATAGAACGGTGACTGCTACGATCATTATAGGAGAATCAGAACAAAAAGACACAGAAAGTCCAGTAGGTCAAGTTTCTCTTAACTCTGGTGCCGAATACACAAATGAAAGAACTGTCACCTTATCTCTTGAGGCAACGGATGATAGCAGTGGAGTGCATCAAGTGCGCTATTCAACTGACGGAAAAGAGTGGACAGATTGGGAAGCATACACAACATCAAAAGAATTGAAGTTACCTTCTGAAGATGGAGAGAAGACTGTATTTGTTGAATTTAAAGATCAAGCCGGAAATGTCAGTGAAACATACCAAGAAAAGATTATTCTTGATACAACAGCTCCTGTCATCCAATTGATCGGTCATCAAGATTCTTATTCGATCGATTCGTCAATTACGATTACTTGCAAGATCGTGGATGAGCTGTCAGGAATAGCTTCTAAAGAATGCCCAAATGTGGAAGGACCGGCCTATAAGTTTGAGGTAGGAGTCAATAAATTTACAACTTTAGCAACCGACAAAGCAGGAAATACAACAGAAGTTGAATTCCAATTTACAGTAACGGTCGATTTTGATAGTTTAAGCCGATTAACGGAAGCCTTTGTGACAAAACAAGGTGTCGCAGATTCTCTGACGAAAAAGCTGCAAACAGCAAAAGCATCAGCAACCAAAGGAAATACAAAGGCGTTGAATGGACAGCTAAATGCTTACAATCATCAACTCCATGCTCAAAGCGGGAAGGCTATTGCTGAACAAGATAGTAATCTATTAAGATCTTTTGCGGATCTTTTAAAAAAATAATCGTAATCGGTTAGATAAAAGATGAATACAGGAAGGAAGCACATATTCGTAATAGTTGAAATGTGCTTTCCTTCGTTATCTTTCCTGATTACACAATAAAAACAATCATATAAAAACTTTCCAAGCGGATATGAACTTGATTTAACCGCAGGTGAAGGATTTTTCCTGTCGTGATTTTCTCAATTTAGTTCTCCGGGAAAGTTTGAAAAATGGGAATATTTAATATATAGTTAGTTTATAGAATAAACAAACTTAATCAATCAGACCTCTATGTGACTCTAGTAGGGATAAAATGGTAACGAGGAAAAATGAAAGCGCTATAATGAAGGGTGCTGATTGATCTAGTGCCTTTTTGAATGGAGGAATGATTACGGTGGCTTTCAAAGTATTCTTAGTAGATGATGATCGATATGTTCGTAAAGGATTGATGAATCTTATTGATTGGGAAGGCTGTGGTTTTGAAGTTTGTGCAGAAGCAGATAATGGGGAAGATGCTTTGGAGTATATTCAGAAGTTTCATCCAGATTTAGTCATTACAGACATTAAGATGCCTGTCTTAGATGGTCTGGAATTAATAAAACATACAGTTGAACTTAAAAAGACAAACCCAAATTTCATTATTATTAGTGGGTATAGTGATTTTAACTATGCCCAAAGAGCTGTTAAGTATGGTGTACATGATTTTATCTTAAAACCAGTAGATAAAGAGGAAATTGAAGAGACACTTAGAAAGGTAGCAGATAAGTATACGAAAGAATTACAGTTAAACAGAAACAGAGAAAATATTGTTGCAGAGACTGCGTTCAATGATTTATTAACAATCGAACTTGAAGAAGATCTCCGCCAAGATTGTGTGAAAAAACTGAATATTGATCAAACAATTGGATTTGCCTATATCATCATAGAAATAAATAATGTGGCTGTAAATACGATAAAGATTCGTGAAATTATTAGTAGAACTATTCATGGTGAGGCTGTAAATTCTACTACTTTGTTTCGTGAACACGGAAGTAACCGAATAGGCCTACTAGTCACAAATAAAGAAATTCAACCATTTAGCGGGGGGATTTTTCATTTTTCAGAAATAGTAAAGGCTCAGCTCACGATACATTTACAAACAGATGTCACCATCTACGTCGGAAGGATTGTAGATGATGCAATTGATATAAAGGAATCATATGAAACGGCAATAAAAGCTCTGCAATTTAAGTATGTGGAAGCATCCGAAAAACCGATCGTATATGGTAACACAAAAAATAGGTCTGTTAATTACATTGAGCTTGATCAAACACAATACCAATCGTTAATGGAACATATCGAAGAAAATCTAATCTCTGAGATTAGAAAAGATGTTGTCATGATGTTTGAACAGTTTCAAGAAGAGGCTTTCGCAAAAGATGCAGTAAGGACTTCTATAAATCGGGTAGTTCATGAAGTGGTGAAAACCTTACAGTCGATGGATGGAGATGAAAAAAATTTAACTACACTACAGAACATGTTAAATTGGGACAACCTGCCTAGTACTTTGATTGAGATTAAGAACATGTTTCTAGACTTTTTATTAGAGGCAGCTGGACTGTTAAATCGACTGAACAAGGAGTGTGGTTCAGGAAACATACGAAGGATCAAAAAATATGTTGATACACACTATAAAAATGATCTTACATTGAAACATATAGCGAATACATTTTATATGAACCCGGTTTACATGGGGCAGTTATTTAAAAAAACATATGGCATGTATTTTAAAGAATATATTCTACAAGTCCGAATAAATGAAGCGAAAAAACAATTAAGACAGACCGATTTGCGTATCTATCAGGTAGCAGAAAGTGTGGGCTTTTCAAATCCTGATTACTTTGTCACTCAATTTGAGAAAACGACTGGTATGACCCCAACTCAATATCGAAAAAAACTATAAAGGAAGATTTTGAGATGGAGATAAAATGAATCTATTCAATTTTAATAATATAGGATTAAGAAATAAGCTATTAATCATTTATATTGTATCAGTTTTCATTCCAATTACATTAACGCACATTGCATTTTATGAAATTACTTCCAACAATGTAAGAGCACAAAAGATGAATGATATTTCCCTTTCCTTAAAACAAATATCGAATGATTTCCGAACAGCGATAGATGATGCAGTCGAAATTTCATCTAAGTTATATACGGAATATGAGTTGTATAATTTTTTAGAAACCAAGTATGAATCAAGCATCGATTTTATCCATGCTTATTATAATTATTACAGTAGAATTTATAAAGAAGTGCCACTTTTTTCGACTGTTCGTTCACTAAATTTATACACAAATAATGATACGGTTATTTATGCAGGGGGTGTCAATAAAATTGATACCCTTGTTAAAGAGTCTCATTGGTATAAGGATTCAGAGTCAATAAGAAGCTCTTATCCAGTTTTGACTCGTAGAATTGGAGAATCAGGAAAACTAGATACATTTAGTTTAATAAGGGAAATGGATTATTTCACCACGAAAGATTCCACACAGAAAATATTAGAATTACAATTTGATATTGGAATAATGGATCGTATTTTTCATAATGTGACATTTCCGGGTGATATTTATTTGTTGGATGAGAAAGAAACAATTGAATATTCAACAAATCCAAAGGTAAATTGGTCAGAAGGAAATATTCAGTATGATACGATTACATTTTCAAAGGATATGTTAGTTTTTGAAGTACCCTTTAATGTTCCTTATTTAAATAATTGGAAGGTAGTGGGTGTTGCTCAAGAGAAGGTATTACTTGAAGAGGTTCAGGGTTCTCGAAATTTTATTCTCTATTTCGCTCTTATCAATTTAGTCTTTCCATCTCTTTTTATTGTTTATATTACAAGCTCTCTTCATGTACGTTTATTACGTATTTTAAAGCATATGAGGAAAGTTGAAGATCAAAACTTTGAACTGATAAAGGGTGTGAATTACCAGGATGAAATTGGTGAGCTTACCCAAGCATTTAATCGGATGGCATCTAAAATTAAGAGGCTCATCAATGAAGTATATAAAGCAGATATTCAAAAAAAGGATTTAGAATTACAACGTAAACAAGCACAATTAAGTGCCTTACAAAGTCAGATTAACCCACATTTCCTATTTAATGTATTGGAAACCATTCGGATGAGAAGTATTTTAAAAAATGAAGAAGAAACGGCAAAAATCATTCATAATATGGCGAAAATGCTTAGAAAATCGTTCATTTGGGGAAAAGATTGGGTCAGTGTAGACGAAGAAATTTATTTAATAAAATGCTTTTTAGAAATACAATATTATCGATTTGATGACAAAATGCAATACCATATTGACGTTGATCCAGAAGCTAGGAAGTGCATTATTCCGAACATGTCTCTTATTCCATTTGTAGAAAATGCAAGTATACATGGAATTGAACCGATAAAAGGAAACGGAATGATCAACATATCGATAAAACGTGATGGTGATACTTTAATATGTCAGATAACAGATAATGGGCAGGGGATGGAAAAAGAGGAATTTGAACAGTTAATGCGATCAATAGAACAGGTTGAAAACATTGGAGAACATGTGGGAATAAAAAATGTTTACTATCGTTTAAAGCTGCATTATTCAAATCATTTTGATTTTAAAGTGAAAAGTGTTGAGGGAGAAGGAACGACTGTTAAAATCGTTTTACCATTTCAAAAATAGCCCTATTAAGTAGATGATAAATAAACTTTGCTGCCTGCCAATACATGTCGATCGTATGATCGATGTGTGTTGGTTTCGTTTTTTTTTGGTAGCAAATCATGATAGATTAAGTGCTCAATAAGTTGCCTTTTCTTTATATCCACCCAATAATCTATATCTTTTACATGTATTTTTGATTCTGATGTTTTCGTTTTTCCATAAGGTACTAAAGTTTACAAAGTAAAAACTATACTTTATATGGTCACTTAAGATAAGCATGAAAGTTATAATGAAAGTGCTTACAATATTGTGGTATCGGTGTTGCTTAGCTATTACTTAACTTTAACAAAGGGGGAGTTAAATTGTTAAAAAGGAAATCTAGAATTCTAGCTTTTGCACTAATGGTCATGTTGCTCGTCACTTCAGCATGTACGAATGCAGAAAAGAGTGGAAAAGAAAGTAACTCTAGTGAAAACGGAGAAGTTTTGACTTACACATTCTTTAATGCATCTTCTACAGGAAAAGATGTCAATACGGGTGATACCAAAATTGGAAAAATGTTCGAAGAGGCAACAGGTGTTAACTTTGATATTGAGCATATTGTAGGGGACAGTAACCAGAAGATCGGGACAATGATCGCTAGTGGTGAATATCCGGAATTGCTTAATGCGCAAAATGCCACAGCTGATGTGATAGATGCAGGTGGATTTGTACCACTGAATGATCTTATAGAAGAGCATGCTCCAAATTTAAGAAAATTATATGAACCAATTTGGGAAAAAATGAAACTAGAGGATGGAAACATTTATATTCTACCATCTGGTGTATCTAATGGATATATAAAGCCACCAAATATAGGACAGAGTGCATTTTTTATAAAACGTGAAGCACTAAAAGAGCAAGGTTATCCACATCCTAAAACGATAGATGAATATTTCGATATTATTGAAAAATATGCAAAAGCCCACCCAAAGACAAACGGTGCAAAAACAATTCCATATACATTATTACAATATGATTGGCATGTAGGGCAACTATTTGATCCTCCAGCCTTTCTATCAGGTGAACAGGAAGGAATCATTGTTGATAATGAAACACTAGATGTATCTGTTTTCCATAATAAGGATATTACAAAGAAATGGTTAGGGAAATTAAATCAAATAAACGAAAAGGGCCTACTTGATAAAGAATCTTTTACACAAAACTATGATGAGTATTTAGCGAAGATATCCTCAGGACGAGTTGTAGGATGGTTTGGACCTCGATGGGAGTCAGGTACAGCGTTAGATACTCTTGAACAAGATGATGATCCGTATAATGATTTTATGGGATTCCCTATTGTATTTGAGGAAGGAATCAAAGACCAATACTTGAATCCGGAATCGTTTGTAACCTCTCCAGGGATGGGATTAACAACAGGAACTTCTGAAGAAGATCAAATTAGAATTATTAAATTTTTAGATCATATGGCTAAAATTGATTCCCAAAAATTAATTACTTGGGGTATAGAGGGAGAAACATATGATGTAAATGAAGAAGGGCGTTTTGTTCGAACACAAGAACAAATTGATTTAGTTAATAAAGAAGAGTTTAGAGATGAATTTGGGTTTTCTGCACTTGGTTGGTACTGGCCAATTATGAGTGGTACATTTGATGACGGTAACTCTGTTGATCCAAATGTGCAGCCTGAAGTTGCCCAGCTTGCTTATGATGAAGTGGATAAAGAGTTTTTAAAAGCATATAACATTGAAACGTTTACTGATTTATTCACTGAGCCAGAACCAGCACCATGGTTTCCTTTCTGGGATGCCACGATCGAGACAGGATCTGAGGCACAGTTATATGATCAACAGTCTCGTGATTTAATCAAACGTTCATATCCAGATATTATACTTTCGAATCCATCTGATTTTGATTCCGAGTGGAACAAATTTAAGAAAGATTTTGAAAAGCTTCCATATAAAGCCTATGAAGAAGTAATGGAGGAATCGGTTAAAAAAGAAGCTTCACTTATGAAGTAGTAAAGAACTTAATAAGAAGGCTGAATGATCTATAAAAGAAGTTCAGCCTTCTTTCTATTAACGTAAATTTTGCGACGAATGGAATGAATTTTTAGAGTTTACTTATTGAATAGGATAGGAGGGACAAATATGCAAGCGCAAACGAAAGAAAAAGCACTTTTATCTCCAACAGTGCTACCAAATGAAGCGAAGGGAATGAAAGCGTTTCTAAAAAAATGTCGTAGCCAAAAAGCATTATTATTGATGACAATGCCTTTTGTGATTTGGGTCTTTATCTTTAAATATTTCCCTGTTTGGGGATGGACAATGGCATTTCAGGATTTTAAGCCGGCTCGTCCTTTTTCAGAACAAGAATGGGTAGGTTTTAAACATTTCACCTTTTTATTCACAGATGCTCGTTTCTTAGGAGTACTAAGGAATACGTTGGCTCAAAGTATCATTAATTTAGTTTTAGGATTTGTAACCGCGATTGGTTTAGCTCTATTAATCAATGAATTAACAAATCTTAAATTTAAAAGAGTCGTTCAAACGATTAGCTATTTGCCACACTTTCTTTCTTGGGTTGTAGCAGCTGCACTTGTTTCATCTGTATTGTCTATTGATGGAGTCATTAATGAAATATTGATAGGGCTTCATATTATTGATGAGGAAATTCTTTGGCTTGGAATCGGAGAGTATTTCTGGGGGATTTTAGGTGCTGCAGAAGTTTGGAAAAATGTAGGGTGGAATACCATTATTTATTTAGCAGCCATTTCGATGATTGATCAAGAACAATATGAAGCAGCCAAAATTGATGGAGCTTCTCGTTTACAAAGAATTCGCTATATTACACTTCCTGGCATGAAGCAAGTAATTGTGATCCTTTTAATTATGAATATTGGGTACATTATTGAGGCTGGATTTGAACCTCAATATTTATTAGGGAATGGACAGAACGTAGAGTTCTCAGAAAATATAGATGTATTTGTCATCAACTATGGTATTTCCATGTTTAACTTCTCATTGGCCACGGCAGCAGGAGTGTTTAAAACGGTTATTAGCTTAATATTCTTGATTGCCGCAAATTCATTCTCGAAAAAAATGGGCCAAGGCGGTTTATATTAGGAGGGATATAGAATGTTAAGAGTGAAAAAAAGGAAGAGCTTGATGAGAACGAAAGAAGATGTAGTTTTTGACACTTGTACCATTATTTTTATGATTTTACTTAGTGTCATCATGCTATACCCTTTTCTAAACCAAGTAGCCCTTTCTTTTAATGCTGCAACAGATTCTGTAAAAGGTGGAATCCATTTATGGCCAAGAGAATTTACTTGGAGAAACTATGAATATGTATTTACTCAAGCATCGATCATTCAGGCAATTTTCGTATCGGTAGCAAGAACAGTTGTTGGTACAGGAATTGGATTATTATGTACTGCAATGGTGGCATATGCGATTGCTCAAGAAAAATTTGTTCTTAAAAAGTCGGTAACAATTATTTTTATTATGACTATGTATTTTAATGGCGGGTTAATTCCAACATTCCTTTTAATGAGAGATTTACATTTAATCGGAACATTTTGGGTTTATATAATACCGGGATTAATAAGTGCATTCAATCTTATAATCATGCGTTCATTTATAGAAGGCCTTCCAAAAAGTCTTTTTGAACAAGCGCGTATTGACGGGGCTGGGGACTTTAGGGTTTTCTTTCAAATTGTGTTGCCTCTGTCCTTACCGGTATTAGCAACCGTAGCACTATTTGTTGCTGTAGGACAATGGAACCAATGGTTTGACGTATTTTTGTATAACTCAAGCAATGAGAATTTAACGACATTGCAATACGAGTTAATGAAAATTCTTCAGAATACTGCAACTTCAAATGGTGATTGGAATACTGCTCAAGCAAATGGTGAACACGCTGTCCAAGCTGTTACACCTAAGTCTATTCAAGCTACTATGACCATTGTAGCGAGTCTACCAATTATTTGTGTGTACCCATTTCTACAAAAGTACTTTGTAAAGGGTATGACTTTAGGTGCAGTTAAATAATTTAATCTTTTCTAATGTTAAAAATCTTAAAAAATGTAAAGGAGTAAGGACATGAAAAAAATATTACGAAAACAAATTTTCTCTGGATTAGCAATAGCATTATTATTACCTCTAGGTACAAATAGTGTATCTGCTTTAGATAAACCATTAGATGCTTTAAACGTAGTTTCAATTAATGAAAGATATGAAGATTCTTTCACAATCGGTGCTGCCGTCGAGCCTTATCAATTAGAAGGAAAGACTGCCAAAATACTAAAGCGCCATTATAATAGCATCGTTGCAGAGAATGTAATGAAGCCTATTAATATACAGCCAGAAGAAGGAAAATTTAACTTTGAAGAGGCTGATAAAATCGTGAAGTTTGCTAAAGAGAATGATATGGACTTACGTTTTCATACTCTGGTCTGGCATAGCCAAGTGCCACAATGGTTTTTCCTTGATAAGGAAGGAAATCAAATGGTAGATGAGACAGACCCAAAAAAACGCGAGAAAAATACAAGGCTTTTATTAAAGCGCTTAGAAACCCATGTAAAAACAATCGTTAAACGATATAAAGATGATGTAGACTCATGGGATGTTGTGAACGAAGTAATCGATGATTCCCCACAGAATGAAAAAGGTTTACGTGAATCAACATGGTACCAAATTACGGGCACTGACTATATTAAGGTTGCATTTGAAACAGCTAGAAAATACGCCGGAAAAGATGCAAAGCTTTATATCAATGATTACAATACAGAAGTAGAGCCGAAGAGAACTTACTTATATAATCTAGTGAAAGATTTACTGGAGCAGGGAGTTCCGATCGATGGAGTTGGGCATCAGTCTCATATTCAAATTGGCTGGCCGTCTATTCAAGAGATTGAAGATTCGATTAATTTGTTTGCAAGTCTTGGATTAGATAATCAAATTACAGAGCTTGATGTTAGTCTTTATGGTTGGCCGCCAAGACCTGCTTATGAGACTTATGAAGCCATTCCAGAAGAGAAGCTCCAAGCACAGGCTGAACGTTATGATGCTTTATTTGCTTTATATGAGAAATTAGATAATAAGATTAGTAATGTCACATTCTGGGGCATTGCTGATAACCATACATGGTTAGACGGTCGTGCACAACAGTACAATAACGGAGTCGGTAAAGATGCACCATTTGTTTTTGATCCAGATTACAACGTTAAACCTGCATATTGGTCAATTATGGATTAACCATTTTGAAGTTGCCTTTTCAAGATGAAAGGGCAACCTCTTTTCTAGATAAGAAGAAAGTCAAAATAGCCTTATATAAAAAAAGATTAATAACAAATCGTTTAGGCTTAATCAAGGAAAAAGCTGGTCTTTGTAACTTATATTTATAAATTCTATTAACCATAGGGAGGGAAAGATATGAGTCAACTACAATCTAAGTTGAATATTCCATCTTTTTCAGACGTATATAGTGATTGCTTTTCAATTGGTGCCGCTATCAATCAACGTACAATTGAAAGCTCAAAACAACTCTTAACCAAACATTTTAACAGTATAACAGCTGAGAATGATATGAAACCTGAAAATCTCCAGCCTGAGGAAAATAAATTTACGTTTGAAAAGGCTGATCAATTTGTAGCTTTTGCCGAAGAACATAAAATGAAGATGCGTGGTCATACATTGGTATGGCATAATCAAACTCCAGATTGGATGTTTACCACACCAGATGGTTCAGTTGCAAAAAGAGATTTGCTATTAGACCGAATGCAAACGCATATTTCAACTGTTGTAGGTCGTTATAAAGGCCGTATTCATAGTTGGGATGTTGTAAATGAGGTAATTGATGATAGTGAGAATCTCTTTTTAAGAAAATCAAACTATCTGGATATCGTAGGAGAAGATTTTATAGAAAAGTCATTTCGGTTTGCCCATGAGGCTGATCCAAAGGCATTGCTTTTTTATAACGATTATAATGAGAGTCACCCACAAAAACGTGACAAAATTTATAAATTAGTAAAATCTTTACTCAAAAAAGATGTTCCACTACATGGAATAGGCATGCAGGCACATTGGAATTTAACTAGTCCAACGTTAGATAACATTCGTGCTGCGATTGAAAAATATGCATCCCTTGGCTTGCAAATTCAGCTTACTGAACTAGATGTTTCGGTATTTGATACTACCGACAGACGAACAGATCTAAAAGAGCCAACGACTGAAATGGTTGCATTACAAGAGGAACGCTATGAGCAATTGTTTGCTTTGTTACGTGAATATAGGGACGTAATCAGTTGCGTTACCTTCTGGGGTGTTGCAGATGATTATACATGGTTAGACAACTTCCCTGTAAGAGGCAGAAAGAATTGGCCGTTATTATTTGATGACAATCAGCTTCCAAAACAAGCGTTTCATAAAATTACTAGTTTTAAATAATCTAAATAATTAAACTATGTTACTTACTAAAAAGGAAAAAAGGATTCTAAGAGTCATTCGATTTAAAATCCTATTGATAAATAAAATCTTAGTAGAAGGAGATTTATAAGAATGTATAAGAAGCTGTTTTTACTGATTGTAATGTTTTCAATGTTACTGAATTTTGTACCAAATAAAACATCATTTGCTCAAATAAATGAAAGAAGTACAGGTACATCACCAACAGTTCTGAATGCGGAGTTAGAAGATGTTTTTGAAGTCGTTGGTGCTCCAAATATAGAGTTAGAAGTCCCAGTGAAATTGGATGAGTTGTCAAAAGGACGATACACCTCCATTGCTGCATCATTCAATATCCCTGATAGTCTAACTGTGACTGGGGTGGAATTCAACTCAAAAAATATTAATGGAGCAAGTTCATATACTTATTCTAATAATCATTTAATGCTTCATGTAAAGGGTGGTAATGTAAGCTTCTCACATAAAAAATCTGATTTATTTGCAACGATTAAATTAAAAGTAAAAGATTTTGTGACATCCGATTATACGGAAGTTATCAGGACCAATTATATCAAGGTTAATGGTGGAGACATTGAATATTCAGTACATGATGCAGTAGCCAACATTGAATTAAAACTATTGGATACAGGTGCAGTTGCAAAGATTCCTGGTTATGCCAATCCACTTATCAGCCATAAATTTGGGGCCGATCCACATGCGATGGTTTACGATGGAAGGGTATATATATATTTAACGAATGATCAGTACGAATATGATGCAAACGGAAATGTCGTACCGAATACCTATGGCAAGATTAATACAGTTACCGTCATTTCTTCTGATGATATGATCAACTGGACTGACCACGGTGCAATTCCTGTAGCAGGACCTAATGGCGCAGCAAAATGGGCGACTCAATCGTGGGCGGTATCTGTTGAACATAGGAATATTGAAGGTAAGGATAAATTTTTCTTGTATTTTTCAAATAACGCGTCAGGTATTGGTGTACTTACATCAGATAGTCCTATTGGGCCTTGGACAGATCCGCTTGGAAAACCTTTAGTAGCCCGGAATACACCTGAAGCTGATGGGGTAACGTGGCTCTTTGACCCTGCAGCCTTTGTCGATGATGATGGTCAAGCATATTTGTATTACGGCGGAGGTGTACCAGGTTCACCACCAACCCAAGAACAAGCTGAATCTCCGAAAACTGCTAGAGTTATTAAGTTAAGTGATGATATGATTCATACAGAAGGGGAAGCAAAAGTAATTGATGCACCATTCTTGTTCGAAGCTTCAGGTATTCACAAACGTAATGGTAAGTACTACTATTCATATAGTACAAACTTCTCTGGTGTACGTGAGGCAGACGATCCGAAGACTGGTGAAATTGCTTATATGATAAGTGAAGATCCGATGGGTCCATTTAAATATGTAGGTACAGCACTTAAAAATCCATATCTATTTTTTGGTGTTGGAGGAAACAATCATCAAGATTTCTTTGAGTTTAAAGGCCAAACGTATATAACCTATCATGCACAAACATTAGCGAAAGAATTAGGGACTGCTCAAGGGTACCGTTCTCCTCACATTAATAAGGTTGAATATGACGAGAATGGTCATATAAAAGATGTCAAAGCAGATATGAAAGGTGTATCCCAGGTTACCAGCCTTGATCCATATAAGAGGAACGAGGCTGAAACAATCGCATGGAATGCTGGAATATCGACTGAGAAATCCGAAGCACCTGGCAGCTTGGTAGAGAGCATTAACCTTAATGTAACGGACATCAATAATGGAGAATGGATTGCTGTATCACAAGCAGATTTTGGAAAAAATCGAGCTGTATCTTTCGAAACAAATATTGCGTCAACTTCAGGCGGTACAATTGAAATTCGCCTGGACAGTCCAATTGGTAAAGTTATTGGTACGCTCGACGTTAAACCTACTGGTGGAGACCAAGAATGGCAACTGATGAAAACCAAAGTAAAGAACGTTAGCGGTAGACACAATATATTCTTCATGTTCAAAGGAGAAGGAGAAAACAACTTATTTAATATGGATTATTGGAAATTTACAACATCAGAACAAAGTATATCAAGTAAATAAATAGCCCATATTTTAAACAGACATAGGGATATCCTCTATGTCTGTTTTCTTTTTCAAAGTAGAATAAGTAAAAAGCATGTTAATAATAGCAATCTTACATCCAAATAATTTAGTATGCTAGCTTTAAGTGGAAATGATAAGATTTGGTTTCCTAATTATTATCTATAAGTTTTAGGCGAAAAATAATGCAATTTTTAAAAAGAATTTGAAGTTTAAAAAAGTCTATGATTAATAAATACACAATGAATGTACAATTTTTTCGAAAGTTATTCCATTCACCAATTGTCTGTAAACGCTTTATAATCAGAGTATACAAATTCAAAAAAGTTAAAAAGCTTTTGAATTGAAGAAAAAGGGGAGGCTTCAAATTATGAAGAAATTACTTAAAGGAAAAATGATTTTACTACTTATGATGGCACTTATGCTCTTATTATCAGCATGTAGCTCATCAGGTACAGGGGGGCAAACAGAGTCTGGTACTAGTTCAGGAGATTCTAAGTCTAGTGATAAGTTAGTAATAGGCTTTTCACAAGTTGGAGCAGAAAGTGAATGGAGAACAGCAAACACGAAGTCAATGCAAGAAGCCATTAAAGCTGCAGGTCATGAATTGAAATTTTCAGATGCCCAACAAAAGCAAGAAAATCAAATTAAGGCCATTCGTTCTTTCATCGCGCAAAAAGTAGATGCAATTGTCTTCTCTCCTGTTGTTGAAACAGGTTTTGAAACAGTGTTACAAGAAGCGAAGGATGCAGGAATTCCAGTTTTTCTTTCTGACCGTGCTGTTGATATAGAAGATGATTCCTTATGGGTAACATTCTTAGGTTCAGACTTTGTTGAAGAAGGTAGAAAAGCGGCAAATTGGTTAGTTGAGGAAACAGCTGATGTAGATGGTGATGTCAATATCGTTGAACTTCAAGGAACAGTCGGTTCAGCACCTGCGATTGACCGTAAAGAAGGGTTTGAAGAAGTAATCGCAGATCATCCAAATCTAAAAATAACAAAATCTCAAACAGGTGACTTTACTCGTGCAAAAGGAAAAGAAGTTATGGAAGCGTTCTTAAAAGCAGATGGAGAAAACATAGATGTTCTTTATTCTCATAACGATGATATGGCAATTGGTGCGATTCAAGCAATTGAAGAGTACGGATTAAAACCAGGTGAAGATATTAAAATCATTGGTGTTGACGCAGTGAAAGGTGCGTTCGAAGCAATGGCAGCAGGTAAGATGAACGTAACAGTTGAGTGTAACCCATTATTTGGTCCACAAATGGTTGATTTAATTGAGGCACATTTAGCTGGTGAAGAGATTGATAAGCGTGTAGCTGTAGAAGAAAGCATGTACACAATGGATCAAGCTGAGGAGTTACTCCCAACACGAGAGTATTAAACTAGGGAAATAAAATAACAAATATAGCCACTAGATAGATAGTATATCCTTTACTATTAACTAACTAGTGGCTATTAAAATAAAAGATTGTTAGGAGGGGAAATTGTGAAGATACAGACTCCGGTTCTTATAATGGAAAGAATAACAAAGGAGTTCCCAGGAGTTAAAGCTTTATCAAATGTTCAGTTAAAACTGTACCCTGGTGAGGTGCATGCCTTGATGGGGGAGAATGGTGCAGGGAAGTCAACATTAATTAAAGTATTAACAGGTGTTTATACGTTTGATGAAGGTTCAGTAACTCTAGAAGGTAAATCTATTCGCGTTACAAATCCACTTGAAGCACAAAACTTAGGGATTAGCACGGTATACCAAGAAGTGAATTTATGTACAAACTTATCAGTAGTAGAAAATATCTTTATTGGTCGAGAAATTACGAAAAGAGGCCGCCTTGATTGGAAAGAAATGACGAAACAGGCAAAAGAGTTATTGAAAACAAGACTAAACTTAAATATTGATGTAACAAAGCTATTGTCTTCCTATTCTGTAGCAATTCAGCAAATGATTGCGATTGCTCGCTCCCTAAAAGTATCTGCAAAAGTACTTATTTTGGATGAACCAACATCAAGCCTTGATCAAAATGAGGTTAACCAATTGTTTAATGTCATTCGAAAATTAAAGCAAGAAGGCTTAGCAATTGTTTTTGTTAGTCACTTTCTTGATCAAATCTATGAAATTACAGATCGACTAACAGTTTTACGTAATGGCACATGGATTGGTGAGTATAAGACAAATGAAATTGAAAGGCTTGAATTAGTTTCTAAGATGATTGGTAAAGACTTAAACGAGCTTAATAGTACAGAAAAAGGAACTAGTAGAAATTCTTTTGATAAGAAAAAGCTATTTTTGCAAGGAAAAGACATTTCGAAAAAAGGCAAAATTGCACCTTTTGATATTGATATACATGAAGGTGAAATTGTCGGACTTGCTGGGCTCCTTGGTTCAGGTAGAACGGAATTAGCAAGATTAATGTTTGGCGCAGACAAAGCTGATACAGGTGAAATCAAGATAAATGGTAGTAAATCAAATCTTTCTTCCCCTAAACAAGCTATCTCCAATGGAATCGCTTTTTGTTCTGAAAACCGAAAAACAGAGGGAATTATTGCAGACCTAACAATAAGAGAAAATATGATCCTAGCTATGCAAGGAATTCAAGGATGGTTTAAATATATTCCAAAGAAAAGGCAAATTGAAATTGCAGATGAATATATCAAACTATTGAACATTAATCCGCCAAATCCAGAGCAATTAATCAAAAATTTAAGTGGTGGAAATCAACAAAAGGTTTTGCTTGCTAGATGGTTGATTACGAATCCTAAATTATTAATCTTAGATGAACCTACAAGAGGAATTGATGTAGGAGCAAAAGCGGAAATTCAAAAATTAATGCTCTCATTAAGTAAAGAAGGTATGTCGATTTTATTTGTTTCATCTGAAATAGAAGAAGTGTTACGTACTTGTCGTAAAATTGCGATCCTACGAGATCATAAGAAAGTATCCGAGATTGAGAATGATCAGCAAATTACACAAAAAGACATAATGAAGGCAATGGCTGGGGGATGACGTGATGAAATCAAAATTATTTTGGCCAATAGTCATTTTATTAATCATTCTATTAATAAATCTATTTTTTGATAAAAATTTCTTTACAATTGAAGTGAAAAATGGCTATTTAACTGGTAGTCTAATAGACATTCTTAATCGAGGGGCTCCATTGTTATTGGTTTCAATTGGAATGACTCTTGTCATTGCTACAAAAGGAGTCGATCTCGGGGTTGGTTCTGTCATCGCAATGGCTGGTGCAGTAGGTGCTATGACAGTAAGTGGTGCAAGTGGAGATAGTTTAGTACCACTTTTTACAGCAATTGGTTTAGTTATTGGTATCTCAGTATTAACTGGAATATGGAATGGTGTACTTGTTTCTAGAATTGGGGTTCAACCAATCGTTGCAACATTAATCCTTATGGTTGCAGGTCGTGGAATTGCTCAATTAATCACAGATGGACAAATTATGACCGTTTATTATGATCCATATACGTTCATCGGTGGTGGTCACTTGTTAATGCTACCTTTTTCAATCTTTATTGTAGCGGCTGTATTGGCTGTTGCATCACTCTTAACTAGAAAAACAGCAATGGGGTTATTTATTGAATCGGTTGGTACGAACCCAGAAGCAAGCCGTCTTTCCGGAATAAATTCTAAAAATATTTTATTAATGGTTTACGTGTTTTCTGGATTATGTGCAGGAATTGCTGGTTTAATCTTAAGTTCAAATGTAGCAAGCGCAGATGGAAACAATGCTGGGCTTTGGTATGAGCTGGATGCTATTCTAGCTGTAGTAATAGGAGGAACATCATTGAATGGTGGTAGATTTCATTTGATGGGAACAGTCATAGGTGCTCTTATCATTCAAAGTTTAACTACTACTATTTATTCGATAGGAATTGCTCCAGAAATAAATCTTGTCGTAAAAGCAATTGTAGTATTGATTGTTTGTCTTTTACAATCACCTGAGTTTAGAAAGAAAGTCTTTGGCGGGTTTACAGCGAAAAAAACAGAAAAGAAAAGTGAGGGAGTGTCGGTATCATGACGAAAAAATTACAATTAGATTCTAAACATCTCCCTTTAATAGCAACAATCGGATTGTTTATCGTGATGTTTATTTTTGGCTCACTTAGATATACTGGATTTTTTTCAACACAAGTTTTTCTGAATTTGTTTATTGATAACGCATTCTTGATCGTTGTTGCAGTGGGAATGACATTTGTTATTTTATCAGGGGGAATTGATCTCTCTGTTGGTTCCATCATTGCGTTAACAAGTATGGTAGCAGCCAGTCTTACAATGAATGCCCAATTATCACCCGTACTTGTTATTCCAACAAGTCTACTTGTCGGTACAATACTGGGTTTTTGTATGGGATGCCTGATTCAATATTTTAATTTACAACCATTTATCGTTACACTTGCAGGAATGTTTCTTGCCAGAGGGCTATGTTATCTAATTAGTGTTGAATCAATTACGATCGACCATGGATTTTTTAGTTTTATGGCTAGTACTCGAATCCCAGTTGGCGGAGGGAATTTTATTTCCATAAGTGTAATAATCGCTATGCTAGTAGTAATTGCAGCAATGTTTATTGCTCACTACTCTAAATTTGGACGTAATGTTTATGCATTAGGTGGAAGTGAACAATCAGCATTATTAATGGGACTACCTGTAGCGAAAACAAAAATTTTAATTTATACAGTTAGTGGTTTTTGTTCATCCCTTGCTGGCATCATTTTCACTTTTTATATGCTATCAGGATATGGACTACATGCAAACGGTCTGGAGCTTGATACGATAGCCGCTGTTGTAATTGGTGGTACATTGCTCACAGGAGGTGCAGGATATGTAGCAGGTAGTGTTGTTGGGGTACTTATTTTAGGTATTATCCAAACCGTAATCGTATTTGAGGGAACATTAAGCTCTTGGTGGACAAAGATTGCAATTGGAACATTATTATTATTGTTTATTGTATTGCAAAGAGTAATTGTAGCTAGAAGTAAGACGAATCAAACATCAGTATCGTCACACTAATATAGTGAAGGAGTGAAAAAATGAAAAATAGAAAAAGATTTTCTATCTTTCTATTATCGATTATGATCTTTCAGACTTTTTCAGGATTAGTCCCACAATCATCATTTGCGGAAGAATTGAATTCTACAAGCCCTGAATTAATTCTGCATTATGATATGAAATCAAACGTTAAAAATGGTGATCAAATTACTATGAAGGATGTATCAGGTAATGATATAGCATTTGATGGAACATTCAAAAATTCAGAAAATGGTCAATTGGTTCATAATGAAGAAGTTGGATATGTTTCTTTCAATGGTGGAAGCTCGACTTCAAATAGCGGGTATATTGAAATACCAAAAAGTGAAGATGGTTCAGATTTATTAACCGGTTTACAAGATGTAACCATTTCGGCGCTTGTGAATTGGAATAATGACGGAGCAAATCGTTGGATCTTTGGTTTAGGTGCAGCGACAGATGATGCTGAGAATGGGAATAAATATTTCTTTGTTACGCCACGACATGGTTCAGGAAATGTAGCAGCAACAGGGATTTCCAAAGCTGGATGGAGAAATGAATCACTAGTTAAAGGGACATCGACAATGAGAGCTGGAAAATGGGAAGTTGCAACTGTTGTTTTCTCAGAAAAGTCGAATGCGATGACATTATATGTAAATGGGAATAAAGTAGCAACAGGATCAGCAGGTGGGAAAAAGTTATCGGAGATTATTGATCCATCAGCAGACTTTTCTGGATTTCTTGGGAAATCAATCTTTAAAAATGATCCATATTTTAAAGGGATGATCGGTGATTTCCGTGTATATAATGGTGCATTATCAGATGAACAGGTGACTGATTTATATACAGAAACATCTAGTAAAATTGATAAGATCAATCAGCTTGTTATAAATGATGCCTCAGAATCTCTTGATATTGCTGAATATTTAGGTAGCGGTGATGAAAGCATTGATAAAATAACGAATAATCTCGCACTGCCTACAAAGGGCAAGCATGGAGTAGATATTACTTGGAGTTCAAGTAACACTGAAGTCGTTGCAAATGACGGAACAGTTACTCGTCCTAATAAAACAGAATCGGATATTGAAGTTGAATTAACAGCTACTATCTCTTATGAAGGACTTACTACTAAGAAACCCTTTATTGTAACCGTTTTAAAAGAGTATGCGGATGAACAAATAGTACAGCTAGATGCTGCAAACTTAACTTTACAAAATGTAAATCAAGTAAAAGGAAACATAAGTTTACCAGTTAAAGGTGAACATGGAAGTACCATTACATGGGAATCCTCAAATTCAACAATTGTTAAAGGATCTGCAGAAGCAACTGATAATGCTCATCACCTTGGCA
The DNA here is from genome assembly GCF_014217835.1 of Metabacillus sp. KUDC1714. Classification (NCBI taxonomy): domain Bacteria; kingdom Bacillati; phylum Bacillota; class Bacilli; order Caryophanales; family Bacillaceae; genus Metabacillus; species Metabacillus elymi. The sequence goes on from NZ_CP055263.1 coordinate 3,297,179, forward strand.
TGGTAACAAGACCTGAAGCAGATACAAAGGTTACATTAACAGCAACAATTTCGAATGGAAACGCTGAAACGAAAAAAGAATTCAATCTTAACGTGATAAAAAATCCTGGCAAATTGACTTATGATGCCTATTTCTTCTCCTATTTTACTGGTGAATACGAAGGTGGAGAGGAAATTTCCTTCGCTACTGCAGAAGATCCATTAAAATGGCGAGCATTAAATAATGGTCAATCCGTTATTCAATCAAATATGGGTGAAAAGGGGCTTAGAGACCCATTTATCATTCGATCTCCTGAAGGGGATAAATTTTATATGTTGGCAACTGACTTAAAAATGGGTGAGAGCACCAACTTTGACCAAGCACAAATTACTGGAAGTCATTCCCTTATGATCTGGGAATCTGATGATCTTGTAAATTGGAGCGAACAGCGAATGGTAGAAGTTGCTCCTAAAACTGGTGGCAATACTTGGGCACCTGAAGCTATTTATAACGAAAAAACTGGTGAATACGTTGTATTCTGGGCTTCTTCAATGAAAAATGAAGAAACATATGGTGATTTCCCTAATGGAAGACCGGCAGGACAGTACAATGTAATGTATTATGCAACGACTAGGGATTTCCATACATTCTCTGAACCGAAAGTGTTTATTGATGAAGGCTTCCCTACGATTGATACAAGCATCGTCCAAAATAACGACACTCTTTATCGATTTACAAAATCTGAAGTCAATTATAGAGTGTATTACGAGAAAGCAACAGATATCTTCCAGGATAAAGATGGGATCAAGGAAAATGGATTCCAATACGATGTGATCTCTGGTACAAAAGATGGAAACAGAGGACTTATCGGTCATCAAGGAAACAATGAAGGTCAAACAATATTTAAAGACATCCATGATGATAAATGGTATATGTTCTTAGATTCTTGGCCATATCATGTACGTTGGTCTACAGATTTAGAAGATGGATCACAATTTGTCAACAATTTACTTTCAGAATCTGAATATGCGCTGCCGCCAGGACCAAGACATGGTACGGTTATTCCAATCACTCGCGCGGAATATAATGCCCTTCAAGATAAATATGGCATGCCTGCACCTGAGCAATCTAAAGAACCTGTAGTACATTATACATTTGACAAGGAAGATATTGATGGAACAACTGTAAAAGATGTTTCAAATAATGGTTTTGATGCAAAATTAGTAGGTGGATCTAAGATTGATTCAACTGACACAGTTGGTAAATCAACAGGAGCAGTAGAATTAGATGGAAGTTCGGGATATGTTGAGTTACCAGAAAATACAATTAAAGACCTTAATCTAGAAAGTATGACAATGTCTACGTGGGTTAAAGTACAGGGAGATCAAGCAAACCAACGAATTTTTGATTTTTCTTCTAATACTGGTAGAATTGCAAACCGTAATACGATGTATTTAAGTACACAGGGTGATTCAGGTAACTTGGAATTTGCCATTGTTACACCTTTCACCGAAAAATTTGCAAATCAAAATTCTCTTTTAGGAAGTACCTATAAATATGCTGTGAGAGCTCCAATGCTTACTACTGCAAATTGGCATCATGTAGCGATGACGGTTGAAGGGTTTGACGCCGTTTTATATGTTGATGGAAAAGAAGTTTCTAGGAGCTCAACTTATAATGTAGAGCCAAGAATGCTATTAGAAACAACGATGAACTATTTAGGTAAGTCTAGTAACGAAAACCACAGTCTTTTTAACGGGAAATTTGATGACTTTAGAATTTATAACCGTGCTCTTAATGCTGAAGAAGTTGCTAGTTTAGCAGATGAAGAGGTTACGGAACCTCCAGTTGAGGAGCCGGAAAAAGCTGAGTTAATTCTTGATTATGATATGAACAATATTGAAGGTACAAAAGTAGTAGATCGTACAGGTAATTTTGAAGGGAAGCTTGTCAATCCTCAGAACGCTGAACTGATTAAAGGGGATGAAACAGGAGTTATCGGCTTTAAAGGCGGTTCCACAAGCTCATATATTGAGATGCCTCAAGGTGTACTAAACGGGTTAGAGAGTGTGACCGTTTCTTCATTAGTAAATTGGGAAGGCAAAAATGAGGCTGAATGGATATTTGCTTTAGGCCAGGATAGCAATAAATATTTATTTACGACTCCAAAACGTAATTCAGGTGACCGATCTGCACGTGTAGGTCTTGGAATCACAAGCTGGCAAAATGAGGCTGGGGCAAATGCAACAACTGGTGCCTTAAAATCAAATGAGTGGAAATTGGTTACAGCCGTTATGTCTGGTGAAGATAAAACACTGAAATTGTATATTGATGGTGTTGAAGTTGCAACTGGATCTACAAATGGTTATACATTGGCACAGATAAACAATAGTAATGGATTAAGCGGATTTATCGGACGATCATTCTATTCTGGTGATCCATACTTTGGCGGAATGATTTCTGATTTTGAAGTATATAATGGACCCTTAACGGCATCAGAGGTGAGTGAATTAAAAGAAGCAGCAGATACAAAAATTGCTAAAATGAATGGTTTACTACTTCAAAATGCAATTAAACAATTAGACTACTCAACTATTATTAATAAGAACGAAACCAAAGATGAAATCACAACAGATTTATCCTTCCCTAAGGCAGGAGCAAACGGAACAACTATCACTTGGGAATCACAAAATCAAGACATCATAACAAATGAAGGAAAGGTTACTAGACCGTCCTTTGAAGAAGGAAATCAGACAGTAACCATTACAGCAACTATTTCAGACGGAAACAACGAGGCAACAAAAGAATTTACAGTAACTGTAGTAAAGAAACCGCATGATTCTGTCGCAGTCAGAACAGATGCAGAAGCATTAAAGGTGCGTAACATTCATGATGTTCGCGGAAATGTAACCTTACCGACATCCGGAGAAAACGGGTCAACGATCACATGGAAATCAAGTGATTCAAAGATCGTTACAGCTACTGGCGAGGTAACCCGTCCTGAACATGGTGAAGGAAATACTAAAGTTAAGTTAACAGCAACAATTACATTAAATAACGAGACGATTACAAAGGCATTTTTAGCAAATGTCAAAGAAATGCCGAAAAAAGAAAAATTTGAAGGTTACGTTTTCAGTTACTTTACAGGCGAAGGCTACACGAATGGCGAGCAAATTTATTTCTCCTTAAGTGAAGGTAACAATCCACTTAAATGGAAACAGTTAAACAATGGAGAACCAGCCATTACGTCTGAATTAGGTGAAAAGGGACTTAGAGATCCGTTTATCATTCGCTCTCCTGAAGGAGATAAATTCTATTTAATTGCAACTGATTTAAAAATCAATGGTGATTGGAATTGGGATCGGGCTCAAAGATCAGGAAGTCGATCGATTATGGTTTGGGAATCCACCGATTTGATTAATTGGTCTGAGCAAAGAATGGTCGAAGTTGCACCAGAAGAGGCAGGAAATACGTGGGCACCTGAAATCTTTTACGATGACTCGACAGGAGAATATGTTGTTTTCTGGGCATCAAAGCTATACGACAATGAAGACCATAGTGGATCAACTTATAACAAAATGATGTACAGTAAAACACGAGATTTCTATACATTTACTGAACCTGAAGTATATATTGATCGTGGATACTCAGTTATTGATACAACAATGATCGAACATGACGATAAAGTTTATCGATTATCGAAGGATGAAAGAAACAATACTTCATCTTCACCAAATGGTAAATTCATTTTCCAAGAAGTAGGGGATTCAGTACTTGATCCTAACTTCGAGTTAATTAAAGAAGGGATTGGCAAAGGCTCAATAAGTGCTGGTGAAGGGCCTACAATCTTTAAATCAAATACTGAAGAAAAATGGTATATGTTTATTGATGAATTTGGCGGCAGAGGATATGTTCCTTTTGAAACAACCGATTTGCAGTCAGGTGAATGGAAAATGTCAGAAGACTATGACTTACCAGAACGTCCGCGTCATGGAACCGTAATTCCTGTTACAAAGGCTGAGCATGAGGCTTTACTTGCAAATGTTCCAGCAGTTGAAGTCTTAGATCCTGAACAACTTCCAACAAGTGTAACACTTGATCAGGAAACATTGAAGTTGTCAGAGGGTCAAACAGGAATGCTTAGTGCAACAGTTGCACCTAATGACGCAGTCAATAAAGCTGTTGTATGGTCAAGTAATAATGAAGAAGTAGCTACTGTTGATGAAAACGGGAAAGTAACTGCACTGAAGGAAGGAAGCGCGAAAATCAGTGCAACAACAGTCGATGGTGGATTAATGGCAGTTAGTGTCGTCACAGTAGAGAAAAAACAAGATTCTACACCACCAGAAGGACAATTTACAGTTAATGATGGTGCGAAGTATACTAATAATTCAACTGTCATTTTATCTCTAGAAGCGAAGGATGATATAAGCGGAGTTAGTCAGGTACGCTATTCAACTAATGCAAAAGAGTGGAGTGAATGGGAGGAATTTAAACCATCATTAGAAATAACGTTGCCAGCTGGTGATGGAGAGAAAACAGTCTTTGTTGAATTTAAAGACCATGCTGGAAATATCAGCGAGTCATATCAACAGAAGATAACTTTAGACACTACTGCACCAGTGATAGAGTTTACGGGTTATCAAGAAACTTACTCCGTTGATTCGTCTATTAAAATCACTTGCAGTATTAGTGATGAGCTGTCAGGGATTGTATCAAAAGAATGCGAAAATGTTGAAGGGCCAGCCTATGAATTTGAGTTGGGAATTAATAAAGTCACTGCAACAGCGACTGATAATGCTGGTAATACAGCGAAAGCTGAAATCGAATTTACAGTGACTGTTGACTTTGATAGTTTAGGTCGTTTAACAGAAGCATTAGTCACGAATGAAGGAGTAGCTGGGTCACTAGCGAAAAAGCTTCAATCTGCGAAAGAATCAGCAGCAAAGGGTAATAGTCAGGCAATGAATGGGCAATTAAATGCTTATGAAAATCAATTGAAAGCTCAGAGTGGAAAATCTATTCCTGAGGAAAATACAATAATATTGATTAACCTATTAGAACAATTGAAATAGAAAGAAAAGCGCAAGCGCCTTGGTCATCGCCGTACAAACTGGAGGAGCATCGACTGAGATAAAGCGAGACTTCCATTAGGGCCTCATCCTAATGGATAGCGAGACTTATCGGACTTTTACGGGCAGCTAACTCACAAGTTATTGTTCTTTGATCATTTTTCTACTGCCCGTTAAAGTGGGATAAAGGAAACACGGTAAGCGTAGCGAACCGATGTTGACTTATCGTAGGGAGATGATCTGAAGTTTGATAGGCGATAGGCGCTGGAGCTAGACACCTAAACTAAGTACAAAATTTTATACTTTCTTAACTGATGAAAAACGATAAAAAACTAGCTTCCAAGTCTTAGGACAAGAAGCTAGTTTTTTATATGAATATGACTAAAATTTGCCGTACATAATTTTTCAGAAGATTACTTATTTGAAGAGAACGAAATAAATTATACTTTTCTCAAAATAAATTCTATTTCTTTAGTTGTGAATGCGCTTTACAATATGAATATATATATTACAATTAATAAAAAAGAACTATTGATAAAAAATCAGGGGGTGATTTTTATTTCAAGGGACTTGCTTAAAGTAGATGTAGTAGTGGAGGAAAAAAAGGGTATTGTGAATTTTTTCGGTGATATAAATCGTGAAATGAAGAAGGTCAGTTGGCCAAAGAGAAAAGAATTATCTAGATATACAATTATAGTTCTATCAACTGTGATCGTAACAAGTGCTTTTTTTGCAATTATTGACTTATGTATTTCATTTTTTATTCGTTTTTTTCTAAATAACTGATTTCTATATTAGAGCTAAAGCTAGAGGTGATCTAATGTTTAAAACAATCTCCAATTTTATGCGTGTGGGTGATATTAGAAGTAAAATCATATTTACCCTTTTAATGTTAGTGGTATTTCGTCTTGGTACGTTCATTCCTGTGCCAAATGTCAATGCAGATGTTCTTCAAGCACAGGATGAGCTTAATGTATTCGGAATCTTAAACACATTCGGTGGCGGTGCGTTGTATAATTTTTCGATCCTAGCGATGGGGATTATGCCATATATCACTGCTTCGATCATCATTCAGCTCCTGCAGATGGATGTTGTTCCGAAGTTCACTGAGTGGTCAAAGCAAGGTGATGTTGGGCGTCGTAAGCTCGCTCAATTTACACGATACTTTACAATCATATTAGGTTTCATCCAGGCGTTAGGTATGTCCTACGGATTTAATACTCAGTCAGGTGGAATGCTTATTGAGAATCCAGGGATTGGTACATACTTATTAATTGCAATTGTATTAACTGCTGGAACAGCATTTTTAATGTGGTTAGGAGAACAGATCACTTCTAAAGGTGTTGGAAATGGTATTTCCATTATCATCTTTGCTGGGATCGTTGCAGGAATTCCGTCAACTATGAACCAAATCTATGCTCAACAATTTGAGGATGCTGGTGACCAACTATTCTTAAGAATTGTTACGGTTGCTATTCTAATATTGGCAATTTTAGCTGTTGTGGTAGGAGTAATCTTTATCCAACAAGCACTTCGTAAAATACCAATTCAATATGCAAAAGGATCTAGCAACCAAAACATGCGTGGAGGAAATTCAACCCATCTCCCATTAAAAGTGAATCCTGCGGGTGTAATACCTGTAATTTTTGCAGTTTCTTTCATAATTACACCACCAACAATTGCTGCATTCTTTGGCCCTAACGATGTGACAGATTGGATTCAGAAAACCTTTGACTACACACAGCCTGTCGGTATGATTATCTACATTGCTTTAATACTTGCTTTCACATACTTCTATACATTTGTTCAAGTTAACCCTGAACAGATGGCTGAAAACTTAAAGAAACAAGGCGGTTATATCCCTGGTATTAGACCAGGAAAAAGCACGCAAGAATATATTACAAAGGTATTATATCGTTTAACTTTTGTTGGCTCTCTATTCTTAGCAGCAATATCTGTTCTTCCTGTTTTCTTTATTAAATTTGCTGATCTTCCTCAATCGGCTCAGATTGGTGGAACTAGTTTGTTGATCGTTGTTGGTGTTGCGCTTGAGACGATGAAACAGCTGGAAAGTCAGTTAGTGAAACGTCATTATAAAGGTTTTATTAAATAATTAAAGTTAGGTAGAATTCTCTTTTTCTTGAGGTATAGCGAGTAACTATCTTTAATTGTTTAAAATATTAAACTTCAAATTCTTAAAAAAGCCTACAGATCTATTTAGATCCGTAGGCTTTTGGTTGTGTGTAAGAATAAGGACATATAATCCCTAAAAATAACAAACTTCTAAATATAACTAACCTTATCTAAAGATATTAGAATTTCGCAAAGTCTAAATTGAATTTACAATTATAAATGTAGAAGGAAATAGCCGGGGGTGAAGAAAAAGAGAAAGTATTTAATACATGGTTAGTTAATGTAAGCGTATTCAACAAACAAAAAGAAATTAAGGGAGGATATAAACAATGAATGTTTGGCAACCCAATAGTCCACTAGGAGGACTCCCATTTATTAAAGAAGCGAGCTCCAAAAGAGAATCTAGTTATGACCGTACTGGAGGAAATAGAGATTTTAAAGTTGTAGAGCCAGGTGAAACAGCGGTTATGGCTGATATAAAGGGTGCAGGTTGTATTAAGCATATTTGGATGACGACTAGATGTTATGCAGAACAATACTTACGTAAGCTAGTTCTTGAAATGTATTGGGATGGTGAGGAAAACCCGAGTGTAAGAGTTCCTTTAGGAGATTTCTTTGGAATCGGGCATGCGACATGTAAACATTACGTTTCTTTACCTTTGAGCATGGTTATGGGGGAAAAGCGAGGACCTAAGGGACCTTTTGCAGCATCAATGAATAGTTATTTTTCAATGCCATTTGGAGATGGAGCTAGAATTCAATTAATCAATGAAAGTGATAAAAAAATTGAAAATCTATTCTATTATGTAGATTATGAAAGTTATGATAATAAAGATCAAATACCTGATGATGTTGGGAGATTTCATGCTACCTGGAATCGAGAAAATCCATGTGAAAAAGTTGTATTTGAAAAGGAAATAGATAATCCAGCTCCATGGGATCTACCAGGAGAAAATCTTACTGGAGATGATAACTATGTTATTCTCGATGCTGAAGGAAAAGGTCACTATGTTGGTTGTGTATTAAATATTGATAACTTCGATGCTTCCAATCAAGAGTTTACTTGGCCAGGCGAGGGTGATGACATGTTCTTCATTGATGGAGAAGAATGGCCACCATCTCTTCATGGAACAGGAACTGAAGATTACTTTAACGCGGCATGGGGCTTTCCTAGTGGAGAGTATGCAGGTCCATACCATGGAATATCGTTAGGAAGCGATGTTCAGGAGCATTTTGGAAAATGGAGTTTATATCGATTCCATATTGAGGATCCGATCCGTTTTACAAAATCAATCCGTGCTACAATCGAACATGGTCATGCGAATGATCAAGCTAATGATTATTCAAGTGTTGCATATTGGTATCAACTTGAGCCTCATAAGCCATTACCAAAACTTCCTGATGTAAAAGATAGACTTCCTAGAAGATGGCCTGAACATGGTTTATGGGATCGTTAAAATAGATATGAAAAACCACTTTAAGGAGGTTTTATAGATGTTCAAAAGGAGAGGAATATTCAGTGTTCTTTCAATACTATTAGTAGTGACACTATGTTTATATGGTTGTTCCGGTAAAGAAACCGGAGGCAGCGAGTCTTCTAATCGTGACAAATCTCTCACTGTACTTGTAGAGGGAGGTAGTCCGGCATTTACTGTTGCTAAAGAAACTGCAGAAGAGTTTAAAGAAAAAACGGGTTACGAAGTAAAGATTGAGTCTGTTCCTTATACAGGTGTATACGATAAATTAAAAGCTGAAGTAGCTTCACAGGCAGGCGCCTTTGATGTCGCAACAATTGATATTTTATGGTTCCCTGCTTTAGCCGGAGGTTTACTCCCTCTTGATGGAATGATCTCGAACGAAATTGAAAAGGACCTGTTCCCAGGTCTTATATCAGGAGGAAGTTACCAGGATAAAGTCTATGGAATGCCAGTCTGGACAAATGCAAAAAATATCATTTATCGCACAGATTTATTTGAAGATGAAACAAATAAAACTAAATTTAAAGCTGAATATGGGTATGATTTACATCCTCCTAAAACATGGACTGAGTATAGGGATATTGCAAAATTCTTCACTGGTGATACAGATCAAGATGGAAAAGTAGATATGTATGGAACAACAGTATTTGGTGCAAATAATGGTGATGCTGTAGCAAGTTGGCTTGATCATGCGACACAAGCAGGAACTGAATCCTTGGTTATAGACAAAAATGGAGAAGTTATTGTGAATACAAAACCATATGTTGAATCACTGCAATTTTTAACAGATATTCTAAATACCGATAAATCTGTACCGAATGGTGCACTAGAAATCGCATCAGCTGAAACCTCTGAATTGTTCTGGAGTGGTAAAGCTGCAATGATGATTGCCTGGGGACACTTTTATATTCCATCAAATGATCCTAAGCAATCACAAGTAGCTGGAAAAGTTGGAAGTGCACCAATGATTGCAGGAAGTGCGGGGATAGGAGCTGTTCCTGGTCCGTGGTATCAGGTAATTCCAAGTTCTTCGAAGAAACAAGAGATCGCCAAGGAATATTTGGAGTTTATCTATGAAAAGAATGAGTTATTTATGGAAACATTAGGAGTAGCTGCGAGAGTATCTGTTTTTGAGGAATATAGCAAAAAAGAAGGATATGAACATTTAGAGCCTTTAATGACGACGTTAAGTGGAGAACAAACGCAAAATCGTCCAGATATTACGGAATGGCAGCAGATAGAAAGTGAAGCACTAATACCAGCAGTTCAATATGCTCTTTCAGGAGAGAAGACACCTCAGGAAGCGCTAGACTGGGCAGCGGAAATCATTAAAGGGATATTACCTCCAAAATAAAGTGGGCATTAGAAAGTAGAAATCTCTACCTATTATAAATGATAGATAGGTAGAGACCCCTTCTAAGAAGAATAGATTCACTATTTTTGTAGAAAGGAGGATTTATTATGAATTTAAGAAACAGTACACTTTCCACATTGTTCTTTTTGCCAGCAGCTATGTTTATGCTTGTATTCTTACTTTATCCAATTACCCTTTTAGTGAAGGATAGTTTTTATCACATTGACTTAATGAATCCTAGTGTAAAGGAATTTGTTGGACTCGCAAATTATATTGATTCTTTAAGTTCAGAACGATTTTTAAAGGCCCTATGGAACACGGTTGTTTATATTGGTGTTGCAGTAGGCGTGGAATTTATCCTGGGTCTCATCCTTGCTCTCCTGTTAAGTCATGCATTTAAAGGAAGTCAGGTAATCAGAACATTATTGCTTAGTCCGTTAATGCTTGCTCCATTAGTGTCAGGTCTCATCTGGAAGTTTATGCTAAATGACCAATTTGGAATTTTCAATTGGGTGCTTTACAAAATAGGAATCCTCTCTGATCCACATCAAATTCTCTGGTTGTCTGATTCTCGCTATGCTATTTATTCAACAATTATAGCTGATATATGGCTAACAACTCCATTCATCATGCTTGTTCTGTTGGCGGGAATTCAGGGTATTCCAAAAACTCTCTATGAATCAGCTGATATTGATGGTGCAAATAAATGGCACAAATTTAGATACATTACTGTGCCTTCACTAATTCCAGTGGCATCAGTTGCATTGTTAATTCGAATAATAGACGCAGCAAGAACATTTGATATTGTATGGGTATTAACGCAAGGAGGACCTGGATTTTCCTCTGAGCTTTTAAGTACGTATATGTATAAAACCTTAACCCGCTATGGACAGGTAGGACAATCGAGTGCCATGGCAGTAATATTTATTATTCTTTTACTAATCTTAAGCTCCTTCTTTATTTCAAAGATTTGGTCACCAAAGAAAAATCATTCTTAATGAACGTGAGGTGAATCAGGATGGCGGAAGTACAAGTAAATAAAACAAAGCTTTCAAGATATACATCGATTAATATAAACAAGATGAAGAAAAGACTATGGCTTCTATTTGTCATTTCATTAACCTGCATCTTAGCAATGTTGTTTCTAGGACCTTATGTTTATCTGCTTTTAACATCATTAAAACCATCAGCAGAGGCAGTAAGTTCCCCACCTACTTTATGGCCGTCTAAGTTTTCTTTTGAAAACTATCGAAATATGTTTGATTACCTGCCAGTCGGAAAATATTTTGCAAACAGTCTTATCACAGCTATTACAAGTACCTTTATAAGCGTTTTATTAGGCTCAATGGCAGCCTATGGGATATCAAGATTTACATCTGTTACAGGAAAGTACTTTTTATTATTCACTCTTGTGATTAGAATGGTACCGATGATTAGTATTGCTATTCCGATGTATATGATTATTAAAAACATGGGATTAATAGATACTCACTTGGCATTAGTATTAGTGTATACAAGTGTTAACGTACCTTTTGCGATTTGGCTTATGATTGGCTTTTTTGACTCAATCCCAAAGGAATTTGATGAAGCGGCCCGTATTGACGGATGTAGCTGGCTCGGTTCGTTCATTAGGGTAATTATCCCAGTTTCACTCCCAGGGTTAGCCACGACAGCGATCTTTACTTTTATGTTAGCATGGAATGATTTCCTGTTTGCGTTACTCATGACTAGTACTAATGCAAAAACGGCAACCGTCGGAATATCGGAATTTTTAACTGCCTATAATCTCGATCTGGGGCCTATGACAGCGGCCGCAGTTTCATTTAGCTTGCCCGTGATGATTTTTTCACTCTTTCTACAACGCTATATTGTTAGTGGGATGACTTTAGGTGCAGTAAAAGAGTAGGGATTCCTTTCAAATTAAATATTTTTTTTGAAAGGAAGGATTAGCAGGAATAAAGAGTATATTGCTTGAATACTTAAAAATAATCATAATTTTTTATTTAATTTGAACAAAATGAAAGTGCTTTCATGAGTTAAATTGTGTCTGGGGAGAAAAAAATGGACATTTTTCACGGAATAAAAGGCTCTCCTATTAAAAAGAAAATTATCTTGCTTGCTCTTTTTTCCACACTCATTCCATTACTTGTTGTTGGTCCTATTACATTTGCCTTTTTAAATAAGTCAGTTGAAAATAAGGTATCGACAACGGTCACAAACCTCTTAACGATTGTTAACTGGAATATTAATACCTTTGTTGCAGAGATCGAGGATATTTCCAATATTGTCTTCTTATCAAATGATATACATCGGTACTTAACACATAACAAAAAGGACCCAAAGCACTATATGTATGAAACATCATCAAGAAATACATTGAGTAATATCACGGTTGTTAACAAGCCTTATATTCATTCTATTTATATAGGAAATGAAAACCATGGTTTTTTAAAAGTAAACCAAGGAAACAGCAATATGAATGGTAATGTATTTAGTCAGATCGAGGATACAACCTTATACCATCAATTACTTGATAGTCCATGGAAAGGTCAGTGGTTTAATAGCAGCAAATTAAGGCTTAATGCTGGAAATGACGAGCCTTTCCTTTTCGGGAGAATGATCAGAAATCTTGGAACAAAGGATCCTATTGGCGTTTTGCTAATAAGCATTGATCCAATGATTTTCGAAAATATGTTTAAAGAGGTCAATATTCAAGGAAATATTCTAGTTTTAAATGGAGATAAAATACTTTATTCAAGAAATAAGATGGAAATGTCACCAATACAGCTGACAGAGATAATTGATGGTTCCAAGGATAATGGAACCGTCATTAACTATATTGATGGCAAAAAGAACATCATAAACTATCATACAAATGAGAACACGGATTGGAAGATTGTTAGTATTGTTCCCTTTGAAAATGTTGTTCAAGATATCAATCAGATAAGGTTGATCACGATCACCTTACTAGTAATTGCATTTATCATTTCTGTCGTCTTTGCAATTTATCTATCTAGCAGAATTACGAGAGAGCTTGGTTTATTGCGGTTAGTAACTGAACAAATGGAAAGAAGAGAAATCGTTTCTGGCATTCATTTTAATAAAGAGGATGAAATCGGTAAAATCGGTAACCGCTTTGTCGAACTTTATAATCGAAATAATGATTTAACCTTAAGACTATATGAAGCAAAAGTGAAAGAGAAGGAAGCAGAGCTTTTGGCGCTGCAAAGCCATATTAATCCCCATTTTCTTTACAATACTTTAAATGCCATGTTTTGGATGGCTGAAAAGTCAAAGGCAAAGCCAATTGCTAAAATGGCCATAAGCTTGTCAAAAATTTTTAAGCTTACATTAAACGATGGAAATCCTATAACAACCGTTAAGAACGAAATTGAACAAGTAAAAAGTTATCTTGACATTCAAAATATCCGATTTGATCATAATATCTTTTATCATTTTCAAGTTGATCCTAATATTCTTGAGGAAAAACTGATTAAACTGCTTTTACAGCCAATTGTTGAAAATGCGGTCTACCATGGGTTAGAACCTAAAAATGGTAGGGGGACTATTACAATAGTAGGGTCTATGCAGAATGATTGCTTACTATTTAAAATCATTGATACAGGGAAAGGCTTTAACACGAGTGAAATAGACATTTATTCAAAAGGCTACGCCCTAAAAAATATAAACGAAAGATTAAAGTTACATTATGGAGATGAATTTGGGTTAGATATCAATAGTAAAATTGATGAGGGCACTACTGTCATCCTAAAAGTTGGCTTGAAGCATTGAGGACAGACTAAAAGGTGGTATAAGAAATGTACAAACTTTTAATCGTCGACGATGAAAAGATTGTGATTGAAGGCTTAAATTCAGCAATTAATTGGAACGAAAATCAAATAGAACTTGTTGGTTCTGCCTCATGTGGAAAAGAAGCTCTTCAAAAAATTGTTGATATGAAACCAGATATTGTCTTACAAGATATAAGAATTCCTGGAATAAATGGGTTAGATTTAATCCAGCAAGCTAAGCAACTTAATCTTGATACTGTATTTATCATTATTAGCGGATATTCTGAATTTAGTTATGCTAAAAGAGCGATTGAGCTTGAAGCAATCGATTATTTAGTTAAACCGATTGAAGTAGAAGAAATTCTTACTTCTATAAAAAAAGCAATTTGTAAATTTGATAAACTCAAAGAAGAAAAACAAATTGATAAGAGAATGAAGTTATATGAAACTGCCTTAGATGAAAAGCAGGTACTAGAATTTATTCTTGGTAATCAAAACGTTCATCCCGATGTATTGAGGAATGTAAATGAGTATAGCTTTACTGTAATTGATTTTAAAGGTTTTAGGGAAGAACCTTCTTTAGAAGAGAAAATCCATTTCATTACTATAGGGATTAAAGCTTTATTAACAGAAAAGGGATTACAAGCTTTTCCTTATTCAATTGATAAAACGATAACAATTCTGGTATCAAACTCTAGTCAAATCACTGATTTTTTAGATGGTGTATTTAAATTGGTATCAAAGTATCACAATAGTGATGTCGCCATCGGAATTAGTCAAAGCTATTTTGATTTTTCCAAAGTAAACCATGCGTACCAAGAAGCGAAGGATTTAGTTAAGCTTGGAATTTTTACGAATAAGATATTCACGACATATACTGATTTAGAAAATATGAATAATATAATCGGTCCTAGTATGATTGAGGAAATTGATCAGTATTTTACCATATGTAAATCAGATGTTTTTTTGAAAATAAATGACATGATTGATCACATCATCAATTATTCAAAGCAAAGTAGGCTTTCTCCAAATAAATCAAAATTTTTATGCTTTAAGTGGGCTATCAATCTCCTTGAGTATATTGAAAATGAGTTTGAATTAACAAATCCAGTGGGAGAAAGACATGAGATATATGAAAAGCTTAACTCTTTGGATTCTTTAGATGAAATGAAAGCATGGCTTAGAAGATTAGCCAGTCAAATGACAGACATGTTAAATAATCATAAAATCTCTTATAATGACAAACTCATTATGGAGCTAAAAAGTTATTTAAAAACTCATTTTAGAGAACCGATTGTGTTAGAAGAGCTAGGGGAGCACTTTTATAAAAGTCCAGCCTATCTTTGCAGCTTGTTTTCAAGAAGCGCTGGGAAGACGATTTTTGAATATATTACAATTTTGAGAATGAACAGCGCAAAGGAGCTATTAAGAACTTCAAATTATAAGGTTTCAGAAATTGCAACCAAAGTAGGTTATGAGAACGACAAATATTTCTATCAGGTTTTTAAGAAAAATATAGGCATTACGCCAAGTCAGTATAGGTCACAGCATCTTGTTAAATAGATGGGGTGCCTATTTTCACCTACTGATAAATTAATAAAAAAAGTAAGTTTAATTTTATTAGAATATAATTAAACTCTCTTACGTATTAAGATTTGACTTTTTCTTAAGCAGTATATAAACATCTGAAAGAGGTGTCCACTAGTTAGAGTAGTATAGGGACGCCTCTTTTTCTTTGTGTGTTGGTTCCTTAGGGAACTACCGAAAATTTTAAATTTTCTAAACCAAAAACATTGAAATATTTCCTCTGATCATACTGTTATAGTAACGAAAAGGAGTGCTTGTCTTAAAGCTAGAGGCGTTACTTACAATCATATCTTTCGTTACAGTCCAATACTTCGGTACTGAAATTGCTTTAAGAAGTAAAACTTTTTAGGAATAACGGAGTCTTAAAAATATGAAATGATGGGATATTAAATGTTTAAAAAGTTAACACTTCTTCTATTTATCATTACATTGTCTTTTATTTTAATAGCATATATATATCAACAATCAATCGATGAAAAACCTAAAGTAACAGTTGTTTTAAAAGATTTAAATTCAGAGTATGGGAGAATGATAGAAGCTGGATTAAAAAAGGGATTCCATGATTTTGATATAGAGGGTAAGATTGTTGCACCCACTAGCGTATCATTTTTTGAGCAAGTTGACTTGTTAGAAAGTATTCTTATGGAAAAACCCGATATATTAATAATCTCCCTAATGTTTCCGGAATATAGTATCCCTACTTTAGATAAGTTTATCGAACAAGATATTCCGGTATTATTATTAGATACAGATTTTCAATGGGATAATAAAACAACCTATATTGGTACTGATAATGTTGCTTTAGGTAGAACAGCAGGAATGTTGCTCGGATCGCAACTGCAGACTGGAAATGAAGTTGCCATAATAGGATTAGATTTATATAGTCCGGTTGCATCTAAACGCATTATGGGAGCCAAACGAAGTTTAGATACTATAGGAATTAATATTATTGCAGAAAAGGTAAATGTATACTCTGAACCTTTAAGAGTTAAATCGGAGATCGAAACAATTTTAGAAAAGCATCCTAAGATTAAAGGGATAATGGCAACCAATGATGAACTGGCATTAATTGCCTTTCAGGTGATTGAAAAGCATGATCTTAAAATGCCGATCATAGGAGCAGATGGAATAAACGAAATGATTAAATTGATAGAAGAGGGAGATCTGCCCGGATCTGTAGCACAGAATCCTTATGATATGGGATATTTAAGTGTAGAAACGGCCAAGAAGGAATTAAATGGGAAAAATGTTGAAAAGCATATTGACAGTGGAATCGATATCATCATTAAAGGAAATGTGGAGCAGAGGTTAGATTTCCAGAAAAGATTGCTGAAATAAAGTAGTCTGTATTCACCTTTTTATAAAAATGAACTAAAAAAATGAATACAGTAGATTAGTAATTGACCTATCAATAGATGGGTTTATTTTTTTTGTTTCCAACATGTTTGAAATAGTATTTGAATTCAATGAATCTAAAAAAATTAAACACCTTAAAATTTTAAAGGTTAAATTCCGAAAATTTCGAAATAAGTCAACTGAAAATTTTGGTAAATTAAGTACACATCATGAAAACGCTATCAAATTGAAGAGTGTAACAAGTGTAAAACATTTTGTACCTATATTAGTTGATCTGCAAAATTCTGTAACCCTGTAAAGATCGATTAGATAGGAACAATCATGAGGTGATGCGATGGTAGAGTAAATACTTCAAAATCATTTATATTTTCATTTATTACTATTAATCATAATGAGGTGAACAGTATGAAAAGGAATGTAAAAAGACTAGTCTCAATTTTGCTGGTATTAGTAATTGGTCTTATCACTGCTTGTAGCAATTCAAACCAATCTTCTGAAAGCGCTTCAGGAGAAGGGGGTAATGAAAAGAAATTAACGATTGCATTAACTGTTGGGACATTAGCAAATCCATTCTTTCTATCAATGAGCAAAGGAGTTGAGGATGCGGGTAAAGAACTAGGCGCTGAAGTAATTGTAGAAAGTGCTGAATATGATCTAGCAAAGCAAACCTCGCAAATTGAAAACTTTATTACTAAAAAGGTAGATATCATTCTATTAAATGCAGTTGATACAAAAGGAATTGCAGCAGCAGTTCAACAGGCAAAAGCTGAAGGAATTCCTGTAATAGCAGTTGATACGAATGCGGAAGGCGGTGTTGATGCTACAGTAACTTCAGATAACTATCAGGCTGGTAAACTTGCTGGGGAGTATGTAGTTGAGCAATTAGGTGGTAAAGGTAATATAGCGATTATTGATGGACCTCCAGTTTCTGCAGTAACAGATCGTATAAAAGGCTTTGAGGATGTCATAAAAGATTCTGAAATTAAAGTCGTGGCAAAGCAAAATGGTGAAGGAAATCGTGAAAAGGCATTAACTGTGATGGAAAGTATTTTACAAGCAAATCCTTCAGGTACAATTGATGCCGTATTTGCGATAAATGATCCAGAAGCAATTGGTGTTGAAATTGCTCAAGAGCAAGCTGGACGTAAAGATGAATTCTTCATTGTTGGTGTCGATGGTGCTCCTGAAGCAACGGAAGCGATGGCTAAGGATGGAAGTACTTTTACTGCTACTTCAGCTCAATCGCCTAGTGATATGGTGAAAAAAGCAGTTGAAATTGGAATGAAGGTAAAAAATGGAGAAGATGTTGAAGAGCTTATTAAAGTTCCAGTAGAGCTTGTTACACAGGAATCATTAGATTCTTACAAAGGTTGGTAAGCCTCCTTCATACAAAAGGCTGATAGGAACCATAACCTTATCAGTCTTTTAAAACATTAAAAGAGGTGATGATAAATGATTTTAAAAGAGAAGTTAATAAAGAATGAAATAATTGCAAAAGAGCCCATTTTAAATATGGAGGGTATTAGTAAAACATTTTCTGGTGTAACGGTTTTGAATAATGTAAGAATAATGCTTTATCCAGGGGAAGTACATGCATTAATGGGGGAAAACGGTGCTGGTAAATCTACTTTCATGAAAATTTTAGCAGGGATTCATATTCCTGACAATAATGGTGGCACTATTATGATGAAAGGGAAACCGATTACTTGGAAAGATCCTGTTGATGCAAGAAACAAAGGAATAAGTGTTATTCATCAAGAGCTCAATCTGTCTCCTAATTTAACAATAAGTGAGAATATATTATTGGGCTCAACTTTCCCCAAAAATAGACTAGGAATGGTCAAATGGGATGAAGTTCATGAACGAGCACAACAAGTATTAGATTCGATGGGGTCTAATCTTAACCCACGTCAATTGGTTTCGTCACTTAGCGTTGCTCAACAACAGATGGTTGAGATCGCAAGGGCGTTATCGTTTAAGGCTGAAGTGCTAATAATGGATGAGCCGACTGCTTCCTTAACGGATAAAGAAATTACGAAACTATTTGAAATCATTAGTGACTTAAAGAAGCAAGGGGTTGCCATTGTTTATATTTCTCACCGGATGGAAGAAATTTTTCAAATATCTGATCGGTTTACCGTTTTACGTGATGGAGAGTGGATAACAAGTGGGCCCATTCACGAGACTAATCCTGATGATCTCGTGAAATTAATGGTTGGAAGAGATTTAAAAGATTTATTTAATCGCTCAAAACCATCATATTCACCAGATTCTAAAGAGGTTGTACCTGCTCTAGAGTTAAGGGATATTTCCGATAACACCATTGTGAAAGATGTTTCTTTAAAAATTTATCCTGGTGAAATTGTCGGTTTAGCTGGACTTATGGGTGCAGGAAGAACAGAGTTGGTAAGAACCATTTTCGGTATTTCTGAGGTAAGGAGTGGAGAAATACTCGTCGATGGCAAAAAAGTGACAATTAAATCAACAATTGATGCCATTACGAATGGGATTGCCCATGTACCTGAGAGCAGGAAAGAACAAGGTTTATTTTTATCGATGTCAGTTAAAGAGAACATCATCATGACAAAGATGAAAAACCATTCTAAAGCAGGATTTCTTAGTTGGAAGCAGATAAATGAAAACGCAAACAACTGTATAAAGGACTTAAATATAAAAATAGCTTCTCCAGATCAGCAGGTGTCAAACTTAAGTGGTGGAAATCAACAAAAAGTAGTAATCGCTAAATGGCTACTGATATCACCGAAGGTATTACTACTTGATGAACCGACAAGAGGAGTTGATATCGGTGCTAAGACTGAGATACATAAAATTATCTCACAGCTTGCAGACGAAGGTTTAGCTGTATTAATGATATCATCTGAGCTTCCTGAAGTATTAGGGGTAAGTGATCGAATCCTTGTCATGAACGAAGGTAGATTAACTGGAGAACTATTAAAAGAAGAGGCTACCCAAGAAAAAATTATGTACTTAGCAAGTTTAGGAGGGAAAAGTAATTGAATGGAAATACCCAAACAGTTTCTCATATTCATAGTCAAAAGATAAGTAAAATGCTTCTTTCATTATGGAATCGATTAGGTATGGTGATGATTCTATTATTACTGTGTATCGTGCTTTCATTTACAGCACCAAACTTTTTAGATACTGCTAATTTATTAAATGTATTAAAACAGGTTTCCATTATTGCTATTTTAGCTGCTGGTATGTCCATTGTTATTTTAACTGGTGGAATCGATTTATCAGTTGGTTCAACTGTTGCTCTTTCTGGAGTTATTTCTGTAATGGTATCTTCTGCGGGTGTTAATCCTTTCATCGCGATGGGATCAGGTATAGCGGTGGGTTATGCTATAGGACTCATTAATGGATTTTTAACTGCCAAAGCAAAATTACCAGCTTTTATCGTAACATTAGGGAGTTTCACATATGTTCGTGGGCTTGCCTATGTCATTAGTGGTGGATATCCAATTGTTTTACAAAATGAAACATTTAAATTCATTGGTGGAGGAAGCTTTATAGGAATACCGATGCCAATTTATCTTATGATTTTGGTGTATGCTGTCATGATTGCCATTCTTAAATATACAATGTTTGGTCGCCATATTTATGCAATTGGTGGTAATGAGGAAGCTGCAAGGCTAACAGGGATCAAGGTTGATAGGTCTTTAATTAATGTTTATTCAATTAGTGGTTTACTTGCTGGTTTAGGCGGTGTTGTATTAGCTGGGAGGTTGTACTCTGGTCAACCAACTGCTGGACAAATGTATGAATTAGACGCAATTGCTGCTGTGATTTTAGGCGGTACAAGTTTAACAGGCGGAAAAGGAAAAATACAAGGAACAATTATCGGGGTTTTAATTATGGGAGTGATCAGTAACGGGCTAACTCTAATGGATGTGAACTATTATTGGCAGTTAGTTGTAAAAGGCGGAGTGATTGTAGCAGCTGTCTTAATTGATCGATTAAGAGGAAAAAGCCTAGCATGATAGTAAAAGCTTTTAAAAAAGGGGTGTGGGTAAATGAAGAAAATAATTAGTATGTTACTAATTTCTTTCATAATGATTTGTATACCATTAACTAGTTTTGCTGAAGATCCTGGTTATTATCAAGAGCCATATCGAAATCAATTTCATTTTTCTCCTGAAGCAAACTGGATGAATGATCCGAATGGGATGGTTTATTACGAAGGAGAATATCATTTGTTTTATCAGTATAACCCCTATGGAACAACATGGGGACCGATGCATTGGGGACATGCTGTAAGTGAAGATCTTGTTCATTGGGAGCATTTACCGATTGCATTATCTCCTGATGAAAATGGGCAAATTTTTTCAGGTAGTGCTGTGATTGATTGGAATAATACAGCGGGCTTTGGGAAAGAAGCAATGGTTGCGATCTTCACTCATGCAGGGGAAAAAGGTCAAGTCCAAAGTCTTGCTTATAGCTTGGATAAAGGTAGAAATTGGGAGATGTATAAAGGTAATCCGGTCATGCCAAATCCCCCTATTCCTGATTGGCGTGATCCAAAAGTTTTTTGGCATGATGATACAAATAAGTGGGTGATGTCTTTAGCAGCAAAGGATAAAATTATGTTTTACACATCTTCAAATTTAAAAGAATGGGAGTATGCAAGTGAATTTGGTCAAGATGGTGGAATCCAAGCAAATAGTCTTGATCGAACTTCGTATGCGATATCTTCAGAAGCAGGAGGTTCATTTAGCTATGAGGGTGATATAACACTAAACGAAAAGAATAGTCGAGAGGGTGCCGGTGGTCTAGTTTTTCGTGCAGATAAAAGTGCAAATAATGGCTATGTGGCGAACTTGGATGCAAAGAATAATGTGATTACTTTAACTAAACTTGTTAACGGAAAAGAAGAGGAATTGGCGAGAAAATCTTATCTTCTTGATACGTCTTCAACTTTTCATGTCAAAGTGGTAACTGAAGATGAAGAGATTCAACTATTTGTGAATGATCAAGCAGTTATGAAAGAAGTAGATCATGAATTTAATTACGGATATTTTGGTTTATCTGCATGGAATTCAACTGCTGCATTTCGTAATGTAGAGTTTGAAAATTCATCTAACTTTGAAACCAACTTATCAAAATGGACAGTAATAAATGGAATATGGGAAGATACGTTGTATGGAAAAAGTGGAACTGCTAAGGAAGATGCGTTTACCATGAGTGGACAGTCAGGGGATAACTTTTTATATGAAGCTGATGTTGATCTATCAAAGAGTGAAAATGGAGTAGGTTCACTTGTTTTCCGAGCAGATGCTAATGCAAAAAATGGTTACTTTGCAACTCTTGATTCTTTGAACAATGAATTAAACATTATGAAAATAGAAAATGGAAGCGCTTCTAAACTAGCAGAAAAAACAGTTTCACTAGAAACAGATAAGAATTATCATGTCCAAGTTAGTACTTACGATCAGAATATTAAGATTTATTTAGATGGTAAGCTTATCCATAATGTAAATGATTCAACGTTCTCGAAAGGGCAATTTGGGTTACATGTTTCAAATTCTTCTGTTCTTTTTCAAGATGTCCAATTAGGTAAAAATATCATGACTAATGAGAAAAATATCATCAACCATGATTTTGAGTCAGGTGATTTAACTGGATGGACTCCTATCCAAGGGAATGCATTTACAAAAGATCATGTGACAGATGCTAAAATTTTCTGGGGAGGTTCATTCGATCATCAAGGAACCTATCACTTATGGGGATTTTCTGATCTTCACAAGGGTGATGATGCAACAGGTGAACTACGTTCTTCCTATTTTAAATTAGGCGGCTCAGGAGAGATCAATTTAATGATAGGAGGCGGTAATGATATTAATAACCGCTATGTGTCATTAGTTAGAGCTTCTGATGATCAAGAGTTAATTCGTCAAGCTAATACAAAATTTGAAGATGAAAAGTATAAAAAATATGTATGGGATGCTTCAGAGTTTATTGGGGAAGTCTTGTATATTAAAGCTGTTGATCATGCGACGGGTGGCTGGGGCCATATTAACATAGATGATATTCATGTTTATAATGAGGGACCAATGCCAAATGAAGTTGACCAAGTTGCAAAGAAACCTGCAAAAAGAGAAATGAAACAGAGTGGTATCATTTCAGATTGGACTGGTGTTTCTGGAGAGTGGATACCTTCTACAAATGGTAGTAATGGTGGAATTTGGGAATGTCCAACGTTAATAGAATTACCTATTGATGGTGACCCTAGAAAAACAAAATGGGTGTTACAAGTTAGTATTAATGACGGTGCTCCAGCAGGTGGGTCTGGAATGCAATATTTTGTAGGTAGCTTTGATGGTAAAACGTTTAAAAATGACAATCCTGCGGATAAAGTATTATGGGCTGATTATGGAGCTGATTATTATGCTGCAGTTGATTGGAGTGGGATTGAAGGAGAAAATGGTGAAAAATATTGGCTTGGATGGATGAGCAATTGGCTATATGCAAATCATACACCGACTACAACGTGGAGAAGCTCTACGACATTACCGAGAAAGATGGAGCTCACTCAAACAGAAGGTGGCTTACGTTTAAAACAAACTCCAGTCTCTTTAAATAGTATTCGTGATAGAAAAGAGAAAGTTTCATTTGCGAATAAAGTGATATCAAGTGATCGTAATCTTTTATCAAACCTGTCAGAAGATACTTTTGAAATGATCGCTGAATTTGATATAAAGGATACAGATGCAACTGAATTCGGGTTCAAGGTTCGTAAAGGAGCTAAGGAATATACAACAATTGGTTATGATGTTAGCACTAAGCAGCTTTTCGTTGACCGAACAAATTCTGGAAGCTTTGATTATGGCAGCAATGTAGTAGGCAAACATGAGGGACCTCTAACTGACACTAATGGCACAGTAAAAATGCATATCTTTGTAGACCGTTCTGCTGTTGAGGTATTCGGAAATAATGGTGAAACAGTAATTACAGATCAAATCTTCCCAGATCCATTAAGTAAAGAATTAGAGCTTTATAGTAAAGGTGGAAATGTTACATTAAAATCATTGGAAATATACCCTTTAAAAAGTATATGGAAGAAAAAAAGTCCATTTAAGTCAAAATTATCAGGCTGGACGACAATTAACGGCAAATGGGCTGACACAATAAATGGAAAACAGGGACAAAGTGATGGCGATGCTTTCATTTTAGCTGATGAATCTGATAAAGACTTTACGTACGAAGCGGATATTAAGGTACTTGATACTGATTCACATCCAAATGACCCAGAAAAAGATACGATTGGAAACTTAGTTGGTGCAGGTGGTTTGGTTTTTCGCTCAGATTTAACCGCGAAAAACTCGTATGTTCTAAATCTTGATGTAAGAAATAATGTCGTGAAACTCATTAAGTTTGTTAATGGTATTGGATCTGAGCTTGTAGTTTATAATGATGATGGAAAGCTAAATTTAATGACAAATAAAGAGTATCATCTAAAAGTTGTTACGGAAGATAGTCACATTAAAGCTTATTTAGACAACAAGCTCATTATTAATAAGAAAGACGATACGTTTAATGAAGGGTATTTTGGATTAAATGTTTGGAGTTCAACAGTTGTATTTAATAAAGTGAAGGTAAAATGAAGAAAGGAAATAAGGAATCGGATAGATAAAGATTAATGTTAAAAAGATTCTATATCATTTCATGGTAGTTTTCTATATATTTTGGGAGCGGCTACTATAGTCGCTCTTTTAAATGATTCTTTTATATATTTCCTTTCTTTTCGTGCATTTGATTATATGAACAATACACTGGTTAGATTAATTGATCCAAAACCATATGGTATGATGAAAAAGTCTATAATAGATTAAAAAGAATTACAATTGCCTTGAATATGTTTAAAGAAGGTTTTTATTATCTGGGAGGCTATATGCTTTTTTCATTACGGAATCGACTATTTATTATTTTTACTTTATTATTAACGATCCCTTTTCTTATTCTATCCATTATCATTCCAAGTTGGTTTACTTCAATTATGGAGGAACAAACGAAGAATTCAACAGTGGAAATGATGGACCAGTATTCTATCTATATTGATTCAATCACTTCACAAGCAGAGGACCTAGGGAAACAGGTTCTTGTTAATCAAACAACTCAACAATGGATGAAGTCAGAAACAGAGGTTTCCAATGTAACAAGTGATCAGCGATTATTAATGAAAAATCAGGTGCAGAGACAGTTATCTTCCATGATGATTAACAATTCCAAATCCATGTCCATATCTGTTTTTCTTAATGATGGTACCGGGGTATGGGGGGATCTTTCAACATTACAGAATACAGAGTGGTTCACAAATTTTATTGAAAATGACCAGCGGTGGGTAAAAACCCACAATGACATTATTGCAGAAAATGTAAATAGTTATCTTATTCCTCTATTTGATTTGTATACGCTTGATTTAACAGGAGTAATTAAAGTTAATATTCCATCTGCATTGCTTGAAACAGCATTGAGTAAAATCAAACTTGGTGAAAAGGGTCGTGTTTATTTAGTAGATAGTAAAGGAGCAAATGTATTATCAGGAAAGATCAAGACTCCGAATTATGTATTGAATAAAAGTTTAAAAGAAATATCAAATAGTCAACAAAATAAAGGTCTAATCGAAACCGCTCATCAAGGTGAAGAATACCTTGTATTTTTCCAAAAGTTAAAAATTGGTGATTGGGTTCTGGTTAGTGAGATTACCAAGTCTGAATTGTTCTTAAAAATTAATACATTACAAAAGAACTTGTTGATAACAAGTGCTCTAATTTTTATCTTAACGATAATTGCATCTTATATTCTTTCCTCTACTATTGTAAGACCTTTAGGAAAGCTTACAAAAGCAATGAAATATATTGAACATGGAGATTTTTTTGGAGCAAAAGGTTTTATGCAGGCAATTAAACCTTATAACGATGAAGTAGGCTATGCTATAAAAGTATTTGATCATACAATCGACAAACTAAATTTCTTAATTCAAACAGAATACGAAGCGAATATTCGTAGAAAAGATGCTGAATACAAAGCTTTATTATTACAAATTAATCCTCATTTTTTAAACAATACTCTTGAAATTATTGGGGGATTAGCTGCCCAGGGTAAAAACAAAGAGGTTATGAATGTAAGCATTCATTTAGGCCGAATGATGAGGTATTCCTTAAATACTCAAAGTGATGTCGTAAGATTAGGTGAGGAAATCGCTTATATACGAGATTTTACTGATATATTAAAGCTTCGATATGAAGATGCGATTACTGTAGAAATTGAAGAAGATCCAGAAACAAAATTTGTGCCGATGATTAAATTTATTATACAGCCTCTTGTTGAAAACGCAGTAAAATATAGTTTTATAAATAAACAGTTTGCCCAGCTAAAAATAAAAACGGAAAACTGTGGAGATGAAATATTTATTATCGTTGAAGACCATGGAATAGGGATGACTGAAGAGGTCGTTACAGACTTACTGGATACAGAATTAAATAATGAATCAAGCAATGTGTTAAAAAGCAAAGGTAGCAGTATTGGTCTTAAAAATGTATTAGGCCGTTTGAAGTTATACTATGGTGAAAACTTCTCTTATAACATTCAATCTGAAAGGGAAAAGGGTACAAAAATTACTCTGTGTATAAAAAGAAACTCCCATCAGTAAGGTGGATTTCTCTTCTTCATATGGTTAGAGAGACTATCAGGCTTTTTTCGGGAAGGTATAGTTTATCACTTTCCATAAACCACTTAAGTTTAAAATGGATATTTCAACAAGCGATCAAGTTATTGGGGGGGATATACATGTTGAAGGTAATCATTGCTGATGATGAAATACAAATTCGAAAAGGGTTACGGATGAAAGTAGCGTGGGAAGAGGAAGGTTTTCAAATTGTTGAAGAAGCTTCGAATGGACAAGAATCACTGGACTTGTTAAAAAAGATGAAGGTAGATGTAGTCATTACAGATGTAAGGATGCCAATCATGGATGGTATTGAATTTGTGAAACAATGTCATCATGAACACCCGAATGTTAAAGTAATTGTCTTATCAGGTTATTCCGATTTTGAGTATGTAAGATCATCGATGATAGAAGGTGTGAAAGATTACCTTTTAAAACCAGTCGCTCCTGATGAATTAGTAGAAGCTTTGAGACGAATTAGATCGGAAATAGAGAAAGAAAAGAAAAGGCAGCTCGAATCTGATCAAATGAAAAGGCTTGTTCACAACCAGTTGGAAGAAATGCGGGAACAATATTTGCTCCATTTGGTTAAGGAAGAATGGTCAGAACTCACAGTTACAATTGAGAGGCTTCAGCAATTGCAGTTAAATGATTTTGCGAATGAAGACGTACATTTTCAGTTTGTAACGGTGGAAGTAAGAGGAGCAGATCGGGAATCTAATATAAAGGAACTGTGGCTTCCTTTTAGAATGCTATGCAAGGAAATTGCTAAAGAACACGATGGAACTTATTCTTTCTATGATGCAAGTTATGCAAATATGATTCACTTTATCCATAGAGTAGATTCCAACCAGTTAAATTCTAAATCTCCATTGATTAGAAAAATTCAACGACATGTAAAGGAATTCATGAACATAGAAACAGTGATAGGTATTGGAAAGGTTGTTACTGGTCTGACAGAATGTAAAAATGGTTATATATCAGCATTGCTTTCTTGGAGTCAAAGCCAATTAGGCTCACAATCACAGGTGATAGAGGAGACAATGAATAAGGAAGTATTTGAGTTTACAGCTGATGTTGAAAAGAAATTAATTAACACAATCGAAACTGAAAATCATGAGGACTTTAAGAAAACTATTTATTCAATTTTGGGAGAAATGAATCACCAATCGATTATGTCCTTTTCTTTTGTTGCCAATCGAGTGCTATTTATGTTAGGTTCTTTAGCAAAAAAGTATGATATTGATACGATTGAAATAAATAATACGATATGGAATTGCCAACAGAGGATATGGGAGCTTAACTCTCAAAACAGGGTCATAGAACAGCTCATTCATTTGGCGCACTCTATCATTAAAAAGGTACATGAAGACCGTTGCTCCTCAAATGGGGTAGCAATCGTAGAAAATGTTCGTCGTTATTTAGAACAGCATTATGCAAATGAAATTTCGCTTACTACTTTGGCAGATAAGTTCCATATTAATAGTACGTATTTGTCTGAAATTTTCAAACACAACATTGGGCAAAACTTTAGTGATTATCTGATCAGCTTACGAATGGATCATGCTCAAGCTTTTTTAAAAGATAAACAACTTAAAATAATTGACGTAGCTCACTTAGTGGGTTTTTCAAATTCAGGTTATTTTAGTACAGTATTTAAAAAACACTTTGGTCAAACACCAGTTGAATTCCGTAAATCGCAAAATTTGAATAGATAAATTCATAACAAAGAAGGGAACCGTATGAAAAAGAGAGTAGCATTTATTACTTTTTTAATTATTTTCATGATACTAGCTGGTTATACTTTGTCTTTTTATTATACCTACTCAAATGACCAAAAAGGACAAGGGAAGAATCAAATTGATGAAAAAGATAAGATTCACCTCACATTTTGGCGAAATAAGGGGACTACATCAGAAAATAAAGCGTATGAAGCATTAATTTCAACCTTTGAGGCGTCACACCCTTCCATCGAAATTAAGATGGTATCTATTCCATATGCAGACTATGAATTAAGGTTGCGAACAGAAATCGCTGCAGGAAATCCACCTGATATTCTGGCAATTGATACCCCATACTTAGCTCTTTATGCAAATTCAGGATCTCTTTTATCTATTGATCAATATATGAAAGCCGAAGGTGATATTGAAGATATACCTCCTGCTACATTGAAGGGATTAACGTATGAAGATGAAATTTACCTTTCACCAATGGTAGAATCTGGAGTAGCCTTATTTTATAATATCCCCCTATTTAAAGAGGCGGGGGTGCCACTCCCATCTAAAGATCCTAATAAACCGATGACTTGGGTTGAGGTATTAGAGGCGACAAAAAAAATAACGAATTCTGTGAATGGTGTTTATGGAATTGATCCAGCACAGGGGTTTGGTGCGGGTGAAGCTCCTGCTTACTTTAAACTTCCACTTCTGTGGCAGTTTGGGGCTGAAGTTCTTAACCCTAATGCGACATCAGCAGAGGGCTACTTAAATTCGGATGAAGCTTTAAAGGCATTACAATTTTATCAAGATCTCTATCACAAACATAAAGTTGCTGCGGTTGAATTACCACCTAATCCGTTTGAGACGGGAAAGCTTGCAATGACGGTGATGGGCTCTTGGGTAGTTGCAGACCTTGAAAAGAATTTTCCTGACTTTAAATTAGGGGAAGATTTTGGAGTTGCACCGTTACCAAAGGTGAAAAATCAAGTTACGCCAAACGGTGGTTGGGCTCTTGGGATCACAGCAAAATCTAAATATCCTGAAGAAGCGTGGGAATTTATTAAATATGCTACAAGTTTTGAAGGCTCAAAAAAATATGTTGAAATGACAGGTGATTTACCTGCGAGATACTCAGTAGTCAATGCATTTCCTGAACTTAATGAATACCCGAAAAACATATTTATACAACAAACTCAAAAATACTCTAAGAACCGACCAGTTACACCTGTCTATCCTGCTGTAAGTGAAGCGATTAAGACATTATTTGAGGATGTTGGTATAGGCGGGAAAAATGTAAAGGCTTCAGCAACAGAAGCTGTGGAGAAAATTAATAATAGTTTAAATGATATTCAAAATCCATAAAACTTCTAATCCTCTAGTTTTTATGCCAGGGGATTTTTTTTCGTCAAATAACAACCAAAGAAATTAAATATTCACAACCAAAAATTTTGAAATATTATAAGTTTCGACTTTGTTATAGTAGAAATCACAGAGAGAGAACAAAACAACGAGAGGGGCAAACAAATGAATGAGCATACATTTCACATTATTCATACGTAAATATGAAATCGTTACCAAAATTGGTTATTTTCAAATAAGGAGGTTAATAAATTGCAAGAATTAGTAAAGGCAAACAAAGGAACAGCAAAACAAATCAAAGTTGCATCTAAAATAAAGAGTCAATTTGAGTTTATTAAGCAAAACTACGTTCTTTATTTGCTCCTTGCTCCTGCTGTAATCCTTACAATCATTTTTAAGTATGTACCCATGTATGGGGCAACCATTGCATTTAAAGATTTTAGTCCAATTAAGGGAATCACGGGCAGTGAATGGGTTGGTTTTAAGCATTTCACAAGTTTTTTAACATCACCTAATTTTATGGAAATTTTTATGAATACGCTTAAATTAAGTTCTTTTGAACTTCTCATTGGATTTCCGATTCCCGTCATATTAGCTCTCATGTTAAATCAGGTGAGAAGAGCTAAAGTAAAAAAGAATGTTCAATTATTTCTTTATGCACCACATTTTATTTCAGTAGTAGTTGTTTCA
This sequence comes from Metabacillus sp. KUDC1714, assembly GCF_014217835.1. Taxonomy (NCBI): domain Bacteria; kingdom Bacillati; phylum Bacillota; class Bacilli; order Caryophanales; family Bacillaceae; genus Metabacillus; species Metabacillus elymi. The sequence continues at coordinate 3,327,381 of NZ_CP055263.1, forward strand.
GGGATGGTTTTCCTGTTTTTATCACCGACAGGTCCAATTAATGCGATATTATCTATTTTTTTAGACAAGCCTATATCATTTATGTCTGATCCAGAAGCATTTAGAACGATCTACATTTGGTCTGGAGTATGGCAAGGTGCTGGGTGGGCATCAATTATTTACGTTGCAGCACTTGCGAATGTGGATCCGCAACTTCATGATGCAGCAACAGTTGATGGGGCATCACTCTTACAACGAATTTGGCATATTGACCTTCCCACATTGAAACCAGTTATGGCAGTGCTATTTATTCTAGCTGCTGGAGGCATTATGGCTATCGGTTTTGAAAAGGCTTACCTATTACAAACATCAATGAACCTGCCAAGCGCGGAAATTATACCAACCTATGTATATAAAAGAGGGTTACAAGCAGGCGACTATTCATTTGCAACAGCAGTTGGATTATTTAACGCCGTTATTAATGTGATTTTACTCGTCTTTGTCAATCAAGTGGTGAAAAAGCTAAATGAAGGTGAAGGTCTTCTATAGAAAGGAGGAAAAAGCATGAATAATTCAAAAACTGATAAATTAATACTTCTTTTTAATAAAGTTCTGTTAAGTGTCATTGTCATGATTGTTGTTTTTCCACTCTTATATGTATTGCTCGCTTCTTTTTTAGAACCTAATGCGCTAATTAGCAAAGGATTTAAGATAAATACATCTGATTGGACTTTTGAAGGCTACAAGAGAATTTTAACCGATGGTACCATCGTGAAAGGGTTCATGAATTCAATTCTCTATTCAACTGGATTTACAATTGTAACAGTATTAGTTTGTATTCTTGCGGGATATACGTTATCCACAGAAGGTTTAGTTGGTAGAAAAATAATTATGGTATTCTTTCTCATTACAATGTTTTTTAATGGGGGATTAATCCCAACTTATTTAGTTGTCCGAGATTTAGGAATGCTTAATACAATTTGGTCGATAATTGTTCCAAATGCTATCAATGTATGGTTTATTATTTTAGCTCGAACCTATTTTAAATCAATTCCAAAAGAGTTAAAGGAAGCAGCAAGAATAGATGGTGCATCTGAATTCAAGATATTCCTAAAAATTGTCTTCCCTTTGTCTAAACCAATTATTTTTGTTCTAGCTTTATATGCTTTTATCGGTCAGTGGAATGCTTATTTTGATGCGATGATTTATCTTGAAGATCGAGATCTCTATCCATTGCAATTGGTATTACGTTCTATTTTAATTCAAAACGAAGTACAGCCTGGAATGATTAGTGATCAACTTGCAAGAGCTGAGTTGCAAAAGATTTCAGAAATGATTAAGTATTCATCGATCGTTATTGCCAGCTTACCATTAATTGTTATGTATCCATTCTTCCAGAAATATTTTGAAAAAGGTGTTATGGTTGGATCTTTAAAATAATAAAAAAAGTGGGGGTTTACTATGAAAAAAATGTATAAAACAATTTCTGCATTGGTACTCTCCGGAGCATTAGTTGCTACGGGATGTAGTAATAAAAGCAATGAAAGTGCTTCATCTGAGGCTTTTGAACTTAAAGAGATTTCATTTCCATTAGAAGAGAAGGTTACATTAAAAATGATGACTCAAAGTTCTCCATTAGCACCAAATGATCCAAATGAAAAACTCATTTACCAAAGATTAGAAGAGGAAACAGGGGTTCATGTTGATTGGACGAACTATACAGCGGATACATTTGTTGAAAAAAGAAATTTAGCCATTGCTAGCGGAGAGCTGCCGGATGCAATATTAAATGCAGGTTATAGTGACTATGAATTATTAAAACTAGCAAAAGATGGAGCAATTGTTCCAGTTGAAGAATTAATCGAACAACATATGCCTAACTTACAAAAAGTGCTTGATGCTGCACCTGAGTATAAAGCAATGATAACTGCACCTGATGGGCATATTTATTCGTTTCCTTGGATTGAGGAACTAGGCTCAGGGAAAGAAAGTATCCATTCAGTGGACGATTTCCCTTGGATTAACGTTGAATGGTTGAATAATTTAGGCTTGAAAATGCCAAAGACTACTGAGGAATTAAAAGAAGTATTAATTGCTTTTAAAACCCAAGATCCAAATGGTAACGGGGAAGCAGACGAAATCCCAATGTCTTTCATCATTAATCATGGTGGTGAGGATTTATCATTCTTATTTGGCTCATTTGGTCTAGGTGAAAACGGGGATCATACTGTTGTAACGAATGATGGAGAAGTAAAACTAACAGCTGCAGATGAGGGCTATAAAGAAGCAATCAAATTTTTCAATGAATTATATGAAGAAGATTTAATTGATATTGAGGCATTTGAGCAGGATTGGAATACGTATCTTGCAAAAGGAAAACAAGAACGCTATGGTTTATATTTCACATGGGATAAAGCAAATATCACGGGGATGAATGATAAATATGATTTAATGCCTGCCCTAGAAGGTTCAGATGGACATAAAAATGTTGCAAGAACAAATGGAATGGGCTTCGATAGAGGTAGAATGGTTATTACAAGTGCAAACAAAAACGTGGAATTAACAGCAAAATGGATCGACGAACTCTATGATCCACTTCAATCTGTTCAAAACAACTGGGGTACGTATGGAGATGAAACACAACAAAATATTTTTGAATTGGATGAAAGCGCTAATCTGCTAAAGCACCTTCCATTAAATGGTGCAGCTCCTGTTGAATTAAGAGAGAAAACGTCTATCGGTGGGCCATTAGCGATACTGGATGAATATTATGGACATGTTACGACTAAACCAGACGATGCAGCATGGAGATTAGGATTAATGAAGGATGTTATGGTTCCAGATATGAAAGCAGAAAACATTTATCCAAGAGTGTTTTTCTCAATTGAAGAATTAGATAAACTTTCAACAATCGAAGCGGATTTATTTCCATATATTAAAAGGAAAAAAGCAGAATGGATTACAAATGGAAAAGTTGAAGAAGAGTGGGATGCTCATTTAGCTGAACTAGACAGACTTGGATTACAAGAATGGTTAGAAATTAAACAAGCAGGTTATGATCGAAATCAGCAATAATAGATTCGTATAACATGACTATGATGGCTGTACGTTGCTATGACGTGGGTACAGCCATTTGAATGATGGTAGAAAATTATATTACTAGAAAAGGTGAAAAATATGAAACAACAATATAATCAAGTTGCACAAAAATATAAAGAGCAGTATCGTCCTCAATTTCATTTTACACCAGAAGAAAATTGGATGAATGATCCTAATGGTATGGTTTATTTCAATGATGAATATCATTTGTTTTATCAACACCATCCATTTGGAACAACATGGGGTCCAATGCATTGGGGCCATGCGGTTAGTAAAGATTTAATTCATTGGGAGCACCTTCCAATAGCATTATTTCCAGACGAACATGGAACGATTTTTTCTGGTAGTGCAATTGTTGATTGGAATAATACTTCTGGATTTTTCGATGATCAACCTGGACTGGTAGCTATTTATACTAGTGCTGATAACTATCCGGATTCTGATCGCCCTCGTCAAAGACAAAGTTTAGCTTATAGTATTGATAATGGAAGAACTTGGGTGAAATATGAGGGGAATCCAGTACTTTCAGATGTGAATATAACAGATTATCGTGATCCTAAGGTATTTTGGCATCATGATACGAATAAATGGGTTATGGTATTAGCTACTGAACAATCTGTGACCATTTACACATCCCCTAATTTAATAGATTGGGAGTATGCAAGTGAATTCGGAAATAAAGCAGGTTCACATGATGGCGTTTGGGAATGCCCTGATCTATTTCAATTATCTATTGATGATGACAAGAGCAATCAGAAATGGGCTATGTTGGTAAGCATTGGAGATAACTCTGAATTTAAGGAAGGTTCGAGAACACAATATTTCATTGGTCAATTTGATGGTACAACCTTTGTAAATGACAATGACGATGATACAATCCTTTGGTTAGATTATGGAAGAGATAATTATGCTGGTGTTACCTGGTCTGATTCTCCAGACGAAAGAAGAATTTATATTGGGTGGATGAGTAACTGGCGATATGCAAATCAAGTACCGACGAATGAGTGGAGAAGCGCAATGACACTTCCGAGAGAGTTAACTATGACTTCTACCGAAGAAGGAGTTCGCTTGGTTCAAAAACCTGTATCAGAAATTAATAAAATAAGAAAAGAGACGAATATTCATAAAGAAATCATCATTGACTCGAACAATTCTGTTTTTTTTGACTTGAACAATAAATTAATGGAGATTGAAATTGAATTCGAACAAATAAATTCATCGGAATTTGATTTACTCATTCAGCATTCAGAGACTGAAAAAACCATTATTAGTTATGACGTTAGGAATAGTTCGCTACTAGTAGATAGAACGAATTCAGGAGAAAATAGTTTCTCAACATCATTCCCAGCAGTACAAGAAGCGCCATTAAAAATGAAAAATAATAAAGTAAAGCTTCAACTGTTTATTGATACTTCATCAATCGAATTATTTGCAAATGATGGTGAGATTGCCATGACTAGCTTAATTTTCCCAAGTGAGATTGGCAAAGGTCTCACATTGGTCTCGAATGGCGGAAGTACAAATGTCTCAACATTAAAAGTAACTGAACTAGAATCAATTTGGAAGTAAACTAAAAAATATTTTGAAAGCTCTAATCGGGTAAGTGGTTAGAGCTTTATTTTGCTAAGAATCTCATAAGGAAGGTGGAATTTATATGAGTTCATCAGTCATTTGCATTGGCGAGCTATTAATTGATTTTTTTTGTACAGATGTAAACATAGATTTAGTTGATGGCCAGAGTTTTGAAAAACAAGCAGGGGGAGCCCCTGCAAATGTGTGTGCCACGATTGTGAAACTTGGTGGTAATGCAAAGTTCTGTGGGAAAGTAGGCAATGATCCGTTTGGGCACTTTTTAAAGAAAACATTAGATGATCTAAATGTTGATACTTCTATGATCGTATTAGATAAGGAACATCCAACGACACTAGCTTTTGTATCACTAAAAGCAGACGGAGAAAGGGATTTTGTGTTTAATCGAGGAGCTGATGCATTTTTATCTGAAGATGAACTGGATAAAAAGAAACTTGAAGAAAGTAACATTTTACATTTCGGATCAGCTACTGCTCTATTAGAGGATCCCTTTCAATCTACTTATTTAAATGCAATGAGAACAGCAAAAGAAGCAGATAAATTTATTTCTTTTGATCCTAACTTTAGAAAAGACCTGTGGCCAGATAGAATACAAACATTTATTGATTTAGCTAAAGAGGGAATAGCCTTAGCAGATTTTGTAAAGGTAAGTGATGATGAGTTGAGGATTATAACAGGAATGAATGATATAAAACAAGGAATTTTATCACTTCATAACTTGGGAGCAAAAGTAATTGCCGTAACACTTGGAAAAGAGGGAACATTTATCTCTAATGGAGAAAATACTGAGATTGTTCCGAGTATCAAAGTAAACTCAATTGATTCCACTGGTGCTGGTGATGCATTTGTAGGAGCAACACTTTTTCAATTGGCTAAAGCAGGAGATCCTAAAAATACTTTAGAAGACTTTGAACATCTTAAACAAGTCATTACTTTTAGCAATAGAGTAGGTGCAATGGTTTGTATGAAGGTAGGAGCAATTGCTGCAATCCCGAATATTGAGGAAGTTTCATAGATTATAATTTTTTAGACTAAAAACATCAGCATTTTTCTATCATGTTCGAAAAATGCTGATGCAAAGAGTGTTAATGCAATCAGACTGGTTAACTGTCATCTCCATTAACTTTTAAGGAGGCTATTTAAGTTAGTTAAGCCACTATAGGTGTTATTACCATAGTTGGAATTGATGACATCAATATGTCTAGCACACTAGGGGGAGTATCCCTTATTATAGCTGCATTATCATGGGCGTTAATGTTGGTACTAATAAAATGCTTGCCTAGTGATTATTCACAAATTGCTGTAACTACCTAAACAGCCTACATTTTAGCTAGAATAAATATAAAAATTTGGTATAGTCGTAAATTTAACCTTCAATCCTTTTTTTATCATCAGCTTTGAAAGCGCTTAAATATATATATATAGGATGTGATTAAATGAAAAATAAGAAATCAAATGTTATTAAATTAGCTTTGCTAATCGTATTCGTTTTCTCAGCTTTATATATTGATAGTCATCTTCAAGTTACGGCATCTGAACATAAAGCTGCTATATTCGGTTATTTACCTATATCGGGTACTTGGTCGAAAGAATCAAGCGGTGATATCAGAGGTAAAAGTGGAAAGAAACAACCTGCAATTAACTTATCAACTACCGAGGTTGGGAGTAATTTTGTCTATAAAGCAAATGTAATGATTGATTCTTCTAGGGCGTTAGGTTCTATTGTATTTCGAGCGGATCAAGTAGGCAAAGGTGGCTATATGCTTAGCTTAGAACCAAAAAAGAATAAAATTCAATTAGTTGATAGAAAAACTGGTTTAAATATAGGAAAGCCTATTAAAAAAGAAATTGAAACAGATGTTAGCTATCAATTAAAAATAATTGCTGATGGACCAACAATTAAAGTATTCTTGAATGAAAAAATGATTTTGAATGTAAAGGATTCACGATATTTAAAAGGAGTTACAGGCTTTCATGTTGATAATGGGACAGCAACCTTTAGTAAAGTGTCCGTACATGAGGTCAGAACAAATCTAACAAATTGGAAAATGCAAGAAGATAAATGGGCTACTTCTGCAGAAGGATTAGTTGGTACAACTGAATCAAAAAAAGATATTTATGCTGTATCACATACATCTGTTACGGATTTCAATTATGAAGCAGATGTTATTGTGAAAGACAAAAATGCAGTAGGAACATTAATTTTTCGTTCAAATGAATCAGGTTTGCAGGGGTATGGATTGCAAATAGATCCTAAATCAGATCGTATTCGCTTATATAATACGAAACAAAATAAAGAAATTGCTAAAAGCAATGTTTCAATCGAATCAGGTAACCTTTATCATATCCGCATAAAAGCGGAGGGTACTTCTTTAAAAGTATACTGGCAAAACCATTCGGAACCTGTGATTCGTGTTGATAGTGATGTCTATACGGAAGGTTTCTTAGGACTTCATGCGTCAAATGGCAGTGTAGTCTTTCAAAACATAAAAATAAGTGAAATGAATTCAAATTTAGATGGATGGGTTTCCTATAATGGAGAATGGGCTCCACATCTTGAAGGGGTGAAAGGAGTTAGTTTGGGAGCTAATAATACGTATCAAGTAGCTGAAACAACGAAAGCGGATTTCGTTCTAGAAGGTGACGTAAAGGTGGATGCAGATACTGCATATGGAACGGCAGGACTCGTTTTTCGTGCAAATTCAGATGCAACAAGAGGGTATATGCTAAAACTTGATCCTAATTTAAATAAAATTCGTTTATTGGATCTAAATGGAGATAGAACTGTTAGTATGGCAGATAGAAATGTTGAAGTAGGCAAGACATATCATTTTGAAGTTCATGCAGAGGGATCGAATTTTAAGGTATATGTAGATGGATATGCTGACCCTGTCATAAATGTAAAAGATTCTGCTTATTCTAATGGGAAATTTGGTTTAAATGTGTATAACGGAACCGCCTATTTTCAAAATGTTTATGCGACGACATTTGATGATTATTATTCAGAGCTATATCGACCACAGTATCATTTTACCCAAGCAAGAGGTTCAGCAAGTGACCCTAACGGATTGGTTTATTATGAAGGAGAATACCATCTCTTTCACCAAGATGGCGGCAAATGGGCACATGCTGTTAGTACAGACCTCGTCCATTGGAAGAGATTGCCGATCGCGATCCCTTGGAATGAGATGGGGCATGCATGGTCAGGCTCAGCAGTAGTTGATCATGATAATGTTTCAGGATTGTTTAATGAAGAAGGCTCGGGATTAATTGCCTATTACACATCTTTCAATCCAGCTAAGCACAATGGAGATCAAAAGATAGGTGTGGCTTATAGTCGGGATAAGGGACGAACATGGGAGTTTTATGATGGAAATCCGATTATCCCTAATATTGGTGAATTTTATGGTGGTGAAGGCTGGGATTTCCGCGATCCAAAAGTCGTTTGGGATGAAGATCATAAGCAGTGGGTGATGGTTGTTTCAGGAGGAGATCATATCCGATTTTTCACGTCCAAGGATTTGTTGAATTGGGAACTTATCGAATCATTTGGCTATGGTAAGTATGTAAGAGGTGGAGTGTGGGAATGTCCAGATTTCTTTCAACTACCGGTAGATGGAGATGAAACTAATAAAAAATGGGTGTTATCAATCAGTACAGGTGCCAACCCAAATACGAACGGATCTGATTCAGAATACTTTGTTGGTACCTTTGATGGTAAACGCTTTGTTAGTGATCATCCTGAGGGTTTTGTATTGAAAAATGAATATGGAAAAGAAATGTATGCAGCCATGTCATTTTCTGATATTCCTGCATCAGACGGTCGTCGCATATCATTAGGATGGATGAGCAATTGGGATTACCCTTTCAGTTTTCCAACTTCCCCATGGCAGGGACAAATGTCAATTCCCCGCGAATTAACATTAAAAACAGTTCCAGGTGAGGGGGTTCGTATGTTGCAAAACCCGATCGAAGAATTAGAAAAACTAAGAGGACCAGCATTCTCAAGGAGCAATAGGATTGTAAAAATGGATGATCCCAACTTGCTTTCAGAGTTGAATGGCTCAGCCTATGAAATTGTTGCAGAATTTGAGCTACCTGAAGAAAATGGTTTAGAAGAATTCGGCTTTCGTCTTAGAGAATCAGTGGATCAAGATCAAAAGACAGTAGTAGGCTACAATGTTACCGATTCAAAGATGTTTTTCGACCGTTCCGAATCAGGAGAAATTGATTTTTCTGATAAGTTTTCTACTTATCATGAAGCAACAATAAAACCAAATAATAAACGGGTTAAAATGAGAATTTATGTTGATGAGTCATCGGTTGAAGTATTTGGAAATGAAGGTCAAGCTGTTTTCTCAAATGTGGTCTTTCCTGATGGAGCAAGTGATGGAATGAGCTTTTATACAAAGGGCGGAAATGTAAAAATTGTTTCTCTAAATGTGTATCCATTAGCTGGGATCTGGAAAGCTGAATCTAATGAAGGGACATCACCAAACAAAGTTGTAATGGATCATAGCAAGCTTGAACTCAGGATTGGACAGTCACATAGGTTATCTACATCAATACTCCCAAGGTCTGCCAAAAATCAAAGAATCAAATGGCAAACTAGTAATCCAGCTATCGCTGAGGTGAAAAAAATTGATGAATCTAGTGCAGATGTAAAATTAGTGGGATATGGAAGAGCGACTATTTCAGCAGTTGCAAACAATGGAAAGGTTATTGGAACAACTGTTGTGGAGAGTAAAACTTCTTATAAGATCGTTGAAGATAATAGTGGCAAGGCCCTTACTGTTGCTGGAACATCAAATGGCTCAAAAGTGATGATAAGACCTAAGCGTGGTACCTTGGAACAGGTATGGAATATAGAAGGGGAGCCATCTGGTATTTACAAAGTTCTTTCCCAAAACAGTAACAAAGTCTTAGATGCTTCTGGAACCTCTAATGGAGATGATGTACAGATATGGGAGTACTTTGGCTACGGTAACCAACAGTGGAGAATTATAGATAATTGGGACGGTACAGTGACATTTAACGTAGTGAACAGCGGAAAGGCGCTGGATGTGCCAGACCGCAAAATAGAAGATGGAACAGTTGTAGAGATTAATGAAATTAATAGTGAAGCTTCACAGAAGTGGAAGTTGATTGAGGTGCCTTCAAGTAAATAAGTGAGTATTAATTAAGTGAATATTAATACTTTTGTGACTGGGAAGCAGGCAAGACCTAAAATGTTGTACGAAGTATGTACGTTTGTCTACAAATTCTTACTCATTTTAGGTTTTTTTTTACAGTTAACGTTGAAAATAAGATTATGAAATAAGGAGTTTAAACTGAAAAATCTTTTTTTTGAGTTTATCAAAGAAAAGTCACTCATTTAGAGAAAAAACATTTTAGGATTATTTTGAAATCGCTTTCTACATGTAGTTGACATATCATGGTTGAATGATTTATTATTTATTTAATCGATTACGCAAACGATTACATAATCTGAAATTAATAGAGTGAGAGAACACATGAATATCAGAGATATTCACTTTTTAGAAAGTGTTACGTAATCGATTACCTCAGAGAGTTTGTACAACATACACTATTTATCTTCCATTATCGAGTCTTCACCAAAATAAAACTACCATGATAATAATCATTAACCGCTATTTTGTGACATTATTAATGTCACATTACCCTTTTTGACCGCTTATGCCCATTTTTGAAAAAAGATTTAGTTAGATGAAATGATTGTGATTTTGCTTGTTGTTTACTTTCACTAAAGGGAGGTGATTACAAGGATAAGGATACAAAACATTGCTTAATTAGAATCATTAACAAGGGGGTTAAAGTAAATGAAAAAGGGATTAAAGATCTTCTCAGCGGTGATGTTAAGCTCCGTTCTTCTGTTAACTGCTTGTACTTCTAATGAAACTTCAAACAAACAAAAGGAATCGAAAAGTGCTTTTAATAAAACAGGATTGCCGATTGTTAATGAGAGCATAACATTAAATTTTGTATCACCAAAAGCTCCTCTTGCACCAAATTATAATGAAATGGCCATCGTTCAACAGTTAGAAGAAATGACAAATGTTCATATTGAGTGGAATAATATTCCGGGAGATGGCTATCAAGAAAAGAAAAATCTAATGCTAGCAAGTGGTGATCTGCCAGATGCCTTTTATAAAGCAGAATTTACAGATCAAGATATAGTTAAGTATGGTCAAAGCGGAGCGCTTATTTCATTAGAAGAATTAATTGAGGAGTATGCCCCAAATATTCAAAAGCTATTTGAAAGAAGACCAGAGATCAAGAGTATGGTAACAGCTCCTGATGGTCATATCTATTCTCTTCCACGTGCAGAGGAAATGGGGTTATCATCTGTTCCAAACTTTCACTCTATCAATAAAACGTGGTTAGATAAACTAGGATTAAAAGTACCTTCCACTCTAGAAGAATACCATGATGTTTTGAAAGCCTTTAAAGAGAAGGATCCAAATGGAAATGGAAAGCAAGATGAAATACCGTTAAGCTTTATGTATAATTTTTGGACTGGAAACTTCGGTGATATGTTTGGTTCATTTAATATGCCAGATAACGTTGATCATCGAATTGTACGTGATGGAAAAGTTATTTTCACAGCTGCTCAGCCTGAATATAAAGAAGCGATTGAATATTATCATAAATGGGTAAAAGAGGGTCTAATTGATCAAGAATCCTTTACACAAGACGCAACACAATATCTAGCAAAAGGTAAAACAGAAGCTCCTACATTAGGCTCCTACATTTGGTGGGAAACGGAAGAGGTTGTTGGTCCTGAACGTAAGGATGATTATGTCCTTCTGCCTCCATTAGAAGGTCCAAACGGTGATATTGTAGTAGGGCGCTCAAACTACTCTGAGTATGAACGAGGTGCATTTGTCATCACCTCAGCTAATAAACACCCAGAAATTACAATGCGATGGGTTGATCAGTTGTATGAACCAAAAATGTCAGCACAGATTAGCTGGGGGCCGATTGGGGAAATTTATGAGGAAGATGAAAATGGAATGTTGGTCAATAAAGAGCTTCCAGAAGGAATAGCTATGGGAGAACTTCGCCAAAAGGTTGCTCCTAATGGACCTACTGCTGTACTAAGAGAAGACTTTGGTACTGTAGTTGATATGGAGCCTCGTGCAAAAGAACGTTTAGATAATATTAAAAATATATATGCACCATATTTAGAAGAAGAAAACTACCCGCAAATTTTCTTCAGCCCAGAAGAACTAGATACGATTAATCAAATTGAAGTAGAAATCAAAGAATTTGTTAACCAAAAGCAAGCACATTGGCTAATGGAGGGCGGCATTGAAAAAGAGTGGGATGATTACCTGAAACAACTTAATGATATGGGGTTAGAAAAATTGATGGAAATCTATCAAGAAGGCCTTGATCGATTTAATCAAAATCAGTCATAACTACTTTGAGATAATTCTTAGAAATGCAAGCTGGAAAAAATACATAGCTTGTCCAGCTTGTATTTTTTGGAGGGTTATTTACAAATTGATTTCGTTTATCTAACAAGGGGGCAGGTTATGTCTAAGCGCTTGGTTGCTCATTGGTCGTTTGATGAAGGAAAAGGCAAAGAGGTGGAGGATTCCATTCAAAAATTGAGGGACCCAATAAGTTATGTTTTTAATCATGCACACTTCCAGCCGTCAAGTGAGCCGCAGTGGAGAAAAGGAATAGTTGGTCATGCGTTACTATTTGATGGATATTCTACTTGGGTAACTAGAAAATATAAAAATAGTAATATATGTAGAGAAGCATTAACAATTGAGGCATGGGTAGCACCGAGGTCTTTTGGTGGTAATGAGGATGAAAAGCTCACTGCGATTGTTAATCAACACAATCGAAAAGAAAAACAGGGGTATATACTAGGTGTCTATAAACATGGAAAATGGTCGCTTCAAGTGGGAATTGAAGAAGATTGGCTAGAGATTTGGGCTAATAATCATCCATTACCTAGAAATCAATGGTCTTACATTGTAGCGGTATTTAATAGTAGAGAAGCAGAAATGAAATTGTATTTAAATGGGAGAGAAATTGAAGCAAAGAAACTACATACCTCTGCTGTTATTGCCTCATGCCATGAGAACTTACTAATTGGAAAGAATAATCATTCAAAAATAGTTGCTGATGTTTTTTCATTAAATATGTTTAATGGATTAATAGATGAAGTAAAGATTCATAATCAAGCACTCTCTGCAGAGGAAATAATGGATTGCTTTCATACTTATTTACTTCCATTTAGTGGAGAAATTCCTTCTATTCCTTATGATGATATCAAGATTAATCGGGTAATTCTAGAACATGACCGCCATCGACCTCAATATCATCTAACAGCACCGGGACAATGGATGAATGAACCTCATGCACCACTATATTTTCAAGGGAAATATCATTTGTTTTACCAGCATAACCCTCAAGGGCCCTATTGGGGGAATATTCAGTGGGGGCATTGGATAAGCACTGATATGGTTCATTGGATTGATGTACCTATTGCTTTATCAACTGAAGATGATGGCTTGGCACCTGATGGGATATGGTCGGGTCATGCTAGTTATGATCAAGATGGTTTGCCTGTTTTATTTTTTACAGCAGGGAATTTAGAAAAGTCCCCAAATCAAATGACAGGTTTAGCCAGGAGCACTTTTTTACTTGATCATGATTCTAATTTAATAAAGTGGGTGAAGCATCCTGAGCCAGTAACAGTGCAACCTGAAGGGAGAAACCTTCATCATGATGGTTTCCGTGATCCTTTTGTTTGGCGTGAAGGAGACACATGGTATCAAATTGTTGGTTCTGGTATTGAGGGGATTTGTGGTGCAATTACAGGGTTTACTTCAACTGATTTGATAAAGTGGGATTATCATGGCCTACTATACGAAGATCAAAATCAAAAATTTCCATACCTAGGAGAAGTTTGGGAGCTTCCTATCTTACTGCCAATGCGAAGCGGGAAGCATATTTTAATAATTAGCCCAGTTGGAAAAGGGGCAGATGTAGAGGTTTTTTATTGGTTGGGTGTGTGGGATAAGGAACATTTTCGCTTTATACCTGATGATGATGAGCCTCAGATTATTGATGTTGGTGATTTTCATTTTACTGGTCCAAGCGCAATGATTGATCCGAAAACAGGTCGGTTGATTTTGTTTACGATCACACAAGGGAACCGTACACCTAAAAATGAGTATTTAGCTGGTTGGGCACATAATGGCGGTCTTCCTGTTCATTTAACATTGAGGGAAGATGGTCGTCTTGGGGTTGAACCAATTGAAGAGCTTCAGTCCCTGCGAACAGAAAAGCTAATCTGCATGGTGAACAAATCATCTCAAGAAGTTAATAAATTATTAAAAAATGTAATGGGCGATATGCTTGAAATAAAATTGGAACTGTATTCAAATAAGACAAAACAGTATGGAATAAAGGTACGGTGCTCTCCTGAGGGTGAAGAAGAGACACTGATCTACTATGATCAAGTAGATGAAAAATTCAATGTCAATCGAGAAAAAACCACCCAAAATCAAGAAGAGTTGACAAAAGGAGTTCAAGGGGGAAAGTTAGAGCTAAATGGAGAAAATTTAAGACTTCATATTTTTTTGGACAGATCAATGATAGAGGCTTATGCAAATGGATTAAAAAGTTTAACGACAAGGGTGTATCCAAATAGAAAAGACTCTCTAGGTCTAAAAATATGGGGAAATGTTACAGTAAAATCAATGGAGGTATGGAAGTTAAAATCGATACACTCTAACTAAATTAAACCCTTTAAAAGTCGGTATTTAGTATATTTCCTTATTTATTGACAGGGCTTTCAAGTTGTAATAATGTTAAATGAAACGAGTAGGTAATCGTTTACTTTTTGGCTTTGTTATAGTCCAGTTGATTTTGACATTGGAGTGGAAGGCGTTAGACTCCTGCTGGAGTGCGAGTCCAAGGGAGTCTTACGCGGGTGCAATGCATCGAGGAGACTCTCCCGGACTGCCCGCGGAAAGCGAACGCCTGCAGCTGAAATCAACAACCAAGATTAATAGAGTTTCCTTTTAAAGAGTTTAAACTAGTACAGGTTTTAAACAAAAACGAAGAATGAAATGTTCCGACAAGGTCTATTTCACAATCCAAACTAATTATACGAGGTAATAATATGTATGGTGTAAAAGGCGGAGAAAAACCCGCAGCTAGCATGAAAGATGTAGCTGAAAAAGCAGGAGTTTCTACGGCGACAGTTTCTCATGTAATTAATCAAACACGTTTTGTTGCCGAAGAAACAAAGGTAAAAGTGATCCAAGCAATGAAAGAGCTTGACTACCGGCCAAATTCTGCAGCGCGGAGTTTAAGAAGTTCTAAATCAAAAACAATCGGGCTCCTAATTCCAGTAATGGGTTCAGATACCTCCAATTTTTTCTTTATGTCAATCGCTCAAGGAATTGAAAATAAATTAAAAGAGCACGGCTATAATTTGATTTTGAGTAACTCAAATGAACAACCGGAAAATGAGGAAGAACAAATTAAAGCATATAATGCTCAGCTAATCGACGGATTAATTATGGCTCCTACAGGTACCGATCAATCCTATTTAGAGAATACATTAAGTGGAACTTATCCGGTTGTGTTTATTGATCGAAAGCCGCAAGGTTATGATGGAGACTGTGTCTTAGTTGATAACTTTCAAGGGACAAATGAAGCTGTTAAATTACTTTTCCAAAAGGGACATAAAAAAATCGGGTATGTATCGGGAGCATTAGGAATATCAACTAGTGATGAACGTCTTAGTGGCTATAAAAGAGAACTAGAAGAACACAACATTCCTGTATTGTCATCACTTATCAAAATCGGAGATGCAAGTTTTGATACAGGTTATAAACTAACAAAAGAACTAATGGAAAAAGAAAAGATAACAGCATTACTTGTTGCAAATAATGTCATGACAATGGGGGCTATGGCATATTTACAAGAAAGCCAAACGAAAATTCCTGAGGAACTAGCTGTCATTGGTTATGATGATTATGATTGGGCAAAAATTACTACTCCTCCTTTAACCGTTATTAAACAGCCGGCATTTGAATTAGGTGTTACCGCTGGAGAAGCATTATTAGAGAGAATTAATAATCCTGAAAAAATATTTGAGGAATACCGACTATCAACAGAAATGGTTATTCGCAAATCTATTTAATCCTTTTGCTTAACCATATCAATACTGATATAAGATGATATCAGTATTGAATCTTTCATTTAATCGATTACGTAAACGATTATATAAGTAAATCTTGTCTAATGATAGATTAATTGAAAAGTTGAAAGATTCTTCGGTATGATCGATTGTCAATAAATAAAGTCGTTATTCTAACTAAGGGGGTGGTCATGGTATGTTTCTCATCTAACTAAAGGGGGTGGTCATGGTATGTTTCTCATCTAAGGAAAGGTGAAGGAAGCATAGAACATAAGAAGAATTAAGTCGTATTTTCCTTGAAAGCTATAGAAATGGTATTTACGTAATCGATTACGTAAAGAAAGAAGATCTCTATATTTACAATGAACGATGATTTTAGAACTTATTTATGTCGTTAGTAGCTAATCTAAATCATTATTATTTAAGGGGAAAATTTCTAACTCAATATTGGAAGCGGTGCCAAAAGGATAAAAATATTCGAGAAAAAGGTGATGGCGTGTTTCAAATAATTAAGCGAACGAAACTTCTGCATTTGTTTCTTATTTTCATGCTAACGATTCAATTATTTATTCCGTATTTAGCGACGGTAAACTCCGCTTCACTTCCAGTGGAAAATGAAGAAATATATCGTCCGGGATTTCATTTTTCTCCTATGAAAAATTGGATGAATGACCCAAATGGAATGGTGTACCATAACGGAGAATATCACTTGTTTTATCAACATAATCCCACAGATAAAGTATGGGGACCAATGTATTGGGGTCATGCTATTAGTAAGGATTTAGTGAACTGGGAGCATTACCCGATTGCGATCTACCCAGATGAAAATGGATTTGCATGGTCAGGTAGTGCAGTTGTTGATCATGATAATACGTCAGGTCTAGGAACTAAGGAAAATCCACCAATGGTCGCTCTTTATACCAGTGAAAATGGAGGAGATAATCAACATGTAAGTGCTACATATAGTGTGGATAATGGTCGAACATGGACAACATTAGACAAAAATCCAATTCTGACGATGCCTAATGACTTGAAGGCAAGTAATGGTGGATCAGGTGTATTCCGTGATCCGAAGGTTTTTTGGCATGAACAAAGTAACCAATGGATTTTTGTTATCACAAGTGGGAAGCAAATTGATTTTTATTCATCTAGTAATCTATTAGAGTGGACAAAAGTTGGTGAATTTTCCGATCCAAAAGCAGCAGAACTTGGTTTATGGGAATGCCCAGATCTTTTCGAGTTGCCGGTCTATGACGAGAGTGGTAACAAGACAGGATCAAAATGGGTGTTAACAGTGAGTATTAATCCATCACCAACTGGTGGAACAGGTTTACACTACTATGTCGGGAATTTTGATGGGAAAACATTTACCCCTGATGAAAATTCTGAAGAATTTAAGTGGGCTGATTTCGGAGCTGATTTTTACGCTGCTGTCACCTGGAGCAACACATATCATCAACCTGAAGATGGTCGTCAAATATGGTTAGGATGGATGAATAACCCTGCTCAATATGCTGGACAAATTCCAACTTCACCTTGGAGAGGTGCTACGACAATCCCACGTGAGTTGTCATTAATTGAGAAGGAGGAAGGAATCCTTTTAAAACAGCAACCAGTAAATGAATTAAAAAGTTTACGAGATACTGCAAAAGAAGTGAAAATAACCAATAAGAAAATTTCTACTGAAAATATCTTAAAAGATGTTGAAGCAGATATGTTTGAGATTGATGCAGAATTTAATCTTAGTGATGCAACAGCGAATGAATTTGGGTTTCATGTACGTAAAGGTGAAAATGAGAGTACAACGGTTTCTTATAATATCGCAGAAGAAAAACTATCTGTAGACCGGACACAATCTGGTAAGACTGATTTTCATAAAGACTTTCCCTCTATTCAACATACAAATTTGACTGTGAAAGATGGAATTCTGAATATCAAACTATTGGTGGATCGTTCTTCTATTGAGGTATTTGCAGATGAAGGAGCAGCTGTATTTACAAATCAAATCTTTCCAAGTGAAACTAGTAGACAAATAGATTTATTTGCTAAAGACGGTGAGGTAACGTTAAATTCACTAGCTTTTTATCCGATGAAAGAAGCTACCTTTACTACTAATCAAGAAGATATAGATGTTGGTAATCTTCCTAATTCACTCGAAAATCCTAATTTTGAAACAGGAGATTTATCAGGCTGGACAGTTACTGGATCAGCGTTTAGAGCACCTGTCTCAAATGCTACAGAATTTTGGGGTGGTCCTTTTGAGCATGAAGGTGACTATCATGCATGGGGATTTCAAGGTGCGAAATCTGATGAAAAGTCAGATTTACGTACAGGTGTCATGAAGTCATCGGCCTTTGTACTAGAGGGCAATGGGGAAATTGACTTTTTAGTTGGTGGTGGCCAAGATCTTAATAAGTTATATGTTTCACTTGTTCGTGCGTCAACTGGTGAGGAACTTATGAAGGCAACTGGGGCGAATACAGAAAAATATCGTAGAGTAAAATGGAATGCTTCTGAGTATATTGGTGAAGCTCTTTATATAAAAGTAGTTGATTATCACTCAGGTGGCTTCGGACATATTAATGTGGATGATTTTCATGTTTATAAGGAAGAAGAAAAAATTAAAAATAACTTATTAAACCCAGGGTTTGAAACAGGGGACTTGACTGGTTGGACAGCTGAAGGAAATGCATTTGCTGGGACTGTTACTGGTCAAGCAACCTACTGGGACACTGAAATCCCATTTGAACATAAAGGGAACTATCATCTATGGGGCTTTCAAGGTGTAGCACCAGAAGAAGCAGATAAAAGAACAGGAAGTTTAACTTCAAATACCTTTCATTTGTCTGGGAATGGAGAAATCTCTTTCCTTATCGGCGGCGGAGATGAGGTCGATGGTGAAAATAAATATGATTTATATGTTGCACTGGTACGAGCTTCAGATGGAAAAGAGTTAATTAAAGCAACGGGTCCTGAATCAGAAACATATGAACGTGTAACCTGGAATGCAGCGGACTACTTAGGTGAAGCTGTTTATATCAAGGTTGTTGATCAACATACGGGAGGCTTTGGTCATATAAATGTGGATGATTTTCAAGTTCAAAATCGCGGAATTTTAAGCCATTGGAACTTCGACGAAATCAAAGGCAATACCATTCTTGATGTAGTCAAAAATGAAGAACTAAAGGTGGAATATGTCTTTACAGATGCAGAATATAAACCATCAAGTGATCCGCTTTGGAGAAAAGGGGTAATAAACAATGCGCTTTTATTTGATGGATATTCTACGTTTATTAAACAACCTGTATCGAAATCAAGACAGCCTAATGATGCACTAACAATAGAAGCATGGGTAGCACCACGGTCATATGAATGGGGTGATCTAGGTCAACTTTCAGCTATTGTAAATCAACATAACAAAGCTAAAGGTGAAGGCTATATTTTAGGAATGGGCCGACATGGTAAATGGTCGTTTCAAGCAGGTATAAATGGTGAATGGAAAGAGGTATGGGCTGCAGATAATAAACCTCTTGAAAAAGATAAATGGTCATATGTCGTTGCCACATTTGATCAAGATAAGCAAAAAATGAAGCTCTTTTTAAATGGTGAGCTAGTTGGAGAAGTAGAAACTCCAGAAAATGCCTCCATAACAGCTACTGAAAATGATTTGTTAATAGGTAAACATAATTCTGCTGCCGTATTAAGTTCGTTTACTGCAAATATGTTTAACGGAATGATTGATGAATTAAAAATCTATAATAAATCTTTAACAGATGAAGAAATAAAATCAAATTATCATCAAGTAATCGAAAACAATGGGGGACAATTGCCTAGCCCTGATTTATCTTTTGATCGAAGTGTATATGATGGTGATCGTTATAGACCACAATTTCATTTTCTTTCACCTGGTCATTGGATGAATGAACCACATGCTCCGTTTGTGTATAACGGAAAATATCATATTTTTTATCAGCATAACCCGCAAGGACCTTATTGGCACCAAATTCATTGGGGTCATGCAGTAAGTGATGATCTGGTTTATTGGGAAGATGCTCCAGTAGCTTTAGCTCCTTCAGGTGTTTCACCCGATGGTGTATGGTCAGGTGGAGCAAACTTTGATAAAAATGGTGATCCTGTTCTTTTCTTTACTGCAGGGGATGATAGCAAAACACCAAACCAAATGACAGGTTTAGCAAAACCAGTTGATGTAACAGATCCAATGCTTAAGGATTGGGATATGTTACCAAAACCTGTAACCATTCAAGAGCCTAATTTGCCAGCAGAGGAAGGGACTGTTATGTATGGTCAATTCCGTGATCCTTTTGTTTGGAAAGATGGTGATACATGGTATCAAATTGTTGGCTCGGGTATTGAGAATGTTGGAGGTACAGCCTTACTTTACACATCTCAGGATTTAGAAAATTGGGAATACAAGGGACCTTTCTTTGTAGGGGATTCAAAGTCATATCCTAAAACAGGTGATGTTTGGGAATTACCGGTGTTTTTACCGATCGGAAAAGATGCTAAAGGTCAACAAAAATATGTATTTTTCATTAATCCATGGTTTAAAAACTACAGTGAACATAACGTAAAATATGTTTACCACTGGATTGGTTCATGGGACAAAGAAACCAATCGTTTTATACCTGATCATGAAGAGCCAAAGTTATTTGATTATGGCGAGCATTTTACAGGGCCAAGTGGGATGATTGATGAAAATGGACGTTCAATTTTATTTAGTATTGCTCAAGACCGAAGAACTGATGAGCAGCATTTTGATGCTGGATGGGCCCATAATGCTGGTTTGCCATTAGAATTATCTCTATTAGAAAACGGTGAGCTTGGAATAGAACCAATTACTGAATTAAGTACGCTTCGTGGTGAAAAGTTATTAGGTCTTAAAAATAAAACGATTTCAAAAGCAAATGAACGATTAGCTAATATAAAGGGCGATATGTTAGAAATTACGCTTGAGGTTAAAGCGAACTCTGATGAAAAATATGGTATTAAAGTAAGACAATCATCAGATTCTTCAGAAGAAGTAAATTTATATTTTGATGAAGATTCTAAAGAATTTGGAGTGGATGCTACAAAAATGAGTTTAGATCCCGATATTGCAAAAACAAGTAGTAAGGGAACACTTTCTCTTGATGGTGAAAATCTAAAGCTCCATATTTACCTAGATCGATCAATGATTGAAGCCTATGCTAATGGTAAAAAAAGTATAACGACAAGAGCATATCCAACAAGAGCAGATGCTATCGGAATCGAACTATGGAGTCAAAATGGTAAAGCTAAAGTAGTAGCTATGGAGGTACATGAAATTGGCTCAGCTTATAGTGACAATGTTGTACCAGCATATTATGGGGATGAGTCCGAAGAAATTCCTCATGGTGAGTTAACGAATCACGATTTTCAATCCGGTGATTTGTCGGGATGGACAATTGTAGAAGGAAATGCCTTTACAAATGACCACATTACTAACAAAAATGATTGGGGCTGGGGTGGTCCATTCGGGCAAGCTACAACTTCAACAGATCCTAATCGAAACCATCTATGGGGCTTCCATCCAGATCATGGCGGGGATTCTGCAACTGGCATAATAAAGTCAGAAACCTTTACACTTGGTGGAGATGGTCAAATTGATTTCTTAACATCAGGTGGTGCTGATGAACAACTATTATATTTAGCTCTAATAGATGCGCAAACAAAAGAAATTGTGAAAAAAGCAACTGGTCATAATGGCGAAGCATATCGTCGTGTACGCTGGGATGCATCAGAATTAATAGGTAAAGAGCTATATCTTCAGCTAGTCGATCAGCATACTGGAGGATGGGGCCATATTAATCTAGATGACGTAAATGTACCTGTTCATACTGAAGGAGGAGAAGATTCAAATTCAGAAGAACCGATAAGCAAAGACAAAAAGAAGAAAGAGAAGAAAGATGGAGATAGGAAATAAATTGCACTTAATTAAAATGCTCTGTTAAAGCTCATAATTTATTTTGAAATTTGTTGATTGGAGCGGATAGTGAGACTCCCGGACCGCCAACGGAAAGCGAACTCCTGCAGCGGAAATCAACAGTTTAACAGAACCAATTAAAATGAAAATTTGAGTTTTCACTAAATGCTGTTTTAAAGACCTTTCTGATGCTGGTTCAGAAAGGTTTTTATAGATTTAGTTCGGAATGTAATTCACGAATTTATTTTCTAGATGTTTCAACTCGCTAGGACCTTTTTACAGGTCCTATTCATTTCTTAGAAGATAGTGTTAAAAAATAGTATTGTCGCTTTCATCTTTAAATATGGTAAGATTATTATCGGAAAATAAAGAATTCAAATACTATATTTTTACATTATTAAAAGTTTATATCACTTTTCTAAAACGAAACATGGGAGGAGGTTTAATGTGAAACCGAAAATTGAAGACGTTGCCAAACATGCAGGTGTCTCACCAACAACTGTTTCTAGAGTATTAAATAATCGCGGCTATATAAGCGAAAAAACGAGAAAAAAGGTTCAAGAATCAATGGAACATTTAAACTATTTTCCTAATGAAGTTGCGAGGTCTCTATTCATTAAGAAAACACATTTAATAGGTCTTATTTTTCCAACAACAAATAACCCCTTTTACGGTCAGCTTATTTTTCATTTGGAAAATACATGTGCATCTTTAGGGTATAAGGTTTTACTTTGCAACAGTCAAAATCGTGAAGATAAAGAGACAAACTATGTAAAAATGCTCCAAAGAAATCAAGTTGATGGAATAATTGCTGGGGCACATAATAGGGGAATTGAGGAATATGACATACCAAAACTCCCAGTTGTCGGAATTGATCGCTACTTATCAAGCACAATACCTGTTGTATCAAGTGATAATTACAATGGTGGTCAGCAAGCTACTCAACTATTACTTGATAAAGGCTGTAAACATATATTTCACATAAATGGTCCAGACTTTTTAGAAACTCCGGCAAACTTGAGAAGAAGGGCTTATGAAGATGTGATGAGAAGTAATCACTTGAACCCTATAACATATGAATTTCCTTATAGAGCAACTGCAGAAGCTGTTCAAGAGATAATATTAAGACTATTTAATGAAAATCCTCAAGTTGATGGTATTTTTGCTAGTGATGATTTAATTGCTTCAAAAGTAATAAGAGAAGCTAAAAAAAGGAAGATTAACATTCCAGCCGATCTGAAAATTGTAGGATATGATGGTACTGAGACGACAAGATTGCTATTACCTGAATTAAGTACAGTGGAACAACCCATTAAGGAAATCGCTGAAAAGGCGGTTGAAATATTAATCCAACAAATAGATGGTCCGCATGATGACATTCAATTAGAAACGATCTTACCTGTAAAGCTTATTGATAGTGAAACGACGTAGAAAGTAAGTGGGTGAATCATCCCACTCAGGCTTTCTCATAAAACAGTAAATATAGCCTGAAAAATTTTTTTGAATTATATGTCATCCGGTTGACATATGAAACCGGATGACATATAATTCGTTGTAAGGGATTACATAAAATTTAAGGTTTTATTCTTAGGTCATTTTGTAAGCATGTAGGGCGTGAAAAATGTGATAAGGAAAGCTGTTACTATATGTAATTCTCTTATTTGTAAGTTCGATAGTTATGAAGATAATAAGCAATAAAAAAACAATTTGAAAGTGAGGAAAGGATATGAAAGCTGAGGTAAGGACACTACCACCATTAGATACTCATGCAAAAGCTAATAAAAAGCTACAATTTAAAAAAATATTAAACAATTACCAGCTCTATTTATTTCTATTGCCAGCACTTATTTATTTTATCGTTTTTCATTACTACCCAATGTATGGGGTAGTTATTGCATTCAAGGATTTTATAGCAACGCAAGGAATTATGGGAAGTCCTTGGGTAGGATTTAAACACTTTGAGCGTTTTTTCGATTCTTACCAGTTTTGGACATTGATCAAAAACACACTTGGACTTAGTGGTCTACAGCTAATCATAGGATTTCCACTTCCAATCATTCTAGCTCTAATGATGAATCAAATTAGGCATGAGAAGTATAAACGTTTTGTTCAAACAGTTGTATATGCGCCACATTTCATTTCTGTTGTTGTATTATCTGGGATGATTTATGTTTTCTTTTCAAATAATGGCTTAATCAATAATATGATTACGATATTTGGCGGGGATTCCATTTCTTTTATGTCAAAACCAGAATGGTTTAAACCACTCTATATTGGTTCAAGTGTATGGCAGGAAACAGGATGGGCGGCGATTATCTATCTTGCAGCTCTTGCTGGTGTAAGCCCTGAGCTACACGAGGCAGCCGTGATGGATGGAGCGAGCAAATGGCATCGGATTTTACATGTTGATATTCCGGCAATTATGCCAACAGCAGTCATTCTACTAATCTTGTCAGTAGGGAATATGATGAATATCGGTTTTGAGAAGGCTTACTTATTGCAAACGCCTTTAAACCAACCAGCAGCTGAAATTATACCAACATATGTTTATAAGCTCGGTTTACAACAAGCTCAATATAGCTTTGCTGCAGCAGTTGGATTGTTTAACGCTATTATTAACTTAATTTTATTGGTAGCAGTTAATAAGTTTGCGAAGAAATTATCTGGTCAAGGACTTTGGTAAAAGGAGGTTAAAAGATTATGAGTTTACTAGCAATGAAAAGAACAACAAGACGATCAAAAGAAGATAAAGTCTTCGATTTGATCAATATATTCCTCGTAGCAATCATGGTTATTTTAGTTGTTTACCCTCTTTACTTTATTGTCATTGCTTCAATTAGTAATCCTAACATGATCTACGAAGGGAAAGTATGGTTTTTACCAAAAGAGATCACGTTTGAAGGATATCAAAGGATATTTAACGACAGCAAGATTTGGCTAGGCTATAAGAACTCGATTATTTATACATTTGTTGGAACAATTGTAAATGTTTCTTTTACATTAATGGCAGCGTATGCATTGTCACGAAGGGATTTATATGGAAGAAACTTAATTATGTTTTTGTTTCTATTTACAATGTTTTTCTCTGGTGGATTAATCCCTACTTATTTAGTAGTTAAGGATTTAGGCTTACTTAATACGATGTGGGCTCTAATCCTACCTAAAGCTGTAGCTGTGTGGAATGTTATTGTTGCTCGAACCTATTTCCAAACTTCTATACCGAACGAGCTGTTAGAGGCAGCAAAAATGGATGGTTGTTCTGATGCAAAATTCTTTTGGAAGATTGTCGTGCCTTTATCAAAACCAATTGTTGCAGTTATGGTTTTATTTTATGCAGTGGGGCATTGGAACTCTTACTTTGATGCATTAATTTATTTGAATAATGAAGATTTGTATCCACTTCAATTGATATTACGAAATATCTTAATTCAGAATGAAGCATCAACTCAAATGATTAGCGATCTTGATTCACTTGCTGCAAAACAAAGAGTTTCAGAGTTAATTAAATACGGTGTGATCATAGTAGCTTCAATTCCACTATTAATCTTGTATCCATTTGTCCAAAAGTACTTTGTTAAGGGAGTAATGATTGGTGGAATCAAAGGTTAATAAATTAGCAAGTTCTTTTATAGGGTGAGATGGTCAAATCTTTTACTCACCTGAACATTGAATACTAGACTTTGAGGGGGAAAATGAAATGATTAGATCTATGAAAAGAAGTATGGAAAGAAATAAGAAAAAGAAAACATCAGCAATTTTAGCCATCGGTTTAAGTACTGCACTTGCATTAACAGGTTGTTCAAGCAATGACACAAGCAGTAAGGTGAACGAAGAAGCAGCTAAATTTAATGAAACAGGGTTACCTATTGTTGAAAAAGAGGTGACATTAAATTTTGTTTCTCCCAAGGCAGCGTTAGCTCCTGATTACTCTGAAATGGTTATTTTTGATAGACTCCAAGAAGCAACAAATGTGAAAATAAAGTGGAATAATATCCCTGCAGATGGATACCAAGAAAAGAAAAATCTATTACTAGCAAGTGGTGATTTACCAGATGCCTTTTATGCTTCTGGCTTTACAGACAAAGATCTCATGCAGCATGGACAAAACGGAACCATTATTCCTTTAGAAGATTTGATCGATAAATATGCACCAAATTTAAAGAAATTATTTGAAGAAAGACCAGAATTAAAACAAATGGTAACAGCACCAGACGGGCATATCTATTCATTACCTCGTGCTGAAGAGATGGATTTGGTCGGTATGCCAAATATCATGTATATTAACCAAACATGGTTAGATAAACTAGGTCTTGAAATGCCGACAACATTGGAAGAATATCATGATGTGCTAAAAGCTTTCAAAGAGAAGGATCCAAATGGAAATGGTAAGCAAGATGAAATTGGTTTAACGTTTTGGTTTAATGGCTGGTGTGGAAATGAAGGAGATTTGATCGGTTTATTTGGTCTTCCTGATTCACCATTTGAAGCTGATCACCGCGTTGTACGAGATGGTAAGGTGATTTATGCTGCTACACAACCAGAATACAAAGAAGCAATTGCTTATTATCATAATTGGGTGAAAGAAGGATTAATTGATCCTGAGGTTGTTACACAAGATACAGCACAATTATTTGCAAAAGGGAAAACAGAAGATCCTTCATTAGGCTCATTTATTTGGTGGGAAAATACAGAGGTAGTTGGCCCAGATCGAGTTAAAGATTATGCCGTATTACCACCATTAAAAGGAAAAGATGGAGAAATAAGAGTTGGACGTTCTAATCATTCAGAGTATGGAAGAGATGCTTTTGTTATCACATCAGCAAACAGCAATCCAGAAATTACAATGCGTTGGGTCGATGAATTATATGAACCGAAAATGTCTGCTCAAATTAACTGGGGGCCTATTGGAGAAATCTATGAAGAAGATGAGAATGGTATGTTAGTTAACAAAGAATTACCAGAAGGTGTGGCAATGGGGGAATTTAGACAAAAGGTAGCTCCAGGTGGACCATTCGTCGTATTAAAGGAACATTTTGACTCGGTTGTAGATATGGAGCCAAGAGCAAAAGAACGTCTAGAAATTCTTGAGGAATACTATAGACCACATATGGTAGAGGAAAATTATCCACAAATCTTCTTTAGTAACGAAGAGCTTGAAAAGATTAACACAATTGAACCTGAAATTAAGGAATTTGTAAAGCAGAAGGAAGCTCAATGGTTAATTGAAGGTGGAATTGAAGAAGAGTGGGATGATTATGTTGCTCAATTAGAAGATATGGGCTTAAATGAATTGATGGAAATTTATCAAACAGGGTTAGACCGCTTTAACGAAGAGTTATGATTTGTATTTTCAGAGGCCAGATGTTTCTTGTTATCTGGCCTTTGAAATGTTACTAATAAGCACTTAGGTAGAAAGGAAGTAAAATCTATGAACAACATTGAGATTAAGCAAAAATATTATACAGAACGATATCGTCCACAGTTTCACTTTTCACCTGAAGCTAACTGGATGAATGACCCAAATGGAATGGTGTATTATGACGGAGAATATCACTTGTTTTATCAATACCATCCAAATGGAACTACATGGGGGCCGATGCACTGGGGTCATGCGGTGAGCAAGGATCTTGTTCATTGGGAACACTTGCCTATTGCACTTAAACCCGATGAGAATGGGACTATTTTTTCTGGAAGTGCAGTTGTAGATTGGAATGATACATCTGGATTTTTCAATGGGAAGTCAGGATTAGTAGCAATCTTTACTCATGCTGATCTATACCCTGAGTCAGAACGTCCAAGACAAAGACAAAGTATTGCCTATAGTCAAGATAATGGTCGTACATGGATGAAATATGAAGGAAATCCTGTTCTAGTAGATGAAACAATTACTGATTTTAGAGATCCGAAAGTGTTCTGGCATAAAGAAACAAATCAATGGGTTATGATATTAGCTTCAGGTCAGTCAGTTAGATTATATACATCAGAAGATTTAAAAACGTGGGATTTTGCTAGTGAGTTTGGTGATGGTCATGGTTCACATGAGGGTGTTTGGGAGTGTCCAGACCTTTTTGAGTTAGAGATTGATGGCGATCAAAATAACAAAAAATGGGTGTTATTTTTAAGTATTGGTGATGATCCAACATATGAAGAAGGATCAAGAACGCAATATTTTATTGGTGACTTTGATGGAAAGACATTTACAAATATTCATTCACCTGAGACGATTCTCTGGATTGACCGAGGCCGAGATAATTATGCAGGAGTCAGCTGGTCAGATGTTCCAAATGAAGATGGGAGAAGAATTTATGTTGGTTGGATGAGTAATTGGAGATATGCAAATGTAACCCCAACAAAAGAGTGGCGCAGTGCGATGACGATTCCAAGAGTTCTTTCATTAAAAACACTAGAAGATGGAGTGTGCTTAGTACAAACTCCTGTAAAAGAATTACAAACAATTCGCGAAAATCCTATCACGATTACAAATAAAACAATCAGACCAAATGACAATCTTCTATCAGATATAAAGGGCAATGCTTTTGAAATAGTTGTAGAGTTTGAACTAGGAGGAGCAGATGAATTTGGGTTCAAAGTGTGTAAATCAGATAGTGCTGAAACAATTATTGGATATCATGTAGAACAGAAAAAGCTATTTTTGGATCGTACTAAATCTGGGGATTCTAGCTTTAATGATTCTTTTGCAGGGATACATGATGGTGAATTAGTTCCAAAAGACAATAAAATTAACCTGCATATATTCGTTGATTGGTCTTCTGTCGAAGTATTTGGAAATGATGGTGAACTGGTGTTAACAGACTTAATCTTCCCGAATGAAAACAGTCAAGATCTAGAATTGTATGCTAAAGGTGGAAATGTGAAAATAAATTCGTTAGAACTATATACTCTAAGATCTACTTGGAGTAAATAATGAAAATCTGTAATAGGGGGATGAAGAATGATTGAGAATAGACTATTTAATACGTTAACTACAATTGTTGATTATTTTATATTAAATTTATTATGGGTGTTAACCTCAATCCCCCTATTTACGTTTTTTCCAGCAACTGCTGCAATGTTTGGTGTGATCCGAAAACGACAGCTACAAAAGGATTCTCAAGGAATTATAAAAGATTTCTTTACCATGTTTAATGAAAATTTTAAACAAAGCTTGGTTATCTCGATCTATTGGGGTTTAGTAGCCACTTTTTTATATTTTGATTATATAGTTATTCATCCTAATAGCTCAATCATCCATCTTATCCTTTATATCGTCTTAATAATAGGTGTCGTCTTGTTTTGTTCCATCTCTATTTATCTATTTCCCACAATGGTCCATTTTGAATTAAGCTGGAAAGTAGTTATAAGAAATGCTTTCTTCTTTTCGCTTATGAATCCGATCCTAACGATTGTTTTATTACTAATTGCAGCAATAGGTTTGGCAATTATATATACGTATCCAGCGATGATATTTATTGTAGGTAGTCCGTTAGCGTATATGATTTATTACATGAGTCAGATGTTTTTTAATCAAGTTGTGATGAAGAAGGAAATGGATTAGGATATAGGGGTTTTACTTTATTGTGGGATACAGAAAATGGCAGTTATTTCTGATGCGGTTCAAGATGTAACAGCTAAAAAACTATAAATCGTTATTATATATCAAAAAAAGAATATACAGTTAGAGGTGAGCGCCTAAGATTAATTAAGTGCTCACCTCTCTTTTTTATTCAACAGTTAATTTAAAGCTACTTTGTACTCAATCCTACTATTAAAAAGCTATGAAAAAGAAGTTTACATTCAAGCTTGTACATTAAACCGATTCCTACCATTTCTTTTGGCGTCGTACAATGCTTTATCAGCTTCAATTATTAGATCAGCAGGATTGTTCATTGGCGTAACGATTAGTTTCGTAACACCTATACTTAATGTAAGATAATTACTTATTTTTGATCCCTTATGGGCGATGTTAGCGTATTTTACTGCTTCTTGAATAGAATTAGCCCTAGCGGATTGCTTGCTCTACTGTACTACTTGGAAGCATTACAATAGTAATGAGTCAGATTCATTTGTTTATTTCATTCTCTCTCTAATGCCTAGTCAAAGCAGCGGCGGTTGGCAAACCCTGTCAAGCCATCTAGTAGTGAATGGAAAGAACGCCTTTTATTCTAAATCATCTTATTTGCCTGAGGCTGATCAAGGCGCTTGCTCTTTTGTTCCTGAAAATTCTTCTGTAATAAACTGTAGAAGTGACCTTACTGCAAATGATTGGTACCGGTCCTTTTTTGTAATTATTCCAAGTTCCCACATAGGTGGAGATGATAGTGGAATCATTTTAATTGCGTTTTGATCCATCTTTGCAAATATAGATTTAGGTAAAAGAGTAATACCTAATTCAGATCTAACGAGTTCAGTTATTAAATCCCATTGGGAGCTCTCATATACGATGTTTGGGTAAAATCCAGCTTTTTGGCAATGATTAATGATTAGTTCATGTAATGCAAATTCTCGATTAAACAGAATAAAGTTTTCTTCCGCCAATTGTAGGAGCTCGACTGCCTTTTTTTCTGCCAAAATATGCTCTTTATATGTATAAAGCATAAATTGTTCTTTTATAAAAGGTAGGGTATTAAATTTAGTTTTATCTGAGGGTAATACAATAATCCCTATATCGACTTCCCCTTGATCTACTAAATGTTCAATCCTCTTTGCCCCAAGCTCGATTAATTCTAATGAAACCTCTGGATAAAGGATTCCAAAGTTTTTCGCTATTGTTGGAAAAAATAGCGTCCCAATTAAAGGAGGGATACCTATTTTAATATCGCCAGTTGGCAAATTCATTAAATCATCTAGTAATGTAGAGAGTTCATCCGTCGCACCTAATATTTTAATAGCTTGTTTATAAACAATTTCTCCAGCATCGGTCAGCATTAATTTACGTGTAGAGCGCTCAAATAACTCTACTTTGAGCTCAGACTCTAATTTTTTAATCGATTTACTCAATGTTGGCTGAGATATATAGGTATTTGCAGCTGCTTTTGTAAAGCTACCGTAATTTGCTACTTCAGTAAAATATCGTAGATCCTTCAATTCCAAAGAAATCACCTTTTATTCTAATGTGGAATAAATTTTATAACTATTATTCATTTTACTCATAAATAAAAATACTGTAAATTATTAAGTAAATAGATAGTGAAAATTCAGAATTTACTCTTAGAAAAGGGGAACAGCGAATATGCATCCAAATGAAGTAGTGATTGTAAGCGCTTTAATAACTCCGATTGATCTTTTTGGAGGAAGTTTAAAAAACATTAGTGCAGTTCAGTTAGGGTCAATCGTTATTAAAGCTGTGATAGAGCAAGCGGGAATTCATGGAGATCAAATAGAGCAACGATTATAGAAAAATATGAAAAGAGAGGAGTTTAGAAATGAAAAAAATATTCACTAGTTTCGAAGATGCAGTTAAAGAAATCAAAGACGGAATGACGCTAATGGTTGGAGGATTTGGACTTGTAGGGATACCAGAGAATCTGATTAAAGCCCTTTGTGAAAGTAATGTTAAAGATTTAACGGTTATTTCAAATAATTGTGGAGTAGATGATTGGGGACTCGGCCTACTTTTAAAAAATAAGCAAATTAAGAAGATGATATCATCCTACGTTGGGGAAAATAAAGAGTTTGAGAGACAAGTATTAAGTGGAGAATTAGAGGTTCAGCTAACCCCACAAGGTTCTTTAGCAGAGAAAATCAGAGCTGGTGGAGCAGGTATTCCTGCTTTTTATACCCCAGCAGGAGTAGGAACGCCAATTGCTGAAGGAAGGGAAATACGAGAGTTTAATAGTAAAGATTATTTACTTGAAGAGGCCCTAACTGCTGATTTTAGTTTAATAAAAGCTTGGAAAGCAGATAAAATGGGCAATGTGATTTACAGAAAAACTGCTCAAAACTTTAATCCTATAATGGCTACTGCGGGAAAGTTCACAATCGCAGAGGTAGAAGAAATTGTCGAAGTCGGTGAACTAGACTCTGACGGAATTCATACGCCTAGTATTTATGTGCAGGGACTGATTGCTGGTGAGCATGAAAAGCGAATTGAACGTCTTACCATTCAAGCTTAATAGGAATTAGGAGGTTTAATAATGACGAATAACGTAAGAATACAAATTGCGCAAAGGGCTGAAAGAGAAATTCAAGATGGGTTTTACGTAAATTTAGGAATTGGAATGCCGACAATGGTTGCCAATTATATTTCTGACCATAAAAGTGTTGTTTTACAGTCAGAGAATGGTTTGTTAGGAATTGGTCCTTTTCCTACGAAAGGGGAAGTTGATCCAGATTTAATTAATGCTGGAAAAGAAACAGTGACAGCAATTCAGGGAGCAAGTTTCTTTAGTAATGCAGAATCATTTGCCATGATACGAGGAGGTCATATTGATCTAGCAATCTTAGGTGGAATGGAAGTTTCAGAAACTGGAGACTTAGCGAACTGGATGATCCCAGGAAAGATGATTAAAGGGATGGGCGGTGCGATGGATTTAGTGCACGGAGCTAAAAAAATTATTGTCATCATGGAACATGTTAATAAAGCGGGGGAGCCGAAAATATTGAATAAGTGCTCCTTACCTTTAACTGGTCAAAAGGTCGTTGATCGAATTATTACAGATCGTGCTGTATTAGATGTGACACAGGAAGGGTTGAAGCTAATCGAAGTTGCAAAAGGTTATCGTGTTCAGGATATTATTAATTCAACTGAACCATCATTAAT
This sequence comes from Metabacillus sp. KUDC1714, assembly GCF_014217835.1. Taxonomy (NCBI): domain Bacteria; kingdom Bacillati; phylum Bacillota; class Bacilli; order Caryophanales; family Bacillaceae; genus Metabacillus; species Metabacillus elymi. Next base: position 3,359,967 of record NZ_CP055263.1, read on the forward strand.
TATTTCTGAAAATGTGATGAGTGATGTTTACTAACTAAATATTTAATATAAATAACCCGAATGGAAGCACAATCTAAGCTTGATTATTCGGGTTATTTAATTTTGAAACTGACTGTCCAAGACTTATAGGGGAATGACAAATTTTCGGTAGGCATACTTGTAGTTCCAATAAGGGAAGTGATATTATTGAAAAAAATATGGAATATTAAAAGATAAAGAGAGTACTCAGGAAATTATCTAAGAATGTAGCTAGAGTGAGTTATTTTATATTTAATCTGATAGTCTATATAAGGTCATTTACAGCTAGGATAATGGTGGGGGGGAAATAATGACTCAGTATTTTGTTAAGAAAGACTTGAATCCTAGTTTTGATAATAGTTTAGTTCCTAAATTGCTCTACATTTGTAATGTTGATGATACCCATACAAGATTCCCCCGAACTATGCATATGCATGATGATATTATGGAAATCATTTTTGTTAAAGAGGGAAAGGGCAGTCATTTGATTGGTGATCGAAATTATAAAACCAAAAAAGGTGATATTTTAATTTATAATAATGGTGTTCTTCACGATGAATACGGAAACGGAGATTCTGACACGAATATGAGTGTGTTTTGCTGTGGCATTACAGATGTTAAGCTGGCTGGTTTACCAAGAAACCATTTGATTTCAAAAGAACAATCATATGTTTTGCATAGTGGGGAGTATGCTTCGAATATTGAATCATTGCTAGAGATGATGTATTCACAAATTTCGAAGGAAAAACCTGGTGCAGAGGAAATTTGCAGTTATTTGCTTCGAGCACTAATTACGCTTATTTTACAAATTCCACAAGAGAACTTCGTATTATCAAAATCTGAAGAATCAGTATTACTATGTGATATTAAATCTTACATAGATAAACATTATCAGGAAGATATTAATTTAAAATCCCTTTCTCAACGATTTCACATAAGTACTTATTATTTAGTCCATGTTTTCAAGAAATCTACAGGCTTTTCACCGATTCAATATATTATCCGACGTCGTATTGGAGAAGCACAGTCATTACTTATCAACACAAATGATAGTATTACAAAGATTGCTGGTATGGTTGGTTATGATAATACTAGCTACTTCGCGACACTCTTTTCTAAAACTGTAGGTATGTCTCCAAAGAAATATCGTCAGTTGTGGAGTGAAAATTAGATCTCTTACGTTAAATAGATAAAACTACTTACAAAAAGCAATAGTGACCCACTATTTGCTTTTTATTTTTTCCTTAAACTTTTTGCCAACCTTCTTAAGTAAGTTTAATGTTATACCTTTCTTCAGCTTAAAACACTACGTATTTATCCTCCTCCCGTAAACTTAGATAATTTTCCGTTTTGATAATTTAAAACCTCTAAAACAATTAAAAACAAGATTGTGAAAGTTTCCATTTATATATATGAAAAATCTGCTTAAATTAAACAATATAATGAAAGCGTTTAATTTTAATAAAATTTATAATGAAAGTATTAGTTTTGGAGGTGTTTTAAATGAGTATTAAAATTTCAGGAGCCCCTTGTTGCTGGGGCGTCGATGATCCGAAAAATCCATTTCTTCCACCATGGGAGAAAGTATTACAAGAGGCATCACAAGCTGGTTATAAAGGGATTGAATTAGGACCATATGGTTATATGCCTATGGATATTAAGAGAGTACAAGCGGAGCTAACTAAAAATAATTTAAATATTATTGCGGGGACCATTTTTGATGATCTAGTATCAGAAAATAACTTAGAAAAGTTATTATCTCAGGTGGATGATATTTGTTCTTTGGTAACCAAGCTTCCAAAGTCACCAATGGAAGAAGGTAACCGATTTTCCCCCCCTTATTTAGTTATTATTGATTGGGGACATGATGAAAGAGACTTTAATGCTGGCCATCCTGATAGGGCAAAAAGGTTATCTACACAGAAATGGAACAATATGATGAATCATATTCGAATTCTTTCAGAACGGGCATGGAATAAGTTTGGAGTACGGCCAGTAATCCATCCACACGCTGGCGGTTATATTGAATATGAAGACGAAATCAAAAAACTTATCAAAGATATTCCTTATGAAATAGCCGGACTTTGCCTGGATACTGGGCACTTATACTATTCAAAAATGGATCCGGTTCAGTGGCTCAGAGATTACTCAGATCGACTAGATTATATTCATTTTAAGGATATTGATCTAGAAATATATCATCAAGTTATCGGAGAAAGAATTCGTTTTTTTGATGCTTGTGCAAGAGGGGTAATGTGCCCAATCGGACAAGGAATCATTGATTATAATGCTATTTATCATTTGTTAAAAGATATAAATTACCGCGGGTATATCACAATTGAACAAGAACGTGACCCTAGAAACTCTAATACTAGTTTACGTGATGTAAAACAAAGTGTTGATTATTTAAAGCGTGTTGGATATTGATTGAAAATAGATTACGAGAAAAGGAGAAATGAAAGATGATAAATGGTGAAAAAAATATAGAAAATCCTATACGTTGGGGCATGGTAGGTGGTGGACGCGGAAGTCAAATTGGTTACATACATCGATCTTCTGCGTTACGTGACCATAATTTTGAATTGGTTGCAGGTGCCTTTGATATAGATCCAGAACGTGGGAAAGATTTTGGAGTGAATTTACATGTTGACCCAGAAAGGTGCTACGCTGACTACAAAACAATGTTTGAAGCAGAAGCAAAGCGTGAAGATGGTATTCAGGCTGTTTCAATAGCAACTCCAAATGGAACACATTATGAAATTACAAAAGCTGCATTAATTGCTGGATTGCATGTTGTGTGTGAAAAACCTCTATGCTTTACAACTACAGAAGCAATTGAATTAGAAGAACTTGCTTATGCGAAAAATTTAGTGGTTGGCATTTCCTATGGATATTCAGGACACCAGATGATTGAACAAGCGCGTAAAATGATTGAAAATGGGGACTTAGGAGACATACGTATTGTGAAAATGCAGTTTGCACATGGTTTCCATTCTACTGCTGTCGAAAAGAATAATGCAAGTACTAAATGGCGTGTTGATCCAAAAGTTGCAGGACCAAGTTATGTCTTAGGTGATTTAGGAACACATCCTTTGTATTTATCTGAGGTCATGCTACCAAACTTAAAGATTAAAAAGTTGATGTGTTCTCGTCAAAGTTTTGTGAAAAGCCGCTCACCTCTAGAGGACAATGCTTTTACTATTATGGAATATGAAAACGGTGCCATGGGGACGGTGTGGTCTTCTTGCGTTAATGCTGGCTCTATGCATGGACAAACAATTCGAATCATAGGTTCAAAAGCTAGTATTGAATGGTGGGATGAACATCCTAATCAGTTAAGATATGAAGTCCAAGGTAAACCAGCAATGATTTTAGATCGTGGAATGGATTATCTTTATTCTGAAGCACTTATCGATGATCGTATAGGTGGAGGTCATCCAGAAGGCTTGTTTGAAGCATGGTCTAATCTTTATTCTCGATTTGCAAAAGCGATGAATGCAAAAGATCGTGGAGAAACATTAGAAGATGTTTGGTACCCAGGTATTCAGGCAGGGGTAGAAGGTGTTCGATGGGTTGAAAACTGTGTAAGGTCTGCAGATAATGGTGCTGTTTGGGTTGAATACCAATAAGTGGGATAAAAGTTCAATTGGAATAAGGTCTTTGAAAGTGTCGTTCAAAGGCCTTATAGAAAATTTTATTTAAAACAAATGTCCTCATGAAGTTATAGATAAGAAATAAAGACTAAAGGAAACAGTTTAATTTTTGTTTACTTTCATTAAGTAAAACTGAAAACGCTATCAAATATTTTATCCTTAATAATTGTTAATTTCATAATGAAGTAAAATTTAAATTAGTGAACAGCTAAGGAGGATAATCATGAGTACTAGAATGAGTAAGAAACAAATGAGTCATAAAGCTTATTTACAAATTATTATGATATCAGCAACATTTGGTGGGCTTCTCTTTGGATATGACACTGGTGTAATAAATGGAGCTTTACCTTTTATGGCCCAACCTGACCAACTTAATCTAACACCAGTTACAGAAGGTCTTGTTACAAGTTCACTTCTATTTGGAGCAGCACTTGGTGCATTAGTATGCGGTAAATTAGCAGACCGCTATGGCCGTCGTAAGATGATCCTTAATCTATCATTCTTATTCTTGTTAGCATCACTTGGAACTACATTTGCTCCGAATGTTTCAACTATGGTTGTCTTTCGCTTTTTACTCGGGCTTGCTGTTGGAGGAGCATCATCTATGGTACCGGCCTTTTTAGCTGAAATGGCACCCCATGAGAAAAGAGGGCGGATGGTTACCCAAAATGAACTTATGATTGTTGGTGGGCAACTATTAGCTTATGTTTTCAATGCTATTCTTGGTGTTACTATGGCTGATACTGACCATGTTTGGCGATATATGCTTGTCCTTAGTGCAGTTCCAGCACTAATACTATTTGTAAGTATGCTCTTTGTTCCAGAGAGTCCTAGGTGGCTTACTTCAAAAGGAAAGAAAAGTGAGGCATTGAGTGTCCTTAAACAAATACGTGACGAGAAACGAGCTAAATTTGAATTTAATGTAATTGAAAAAGCAGTAGAAAAAGATTCAGAACTTAAGAAGGCGTCTTTCAAAGACTTTTCAACACCATGGTTACGACGTATTTTGTTAATTGGAATTGGGGTTGCCGTTGTGAATCAAATTACAGGTGTCAACTCAATAATGTATTATGGAACTCAAATTCTTCAAGAGTCTGGTTTCGGTACGAAGGCGGCATTAATCGCTAACATTGCCAATGGAGTTATATCAGTCATTGCGGTAATATTCGGTATCTGGCTGATTGGTAAGGTTAACCGTCGTCCAATGTTGATTATTGGTTTGTGTGGTACCACTACAGCACTTTTACTTATTGCGATATTCTCAATGGTACTTGATGGTTCTGCTGTACTCCCGTATATAGTGCTTTCTTTGACAGTGTTATTCCTTGCCTTTATGCAAGGGTGTGTTGGACCTGTTACATGGTTAGTTATTGCTGAAATATTCCCACAAAGGTTAAGAGGCCTTGGGTCTGGTATAAGTATATTTTTCCTATGGATCGTAAATTTTATTATTGGTTTTGCTTTTCCGATATTGCTAAGCTCTGTAGGTTTATCTACGACATTCTTTATTTTCGTTGCATTGGGCTTATTAGGAATTAGTTTTGTGTATAAATTTATGCCAGAAACAAATGGACGTACGCTTGAAGAATTGGAGGAGCATTTCCGTGCACAATACGATAAAGAGAGCACGATGAAATCGATTTATAAGGCCCAATAAGAATTATAGAATGATAGTTTTAAAAGATTATGAATTTTACACTGTTTTCCCGCGTGGTTCTAAAAGTGAAAGTCCTCTATATTGTAGTAGTAGTAGTAGTAGTAGTAGTAGTAGTAGTAGCTATAGCATACTGACAAGGGTAAAGAAATACTCGTTTTAAAAAGCCCGATTACTTCTTGAATTATAGAGAAATCGGGCTTACTCATATTATTGAATTATACAACTGACTTCATCAAAAATAAGGTGAGCTCTTTTGCATTTTAAATGATAGTTCAGTATGCATAATGTCACTTACATTTAAGAGATTATCGGAAAAATTATAACTAGGTTTAAAGTATATTCATTCGAATAGCTCTTTAAGTAACTCCATCTTTTAAAATCTTAATTTATATTCTTACTTACGATTTTCCGACTAGTAATCTCTCTGAAATTACTGGAGTAGATTATGAATACAATTACTATTAGTAAAGCCAATACAGCATAAATATAGCTAAAGTTCAAGCTATCTTGATTTTGTAAAAAAGGATTTAAATGAAGGGCAGAATGTTTAATTTCCAATGCTTTGCTTATTAATGTAGTAGCAGTAGCACCTGCGATGAAGTTTGTCATCATAAAAACTCCCATTCCCACCCCTGCATGTTCTCTCGGTAATGTACGGGAAACGGTATTTGCTAATGCGATTTGAATGAATGTTTGGCCAACACAAGCAAATACCAAAACAACCATAATGATTAAAGAAGATAATCCTACCATAAAGGATAAAAGGCTGTATCCAAGGAAAAAGTTTAATAACGCTGTATAGGTTAAATAGTTATTTCCTTTTATATCTGCTAGTTTGCCAGCTTTTTTACCTAATATAGCTGCCAATAAAGCGCTCGGAAACATAACTAATCCGCTAACAAGAGGTGATAAACCATTTATACCTTGTAGTAGGAGTGGTGTTAAATAGGGAATCCCGAATCCTATCCCTGAGCTTAAGCCAGACACAAGAATACCAATCGTGTACTTTTTGTTTTTGAATAGTTTTATTTCAATGAAAGGTTCATTTGTGGTGTTAATTCTCCAAATAAATAAAGTAACGAGAATAACTCCTACTATCGCATATAATAGTGAACCTTGGGTAATAGCCAGTAACAGGAAAGCTAGAGTGCCCGCAAGTAACCCAGCCCCAATCAAATCTGTCTTTGATTTTTCTTTCGGTGTGTCATTATCTAGGTATTTTCGAAAAAAGGGAAGGGTGGTCAAGGCTAAAAGGGAAATAATAAACAGATAATTCCAGCTAATAAAGCTGGTTACAAGACCAGCAACAATAGGTCCAATTGCTGTTCCTAAAGCCATTCCCGCTGAAGTAATCCCTAGTGCTCTTCCTCTAGTTTCAATGGAAAAGTAACGAGTTGGAATAATCATAGAGGTCGCTGGCATAACCGATGCCCCCATTGCTTGAAGTATCCGTCCAGCTACAATCATCTTAAAACTAGCTGCTGTAAAACCAATGATTGATCCCACCGCAAAAAAGACTAATCCTACGGTAATTAGATTTTTAAGTTTGTAGCAATCTGCTAATTTTCCATACATGACTGAACCAATCGCATAAACGATAATATAGCCAGTTACAATCCATCCGGCCTGGGATGGCTGAAGTCCGAATTCCTTTGTAATAGTTGGGATAGCCATATTGAACATGGTAGAATTCATCACTGAAATAACTAATGCGAAAGCAAGAACCAAGATAAGCTTTTCTCTATGTTGTTGATCGACCATTGAATTTGTTTGACTCATTTTTTTCTCCTTATTCAAAAATGTAAATCAAATACAATTAAACATGAGCAAGATGGGAAGGTTTCTCTCTTGTTCATGTTTAACTATAAAATAGATTTTTGATTCTCTGATTTTGAGTTATTTACTGACAACTTTCAAATCTAATTTATCAATAGTTTGCATGACTCTGTCAAAACGCAGAGGCTGAGGCTCGCTCGGGAAAATATAATGTTCATATGGATCACCTAAAGTACGAAAAAATGGTTCAAACAGACCCGAAGCCAACAAGCCTACCATTTTGGTGTAATGAGAGTCTAGTCGGTATGAATGGATTGTATGAGCCGGAACATGCAGGAAGTCCCCGGGATTTAATTGGATTTCCTCTCCATTTGCCCACATTGTCATCTGGCCTTCGAGACAGAAAAAGGTTTCTGTATGATGCTCATGGTAATGGTCTACAATTCGATCACCTTTAGGGCCTTCAGAAGAAACGATAATAAATTGTCCTTCAGTATTCGTTTGGGCAGCGACAATTCTATGCAATTGGTCACCAGTCAAAAGGCGATCTCCTTCACCAGATTCAAGTACATAAGGAATTACTTGATCAGGTCGAATAGAATTTTTAACAAGTGTAGCAGTACTTGCTGGTTTATCTTCAAGGATAAAGCTCACATCAGCCTTAGCTTCAGCCTCGCGGAAGCCTTCAGAAGGAAGCTCACTGCTTTCGTGTGGGGGATACTCAACTTTATCGTACGGTTTTCCTATGATCGAATAAAGGGTAGCAGCTTCACCTTTTGTCATGTAAGAAACAAACCGGGTTCTATGGCTCTTCATTCGATAGCTGTGGATTGTTCCAGCAGGAATATGGGCGTAATCCCCAGCAGTAAGTAGATATCTCTCTTCGTTAAGGGTTAGTTCAAGTCTGCCATCAAGTACTAAAATGCCTTCATGTGTATGATGGTGAAGATGTGAAGGGAAAGCATCTTCTTTTCCTCCAGAAATTAACACCATTTCAAAAATATTACCTGTACTTTTTGGATCTGCCATGACAATTGCAACCTGTCTACCTAACAGGTATCGTTTTCCCTCTCCACTTCTGAGTAAATAAGGTGCTTTTTCTTCTGGTAATACATTCTTGAACATAACATTTCTCCTCTCTAATCATTGATATGTAATAAAATAAAATAGACCAGTCTATATAATAGTAGTGTAAAGGGGCTAAAAATGCTACCCTTTTTTTGTTAATAACAAAGGAATTGTTTCAGCTATGGTAAGAAGATGTGTTTTATCCTTATTTGCTAAAGAGAGTAAAATTCCACCTTCAATCATGGAGTTTAATAACATTCCTACTTTAATTGCCTGTTCGTTTTGGACCCCATTTTGAATTAACTTTTTAGCAAGAATTGTTTCCCATTTTTTAAAGGACTCTACACATACCATACGCAAAGGCTCACTTATTAAGGCGGTTTCACTTGCTAGCAAACCGACTGGGATTCCCTCAATATTTTGAGGGTTATTGAATTGGTTAGCAGTTTCGTGAATAAAGGCTTGAATAGCTTCTATAGGATCTGGCACCTCATCCATAAATCCCTGTAGCTTTGTTTCAATGTAAATGCTTGTATATTTAACTGCTTCGATGGCAAGCTCTTCTTTTCCGTTAGGAAAGTAATGATAAAGAGATCCCTTAGGTGAACCGCTTTCCTTGATTATTTGATTTAATCCTGTTGCATGATAACCTTGCAACTGAAAAAGGCGTGATGCTGTTTGAAGTATTTTTTCTCGAGAATCTGATTTATTTGCCATGAAGTTTCCCCCTGATATGTTATGAAGACCGACTTATATAAATATAGAAAACAAATAGTACATTGTCAAAATGAGAGCGTTTTGAATTATAGTTAAGGAATTACTCCAAGTTTATTATTTGACTTAGTAATTAAACAAAAACAAGAATCCTCTTTTAAAAATACATTGTTTTTATAAGTGAATCTTTGATTCAAGCAAACATTCACTCGCTTTTGATATTTCCGTTGTTGTAAACGATTGCTAAAATAGGACTATTAAGATAAATAGATAAAATTAAGTTTTATGAAAAGGGAAAGGGAGGAACAAAGATTGAAAATAATAGACTTAAAAACAAATCATATTTCCAATCCATTAGGATTTCATTTCAATAACTACCTTACATTTTCTTATAAAGTAATCGAGGCAACTGGAAAAAACCAAGTTGCAGCTCAAATTCAAGTCGCTTTGTCACCAGCATTTGAGGACATTTTATATGACACAGGAAGAGATGAGAACCTTAGTAGTTTAGGACATCTCTGTAACCTCAAACTCACTCCACGTTCAAGATATTACTGGCGTGTAAAGGTATGGGCAGATAATGGAGACGTTTCGACAAGTGATGTAGCTTGGTTTGAAACCGCAAAGATGAATGAAGAATGGACAGGAACATGGATCACACCAGATCTTTCACCTGAAATTCATCCTGAGCTTGTGAAAAATATCAAGATTACCAAAAAAGTAGAACAGGCGAGAGTATACATTTGTGGATTAGGTCTTTATGAAATGTATATTAATGACACAAAGGTTGGCAATGAGTATTTAGCACCGTTTAACAATGACTATGATAATTGGATTCAATACCAAACGTACGATATTACAGATAGCTTTAGTAATGGTGAAAATAAGATTAATGTTCTGTTAGGAAATGGTTGGTATAAAGGAAGATTTGGTTTCGAAGGTGGACATGAAAACATTTATGGTGATCGGTTTGCATTACTTGCCGAGCTTCACCTCTCATATGAGGATGGTACAACTGAGATCATCTCAACAGATACAAGCTGGGATGCTCATAAAAGTAAGATATTGGTTAGTGAAATCTATGATGGTGAAATATATGATGATACATTTTCTGATCAAGAAAAATATGCTGTGAACAAAATAGATCTCGGGAACGATAGACTAACTGCTCGACTAAGTCTACCGGTTATCATAAAGGAAAAGCTGAATCCAGTTGAAATAATTGATACTCCTGCTGGTGAGAAAGTCATCGACATGGGACAAAATATGGTTGGGTGGATTGAATTTACAAATCGTTTACCAAAGGGAGGAAAGGTCACCTTACAATATGGTGAAATTCTTCAAGATGGAAACTTTTATCGTGAGAATCTTCGCGAAGCAAAGGCTGAATTCACATATATTTCTGACGGCGAAGAAAAAACAGTGCGCCCTCACTTTACATTCTATGGTTTTCGTTATGTAAAGGTAAGCGGTTGGCAAGGTGAATTGGATATCAATGATTTTATAGGTTGTGTCATCTACTCAGATCTCGCACAAACCGGTTTTATCGAGACAAGTAACTCTCTAGTTAATAAGTTATTTGAGAATGTCATGTGGAGTCAAAAAGGAAACTTTCTTGATATACCGACAGATTGCCCACAAAGAGATGAACGAATGGGCTGGACCGGAGATGCACAAGTATTTTCTGGAACTGCAGCCTACAACATGAATGTTTATTCATTCTTTACGAAATATGGCTATGATGTATGGCTAGAACAGAAGGTAAGAAATGGTGCAGTGCCAATGACAGTCCCTGAAATTCCTTCACCTTTTAAACCTGAAACCAGTTCTAGTGCTTGGGGAGATGCAGCGACAATTATTCCTTGGAATATGTACCTTTTCTATGGAGATGACTCCATCTTAAAGCAACAGTTTCAAAGTATGAAGGCTTGGGTTGATTATATAAAACAGCTTGATGAAGAATCAGGTGGTCACCGTTTATGGAGAAATGGGTTTCATTTCGGTGACTGGCTAGCATTAGATGGAGAAAATCCCAAACTACCAATGGGAGGAACAGATAAATATTTTATTGCATCTGCCTATTATTATTACTCTGCTGACATTGTATCAAAAGCCGCTAGTGTTTTAGGAAAAGTAGAGGTTGAACGAGAATATAAAAAACTAGCAGAGGATATTCGGAATGCTATCCAAAACGAATATATATCACCTAATGGACGAATCACGATTGATACTCAAACAGCTTATGTTTTAGCGTTATTTATGGATCTTGTCTCAGAAGATCACAAACAAAGAGTAGCTGATGATTTAGCAAATTGTTTCATGAAAGATAATAAACACTTGAAAACAGGGTTTGTAGGAACTCCTTATATTTGTCAGGTTCTATCTAAATATGGACACAATGATTTGGCCTATACATTACTACTTAACGAAGATTACCCTAGCTGGTTGTACGCCATTAAGTTAGGAGCAACAACTGTTTGGGAGAGATGGAACTCTGTTATGCCTGATGGAAAGATGAATCCTGAAGGAATGAATTCGCTAAACCATTATGCATATGGATCAATTGCAGAATGGATGTATCGATATATGGTCGGGATAAACCCTGATGAAACGAAACCTGGCTTTAAACATGCTATCATTGCCCCTAAACCGCATTGGAGAATGAAATGGGTAAAAGGGAATATGAATACAGCATCAGGAAATTATTATGTCTCATGGCAAATACAAGAGAATGGGCTTTTGGATATTAAAGTTGAAATCCCGTTTAATTCAACTGCTACACTTATCCTGCCTGATGCTACTAAACAGCTTGTTAGTATAGTTGGTGATGAGGTAGAAATGATCCAACAAGAAAATGAAGTAATCATTGAATTGAACAGTGGAACATGGCAATTTACTTATTTACCTACTACCTCATATGTAAAAGAATTTACTAGACATACAAAGCTTAAGGAATTGCTGGATATTCCGCCGATAAAGGAGATCGTATTAAAGGAAGTACCAGAAATTAGATCGATCCCTCCATATTTGCTTGATCAATATGAACCGAAAACTCTTGAGGAGATTCTGGATAAAGGAGACTCAAAGTTAGCAACTAATAGGTTAGAAAAAGTAGAGGAACTTTTCCAGTTTGTTACAAATTAAAATTAAACAACGTTGATGATGCGATTTGAATTTCAAAAAGTTGGGTTCTTTGTTGATTAATCGTAGATAATGAAGAATGAATATAACAGGTAAAAACGCTATTTCTACTTTTGAAATAGTGTTTTTTCTCGCGGATTGTTTTCTTTTAATGTGGGGAATGGATCGATACATATTTTATTATTATCAGTGCTTAAAATCATAGTTCTGCAGTTTGCTCTTATGATCATTTTATACCTAAAGGGAGGAATGAAACGATATTACTAATCTTTGATTCAAGCAAACAATCGCTTTCATTTTAACATTACCTTACTTGAAAGCGATTGCTAGAATGAAGATAAGGTAAGTATTTCGTACTGTAAAATTATCTATACAAGGAGAGTGAAATCTTTATTTAAGATTTGAATCTTAGCAGTTCTAATTTTAAGCCTAGGGTCAAATGCTGAAAAATGTAACCGCTATAAAGTATGGTAGTATCAAGTAAAGGAGTGTTCATTTTATGGAAACAGCCAAAAAATATAACTTGTATTATGAAAGAACACAAAAAACAGAGCTAAGAAAACGAGAAACAGCTTCATATATTGGTGGTGGACTAGGGAACTCTCTTTTGTCAGGTCTTATCAATGTTTACTTAATGATTTATGCAACAGACGTATTTGGAGTATCAGCTTTAGCAGTAGGATCAATCTTTTTTATCGCAAAAATTGTAGATGCAATTTCAGATCCTATTGCTGGTATCATTGTTGATCGAACAAGAACACCTTATGGTAAATTTCGTCCTTATTTAATAGTAAGCAGTATTGCATGGGTATTGTTAACGATCCTATTGTTCAATGGTCCAGACCTATCTGATTCGGGGAAATTTATCTATTTATTATCAATCTATATTTTATGGGGACTAGCTTTTACCTTCTTTGATGTACCATATTGGAGTTTTTCTACAGTAATGACTCAAGATGAATCAAAACGTACTAGGTTAGTTTCAATTGCACGTGTATCAACACTTGTCGGATTAATACTCTTAATGCTAGCAGGTGGACCAATTGTAGCTTATATTGATAGTATTAATCCAGGGAAAGGTTACTCGAATTTAGCAATTTTTGCTTCAGTTTTGGCATTGATTTTCATGCTAATTATGGCTTTTGTATGTAAGGAAAGGGTAAAATCTAGTGGTGAGGTTGTAAGTTTAAAGAAAACGCTCTCTTATTTGAAAATGAATAGACCTTTACAATTAACACTTCTAACCGCTTTTCTAGGATTATCTATGCCAATTTCACAATCACTTTCCGTTTATTTCGCAGTGAATAATTTAGGTAGTATATCATATATGGCTTTGCTTAATATACCAGCCTTGGGCATTATACCGTTAATTCCGATGATCGTACCGGCATTAACAAAACGATTTGAAAAGAAATATATATTTCTAGTCTGCTCTATCGCACATGCAGTGACACTTTTTATTTTATATGTAATTGGTTATGATATTCAACCACTTGTTTTCATCATTAATGGAATAACTCTCTTATTTGCATTAATAAATTCAACAATTGTAGCATTGTTAATTACGGATGCAATTGACTATGGAGAGTGGAAGACAGGAAACCGATTTGAAGCAATTTCATTTGCTGTACAGTCATTTACGAGTAAATGTCAGGGAGCAATAGCGGGTTTACTTGTTGGTTTAATTCTTACTTATATAGGATATGAAGCTGCATCGCAGAGTCAAGGAACGGGAACAATTGATGGGATTTTCTTAGGGTTTACGTTGATACCTGCTATTATTAGTATCATTGCAGCAATTCCGATCCAATTTATTAAGTTTTCAGGAAAAGTTCGTGAAGATGCTTTAGAGGAAATAAAACAAAGAAGATCTAAACTAGATAGTTAATTCTTCAAAAACCTACTCGGGGACATGTGAGCCTGAGTAGGTTATTTTCATTTTAGGATCTGTATGCTATAATTTCATGATTTAAAGTAAGGAGGATTCCTATGAATGGTGATGAGTTGCGCTCATTTCTATTAACCAACAATACCAAACAAGCAACCGAATGGGATGCTATAAAAAAAGCATTTAATCCGGAAACGGTTGAAATAAATGGAGAGCAAGTTTATGTGTTTGATATGATCTTTGATTTAACAGTCACTCCTATTGAAGATCCTATTGGGATTTCTCAGCAGTTACCTACTGCGTATGTTCCTATGCATATTCATCATTATATTGAATTAATTTATGTTTATCAGGGACAATGCACAATCGTTATGCAAAACGGGAAAATGACCATTTCTGAGGGAGAAATTATTATTATTGATAAACGAACCCCTCATGCAGTAGAGGGGATTTCGGAATCAGATATTGTAATAGATATTAAACTAAAGCACGACTATTTATCATCTAGTTTTCTTAGTCGATTTACACATAAAAGCATTATTTCTCAATTTTTGGTAGACTCTCTGATAAACAATCGAAGAGTAAATAATTATCTACACTTTCCATTTGAAAATCGCTCTAATATAGCCGGAATTATGGAACATATTATGTGTGAGTATTTTGAAAAAGACTTTTGCTCTGCAGATATGATAAACTCCTACCTTTTCATTTTGTTCACTGAATTAATTCGACACAGTAACAATTCCAATAGTATAAAGCCGGTCGATACTAAGCAAGATGATATTGTTCTCGAATTTCTAAAATATATTGAAGATCATTATAAAGATTGTAGTTTAACGAAAATGGCTTCACACTATAATTATCATCCGAACTATGCTTCCTCTGTTCTTAAGAAAGCAACCGGAAAGTCCTTCAAGGATCTCCTTCAGATTCAACGATTAAATAAAGCAGCGTTATATTTAACAAACTCGGACCTTCCTGTAGCAGAAATTGCAGAAAAGGTTGGTTACACCAGTTTGTCTTTCTTCTATAAAAAATTTAATGATATCTTCTTACAAACTCCAAAAGAGTATAGAGAAAATAAACTTTAATCATTCCCTTCAGAAAAGCCGCTTCTAAAAGCGGTTTTTCCTATTGGCTGTTTTCGCAAACTTTGTTGCTATTTACCATGAAGTGTCGTGTGGTTGATTGCAGCGAGAGTTGCTCGCTTTCCGCGGGGCGGGCGGTGAGCCGGCGTAAACGAGTGCGGGGTCTCACCTGTCCCGCTGCTCCCGCAGGAGTCTCGCAATCCGTTCCAATCAACCTAAAATAGTTTTTGTTTTAAAAGCAACAATCTCTTAGAAAAGAGCATTCCTATTAAATGAATCCAATTATCCAATGGACTATCATATTTGAATCGAGCAATACTTCTCTTTCTTTTCAACATTAAATTTAATGAATGCGTTTGCTAAAATGTAGTAATAAAGCATTTGAACAAGTAAAAGGGAGTGCGAAACGACATGACATTTAATTTTCCGCCACAGTTTATTTGGGGTTCAGCAACTGCAGGACACCAGGTTGAAGGAAATAATATGAACAATGATTTTTGGGCAGAGGAGCATGCAGAGGGATCACCATATAAAGATAGGTCTGGTGATGCAATTGATCATTATCGACTTTATGAAAAAGACATTGCACTTATGGCTAGCTTAGGATTAAAAGCCTACCGATTTTCGATAGAATGGTCCAGAATTGAACCTGAGCAGGGAGAATACTCAAATTCTGCCATCGAACATTATCGTGGTGTTCTTGAAGCATGTCATAAATATGGAATAACACCTGTAGTGGCTATGCATCACTTTTCTTCACCAAAATGGCTAATGCGGTTGGGGGGATGGGCCAGTCCAGAGATTCCAGAGTTATTTTCCCAGTATTGTGAGGTTGTGTTTCGTGAACTAGGGCATTTAATTCCTTACACTCTTACAATGAATGAAGTGAATTTACCTGTAATGTTGAGGGAGGTTTTTTCAAGTATTGGTTTTATACCGCCTGTAGGAATTGAAAGAGATGCATGGGTGGCTCCAAAATGGAGAGAATCAGCAGCTCAGTTATGTGGCACGACAGCAGATAAATATTTCACGTTCCATATGATTTCAGACGAAAAATCTATTAAGATATTAAAAGAAGCACATAAAAAGGCACGTGAGGTCATTAAGGGGATTGCTCCAGATACTAAAGTAGGCTTTTCGATGGCACTTTCAGACATTCAGTCTATCTCAGGTGGTGAAGAGCTTGCCGAGAAGAAGTGGCAAAGTTATTTTGGTCAATTTGAGGATATGATTGCTGAAGATGACTTCTTTGGATTACAAAATTATACCCGTGAGACATACGGTCCAGAAGGCCAAGTGGCACCTACTGAAGGAACTGAGCTTACGCAAATGGGATATGTATATTGCCCCGAGGCACTTGGAAATGTTATTCGTAAGGTGAAACAGGCTGTGTCAATTCCAATCATGATTACTGAGCATGGAGTGGCAACTGCAAATGATGAAAGACGTGTAGAATTTATCCGCAGAAGTCTTGAAGGGGTGCAATCTTGTCTTAACGAAGGAATTGATATTATCGGCTATCTGCATTGGTCTACTTTTGATAATTTTGAATGGAATTCTGGTTATTCTATGCAATTTGGTTTAATTGAGGTTGATCGAACTACACAGGAAAGAAAAGTGAAGGAAAGCGCACGTTATCTTGGACGTATTGCTCAAATGAACGCGCTTGTAACGAAATAAAGTGGAATCAACATTCTATTATAAAATAAATTTTCTTGTAAATAGAAGAGCGTGGAAAACTGGCATTCTTTAATAAAATGCCAGTTCCCTATTGCCGAAGCGAAAAACAGATTGAGAGGGGAAAACATATGACAAAGCTATTGGTAGATTCATTAAAATGTGAATATCGTTTTAATCCGCTTGGAATTGATGTGAAGAAACCGCGTATTAGCTGGAAAATGCAATCTGACCTCCGTGGAACATTGCAAAAGGCTTACCGAATTCAAGTAGTGGTAGGTCGCGATGATTTCATGGAAATGCTATGGGATACTGGAATCGTCTATACAGATGAATCAATTCAAATTGAATATGGTGGTCCTGATTTAACACCACGAACAAGGTATTTCTACCGAATAAAGGTTTGGGATAATTTTGACCGTGAATCATCATGGAGTACTACATCTTGGTGGGAAACCGGATTGCTTGATACATCAGAGTGGAAAGCAAAGTGGATCACACCATCAACTGAACAACTTGATCCACTTTCTGAGCCAACATTTTTATTAAGAAAAGGATTTAATGTAAAGAAGGAGATAATATCAGCTCGCATTTATGGAACAGGAGTTGGCTTGTATGAATTGTTTCTAAATGGTGAGCGGGTTGGTGATGATTTACTTTCTCCGGGGTGGACAAGTTATCATAAACGATTGCAATATCAAACCTATGATGTAACTGATCTATTAACCGAAGGGTCAAACGTGGTAGGAATCGTGTTGGCTGATGGTTGGTACAAAGGGACTCTTAGTTTTGAAGACAAACGACATGTATATGGCGATAGAAGAGCGGCATTACTTCAGCTTTATGTAACATATAGTGATGGATCGGAAGAAATGATTGTGACGGATACCACATGGAAAGCATCTACTGGTCCTATTTTATATTCAGAAATATACAATGGGGAAACGTATGATGCCAGACGTGAAATAGGTGGCTGGAGCCTTCCAAATTTTGATGATCATAATTGGAAAGGAACGATTATTCAAGATTTACCTTTCTCTAATTTGGTTGCACAGGAAAACTGGCCGACACGGGTTACAGAAGTGATTAAGCCAGTTGATGCCTTCATCACACCAGCTGGTGACACAGTTATAGATATGGGACAAAACATGGTAGGTAGAGTGAGATTCAAGGTGAGTGCCAAAGAAGGAACACGCATTGTTCTGAAGCATGCAGAGGTACTAGATAAAGAAGGCAATATTTACTTTGGAAACCTAGGAAAAGCTGAGCAAAAAATTGAGTATTTCACAAAGGGAGAAGACGTAGAAACATATGCCCCTCATTTTACTTATCAAGGATTTCGATACGTAAAGATTGAGGGATACCCTGGACAGGAAAATGGATTACCGCTTGAAAACTTTTTTGGCGAAGTTATCCATTCAGATATGGAATTGACAGGTGAATTTGAATGTTCTAACCCTATAATCAATCAATTACAGAAAAATATCGTTTGGGGGCAACGTGGGAATTTTCTTGATTTGCCAACAGATTGCCCTCAGCGTAATGAAAGATTAGGTTGGACTGGTGATGCCCAAGTCTTTATAGATACTGCGCTTTTCAATTATCATGGGGGCCCATTTTTCACGAAGTGGCTCCGTGATTTAAAGGCTGATCAGCTTCCTGATGGAAATGTTCCAATTGTTATTCCTGCTGTTGTGGCTGGAGTTGGATCAGCGGCCTGGGGAGATGCAGCAACAATTATTCCGTGGACAGTCTATCAAAACTATGGAGATAAACGATTACTTTCTGAGCAATATGAAAGTATGAAGGCATGGGTAGAATATATTCGTAAACAAGGTAAAAGTGAATATCTATGGAATACAGGCTTTCACTTTGGTGATTGGTTAGCACTTGATGCAAAAGAAAATAGCTTTGTAGGGGCTACACCAAAGGACTTTATTGCCACTGTATTTTATGCTTATTCAACAAGAATACTTCGAGATACAGCAGAGGTTCTTGAGAAATCTGATGACGTACAAGAATATTGTGTCTTGCTAGAAAAGATTATCGCCCAATTTAACGATGAATTTGTCTCACCATCAGGAAGATTGGTGTCCCCAACGCAAACAGCTCATGTCATAGCGCTCATGTTCGATTTAGTCGATGGGAAAGCTAAAGAGCGGACAGCATACGAACTAAACGAACTCATTATCCAGAACAATTATCATCTAACAACAGGGTTTGTTGGTACTCCTTATCTTTGCTTGGCCTTATCAAAAGGTGGTTATCATGAAACAGCTGTCAAATTATTGTTGCAGGAAAAATTTCCGTCTTGGCTTTACGCTGTTAACAAGGGTGCTACAACAATATGGGAGCATTGGGATAGTATAAAGGAAGATGGTTCATTCTGGAGCGATCAAATGAACTCTTTCAACCATTATGCCTACGGGTCTATTGGTAATTGGATGTATCAAAATGTAGCGGGCCTTAGTAAAGACAAAGCTGTTCCAGCATATAAACGAATTCGTATTGAACCGAAATTTGCTGGAATTGAGTTAACTCACGCAAAAGCAGCTTTTGAATCTATGTATGGAAGAATTTTATCCTCATGGAGGCTTTCTCATGAAGAGGTTGAAATGGAAGTGGAAATTCCACCTAATACTACAGCAGATATCCTTCTGCCTTATGCAGATTTATCTGATGTTCTTGAAAGTGGTAAATTATTGATTGATTCTATGGATATTATTACCTATTTTGAATCCAAAGAGGGAGTTCGTCTTACAGTTGGTTCTGGTACCTATCACTTTAAATACCGTAACATGCGAGGATTAAAGCCAACATATTCTGAAGAGACAAGGCTTATTGATCTCCTTGACCAAAAAGAAGCAATGAAGGTATTAGATAAATATGCTCCTGGTATAACAAAACCACCAGGAATCTTTGCAATGAAATCACAAACATTGATAGCGTTAGCTGATTTTCCAGAGTCAAATCTTACAGGAGACATGGTAAGAGCTCTTATTGAGGAGTTAAATAAAATTGAATGGGAGTTAGTTAAATAAAGTTCTTTTATGTTGGTTGAAATTCAATAAACTATATTAACCTCACAAATTTTAATTTTTACAGGGTAGTAATCAGTGGTTAAAATTCTAAGAGTAAGAAGCTTCAGTTCCTTAGTATAATAAAAGGGATTGGAGCTTTTTTGTAGGATATTCACTAACTGTATAAAGGGATTTTGTGAGAAAATCAAGAATATGTTCATACGAATATTTAGTTAATCGATATAACCTGGCTATTTTAAAGGCTTGAAATTATTTATAAAATTATAACTATCATTATTAGGGGGAGTAATCTTCTTGAATATCAATAATTTATTATCAGGTAAAACTTCATTAAACAAATATGTTCATCATTTATCTTTTAATGAAGTAGCTTTTCATGTTCATTATTGGGGAGTTATGCCTAATCATTATAATACTTTACTTCATAAACACTCTTTTTTTGAGGTGTGTTTTGTTGTAGATGGTGAAGGTGAATATATAGATAATAACTCTACCTATAAGTTACAAAAAAATACCTTATTTCTTTCAAGGCCTAATGTTTTACATCAAATTAAGAGCGAGGATGGATTATTCCTTCTCTATATTGGATTAGAATTAATAGAATCAGAATCTAATGACAAATGGTTAAAGATTATGGAGCAAATTGAGGAATGTACCGAGATTATTATTGATGTTGAAGAAAGGGCATCTTTTTCATTACTTTGGGAATCATTGCTTTCTCAGGCTTCTCAAAACGACCATCCCTTTTTTGAAGAAATACTTATGAATATAGCAAACTCCTTGATTCTTTCATTACTAGAAAGATTCAGTCCAATGGATGCGGATAGCTCAAATCAAAACATATCAAATGAAGAGACATCACCAATTTTAATGCAAGCAAAGCTTTATATTCAAGATAATTTATCTGATACATTAAAACTCAGTGATATAGCTAAACATTTACATATTTCTAGTCGGCACTTATCAAGACTGTTTGTGAAAGAACTAGGAGTTAGTTATTCTGAGTATGTGAAAAAAGAGAGGATACAAAAATCAGCTATGTTACTAAAAACTACAAATTTAAGTATCAAAGAAATTAGCGAACAAACAGGTTTTAAAAATGTGCATTACTTTACTCGTGTGTTCTCAGCTACAGTTAGAAATCCTCCTGGCAATTTTCGCACACTGTATACGAATCAAGAAAAAAAGACATATTCAGAGAAAGAGAAACCTTCACTACAAGAGTGAGGTTTTTTTAATTTTGTTAGATATGTCCTGAAAGTATAAAAAAGTAGTCTATTTTGTGTAAATACATCGAGCCAAATGGTGTATATAATCATACTAGAAGTGATACAGATTACTATCTATCCACAAAAAAATGATAACGATTACAATGGTGATTTTATTGGGTTGGGCATTTTTAAAACCAATATATGATTATCTTAAATTAGGTAGCTTTTTAGAGAGGAATCGTTATCATGTAGTACAAAGAAATGAAGGAATTTAGTATTTGGTGTCCTAAAAACATAAAGGTGTTGAAATTTATACTTGATTCCAAATTGTTTATTTATTGCAAACGTGGTTAGGTATTAATTTAGTTCATTTTACTTAATATTAGATAAGTTCTTTTAGGAGGAATTGATATGATGAAAACAGGGTTAGTAACTGATATTCTAGGATACATGTCATTTGAAGAAATGCTTGATACATGTGTTGAAAATGGTGTGGAATCCCTAGAGTTAGGTTGTGGAAACTGGTCAAAAGCACCACATGTAAATTTAGATCTTTTACTTGATAGTTCTGTTCATAGGGAAAAGTTTCTAGATGCTATTAAAAGAAGAGGACTCGAAATCGCTGCTTTGAACTGTTCAGGTAATCAACTAGAACCAACTGAAGAGGGGCAGGAACATAAAGAAGTTGTTGAAAAAACGTTTCGACTTGCAGGACTTTTAGGAGTGGAAACAATTGTTATGATGTCAGGTTGTCCTAGTAGTGGTCCAAATGATGTGACACCGAATTGGTTGACACATCCAATATTACCTTCACATTTTAAAACTCTTGAGTGGCAATGGAATGAAGTTGCTTTCCCGTATTGGGAAAAGGCTGTAAAAGTTGCTAAAGAGTATGGGGTGAATAAGATCGCTATTGAGAATCTAGGCTGTAACCTAGTCCATAATCCAGAAACGCTATTTAAATTAAGAAATGAGATAGGTGATATGGTTGGAATGAATTTTGATCCAAGTCACTTATTTTGGATGGGAGGTAACCCTATCTTAGCTGCAAGAGAATTAGGGGATGCGATCTATCATGTACATGCGAAAGATGTCCGAATCGAAAGAGGCATTAATGATATTAATGGTCTTATTGATGTGAAACCAATGGAAAGTTTCCAAACTCGTTCGTGGAATTACGTAGCATTAGGCTATGGACATGATGTTAGCTATTGGAAGGAATTTTTCACAGTCATTAAGATGACAGGTTATCAAGGGCCAGTTGTACTTGAAATGGAGGACTTAACGATGGATCCTCTGACAGGAGTTAAAAAGTCAATGGATGTGTTAAAAGAAGCTTTACCAAGAGATTTTCAGAAGGGGAAAAGTCAATCACTTATTAACGTCAGATAAAAATCAAAAGAAGGGGATGGTTTTTATGGATGGAAAACTGAGGAAAAACTCTTTTTTAGGAACAATTATTTTGGTTTCAACATTAGGGGGGTTACTATTCGGATACGATACAGGTGTTATAAATGGTGCTTTGCCTTTTATGTCTGAGGATCTTGGGCTCAACTCTTTTACTGAGGGTCTAGTTGCAAGTTCACTCCTTTTTGGAGCAGCATTAGGTGCAGTATTTGGAGGACGGCTTTCTGATTTTAACGGACGTCGAAAAAACATTCTCTATCTTGCGGTACTGTTCTTTATTGGAACAATTGGTTGTACGCTTGCACCAAATGTTACTACCATGGTGATTTTTCGATTTTTACTAGGGCTAGCAGTAGGAGGATCATCGGTAACAGTACCGACTTATTTAGCTGAAATGTCACCTGTTGAAAGAAGGGGGCGAGTAGTTACACAAAATGAATTAATGATTGTAGGTGGGCAATTATTAGCCTTCGTTTTCAATGCCATTTTAGGTAATACCTTGGGTGATACTACTCACGTTTGGAGGTATATGCTAGTTATTGCAGCATTACCAGCAATTTTTCTCTTTATTGGTATGTTAAGAGTTCCTGAAAGCCCTCGTTGGCTCATATTAAAGGGAAGAAAAGATAGTGCTTTAAGTATCCTCAGGCAGATACGTGAGACAGATAAAGCAGAATCAGAGTTTAAAGAAATCGAAGCAGCTATTGCTAAAGAATCCGATACACAGAAAGCATCGTATAAGGATATGGCTGTACCCTGGGTACGTCGTATCGTATTTCTAGGAATCGGTATTGCGATCGTGCAACAAATTACTGGGGTAAACTCTATCATGTATTATGGGACAGAAATCCTAAAAGATGCAGGTTTTAAAACAGAGGCGGCTTTAATCGCTAATATTGCGAATGGATTAATATCAGTTATAGCGGTTTGCATAGGTATTTGGCTCTTAGGGAAGGTTCGACGTCGGCGGATGTTAATAATTGGATTGATTGGAACGACTACAGCCCTGATGCTTATAGGAATATTCTCTAAAGTACTGGAGGGTTCTGTAGCATTACCATATGTAGTACTTAGCTTAACAGTTATGTTTCTAGCATTTATGCAGGGGGCAATTGCACCTGTAACATGGCTTATGCTCGCAGAAATTTTCCCGCTGAGGCTTAGAGGATTTGGAATGGGAATTAGTGTGTTTTGTCTTTGGATAACGAATTTTATTATTGGTTTGGCTTTTCCGGTATTACTTGAAAGTATTGGGCTATCTACAACATTCTTTGTCTTTGCGGGAATGGGGGTATTTGCTATCGCATTTGTGAAGAAGTATTTGCCTGAGACAAAGGATCGAACACTTGAGGAATTAGAACTCTATTTCCGTAATTATAATGGAAAGCAGAATAAAGAAGAAGCATTAGAAGTCGAGTATAGAAGTAACTTATAATCCTAATTTTCATTATATAACACTATTAATTTGTATTTGTGTAAACGGTACCATTTTATATTTTATTGGGAATTTAGGGGTAATAAAAATAATTTGACAATTTAACTGAAAGCGAGGAGATTTTGATGTTAAATGGAGAGAAGAAAATTGAAAGACCATTACGCTGGGCTATGGTTGGTGGTGGAAGACATGGGCAAGTTGGTTATAAACACCGTATTGGGGCTTTAAGAGACAATACTGCTTTTAAACTAGTAGCAGGTGCATTTGATATTGATCCTGAAAGAGGAAAAGATTTTGGTACGAACATAGGTGTTGAAGAAAATCGTTGCTACCCAGATTATAAAACGATGTTTGTCAAAGAAGCTACACGTGAGGATGGAATTGAAGTTATTTCAATTGCTACACCGAATGGAACTCACTATGAAATCTGCAAAGCAGCACTAGAAGCCAATTTACATGTCATTTGTGAAAAACCTTTATTTTTTACTAGTGAAGAGGTTTTAGAAATTAAGGAACTTGCTGAGCAGAAAGGGAAAATTGTCGGAGTAACTTATGGATTCTCTGGTAATCAAATGTTACTTCAAATGCGAGCAATGATTGAAAAAGGGGATATTGGAGAAATTCGTGTAGTTGATCTGCAATATACACATGGCTTTAATGCTACTGATGACGCAGATAAATTCAGTGAAGCCCAAAAATGGAGAGTAGATCCGAAAATTGCTGGGCCAAGCTTTGTTCTAGGTGATCTATCTACACACACCTATTATATGTCACAGTTAATTATGCCTCATATGAAAATTAAAAAGTTATTATGTGATCGCCAAAGTTTTATTAGTAGTCGTGCTCCACTAGAGGATAATGCACACGTTATTATGCATTATGAAAATGGTGCTGTAGGTACTATGTGGACTTCTTCCATTAATGCAGGGTGTATGGATGGTCATAGAATTCGTATAGTTGGATCAAAGGCTAGCCTAGAGTGGTGGGATAGCAATCCTGGTGAACTTAGATATGAAGTTCAAGGAGAACCGATTCAAACATTAATTCGAGCAATGCCATATTTGGATGACATGTGTAATGCTGATGAGAGATTAGGAGCATTACATGTAGAAGGTTTATCTGAATCATGGGCAAATATATATTTAAAGTTTGCTAGAGCAATTGATGCGAAAAATCGCGGTGATGAAGAAGCATTAAGTAAAATGGTATACCCTGATATTAATGCTGGACTTGAAGGAGTTCGTTGGATTGAAAATTGTGTTCGTTCAGCAGATAATGGTGCTGTGTGGGTAGATTTTAATGAGGTTTATGAAAAAACGTTAAGTTAAAAAATAGTTAAGTTCATAAGTAATCATTCATTGTACGTAACCTTTGGAAGTATTTCTGGAGGTTACGTTTTTTCTTTTGAAAGGGGGGAGGGTGAATGGGTTACAGATTGGTATTCACCATAATAGCAACCAATAAAGTTATTTTTTGATCATTAAGGAAAGTGCTTTCCTACGAAAAAAATTTCCTTGGTGTAGTTTTAAATTAAAAGATGATAGTGAATGCTTATATAGCAGGTGTTATTGAAAATTGATACAAAGAAAAAGGTCCATCCTAAGTAATTTTTAAATTAAAAATAGTTTGACTAATTAAATGTAACGGCTTACAATGTGAAAGTAAGGAAAGTACTTTCCTAAAATGCACATAGTGTTAACTACATAAATTTCAGGAGGCATTGTTATGAATAAATTAAATATTGGTTTAATAGGTGCTGGAAGAATGGGAGCTTTTCATGGTGAGACGATTGCTCAACGCTTACCTCAAGCAAACTTGTATGCGGTTGCAGATCCTGTACCTGGTGCTGCTAAAGGATTAATAAGTCAATTAGATGTAAATGCAAAAGCTTACACAGATCCGATGGAATTAATTCAGGATCCGTGCATAGATGCTGTGGTGATTGCTTCACCAGCGCGTACACATGCAAGTAATGTTCTTGCTGCTATTAAACAAGGTAAAGCAGTATTCTGTGAAAAACCTATGGCTGTTAATTTGAAAGAAGCAAATGAGATTGTTCATGCGAGTGATGAAAGTAACATTTTAGTTCAAGTTGGTTTTAATAGAAGATTTGAAAAAGGATTTTATTCTGCTCATACAGAAATTGCATCTGGTAAGATCGGCACACCACAATTAATGAAATCAACAACGAGAGATCCTAAGTTAAATAGAGCTGAATCTATTCCAGAATGGACGATCTTTTTAGAAACATTAATTCATGACTTTGATACACTAATGTATTTAAATCCTGGTGCAAAGCCTGTTGAAGTCTATGCGATTGCAGATGCATTAATTCGACCTGACCTAAAAGATAGTGGTTTATTAGATACTGCTGTTGTAACTGTAAAATTTGATAATGGTACTATTGCAACTGCAGAAGCGAATTTCCAGGCTGTATATGGTTATGACGTTAGAGCAGAGGTTTTCGGATCAGAAGGTATGATTACTGCTGGAGGAATCCGTGAATCAAGTATGACGAGATATAACCATAATGGGGTAAGTTTTGATACCTGCCGTTACGATCAAGATTTATTGTTTGATGCTTACGTTGGTGAATTAAGAAGCTTTGTAGATTGTGTGATTCATAATAAACCATCATTAGCAACTGCTAATGATGCTCGATATGCTTTGAAAATCGCGCTAGCTAGTATTGAATCTGTGAAAAGTAACCTGCCAATTAAACTTGACCAACACGTATTAATTTAATCGAATATAGAATGCTTTACTGAAATATGTGAGTAGGATTCATTTGAAGGGGGATGAATCCCCCTTTTAAATAAAAATAGCAACATTACTTATACATATGTCTATATGCTAAAACCAAAAAATATCATTAACGATTAAATACATGGAGGGAAGAAAATGAATAGGGATTATGGTCTTTGTCTATGGACTTTTGGAGATATATCATTGGAAGAGAAATGCAAACTAGCAAAGGAAATTGGTGTAGATGGAGTTGAGGTTCAAGGAGATTTATCACAAAATCCTGCTATTTTGCAAGCAATTTTAAATAAATATGATTTAAAAGTATTATCAGTGACTCCAGATAATGTGGATATTTCAAGTGCTGATGAAAAGGTACGTTCTAGAGCGGTTCAATATTTTCTAGACTTATTAGACTGGGCACAAGAATTGGGTGCAAAAAGAATTTGTTTACATGGAGATGTTGGGAAAACGCAGGGTAGTGGGGATTTATTGAAAGATTGGGAGTTGCTTGTGAATAGCTCGAAAGTGGTAGTGCGTAAAGCTGATGAACTTGGTCTCGAAGTTGTGTTTGAAGTACTTAATCGTTATGAGAATCATCAAATTGTAACTTCAAAAGAAGCATTACGCCTAATTGATGAAGTTGGAAGTGAAAACATTAAGGTACTATTAGATGCTTATCACATGAATATTGAGGAAGCTTGTCCTATTCAGGCTCTTAAAGATGCTGGGGGAAAGTTAGGTGTTTATCATATTGCTGATTCAAATAGACAAGGTGTAGGTGACGGACATTCTGATCTAGAAGGTCAAATTACAGCATTACATGAATTTGGCTATGAAGGACCAATTATTATGGAAATGGTTGCTGCAGGACCAAATCCATTCACACCGGTTAAGGATGGAAACTATTTAGATATAGTTGTAAGTTACTATAAGGAATCTCTAAAACAACTAAGAGAATGGGATGCGGTTAAAGTTAATGTATAAGAAAATCTAACTTCTTAAAGGTCGGTTGTGTTAAAAGCAAGTGGTTAGATTGAAAGACGTAGATTGATTGGTTTATATATATTGTCAATTGTAAGCGCTTGTAAAAGGTGTATGCTTAAACAAGCCAACGCAGCATTATATCTAGGGGTTGGCTTGTTACAAATAATATCTAGAAAATTATCTAGAAATATTTTATTTAAGTAAATCGATCATGAAAGGAATCCCATAAAAATGAAGCAAAGTACGAGATTTATTATATTTCTGTCTGTAGTTGCTGCGCTAGGTGGACTTTTATTTGGTTACGATACAGCCGTGATATCAGGTGCAGAACAATCATTACAGGTGTATTTTATAGATAATCTTGGTTTAAGTACAATATTCCATGGATTAACGGTATCTAGTGCACTTATTGGTTGTGTTATAGGTGGATTAATCAGCGGTGTGCTTTCTAATGGAATAGGTCGTAGAAACTCTCTTCTAGTTGCAGCTGTTTTATTTTTTATTTCCGCGGTACTTTCTGGATATCCTGAATTCTTATTCTTTACAAAAGGTGAGCCAACGATTGGTCTTTTCATTATGTTTAACATCTATAGAATTATTGGTGGTATAGGTGTTGGTTTGGCTTCAGGATTAGGGCCATTGTATATTAGCGAAACGTCTCCTGCAAATATTAGAGGGAAATTAGTAACTCTAAATAATCTAGCCATTATATTTGGAATGTTGGCTGTTTACTTTGTTAACTGGAGAATTGCAGCAGGGCAGAGTCTAAGTTGGATTCACGATATCGGTTGGAGATACATGTTTGCTTCCGAAGCAATTCCAGCAATATTATTCTTTGGCCTTCTATTTCTAGTGCCAGAAACTCCTCGTTATTTAATATCGAAAAATAAAGATAAAGAAGCAATGAAAATCTTAACGAAAGTTAATGGATCAGAAAAAGTAGCAAAAGAAATTTATCAAGAGATAAAACAGACGCTGGACACTCCTAACTCACCTAAAGCGGGTATCTTTTCATATGGAAAGATGGTCATTATTGTAGGGGTTTTATTAGCTGCAGCGCAACAGTTTGTAGGGATTAATGTAATTCTCTATTATGCACCACGTATATTCGCTAATATGGGAGCAAGTGCAGATAGCTCCATGCTTCAAACGATACTAATTGGGGTTGTAAATTTTATTTTTGTATTAATAGCACTAATACTTGTAGAGAAGTGGGGAAGAAAGCCCTTACTTCTACTAGGATCAGTTGGTATGGCTGTTGGAATGTTTGGAGTAGCTACTTTATCGTTCGTTGATTCTATGGGGTTAGGTGCTTTACTATTCATTTTAGTATATGTAGCTTTTTATAATTTATCTTTTGGTCCGCTTGTGTGGGTACTAGCTGCTGAGATTTTCCCTAATAAAATAAGAAGTCAAGTGATGGCTATAACAGTTGTTGCTAACTGGGGAAGTAATTTATTGATATCAGCGACATTCCCTTCTTTACTGGAAATAAGTGCTGGAATGGCTTATAGCTTTTATGGTGTAATGTGTATTCTTTCGTTCATTTTTGTATGGAAGTTAGTTCCTGAAACAAAAGGACAAACACTTGAAGAGATTGAAACACATTGGAAACCAAAAGAAGTGGCTTCTAATTTAAGTCAAAGAAAAATAGATTTATAGACTTTATTTTATCACGTTGATAATACCATCAATTTCTTTTCTTATTAAAGGAGGTGATTAGGTAATTATTGAAAACGTTATTAAAAAACTATGAAAGAAAATTAGTTGGACGTAAAAGTTAATCCTGTAAAGTCATGAGATTAAGTGTGTATAGGGTGTTGTGAGCGATCGTTTAAAATACTAGTTCGATCCTATTTTAAGAGAAATAGTTACAAAAGCTAGAAAATCCCTTTCCTAATATTTTTAATCTACCTAAAAGTTGATTAAAATATATGTGTAGGTTCCAAAGGGGAAGGAGAAAGAATAAATGAAACAACCAACTATCTATGATGTTGCAAAAGAAGCAGGGGTTGCTATTTCTACAGTTTCAAAAGTGTTAAATAATACAGGAAGTATTGGAGCAAAAACAAGAAAAAAAGTTGAAGAGACAATGCAGAAATTAAATTATCAACCTAGTGTTGCAGCATCAGTCAAAAAACGAATTCAAACAATAGGACTTCTAATTCCGAATATTGCAGACCCTTTCATGGCAGAAATTGCAAGAACAATTGAGGATCATGGGAGGAAGTTTGGTTTTAGTCTAATGATATGTAGTACTGATAATGATTTGGATAAGGAAATTGAATATGTCTCAATTTTAAAGCAAAAATATATTGATGGAATTATTATTGCTACCGGATTAAAAAATACAGTGGCGCTAAAAGAATTAATTAATAGTGAAATCCCAGTAGCTTTGCTAGCGAGGGAGGTACCATCACTAGCAGTTAATACGGTGGTCGTAAATGACTTTTTAGGAGCATTCGAAGCTACTTCGTATCTAATAAAACTAGGACATCAAAAAATTGCCATGGTCACTGAAGATATCTATTTTCCTGTAACTAAATCTAGACTTGATGGATACAAACAGGCTCTTGAACAAGCAGGCATAAATTATAATGAAAATTTAGTTACGATAAATAATACTAGCTTTACGGATGCTTTAGATTCAACGGTTAAACTATTGAATTTACCGGAACCTCCAACAGCCATTTTCGCATCAACTGAACCTCTTGCAATTGGAGCAATGCAAGGTGCTCGTGAATCTGGCTTTGATATTCCAAAGGATATTTCTATAGTAGGATTTGACAATTCAATTCTTGCTGAAATGTGCTATCCACAGTTAACGACTGTGTCGCAGCCAATACAAGAAATGGGTAAGAAAATAATTGAATTATTAGTTGAAGAGATAAAGGATCCAAAAAAATTAAAACAACGAATTGTTATGTCACCAGAACTAGTCATTCGAAGAACTGCAAGTGAAATGAACAACTAGAACTAAATCCGAGATACGATAACTAAGAACATAAGAAAAGCTTATTTAGTGTCTCGGTAATTTATTTGTCTACTTTTTGTAAGCGTATTCTCTCAGAGAACTTCTGATCTAAATAAGAGCAACTAAGAGAAGTTGATTAATTGAAAGGGGGTTAGTTATGACAGAGTTACTTAGGCTTGAAAATATTTGTAAGGGCTTTTCTGGTATTCCCGTATTAAAGAATATTGATTTAGATGTAAGAGCAGGAGAGGTACATGTCCTACTTGGAGAAAATGGTGCAGGCAAATCTACTATGATAAAAATCATGACAGGTTCCTATATAAAGGATGAAGGTGAAATGTTTTGGGAAGGAAAGAAAGTGAATATTCAAAATCCCTCTGATGCAATGAAGCTTGGAATTGCAACAATTTATCAAGAGCTGAACCTAATTCCAGAGCTCCCAGTCTATGAAAATATTTTTCTTGGAAGAGAGCTAAAAAGGAATGGAAAGTATTCTTTTCTCAATAAGAAAGAAATGATTAGAAGATCTAAAGAATATCTAAAGCGCTTGGGTCAAGAAATATCACCAGAAGCATTAGTTTCATCTTTAGGGGTGGGGCAACAACAATTAGTCGAAATTGCTAAAGCACTTACTATTGATACAAAGTTAATTATTATGGATGAACCTACATCGAGTTTAAGTGGTTCAGAGGCTCAACAGCTTTTAAAAACAATTATAGAATTAAGAAAACAAGGTATTGCAATCGTTTACATTTCACATCGATTAGAGGAACTGAAACAAATTGGTGATCGGATTACAATTTTAAGAGATGGTAATGCCATTGACACTTTGGAAGTAAAAGAAACGAGTACCGACAAAATGGTTCAATTAATGGTTGGAAGAAAATTAAAGGATAAATTCCCGAAAGAATCATTCAAATTGGGAGAGGAAGGCCTAACAGTAGAAAATTTACGTTTAAAAGGAGGGATAAATAATGTAAGTTTTACTGCTTATCAAGGGCAGATATTAGGGATATCAGGATTAGTAGGTGCTGGACGTACAGAAGTTGCTAGAGGGATTTTTGGAGTTGATCCGGTAGAATCAGGTAAAGTTTTTGTCTTTGGTAAAGAAGTGAAAATTAAATCACCGAAAGATGCGATTCAAGCAGGATTAGCTTTTATTACGGAAAATCGAAAAACGGAAGGACTTATTTTAGATGAGTCATTAAAAAACAATATGTCAATTGCCAGCTTGAAAAATTATAAAAAGGGTCCATTTATTCAATGGGAACAAATTAAGAAAAGTTCAGAGAATTACATTCAAGAGCTACAAATTCGACCATCCAATACTGAAAAACATGCTAGGAATTTAAGTGGTGGGAACCAGCAAAAGGTTGTTATTGCAAAATGGTTGGCAACTCAAGCAAAAATATTTATTTTTGACGAACCTACTAGGGGAATAGATGTTGGGGCCAAGGTTGAAGTGTACCGTTTAATTAATTCGTTAG
This sequence comes from Metabacillus sp. KUDC1714, assembly GCF_014217835.1. Lineage (NCBI taxonomy): Bacteria > Bacillati > Bacillota > Bacilli > Caryophanales > Bacillaceae > Metabacillus > Metabacillus elymi. Next base: position 3,391,931 of record NZ_CP055263.1, read on the forward strand.
TGAGTGACGGAGCGGTAGTCATTATAATTTCTTCTGAGTTGCCTGAGATTCTTGGTATATGTGATCGAGTGTTAGTAATGAATGAAGGGGAAATTACTGCTGATCTACTGAAGGAAGAAGCGAACCAAGAAGTAATAATGAAAGCTGCTACAGGGGGGATGTAACATGTCAGGAATAGTGTTAGAAAAAAAGAATGCTAGTACAGGAATGACGAAAAAAGAATTTATTAGTAAGTTCGGTTCTTTATTGGGATTGGTTTTGTTAGTCATAACATTGTCACTTCTAAATGCTCAGTTTTTTACGGTTAATAATTTTATGAATATCGCTAATCAGACCTCTATTAACGCTTTATTGGCTTTAGGAGTGTTGCTTCCTATTTTAACAGCAGGTATCGATTTGTCTATCGGAGCAATTTTGGCCATTTCGATTATGATGATGGGGGTTGTAACTGTCAATTTTGGAGCAAATCCTTTTGTAGGTATCTTGGTTTGCTTAGTAACTGGAGCTTTTTTTGGTCTAGTAAACGGACTCTTGTTAACCAAGCTTCGACTTCCGCATCCATTTATTTCAACTTTAGGAACAATGAATATAGCTCGAGGACTTGCCCTAATTGTTACAGGAGCGGCCCCTATCGCAGGATTTCCAGTGTTTATACAGTATTTTGGAAGTGGAAACATTGCAGGGACAGTGCCATTTAGTTTTATACTTGTGCTAATCATGGCGGTATTAATCCATATCTTTTTAAACCGAACTATGACAGGGCGCTATATCTATGCAATCGGAGGTAACAAAGAAGCCGCACGTCTGTCAGGTATCAATGTCAATAAAGTTCTTGTACTCGTTTATGTATTGAGTGGATTAATGGCAGGATTAGCTGGATTGGTAATGGTAGGTCGTGTAAATTCGGCATTTCCATTAGCTGGAATGGGCTATGAATTAGATGCAATTGCTGCAGTTATCATTGGTGGAGCTAGTTTATTTGGTGGTGTAGGAACTGTATGGGGCACGTTGATCGGAGCCTTAATAATTGCGGTCTTACGTAACGGTCTAAACTTGATCGGAGTACCTGCAGATTTACAATTAGCCTTTATCGGTTTTGTTATCATTGCAGCTGTTTATGTCGACGTTTTAAGGCAAAAACCAAATAAAAATTAAGATTATAGTTTTAAGTTAGCAGTTACGATAATAAAGAGCGTAATTGGGAAAAGAGAGATATTGTAAATATAAATAACTGAAAATTCAGACTTCTAATCAACATGGATTAAATTAATAAATTATAATAATTTAGGAGGATATCAATGAAAAAACATTTTTTATTTCAAATAATCGTATTAATAATGTTGTTGTGCACATTGGTTGGTTGCAACACAAATAATACAACAAGTGAATCTGCAGATACGTCTTCTAATGAGGAAAAACCAAAAGTGGTCGTTGTTTTACAATCTTTAACAAGTGAATACTGGAATTTTGTTCAAGCGGGGGCAAAGCAGGCATTTAAAGATTTTAATGTTGATGGAACAATATTAGGACCTTCATCAGAATCTCAAGTTATGGAACAAATAAATATGATGCAGGATGCTTTGACAAAAGGACCAGATGCTTTAGTTGTCTCAGCTACTCAACCAGAAACTGCAATTCCAACATTTAATCAATATAAGGAAAGTGATATCCCTGTCCTTCTTATCAACCAAGATGTAGATTGGGACAACAAAGTTACTTTTATTGGTACTGATAATTTCACTGCTGGGAAAAAGGGAGGGGAGTTATTAGCATCAATGCTTCAAAAAGGGGATAAAGTTGCCCTAATTGGTGGAGTATTAGGAAGTCAAACTCATAGAGATCGCCTTGATGGTGCGAAAGAAGCATTAGTTGCCGCTGGTATGGAAGTTGTTGCTGAACAACCTGCTGATAGTGACAAAAGTAAAGCAATGAACGTAATGGAAAATATCATTGAAAGTAATACAGGTTTAAAAGGTGTATTTGTAAGTAGTGATGATATGGCAATGGGAGCTTCAAGAGGTGTACAGAATAAAGGAGCAGATGTTCAGGTTGTTGGATTGGATGGTACGGTTGAATCGCTTGAATCAGTTATTAAAGATAATACAGTTGGTACGGTTGCACAAAATCCTTATGATATGGGATATAAGGGAGTAGAAAATGCAATTAAAGCCATCAAAGGTGATAGTGTCGAAAAAAGAATTGATACAGGTGCAGAGGTTATTACTAAAGAGAATGCTCAAGAGAGACTTGATTTCTTAAAAAGTATTTCGGAATAGTAGATATCTAGTAACTTTGTATTCACAAGTAAAGAGATCGAATCTCTCTTTAGATCATCATAAAAAGTCCTTGGTATTACTCAAATACTAAGGACTTTTTATATTACCGTGAATTAGGTTTATAGTTTTTAATCCAAAAACAAAGCTTCAATTTTCTAGTGCAAATTAATTAAAAATCAACCAAATTTTATAACATGCACCATTTTCAGTCTGTGAAGTAAGAGTTAATGATATTATAATAAAATGTGATAAATATATTGGGTAATAGTTCCAAAAAGGTAGGAGATATTTTTTGAGAGATTTAGATAGCATTATTGAAGAGATTCGGGAATTTTCAAAAGCGAATGAGTTACTTTCTTATCGTGAAGTAGAAGAATTACAGAATGTATTATATGAAGATGAAGTAATTATACATATAACGATCGGTAGTGTTGAAGGTTATAAGGGCTTATTTTTAGCTACTGTTTATCGAGTGCTGTTTATTTATCATAATGAAATAAGTCAGCCTAAAGTGTTGGAAGTTCCCTATGAAAAATTAGAATATATTCATGTAAAACAACTAAATCATTATGTAGCAATGGAATTGTTTTTTGCAGGAACGAAAATTGAAATCATGGATTTGCCTCCAGATGATGCAAACACTATTAAGGATGAAGTGAATTTTCAAATAGATACCTATAATCCTGCAAATAAAACGGGTAAAACACAGAAACGGAAGTTTGGATTCCTTCGTTATATTTTATTTATAGGAATTGCAGTACTAACGGGATACATAGTAGGGCCTCAATTTCATGTAGTAGAGGTATATGATGAAGCTATTACTGATTCCTTGACTAAGGAAGAAGGTGAAGAAAAATATCAATTGGAATTCTCTAATTTAGCAATAGAGAAGGGTGAGTATGACACAACAGTTAAAGGGATAATTAAGAATAACTCAGATAAGGAATATCGTTACATAAGTGTAGATATTCAATATTACAATAAAAAAGGTGCAATCGTAGATAGTCAAATAACATCTGCATATGATTTAAAACCAGGAATGTCTTGGGATTTAAACTCATCTTCCATTAGTGAGTATGCAGAAAGCTTTGAAATAGTAAGTGTGTATGTGGAAGAAGCAGAGTAAAATATTTAAAAATAGTGGATTAAAGCAACTTTTGTCTTTTAATCCACTATTTATTTGTAATAAGCCAAGTTAATGTTTATCCAATTAAACTCATCACCAGAAAGAAATAGCTCAATTAAAATTCACATTAAGAATTGCTTAACTTTCGATAGTCCACAGGAGTATAATTTGTTTCTTTTTTAAAAAGCTTCGTAAAATATGAATAATTTCCATACCCTACTTTATCAGAAATTATATGAACAGGAAGGTCTGTATTATTTAGTAAATCTTTCGCAATGTCCACTCTTTTTTTAATAATGTAATTTACAAGTGATATACCAGTTTCCTTTTTGAAATATCTCGCAATATAATCTGGGCTAAGATAAACAATTTTTGCTAAGCTAGTTCTCGTAATGTTTTCCTGATAATTTTGATCAATATAATCACAAATTGTATTGACGACAGATTTCTGTGAGTTAGTAAATGCCATATAGTCTAGCGAAACATCAACTAAATAAGAAATGTAAATCATTAAATCATCTATAGATCTTGATGATTGAGCTAGTAATAAATCGCCAGTCTTCCCTTGAAATAACTTATTAGCTAGAATTTCTTTTTTCTTTAGATGAGTATAGATTAATTGTGTAATATCTAATCTAAAACTGCACAACACATTTTGATCTAACGCATTTTTTTCTAATAAGTTTGTAAGGTATTGATAGCATTTATTAATGAAACTTAATTTATTGTCTGTTTCGAGATAATGCTCCAATAGTTGTAAATTTGGTTCAACATATTTTTTGACTTCTTTTATGGTCGTTTCTAATAGGAAGGTTTTGTTTCTAAAATCTACAGTTTCTTTACTCAGCACTTGAATGTCCTTAACAGTAGTTGGAAAATTGTCTAAAGGACTTATAGCTCCAATCCTACATTGGACATCGCACTTTAATTGATTGTTAATGGCTGCAATTATCTGGTTACAAGAAGAGAGCAAGTCCTTAGATGATACTTCAGAAGTACAATCTAGTAATTTGAAAATAGCAAGATACTCTTCTTTACTTTTACTAAATTCTAGAAAACTATCTAAACGAAAAGAAGCATCTTTGAACGCTTCTGCAATAATAGATTTTAACCTATTTTGTAAATTGTTTTCTTTATCAAATAACGAAATTATTTCCATGTTATCGACTAATGTATAAGGAAATAAATCAAGAAGTAGTGGCACAAAATAATCATGCAAAGAATAATCTATCTGTTTGATTTTTAGTTGTTCTTGTAATTCTTCATTAGATATAGAGTCGTTGTTTTTTAAATAAGTGTGCCAAAAATGTTCTACTATTTCTTCTTTGTTTTGCTGCCAGTAATGCCCAACTTTTACTGCATCATCTTTTACTTGACTTTGTTTCACTTTATTTATTGCCTTTTTAATTATTAATTCAAGTTTATCGAATTCAATCGGTTTTAAATAATATTCAAAACTTTGAAGTTCAATTGCTTTTTGGGCGTAGTTAAAGTCAGCAAAATTAGTTAAATAGATAGCTTGAACATTAAAGCCCTCAGATCTTATCCAAGCCAATAATTCAAGCCCACTACCTTGGGGCATTTCTATATCGGAAATTAAAATATGGACCATATTTTTATCAAATATTTTTTTCGCCTGACGTATATTGTAAGCGGAGTAAATATGTTGGATGCCTAAAGAAGTCCAATCTATTTTTTGTTCTAAAGCAGATACGACAAATCGATCATCGTCAACAATCAACACATTCATTTACAATTCACTCCTCAAAAATGAGATAGGGTAAGATTAGCACAATTTCTGCGCCGTCATCTAAATTATTAGAAAATTCTATCGTAAATTCGCCACTATACATTAATCTAAGTCTTTGAACGACATTGTTGATTCCAATCTTTTCGCCATGTTGATCAGTTAAAGGAATATTGTTCTTAAGCTTATTCAATATATCAGCAGGGAATCCTGGACCATTATCTTTTAAAGTTATTTTGATAAACTTCTTATTATCTATATATTGTAACCTTAAGGATATTTTGACTTGTTCATCTAGAGAAACTGAGTATTTAATCGTATTTTCAATAAATGTTTGTAACACTAAAGGCGGAATTTTCATTTTTTCAATATCATTCTCAATAAAAATATCAAAAAGAAAAGCGTCACCGTGTACTAATTTTTGTATTGCTAGATAATCGTTAATATGGTTTAATTCCTTTTCTAGTTTTACAAAGTTTTGATTTGTTTGAAATAAATATCTGAAATATTTAGATGTGGATAAGGCCATTTCTTTTATTTCTTTATACAGCTCCATTTGCGCCATGCTATAAATGGTCGTTAAACAATTTAGATAAAAGTGTGGCTTAATTTGTAGTTTCATAAAATCCATTTGAATTTGCTTCTTTTCAATTTCTTGCTCATAAATATTAACTTTTAATTTTTTTATTTCACTTATCAAACCTCTGAATTGTGTATTTGCTTGTTCGAGCTCTATTATACTGCTACTTTTAAAATCAATTGCTTCATTATTTTGATTGAGATCAGATAGGTTTTTAGAAAATCTTTGAATTGGTGATATCACTTTGTTTTTCATATAGAGGACAATTAAAAATAAAATGAAACTGATAACTATTGTTGCAAAGATAAGAACAAACTGAGCAATCACGACTCTTTCATAAGCACTAAAATGGTCGACAGATACATGTAAGGTAAAAGGTAGAGAGGTATTTTCTCCTTTAAATACAAGGTGACTACTAAAAAAGTCGTTCGATTTTTCCTTTTTAAACAAATTTACTTGATCTAAGTCAGAAAGAAAGCCATGTTGATCATTCTCCATTATGATCGTTCCATTTTTACCTAAATTGATGTCTTGCAAAGGCAAAAGAATATCCTCTACATCAATCAAAGAAATAAACATTCTATTTTCATACTCTAATGAGTGATATAAATAGAATTTATTGTTGAGCTTGAGGGATTTCCAAGTATACATATCCTCATAATTATTCAAAGTTGTTTTTTTAGATATCAGGAAATTTTCCACTTTTATATATTCAGAATAATCCATTTGAATGGGAGAACTATTAAAAAAGTAGTTCTCTTTTTTTAATGCTAAAAAGAATTGAAATTCTTTTCCAGTGGAATATTGAAAATCGTTCACTCTTGATCTGAAGTCACTGATGCTTTCAGGTAATTCTGACATATCATTGGCATCTTCAATATTTTTAATTAAAGGCTCGTGCTTCACAGTCCAAATCATAAAATGATCGATAGCATTAAATTTTTGTTGTGCGTCTTTTAGGTAGAGGTCAACGGTATTAGTAATGTAGTCGATGCTTTGTTGTCTAGTAATTGAAATAGTAAAGAAACTAACGAAAATATTGATAAGTAATATAGTAATGAAAATGATCAATAGGACTTTAGAATAATAATTAACAGAACGTGAAGGAGTTTTTCTAGTATTCAACCACAATTCTTTTTCACCTCCAAGGCTTACCTTACTCTACATTATATAGATTCAAATTGCATTTTCTAGCACAATACCGTCAAGAAAGCGGTTAATTTTCCAAGTGAAGACTGAATAGTGCTATTTTGTTCAGTTTGATTTCAATAAATAGTCTAATTATCACCGAATAGTATTAGGGACTTAACCGTTTACTTCTATTTAATGGTGAATGCGCTACCATATAATGAATTATACCCAGTGAAGGATAAGCAAGCTTATTATTAAATGCACTTCAAAATTATTTGTATAGTAAATAAAGGAGGGGGAAAATTGGAAAATAAAGTTGTTACTCAAACTATCACTAATGCAACAGTTATCTCGAACAATAGTAATACATCTAAAAGGCTGAAACAGTTTAAGAAAAGTGGACCATTATATGTTTTGTTGCTTCCTTCAATTATATTATTAATTTGTTTTACTTACCTACCTATGTATGGGTTAATAATCGCATTCAAAGATTATTCACCAACGTTAGGTATCTTAGAGAGCCCATGGGTAGGATTAAAGCACTTTATTCAATTTTTTAATTCTTACCAATTTGATCTCACAATAAAAAATACGTTAAATATCAGTTTATACAGTATTTTAGTGGGGTTTCCTCTGCCAATTGCATTAGCAATACTTTGTAATCAATTACGTATTGGAATGTTTAAAAAGGTTTTTCAGGTAACTACCTATTTACCACATTTTATTTCTACAATGGTTATGTGCGGAATGATTTTGATTTTCTTGTCACCTAGCAATGGATTAATTTCTAATTTTTTGGGGTTAATTGGGATTGAAATGCCAAATGTTTTGTCAAAGGCATCATTTTTTAGCAGTATCTATGTATGGAGTGATGTATGGCAACATATAGGGTGGGACAGTATCATTTATTTAGCAGCTCTTTCAGCAATTAATCCAACCTATTACGAAGCTGCTACAATGGATGGCGCTAGTAAAATGCAAAAGATTCTTCATATTGATATACCATTACTTTTACCTACCGCGATGATTCTATTAATATTACGTGCAGGCAGTCTCTTGAGTGTAGGATTTGAAAAAGTACTTTTACTACAAAATCCTTTAAATATAGCTGGAAGTGAAGTTATTTCTACCTATGTTTATAAAATAGGGCTACAAAATTTTCAGTATAGCTTGTCAACAGCAATCGGGTTATTCAATACAGTAGTCAATATTGTTATCTTACTTTTAGTGAATTGGATGTCTAAGAAACTAACGAAAACAAGCTTGTTTTAGAGGGGAGGTAAGGATTTGGAAACGATAATGAAAAAGAAGTTTGCCAAAAAATCAAGAACTGAAAAGAGTTGGAAAGATAGAATTTTTGATATTTCGGTATATGGAATAGCGATACTGATGATGGTAATGATTATATATCCTCTATGGTTTATTGTAATCGCTTCATTTAGTAACCCTGCTGATATTGCAAACGGAAATGTGTGGTTTTGGCCAAAAGAGTGGAAACTAGATGGATATATTGAATTACTGAAACAAGAGATGATTTGGAGAGGATATCTAAATACAATTATCTACACGATTGTCGGAACGTTTATTGCATTGGTTGTGAACATACCAGCTGGATATGTTTTATCAAGGCAAGATTTATTTGGAAGAAAATTGATTTCCACCTTTTATATTATTCCCATGTTCATAGGTGGTGGTTTAATTCCAACTTATTTGGTAGTGAAAAATTTTGGCTTATTAGATACATTTTGGGTTTTGGTGTTACCTTTTTCTGTTTCAGCTTTTAACATTATCATTGCAAAAACATTCTTTAAAAACAGTATTCCTGAAAGTCTTTGGGAAGCAGCTCAGATTGATGGCTGTGGTACGATCAGATATTTTCTAACGATGGTGTTACCATTGTCAAAAGCAATTCTTGCAGTCATTGGGCTTTGGACAGCAGTAGGGATATGGAATTCTTGGTTTGATGCTATGATTTATATTTCAAACGAAAGTTTACAACCGCTACAACTGATACTACGAAGAATTTTGATAGCTAATGAATCGCTGCTTGGAACTGCATCAGGGGATCTAGCATCGGAATTAAGAAGATTATCAGAGATGATGAAATATGCAGCAATAGTCGTTTCCACTCTTCCAATTATGTGTTTATATCCATTTTTACAAAAGTATTTTAATCAAGGTGTTATGGTTGGTTCAATAAAAGAATAATAATAGGGGGAAATAAGATGCTTAAGAAAAAATTAGGATTGTTATTAAATGTTACTTTAGCAGCTAGTTTAATAGTAGGATGTAGTAAGGACTCATCTAGTTCGGAATCCAAAGAAGATGGAACCTATAAAATTGCGACAGTACGTTGGTCAGACTGGGGAGATGACTTTTTAAAAGGGTTTGTGGAAGAGACTGAAAAAGAAGCTGGAATTTCAATTGATTGGGATATTTATCTAAATAGTGAATGGGCAGACAAAAAATCTATCTTAATGGCTGGGGGAGATTTACCTGATGCATTTTGGGGTTCTTTGGCTCTAGGTGATTCAGATATTGCTAAGAACTCAGGCGTGTTTATTCCGTTAGAAGATTTGATTGAAGAGAATATGCCTAACTTAAAAGCTGCATTTGATGCAGATCCTACTTTACGTGCTATGGTTACATCTCCTGATGGACATATTTATAGTCTGCCAAAGAAACTACCATTAAGACCAATTGCAGGAAATTCATTGTACATCAATCAAAAATGGTTGGATAATTTAGGCTTATCAATGCCACAGACTTATGAAGAATTTTATAACGTTTTAAAAGCATTTAAAGAGGAAGATGCAAACGGAAACGGAGACCCTAATGATGAAATTGCTTATCAGGGTGATGTTATGGGGTTTATTTTACCATTTGGTTTACCTAAAGGTAGTTATTCAACTAGTATGACTGTAAAAGATGGAAAGCCAATCTATATCCCAACTGAAGATGCCTATAAAGATGGAATTGAGTGGATGCATAAAGCATATACAGAAGGGCTAATTGATCAAGAGCTATTTACGCAAGATACTTCTATGGCTGAAGCAAAACGGAAAAGTGAAGAAGGTTCCTTGGTTGGGGTATCATCTGGTTGGACGCCGGACGCAACATTTGGACCAAATGCAGGTGAGTATGCGCAAATACCTGCACTAGAAGGACCAAATGGAGAACGGTATGTAATGACAGATGCACCCGTTTATTCTAGAAATGAATTTATGATCACAACAAAAGCGGAGAATCCTGCTGAATTATTGAAATGGGTAGATGAATTTTACACAGAAGACGCAAGTATTCAAACCTTCTACGGTTCTTTCGGTGTTGGTGTTGAAAAAGGAGAAGACGGAACATACAAAGTCTTAGATGCTCCTGAAGGTGAATCAGCAGATATATTTGCATGGATTAACTCATTTCGAGATTTTGGTCCAAAATATGTCGGCGAAGGATTTAATGAAAAAGTAACACTTCCAACTAATGGTGGAGATGGATTGAAGCTTGAATTAGACAAACAAATTAATAAGTATGCAAAAGAACAATATCCTAATGTTGTTTATACAACTGAAGAAATGAACCGTTTAAGTACATTAAGTACAGACATTGATTCTTATGTGAATTCTATGCAATCTAAGTGGGTTGTTGAGGGTGGAGCTACAAAGGAGTGGGATTCATATATCTCTCAATTAAAACAAATGGGTATGGACGAATATTTGGATATTCAGAACAAAGCATTTGATAGATATCAAAAAAGTCTTGTGGAATCCAAATAAATTTCGACTATTAATTTGAAACTCATTAAAAGAAATGACAGTCGGTTTACTCCTAATTCGTGGAGACGACTGTTGTTTTTCATAAAGCAAATTTATTTGAGAGTACAAATTAATATGTTACTTTTACTATAATTAGAGGATAGATAATTGATAATTGCTAGAAAGGGGCGGTGAAAATTGAGCCATTTATTTAATTTAGATGGACGATTATTTGGATTTTTATCAAGAGCAATAGACCTAGTAATTTTAAACTTTATATTCTTACTTTTTTGTATGCCTATCATAACCATTGGTGCTTCAATCACTGCTTTATATTCTGTATTAATAAAAATGGTAAGAGATGAAGATAAGTATGTTGTTAAAAGTTTCATATTATCTTTTAAAAAGAATTTTACCCAAAGTACAATTATTTGGTTCATTTTGTTAGCCGCTGGATCTATCCTTCTTGCGAATTTCCTTCTTTTGGGAAGTCTAAGTGGAGTGCCAAAGCTTTTTTTTGTAAGCATGTTAATAATGTTTGGTTTTGTTTATCTTTGCATCTTGCTTTTTATTTTTCCTTATATGGCTAGATATGAAGATACTATTAAAAAGTCACTATTAAATTCATTATTGATCGGTCTATCTAATTTTCCCTATTTTCTATTATTATCATTTCTTTTCGTCGTTCCAGTTATTTTTATTTTTTCTTCATCCATAGGATTCTTATCAGGGTTATATTTTGGAACTTTCGGGGGAATTGCATTACTTTGTTTTATTAATTCATCTATCTTTAATAAAGCTTTTTCAAAATATGAGACATAGAAAAACTATTAAACGAAGGGGGGAACATATAAATAGTAATAAGGTTGATACTAAACTAAAAAACAACTCCCCATGTCTAATCTATATCCGAATAATGGCCACTTATAAAAAAATTCCGTTATTAGGATTTTTTTCGAACCAATTTGTACAGGAAGTTGCATAGATAAGAGCCTTGATAGCCTTTGTGTTATCAAGGATTTTTTTGTCTAACAATAATTATAATTGTGCTCCATATTCTTTTAATGAATTTTGATAATAGTTTTTTAAAATGTAATGATGGTAAAATTGGATTTGGAGCACCTGTTATACTATAATAAACTAACTTTCATTTTTAGGAGATCAAATATGGTTACTATAGCAGATATTGCAAAAATGGCTGGGGTCGCAAAAAGTACTGTATCAAGGTATTTAAATGGTGGCTCTGTGAGTCAGGCTACTAAACAAAAAATAGAGAAGATCATTGAAAAGACTGACTATGTCCCAAATTCTTTTGCGCAAAGTCTTAAAGCAAGAATGACAAATTTAATCGGTGTAGTTGTACCACGACTTGATTCCTATACTGCTTCAAGAACAATGATAGGGATTGACGATCAACTTAGAGAGTTAAACTTAAAGATGATTGTTGCCAACTCTAGTTTAAGTGTCGAGAGAGAAATTGAAAACATCTACAGTCTAGCCAAACAAAAAGTTGCTGGATTAATTTTATTGGCTACTGAGATTACTGATGCTCATTTAGAAGCATTTAAAAAAATAAACATTCCAATTTTAGTTGTTGGTCAAAAACATAAAGATATACATTGTTTAATTCATAACGATGAACAGGGAGCGTATGAATTAGGAAAGTATGTGGTTTCAAAAGGGCATAAAAAAATAGCTTTTTTAGGAGTGACAGAAAAAGATATCGCCGTTGGTTTTAAAAGAAAAGAAGGTTTTAAAAAAGCTATTATGGAAGGATGGAATAGTAGTATTCAGTACTATGAAACGACATTTAATAGTGATGATGCAAGGGAAATGGCCAAGGAGATAATTGACAACTTTAATCCATCTATTATTGTGTGTGCAACAGATAATATAGCACTTGGTGTAATGAAAGCAGCCCATCAAAATGGATTAAGGATACCTAATGATTTATCCATTACGGGTTTTGGAGGGTATAGCGTTTCTGAGTACACGAATCCAGGATTAACTACAGTTAAATTTAACTATAAGTTGGCAGGACAAATTGCGGCCCGAAAAATAAATGATCTAATATGTAAAAAGGATATTGAAAGGTGTACAGTCTTAGACTTTGAAATTTTGAAGCGGGAAAGCGTTGACAAAATATAAAACAGGAAAGTATAATACATATACGGAACCGGTTCTATACAATGCAGAGAATGATTGATTAACTAATATTTTTTTCTCTAGTTAAGGAACCGATTCCATAATGTTATGGAGGTTTTACTGCACGAATTCATGAAGGCGATTAAACATTTATGCTTAAAAAGCCAAGAATAACGGGTGCATGTATTTTTTTGTTATAAAACGGAACCGATTCCATTTGTGAACAATCATGGTTATCTAGGAAGCTACTTTCATATGAAATAAACGGTTGGAGGGAACAACATGAAGAAAAAGTGGTGGCAAAAAGAAGTTATTTATCAAATTTATCCTAAAAGCTTTTATGACTCAAATAATGATGGGATAGGAGATATAAAAGGGATTACACAAAAACTAGATTACTTACAGTCTTTGGGGATTACGATGGTGTGGATTTGTCCCATTTACCAATCGCCAATGGCTGATAACGGATATGATATCTCAGATTATTATCAATTAAACCCAGAGTTCGGAGAAATGAAAGATCTAGACGAGTTAATTAAAAAGGCAAAAGAAAAAGGTATTAAGGTCGTCCTTGATCTAGTCATCAACCATACATCTGATGAACATCCATGGTTCCAAGATTTATTAGAGAATCCACATGATAGTAAATATAGAGACTATTATATTCTCAAATCAGGTGAAAACGGTCTGCCTCCTACTAATTGGCGCTCTGTTTTTGGTGGCAGTGTATGGGAGCCCTTGAAGAATACAGACGAGTACTACTTTCATTCATTTGGAGTGAAACAACCTGACTTAAATTGGGAGAATAAACAAGTTCGAGAAGAGTTATATAAAATGGTCAATTACTGGCTGGATAAAGGAATTGCAGGGTTTAGAGTAGATGCAATTACATTTATAAAAAAAGATCAAAACTATGATAACCTCCCTGCTGATGGAGTTGATGGTCTTGTTAAATGTACAAAAAAGGCACGTAATCAACCGGGCATTGAAGATTTCTTACATGAATTAAAAGATAAAACATTTTCTAAATATGATTGTGTGACGATTGGTGAAGCCCCTGGAGTACCTTATGAGCAATACGGTGATTATCTTGGAGACAATGGCTACTTTTCAATGATTTTTGATTTTCGCTATGCAGACCTCGATGTAGCTTCAGGTAGTGAGTGGTTTAGAAGGGTCGATTGGGATGTACTAGACCTCAAGAATTTAATCTTCACTAGTCAAAGGGAAATCCAAAAAGCAGGCTGGGGAGCAAACTTTTTAGAGAATCATGACCAGAATCGTTCAATAAGTAAGTATATAAAAAAGGTAGAGAATCGAAATTTCTATTCTGCAACAATGCTGGGAGCGATGTTCTTTTATCTTAGAGGAACACCTTTTATCTATCAAGGTCAAGAAATAGGAATGACTAACTTCGAACGCAAAAGTATTGAAGAATTTGATGATATTTCAAGTATTGATCAGTATTATCGTTCCATGAAAGAAGGCTTTAGTGAAGATGAAGCTTTACACTTTATAAATTTAAGAAGCCGTGATAATTCAAGAACGCCATTTCATTGGAGTGCTCAGGATTATGGTGGATTCTCAGAAGTTAAGCCTTGGTTAGGTATGAACGAGAATTATAAAACGATTAATGTGGAACAACAGGAGCAGGATCAAGATTCCATCTTACAGTTTTATAAAAAAATCATTCAAGTTAGACAATCAAGTGAGGCAAGTGAATGCTTAATTTATGGAGAGATTGAGCCTATTTTAGAAGAACATCCAACGATTGTTTCGTATAAGCGTAAGCTGAATGGTGAAGAAGTTATTTGTTATTTCAATTTTTCATCTGAGAGTCAAAAAGTCGAACTTGAACATAACGAATATCATGTTTTATTAAACAACTACAAAGAGGAAAAAGAAACGATATCTGAACAAGAAGATTCTCTCAAGCCATATCAAGCACTAGTACTCTTAAAGAAAGAAGCGAGCCATCATGAGTGAAAATAAATATGAACGTATAGGAAAAGAGATTGTTAATGTAATTGGTGAGGATAATATTGAATCGTATGTCCACTGTGCAACAAGATTGCGCTTTTCTGTTAAAGAACGTGAAAAGATAGATGATGAGGCGATTGAAAAGATTGATGAGGTCAAAGGTGTATTTTTTAATGCTGGCCAATACCAGGTCATTTTAGGGACAGGTACGGTCAATAAAGTCTACTTAGCTTTAAAAGGGGATCAACCTGATCAGGAAGAACCAGCGGATAAGAAAGCATCTTCTAATAAAAAGGACAAGGGAATAAGAAAGGGAGTACGTACGTTAGCCGATATCTTTATTCCTATTATTCCAATTATTGGAGCAACTGGTTTATTCCTTGGGTTAAAGGGTGTGTTGTTTAGTGATGCACTATTGGGCTTAATGGGCATGAGTATTGATGATATTCCTAGTTATCTGGTGACACTTATATCTGTTCTGACAGACACAGCTTTTGCTTTTTTACCAGCATTAATCTGTTGGTCTGCATTTAGAAATTTTGGCGGTATGCCTATTATTGGTTTTGTACTTGGGCTAATGCTTGTTTCTCCCGCTCTTCCTAATGCATATGCAGTTGCAGACATCAACAGTGGAATAGAACCAATTATGGCTTTCGGTTTCATTCCGGTTGTTGGTTACCAAGGTAGTGTGTTAACAGCTCTTGTTGTTGGAATCCTTGGTGCAAAACTCGAGAAAAGGTTACGGGCTGTAATGCCAAATGCATTAGATTTAATTTTTACGCCTTTCTTTGTTTTATTATGTATGATGATTACAGGTTTACTCATTTTGGGTCCTTTATTGCATTTTGTGGAAACTGGTTTAATAACAGTTGTTACTCAACTTATAGATGCCCCTTTTGGGATTGGTGGACTATTGATTGGATTTATCTATCCTCTAGCAGTTATGACGGGCATGCATCATTTATTTATCATGATTGAAACAACGCTACTTGCGAATACAGGATTTAATCCTCTAATTACTTTATGTGCGATGTACGGTTTTGCGAATGCAGGTACTTGTTTGGCGATAACAATTAAAGCTAAAAAAAGTGCAGTAAAGGTTATGGGCGCAAGTGCAACTGCTACTCAATTACTTGGTGTTAGTGAACCGGCCTTGTTTGGTGTCGTTATGAGATATAGCATGAAGCCGCTTTATGTTATGGTGGCTTGTTCAGCTGTTGGAGGGGCAATTTTATCCTTATTAAATATCCAAGCAAATTCATATGGATTGGCTGTTGTGCTTTCACCTTTAATGTACATTTATGAGTGGAATCAACTAGTCGTTTATCTTGTGGTTTCCATTCTAATTTTTGTTGCTGCACTTATCATCACTTACTTATTTGCAGTTCCAAAAGAAGTGATGGAAGAAGACCAAGATCAGAAATTAAGCAATGTGAGTTAATAGTTAATATATAGAAGAATCTGTTCGCTAATTACGAGTTGCTTTAGCAACTCGTTTTATTATTTGGCTCTTTTCTAAAAGATTGTTGTTTTTGAACAAAACTGATTAGGGTGATTGGAACGGATATGCGAGACTCCTGTGGGAGTAGCGGGACAGATGAGACCCCGCAGGCGCTTCGCGCTGAGGAGTCTCATCGCCCGCCCCACGGAAAGCGAGCATCCTGCAGCGCCAATCAACCAACCCAATACTATTTTAAAAGCAACAAAGTTTGCGAAAACAGCCTATTATTTAAAATTGTTTTCGGAGGAAATTTAACTATGAAATGGACAAAAGAAGCACGCTATCGTACGTATGAAAGTATGACCTTAGCAGAACAAAAAAAACTGGAATTATCAGTATCGGCTAGTCCATGGAGGCAACATTATCATATTCAACCGATGTATGGTTTGTTAAACGATCCTAATGGCTTTGTTTGGTATAACGGACGTTATTATTTATTTTATCAATGGTTTCCCTTTGGTGCCGTTCATGGTATGAAACACTGGTTCCAGACAGAATCAGCGGATCTAGTAAACTGGGAAAACAAAGGAGTCGCGATCAAACCAGATTATTCATTTGAAAGTCACGGAATCTATTCTGGGAGTGGGATTGTGCATAATAATCTCCTATATTTGTTCTATACTGCAAATAAACGAGATGAAGAATGGAATCGCCTTGCCTCACAGTGTTTAGTGATTA
Source organism: Metabacillus sp. KUDC1714 (assembly GCF_014217835.1). NCBI lineage: Bacteria > Bacillati > Bacillota > Bacilli > Caryophanales > Bacillaceae > Metabacillus > Metabacillus elymi. The sequence goes on from NZ_CP055263.1 coordinate 3,408,847, forward strand.
TGGATAAGACAGGGAGAATGACGAAACAAGCTACACCAATTATTAAGAGCCAACCAGAAGGGTACACAGAGCATTTTAGAGACCCGAAAGTATGGCGAGAAAAAGACAATTTCTATATGGTTGTTGGGGGTCAGCGTGAAGATTTAACCGGCTGTGTTCTCCTTTACCAATCGCATGATTTAAAACAGTGGTCTTGGCAAGGAGAGGTAAAAACGAAAGAACGGAATTTCGGTTTTATGTGGGAATGTCCGGACTACTTTGAATTACAAAACCATGGAATTCTACTATTTTCACCTCAAGGGATTCATTCTAAAGGAGATTCTTTTCAAAACATTTATCAATCTGGAGCTTTTGTGGGGAAGCCTCTAAATATAGCAAATGGTCATTTTGATCACTGCGATTTTCAGGAAATAGATGCTGGTTTTGATTTCTATGCTCCACAAACAACTGTATCTCCTGATGGAAGGCGTCTGCTCGTAGGCTGGATGGGATTACCAGATATAGAGTATCCCACTGATTCTGAAGGATGGGCTCATTGTTTAACGCTACCAAGAGAGTTATCAATTGAGGGAAATGTTCTCTATCAGAAACCAATACGTGAACTGAAAGAGAAACGGAAAAATGAAGTCAGTGCAAAATTGGAACTAAGTGACAGCGTAGAAAACCTTGGCACACTTTCAGGTAACTCGTTTGAAATGATATGTGAAGTAGAAATAGGAAGTGCTCAGAGGGCGGGATTGAAGCTACGTGTCGGTGAGGGGGAAGAAACATTACTTTATCTTGATCATGGAGTTAAGAAAGTAGTGCTTGATCGTACCAAAACAGGGACTCCTTTTGCACAAGAATATGGGACAATTCGTCAGAAGCATTATCAGAAAAACAAAGTGCGTTTTCAAATCTTTATAGATATATCCTCAATAGAAGTATTTGTGAATGATGGAGAAATCGTTTTTACTTCACGTCTATTTCCTAAAATAGAAAGTCAGGGCATTCAATTCTTTGCAGAAAAAGGCTCGGCGAAAATTGAGGCTATTCAATGGAAATATGAATAATTAAAAGGTGCTTTAATAAAAAATCAGGTTCTTTTTTGAGAGATTGTCGTTTATATAACAAAAACTAATTCAGGTATGATTAAAAAACAACTTCCCAAGTCTCTTAACTGGGAAGTTGTTTTAAAGTGATATTTATAAGTGAAAATGTTTTATCCTTTAATACCCCTTCTCGAAATCAAGTAGATTAATGCTTGGGACTTTTCCATTAAGATAACTATTCAAGTTAGGGACAAAAATATCTTCGATTACCCGTTTATTGTAGTATTCCGTACTGCCTGAAGTGTGAGGAGTAATAATGACATTTTCCATTTCCCAAAGTGGACTTTTCTGCGGAAGCGGTTCAATTTCGAAAACATCTAGCCCTGCTCCGGCAATTTGTTTTTCCTCGAGAGCTTCTATTAGTTCATTTTCTTCGACAATTGCTCCACGCCCAATATTGATGAAAAATGCAGAAGACTTCATCGATTGAAATTCCTTCTTACCAAATAGTCCCTTTGTTTTTGGTGTCAATGGCAAGGTTACAATGACATAATCACATTTTGGAAGAATCGTATGTAAATCAGCTGGTGTATACATTTCATCGACATATTCTTCTGCCTGTCCTGAGTTTCGTAAACCAAGAACAGTCATACCAAATGCTTTTGCAATTTTTGCGGTTTCCAAGCCAATATTTCCAACACCTATGATCCCGACGGTTTTTTCATGAATTTCCTGGTTCATCGATGCATGGTGCCATGTTTGGTTTAATTGCTGTCTCACATATGTATGAATTTTTCGTGTTAATCCAAGCATTAATGCAAAGATTGTTTCTGAAATCGGGTAAGCATGAACGCCGTTTGCTGATGTAATTTGCACATTGTTTGATTGTAAACGCTTAAGTGGAAGTGAGTTTACACCTGCACTCCATGTTTGAAGCCACTTTAGGTTTGCCTGTTTAGCATTAATAATTTCATTCATTTCTTTTTTCCAGCCTGCAATGATTTCGGCATCGGCTACATGAGATTCCCATATGGATGGAGCACTCCCGACGATGATGGTCCAATCTGGAATGATTTCTTTTATTTTACTTAATAAAGAATCATTTATATTTTGGCTAATGATCAACTTTCTTTCTGACATATCCCAACCCCCTAGTATGTTCAGTTTATTCTATTATATTGTTGGTTGCAAAGATTCACTACATTTAATAATTATCATATATTTACTCACATTTTTCATTCTAATTAATAGAAATTTAGGAAAGTATTACGTGAACATAAGTAAGAATAGTATCAAAAATCTTACTTTTAATATAATATACCTTACTTTTCTTTATGTAATATGTAAGTGCTTTTATTGTAAAATAAAAGTATCTCAAAGAAAGGGGAGTATATTAATGAATAAGTTTACTAAAGTCAAAGATGTACAGATTGCTTATATTGGTGGAGGATCACGAGGATGGGCTTGGGGATTGATGAGCGATCTTGCTACAGAAGGGGCTCTTTCTGGAAAGGTTAAGCTCTATGATATTAATTATGATGCCGCCTATCAAAATGAGTTAATAGGAAATCGCTTGAAGGATCGCGTCGATGTTGTTGGGCAATGGGATTATGAAGCTGTTAGGACATTAGAGGAAGCGCTTACAGGTTCGGACTTCGTTATTATTTCTATCCTTCCTGGTTCATTTGATGAGATGCATTCAGATGTGCATTTACCAGAAAAGTATGGTGTGTACCAATCAGTAGGTGATACTGTCGGTCCTGGTGGTTTAGTCAGAGCATTAAGAACAATCCCTATATTTGTAGATATCGCAGAACATATAAAGGAATATTCACCAAATGCATGGGTTATAAACTATACAAACCCGATGACACTATGTACGAGAGCTTTATATACGACATTTCCAGAAATTAAAGCAATTGGCTGTTGCCATGAAGTTTTTGGTACCCAGAAATTATTAGCATCGATGTTAGAGGTTTTACAAGGTATTGAGAATGTTGACCGAAGAGAAATTGATATAAACGTATTAGGGATAAACCACTTCACATGGATTGATAAAGCTTCTTATAAAGGTACAGATCTTTTTCCATTGTATTCCCAGTTTGTCGACAAGTATCATGAAAGTGGCTTTGAAGGTTCAGAGGAAGGACATTGGATGAATAATCACTTTAAATCCGCTGAAAGGGTAAAGTTTGACCTATTTAAAAGATTCGGATTAATTGCAGCAGCTGGTGACCGCCACTTAGCTGAATTTATGCCGAATACCTGGTATTTAAAAAATCCTGAAAAAGTTAGAGAGTGGAAATTTGGATTAACTCCTGTTAAATGGCGTAAAAAGAACAAACAAGAATTAATCGAAAAGAGTAATCGATTAGCATCAGGTGTAGAGCCATTTGAACTGAATCCAACTGGAGAAGAAGGCGTAGATATGATCAAAGCACTCCTTGGGTTAGGCGAATTAATCACAAATGTGAATATACCTAATAAAGGCCAGATGAATGGTGTGCCTTTAGAAACTGTAGTAGAAACAAATGCGGTCATAAGCTATGACAATGTAAGACCTGTACTGGCCGGGAAATTACCTGATTCTATTAATAATTTGGTCATTCGTCACGTTCACAACCAAGAAGTAACATTACAAGCTGCTCTTGGTCAGGATAAAGACTTAGCCCTTCAAGCATTTATACAAGATCCTTTATTAAGTACACTAACACCTGAAGAAGCTGCAGAGCTTTTTGAGGAAATGTTAGGTAATACACGTGAATACTTGAATGGATGGGAGCTTCAAGAGGTATAAGGATGCGATTTGAAAATTGAACCTCTCTGTAGAACGTACCAGGCGATTCTCCAAAAACTATAATGACAAAAATGAATAACAGTATTTACATAAAAACTCCTATTGTAGAGGTGTTGAACTTGTTTTTTCCATAAACAAGCCTTCTACAAAGGAGTTTTTTCTGTAAGAAAAAGCGTTTTTTATAGGGAAAGAAGAAGGAGTAGGGAAATTTAGCGTTATTTTCCAATAAAGTTCTTAAGAAGCCTTATAAGGTTACAATTTAACTTATTAAATATGGTAAGATTGAATATAGTAATAGAATAAGAGGGAGAATTTAAACGATGTATGATCAGGTTCATTCTACCTATTAAGGTAAGGACATTTTTTTAGTTCAAAATGTAAGGGTATACATTGCTGAACATTACTATAATCTTTTAAGGCTTAGTACACTTTTATAAGGTTAACGATTACCTATATATAAAGATTGGATAAGGTGGTGTGGAAAATACTTTCAACGATTATGAAAAAAATCAATGATATTAAGCTTAGAAATAAATTACTTATTTCGTTTATTTTTGTTGTGTTTATTCCAGTTTTTATTGTAGGAGGTTTTTTAACAAATGAGTTAAGACAATTTGCGCTGAAGGATGCCAAAAAACAAGCGTCGGCCAATATGGAGAGAGTAAAGGAAAGAACGTTAGAAGTCATGAACGTGCCATTATATATTTCAAATAATATTCTTTTTGATCAACGCTTAAAACAAATTGTTAACACAAAATATGAATCGATTTATGAGGTTGTTTCATCATATCGAGAATACAATACATTTCAAAGTTATCGTAACTTATACAATAAAGAGATCGTTAATATTCGTTTTTATATGGAAAATTCAACATTGCTGAATGATTGGGAAATCATTCCTGTTGATCAACAGATAAAGAATTCGTTCTGGTATACCACCACTAGGGAGGGAAAAGGATTAACAAGTTGGTTATATCTAGAGGATGAAACGAATAATGATCATAAGTATTTAAGTTTAGTGCGCAGGGTTGACTTTCTTGAGTATGATACAAGTGGTGTTCTAGTTATTAATGTAAATACTAAAGCATTTAATTTGATTTTGTCACAAGAAGCTCAACCAACGATGCTTGTGGATGATCAAAATAATATAATCAGCACGAATCAACCAGGTTATTTAGGAAAAAAACTGAATACAATCATTAATTCTAAAAAAATATTAGCTGGACAAACTGGTATTTTTCAAGGAAATTCGGAAGGACAACCTACACACATTTTTGTTGAGGCCATACCTTTAGCGAATAGTCTGAATAAGGTGAGAATTGTATCTATTATCACAGATGAGGATATTGTTGGAAATGCCAATCGGTTTAGAAGGATGGGAGTAATTGTTGCAGCTGTAAGTGTTTGTGTTTCTTTATTGTTGATCTACTACATTTCAAAACTACTTTCAAATAGATTAATAAAATTAAGTGAACAAATTAACCTTGTAGGAAAAGGGAATTTTAATACTCGTATATTAATAGACGGAGAAGATGAAATTGGACAGTTATCAAAACAACTAGAATTAATGGTTAATAATACGAGGAAACTCCTCAACGAAGTATATGAATCTAATCGACAGAAAACATTATTGGAGCGAAAGCAAAATGAAATTAAATTTAAAATGATGGCTAGTCAAATTAATCCACATTTTTTATTTAATGCACTCGAATCGATTCGAATGAAGGCACATATAAGCGGAGAGAGGGAGATTGCTCAAGTTGTAAAATTACTTGGTAAATTAATGCGTAATAGTATTGAGGTTGGAACAGGAAAAGTCAAACTTAATAGTGAAATGGAAGTTGTTCATTCCTATCTAGAAATACAAAAATTTCGACATGGTGATCGGTTAAACTATGAAATAACGATTGACCCACTTTCAAAAAATATACCTATACCACCTCTTATCATCCAACCACTAGTAGAAAACGCTGTGATTCACGGCTTGGAAAACAAAGAAAGTGGAGGAGAAGTATCTGTACATACAAAAATGAAAGAAGAAGGATTACATGTGGTCGTAACAGATAATGGCATTGGAATCAGTGAAGAGAAACAAGAAGCTATTTGTAAACTATTAAATGAACAAGAAGAAAAGGAAGGAATTCGCATTGGCTTACGCAATGTCCATCAAAGACTTCAACTCACATACGGCAATATAACTGGTTTAGCCATTGATAGCAAGGAAGGTATTGGTACAAAGATATCCTTTATCATACCCATCTGAGGAGGAGTTATGATGTTTAAAGTATTGATTGTGGATGATGAACCAATCACCCGTCAAGGATTAGTTATGCTTATCCCATGGGAATCTTACGGGTTTGAGGTAGTTGGTACGGCAGCTAATGGTAATGAAGCTATTGAAAAATATAGTAGTCTTTCTCCAAACTTAATGATCATTGATATTAGGATGCCTGGAATGTCAGGAATTGAACTTATTGAAAGGATAAGGGTAAGTGATTCTTCAGTTCAGTTTTTAATTTTAAGTGGACATGCTGAATTTGAATATGCAAAGAAAGCAATTAGTAATAATGTAAAAGGTTATCTATTAAAACCTGTCGACGAAGACGAATTGATTCGTTATTTACAAGAGATAAATACAAAATTAGTAGAGGTGTTAGAATATAATCATATAAAAGTAAAAAAAGATGAGGAAAATAGAGAACGTATCATTCATTTTGCTCTAGAGGGTGAAAGATTAGATGAATTTAAATATTGTTCTGATCATTTTTTAGAATGGAATAAATATCGTGTCTTATTAATTAGTGTAGATGAACAAAGTAACTCTGACTTGATGAATCTTAAAAATAGTTTTAGAGAGTTTTTTGAAGAAGGAAACATTGGTACCGTTTTCATTTATAATTCTTATATCGGTATTTTGTTAAATGATGAGCTTGAATTTAATGGTCAATACGATTATTTATACAAAAATTTGCAGAATGTGTTCCATAATAACTATACCCATTTTACAGCTGCTATATCTAATCCTTTTGACAAAATAACAGATATTTTCGCATATTATGAATCGACATGCAAACTAATTAATCACCAATTTTTCTTTGATGAAGGTTATTTGTTGAATGAAAGTTCAGAGACTGCTATAAAGGTTGAAATACAAGATTCTCAGTATGAAGTAGAACAGTTCAAAATGACAAGTGTAGTTGATAAATTATTATTTGCAATGGAGATCGGCGATTTAAGTGCAATAAAAAGAATATGTGATGAAGTTGCAATGTGGATGATCGATGAAAATTATTCAGAGAATATAATTAAGAAGAACTTTATTCAAATTATTTCTTCCTTATTAAATAAACTAATGTATGAATATCAAGATATACGAGAAACTTTATCAAATGTGTTTACAAGGGTTTTTGAAATTGAAAATCAACCAAAGATAAGAGCTCTTCTTAGCTTTGTGAATTCCTTACTTGCAGAGATTCTGGAGAAAATGGACGTGAAGAATACAGATGTTCTAGTAAAAAAAATGATAAATCTTATTGAGCGTAATTACGATAAAAACATAAAACTTGAGACATTATCTAAGGTTCTTAATTACAATAGGGCATATTTAGGTAAGCTATTTAAAGATTACACAGGCGAGCACTTTAATACTTATCTCGATAAAGTAAGAATTGAAAATGGCAAGAATTTGTTATTACAAGGACTTAAAGTATATCAAGTTGCAGAACGAATTGGTTTCTCAAATGTAGACTACTTTCATAGTAAATTTAGAAAGTACGAAGGAATGTCTCCATCTACTTATCGCAAAAGTAAAATGATGAATTAACAGAACAACGCTTATGCTCAAATCTCTATATCAGGGCTATATTTTGGAACATTTGGGGAATTGTTCCTTCTTTTATTAATTTATATATTTTTAATAAGGCTTTTTCAAGATAAGAGACTTAGAAAATCTAGTGAACATCCCCTAAAATCAGTTACTGTTAGGTAAATGATCTTAGTGGGATGTGCGGCTTAATAATAAGATATTCAAAATATAGCAATGACTTTAAGACTCAAACCTTAGGTTTTGAGTCTCATTATTCTGCATAAAGCTTTTTAGGTTAATGTATTTGTCAATCTAAGAAGGTAGTAAGTACTACTTTAATAAAACTTCCCTGATATTATGTGTTTAGCACTTTGTATCATGGATCCGAATCATGAATCTGCTAAGAGCCTATCTATTTCAGCAGCTGCACGATCTAACCCATCCTTAACGGACAATTTGCCTTCAAATATTTTATTTAAGTACTCTGTATATACTTCGTCGATTTTACTCCAATTCTTAACTTTTGGCCAAAAAAACGCATGCTCTGCAGCCTCCTTATAAGGATAAAGATAAGAATTTTTAGTTATTTTCAGTGACTTTGCTGCATCTAGGTTTGTTGGCATCAATCCAGTTTGCGCCATAAGAAGCTGTGTTTCCTTTTCCGTCATCCATTTCATAAAAGTCCATGCTGCAGTCGGTTGTTTGCTGCCCTGCATAATAACAAGGTTTTCTCCGCCAATAATCATAGCTGGCTCTTTACCTTGTGGAAACTGTACTGGAGTAGTCAGCTTTTGAGCACGATCCAATTCTCCTTTATTAAGTAGACTGTAGAACCAGGGTCCCTCGTCGGTCATTAGAATATTTCCTGATTGTACTCGTTCGAAGTTTTTGTCGTCCCCTGACTGATCGGGAAGATTAATGAGTTTTTTCTTATATAATGCCGTTAACTGTTCCACTGCATAGATTGTTTCTTTGCTGTTTAAATAGCCGGAAGCCTTTGTAAAATTCTTATTGGATAAGGAACCCCCGAGGCTGTATAAATATGGAATCGTATCCCATGGTTTTAATCCTCCGAGACCGATTGAAAAGCGATGTTTGTGTGCTAGTTCTAGAACTTCCTCCATTGTATCCGGTGGGTTTGTATAGCCTGCACGTTTAAGAAGTTCACGGTTAAAGATAGCCGCCTTCGTGTAAATATTAAGCGGCAGGGAATAATAGTTATTTTTATAAAGACCTATATCCATGGCATCAGGATTAAATCTCTTCCGAATACCTTGAAAGTCTGGGAATTCGTTTAAAGGTACAAGAAGCCCTTTACATGAAAACTCTGGAACCCAAGCAATATCAATACGTACCAAATCAGGACCTCTTTTTGAAGAGGCTCGTGAAATTAAAGTGTTCTTAAGTTCGTTATTGAAAGCAAAGTTTATAGACTCAATCTGAATGTTCGGGTTCTCACGCTCAAAAGCAGGTATCAGCTTCAGTTCTAGTAGTTGGGTTTCTCTATCGTTGTATGTGTGCCAAAAAGTAATGACCGTTTTTTCCCTATTCTTAAGCGATTCAACCTTTTTTTGGTCGGAAATCATGGAAGGATTTTTACAACCGGAAAACAACAATAACATTATGAAACAGAATATCCACCACAAAAACTTCACAAGAGGACGGTTTCTTAGCTTAAACACTTTTAGTCACCTGGTATTTTTCCCTGTAAGCTATTGGTGTTAATCCGGTTGTTTTTTTAAATACCTTGCTAAAATATTTCACATCTTTAAAACCTGCTGCTTTGGCTACATCGTAAATACGGCTTTCACTTTCCACCAATAGTCGCTTTGCTTCTCTAATACGCAGTTCTATCAAATAATCGACAAAGTTTCGGCCTGTTTGTTTTTTAAAATAAAGACTGAAATAACTTTTGCTAAGATGAACGGTATCCGCTAAATTCTGAAGTGTTAAGTTCTCGGTATAATGAGCGGCAATATATTCAAGCGCCTTGGTAATTAAGTTCTCATCGTATCCATCTTCAGTCAGTTTTGGTAGGAAGGAAGTCCTGTTTTCTTCTAGTTGGCAAATCAGAAGGGATATCATTTGTTTCATTGTTTCCGCCTGATAAATAAGATCATGGCGCTCTGTAAGCATTGGTTCCTCCACGCCGTGCAAATTGAAAACACCTGTAAGAACGATGCAAGCCTCTTGCTTCACTTGTTCAGGAGTTAGATACCCACAATTCCAGCGTTCTAGAGCAAATTCAATCGCTGATGAAATCGGATCTCCGTTGCGGATCATTTCGAATAAAGGACTAAAATCATGATGGATTTCTTTGCCTTTTGGTATTTTTTCGGTAAAGGTATTTGAGTTGTTTGTAGGGTATAGTCCGCCAAGACCTTCGAAAAAACGTCTTTGGCAAGCTGCACGACTATTAATAAATCCTTTAATAATACAGCTAATACCTTGTTCTGCCACTATGCCTGCTGATGTTGAAACTTGCCATTCATTTTCCAGTGCCTGCTTCCATTTCAAAAGTCGACCACGATGCATATCCCCATCACGATTTGGTACGATAATAAACAAGCTGCTTTCAGCTACAATCAGTGCAGTTCCTTCTTCAATATGCAAATAAAACATATTCTGCCATTCTTCCAATAGGAGCTGCACATATAGGTAGCCGTGATTTTCTCTCCACTCATCAGCATGATCAAGCATAAGATAAACGCAAGCATAGGAATTTTCCAACCATTCCGGGGCCCATTCTGCTGGAATAGGGAAGGTCCGCTCTTGTGCGATCATTCGTTTAATTTCCTGTTCAACACTTTTTCTTTCCAGATAGACAGCGCCTTGCTGGTAATTGGTCATTTCGAAATCCTTTTTCCTTTCTTCGACCAGCATAGTAATGCACCGCTGAAGGACGGAAAGAAGGTCATCCTTTTTTATTGTTAGCTTTAATAGATAATCGACAGCACCTAGCTTAAGCCCTTCTTTTACAAATTCAAAGTCGGTGTAGTTGCTGATTAGAATGACTTTTAACCACGGGTAAAGCTCTAATGCTTGCTTTGTGAGTTCGATGCCTCCTATCAAAGGCATTTTGATGTCAGTAATAAGAATATCGTAGGGTTGTTTTTTTAGTGCTGCCAGGGCTTCCGCACCATTAGCATATTGATCATCGACTGTAATTTCTTCATTTTCCAAATCAATAAAGGAAGTGATTCCTTTGCGGATGACAGGCTCGTCATCGACGATAAGAATTCTATACATAACTTATTCCTCCTGTTCCCCTAGTTTTTTTGTGGGAATGTCCAATTTTTTTAACAAGATGCGTACCGTTGTACCTCGCTCCTGACCGTTGGATATGGTCCATTCCCAATGTTGAGCGTAATACAATCTCAGCGTGTCAAATATATGCCGTAGGCCGATCCCGATATTTCCTTTTTCGACTGCTATTTTTGGATCGTTCAATTCCTTTAACTTATCATCTCTGATACCTAATCCGTTGTCTCTAATAATAAATTCTATATAGTCATCATCAGAATGAATCCTAATAGAGATTTGTCCGTCCGTATTTTTAGGCACGATGCCATGAAAAATAGCGTTCTCAACTAAAGGCTGCAATAACATACGAGGAATAAGGAGTATTTCCGTTTCTGGTTCTATATCTATTTCTAGGTTGAATGTTTTCTCGTAGCGAAGCTCCAAAATGACCAAATACTTCCTAATGATGTCTAGTTCTTCTCCGATTGTAATAATATTGCCGCTTTTACCCATATTTGCTTCCAATAGATGGGTTAGTGCTGACAATACTAATGAAGCTCGTTCGTTTTGTTTTGAATCAATAAGCCAGCGGAGTGTACTAAGCGTGTTATAAAGAAAATGGGGATGAACCCGGTGTACAACAGCGCGAAGCTCAGCATGATGCTTTTCATTCTGTTCAGATTCCACCTGTTGTATTAAATTCACGATTTCATTAAGCATTTCGTTAAATTTCTTACTTAAAAAGCCGATCTCATCAGAGGAATTAACATCCGCTCTTACATTAAAATTTCCTTGTTGAACATGCAGCATAGTTCTGGTCAGTTGTCTGACAGGCTTAGTTACTCGACCTGCAATGAAAAGCCCAATGGCAATTGCTAGCAAGGAGAAAACAACTGATGAAAATAATATCCACGATTGGAGACTGTCTAACTGTCCGCTAATTTCATGAATAGGAACAGTACCTACAAGCATCCAGCCGTTACTTAGGGGTTGCTTAACACCGTAATAAGGCACCCCTTTTGCGGCAAACTCAAATTCAATCGAATCGTTACCTACAATATGATTGTACAAATCTGAATTTTTCACTTTTTTGTTAATCATGTCTAGATTTGAATCAATCATAATCCTTCCTTCTCTATCAACAACAAAAAACTTTCCGGTCTTGCCAAGTTTCAATTCCTCAATCGTATTAAGTATTGACCTACCATCCAAATGAACTTGCACAAGTCCGATATTACTTAGCGTGTCAAAATCTTTTAATACCCTTCCGATAGGAAGGATTAAATCCGTACTGACTCCTCCTCCACTGAAGTAGTCATACTGAAGCCCTTGCCAAACCAATTCTCCGTCCTTTCGTTTGACTTCTTTTACCCATTCTTGGTCTGAAAGACGAATTTTCTTAAGTCTAGCTTCAGAAAAAGTTCCGCTGCCCCACCCGCTGCCTTCCTCTTTTAACACATAAACAATTTTGACGAAAGAGTTGGAATAGACATAATTATTCAGCAAGGTTTTTATGTACTGAGAATCTCTATTTTGTTCGTAAGACGGCTTGTCCTTTAATTGTAATGCAGCTCGTTGAATATTCTGATCGCTGCTAATGAAATCAGAGGTATCGACCCCAACATTTAATATAAAAGAAAGTGATTCTGCTGTTTGCTTAGTGATTTGAACAGTGGACTCCCTCACATTTTTCTTCAAGATTGAATTGGACTCCCAGTAAAAAGACAACGAGATAAAGAGAGTCGATATCAAAATCACAAGTAAAAAGGCTACGATTATTTTTGCTGAAAAGCTTCTAAGTAAGTTAAAACTTTGGATCATATTCCCCCGCCTTATTGGTTTGTATCATTATTGTACAGGGTTAGGTGCTTGCTTTGCCAATGAAGGATTTGGTAATAGAATTTGTCGACCCCTTCATTTTTAGCGCTTTTATAGGTGTGGTGTCTTATTTTGAATAAAGTGGATAATATTTTACCCTCTCTAAATATCGAAAAGAAGCGTTGTTAAAATTCCCTTATATTACAATTTAATCCTTAATATGGGTAAAAGGGGTGTTCAATCGTCTTATTTTAAGAAATCATCGATAAATAAAAGGTTGACGATCAAATACGGAGGACAGTAAAGAAAATAGTCCTTTAGTTCTCATAGAGTACAAATTCCTAGTAATATCCATTTTAGGTTTAGAATTAGACTCAATTTTCCCTCTGGTTACGTAGTTGTAAAAACAATCAAAAATCGTGATCCACTCTACTTTAAATCAATTTTAAACAAATCCTTTTTAAGGTTTTAGGGGCATTTTGATAGCGTATTCAAAGAACTGGTAGGAGTTTTTCCCGATTGTTTAGGCATCTTTTAGTTGCTAAGTTGATAGTAATCCCGGGAAGCTAAGGACCATCATGGTTCAAAAATCAACAATGAATGGAGAGATGAACTAAAAAGAATAAGTTTGTGTGAAGTATTTAAGATTTGTATTTATTTCGTTTTTTATTATTATTTCCTATCGAAGAAGGAGAGATCGATGAAATTAAGAAAGAAGAAATTAAAAAAGAGTTATACAACTATGTTACTTGCTGCCACGGTTGTGACTAGTGGAACTGTTGCTCCTTTGGTTTCAAAAGCAGCAGAGTATGTGGCTCCTCCTGGTGCCCAAATGTGGGAAGGTCAGATGGTAGATGAAAACGGCAATGTGCAACATGTTCATCCAGACAGACCTCTTGATAAAAACAATTTGCAGAAACCGATGACTGTCCAAGACGTCAAAAAATTAGAAAACGGGATTAAGCTGAACTTAGGAGAAATGGAAGCTTATATCCGTTTACTATCTTCAGATATTTCAAAAGTGTCGATCTTGAAAAAAGGTGAAAAAGAGTATACCTCAGTTGGTATCGCAAAAACCGATTGGAATTCACCTAAATTCAAAATGAATGAAGATAGCGAAAAAATCGTTTTGTCTTCCGACGGCTTAACTGTACAAATTAAGAAAAGCCCGTTCGGAATCAAATATTTGGATAAAGACGGGAATGTCATTAACGAGGACGCTGAGCAAAGCGTCGGTTACGAGAATGGTAAGCCATATGTATTTAAGAAGACCGACAAAAACGAAGACTTTTATGGATTCGGGCAGAAAACAACCGGTTTAAATCATCGTGGTAAAGAAATTGCAGTGTGGAACCGTGAGAATCAGGGGCAACCCATTTCGAAGTACACTTTTTCTTCCGTCCCGTTCTTTATTGGTTTAAAAGGTACAAATTCATACGGAATTTTATTTGATAACACTTACCGTTCTTACTATAACATGGCGGCAGAAAGCGATGACTATTACTACTTTCACGCTGATGGCGGTAAACTTACTTATTATTTCATTAATGGACCAGAAATTAAAGATGTTGTTGACCGTTATACGGATTTGACAGGCAAGATGCAAATGCCTCCCAAATGGGCGATGGGTTTCCACCAAGCTGCATGGGGTTATCATCAAAAGGACCTTGAGCAAGTATCCAAAACCTACCGTGAAAAGAAAATTCCTGCGGATGGAATGTGGTACGACATTGAATGGATGGATGATTATAAAACTTTCTTTTTTGGGAATAAATTCCCCGATCCGGACGGATTGAACGAAATGCTGGAGAACCAGAATTATCATACGGTTGCGATTGTCGATCCAGCAATGCGTGTACCTGATCCTGGCCAACCGGAATATTTGCCTTATACCGAAGGAACAAATAAGGATCTTTGGGTTAAAAATCCAGACGGTTCACCTTATTTGGGTAAAGTTTGGCCATGGGGCGTTCCATCCTTATCCGTGTTCCCGAACTTCCTGAAGCAAGAAACCCGTGATTGGTGGGCAGGTTGGCATAAAACGATGTTTGATAGAGGTATTGATGGTATTTGGAACGATATGAATGAACCGGCTAACTTTAGCACAAAAGACTATTGGTCTTTACCGTTGGATACTGTTTTTGAAACGGATACTGGCGGAAAACTGACACATGAAGAAGCTCACAATATCTACGCTCACCTTGAAAATCAAGCAACAGATCAGGCTTTCAAAACATTAAAACCGAACGAGCGTCCGTTTGTTTTAACGCGTGCTTCGTTTACCGGTACTCAGCGGTACGCAACCGCCACATGGACAGGAGATAACTGGAGCGAATGGGCGATGCTTAGAATTTCAATTTTCCAGAATGCGAATGTTGGTTTGACAGGTTTTGCGATGGTCGGAAACGACATTGGCGGCTTTGCGAAAAAACCTCATGAAGGAGTTGTAGCAACATCAGAATTGTTTGCACGTTGGATTGAGGTTGGTGCTTTCTATCCATTCTCCAGGGATCATTACAACAATGATGGCAAAAGCCCAATGGAGACAGAAGCTGGCAATCTCTTAAAATGGCAAAGACAAGAACCGTGGCAGTTCGGCAAGGAAGTCGAAGATATCAGCCGAAAATATATTTCCTTACGTTATGAACTAATGCCGTACCTATACAACACTTTTAAAGAAACAACTAAAAACGGAAAACTCATTCAGCAACCGCTTGTGTACCAATTCCAAGAGGATGAGAAAACACATAATATTCAAGATCAATTTATGTTCGGTGATTCGCTAATGATGGCTCCGGTAGTTCACGAAGGAAAGACATCACGTGACTTATACCTTCCGTCTGGAACGAATTGGGTAGATTACTGGACTGGAGAAGAGTTTAAAGGTGGTCAAACGATTCACAGACAAGCAGATCTTGCAACTCTTCCAATCTATGTGAAGAAGGACTCGATCATACCGCGTCGTGAAGTACAGCAGCATACAGATGAGAAACCGCTGACGAACTTGACCCTTGACACATATCTTGACCAAAAAGCGTCATACAGCTTCTATGAGGACGATGCAAAAACAGAGGATTACACTAGAGGCGAATACAACGAAACAATATTTGATGTAGAACGCAAGCAAAATAAAATTACATTCAAACAAAAACAAAAAGTTAATAACTACAAGGATTCAAAATTAGAGCAATATACCTTGAAATTAAACAACGCAGAAAAACCTTCTAGAATTCAAGCTGGAAACAGTAAATATAAAGAAGTCAATTCACTAGCTGCAACAGAAGGAAAAACAAATACTTTCTTTTATGACGCAAACACAAAAGTTCTTTATATAAGCATCCCAGCTGACGAGAAGAAAGAAGTTCAAATACGTTAGGCTAGCAAGTAAAAAAAGAAATTTTACTATCAATTTAAAAAATTTAATAGAGGTGTAACCATGAACTTATCAAAAAAATATTTAAAAATGATAACAACAGCATCAATTGCAGCTACTATTTGTTTAACTGCAGCAGCTCCAAATGTTCTGGCAGTTACTCAACCTGAAGCGGACACTCCTTTAGCTAAGGAAAATCTTGAAAAGCTCTCTGTTCAAGGAGTTGAGAAGCTTTCAAACGGTGTCAAATTGGACCTAGGAACAAATGAAGCTTACATTCGTTTATTTGACAAAGATCTTGTAAAAGTTTCTGTATTGAAAAAAGGCGAAAAAGAATTTGAATCAAGAGGGATTGCCAAAAAAGAGTCTGAGTGGAAGACTCCAAAATTTAAAGCAAATGCAAGCTCAGATACGTATACATTAAAAACAGAGGAACTTACTGTTGAAATTAAGCTAAAGCCATTTGGTGTACGCTTCCTTGATAAGGAAGGAAATGTAATCAACGAGGATTATGTAAACCAAGATAAGACCTCAGGATATGAAAATGGAAAGCCTTATGTCTTTAAGAAAACAGATGATAACGAAGACTTTTATGGCTTCGGTGAGCAATCTGGCTTGGAATTCAACAAACGTGGCGATAGCATTGGTATGTGGAACACAGATGCATACGCCTATAATAAAGATACAAAATACGTGTATACTTCGATCCCATTCTTCATTGGATTAAAGGATAAAAAAGCGTACGGTATTTTCTTTGATAATACACATCGTTCCTACTATGAAATGGCGACTGAATCTGACGATTACTACTATTTCTATGCAAATGGTGGGAAGTTAACGTATTACTTCGCATACGGTCCGGAAATCAGTGATGTAGTTGACCGCTATACTGATTTAACAGGTAAAATGGAAGCTCCTCCAGAGTGGTCATTGGGCTTACACCAAAGTAAATGGGAATATAAAGCAGATGAAATCGTAAATGTTGCGAAAACATACCGTGAAAAGCAAATCCCATTAGACACGATGCATTTTGATATTGACTACATGGATGGCTTCCGAGTATTTACTTGGAATGAACAATATAAGCAAGCGTTAAAACAACTAAAATCAATGCCTGGATTCCATGCTATTGCAATTAATGATCCAGCTGTGAAACAAGATGAAAACTACCGTATGTATCAGGAAGGTACTAAAAATGATTATTGGGCGAAAAACGCTGACGGAACAACTTTCATCGGTCCAGTATGGCCTGGAGATTCTGCTTTCCCTGATTTCTCTAAACAAGAAGTTCGCGATTGGTGGGCAAATAACCATGATACGTTATTCAATGAAGGGATTGACGGCATCTGGAATGATATGAATGAACCTGCCGTATTTATTGACACTCCAGAAATGCACCATACGATGCCTTTGGATTCTTACTTTGGTACAGAAGATAACAAAATTATGCATACAGAGTATCATAACTTATACGGCCATGATGAAGCAGATGCTACTCATCAAGCATTTAAAATTCATAAACCAGGTACTCGTCCGTTTGTATTAACACGTGACATGTATGCAGGTACACAACGTTGGGCGGCATTATGGACAGGTGACTCCGAATCGAACTGGGAACATTTACAAATGTCAATCCCGATGATTTCAAATATTGGTCTATCAGGTGTATCATTCGTTGGTACTGATATTGGCGGATTTGCTAAACGACCAGACGCAGAGTTGTTTGCTCGCTGGATGGAAGTAGGAGCATTCTATCCATTCTCACGTATTCATTATGATAGTGATGCAAAATC
This sequence comes from Metabacillus sp. KUDC1714, assembly GCF_014217835.1. Lineage (NCBI taxonomy): Bacteria > Bacillati > Bacillota > Bacilli > Caryophanales > Bacillaceae > Metabacillus > Metabacillus elymi. The sequence goes on from NZ_CP055263.1 coordinate 3,426,707, forward strand.
TGAAATTAAACAAGGTCAAGAGCCTTGGACATTTGGTCCGGAAGTTGAAAAGATCAGCAAGAAGTACATTGAATTGCGCTATCAATTACTTCCATACTTATACAATGAGTTCAGGGAAGCAACTGACAGTGGTAAACCAGTACATCAACCGCTTGTCTATCAATTCCAAGATGATGAAAAAACAAATGATATTAGTGACCAGTACATGTTTGGCGACTCTATGATGCTTGCACCGGTTATTACTAAAGGTCAAACATCACGTACAGTTTACTTACCACAAGGCGTAAACTGGACAGACTATTGGACTGGTGAGGAATATGATGGTGGACAAACTCTTACTGTAGATGCTCCACTTGGTCATTTACCGATTTTCGTGAAGAAAGACTCAATTATTCCGAATCGTGAAGTACAGCAATACACAGGTGAAAAGCCTTTAACAAACCTTGTGCTAGATACGTATTTAGACAAAAACGCTTCCTATACGTTTTACGAGGATGATGGTGCAACAGAAGACTACAAACAAGGTGAATACAACGAAACATCATTTGATGTAGAACGTAAGGGCAATAAAATTACATTCAAACAAAAACAAGAAGTTAAAAACTTCAAAGAATCAAAATTAGAGCAATACACATTGAAATTAAACAATGCAGAAAAACCATCGAGAATCCAAGCTGGAAACAGTAAATATCAAGAGGTTGGTTCTTTAGCGGAAACGCAAGGGAAAACTAATAGCTTCTTCTATGATGCAGAGGAGAAAGATCTTTATGTAAGCATCCCAGCTGATGAGAAGAAAGAAGTTCAAATCCGATAAAAAGACAGCAGCCTATTCAGAGGTAAATGTAAGAGTGAAAGTATAGTAGTAAGAAGAGGGGTGACCAATAACACTATGTTAGATCCTATTGAGTCACCTTTTTCTTTTTATAAACGAATAAACTCGACAATTCATAAGAAGATTTGAGAATAAAAAGATTGTTAGAAATGAGGGTGTCATGTGAAAAAGCTAAATAAACTATCTTGTTGCATTATAACTGCAACATTACTTTCAATTTCCTTTATACAACCTGTAAATACAACATTTGCTGCTTCAATAAAGAATGAGCAAGCTGAAAAAGGCAGTTACCAAAATGGTTCAAAACTTACAAGATTACAGAATAAATCATCATGGGATAAAAGCTCATTAACATTTACTGTTGAAAATGTAACGTGCAATGGCATTTCTGCCACAATAAAAAATGGTCAGGACTCAAAAGCCATGCAGGGTGAAGTAGCGTATGAGGTTTACTGGTCGGAGAATGGTAATCCTAAAGGTGGCGAGGTTATTTACTCTGGAATTGTTAATGCGTTAACATCCGGTGAAACACAAGAATTAACGTATACACCAGATCAGCTTATGGACGGAAATTATATGTTTAAAGCTTATCAGCGCACTGGCCATCCAGGAAAGGGAGAATTGTGGAGCGGTTCCATAACAATAAATAATGAAGCTGGAGTGACGGAAGAGATTGGATCACAGCGACCTTTCGATCAATTTTTTAATAGTAGTGTGAATAAAGGAACAGCAACATTTACGATCCCAGATGGCATGGATCCAATCGAGATTAGTTTTACAAGTTATGCTTATCCGGAGGGGACAGTGCTTCAAGAAGATGGAAAGCCGTATGAGGGGCAGACTAGCTTTGATAACGTCACGAACGTATATGGCCCAGGTACATATACTGTTCAAGTTGATTTGCCGAATGGATACTTTCAGACAGATCTATATTTAGGAGCTGAAGTAGAAAAATTAACTAAATGCGGCCACCCGCTGGATATAATCATTGATGCAGATTATGGTCCAAAAGCTGAATGATAACTTTCTCATATGATTGTTAACCAACAAAAATGAGAGAAAAGGGTCTGACTACATTCAATTAGAATTTAGTCAGACTTCTTATAAAAGAATGGATCTTTCACCATATATGCAACATGTTAAATTTAATATTTTTATAAAGACCTTAGGCTAAAGAGATTTGGGTATATTCAACTAGACAAAGAAAAGTAAAGACACTAGTTGATCGTTACGGGGAGTTAGATTTTATGCTTTCAAAAAAGAAACCAATCATCATTATCATGTTTTCTATAATATTGCTATTAATCGTCATTGTGGTTGCAATGAAGTCTCTCTTTATTCAAACGAAACCGCAAAAAATAGAGGAAAGCAGCATTATTCAAAATATTACAACTGATAAAGCTTCATATCGTCCAAATGAATTGATTCAATTTACGGCTAAATTACCGGCTGAGTATTCTGATGGAATGTTGAAAATCACATACTTTCACTTAGATGATGTCATCTCTAAACAAAAGGTGAAGGTAGATAAAAAAGAAATACATTGGACATGGAAGCCGCCAAAAGAGGATTTCAAAGGATATTTAGTTCGTGTACAGTTAGATACTCATTCTAAACAAGATCAGGAAACAATTGCTGTTGATGTTTCAAGCGATTGGTCAAAATTTCCGAGATATGGATTTCTGTCTAAGTTTCATGATATGTCCAACAAGGATATGGAGTCTGTTATTTCCAGACTGAATCGTTATCACATTAATGGATTGCAATTTTACGATTGGCATTACAAACACCACCAACCTATTAAATTAGAAAACAATGAGTCTGCCGCCCAATGGGAGGACATCGCCAATCGTCCAACCTCGCTGCATACGATTAGATCATATATTGAGTTAGCTCATAAACGAAACATGAAAACAATGGCATATAACCTTTTATACGGTGCTTTTGCAGAAGCTGAAAAAGATGGTGTCAAAACAGAATGGCGCTTATTTAAAGATCAGCAAAGAAATCTACATGATTACCATCCACTACCTGAGGGATGGAAAAGTGATGTATTTCTTGTCAATCCGGCAAATTCGGAGTGGCAAACCTATTTAATTAATCAGCAAAAAAAAATTTACGAGACTCTTCCCTTTGATGGCTGGCATATCGATCAGCTTGGTCCGCGGGGAAATGTATATGACTATAATGGGAATCCCGTAGTGCTTGAAGAATCTTTTAAACCCTTTATGGAACATATCAAAAATGAAACGCCTGATAAACGAATTGTGATGAACGCGGTTAGCCAATTTGGGCAAAAACATCTTGGCGACGCTCCTGTCGATTTCTTATATACAGAAGTATGGGATCAAGATAAATATTATAGTGATTTAAAACGAATTATTGATGAAAACAATCAATATTCAAAAGAGAAATATCAAACAATCTTAGCTGCCTATATGAATTACGAGTTTTCTAATCAGCTGGGTGATTTTAATACACCAGGTATATTGCTGACAAACAGTGTAATTTTTGCATCTGGTGGTTCGCACTTGGAATTAGGTGAACACATGCTGTCAAAGGAATATTTTCCACATGAAAATCTTAAGATGAGTACCTCCTTACAAAGCAAGCTCTTGAATTATTATGATTTCCTTGTAGCATATGAAAATCTGCTTCGAGATAATCTGCAAGAGGTGCCAATAACCATTGGTTCTTCTGATTGGGCACAGTTCTCTTCTCAACCTGAACAAGGGAAAATTTGGAGCTTTGCAAAACAAAAGGCTAATAAAAAGGTCATTCACTTTATTAATTTTTTAGATGCTACAACATTAGAATGGCGAGATACAAATGCTAATCAAGCAGAACCTAAAAATAGAAAGCCGTTAACTGTTCAGATTGAGGAAACTAAACCTATTAAAAATGTTTGGATGGCTTCTCCAGACAAGCAAAATGGTGTGCCAATTGCTCTTCCCTTTACCCAAGACCAAAACAAGGTGATTTTTCCACTTCCTAGTCTTAAATATTGGGATATGGTTGTTATAGAGTATAAACAATAAGATAAGAAAATTTGCTAAATACCTATATATACAGCTTTAATTAGTAACTTATGTACGGAGTATGAAGATCTTACATCTAGTAGCAAGCAGGTCAAAAAAATAGTAATAGAGTAGGAGATGTTTTTGATGAAAAAAATGTTTGTTTCCCTTGGTATAGTAGCAGGAGTCCTATCAGTTTCCGCATGTAACCTTAGTTCTTCGGAATCAGTTGTTGAATCTAAGTCAGGTGAAATAACGAAAGAGGAATTTTACAATGAATTAAAGAGTCATGCGGGTGAAAAAGTTTTAAAACAAATGGTTGAAACTATGTTACTTGAAAAAGAGTACAAGGTGACAGATAAAGAGATTGCTGCAAAAATCAAGGAATATAAGGAGCAATTCGGAGGTGAGGAGGGTTTTAAACAGGCTATTCAGCAAAATGGAATAACAGATGAGAAAGCATTTAAAAAGCTAGTAGAACATGATTTATTGGCACAAAAAGCAGCAACAGATGGTGTGAAGGTTTCAGAAGAAGAAGTGAAAAAAGAATTTGCGGAAAAGTATAAAGTAGAAGTTAAATCAAGCCATATTCTAATTAAGGATGAAAAAACAGCGAAGGAAGTAAAAGAGCGGCTTGACAAGGGGGAGGACTTTGCTACCCTTGCTGGCAAATATTCTACTGACCCAGGTTCAAAAGACAAAGGAGGCGATCTCGGGTATTTCCCAAAAGGAATCATGATTCCAGAATTTGATAAGGTTGTATTTTCATTGGATGTTAATGAGATAAGTGAACCTGTAAAAACAGAATTTGGGTATCATATTATTAAAGTAACGGATAAGAAAACAAATACGTTTAAAGATAAGAAAGCTGTAATTGAAAAAGAGTTAACATATAAGCATGCTAAGCCTATTAACCAAGTGCTAACCGAGCTACAAAAAGATGCTGACATTAAGATTAAAGATAAAATGTTGGAGGATGCTTTAGAGGTAACTCAATCTGCTGGAATAAAATAATAACAAATCTATTATACTTAGGTAGATTAAAATTAGAGACATGAAAGACTGATAAGCTTTGTGAAGTGCTAAAGTCTTTTTATGTCTTTTTTTATGTTATTAGGTAGATATTTAACCAATACATTAAAAAAGGATGAAGCGATTTTTTATTTTTTGAATTATCTGAAATATAACTTGTTTCACTGAATGAATTATGTTAAATTTACCATATGAAATGTGTTCAGGGGAGACGAGTGTATTGAATTTACTTAGAAAAGGAAATAAAGAGCTTATTAAAGAACTGAACCGCTCCCTCGTGATTGATAGGGTTCGCCTTCAGGGAAATATCTCACGTACTGATTTAGCAAAAGAAACAGGTTTAGGCTTATCAACCATTACGAATATTATCGATGAACTCATTAAGGAAAATCTTGTCTCAGAGGTTGGAACTGGGGACTCACAAGGTGGCAGAAAGCCGGTTTTATTAAAGTTTAATGGAGATTTTGGTATAATCGCTGGCTTAAAGATAGAAATGCAGGAAGTGAAGATGTGTCTATCTAACTTGGAAGGCAAGATCCTTCACAAACAGCAATTTTCATATTCACACGGTGAAGCGAACAAATTAGCACAAGTTATTATTGACAAACTTGAGTGTTTTATCGAATGTAATGAATGCGCTTCCAAATTAGTGGGGATTGGTATTGCTACACCTGGGCTAGTGGACCGGGAAAGTAATGAAGTAATCTATTCTCCTATATTAAAGGTAGACCATGGTGACTTGAAGCCTATCGGAATGTATTTTGATGTACCTTTAATGATCGATAATGATGCAAATGTATTTGCACTTGCAGAGAAATGGATAGGCTTGGGGAGAGAGTATAGAAACTTTATTGGTGTTACAGTAGGGGCTGGAGTAGGGTCAGGTATTGTTATTGATAATATGTTGTTTAGAGGAGATTTTGGTGGTGCTGGAGAGTTAGGGCATATTACAATTTATCAAGGAGACCGCCTCTGTTATTGCGGACAGCGAGGTTGTTTAGAATTATATGCTTCTGATTCTTTCCTAGTGAATGAGGCTGAACGCATGGTTTCGATTGGTGTTCCTACTTTAATTAAGTCATATACTCCCATTACTCCAGAGAGTATAGTAATGGCAGCCCAAAACGGTGATGTATATGCACAAGAATTGTTGGTAAAGCAAGGAGAAAATTTAGCAATAGGAATTAAAAATTTGGTACACCTATTTAATCCTGAAGCCATAATCTTAGGTGGGGAAGGTTTAAGAGAGGGAGAATTCCTACTAAAAGGAATTAAAAAGGAGCTGGAAGTCCACTTTTTCATAAAGCATCCTCGCAAACTTCAGTTCAAAACCTCACAGCTAGGTGAGGATGTTTGGTTGATTGGGGCTTGTGCACTTGTTGTTAGTCATCTATTTAAAGTACCTATTTACAAATAGAAAGGGAAACAACTTCTGTTGGATCCTTTGGAATAATTACTTTATTCACTGAATAAAGTATCTGTAGCTCACATTTATGATAACGCATACATTTAAAGGAGGTGGTCATCTAAATAATATAGGCAGAAGCTATTAAGAATAGTTTTAACACACAAAAACAAATAGGGAGGGTAAATATGCGAACAAGTAAACACAGATTGTTTCTGAAAGCCATAATCCTATCAATTATGATTTATTTGGTCTTTTCTGCATTTAATGTTCGTTCTGGGTTTGCAAGAGATAGTGAGTTTACTAGACAAGGTGCTGGGCCGATGTACTGGATTACATATGAGCATCAATATGGAAAAGATGTGTTTATGCCAGAGCATCGTCTTAAAGACAATATTGATTGGATGGCTAAAAACTTCCAACCGTATGGTTACGATATGATTAGTACTGATGGGTGGATAGAGGGTGCAACTCTATTAAATGAAAATGGGTACGTCGTATCACATAATGATCGATGGATAAGTGATCCAATTTATATGGATGGTCGCGAGAAACCATTTGTTAAACCAGGAAAGTTATTTAACGGTGATTTCGAATACGCCACCACAGAAGGATGGGATATTAAGGGGAATGCAGATTCTGGAGTCGATAAGTCTGGTGCCCGAAATAACTTTAAGTTTTACTTTTATAAAAATTCTCCGTTTGATGCAACATTGAGTCAAACCGTGAATGGACTAGAGAAGGATAAAACATATCGTTTCTCTGCGTGGGCAACTTTAGGGGATTTTAGTGGTTCAAACCAGTTTACTGATGAGGCGAACGGCAGCTATGCTGAAATGCGGATCAGCCAAAATGGAGAAGTAGTAAAGAAGGTGCCAATCGAGTTAAGTTCAAAATATAAAAACTATTTAATTGATGTGAAATCTATTGGGACTGATTTGACTGTTGAATTTGTCATTGATTCAAAACAAGGAAACGCTTCATTGCAGCTTGATGACATTACATTTACAGCTGTAGATTCTGAACAACCTCCAATTCCTGAGGGGAATATTGTGGATAACGGAGGATTTGAGCAAGTCGAAACAGAAGGTTGGACGTTTAATGGTGAATTCGGTCATGGGCGTAATGATGATCCTGAAGGAGATAAGTCGTTATGGACATATAGTAAAAACCCGAACAAACAAATCATCTCTCAAACGATCGAGGATTTGCCAAATGGTAACTACGGTGTCAAATTTAAAGCTAAAGGGAAAAATGGTTTTGCAGACAAAGGTGTCACTGTAGTAATGAAGCTTTCAGGATATGATAAGGCAAACCCTGAAACTTCTGTAAGTAAGCCAGTGACTACAGAAGATTGGAAAACGTATGCAGAGAATATTAATGTAACGTCAGGTCAATTAACAATTGAATTTATTGTCGATCCAACGGAAACACAAGTGCCTGATGTCGGAATCGATATTGATGACGTATCTGTTTTATATGACAATTGGCAAGGGTATCCCCACGAACGTTATCCAGAAGGACATACATGGAAACACTGGGCAGATTATGTGAAAAGCAAAGGGATGAAGTTTGGCATCTATTATAATCCGCTTTGGATTAGTCCAGAAGTTGTAAAAAATCCGGATAAATACAAAGTGAAAGGGACGGATACACCAGTCGCTGATCTTGTTATTACAGAACCACAAGATATTGGCGGTGGTAAAATACTTCAAGGAGATCGCTTTGATGGGGGGCAAGGTGGCGAAAGAGCGCTTTATTGGTTAAATGTAGACCACCCAGATGCAGAAAAATATTTGAAAGGATATATAGACTTCTTTGCAAATCAAGGAGCCTCGTATTTACGTGTAGACTTTTTATCTTGGTATGAAAGCGGTTACGATAAAGGGCTTGGCCAAATTGGTACAGGTCATACAAGAGAACAGTATCGCAAAGCTCTTCAATGGATGGATGAAGCTACTAAAGAGAATGATGTATTCCTTAGCTTAGTCATGCCTGACTTAAATAAACATGGTGAATACGAACATCAATATGGAGATATGATTCGAATTGATGAGGATGCCTTCAGTGGTGGTTGGGAGCATATCTCGGGACGAAGACAAGAGTGGACAAATAATTGGTCTCAATGGGCCAATCCATTCCAAGGATTTACTGGATTTGCAGATATATCGGGACGTGGATCAATGATTAATGACGGTGACTTCTTAAAGTTAAACACATTTAAGGGACGTTATGCCGAGGACGAAAAGAAAACAGCAATATCATTATTCACAATGGCAGGTTCTCCAATAACCATTGCAGATCAATATGACACAATTGGAGATAATTACAAATATTATCAAAACCCTGAATTGATTGAATTGAATAAACTTGGTTTTGCAGGAAAGCCGATCTTTTATTCAAATCAGCATTATAAGAACAATGTAAGCCGCGACAGTGAAAGATGGGCTGGTCAGTTACCAGACGGATCTTGGGTCGTTTCTCTCTTTAATCGCAGTGACACAAGCAAAGGGCTATCAATGGATTTCAAAAAAGACCTTGGAATCAAAGATGAAGCTTTTACCCGCAATCTATGGGAGCATAAGGATCTCGGCTACCGCACGATGTATTCTGAAATGCTCGAACCTCATGATACAACAGTATTGAAACTAATTCCAAAAACAACAAAGAAAATATTTCAAACAGAAGTCGCTTCTTATCAAGGCGGAGCTATCTTTGATAACGAACAAATGGGCTATGATGGTTTTGGCTATCTAACTGGCTTGAACAAAAAAGGATCAAAAGTAACAATTGCCGTTGAAATGCCTGAAGCAGGGCAGTTTCCATTATCAATAAAATACGTGAATGGAAATGCAGAGGCTAGTACCTTATCCCTTTCTGTAGAGGATAAAAAGATGAATGTTATTGACGCACCATCTAAGGTGTCGTTCCCAGTTACAGGAGATAAATGGGGAACCATCGAGCAATCTGTACAATTGAACAAAGGGGTAAATTTAATCACCATGGAATTTACAGGTGAAGATACAGGCTCGACATTAATTGATTCCATTCAGTTCGGCTCAAGTACAGGTCAGCTCGTTAACGGTGACTTTGAAATGGGAAATGAAACTGGTTGGACAATTGATACATTTGGCACGACAGTATGGCATGGTGTGGATAAAAATGATGCTTATGAAGGATATAAGCAATACTTGTATTCTCCTAATGAAGGTGGGAAAGTTACTTCGAAGCAAACGATTGTTGGATTAAAGGATGGTGAGTATACGGTTTCAGCGATGGCTAAACTAATGCCTCATTTGGATCCGGCATTTACAGGTGGAGTTGCTAAAATGATTGTCTCCCAGCCTGGCCAAGAGAAGATAGAAGTGAACATTGAACCGAATCTAAAAGATCCAAATGGTCCTATCAAGCAAAAATGGAACGCTGATGAGTTTGAGTATAAAAAATTTAGCACAGATACGATTATCGTCACAGAAGGTGAATTAACGTTAGAGTTCTATATGGAAGCACCTAAAGCAGATACATCCTTGCAGCTTGATAATGTGTTGCTTCAATCAACAAACTCTGAAGTACCTGAGAATATAGAGGTCAATCTGTTTAACAAAGAATTTGAACAAGGATTCACTGATTGGAGCCGTACAAATATGGTCAACCAATCAATTGAATCAGCAGATGAAGAGGCATTTGTCCGTATTTCAGGCAAGGATGATTACTCTTCTGATCTATGGCAATTTGGAAATGCGCCTATTGATGGAAACTATCAACTATCAATTAACACTCGCAAATCTGGAAACTTTAACAATGCCACACTTTATGTCAGTTACTCTGGAGGGACAAAAGAAGTTCCAATCCCTGCAAGTGATGATTGGAAGGAAGTAAGAGTCCCAAATATCCAGTTAATGGCTGGTGAAGTTGTAAAGATCGGGGTGAAAGCAGAAGGTCAGGCTGAAAGTATTCTTGATCTTGACGGCGTTAAAATGATGGAAAAAGACCCAACAGAGTATCAAAGTATATCATATCTTGAAAGTTTGGATGCAGACACACCGTATACAATAAGCAGTGATGGAACATCCATCGTGTTAAATTCAACGAACCAAGAAAAGGTTAAGGTCGAATTCGTTCAAGAGGATACAGCTAAAATATGGATGGAGCCGACTGGAACATTTAAGAAAAAGTCATCCTTTGTTGTTGATCAAGAGGCAGCAAGTATCGTTCCAAAGGTAACTAATAAAGAGGATTATGTATTAATTCAAACTGAAAAAATGAGTTTAAGAGTTTATAAGTCTCCATTTAAGCTTGCCTACTATGATCCTGAGAATACTAAGCTGTTAACGGAGCATAGTGATGGAAACGGATTGGGTTATGACGGAGATACAGGAGTATATTCTACCTTGAAACTAGATCCAAAAGAGCATTTCTTTGGCCTTGGTATGGATCGTGACTCTCAATCCTTTGATCGAAGAGGCCATAAGGTTGAAATGAAGAATGGAATGAAAGGGGGATTTGGCGGAAATACATCTGATATTTCTGGTACGTTCTTTACTAGTACAAAGGGCTATGGTCTTTACTTTGATAACACATATGAAAATGCCACCTTTGACATGGGTTCGACAGACAAAGAGACGTATTCTTTTCATTCACCAAACGGCGAAATGATTTACTATTTTATGGCCAGTGAAAGAGAGAGCACGCTAACTGGTATCATGAAAAGTTTTGCAGATTTAACAGGTAAGGCACCGCTGCCGCCAAAATGGGCCTTAGGTTATATCCAGTCTAAGTATGGATATAAGAGCTGGCAGGAAGTAAATAAGATTGTAGACACATTCCGCCAAAAACAAATTCCTTTAGATGGAATGATTCTCGATGTTTATTGGGCAAAAGAAAATCATTACTTTGACATGACTTGGTCCGAAGCTTTTGCAAATCCAAAAGAAAGTATGGAGGAGTTAACGAAAAAAGGCATCAAGACGGTCCCGATAGTCGATCCGTACATTCAAGTTACTGCAGACAATTTTAATGAAGGTGATCAAAATGGTTATTTTGTAAAAGATGCTTCAGGTAAAACTGTTATTTATGATGCTTGGTATGGTAAATCAGGTTTAGTGGACTTTACCAATCCAAAAGCTGTCGAATGGTTCAATGCACAGGTTAAATCCTTACATGATGCTGGTGTTAAAGGGTATTGGATTGATTTAAATGAACCAGAGAAGGCAACAGATTCGTTAAGGCATCATTTTTCTAAAGGGAGTGCAGCTGAAATTAGAAATGTGTATGCACTAACCGAAGCAAAAGCCTTCTATAATGGTCATAGAAGCTACAGTGATAACCGCCTATGGAGCTTATCACGATCAGGATTTTCTGGAATTCAAGAATATGGAACAACCGTTTGGAGCGGAGATATCGATGCAAGTTGGGAGTCGTTTAGACACAATATACAATTGGGATTAAGCTCCTCGATGTCTGGAATGCCTTATTTCACAACTGATATTGGTGGATTTAATGGCAAACCGACTACTGAGCTATATACGCGCTGGATGCAGGCAGGATCTTTTATGCCAATCTTTCGTGCTCATAATTGCGAATGTGGTGATCCAACCAACACTAGAGAGCCATGGGCGTTTGGTGAGAAAGCAGAAGGCATTGTAAAACAAAGCATTGAAGAGCGTTACAAACTATTGCCTTACATTTATTCAGCAACCAAGCAAACAACAGATGGAAATGTATCATTAATGAGACCGCTTGTCATGGATTATACAACAGATGCAAATGTATATGGGATTGAAGACCAATGGCTGTTTGGTCCAAATATGCTGGTAGCGCCGATTTCTTTGGAGGGTATTTCTAAGAGAAACATCTACCTTCCAGAGGGTACATGGTATGACTGGAGTTCTCATAAAACATTTGTAGGAGGACAGACAATTGAATACGAAGCTGATTTGTCTAAGATTCCGGTATTTATAAAAGAAGGAGCAATTATTCCACAGCGTGAGATTCAAAACTATACAGATGAAAATCCAGCATCAATGATGACATTGAACGTTTATCCGAAACAAACTGGTGAAGCTTCAAGCTTCAACTTATACGAGGATGATGGGCAAACATACAAATATGAAAAAGGCGAATCAGCTAATACAGAGATTACCGCTTCCTCAAATGGGGAAAATGTAACACTTGAGATTTCAGCAATGAAGGGCAGTTTTGACGGACGTATTGAAAACAGAAACTGGGCAGCAAAAATAAAAGTTAACGCTGGTGATAGGGTACTTAACTCTGTTAAACGTAACGGAAAAAAATTAATATTAGTTGATTCCAAAGAAGCAGTAGAAAAAGGCAATGATGTTTGGTACTATGACTCAAAAACAGAATTGTTATATGTGAAAACGAAAGAGGTATCTACTTCCGAAGCACAAGTAATTACTACTGATCTTAAGGGAAGAACATTGGGTAAGGTTAAACATTGAGGCTGCTAGCAATAATAAAGTCGCCGCCCCGCGGAAAGCGAGCAACTCTCGCTGCAACCAACCACCGCATTACTTGGTAAATAGCAACAAAGTTTGGCGAGTCAGCCTTTGTAAAAGAAAAAGTGCCAGGACCATATAGGTTCGGGCACTTTTTAATTTGTGAAGGAAATTAGATATCGTTCCTTAGAAATTCTAATCAACCTGTTGATGATAACGCTTTCTGAAATTATTATATGAATTTTGTGAAAATTATTAAGGTATCCTTTAGTTAATATTTAATTTAAAATTAAGTAACAGAAGAGGAGGAGGCTAAATGGAAACCGTAAAAGAGAAAGCGATTACAAAGATGAACTTACAGAAGAAAAAAGACAAGAAGAACGGTTTTTGGAAAATATTTTTAAGTCAAAAAACACTTTATATGATGTCATTACCATTTGTTGCTTGGGTTTTTGTTTTTAATTATCTTCCTGTATGGGGATGGACGATGGCATTTCAAAATTTCAGACCAGGCAGATCATTTTTTGAACAAGAGTGGGTAGGTCTCGACCATTTTATCGCATTGTTTACTGATGAACGATTTTTCATGGCACTTAGAAATACGCTTGCGATGAGTTTTCTTGGTTTAATAGTAGGGTTTACCATTCCTATTTTATTCGCTGTATTGCTAAATGAAGTTCGCCATTCTTTATTTAAGAGAACGGTGCAAACAATAACTTATTTACCCCACTTTGTATCCTGGGTAGTTGTGGCTGGTATTGTTACAAAAATGTTATCTATTGATGGTGGTATTGTAAATGATCTTTTAATGAAATTTAGTTTTATTGATAAGCCTTTTCAATTTATGGCTCAAGGTACGTGGTTCTGGGGAATTGTTACGGTTTCAGATATATGGAAGGAAATGGGTTGGAATGCGATTATCTTTTTAGCAGCCATTGCAGGTCTTGATCCTCAACTATACGAAGCTGCAAAAGTAGATGGGGCCGGAAGGTTAAGAAGAATTTGGCATGTGACATTACCAGGCATTCGTCCAACAATTCTAGTTGTTCTTATTCTAAATATAGGTCATTTGGTTAGTATTGGATTTGAAAAACAAATGTTACTAGGAAATTCTCTAGTTGTTGATTATTCTGAGGTATTAGATTTGTATGCGCTTAATTACGGGATTGGTTTAGGACAATTCTCTTACGGAACGGCAATCGGAATTTTTAATTCTGTAGTAAGTATTACCTTATTGTTTCTTGCTAACGGTATATTTAAGCGATATTCCAATCAAAGTGTCATGTAAGAGGGGGGAGTTTAATGGCATCCAAACGAGCCATGATTAAGTTAACGAAAAAGGACCGTATGTTCGATATACTAAATTATTCTTTTTTAACAATTATTATGATTGTAACGCTTTACCCTTTTTTAAACGTATTAGTTATTTCTTTAAATGATTCAACTGATACCATAAGAGGTGGCATTTATATTTGGCCGCGTGAGTTTACCTTGAATAATTACTTAGAAATAATGAAATACGATAACTTAGTAACGGGTTTTGTAAACTCTGTTTTGAGGACAGTAATTGGTACGGTGTTAGGTGTTTTTGCACAAGCAATGATTGCTTTTACGTTGAGTCGTGCTGATTTCCAAGGAAGGAAATTTATATCTACTTTTCTTGTTTTAACGATGTATTTTTCAGGAGGGTTAATTCCAGGGTACATGCTGATAAGAGATTTAGGTATGATGAATTCGTTTTGGGTTTATATCCTACCAGGATTAGTAAGTGCTTTTAATATTATTATTATTCGATCGTTTATGGATGGACTTCCGTTTTCACTTCAAGAATCAGCGAAAATGGATGGTGCGAATGACTTTACAATCTTTTATCGAATTATCTTACCACTCTGTAAGCCGGTTTTAGCGACTATCGCCTTATTCGTGGCAGTCGGGCAATGGAATAGTTGGTTTGATACCTATTTATATAACAGTTTGAATGAAAATTTAACAACATTACAGTACGAGCTAATGAAGATTTTAGATAATACCTCGATGGGTGGTAATGTAAATGCCAACCAAATGCGACCTAATGCAGAGCAGCAAGCGAATATGGTATCACCTGAATCGATTAAAATGGCCATCACCATGGTTACTGTCATACCTATAATGTTGGTTTATCCATTTGTTCAAAGGTTTTTTATTCAAGGGATGACATTAGGAGCAGTAAAACAGTAGCCATTCATTAAGTATCAAAAGATTCACTGTTTATACAATAAATGATCATAAACAAAGGGGAGGAAACATGAAATGAAGTCATTTCAGAAGGTTTTTAGTTTGGTCTTTATAACAGTTCTTTTATCAATTATGGTTGCTTGCCAGGCTTCAAAAGAAGATGCTTCAACAGATTCTGATAGCTCTTCTGATGAAGATGGTTCAATCACTTTTTCGGTCTTTGATTCTGATGCGAACCCTGATTGGGAGAATATGGAGAGCCCAGTTGGTAAAAAAATTAAGGAAGACACAGGTGTAACTCTTGAACCTGAATTTGATATGGAAGGTGGACAAACAAAGATTCCATTGATGGTTGCTAGTGGCGAATACCCTGACCTAATTACATCTAAGGGAGCTAGTCAGCTTGTAGAAGCTGGTGCATTAATTGATCTTGCGCCATTGATTGAAGAGCATGCTCCAAACATTAAAAAAATGCTAGGTGATGAAATTAACCGTATGAAATGGAGTAAGGAAGATCCATCTATTTATGTTTTACCTAATACAGCAGTCGATAATGAAGCTATGACCCCTGGTTTTGCAGCACTTGTCCAGCATGACGTTGTTAAAGAATTAGGATACCCAGAAATGAAAACATTGGAAGATTTAGAAAATGTTATAAGCGAATATTATAAACTACATCCTGAAATTGATGGACAACCAACCATTCCTTTAACCCTCCAATCTGATGGATGGCGTTTTCAAGCCTCTACTTTAAATAGTGGATTTATGATGACTGGTGCTTCCGATGATGGTGAATATTATATTGATCCTGAGACATATGAAGCGACATTACATTATCGCCGTCCAGTTGAAAAAGAGGTTTACCGTTGGTATAACCAAATGAATACTGAAGGATTGTTAGATCAAGAATCTTTTGTTCAAAAACATGACCAATGGCTAGCAAAATTGTCTACGGGACGTGCGTTGGCTACTATAGCACCAGACTATATGATTTATGATGCACAAAATGCTTTACGTGATGCAGGTAAGTATGAAAGAATGTATGGATTTTATCCAATTACATTAAATGAAGAGTATAAACATACTGCTTATCAAAGTAATGGTTTCCAAGTAGGCTGGGGAATTGGAATATCAGTAGACTGTGAAGATCCTGTTCGAGCCATCAAATTTCTTGATTATTTAGTATCAGAAGAAACCCAAATTATGCTGAATTGGGGAATTGAAGGCGAACATTATAATATTGTAGACGGTAAGCGTGTTATTCCTGAAGATGAATGGGAAAAACGCCGTAATGATAAAGACTACTTAAAGAAAACTGGAATTGGTTATAACTTCCAAAGGTTTGCGCCACGCTATGGTGATGGTGTAGAAGACTCAACCGGTCAAACATACACGGTTAACACACGTGAACTTGCGATTGAAGGACTAACAGATGTTGAAAAAGAAGTGCTAAAAAATTATGATGCTGAATTATGGAAGGATTTATACCCTACTAGCGAAGAGTTTCCAGTAAAACCATGGGGAGCTGCCTACAATCTTGCAATCCCTGCTGGTTCAACTCTTGAAGTAACAAATAAAAGAATGATAGATATAACCTTTAAACGTATTCCAGAAGCAATTCTTGCCGATCCAGAAGAATTTGATAATGTCTGGGAGCAATTTATGGATGATTTAGATAAAGCAGGAGTAGAAGAAGCAGAAGAAGAATACACACAAATAGTAAAAGATATAGTTGAATTGTGGAGTGAATAATTCATCTCGGATGAAATTGTAAGTTGAAAGGGTCACGATTATGGGGGCATTCTCAATTTTGAAAGAACAGTTACGAAAAGTGTAGGAACATCCTTATTGCGTAACTCTTAAAGATTTGCCAAATTTAAAGGAATCCTAAGATTCAATAATAAATCCCTCTATATTCCAAGAGGGATTTTTTGTGTAATTATAGACAAAAATCAGTTTGCTAACTCCAAAATCAATTTCATTGCATTCGTTTTATTCTTGGCATCTAAGCGAATGGCAGCAATTTTTTTGGCATCATTTACAGGCATCCCATTAAAGATGGATGTGTCTTTTAATACAATCCCATATATATGCTCAGATTTATCTTCAGTTGTAGCAGCGTATATAATATTTTCACTTTCTATATTATCCTTAAGGGTCGGCTCGATTTGCTCTAAAGGTTGAAAGATTTCATTATTCATAAGTCGTTCAAAGTTTTTAGCATCCATAAGATAAATATCTGATTTATCACTAACAAGTGTTACAGCACTTTTTTGTTGAAGAGTAGCATCAATGGAATCATTTACTTCAGTAGGTGCGTAATTCATGTTAACAGTAACTCGCTCCCAGGTAGGAAACTTTGCTAATATATTATCTGATAGAGAATTTGACGGATTGTTAGGATCAAAATAATTTCCATATATCATAATACTTAGGCTTTCTGGTGGAAGACTTGCCAATTCCTTCTTCTCCTGATAATTATTAATGCCACTTTGGATTATTGAACCCAAAATAGCAACAAGGACCAAAAAACCTACCATATGAAGTTTGTAATAATGAAAGAAATGCTGGAATTTACCTTGAAAAGATTTCATTTCTTGGGACGGGTTGGAACCGTATTCATTATGGTGTTTAATTATATTATAGGCTGTCGTAATAGCCTCAATATCAAAAGGTTTCTCTGGATCTGGTTGATTCTGATAGGCATGATTTCGTCTAACCCAAATCATGTATTGTTTTTCAATTTCATTATCTGTAGCATTTTCTGAAACACCTAATACTTTGTATGCTTCTTTTATATCCAATGAAACGCACCTCTCTTTTTCCATATAACGACTATATTAAAGATAACGCAAGTAGAAAACTTTTGCACTATCTATGAAAATATTAACAAAGTTTTTTCAGAAAATATGAAATTCTTCAAGCCAACATAAAGCTTCAATGATAATGAGAGATCCGCTTATATTCCCCTGGCGACATCCCCATATTCTTTTTAAACAATCTCGTAAAATATCTAGTGTCGATGCCGAGCTCTTCAGCTATCTCACAAAGCGTAATATGCTTATTACGTTCAATTAGGTCAACTGCATGTAAAATCCTCAGATTTTGTAAGTATTGGTTTAGAGTGACACCATAGAATTGCCGAAATAATCGATTCAAATGTTGGTGAGAATAACCTGAAGACTTTGATACCTCAGATAATCGAATAGGTTGTGTATAGTGCTCCTTTAAAATGGTAGTTACATGTTCTAAAATGGCTTCACAAGAATTAGAGTTATTTATCTTTGGAGGTTGATAGGAAAAATTTGTGGTCTGTTTTCTTAATTCTAATAGAAAGGTATAGAGTAACACAGAAATTTGCCATAATTCCTCGGTTCCATTGTTTTCAGCTAATTGCCAAATTTGTTCGGCCAAATTCCATAGTTTCTCAAAATTACGAATATGTAATACCTCACAATTATGAAATTCCATATTTGCAAGCATAGTTGTTACAGAAGCACCTCGAAGCGATATAAAACCGACCAGCCATGGATCATCTGTTATTGGAAAATACTCATGTGGGACCCCTTCATAGATGATAAATGCCTGTTGCTCCTTTACCACAAGGTCAGATTCTCCGTTAACACGAATTCTTCCACTACCACTAAGAGTTATGAATACTTGAGTCGCAGAAAAGCCTTTAGGTCTGTGAATCGCTGTTTGGTGATTGGAGCCTATCGTGTACATTTGTAATGGGATTAGCTCCTGATTAAACGGTGAGGTAATAAAACGGATTGGTAATTCTTTCATGAGACATTTTCCTTTCATGTTCAAATTGTCCAATCTTATGTTCAATTATGCCCTTGATGTGTAGACAACATAAATACTATTATAAAACTAATAATCTTACAATATGTATTGATGTAAGTTACTCTTGAAGTAAGATTAGTGATAGTTTTAATGAAAGCGGATACATAAAAGTCTATTACTTTTTCTACCAAGGGGGTGAGTAGGAATTCTAGATGTCCAATTTGCAAGTGTTGATTACATTAAAAAGGGGTGTTTTTTAACTGATGAGAAAAAAATTAAGCTTTCTTTTAGTGTTATTACTTGTTTTTGCAATGGTAGGGTGTAGTTCCTCACAATCTAACACAACTGAAGAAGATAGTGATGGAAAGGTAACACTTACCCTCTGGTATTGGAATCGTTCGCTTGATGATGATTTATTGGCAAAAGTTAAGGAGGAATTTCCAAACGTAAATCTTAAACCGCAAAAAATTGATGGGGCAGAATATAAAACAAAGCTTCAGACAACATTAGCAGCAGGATCAGGAGCTCCAGATATTGTTGCAATGAACGATTGGGCTAATGAATTCCTTCCCTATACTGATCAATTTGTAAATTTACTAGACTATGGCGCAGATGAATTAAAGGACCAATACTTAGAGTGGAAATGGAATTATACGTTAACTCCAGACAATAAAACGTTAATTGCCTTGCCAATTGATACTGGCCCAACTGCTTTATTTTATAGAGAAGATATTTTTGCCAAAGCAGGATTGCCAACAGATCCAGCTGAAGTTTCTGCAGAACTTTCTACTTGGGAGGATTATATAGAGGCTGGTGAAAAAGTAGAAGCTGCAACAGGAGTAAAGATGTTTGATAGCATTAATAGGGTCTTTACTCAAAATATAAGTCAAAGTGACAGTGTTTACTTTGATGAAGAAGATAATTTTATAGGTGATGGCGGTAATGTCAAAAAAGCCTGGGATTTGGCAGTGGCTGTCCATGAAAAGGGCTTAAGTGCAAATTTAGTAGACGGTACTGAATGGAATGCAGGAATGAATAATGGAGAAATTGCTTCGTTTATTGGTGCTGTATGGACAAAGAAAATCCTCGAGGATGCTGCACCTGATACAGCAGGTAAATGGCGTGTTGCTCGAGCACCAGGTGGAGATGGAAATAATGGAGGATCTTTCATCGGGATTACTAAAGCGTCTAAGCATCCTGAAGAAGCATATGAAGTAATTAAGTGGTTAATGAGCCCTGAAAATCAATTACAGGCGTATACGACAATGGATTTATTTCCATCGACTCCTGGTGTATACGACGATCCAAAAATGAGTAGTGAGGAAGCGTTCTTTGGTAATCAAAATACAACAGAAATCTTTAGTCAATCTGCAGAAAATGTAAAGCCACGTTATTTTGGTGCTAGTTACAGTTCAGTTAATACAATGTTTCTTGATCAATTAACAAATGTCGCGAACCAGGACCTTGATCCAGATAAGGCTTGGGATGAGGTTTTAGAGCAGGTTGAAAAAGAACTTTCACGCTAACTAAATAAATAGGAAAGTACTAGGTGCTCCGAATTACTTGGCTATTAACCTAGTACTTTTCCTTTGACAGATTGTAGATTGAGGAGGGATTGCATGAATAATGTAGCTAATACAAAAAAGGTAGCAAGTGTTCAACCGATAACACCAGCTAGTAGAGGAAGCTTATGGCGTGAAATCTATAAAAATCGTACCCTTTATCTTTTTATTTCACCTTTCTATCTATTATTTTTAATCTTTGGTTTGTTTCCGATTGTCTTTTCATTGTACTTATCCTTTCATAAATGGGGTGGGCTCGGTGCAATGGAGTTTGTAGGACTTAAGCAGTTTACATATTTATTAAGCGATATGGTTTTTTGGCAGTCTGTTGGAAATACCTTTGCGATTTGGTTTCTTTCGGCGATTCCGATGCTATTCGGTGCATTAGTGATTGCCTTCTTACTTAATACACCACTTTTAAAATTTAAAGGGTTTTATCGTACAGCCTTTTTTGTCACGAATGTAACATCAATTGTAGCAGTTACGATTATTTTTAAGTCGATTTTTGGGGACAGCTATGGCCTTTTAAACTATGTTTTAACGACAATTGGTCTTGATCCTGTGGAATGGCTAAAATCAGAGTTTTTGATTAAGGTTGTGATTGCATCGATGGTCGTCTGGCGATGGACAGGGTATAATGCAATCATTTATTTAGCTGGATTACAAGGTATTCCAAATACGTTATATGAAGCAGCAAAAATGGATGGGGCAAACCTTGTTCAGATGTTTTTCCACATTACAATTCCACTTTTAAGACCTATTATTCTTTTTACAGTATTAATGACAACGATTGGATCCATGCAATTATTTACTGAGCCTCAGGTTTTACTTGGTAACTCAGGCGGAGTAGGTGGGTCAGGTTTAACGATTACATTATATATGTATAAGCAAGCATTTGGTGAGAGTCAATATGGCTATGCATCTGTTGTATCATGGGCACTATTTGTCATTATTGCGCTGTTCTCATTACTGAATTGGAAAATCGTTCAAAAAACTGGAGCGAAATAATGATTAGGGGGGATTGAAAATGGATGGAAAGTATGCAGGACTTAAAAAGCTAGTTTTACATTTTCTATTATTAATCGGTGTTTTTATTTCGATCTTTCCGTTTTATTGGTTGGCCGTAATGTCGACAAATAAAACAAGTGATATATTAAGGTTCCCACCAAAATTAATTTTTGGTTCTGAACTTTTTACAAATATAAATAATGTACTCCAAAATGTAGATTTTTTTAAAGCCTTTTTAAATACAGTCTTTGTTTCAACAACTTCAGCTGTTGCTATACTATTCTTTTGTTCACTAGCAGGTTTTACATTTGCAAAATTTCAGTTTCCTGGAAAAAAGCTTCTGTTTACTTCACTATTAATTACCATGATGATTCCGTCTCAGCTTTCGTTTGTTCCTTCTTACATTATGATTTCAAAGATTGGCTGGGTTGATACCTTTCAAGCGCTTATTATCCCTGGTCTGGCAAATGCCTTTGGAATCTTTTGGATCAAGCAATATTCTGAAGAAGCGATACATGATAGTCTGCTTGATGCAGGAAGATTAGATGGGTGCAACCATTTTAGACTTTATTGGAATATTGGCTTACCGATCTTAAGACCTGCCCTTGCTTTCTTAGGAATATTCTCGTTTATAAGCATTTGGAATGACTATTTATGGCCGTTAGTTATTTTAAATGATCCTGCTAAATATACATTGCAAGTGACACTATCACAATTAAATGGAATATACGACACTGACTATGGAATGGTCATGGCTGGAACACTATTAGCCACTCTTCCATTAATTATTTTATTTATGTTTGTCAGTCGCCAGTTTATTTCAGGGATTGCAGCCGGTGCGGTAAAGGATTAGGAGTTTCCTATTTTCTTTTATCAAAAGGGGGTGATCTAACCAATTTTTAAGAAACTAATTTGATCAATTTTATTATATAATAGGAGGAGATTCGTTTGGCTCTAAATATTGGTTTTATTGGAACTGGTGGTATAGCAAAGGCACATTTAAATAATTTAGCGAAGATTCAAGATGCAGAGGTAACTGCCTTTTTTGATATTCAGTTAGAAAGAGCACAAAAGGAAGCTCGTGAATGGAAAAATGCAAAGGCTTACAATAATTTAAATGAAATGTTGGATGACCGTAAGCTTGATGCAGTATACATATGTGTTCCGCCAATGGCACATGGTGAGGCAGAGAACGCAGTAATCGATAGAGGAATTCCATTTCTCGTTGAAAAGCCCCTTGGAATTGATCATTCACCAAATGGGATTCTTAAAAAAATTGAACAAAAAAAGATCATTACCTCTGTTGGCTATCATTGGCGATATCAGGAAGCAACAAGAAGAGCTTTGGATTTACTAAATGAACGAAAACTAGGGATGTCGTTAGGATACTGGATGGGTGGAATGCCTATGGTTCCTTGGTGGAGAGTTCAAACTGGATCAGGTGGCCAGTTCGTTGAACAAACAACCCATATTGTTGATTTACTCCGGTATCTTAGTGGGGAGGTTATTGAAGTTTTTGCTGCATACAGTCAGCGGGTTATGCATGAAAAGGTAGAGGGGACAACAGTTGCCGATGTTGGAACTGTCACAATGAAATTAGAAAATGGCAGTATCGCAACGATCTCTAATACTTGTATGTCACCGGTTGGGCATAAAGTGGGTCTGGATTTATATACAGATCAAGGAGTACTCGAAATTAGTAGTTCAGGTTTAAAGGATATTAAACCTGAATCGATAACAGAGTATAAAGAAAGAAAAAGCCCATATTTAATAGAGGATGAAGTTTTTGTTAACGCAATTTTAACTGGAGATTCTTCAAAGATTTTATCTGACTATCGAGATGCCATTAAGACTCATAATGTCACATTAGCAGCAAATAAATCTGCGGATATTGGTAAACCAATTCATTTAAAGGAGCTGTCCCGTACATGAAATACTCTCTTTGCATTGGAGCATATAAAGGAAAAGATGTCGTCTACCACCTTGAAAAAATAAAAGAGCATGGTTTTCAAGGTCTAGAGTATTATAGCTGGTGGGACTTAGATATCAAACAGGTAGCTAAAGAACAGGATCGAATCGGTGTAGGGATTATTGCTACGTGTACGAAATTTTTTAACCTAGTTGATGAGTCGAAACGCTTAGAATATATTGATGGAATAAAGCAAACAATTGAGGCATGTAAAATTCTTGGTACAAAATCGATTATTACCCAAACCGGAAACGTGATCGATGGTATGTCCCGTGAAATTCAACAACAAGCAATGGTTGAAACTTTAAAGCAATCTGCTTCACTTTGTGAGGAGGCTGGCATTATCTTGGAGGTCGAGCCATTAAATGGATTGGTTGATCATCGTGGACACTTTCTCCAATATTCAGATGAAGCAGTGTCTGTCATTGATCAAGTAAATAGTCAAAATGTAAAGTTAGTATTTGACGTTTATCATCAACAGATTACCGAAGGAAATGTTATTCGTAATGCAACAAATTATATTGATCGAATTAGTCATTACCATATTGCTGATAATCCAGGTAGAAAACAGCCAGGCACAGGTGAGTTGAACTATATCAACATTTTAAATGCCATTAAAGAAACAGGATATGATGGGTATGTTGGTTTGGAATGTGGGTATACAATTGATACAGATGAAGCATTAGATGTGTTTAAACAAACGATTTTAAAAAATGTAGAGACACTTTCAGTTTAAACTTATATAAAAAAGCCAAAAAGCGATTTTTTTAATCGCTTTTTGGCTTTTCTAAATTTTCTTGATCCCTGAGAATTGGAAGTGTACAGCAGCGGAAAGCACCACCGGATTTAATGATTTCGGTAATATCTACCTCAATGACATGGTAACCAAGATCTCTAAGTTTGTTATTAACTTGTTTATTAATTGGCAAGCTGATGACCCGTTTTTCTCCAATTGAAAGGACGTTTGTACCTAAGGTTGCTTGTTCTTCTTTAGAAACTTCAATTAAATTGTATCTGGAAGAGAGTAGTCTTTCTTTTTCCTCATCAAGTTCTCCTGGGAAAATTAATGCATCATTTGGCGATATAATATTAAAAACACAATCTAAATGTAAATAGGTATCAGTAAAAGGAATAGCGATTACGTCATAAGACGGTAATATGCTTTGTAAGTGCTGAATGGCATTTTCATTTGTTCGATTACTAACACCAACATATACCGTGTTACGATCAACTAAAACATCTCCACCTTCAATTTTATCTCCAATCAGATTTGTATAAGTTATTTTTTCATTTTCTAGCCAATTGATAAATGGTCTTTCTTCACCTTTACGAACATCATGTGCCATTTCTGCAACAAACACCTGATTTCCGAGAGTGAAACCGATATCACGAGTAAATACTTGTTCAGGAAATTTTTCTGCAGGAGGAAGCAACATGACTTCAATTCCATTTTCTTGTAACGTTTCGACAAATATCTTATGCTGTTTCTTTGCAAGATCTGTATCAATGTTTTCTTTCAGATATTGTTTTTGCGTTTCATTAATAGGTTCTCTAATCGTCATAAAATCAGGTTGGCATAAAACGACTTTTTTTAATATATCGTATTCACTAAAACAAGAGCTTTTTATGTAATCTGGTAGTATATTCATTTGTGTCCTCCAAACTTAAAAGCAGTTTGGTTGTAATATGCCCTATTTTGACAGATTAAAACGTATTAACATAACTATCTGCTAGCCAAATCTCAAAATAATCGTCAAATACACTCCTTATATCCAATTATAAACAATATGAAAATCCTCCAATTTATAAAAGAAAAAGACTATAATAAAACTAAAGAAAATCATAAGGTATTGGAAGAAGGTTAAAAAATGAGTAAAGGTAAAGTATATTTAGTGGGAGCGGGTCCTGGGGATCCCAAACTTATTACAGTTTATGGATTAGAGTGCATTCAAAAGGCAGATGTCATCGTTTACGATCGCCTGATTAGTAAAGAGTTATTGGAACATGCCAAACAGGATGCTGAGCTTATTTATTGCGGAAAGCTTCCAGGAAAACATGAGCTAATTCAAGAGCAAATACATGAGACATTAGTAGAAAAGGCTCTGGAAGATAAAGTTGTTGTTCGTTTAAAAGGGGGAGATCCTTTTGTCTTTGGGCGTGGTGCGGAAGAAGCTGAGGTTTTAAAAAATCAAGGGATTCCTTATGAAGTGATTCCAGGGATTACATCTGGGATTGCAGCACCTGCTTATGCTGGAATACCAGTAACACATCGTGATTATGCATCATCTTTTGCTATTGTGACAGGACATGGCAGAGCAGACAAGCAAACAGATACGATTAATTGGGCTGCTTTAGCACAAGGGATTGATACAATTGCATTTTATATGGGAATTAAAAATCTGCCATATATCTGTCAAAAGTTAATTGAACATGGTAAAAACCGTAAAACACTTGTTTCAGTTATTCAATGGGGGACAACACCTTCACAAGTAACCATTACTGGTAACCTGGAAACGATCGTCGATGAAGTAAAGAAAAATAATATCACTCACCCTGCCATTGTTTTAGTAGGACAAGTTGTTGAAATGCGCGATAAAATAAAATGGTTTGAGGATGTTGTGAAACATAAAAGTAACAAGTAAACGAATGACCAAAGCTTGTTTGTTTATAATTTAAACTCTTTTCTAAGAGATTGTTGCTTTTGAAACAAAAACTAATTCAGGTTGATTGGAACGGATTGCGAGACTCCTGCGGGAGTAGTGGGACAGGTGAGACTCATGCAGGCGTATACGCCGAGGAGGCTCACCGCCCGCCCCGCGGAAAGCGAGCAACTGGAACGGAAATCAACCACACCGCATTACTTGGTAAATAGCAACAAAGTATGCGACAGTCTAATTTAAATATATCTAAAGAGGCTGGGACAAAAGTATTTCAGCCAAAGAAAAACCCGAACTATCATGCGAAATTCTAATTTAGAGTTTCGTAATAGTTTGGGTTTTTTATTTATATCGCTTAATTAAATTAGAAATTATTCGGCTTTAAGAATGGTCAATTTAGTTATGTCCCAGCCTCTTTTTAAATATTAGATTAATGAAACAATAATCATAAGTGAGAAAAGAATTGTTAGATGAATTAAAGAAAAAGCAAACATTAAATTCGCCCATTTGATATCGTCAACCTTCTTGAAGCCCCAGATACCAAGAATCATCCAAGCTAAGGTTAGTCCAAACATGCTAAACGCAATTATTTTACTAAAGGGTAAAAATAAAATTGATGCAAACAGCAAAATGACTAGATACAGAAGGGATTGTACTTTTGTACGATGTATACCTTTTACTACAGGAAGCATTGGTACTCCAGCTGTCTTGTATTCCTCCAATCGTCTAATTGCAATTGCATAGAAATGTGGAGGTTGCCATAAGAACATAAACACAAAAAGCGCGATAGCAACTGGGTGGAAAATATCTGAAGAAATAACTGCCCAGCCAATAATTGGTGGCATGGCTCCAGATAAGCTTCCTACCTCAGTATTATAGATAGTAGAGCGTTTCGTGAATATTGTGTAGGCAAACACATAAAAGGTAAAACCTAAAAAGCCCATAATTGCTGCAAATATTGATACCGATAGTAGAAGTGCTAATCCAACAGTAACAAGAATGATGCCTAACCATAACGCAAATCTAGGATTAATCGATCCATCAACAGTAGGTCGAACTTTGGTTCTTTGCATCTTAGAATCAATGTCTCGATCATAATAGTTATTTATCGCACCTGAGCCACCAACGACAAAGGATGTTCCAATTAAGGAAATAATAATGTTTGGTAGCTGTTCAACAAAACCTGAGTCATTCATATATAAAGCAAGACAGAGACCTGCAAACATCCCCATGAGATTTGATTTGATAATACCTGTTTTTATAATTAACTTAATCACTTTCCATGAAAAATACTGTTTCAATGAAAATGAACCTGTTAAAGTTAGTTCAGTGTTTTTCACAACCATTCTCCTCTTTCTTTTACTATTACACATTAATTATGAGCAAAAAGTACCGAAATAGTATCACAAATTCCAAAAGTACACATTATTGTCATAAAGCTATTGCGATTTATTAACATTTTCTAAGTTTATGATCTTAAAAGATGGGAAAACAGTCTAAATAGATATAGAGACGTGTAATAGTCACTTACCATTGATAGATAACGGGTTTTTTATTTACTATTATTGCTTATTGCTAGAAAGGACAAAGCTTTTTTATCTACCAATACATAAATACTTTACCAATATTGTTAACAATCTGTGAAAAAACTTAGTCTAATTTTTGAATGTTAGTCAATAAAGCGGATTCAGCTATTTCGTTTTTTTTATATTTTGATAGTATGTGTAGATGTAAACATTTTGTTATTTAAATTGTATCTACTTCATTCTTAATCTTTTACTTTTTAGAAAGGAAGGTGAACATAGATGTTCAAAAAATTTAAACCATTGATAAGTGTAGTGATGGGTTTGCTTTTTTTAATCGTATTAAGTGGCTGTAGTGAACTTGCTGTATTTGATCCGAAAGGCCCTAATGCTGAAACTCTACGTGATCTTATTATGTATTCTATCTACTTTATGCTAGTTATCATGATTGTTGTTTACGTCTTATTTGCCTTTGTTATTGTGAAATTTCGTGACCGAAAAAATTTCAATGAAAAGGATCATGAGCCAAACATTCATGGTAGCACGAAGTTGGAAATAATCTGGACGCTTATTCCAATTGTAATCATCATCGCCTTATCAATTCCAACTGTTAAGGTCCTATATGAATTGGAACAACCACCAAAGGAAACAGCTCATAAAGAACCGATTGTGATCCATGCAACTTCTGCAGATTGGAAATGGATTTTCAGTTATCCAGAGGAGGATATTGAAACAATTAATTATGTGAATGTTCCTGAAGATCATCCAATCCTTTTCAAAATTACCTCAGCAGATTCGATGAGTTCGTTTTGGGTTCCACAAATAGGTGGACAAGAATATGGAATGCCTGGAATGGTCAATGATTTATACCTTCAGGCCGATGAACCTGGAATATATGATGGCATGAACTCTAACTTTACAGGAGAAGGTATGACTCACCAGAAGTTTAATTTTGTTGCTTTAGAAGAAGACGAGTATCAAAATTGGTTGAAAGATACACAAGAAAACGCACCAGAACTTACTGAAGAAACATATGAAAAATTGATGTTGCCTGAAACAGTAGAAGAATTGACGTTTTCAAATACACATTTAGATATTGTAGACCACGGGGTTGATTCCGGTGAATATGCGATGAAGATTCGTGAAAAATACGGGATTGAAGTAGGTGTACAAGATGAAGAAGAAAACGATCAAGAAGAGTCAGATTCAACGGATGAATCAAACTCACATCATCATCACTAAGGAAGGAGGAACACCAAATGTTCGATTTTATTAAGGATAATTTAATTTTAAATGATCCAATGCTTATTGGGGCTAACATTTCCATCTTATTATCTGTGATTGGGATCGTATTTATCTTAACGTACTTTAAAAAATGGAAATGGTTATGGACAGAGTGGTTAACAACTGTCGACCACAAAAAAATAGGAATTATGTATATTATTGCAGCTATTGTCATGCTTTTCCGTGGTGGTGTTGATGCATTATTAATGAGAGCCCAACTGACTGTTCCTAATAATGAGTTTTTAACATCACATCATTATAATGAAATTTTCACAACACATGGTACTATCATGATTATTTTCATGGCAATGCCTTTTGTTATGGGGCTAATGAACGTCGTTGTTCCCCTGCAAATTGGAGCGAGAGACGTAGCATTCCCATATTTAAATGCTTTGAGCTTTTGGTCATTTTTCTTTGGAGCAATTTTATTTAATATTTCGTTTGTATTTGGTGGATCACCAGATGCAGGTTGGACGAACTACGCTCCTTTAGCAATTGAAGGTAGTACTGGACCAGGAATAAACTATTATTTACTCGGTTTACAGATTTCAGGGATCGGTACACTTTTAACTGGTATTAACTTTATTGTAACAATCATTAAAATGCGTGCTCCAGGTATGACGTTACTTAGAATGCCAATGTTTACATGGACATCGCTTGTAACTGCTTTTATTATCGTATTTGCCTTTCCGGTATTAACTGTCACACTAGCGTTAATGACATTTGACCGTATATTTGGTACTCATTTCTTTACGTTAGCTGACGGAGGTATGCCGATGCTTTGGGCAAACCTATTCTGGATTTGGGGACATCCTGAAGTATATATTGTTATCTTGCCAGCTTTCGGTATTTTCTCTGAAATTATCTCGGCATTCGCAAGAAAAACATTATTTGGTTATAAATCAATGGTTATTTCAATCGTGACGATTTCCTTCCTAAGCTTCCTAGTTTGGGTTCACCATTTCTTTACAATGGGTGGAAGCGCAGCGGTTAACTCTGTGTTCTCAATCACGACAATGGCCATTGCGATACCAACAGGAATTAAAATCTTTAACTGGTTACTAACACTTTATAAAGGTCGGATTGAGTTTTCTGTACCAATGCTTTGGTCTGTCGGTTTTATTCCAACCTTCTTAATCGGAGGAGTTACAGGGGTTATGCTTGGTATGGCAGCTGCTGATTTTCAGTACCATAACAGTTACTTCCTTGTTGCTCACTTTCACTATACATTAATTGCCGGAACAGTATTTGCTTGCTTCGCAGGGTTTGTATTCTGGTATCCAAAAATGTTTGGTCATAAATTAAATGAAAGACTTGGAAAATGGACGTTTTGGTTCTTTACGATTGGCTTTAATGTTTGTTTCTTACCGCAATTCTTATTAGGATTTGATGGTATGCCAAGACGTGTATACACTTACGGTCCAGAAGATGGATGGACTGGATTAAACGTTATATCAACGATTGGCGGTATTGGAATGGGGATTGCCTTCATGATCCTTGTGTATAACGTATATTACAGCTTCCGTTATTCTAAAAGAGAAACAACAGGAGATGTTTGGGGAAATGGACGTACACTTGAATGGGCTACAACAACTGCGGTTGCTCCACATTATAACTTTGCAGTTGTTCCTGAAGTTAAAGGTTATGATGCATTCTGGCTTATGAAACAAGAGAAACAAAAAGAAAAAATCGAATATAAACCAATTCATATGCCAAGTAACGCAGGAACACCTATTGTTATGTCAGCTTTCTTCTTTGTTGCAGGTTTCGGTTTAGTCTTTAAACTTTGGTGGATTGCTATATTGGGAGGCATCGGCGTCCTAGCATGTTTAGCAGTTCGATCTCTTCGCTCACATAAAGAAGATGAAGGTTATTATGTCAGCGTGGATGAAATCTTAAAAACGGAAGAGAAAAAGGAGGCGTGATTGATGGCACATGTAAACGAAAATATAAGTCCTGACACGCCCTTGGAATATCAGTCTGGAATAGGCAGACTGAATATCTTTGGATTCTGGATCTTCCTGGGCGCTGAAATGGCTCTATTTGCTACAATCTTTGCAACATTTTTTGTACTAGATGGGCACACAGGCGGAGGTCCTCTGCCTAGTGAGCTTTTTGATCTTAAGAACACATTAATCATGACATTGCTATTGCTAACAAGTAGTTTTACTAGTGGATTAGCGATTAATGAAATGAGAAGAAAAAACGTTAAATCAATGATTGTTTGGATCGTGATTACATTATTGTTCGGTTTAGGTTTTTTATATATGGAAATTACTGAGTTCATCCATTTAGTACATGAGGGTGCTACTCTTGGTACAAACGCATTCTGGTCAGGTTTTTACTTTTTAACTGGAACACACGGACTTCATGTATCACTCGGTATTGGATGGATTATCTTAATTGTTCTTCAAGTTATAAAAAGAGGTTTAACACCCGATACAGCTAAAAAGGTATTTATCTCAAGTTTATACTGGCACTTTTTAGACTTTGTATGGATCTTTGTCTTTACAGGTGTTTACCTATTAGGGTTGGTGGGATCATGACAAATAATACAAGTAATCATAACCATTTTCCGTGGTCACAAGTTATTGGTTTCATCTTATCAATTGTTTTAACATTTCTAGCGGTTTGGTTGGGTCTATACACAGACTTACCATTAAATACAATTATAATTATTGTATTCGGCCTTGCATTTCTCCAAGCTGCTATTCAGTTATTTATGTTCATGCACGTATCTGAAGGCGAAAGTGGTGTTTGGCAGGTAGGTAAGATGATATCTGCAGCATTAATTGCAATCATCATCGTTGTAGGAACAGTTTGGGTTATGACATCTATGCACTAATAATAATACGAAAACCCGAGTAAGGACTAAGTGTTCTTCACTCGGGTTTTTTATACTACCGTTAAATTAAACTAGACAGTACATATTGTGTGTTTAATTTATATATGATATATTAAATTCGAGATTGCGCAAACGATTTCATAAAGTTTTTTAAAATATGGTGAAGAACCTTCAAAGAGATATGCTATTTATTACATTCTAGATTTGCGCAAACGTTTTCCTTGAAGCGTTATCTCATTTTAATCAGGTTTAGAATAAAATATAATATTCAGGGTAGAATTGAGTCGAAATCTGTAGCGCTAAGATATTGAAAAAATAAGGAATTTTGGTTCGAAAAATTTCTTATATTATACCACAACTTAAATGGATAATTCTTTCCTTTGTTAAGGAGGTTGCTATGATCGTTACAATCAAAGATGTCGCAAAAGAAGCAAATGTAGCACCATCAACTGTCTCGAGAGTTATTTCAAATAGCCCACGAATTAGTGAAAAAACGAAAAAACGTGTTCGGGAAGTAATGGAACAACTAGGTTATCACCCTAATTTTCAAGCTCGTAGCCTAGCTGCTAAAAGCACTCAGGCAATTGGTGTGATTATGCCTAATTCTGCTTTTCATGCATTTCAAAACCCCTTTTTCCCCGAAGTATTAAGGGGAATAAGCACAAATGCACACACTAATAAATATGGTATTTATTTATCAACCGGATCAACGGAGGATGAAATCTTTGAAGAGGTCACCTCTATGGTTCAAGGAAGACGAGTTGACGGAATTGTTCTCCTATATTCTCGGGTGAACGATAAAACGATGAAATTTTTACAAGAAGCAGATTTTCCTTTTACAGTAGTTGGAAGGCCTGATGAAAATGAAGAACGAGTTACGTATGTAGATAACGATAATATTTTTATTACAAAACAAATTACGAATTATTTAATCAAGTTAGGCCATAAGAATATTGCCTTTGTTGGTGGTAGTCTAGACTTTGTTGTCACAATTGATCGATTAAATGGTTTCAAATTAGCTCTAAGTGAAGCAGGAATTCCATTCAATGATGAATACTTAGTCAATGAAGAGTTAATAAAAGAAAATGGTAAGAAAGCTATTACCGCACTCATGAATTTGCAGTCACCACCAACAGGGCTCGTTACTCAGGATGATTTAATAGCTTATGAAATAATTAGTCACCTTGAAGATATGAAGATTCGTGTTCCTGATGATGTATCAATTGTTAGCTTTAATAATTTATTGCTTTCTGAGCATTCAAAGCCATCAATTACGTCAGTTGATATAGCGATTTATCAACTTGGATTTGAGGCAGCAAAGTGTTTAATTGAAATCATAAAAAACCCGGATTTGTTACCTAGGCGGATTACAATTCCTACGAAAATCATTGAGCGTAAATCTTGTGCAAATAATAAGAATATCCCAATGTAACAGATATATATATTGAAAATTTTGAGAGTAGATAACTGAACCCATTCGTAAGAAAGAGAGGAAACAATAAATGAAAAAAGTATGGTGGAAAGAAGCAGTCGCATACCAGGTCTATCCTAGAAGTTTTATGGATTCTAATGGTGATGGTATCGGTGATTTGCAAGGCATGATTTCAAAATTAGATTATATAAAAGATTTAGGAATTGATGTCATTTGGATTTGTCCAATGTACAAATCACCTAATGATGATAATGGTTATGATATTAGCGATTATCAAGATATTATGGGTGATTTTGGAACAATGGCAGACTTTGATCAATTATTAGAGGAAGTTCATAATCGCGGGATGAAGCTCATTATTGACTTGGTTATTAACCATACGAGTGATGAACACCCATGGTTTATTGAATCTCGTTCATCCAAAGATGATCCTAAACGTGATTGGTATATCTGGCAAGATGGTAAGGACGGCAAGGAACCTAATAACTGGGAAAGTATTTTTAGTGGTTCTGCTTGGAAATATGATGAAAAAACCCAACAATATTATCTTCACCTCTTTTCAACAAAGCAACCAGATCTTAATTGGCGAAACAAAGAGGTGAGAAATTCTTTATACGAAATGATTAATTGGTGGCTTGATAAAGGGATTGATGGGTTCCGTGTTGATGCAATTAGTCACATTAATAAAGAAGAAGGCTTAGAGGATATGCCAAATGAGAAGGGACTAAAATATGTTCCATCTTTTGATAAGCATATGAATGTAAGTGGAATTCATAAATATCTTCAAGAATTAAAGGAAGAAACCTTTTCTAAATACGATATTATGACAGTTGGAGAAGCAAATGGCGTGAAAGCAGAGGATAAAGAAGACCTTGACGAGTGGGTAGGTGAAGAAAAAGGAAAATTCAACATGGTGTTCCAATTTGAGCATTTATCGTTATGGGATGCAGGTAAAAAGAAAAAGCTAGACATTGTTGAATTGAAAAATGTTTTATCAAAATGGCAAAAAGGTCTTGAAAACAAAGGATGGAATGCGCTTTTTATCGAAAATCATGATCAACCACGCAGAGTATCTACCTGGGGAAATGATACTCGATATTGGTTTGAAAGTGCAACTGCACTTGGGGCGATGTACTTCCTTATGCAAGGAACACCGTTTATCTATCAAGGACAAGAAATTGGAATGACGAATGTAAAGTTTAATTCCATTGAAGATTACAATGATGTTGCAGATAAAAATATGTACCGAATTAAACGTGAGGAAGGCGTGGCACATGGGGATATTATGGATGTAATCTGGTCTTCAAGTCGCGATAATTCAAGAACACCGATGCAATGGTCATCAGAGCAAAATGCAGGTTTTACAACTGGAAAACCATGGCTTGGTGTGAATGAGAACTTTAAAGAAATAAATGTAGAAAATCAACTTCAAGATGAGTCATCAGTGCTTCATTTTTATAAAAAAATGATACAACTTAAGAAGAAAAATGAAGTATTCACCTATGGAAACTATAATTTGATTCTTGATGATCATCCGCAAATTTATGCGTACACACGTACAATGGATAATGACAAGGTTGTTGTGTTCTCAAATCTATCGGAGGAAATAGCGACTTGGGATGATGTATTGGATTTCTCTGTAGGTTCAGATGACTTATTGCTAGCAAATCATGCTGTACTTGACCACGACTTAGTTAGTAAGTTTACTCTAAAACCATATGAAACTAGAGTATATCGAATTAAAAACTGATTGATTTAATGAAGGTGTATCACATTTAGTGGTATGCCTTTTTAATATGGTATTGGAATTAAAATTATTTTTAGAAAATTATGTAAAAAGTCCTCTTGTTAAAAATAATGAAACTAGTTACAATGAAACTAATTATATTAGTTTTAAAACTAATTAGATTAAAGGGGAGATTTTTTATGAAATTATCAAAGGAAGAAACTGTATATCAACTTACATTTTTACCAGGCTTTTTTCCAGTGAATTGTTTCGTAATTGAAGAGCAAACGGAGCTTACGCTAATTGATACAGGGATACCGAGCAGTTACAAAGGAATTTTACATGTAATTGAAAAACTTGATAAGCCACTTACGAACATTTTATTAACACATTCACATGTAGATCATGTTGGTGCCTTAGATGAATTGAAAAGTAAATTCCCTCATGTCCCTGTTTCCATCTCTACTCGTGAAAGTCGGTTACTAAAAGGGGATAAAACATTAGACAGAAATGAGTCGCAAATACCAATCAAAGGCGGAGTTCCTAAAAGTCTTAAAACAACACAAGCTGATTGTCTGCTAGAAGAAGGTGACCGCATTGGATCATTACAGGTTATCGCAACTCCAGGTCATACGCCCGGCTCAATCTCTTTCTTTGATACTCGTAACCAAGCAATAATTGTCGGTGATGCGATGCAGACAAGAGGAGGAACCGCGGTAAGCGGCCAAATTGTTCCACTTTTTCCGTTTCCTGCATTTGGCACATGGGACAAAGAACTATCAATTGAAAGTGTAAAAAAGATTGAAAAATTAAAACCTAGCTTATTGGCAGTAGGACATGGAGAAATGATAAAAAAACCAGAACTCCTTATCCAAAAGGCTATTCAGAAAGCAGAAAAAAATGTTGCAACAGCCACGAAATAAAGAAAGGTTGATTAGAATGGCACCAAGAATCGGACTTAATTTACAAACAATCTTACAAACAGCTACTCAAATTGCTAATGAAGAGGGTGTTGAAGCTATAACATTAGCAACATTGGCAAAAAAACTATCGGTACGACCACCATCTTTGTACAACCACATTGATGGCTTAACTGGTCTGCGAAGAAAATTAGCTATACACGGAATGGATGATCTTTATAGCAAGCTAACTCAAGCTGCGATTGGAAGATCAAAGGATGAAGCAGTCCATGCAATTGCGGATGCTTATGTTGCATTTGTAAGGGATCAACCTGGATTATATGAGATAACAATTAGTACATCTGCTCTGGAAGATACAGAGATTCAATTAGCAGGTCAAAGAATCGTTGATTTAACAATTCAAGTGTTAAATGGATACGGTTTAGAAGAAAATGCAGCGCTTCATGCTGTTCGTGGATTAAGGAGCATTTTGCACGGATTTTCTTCTCTTGAACAAAAGGGTGGGTTTGGTTTGCCTCTTGACCTTGATATTAGCCTCCATTTATTAATTGACAGTTTTTTAGCTGGAATTGACAAGATGAAAAAAGATTCATAACGTAACACTGTAATGGGGGAGCTTGGAATGCTTTTATTAAAAGCTAGTAATTTAGGATTTCGGTTTGTTTTAGAACTATGTGCATTAGCAGCACTTGGTTATTGGGGTTTTAAAGCAGGTCATGGTATCCTTTTGAAGGTTATATTAGGGCTTGGAACACCATTAGCAGCTGCAACTCTTTGGGGATTGTTCGGCTCTCCGGCTGCACCCTTCAAAGTCGGTGTCCCAATTAGACTATTATTAGAGATTGTGATCAATGGTGCAGCAGCTTTCGCATTATATGCTTCAGGCAAAGCTTCATTAGCTGGCACTTTTATTGTTGTCGTTATTATTAATAAAGTCCTAATGATTGTTTGGGAACAGTGAAGAAGAATAGGGAAATTTGATGGATTTTGTCGAATAGTCGATAAAATGAAAAAATCGAAGATAAATCATCAAATTCGAAGATAAATTAATAAAATCGAAGATAAAAGACCCATAATCGTAGATGAAAATTTATCTTAAACCTCTCATTATATAAAATGCTTTCCTTGTGCATGTCCATCTAGGGCTATGATAAGATAAATGGATCGACATGAAAGGAAGGTTTGGCATGAATCAACAAGATTTTACAAATGGAAAGATTGTAAAGCAAATCTGGTTTTTCTCACTGCCAATTATGCTTACAAACTTGTTGCAAGTATCCTATCAATTTATCGATAGCTTGTGGGTTGGTAATCTTCTTGGTGCAAATGCTCTAGGGGCTATTGCCGTTTCTAGTACGGTGATTTTTACAATTTTATCGTTCATTATTGGAATAAATAACGCAACTTTAACGATTCTATCACAGCAAAAAGGTCAAGGGAATGAGAGTGGGCTTAAAAGCTATATTAATGCATTTGTTGTGATATTAACTATTTTATCTGTATTGTTAGGTATCATCGGCTATATCTTTTCTGAGATGATCGTAGAACTTCTTGGTACTCCTCAATCAATGATCAAAGAGGCAACGGCGTATCTTCAAATCAATTTCATCGGAATCTTATTTTTATTTGGCTACAATTTCATCGGTACAGTCTTAAGGGCACTAGGTGATAGTAAAACACCGATTCGATATGTTGTTATTGCAGTTATTTTAAATGCGCTTCTCGATCCAATATATCTGTTTGTATTCAAGCTTGGAATTGAAGGTGCAGCCTATGCAACGATCCTTTCGCAAGGTATTGCTTTTTTATATGGTATTTTCGATACGATGAAGCGAACGCTTATCCCGTTTATATTACCTAAGCTACCGAAAAAGGATGAAGTCGTGACGATTTTGAAGCTTGGAATTCCATCAGGCCTACAAATGACCGTCATTTCAGCTGGTGTGATGGCAATTATGAGTGTTGTCAACTCTTTCGGGAATGATGTTGTCGCAGGATTTGGTGCTGCCCAGCGTCTTGATAGTGTCATTATGTTACCAGCTATGGCGCTTGGTACAGCTGTTAATAGTATGGCTGGACAAAATATCGGGGCAAATAAAATGGACCGTGTTCACCAGATTGCTAAATATGGAGTTTTGATCAATCTTTTTATTATGGTCTTTATAAGTATTCTAGTTGTTATATTTGCAGAAATCGCGATTAGGCTATTTATTAATGAAGAAGCCGCTGTTCAATTCGGAATGAGATACTTACAAATTATTGCCCTATTTTATCCGTTTTTAGGGATTAATTTTATCTTAAATGGTATTGTCCGCGCTGCAGGTGCAATGTTTCAAGTATTAGTTCTTAATGTGATTTCCTTTTGGATTCTTCGCTACCCACTATCTTTTTTATGTTCAGTTTGGTTGGGAGAAAATGGGGTTGCAGTTGGAATGGGACTAAGTTTTGTGATCAGCAGTGTGATTGCATATGGTTATTATAAGTTTGGTAAATGGGATAAAATAAAGGTTAGTAAAGTACTGTGAAAATAACACTAACTCCATCTGCAAATTTTCTAAAAATTAGCGTTTACAGTCTTGACAGTAGGCAAAATACTCGGCATAATAGTAAAAAATCGATGAACGTGTACGGAGGAATAGTAAGCGGGACTTTTAGTACCAGAGAGTGAAGTTTATTAGCTGGAAGACTTCATAACATAAAAGCCGTCGAACCTACCTCCTGAGTCCTATGAAAACATAGGCGTGTCCCTGACGTTAAAAGGGTAAAGTGGGATGTGATTGAAAAATAGATAAGAAGGTTTAAGTTTTGGTACTTAGATTTTCGTGTCTAGCTCCAGCGCCAAAGCTTCGAAGCACAGGACGTGCGAGTGCAGTCAATGCGACAGGACGTCGCGTTTTAACTGCCTCTAGGGTCTAGCCACTAATGAAATGAAGGTAAAGAACACCTTCATTTCATTAGCGTCTTATGCTTGTCGGAGCTGAACAAGGCGCTTCCGCATTTCTAATTCACATTCAATAAAGGTGGTACCACGGAAGCATAGCTCTTTTCGTCCTTATTTTTAGGGATGAATAGGGCTTTTTTGTTTTAATTATGCATGGGATGTATTTAAAGAAAAATAGTGGAGGAAAGAGATCATGGAAAAAAAGCGGATTGTCGTCAAGATCGGTAGTAGCTCGTTAACAAATACTAAGGGTCAAATCGATCAAGAGAAATTTTCAGACCATGTTCATGCAGTGGTAGCACTACGTGAAGCGGGTCATGAAGTACTGCTTGTGTCATCAGGTGCTGTCGCTGCTGGATTTTCTCGGCTAGGATATCCAACACGACCGATAACATTAAAGGGTAAGCAAGCAGCAGCTGCGGTGGGGCAAAGTCTACTTGTCCAATCCTATATTGAACAGTTTGGTCAATTTGATATCATACCAGCACAAATTCTTCTAACACGAAATGACTTTTCAAAGCAGGATCGTTATAAAAATGCTTATGCGACAATTACAGAGCTTTTAGAACGAGGAATTTTGCCAATTATAAATGAAAATGACACGGTCTCTGTTGAAGAGTTGACATTTGGTGATAATGATATGCTTTCTGCGCTAGTAAGCGGACTTATTCATGCCGACCAGCTTATTATTTTAACAGATATTAATGGCTTATATGATTCAAATCCTCGGACAAATCCTTTAGCAAAAAAAATTGACTATCTACCTGAGGTGACAGAAGACATGCTTGCTGCCGCTGAAGGTGCCGGAACAAAGGTAGGAACAGGCGGAATGAAGTCAAAATTAATGGCTGCTAAGACGGCAATTTCATTAGGTGTTCAAGTATTTATCGGCTTAGGGAAAGGAAATAACAAGCTAATAGATATAATCGAGGGCGCTGGAAATGGAACCTATATTGGAAAAAACGGATTAACTACTATTAATAATAGTAGACAATGGATTGCGTTTCATTCGGAAGTATCAGGCAAAATATACGTTGATAAAGGTGCAGAGGATGCACTTTTATACAATGGAAAAAGTCTACTTCCGGCAGGAGTCTATGATATTAAAGGCTCATTTCAGAAATGTGATGTTGTAGAAGTAGTTGGACCAAATGGATTGTTAGGTAAGGGTGAGGTTCTTTTTTCTTCTGATGAGTTAAAAAAATTCATGGGGAAACGAAGTGAAGAGCTAAGTAAAGACGAGGTTTTATCATCAATTGTTGTGATACATCGAAATAAATGGGTAAAAGCATAGGAGGGAATAAGATGAGTGAGGTATTACTAAAGGGAAAAGCAGCAAAAACAGCAAGTTTTATGATGGTCGGCATATCAACAGAGGAAAAAAATGAAGCGTTGGGGAAAATCGCTGATCAGTTACTTGTTGATCAAGAGTATATCCTTGAAGAAAATCAAAAGGATCTTGAAGCTGGAAGAAAAAATGGATTATCAGAAAGCGTATTAGATCGCATCATGCTAAACGAAAAACGGATTCTTGATATGGCAGAAGCGATACGACTTTTAATTGATCTAAAAGATCCTATCGGTGAAACACTCGAAACGATTCATAAAGACAATGGTCTGCTTATAAGACAGAATCGCGTACCACTGGGTGTAATCGGGATGATTTATGAAGCAAGGCCTAATGTGACAATTGACGCGGCAACACTTACATTAAAAACAGGAAATGCTGTTATTTTAAGAGGAAGCTCATCTGCACGTTTTTCAAATGAGGCACTTGTTCAGTCGATTCATAAAGCATTAGAAATAAGCAAGGTACCTGTAGATGCTGTTCAATTAATTGAAGATACAAGCAGAGAAACAGCAAAAGAACTATTTCACTTAAAGGAATATTTAGATGTCTTAATTCCACGTGGTGGTAAGAATCTGATCGATACAGTGGTTAGAGAGGCAACAGTACCTGTTCTTGAAACAGGAGCTGGAAACTGTCATGTGTTTATCGATGAATCAGCTGATTATCAGATGGCTGAAAGTATTGTGATTAATGGAAAAACTCAACGTCCTTCTGTATGTAATGCAATTGAAACAATTTTAATCGAAGAAAAATGGTTTGCACAACATGGTAAGGATTTAATTGATACGTTAAATGACCATGGTGTTGAAATTTATGGGGATAGTGTAGTAAGTAGTGTGTTTGGTACTGCGAAACTAGCAACTGAAGAAGATTGGTATACCGAATACTTGGCTCTTTCCGTAAGTATTAAGGTAGTAAAAAGTGTGGAAGAAGCTATTAACCATATTAATAAGTATGGAACAAATCACTCAGAAGCAATCATCACAGCAAGTGAGGACCGTGCAAATAAATTCCTAAATAAAGTAGATGCTGCAGCTGTGTATCATAATGCATCAACACGTTTTACGGATGGCTCTGAATTCGGATATGGAGCGGAAATTGGCATTAGTACACAAAAGCTACATGCTAGAGGTCCGATGGGATTAAACGCGTTAACTTCAAGTAAGTTTTTCGTTTATGGAACAGGCCAGATTCGTTAATAAATGATAGTCATGATTGATTGCGAGCTTAACCTAGAATAATTAGGTCTAGCTCTTTTTTGTCGTTTGGGAAATTATAAATTTCATGTAATGCAGATAATACTTAATCTTACAAAACAGGGTAATAGTAGTAAACCTCAGGTTAATGGTAAAATAATAATAAAACTAAATCTAAAATGTTTCATAAATAATGATTAAAGGGATCTCAAATTACAATCAATCATAACGAGAAGGAGGATAAAATGGACCAAATCACCTTTTACCCACAAGGCGACAAGGCAATCACGATTCATTTTGGTCAAGAACTACATAAAGACCTTCATCAGAAGATCATTGCCTTCACTGAATTCATAGAAGCAAACCCTTTTCCAGGATTGCTCGAGGTCATCCCAAGCTTTACTTCTGCCACAATTAGTTATGAACCAACAAAGATTGAGATGGTTACTCCCAAAAAAACACCATATGACGTTGTCCTTAGCATACTAAAATCCAGACTAACTAACCTACCAGTATCCATTTCTCATCCATCAAAAACAGTCACGATCCCAGTTTGCTATGGCGGAGATTTTGGTCCTGACTTACAAGATGTTGCAGACTACCATCATTTAACACAACAGCAAATCATTAATATCCACGCTAACCAAGAGTACTTAGTTTATATGATTGGTTTTGCGCCAGGCTTTCCTTATCTTGGTGGAATGTCAAAAGAAATTGCAACACCAAGGAAAGCGACGCCAAGATTGAAGATACCAGTAGGAAGTGTTGGGATTGGCGGGGAACAAACAGGGGTATACCCGATTGAAAGTCCAGGAGGCTGGCAGTTAATTGGACGAACACCTATACGGTTATTTCGGCAAGATGCAAAACAACCTAGTCTATTACGTGCAGGAGATTTCGTCCGTTTTCAACCAATTACTCCACAGCAATTTGAAGCTCTAAGGATAGAGAAGCAATGACGATAAAGGTGCTAGAACAAGGTTTATCGACAACAGTGCAGGATTTAGGGAGAATTGGATTTCAGCAATATGGAGTTGTTGTTGGTGGTGTGATGGATGAGGTCGCAGCAAAAATTGCTAATCTTCTCATTGGCAATAACGAAGATGATGCAGTGGTAGAAATGACGTTAATAGGACCAACATTGTTATTTCAACAGGATACATTAATATCGCTTTGTGGAGCTGATTTGTCTGCGAGCATTGGCAGCAAACCTGTACCATTATGGAAACCAATTTTTGTGAAAGCAGGAAGTGTCCTTCGCTTCGGCCGTCCACTACAAGGCTGTAGAACTTACTTAGCTGTTGCAGGGGGAATTGATGTTCCATTGGTAATGGAAAGCCGAAGTACATATGTAAGGGGTGGTTTAGGTGGTTATCATGGCCGTACTTTGCAAAAGGGAGATGTACTCAACTACAAGCCGAGTGATTTAGCAAAATTCCTTTGTACGAGAATTTGGTCAGGACCATTTAAACAAGTCAATTGGACTGTAAGTTCGCTAATAAAACCAGTTTATAAGAAAGACCCAGAAATACGATTTATAAAAGGACCTCAATTCGATCTATTTATAGAAAGATCTAAAAGAGAATTTCTTTCAGAAAAATATAAGGTTACACCTAATTCAGATCGCATGGGATATCGCCTATCTGCAAAAGCACTTAAGTTAACCAAAGATGTTGAACTTTTATCAGAAGCTGTAACGATGGGAACGATTCAAGTGCCAAATGATGGTCAACCGATTATTTTAATGGCAGATCGACAAACAATCGGTGGTTATCCGAAAATAGGTTATGTAGCAAGTATTGATTTTTCAGTATTATCACAAGTGATGCCAGGTGAAAATCTGACTTTTAAGGAAATAAGCATACAAGATGCTCAAAGACTGCTATTAGAGAGAGAGCATATGATTTCAAAAGTGAAAATTGGTATTTCATTAGCTTTTAGGAGGATGAAGCATGGTTCGTATTGATATGAATTGTGATATGGGGGAAAGTTTTGGTAGATATACAATCGGTGCCGATGAGCAGATCATTACTTCTATTACATCTGCAAATATTGCATGTGGGTTTCATGCTGGCGATCCGGAAACGATGAAGAAAACCGTACGTCTTGCATTGGATCATTCTGTAAGTATAGGCGCACACCCAGGTTTAGATGATTTAAAAGGCTTTGGTAGAAGAACAATGTCTATTACAGCAGAGGAGGTGTATGATCTAGTTGTTTACCAAATCGGTGCACTTCACGGCTTCGTATTAGCTGAGGGCGCCGTATTAAAACACGTAAAGCCACATGGTGCGTTATACAATATGGCTGCCGTAAAGAAGGATTTAGCAGAGGCGATTGCCAAAGCTATTTATAAAATAAATCCTGAGCTTATTTTATATGGGCTTTCTGGAAGTGAATTAATAAAAGCAGGAAACAAATTCGGCTTAAAAACAGCGAATGAAGTATTTGCAGATCGAACGTATCAAAGAGATGGTACGTTAACACCTCGTCATCAAGAGGGTGCACTTATTAAAGATGAAAACATAGCAATTGCTCAAGTGATAAAAATGGTTGTTGATCAAAAGGTTATCACATCAGGACATGAAGTGCCAATAACTGCTGATACAATTTGTATCCATGGTGACGGGGAACACTCGGTTGAATTCGCTAAGAAAATAAATAGAGCTTTGCAGGATAATGGTATAGAGGTTAAAGGATTGTAACTGAGAATTTAAGTGCCCGGGAAATATTTTTGCCCACACGGGTGAAATATAGCCTACAACTAAATAAACCAATCCATTTATATTGATATGGTATACTAGAAGAATCAATTCATAGATTCGTAGTTAGGTAAGGTGATCTAATGGAATTTTTCACGGTATTAATTCCGATTTTTTTTATTTTTGGTATTGGGTTTGTTGGTCAGAAAATGATTGGATTTGATACGAAGCCATTATCTGTTATGGCCATATATTTAATGCTTCCTTTTTTAGCTTTTCAAACATTTTATAAAACAGATTTGACGATTGATTATGCAATGATGACTTTTTACACGGTCGGGCTTGCGCTTTGCCTTATTATCATTATTTATATTATTGCATTTATTAGAAGATATTCTGTAAAGAAAACATGTGGAATGATCCTAGCATCTGCATTTATGAATAATGGAAATTATGGAACACCCCTTATTTTCTTTGCTTTCGGTGAGGCAGGGCTTCATTACGCCGTTATTTTAATGGTTATTCAGCAGCTTCTTATGTGTACAGTTGGTATTTATTATGCTGCAAAGGGCTCTCCAGATGGTGGCGGTATAAAAATGGCTTTGAAAGAGGTTGTGAAAGTACCTATTGTTTACGGTGCACTGCTTGGGGTCATTTTTCATCTCTTTCACATACCGGTCGGAGGTTCATTTATGGATGCCATTGAGATGGTGGGGGATGCAGCAGTTCCAACAATTATGATTATTTTAGGAATGCAGCTTGCTAAAATATCTGTAAAAAAATTAGATTTTGCTCCACTGTCATTATCTTTAGGTTTAAGACTGTTTATATCACCTGTTATTGCATTCGTATTTACGTTATTCCTGCCAATTGATGATTTATTAAAACAAATTATGATCGTACTTTCAGCGATGCCAACAGCTGCAAATACAACTATGTATGCACTCCAATATGATACAGAACCACAATTTGTATCAACAGCTACATTATTTAGTACGGTATTAAGCTTGGTGACATTACCAATTGTTTTATATGTATCTAGTTTAATATATGGATGATTTTTAGACCTCTGAGCATATCAGGGGTTTTTATTTAATCACAAA
This sequence comes from Metabacillus sp. KUDC1714, assembly GCF_014217835.1. Taxonomy (NCBI): domain Bacteria; kingdom Bacillati; phylum Bacillota; class Bacilli; order Caryophanales; family Bacillaceae; genus Metabacillus; species Metabacillus elymi. The sequence continues at coordinate 3,471,673 of NZ_CP055263.1, forward strand.
CCCAAATACAAGACATTTTCTTAGAATATTGAGTGATTATCGGTATTTTTTAAAGAATGACATTACGCGCTAATAATCCCTCCTAAAGGCATTCAAAAGGTTCTAAGCCTTCGACATATATAGAACATATGTAGAACGGTCCTCATCAATTTCAGCTGATATTTTTTCGTACTCTTGATCCTGGATCCATAAATAATCATTTCCGATCAGGGATAATGCTTCTTCATGTGAATATAAATCATATGTAAAGATAAGTGGTGAATCATTGTATTCCTTAAAGTCACGTACTTCAAGTGTTACATGTGTATAGTGCATAGCATGGTCAAAAATATGTTCTTCATCATCTTTTTCTACATAAATAACATAATATTCGTCTTCAAGACTGGAAGACGTTTGATGATACACCTCTTTGTTTTTTATAAAATAATCACATAGTCTTCGACAAAAGATTTCTGAGGGCTCTGCAAACTCGTAATGAAACAATGCAGGGTAGCTATTCCGTTCATCGTTTAAACGATATTCCAATTTATAACTTTTTTTCATATATACCTCCAAAGATGTCATTATTTCTACTATACTATATTAGGGCGCAGTTTATCATGAATTAATTTGTAATTATTAACAGAGAAAAGCTATTTAAGGGGGGGAAGGCGTTTGAGTAAGACAAATAAATTATTAACTGGAATCATTTCTGCTACGATGATTACAGCTACTGGATGTAGTGATGAGTCGTTACCACCTGTTCCTGAGGGAACTGATTGTGGGGATTGGGAATGGGAGTCTGATGAAGGCGTTTGGGAATGTGATGATTATGATTCATCTCACTATGGTCATTTTTATTACGGTGGAAAAATGTTTTCATCTAAAAGCAGCTTAAAAACAAATTCCGCTTATCAAAGCTATAAATCGAGTAGCTCATTTAAAGGAGGAAAATCTGGATTTGGGTCTGGGTCTAGTGGAGGTTTTGGTGGGTAATGTTACACTCATTTAATCTAGAGTATCATAGACAAAAGCGGAATCAAGCTTACAGCAAGATGAACTCCTTTTGGCATAATCTTTATGATAGTGAATATGCGTTATATGATATCGCTCTTATGACAAAAGAAGAGGTTAATGAAGTATGTAACGTGACAAACAGAGTCGGTCAAATTTTCTTTAAGCTAGGAAACTTACTGAGAAACTCATCTAACGAAACATTATTACAATTAGATATTCCAAGAAGCATGCTCCCATTTATCAGACATCGGTCTTTACCGGTTGAAACGGTTATTGCTCGTGTGGACTTAGTTCAAACGACTAATGGATTGAAGCTACTTGAGCTTAATAGTGATACTCCGACTTTTGAGAAGGAAGTTTTTTATGTAAATGGTGCCATGTGTGAAGAGTTTAATGTTGAGAATCCGAATAAGGGATTAGTTGATATACTAGGAAAAGAAATACGAAAAGCGTTAGCAGAAGTGCTACATCATTCTGAACTTACAGATGAACCACATATCGTTTTCACATCACATGATGAACATGAAGAAGACAAATTAACAACATTGTTTTTAATGGAAGCAGCAAATGTTTCGGCGAAATATGTTCCATTGCATAAGCTCACAATTAAAGAGCAAGTAGGATTGTATGATGATGAAGGCAAAAAGATTGATCTTCTCTATCGGCAAACATATCCGTTAGAGCATTTAATTGAAGACGTCGAAGAAGAAACAAATGAAAAAATAGGTTTACAACTACTCGAGCTAGTTGCTTCAAACAAGCTGCAAATGATCAATCCCATTTCAGCGTTTCTTTTGCAATCGAAGGCTGTTCAAGCAGTTATTTGGGGGATGATGGAGTGTGATCATCCGTTCTTCTCAGATGAAGAAAAGCATTGGATTTCAACCTATTTTTTGCCTACATATCTCGAGGAAGATGTATTCCTAACAAGCGGTATAAAATATGTAAAAAAACCAAGCTTTGGTCGGGAAGGAGATACGGTATCAATTTTTCATGGGACAAAGAAGATTCTTGAAGACAAGAATAAAAGCTATGAAAAGTCATTGCCGGTTTATCAAAAGTTTATTGAACTCCCGACAAAAGAAATTAAAACGATCGATGGGCTAAAAAAAGGGAAGCTATTAATCGGAAGCTTTTTAATAAATGGAAAAGCTTGTGGAATCGGTTTAAGAGCTGGACAGCAAATAACGGATAACAATGCCTATTTTTTACCAGTAGGAGTAAAACGTTAAAGAAGGGACCTGATAGTATGTCATTTACAGAATTGTTTTTGTCGACAGTTTCTTATATTGGATTAGCTGTTGTATTACTATTTATTGGAATTATCCTATTTGAAGTAACAACAAAAAATAAAGAATTTGAATTAATTAAAAATGGAAACAAAGCGGCTGTCTATGCATTTGGTGGTCGTATTTTAGGGTTAGCAATTGTCCTCTATTCATCAATATCAAACTCTGTCAATATACTGGATATGGTGGTGTGGGGAAGCATAGCGATTGTCATTCAGATCATTGTTTTTTATTTGGCAGAGCTTTTAACACCTAAATTTAATATTACCAAAGCAATTGATGACGATAATCAAGCTGTAGGATTATTTCTATTATTTTTATCTGTATCAATCGGACTAATTATTGCAGCATCACTTACGTATTAAATAATAACAATCGAGCACAAACAAGAAATTGAATGTTTGTGCTTTTTTAATCTAGACCTTCTTCTTCCTTAACAAAAGCGGGATCAAAGCATTTTATGGCACTAAAGTTAGTAGGGTCAATAGTAACACCTTCATCCGATTCAGTTACAAAGTCTACCTCACAGATTCTTCTGAATCTAACCCCATTAAGTTCGTCATCCCATATACATTTATTTGGACGTAATAAACGTAATGTTACACACCCTGATTCACGATCCAATTTGATAACTTTAAAGAAAATAGTTACAAAGCATTCTGGTTTTCCAGCTTTAGCCCATGTGAAAAATGGCTCTCCCTTTTGGGTTTGCAGGATAAATGGAATCGTTTTAAATGCCGGTGCCTCAATTAGTTTGCAGGTGGACCGAAGATACGCGGCTTTGTCCTGGGAATTTTTGATTGTTTCGAGTGCGGTCCAAATACAGGAAATCGTATGTGCATTCATATCGTTCGTGTCTTCAATCATTTGTATTTCCCACCTTACACATAAAAACAGTAAATCTCCAACTAAACGAAGAACTACTTAATGTTAGAATATAGATTTTCTATTGAATTCGTGCTGGGTAGATCGTCTAATCTACTTAAAGGTTTAGAATTCGTATGAAAAAAGCCATCATATTGATATTGCAATATTTTACTGTTTGTTCTATCAAAATAAGAATATAAATGGAAGTGATTGTAAATAGTAATAAAACAAAGTATTTCATTTGTTAACAATTAAACGGTTGAAGTACTTGTTTTAGACGTTAATAAGCGTAATAGTTATGGATGAAACAGGGGAAATTAGTGAGGTAATTTGTTATTAATAATGATGAATAGGAAGCAGTAATATGACGTCAAAAACAGAAGCAATTTTATGGAGTATAGCACTACCTGGATTTGCCCAAATTCTGAATAAAAAATTAGCCAAGGGTTTTGTTTTTATTTTTTTAGAGTTTCTTATTAATGTGAACAGCAATTTTAATTCAGCGATTATGGCAAGCTTTTTAGGGGAAATTGACAAAGCTTTCCAAATCGTAAACTATCAATGGCTTATGTTTTATCCATGTGTATATATGTTTGCTATGTGGGATGCATTTAAGGATGCGGAGGGTGAGAGGTCTCCATATTCATTTTTTCCCTTTGTATTTGGGGCCTATTTTGTAACCGTTGGTCTTATGTATTCACCGATTTTTAAAATAAATGGTGTGCTATTAGGCCCCATTTGGACACCAATGCTATCACTCATTCCTGGATTACTAATTGGTTATATCATATGGTTTATCTTAAATAGGGTAAAGAAGTATAAGAAATGAAAAATGAAATAATCGACAAGTGTATTAACCAAACTACAATTTTTTACAATGTAATTATTTTTAGTGAAGAAAAAATTAAGTAATTCTTCTTGAAAACCCCAATGTCACTTTCACAATTTGTTTATTTCATACACCCTAATAAAACCAATGCCTTTTACGAATTGTTTAAGAAGGTATTGGTTTTTTGTTCTTTTTACTAGGATAATTAAGTATAAATAAATTTGAAATAAAATTAACATTTTCGGGAACGAATTTCTGTTAAAATAAACCAATAGGCTCTTTGACATCCAGCGACTAGCGAACTTCACGCTCCTTATACACTAAGTCACTTTATTACATATGGAGTGCTCTTTTTTCTATGTTGCTGATAAAGGCGCCTTGAGCTTTTGTTCCTATTTTATGTTTTATACATGTTCATGATAAACTTATATTTTTAGCAGGAGGATACTATGCAAACGGAAAAACAATTAATTCATAAAACCTTTTATGAGACGTTTATAGCTGGAAGTGACCAAAGACAACCGGCTGAAGTACTTGGTCAAGCATATTTTGAGGAGCAGAACAGCGATGAGAGTTTCGATTTGTCCTACATACGTTTTGCTCAAGGCGAGATTTATTATCTGTATCAGGATTATGAAACAGCCATTTTTAAATGGGAAAATATAAAAAACGAGCTCGAACCATGGGCTAATAAAAATATTGGCGATGCCTATTATCAATTGGGCTTGCTTTCAGCCGCTGAAGATAAGTACATTTCAATTGAAACAGAAGACAAAACCTTAAGCATTGAGGTAGCTCTCAAGCTTTTTTCTCTTTATCAAGAAAGAAATAAGATAGAGAATGCTTATGAAATCATCCAAAAGGCATTACATATTAACCCAGATTATCCACAAGTAACAAATATTGCTCGAGACTTTTATGAAGAGAAGAATGATTTTGCTCATGCAATAAAGCTCGCGGTTACTGAATCGATTCGAACTGAGCGTGAAGAATGGTTCCAAGTTCTAATCTCATATGTAAAAGCAGGGTATACAAAACAGTTTCAGCCTGATTTTTTCGCTGAAGCATTGCTAACGTTTTTTGAAGTAAGTAAACATTCCTTTTCACAATTTATCGGAGCTCTATGGCATAGCTACAAAAATGAAGAATCATATCTAACCTGGTTAAGAACAATCAATGATCTCTTTTTTACTGTTGACCTTGAAGCAAATGATCATCAATGGGATCACACAATACATCTTTTTGAGGAGACATTTATTGGGTTAACTGAGGGATCCTACTATCTAAGGGAGCTTCACGATATTATTCCTAATTTATTGGCTAATTGGTTACTTCTTTCAACACGAGAGAATGGATTGTTTCCATCGGCGACAGTATTAGCCTGGAATGAAATTTTTCCAGGAACGGTTCTACCTGATGCTGTCTATAAAGCAGAATCAATCATTTTTGAAGCTGAAAATGAGCAAAGTGGCTTAGAAAACGCCTTACAACTATTTAAAACGATTAGTGACTGGGCAGAAAATCATTCAGTTGAAGTAAATAATAAAGTAAATTGGTGGTTGGAAGAGCTAATCAACCCACAAATTAAGAATCATTTTCTGTTAGCTGGAAAATCAGGAAGCGGAAAAACGACATTTGTTAACTCTTTACTAGGAGACCAACTATTCAAAGGATCAACAACATCCTTCGTAATCCTACATGATGATGACGAGTTAACAATGAATCACATTTCTGATTCTGAACAACAAACGGTTCACAATCAACGTGAATTAGATGAATACATTCAAGCTGATGAGAAATCACTTATCCATGTTAAACGACCATGTATTTTGTTGCATGAGCATCAGTGTGCAATTATAGATACACCACCAATCAATGGTAGTAATGAGATGAGAAACCAGATATTTGATTCATTGCCATTAGCTGACGGGTTGTTGTATGTTTTAGATGGTTCGTCATTATCAGAACGAGAATATGATGTTTTATGTCAGATGAAAAACTTTGCGCCAGACTTAAAGGTACACTTTTTATTAAATAAAGTTGATTTAATTGCAAGTGACGCACATACCGCTGCTCTTACGGACGAAATAAAATCACAAATTGGAGCTATTTATCCTGAGGCGGAAATTTTACCTTACTCATCATTACATCCATTTAGTCAGCAATTAAGTAAGCTTAATATATTTTTATCCACGCATTTTCCTTATAGCATAAAAGAAAAACAAGAAAAACGAACAGCAAAGGTACTAACCTTAATCCGTAAAATGCTCACGGATCTATTGCAAAAACGCGTTGATATGGAGAAGGGATTAATCGATTCCATTCAATGGAATGAAGATATATTAGGTCGTTTAAAAGGCTTTACGAATAAACTTACTGATCTTCAACAAGAAAAAGTTGCTACCATAGTAGCTGCATATAAAGAATTAATGAAGGAAAGTAAAACAGAACTACAAGTAACAATACCTAGGCTTTTAAAAGAAAGTGCAGAGCAAATTAAAGAAGACAGTGATTTTAAACAAATTCATATTATGCTTAATAACAGCATGAATGCCAAAGTAAAGGAATATTATGAACAGACCTTGGTGCCGATGCTTTGCGATAAGCTTGAGAATTGGATTTCCACATCAAAGGATGAATTACATGAAAGTCAATCCTACTTAAAGGAAATGAGCGAAACCTTTAATGAAATCTATCAGCAAGAAAAGCTTCAATTAAATTGTGAGTTTACGATTTTAGAGGATTGGCGTCGTGATATTAATCGGATGACAGGGAGAATTCAGTATGAAAACGAAAATATTATGCTGAAAAATAAACCAGCACAACTCCTATTAAAAAGTGCTGGAAAGCTATTCGGAGCCATGAATCAAAATAAGATGATGCTTGTGAATCAATATAAAAAATACGTTGAGAATGAAACCTTTGAAGAAGTAACGGAATCAATTTCCCGGAAATTATTTTTACCATTTGAGTTGTTTGAAAAAGGCTTAAATCAAGATATATCCTCTTTCTTTACTACTCCAATTAGCGAGGTTGAGGAAACAATTGTTGAAACCGAAACGACTATCCAAGAGGAGAAAGAAGGGCTAAGTGAAATGAAAGCAAATCCTGAGCTCTTTTACGATCCATTAAAATTGTTTGAAGTTAATCTTCTTCAGCAGGAATTTATGCTACAAGCGAAAAAGGATTATAGCCGAATGGTATAGTATACCTTATAAAGAGACTGAATTTGTATGGAGGGCTATGCTTCCGTATGAATGAAGTCTCTTTTTTATTTAATGACTCTGTAGAGCTCATTGTTGAGTTTTTGCACTTTGTTGATTGAAGCGAACGCCTATAGTGGAAATCAACAACTAAGTTTAATAGTGCCTATTTAATAGATAGGAAATTCTATTTTTTATTCTTTTAGAATATAATGATAGGTAAGCGGCTATGACATAAACAAGGAGACTACGATTTTGAGAAAAAACAATAAACTGACATTTAAACGAATATTGATCATTTTGCTACTCTTAGTGATCATTGCATTTATACCGACCCCATATTATCTTTACCAACCAGGACCTATTGAAGATTTAGAGCCAAAAGTGTCGGTAGAGGGTGGACATAAAGATGAACAAGGAAGCTTTAACTTGACTACTGTATTATCTGTGAAAGCTTTTAATCCTTATATTTTAGTGTATGGACTAGTTGCTCCCCACACAGATATCGTTAAGGAAGAAGATGTAAAAGGTGATTTAACAGATGCAGAATATACGAAAATACTAAACTTTATGATGAAGGATTCAAAGCAAAATGCATTAGTAGCAGGATTTACTGAAGCTGGGGAAGAAGTGGATATTGAGTACCATGGAATTTTTGTTCGTACGATTTTACCAGATTCACCAGCAAAAAAAGTTCTGAAAGTCGGTGACTTGATTACAAGCATTGATGGTAAAGATATGAATGAAGCTCCAGAGTTTATATCATACATAGAAGAAAATAAAAAAGTTGGAGACCACGCAACCCTAACAATAAAACGTGGTGATAAAGAGTTGGAAGAAACAGTCGATATGATTGCCCTAGATGACTTGACAGATCGAGTGGGAATAGGAATTGCGCCAGAGGAAGAGTTCACAGCAACGGTCTCAAGAAAAGTAAAAATAAATAGTGAGGACATTGGCGGACCTTCTGCAGGTTTGATGTTTTCCTTAGAAATCTACAACCAACTGACTTCAGAAGATTTAACAAAAGGCTATAAAATAGCCGGAACTGGTACAATTGACCATAACGGCAATGTTGGTCAAATAGGTGGGATAAAACATAAGGTTACAGCTGCTAATGAAGAGGGGGCAGATATCTTCTTTACACCAAAAGACCTCACTTCAATAGACACGAATGAAAAAGACGTCCTAGCTGAAGTAAAGGAAAATGAGTATGAAATTGAAATCGTACCCATTGCTACAATAGCCGAAGCAGTAGATTATTTGCAAGGACTTGATGTTAAGGAATAGATTACAAAACTCAAAATCTATGAAAAGGTGAGGAACCTCCGTGGGAATGGAGGTTTTTTGTTGTCGGTTAGGAAATTATAAAATTCTTAAACTGTGGATAAGCGCACGACATCCAGCTCCTAGCCCCTCTAGAGTCTAGCTAATTTAGATTTGAAGGCACAGAACGCCTTCTATTCTAAATCATCATATTCCTTGAGGCTGTTCAAGGCGCTTGCGCTTTTGTTCTTGTTGGGAGGATAGTATCTGATTCGTTTTAATGCATAAGTAGAGGGTAGGTAAGGAGTTCTGGTATGTATTAATTGGAGTGAGGTTCAATCGAAGGGGAAAAGCGGTTTGGTTCATAAATCAAGGAGAATGATTCAATTAAAGGCGAAAGTGGTTCAATTATAGTGAAAGTCGGTTCAATCGCCCGCTAAAAGTGAGGTTGGCAAAGGAGTTTGGTTCATAAAACAAGGAGAATGATTCAATTAAAGGCGAAAGTGGTTCAATTATAGTGAAAGTCGGTTCAATCGCCTGCTTAAAGTGAGGTTGGTAAAGGAGTTTGGTTCATAAAACAAGAGGAGTGGTTCAATTAAAGACGAAAGTGGTTCAAAAGCAAGAAAAAGTGGTTCAATTATAGTGAAAGTCGGTTCAATCGCCCGCTAAAGTGAGGTTGGCAAAGGAGTTTGGTTCATAAAACAAGGAGAATGGTTCAATTACGGGTGAAAGTGGTTCAAAAGCAAGAAAAAGTGGTTCAATTACGGGTGAAAGTGGTTCAAAAGCAAGAAAAAGTGGTTCAATTATAGTGAAAGTCGGTTCAATCGCCCGCTAAAAGTGAGGTTGGCAAGGAGTTTGGTTCATAAAACAAGAAGAGTGGATCAATTACAGGAAAACGGTTCAATCCACACTAAACAAATTACAAATAAATCAAAAGCGTCCAGAAAAATGTTGCCATTCTCTGAACGCTTTTTAAATATGCTAGTAAGTAAATCTACAAAAAAGAATAAAACCTACTTAGAAACCTGTTGTTCAACAGCCAAAGATTCAGGTCTTTCACATGTACTCTCCATTTTGTAATGTGTTCCATTATCAGAGGAATCATGGAAGCCGTGCATCGCTTCTAATACATGGTAGGCTAATTCTCCGTTTGCACGGTATTTTCCCCCATTAAGGATTGCCTTGGCCATATCTGCTACTCCAAGTCCGCGGCTGTTTTGTGAATAGCCGTATGATAATGGTACTTCGACAAATTCCTTTTCATCACGTTTTCTGATACGGACAGGACCGCCAAATGTGTTTGGATCTGGAACTAGTAAAGTACCTTCACTACCGTAAATTTCAATAGGTGGCAGTGTTGTTCCGCCAAATGCGTCAAAACTTGTTGTGATAGAGCCAATTGCACCTGATGCAAAGTCGATAACTCCTGAAATATGTGTTGGAGTTGCCACTTGAATTTTAGTGCCTGCTTTTGGTTCACTTGTCACTGTCCGTTCTGGATAGCTAATACGAGTAGAACCTGATATCCGTTCAATAGGTCCTAAAAGTGACACTAATGCTGTTAAATAATATGGTCCCATATCAAACATCGGACCGCCGCCAATGTCATAGAAGAAGGCTGGATCTGGATGCCAATGCTCATGACCACGGTGGATCATAAATGCAGATGCCCCAATCGGAACACCGATTTCTCCTTGTTCAATTAAATGGATGGCTGTTTGAATTCCTGCACCTAAGAAGGTGTCAGGTGCACTGCCAACTAAGAGATTATGTTTTTTAGCTGTTTCTAAAATTTGTTTACCTTCCTCGCGTGTGACAGCAAGTGGTTTTTCTGTATACACATGCTTACCTGCTTCAAGTGCTTGGATACAAACCGTTGCATGTGCTTTTGGAATTGTTAAGTTAATGACCAATTGAATGTCAGGATCAGAGAGCAACTCATTAACTGAGCAGGCTTTGGGTACACCGTATTTTTCAGCTTGAGAATGTGCACGTAGTTCATCTAAATCTGCACAAGCAACAAGTTCAAGGTGATCAAACTTTTGGCAATTTTCCATGTAAATTGAACTAATATTCCCACAACCGACAATACCAATTTTAAGTTTTTTCATTGTAGAACCTCCATTTTTTTAGATAAGAAAAGTTTTTGTCCGAGTTTTCTTTTCTTGCAGCAGTACAGTGCTCTCGATGTAAATGATAAAATTATTGGCTATCACCCATACCGGTATATACACGGCCATTGCTGTTAGCAGATGCTACTAATCCTTCAGAGCTGTTCTTTTCTTTTGCTGCCCATAAAAATCCGCGGCGCATAATGAGGGAAACCTCTGGCATAGCAACAATATTAGCTTGGTGACCTAGTGAATTATAGAATACATGTCCTTGACCCCAGCGTTTCGTCCATACGACAGGCATATCGACTGCTTTATTCGTTGCATGTGGACCATCAACTACTGGGAATCGTGTTGTAGCTAGTACTTCCACTGCTGGATCGACATGAAGGTAATATTGCTCGCTCACGACTTTGAAATCTGAGAAACCTTCTAAAAGTGGGCTTGTGGAATGCTTGATGTTGACCATATATTCAACACCATCATTTCCGGGATGTGCTACCCAATTTCCACCGGTCATAAATTGCCAATCAACATTGTTTCGGAAAGAGTCACACATTCCACCATGACATCCGGCTAAACCGACACCGCTCATAACAGCATCAGAAATATTTAATACATACTTCTTATCAATTTCACCCATTGTCCAGTGAGGAACGATTAAATCTAATGATTTCAGCTTTTCAGGATCTGCATATGAATCTAGTGAATTTGATACCTCTACATTAAAGTTTTCTTCTTCAAGGATTCCTTTAAAAATATGTGAGACTTGCTCTGGTTCATGACCATCCCAACCGCCCCATACGATCAATGCGTTTTTTTTCATTTTCCAACACTCCTTTTTTGATTTGGATAAAATTAATTAGATAAGCGCTTTGACATCTAACTTCAGAGTATAGTTTGTAAGGCGTCAGCGCGCTTTTGACTTGTGTATGAAACTATAAAATTCTAGTCCTTTGAATAAGCGCTCGACATCCAGCTCCAGCGCCCAGCGACTAGTGAACTTCACACTCCTCCTTACGATAAGTCAACATCGAATCGCTAACGCTCTTCGTGTTTCCTTTATCTCATACGGAGTGCTCTTGTTTCTCGTCGCTAAACGGGCGCTTGCGCTTTTGGTTATACCTCAGAAATTTTAATCCATTGGCGTTTTTCTATAGATTGATCAACTGCTTCCAAAACTTCTTGGCATTTTACACCATCTTTGAAGTTAGGAACTGGCTGTCGGTCTTCGCGGAAGGCTTCCATTAGCTCAACAATTTCGTGAATAAATGTATGTTCATAACCGATTGTATGTCCTGGTGGCCACCAGTTTTCAGAGAAAGCATGGGCAGGGTCTGTTGCTAATACACGACGGAAGCCTTGCACATCATCTCGGTCGTCGGTGAAATAGACTTGCAATTCATTCATGCGCTCAAAGTCGAAAATGACGCTTCCTTTACTACCATTGATTTCAAAGGAATTTGTACAGCGATGACCTGCAGCAAAGCGAGTAGCTTCGAAGCTTCCTAAGGCTCCGTTAGCAAAGCGAGCCATAAATAGGGTAGCGTCATCAACTGTGACATCGCCTTTTTCTGCATTATCACTACCAGTTGCAGATAAACCAGTCATGTTAGTAGGAATGGGTCTTTCTTTAATAAACGTATCGTTCATGCCAATCACTTCAGTAATATCTCCAATTAGATAGTGGGCCATATCGATAAGATGTGCTCCTAAATCTCCATGAGACCCTGATCCAGCAATGTCCTTCTGTAGTCTCCATGCAAGAGGGAAGTTTGGATCGACAAGCCAATCTTGTAAAAACCAAGCACGGAAATGATAAATATCTCCTAATTTTCCTTCGTCGATTAGTTTTTTCGCAAGCATAACAGCAGGAGCAAATCGATAATTAAATCCAACCATATGTTTAACTCCGGCAGCTTCAACAACTTCGAGCATTTCTCTTGAGTCCTCTAATGTAAGCGCTAACGGTTTTTCGCAAAAAACATGTTTGCCAGCTTTTGCAGCAGCAATTGTTATTTCTTTATGTACATTACTAGGTGCATTAATATCGATTAAATCAATATCATCTCTTTGTAAAAGACTTTGCCAGTCTGTTGTATATTCCTCCCAGCCAAATTGTTTAGCGGCTTCAGCTACTCCGCTGGCATTACGTCCACAAATAACCTTCATCTCAGGACGTATGGTTTTTGGGAAAAAGAGTGGGATGTCACGATATGCGTGACTGTGAGCTTTACCCATGAACTTATAACCTATCATTCCAATTTTAAGCGTTTCCATAAATAATCCCCTTTTCGTTATTTTATAGAATAGGATGTTGATAGTTCTTTATTGTAAAGCACAAGCGCCCTTTCTTAAAGAGAAACTCTGCTATTTTACGGGTTTCTTCTAGTAGTCTGTGTGGTGCTTGTGCTTATCTAAGTATTCAGTATCTCAGAGACTAATCACTCATGAATGATTCTAAAAGAAATGATTCATGAACGGCTAATTAATGAGGATGCTCGTTCTATCAAAGTAACTGGCAAACGTACAGTGCTTGCTTCCTCACTATCCTTCGAGATTAATTGAAGCACTTTTTTTGCTGCCAATTGCCCCATATCAAAAAGCGGTACCTTTACTGTGCTAAGTGGCGGAGAGGTCATTCTTGAAATTTCAGAGTCATCATAACCAATTAGTGCGTAATCACGACCAGCTTGATAGCCCTTTTCGCTTAACGCTTGCATAAGACCTATAGCCATTCGATCATTTGCAGCATAAATAGCTCGGAAATCTGGAAGTAATGGAGCTATATAGTCAGCAGCTTGAACACCGCTTTTTCTGCTGTAATTCCCTTGGAAAATTAGCTCCTTATTTAGATGAATACCCGCTTTTTCGAGTGCATCTTCATATCCATATAAACGCTCAATACTATTCGAATATTCAGTGGGACCATTTAAAAAAATAACGTGTTCAAACCCTTTCTTTAACAGTGAGGTCACTGCTTGAAAACTACCACTGCTATGATCTGCATCAATAGAATGAAGAGAATAACCAGAAAAGGTCTGATTCACAAGACAATATGGCAGGTTCAATTGTTGGAGCTTTTCAAGTGCTTCGAGCTCACCTGGAACATTCTTTGAACCTAGTATGATGCATCCATCTACCTTTTGGGAATGAAAAAGCTGAACATAGTCTTTTGGTGCATCTGGTGATTGAAACAACAGGAGCAAACCATAACCTAGTTCTCCAAGCTTTGCACCAATCCCGCTTAATAGCTCGGAAAAATAATGTGTCGACATTAGGTTAACCTTTGGCAAATAAGGAACAATGACGCCAATATTGTTACTCTTACCTCTTGCAAAGCTTTGTGCAATTGCATTTGGGTGATAGTTAAGCTCTTCAGCCGCCAGCAAGACCTTACGTTTTGTTTCTTCGCGTAAGGGTCCAATATTATTTAATACGCGTGAAACTGTGGCTTCAGACACTCCAGCTAATTTTGCAACATCTTTTCTATTAGCTAAGATATTCACCTCCAAACGAAAATATGTACACGCGTTCATTTTCTCTTTTTTTCTATGATTTGTCAATTATTAAATTGTTAATTTCGTAAACTTTTTTTCATTATAGTAAGATTGTTCCTTATGAGATGCTAAAATAAAGATTAGCAATACTAATACATTTTAAAGAATTTTTTTGGTAATGCTATAAATGGAATTTTCTAAAGAAGGGTAGAAAGCATATGTTTAATAAGGGGAAGAAAAAAGGTAATGTTGTTATTATTCTTAGTTTACTGCTTTTATTGATTTCGGTGCCTGTTTTTTCTTTGAAGCTTCCCGAGCGAAAATCTGGAGAAAATCCGACAGTGTTTATAGCAGGGGACTCGACTGTGCAGACATATGATGAGACTTCGAAGCCTAGAGCAGGTTGGGGACAAATGATACCAAATTATTTCAGCCCTAAAATTACGTTTGAAAATCATGCTTTTAGGGGGAGAAGTTCGAAATCATTTATTAATGAAGGAAGACTTGATACCATAATAAGAAAAATAAAACCTAATGATTACTTATTGATTCAATTTGGACACAATGATTCGAGAAAAAATCGCCCAGACCTTTACACCACTTTGCCAGACTTTAAAAATTATTTAAAATTATATATAAATGGAGCACGTGGTCGTGGAGCAACGCCAATTTTAGTAACACCTGTTGGGATTAGAGATTTTAATCGTGATACTGGGAAATTTAATATTAGCTTTCCTGAATATGTACAAGCAATGAAGGAAATTGCATCAGAACTTGATGTGCTACTAGTTGATTTAAGTTTATCAAGTGTAGCGTACTATGACACACTAGGTCCAATAGGGACACTCTCTGTATTTCTCCACACAAAACCAGGTATGTATAAAGCGTACCCTAAAGGTGTACATGATAATATCCATTTCCAGGAAAATGGAGCACTTCAAATTGCTCGCTTGGTATCCCTGGGAATTAAAGATCTTAATATTCCGCTTGCTTCTTACGTTACCAATATCGATCCACCAGCCGTTGAAAAATAATGAAATTTGTCTGTTACTTAATGACAAATACGATTAAACAATCTTAGATACATGATAAGTACAAAAAAAATTCCCAAAAACGTAACGCGCCTTCATCCTATGGAGGCGCGTTACGTTTTATAGATTAGAAATCCCCTCAGCTCAAAAAGGTAGGAGATAAGAAACACAAAAAAGAAAAAGTAGTTCTATCGGTTTACTTATTTTACTAGTTAAATAGATTCATTTTTAGTCCATGACTGTTTTTTAAACATTTACATCTGTTTTTTAACTACTAAATGAATGAACAAAAAGATAGCATACACTTGTAAGCGCTTTCTAATAAGTGGGAGGAGGTGAGTTATTCTCCATAGTTTTTCCAAAAAAAATAACGAATTTTGAAAGGAATGAAAACTTATTGAACACTAAGAAACAAAACAAAGGAAAAAAGTTTTTTGCTATACTTCTTAGTTTATTACTTCTATTGTCGTCAGCTCCTATTTTACCTCACGATGCAAATGCCGAAGAATTAGTAGAGAAAAAATTTGATTTTGGTACTGGAGATAGTGCAGTTATGGAAGGCTATACGAAAGTGACCAATGAAACAGGCTATACAGCTGAACGTACATTTGGTTTTGCAGATACTTCAAAGGTGACTGCAACTGATCGTGCGACATCTGATCCTTTAAAATCAGATTTTACGTTGACTGTTGAAACTTCTTTCATTGTCGATCTTCCAAATGGAGATTATGCCGTTACGGTGGTAACAGGTGATGAGAAGGAAGCAACTGAGATTGGTGTGAAGGCTGAAAATATTCAAAAGATCCAAAACACATCAATTCAAGCAGGAGAATTTGTAGAAAGATCATTTGACATCGCACTTGTTGATGGGCAACTTACACTCGAATTTACAGGTACAACACCTAAGTTAAATGGATTAGTCATTGAGAAGCTTCCGGAGCGAACAGCTGGAGAGCATCCAACCGTGTTTATTGCAGGAGATTCTACAGTACAGACATATGATGAGTATTGGAAGCCAGAAGCAGGCTGGGGGCAAATGATACCTCGTTTCTTTAGCTCTGATATTACATTTGAAAATCATGCAATAGGTGGGAGAAGCTCGAAATCATTTATTAATGAAGGCAGACTAGATGCAGTTTTAAGAGAACTTAAACCAAATGACTATTTCTTTATCCAATTTGGACACAATGATGCAACAATCAGTCGACCTGAACGTTATGCATCGGTTCCAGATTACAAAAATTATTTAAAAACATATATAAATGGAGCTCGTCAACGTGGGGCTGAGCCAGTATTGATAACTCCTGTGGGACGCAGGGATTTTAACGCAGATACTGGTAAATTTAATGTTAGTTTTCCTGAATATGTACAAGGGATGAAGGAAGTTGCAGAAGAACTTGAAGTAACTTTGGTAGACCTAAGTACTTTAAGTGTTGCTTATTATGATTCAATTGGTCCTGAAGGGACACTTTCTGTATTTCTTCATACAGAGCCAGGAATGTATACAGCGTTCCCAAATGGTTCACAAGATAATACACATTTCCAAGAATATGGAGCAATTCAACTTGCAAGGTTGATTTCTGGTGATGTAAAAGAGCTTGATATTCCGCTATCTTCTTATGTTACTGATATTGAACCACCAGCAAATGTACCTGCTAAGCCAACTGGTGTAGTCGCAAGTAGCATCAGTAATGCAGGAGCTGTATTAACCTGGAATGAAGTAGAATCAGCTGATATATATAAGATTTATCGCAAGCTTTCAACTGATAGTGAGTACGATTTAATTGGGACAGCTACAGTTCCAAGATTGAATATTACCGGTATGGAAGAGGATAAGGCATATGATGTGATTGTCACTGCGATAAACGGTAAAGGTGAATCAGAGCAATCAGATGTCGTAAACATTCAAACGAAAAAAGCAACGACTAAATTTGATTTTGGACTAGCTGGAAATCCAGTTGCTGAAGGATATACAGAAGTGAATCTTTCCACAGTATATACGAAGGAAAGAGGTTATGGGATCGTTGATGCAACTGGAATGATCGGCAGGGATCGCGGAACAGGTGGAGATCTTCTGCGTGACTGGCTCGGTTATTTTAATGTTGGTTGGAAATTTAATGCTGATGTTCCGAATGGTCTCTATGCGGTAAAGGTGTATGTAGGAGATTTCTTAGGTAGTGCAAGAACAACAGTTCAAATTGAAGGTCAAGATTATGGGCAAATTTCAGCGCCTAGCAAAAACTACACAGAGAAGGTAATTCCTCAAGTTTCTGTTAAAGATGGTCAAATGAATTTTGATTTTGGTGGTTCTACTGGGATTGTAAATGGTGTAGAACTCACACCGGTTTTGTTAGCTCCTTCGGAACTAAAGGTTGAAGCCAAAAACATTGACGTTTCAAAACCATCAGTTACTTTATCATGGAAGTCTGTAGAAGAAGCTGTTAAATATAATGTTTATCGAAAAGTGGTTGGCTCAGATTCTATTGAGTTAATTGATAGTACAACGACAAACTCTTTTACTGACACTTCTGTTCAAGTTGGAATGAATTATGAGTATTCCGTTACGACAATTGATCGGATAGACGTCGAAACGGTCCCATCAATGCCACTTGAGGTTTCAATGATCGATGATTCACAGCCAGTCCCTCAGGCTCCAGAGAATCTTGAAGTGGGTAAAGTGAACAAAAACGATCTTATCATTAGTTGGAGCGGGGTTGAAGGTGCGATCACTTATAATATTTATCGCTCTGAGAAAAAGGATGGAACTTACGAATTAGTCGGTAGAACAGACAAAATAAGCTATAAAGATGAAACGGTTTTAACAACAATTCCTTACTTTTACAAGGTTGCTGCCGTAAATGCCGGTGGTATCTCTGAACATTCTGACAGTATCGAAACACCAGTAGTTACAGTTTTAAAGAGACAAATGGAGGATTTAGGTCGTTCACCGGTTTCCATTAAAACAGAAGAGGGTGTACATGTCAGCTGGCGGATGTTAGGAACAGATCCTGAAAATATCAGCTTTAATGTGTATCGTGATGGAGAAAAGCTTAATTCTTCACCAATTACATCAAGTACGAACTTTGTTGATAAGGACGGCAAGACTGATTCAGTTTATGAGATTCGTGCAGTCTTAGATGGAAAAGAACAGAAGTCACAAGAAAACATCAAGGTATTAAGTAATAATTACTTAGATATCCCTCTTCAAAAGCCTGAGGACGGCGTAACACCACTGGGAGATCCGTACTCATATCGTGCCAATGATGCGAGTGTGGGTGATCTTGATGGTGATGGAGAGTATGAAGTTATCCTAAAATGGGATCCAACAAATTCAAAGGATAATTCTCAAGCTGGATATACAGGGAATGTCTATCTCGACGCTTATGAGCTTGATGGAACATTGAAATGGCGCATTGATTTGGGAAAAAATATCCGTGCTGGTGCACACTATACGCAGTTTTTAGTTTATGATTTTGATGGTGATGGAAAAGCGGAAATTGCGATGAAAACAGCTGATGGCACGGTTGATGGACAAGGAAATGTCATCGGAAAAGCGGAGGCTGATCATCGAAATAGTTCAGGTTACATTTTACAAGGTTCAGAATTTTTGACTGTTTTCGAAGGAAAAACAGGTAAAGAGTTGCAAACTACTGATTACGAACCACCACGTGGTGATGTTTCTTCATGGGGTGATGGATACGGTAACCGTGTTGATCGCTTCCTTGCAGGTGTTGCTTATCTGGATGGTGAACAACCGAGCATTGTGATGGCCCGTGGTTATTATACAAGAACTGTGCTTACTGCATATAATTGGAGAGACGGTAAGCTGACAAAACAATGGACATTTGATTCAAATGATGATGGAAATCAAGATTATGCAGGACAAGGATATCATTCACTTAGCGTTGCAGATATTGATAAAGATGGTAAGGATGAAATTGTATACGGTCAAATGGTTGTAGATGATGATGGTACAGGTCTTTATACAACAGGCTTAGGTCATGGTGACGCACTTCATGTAAGTGATTTCTTACCAGAACGATCTGGACTTGAAGTTTATGCTGTACAGGAACATAAGGATGGAGAATATGGCTATGATATGCGTGATGCAGCCACAGGTGACATTATTTGGGGGCAAAAAACAGGACAGGATACAGGTCGAGGATTGACAGCAGATATCGATCCAAGACATTCTGGGGCTGAAGCTTGGGCAATTTCAGGCGCATGGAACAGCAAAATTGGTGGTTTACACACAGCAAAGGGTGAAAAAATTTCAGAAAGCATTCCTACTTCCAACTTTGCAACTTGGTGGGATGGTGACTTGCTTCGTGAAGTATCTGATCATAATTTTGATGAAGCAAAAGGCGCCGGAGAAGGAACAATTGACAAGTGGGATTATGAAAATGGAAAGCTAGTAAACTTACTAACCGCAGAAGGAACTTTATCTAATAACGGAACAAAAGGTAGTCCTGCCCTACAAGCTGATCTTTTTGGTGATTGGCGTGAAGAGATCATTTGGAGAACTGAGGATAGCAGTGCATTACGAATTTTTATGACAACAGAGAAAACAGATCATCGTATCTTTACGTTGATGCATGACCCGCAATACAGATTAGCGATAGCGTGGCAAAATGTCGGCTATAATCAGCCACCACATCCAAGCTTCTTTATTGGTGAAGGAATGAAAAAACCATCAGCACCAAATATCGATGTAGTAGAAGTTAAACGACCTGATAAAACAGCTCCGATAACGAAGCATGAAATTGAGGGGAAGGAAAACACTCATTGGTATTTGGAGCCTGTTACTGTGAATTTTATTGCTGAAGATAATGATTCTGGTATTGATATGACTCACTACGAGTTAAATGAAGAAGTAGAAAAAACGGGAAATTCAGTTAAGATTTCTAATGATGGCAAACATCTTTTACATTACTGGAGTGTTGATAAGGCAGGTAATCGTGAAGAGAAGAATTCAGTCGAAATCAATCTGGATCAAACAGCACCAACAATTACTTTCTCTTTAAAAGATGCTGCTGAGTTCAGTGTGGACCAGGAAGTGAGAGTTTCATGCTTAGCTGAAGATAAGCTATCAGGGATTTCCTCCTCAACTTGTGAGGATGTAATAGCACCGGCTTATCAGTTAGGGTTAGGGACACATTCTATAAAAGCAGAGGCTACAGATAACGCAGGAAATATGTCAAATGCTTCGGTAAACTTTATGGTTACGGTGAACTATGATAGTTTAAGGAATTTAACTGAACACTTCCTAGTTCAAAGTGGTGACAAAGGGAAAAATGCTAAACCATTTATTAGCAAACTTGAGGCAGCTAAAGCATCTGAAGAAAATGGAAATAAGGAGGCTAGAGATGGACAGATAGGAGCTTATATCAATCAAATAAAAGCGAAATCTGGTAAAGTATTTTCTGAAGAACATGCAGAAGTGTTAATAAATCTCGCTCAATCAATCGTTAAATAAAAAAAGTTATTTTTTTAGGTTTATCATCTAGGAACAGAGGGTAATAAAAACGTGACAGTATCCCCCCTGATACTTTCATTATATGAAAAACTTGAGGAACCCCCATTTTTTGATGGGGGTTTTTTCGTTGTTTAGTAAAGAAACAATTCTCCAATTCTTCACATATCTTAAGAAATTCTTCATTTTTCCCCTACCTTTATTTTAAGAACTCTTGCTTATACTTAGATCATTCCTAGCAAATACACTCATGGTATACTTTGGAAAGGAGGAGTGAATCGATGAATAATTATGTTGTTTTAGTAGTGGATGATGATAAAGAAATCCGTGATGGAATTGAAATATATTTAAAAAATGAAGGAATGACCGTGTTAACGGCACAGGATGGAGTCGAAGCAATTGAGCGTTTATATGAACATGAAGTTCATCTTATTCTATTGGATATTATGATGCCAAGAATGGATGGAATTGCAACGACATTTAAAATACGTGAACAAAAGAATATCCCGATTATTATTTTAAGTGCTAAAAGTGAAGATACCGATAAGATTTTAGGCTTGCAAGTAGGTGCAGATGATTATGTGACAAAGCCTTTTAATCCTCTTGAACTCATTGCTAGGGTTAAATCCCAACTTAGAAGATATGTTAAATTAGGACCGTTTGAAGGAATAAATAAAACGATTGATCTTAACGGACTTACGATAGATCAAGCAGCGAAAGAAGTTGCCGTTAATGGAGATGCGGTAAAATTAACGCCGATCGAATATAAAATTGTTGAGCTGTTGATGATGAACGCTGGTCGAGTGTTTTCGATCTCTGAAATTTACGAAAAGGTTTGGAAGGAACCTTGCTACAATGCGGATAATACCGTTGCTGTGCATATTCGTAAAATTCGTGAAAAAATTGAAATCGACCCTAAAAATCCAAGATATTTAAAGGTGGTATGGGGAATTGGATACAAAATGGAAAAATAGAATTGCGATTATCGCATGGTTCTTTTTAGTAACCTATGGCATTAGTGGTGTTTTGTCAGCGTTATCTAATAATAGTGAGTTTACGAAACAAAGTTATTTTAAGACAATGCAATTTGATGACACGGTAGATCAATTATTGAATTATGTAAATGCGTTTGAAATTTCTTATCCAATGAAAGAAGACATGAAAAAATCGATTACTGTATCAAATGATGAAATAGAAGAGCATCGGTATCAATATGGCGACTTAACCGAACAAATAACAAGTATTGAGCAGCAATATGAATCTAGAATTAATGTCGCATTAGAGAAAGATAACCAAAAAGTTGCCGATATCTATATTAAAGAAAGAGATAAAAAGATTGAAGACATCACGAAAAATTTTGAGAGTGATGAGTATATCAAAGATAAAATTGTCAAAGAAAAAGAACAAAGAATTGATGAATATTATAAGGAGCTAGAAAGCTATCGAGGGGATTTTGCAAATTATAAAGAAGCATTTGTTTATTACCTGAAAAACACAACAACTGGTGAAGTTTACACAAATCTCCCTGAAAATGATAGTAAATCAGTAGATAGCATAAATGATAAAAGTATGTATTTTATCCGTAGTTTTCCTACACAAAAGCAAAGCTATCTTGACATGAAGGAAGTACCTTTACATATAGCGAATGAGGAAATCATCAATGAAATAACCAATAATTCGAACGCTTTATATGAAGGGAAGATTGCAATTTCGAAAAAAACTCCAAACTCAAATTTTATTATGGCTAACTATCATGATTATAATATACAAAGAATTGTGTTTTGGATTTACACAATTGGGGCGATCATCGCATTACTTATAAGTATAATCATTGAAAAAAAATCAAAGCTGTTAAGAAGAATTAAACCAAATAAATGGGTAGGTTTATATAATAAAATTCCATTTGATGTTGCACTGCTTCTTTGTGGTATCACAGCAATCATAACAATTGCATTTATTTTTGATCAGCCCTATTTAGGTTACAGTGTATATATATTAGGAATTCTGGAGATAATCATCTATCACCTTATCACCTTGTCAATATTTTTTGGATTAACAGTAGTACAAGGAATTTATTTGTATCCAAGACTAAAAGCTTTACCTTCTGATCAAGAAATCTGGAAAAATACATTAATAGCACAATTTTTACAAATAGTAAGTACCTCATTCCTAAATAGGCGTGTAGGAACACAAGTGTTTCTTCTATTAGCCATTGTATTTTCATTTGGGGTAGGGACAGTCCTCATTTTTGTTGAACAGGCTTTTCTTCTTTTATATATACCTGCTTTTGTTATAGTAGGAATACCACTTTTTATTCTAATTATAAAAAGAATAGGTTATTTTAACGTGATTATTCGCAACACAAGTGCTTTAGCAAATGGTCGTTTTGAACCAGATGTAAAGATAGTCGGAAAATCAGTACTCGCTAACCTAGCGAAAGATATTAATATCATGAAGCGCGGTGTGAAAACTTCACAAAAAGCTCAAGCAAAAAGTGAGCGACTAAAAACGGAGTTAATTACAAATGTTAGCCATGATTTACGTACACCTTTAACCTCAATTATCACGTATTCTGAACTTTTGAAAAACCCAGAGTTAGCGGATGATGAACGTAGTACGTATATTGAAATTATTGATCGGAAGTCAAAGCGGTTAAAAGTGTTGATTGATGATCTCTTTGAAGCCTCAAAAATGGCTAGCGGGAACATTGAACTAATTAAAAGTAAAGTTGATATTGTTCAATTGCTCCAGCAGGCTTTAGCTGAATACAATGAAACTATTCAAGCTTCACAGGTGCAATTTCGCGTTGGAAATCCAGATAAGCCAGTATATGCATTTGTGGATGGTCAAAAGCTTTGGCGTGTGTTTGAAAACTTAATTGGCAACATCCTTAAATATTCATTAGAAAACACTAGAGCGTATATTAATATAAAAATGGAAAATAGCGAAGTGATTATCACGTTCAAGAATGTATCAAAATATGAGCTAAGCGATGATAGTGATGAGCTATTTGAACGATTTAAACGCGGTGACGAATCACGCCATACAGAAGGGTCTGGTTTAGGTCTTGCGATTGCTAAATCAATTATTGATTTACATGATGGTGTTTTAGATATTGATGTAGATGGTGATTTGTTTAAAGTGACAATTGTGTTAAAGGAAATGAATGATTAAGTAAATAGCCCTGCTTTTTATAAGCAGGGTGATTTTTTATTATTTCATATTACAAAATATTAACTAATAAGTTATTGTTTTTTTACATTAATGTATTATTATTTGGGATATAAAGTACTATTATAATTCTCAGGTTTCTTGTTGTGCTTGCGGTTTTTGAATGGAGGAAAAATGAAAGAAAATATAATTTTTATACATGGACTAACTGGAACAAAGGATGCGTTTAAAAAGCCAATGGAGTACTTTAACCGCCAGTTTAACACGTATTCTTACAATTTACTTGGACATGGTGAGGATCGAGGAAAAGCAGTTGATTTTACATTAACTAATTTGGTCTCACAATTAGAGGATTTTTATGAGCAGGAAGGACTTAAAGAGGCTCATTTATGCTCACTTAGCTATGGGTGTTATCCTAGTACGATATTTGCAAAAAAGTGGAATAATAAAGTGAAAAGTCTGTGCTTTATAGGTGGTCATTATAATTCACCATCACAACTATTTGATGTGTTCAAGCATTATTGGGAGATTCGTCATGAAGACTACCCAACATGGTTAAGGAAATATTCCCATGATATCTATCCAAAAGAGAGTTTGTTAGATCCTTATTCAATTATTTCAAACAAAATTTATTATAAATATGGTCTTGAATTAAATGATAATATTTTAAAAAGTGCGATTCAACATCGTCTTAAATATGATTTGCGAAGCGACTTATCTTTATTAAAAGTACCAATTCTGTGGGTGATGGGGGATCATGACAGTATGTACAAATCGACATTAACAGATTTAAATACAGTAATCCCTCACGTTATATATAAGGAGATCAAACATGCAGGGCATGCAGCAAATATGTTCCGTCCAAGTTGTTTTAGGGATATGTACGAAGAGTTTTTAACTAGTTTAATAGTCAAAGCAAAGGGGTAATTCAAATAATAAAAGTCTGAAAAGAATAAAGTGTCAGACTTTTTATTATTTCAAAATATAAAGTATATAGGTAAAAAATTACTTTATTGGATTATTTAGTTGATTATTTGCGGAAATGATATATTAATTAGATAGAAATTTAGCTTTTAATCTTAAAATGATATCACTTTTAGCAATTAAAGATGAAATTTTCCTTTAGAAATGATATGATAGAATTATCTTACTATTTAATAGAATAACAATTTTTAAGGAGAAGGTGACACGATGACAACTAGAATTGAAACAAATGATAGCAGTCTTCCATTACGTCGCGATGTAAAATCTCTTGGGCATATTTTGGGAGAAATCCTTGTTCATCATGGGGGAACGGAGCTTCTTGATAAAGTTGAAAAGCTAAGGGGAATGGCGAAAACTCTTCGAAATCAATTTGACGAGCAAATATATAATGAACTTAAAGAAGAAATTGTGAATTTGGATACTCCGATGCGAAAGCAAGTTATTCGAGCTTTTTCTATTTACTTTCATCTTATAAATGCTGCAGAGTCGAATCACCGTATTCGTCGACGTCGCGAATATCAGCTTCAAGATAACCATGTTGTACAACCAGCATCGATTGAAAGTGCTATATTAGCTCTGAAAGAAAATGAAATAGATGTGACGACCATTCAAAACGTACTGAACACGTTATCATTGGAACTAATTATTACTGCGCATCCTACAGAAGCAACAAAGCGTTCAGTAATCGAGATTCAAAAGCGAATCTCGACAATATTGAAAAGCTTAGATAATAACATGTTAACGAAAAAAGAGCGTAAAAAGCTTGAGGATAGTTTACTAAATGATGTAACAATTCTATGGCAAACAGATGAATTACGTGATCGTAAACCAACTGTCATGGATGAAGTACGTAATGGGCTTTATTATTTTGATCAAACCTTTTTTGATGTGCTTCCAGAAATACATCAGGATCTAGAGGAAGGTCTTGTTGAACAATTTCCAGGTCATAATTGGGAAGTTCCTAATTTCCTACGTTTTGGCTCATGGATTGGCGGGGATCGTGATGGAAACCCAAATGTTACACCTGAAGTCACATGGGAAACATTAGAAAGACATCGCGATCTAGCGGTAAAAAAATATAAAGAAGCCCTAGTCGAAGTGATGAAAC